>NZ_CP115175.1:0-1440664 GCF_027912415.1 Homoserinibacter sp. YIM 151385 | reverse complement strand
CTGGATGCGGTCCCGCAGCTTCCCGCGCAGGATGCGGTCGTCGAGCCCGCCGCCCCGGTCGCGGCGCCCGAGTCCGCGCCCGAGCTCGTCGCGGCGGCGCCGGCCCCATCGCGGGCCGAGACCCGCGCGAGGGCCCGCTGGTTCCAGCGCCCGGTCGGCGCTCTCGCCGCGGTCGCCGCGGCCGCGGCGCTCATCGCGGGCGGCGGCATCACGGTGAACCTCCTCTCCGGACAGAGCGCGGAGCAGCAGCTCACGGCGCAGGTGGAGCAGATCCGCCAGGCGCCCGACGCGCAGGAGACGACGACCGAGATCGAGCGCGGCGGCACCGTCACCACGGTGTGGTCGGGTGAGCTCGGCCGCTCGGCGGTCGAGGTCGAGGGCCTCGGCCAGCTCAGCGAGGCGCAGCTCTACGAGCTCTGGTACATCGACGAGCAGGGCGCCACGCCGGCCGGGACCTTCTCGATGCCGGCGGACGGCATCCAGCGCGTCGTCCTCGACGGCCGGATGGATGCGGGCGACACGATCGGCATCACGGTCGAGGACGCCCCGGGCGCGACGACCCCGAGCGACGACCTCGTCGTCGCGGTCGCCACCGCCTGACCCACGGTCCCTCCCTCTCGCAAGAGACATGTCTGCGGCGCCGCGGACGGCGATACTCGACCGTCCCGCGCGCCGCAGACATGTCTCGTGCGATGAGTAGGGTCGGGGGGGTGAGCTCTCCCGCACCCTGGCAGCGCGCCGCCGACGCCGCCGGCCTCCTCGACGAGCAGGGCCGGCCCGCCGCGACCGTCTTCGGCGTCATGTCGGCGCTCGCGGCCGAGCGCGGCGCGATCAACCTCGGGCAGGGCTTCCCCGACGAGGACGGCCCCGCCGCGGTGCTGGAGGCCGCGCGGCGCGCCATCCGCGACGGCGCCAACCAGTACCCGCCCGCCCGCGGCGTCGCACCGCTGCGCGAGGCCATCGCGACCCATCAGCGCGAGCGCTACGGCATCCCCGTCGACCCGGAGCGCGAGACGCTCGTGACGGTCGGCGCGACGGAGGCGATCGCGGCATCCCTCCTGGCGTTCGTCGACCGCGGTGACGAGGTCGTCACGATCGAGCCCTACTACGACGCCTACGCGGCGATCATCGGCCTCGCGGGCGGCGTGCACGTACCCGTGCCGACGCGCTTCCCCGACTTCCGGCCCGACCACGACGACCTCCGCCGGGCGATCGGCCCGCGCACCCGCGTGATCCTCCTCAACTCGCCGCACAACCCGACGGGCGCCGTGCTCGACCGCGGGACGCTCGCGCTGATCGTCGAGCTCGCCGAGCGCCACGGCGCGACGATCGTGAGCGACGAGGTCTACGAGCACCTCGTGTTCGGCGCCCCGCACACCCCGGTCGCGAGCCTGCCGGGCGCGTGGGAGCGCACCATCACCATCTCGAGCGCCGCGAAGACGCTCAGCGTCACCGGCTGGAAGATCGGCTGGCTGACGGCCCCACCCGAGCTCGTGGACGCCGTCCTCGCCGTCAAGCAGTATCTGAGCTATGTGGGCGGTGCCCCGTTCCAGCCGGCGGTGGCGCTCGGGCTGGGGATGCTCGACACCTGGATCCCGCCGCTGCGCCGCCAGCTCGACGGCAACCGCGCCGTCCTGACGGGGGCGCTCGAGGCCGCCGGCTTCGCGGTCAACCGGCCGGCAGGCACCTACTTCCTCGTCGCCGACGGGCGCGAGGCGGGGATGCCGGACGCGCGCGCCGCGGCCCGTCGCCTCGTCGAGGAGGCCGGCGTGGTCGCGATCCCGCTCGACGCCTTCGTGCGCCGCGAGTCGGCGGCCGAGCACGCGGGCCTGCTGCGCTTCGCGATCTGCAAGCGGCCGGAGGTCATCGCGGAGGCCGCCGGCCGCATCCGCTCGCTGCCCGGCGCCCGCCCCTGACGAGCGGGACGGCTCGGATCACCCGAACTTGCCGGAGACGTAGTCCTCGGTGGCCTGCACGCTCGGGTTCGAGAACATCGTGGTGGTGTCGTCGTACTCGATGAGCTTGCCCGGCTTGCCGGTGCCCGCGATGTTGAAGAAGGCCGTCTTGTCGGAGACGCGCGAGGCCTGCTGCATGTTGTGGGTCACGATGACGATCGTGTACTGGGTCTTGAGCTCCTCGATGAGGTCCTCGATCGCGAGCGTCGAGATGGGGTCGAGGGCCGAGCAGGGCTCGTCCATGAGGACGACGTCGGGGGAGACCGCGATGGCGCGCGCGATGCACAGACGCTGCTGCTGGCCGCCCGAGAGGCCGGAGCCCGGGCGGTCGAGGCGGTCCTTGACCTCGTTCCAGAGGTTCGCCCCCTGGAGCGACCGCTCGACGAGGTCGTCGGCGTCGCCCTTCGAGATGCGGCGGTTGTTGAGCTTCACGCCCGCGAGCACGTTGTCGCGGATCGACATCGTGGGGAACGGGTTGGGGCGCTGGAACACCATGCCCACCTGGCGGCGCACGAGCACCGGGTCGACGCCCTGGCCGTAGAGGTTCGAGCCGTCGATGAGGACCTCGCCCTCGACGCGGGCGCCGGGGATGACCTCGTGCATGCGGTTGAGCGTACGGAGGAAGGTCGACTTGCCGCAGCCGGAGGGGCCGATGAAGGCCGTGACGGTGCGCGGCTCGATCGTGAGGGAGACCCCCTCGACCGCGAGGAAGCTGCTGTAGTACACGTTGAGGTCGTTGACCTCGATGCGCTTGGACATCTGATTCTCCGGGTTCTGCGGCTATCGGCCGAGCTTGGGCGAGAAGGCCTTCGCGATGATGCGCGCCACGAGGTTGAGCAGCATCACGATGAGGATGAGGGTGAGCGCGCCCGCCCACGCGCGGTCGATGGAGGCGGTCGGGTCGGTGCCCTGGCTCACGTAGGAGTTGTAGACGAACAGCGGCAGGGACTGCATGCGCCCGTCGAGCAGGTCGGTGTTGAGGTTCGCCGTGAAGCCGGCCGCGACGAGCAGCGGCGCGGTCTCGCCGATGACGCGGGAGACGGCGAGCATGACGCCCGTCGTGATGCCGGCGATCGAGGTGGGGAGCACGACCTTGAGGATCGTCAGGTACTTCGGCACGCCGAGCGCGTAGGACGCCTCGCGGAGCTCGTTCGGGACGAGGCGCAGCATCTCCTCGCTCGAGCGCACCACGACCGGGATCATGAGCACGGCGAGCGCGATCGAGCCCGCGATCCCCATCCGCACGCCTGGCCCGAAGAAGATCGTGAAGAGCGTGTAGGCGAAGAGCCCCGCGACGATCGAGGGGATGCCGGTCATGACGTCGACGAAGAAGGTGATCGCCCGGGCGAGCGGACCGCGGCCGTACTCGACGAGGTAGATGGAGGTGAGGAGGCCGACCGGGATCGAGATGACGGCCGCCGCGAGGGTGATGAGGACGGTGCCCCAGATCGCGTGGATCGCGCCGCCGCCGGCGCCCACGACGTTGCGCATCGAGTAGGTGAAGAACTCGAGGTCGAAGCGGTCGAGGCCGTTCGAGACCACCGTGAAGATGAGGGAGATCAGCGGCAGCAGCGCGACGACGAAGGCCGAGACGACGATCGTCGTGATGAGCCGGTCGAGCGCGCGGCGGCCGCCCTCGACGAGGCGCGAGGCGACGTAGATCGCGACCATGTAGATCAGCAGGCCCACGACGACGGTGCCGGCGATGTTGAAGTCGCCGTCGCCCTGCGCCGCGAGCGTGAGGCCGAAGACGACCGCCGAGACGGCCATCGCGCCGGCGAGCATGACCCACGGCGTCGGGGCGGCGAGCCGGCCGGAGGCGTAGGTGTTCGTGATGGCGCTCGAGGGCGCCTGGGTTGCCGCGCTCATCAGTTGGCTCCCGAGAAGTCCTTGCGGCGGTTCACGATGAGCCGCGCGATGGTGTTCACGACCAGGGTGATCGCGAAGAGGATGAGGCCGGTCGCGATGAGCACGTTGACGTTCGCGCCGTAGGCCTCGGGGAAGCTCAGCGCGATGTTCGCCGCGATGGTCGGCGAGTTGGTCGAGCTGATGAGGTTGACGGTGATGATGCTCGAGGACGAGAGCACCATCGCGACCGCCATCGTCTCGCCGAGCGCGCGGCCGAGGCCGAGCATGGCGCCGGAGACGATGCCGGCGCGGGCGAACGGGAAGACCGTCATCCGGACCATCTCCCAGCGGGTCGCACCGAGCGCGAGGGCCGCCTCCTCGTGGAGGACGGGGGTCTGGATGAAGACCTCGCGGCAGATGGCGGTGATGACCGGGAGCACCATCACCGCGAGCACGATGGCGGCGGTGAGGATGGTGCGGCCGGTGCCCGAGACGGGCGGCGCGAAGAGCGGCAGCCAGCCGAGGGTCTCGGAGAGCGAGACGTAGAAGGGGCGGACGATCGGCGCGAGGACGTTCGCGCCCCAGAGGCCGAAGACGACCGAGGGGACCGCCGCGAGGAGGTCGATGATGTAGCCGAGGCCCTGCGCGAGCCGGCGCGGCGCGTAGTGCGAGATGAAGAGCGCGATGCCGATCGCGAGCGGCACGGCCATGATCAGCGCGAGCGCGGCCGACCACAGCGTGCCGAAGATCAGGGGCAGGACGTAGGCGCCGAAGTCGATGCCGCGGAGGATCGAGAGCTCGTCGGTCGGCGTCGTGAAGGCGGGGACGCTCTGGAGGAGGAGGAAGCCGCTCACCGCGGCGAGGACCGCGAGGATGAGCGATCCGGCGGTGAGGGCGCTGCCGGAGAAGATCCGGTCGCCGAGGCGCTTGACGGCCGTGATCTGGCCGGGAGCCGCCGTGCTGCTCATCGTGGCTGGTGCCTCTCGCTGGGGGTTCGGGTGAGGTCGTGCGGGGCGGTCCGGGTCCGGACCCGAGTCTGCCCGGCCCCGGCGCCGGCGCACAAGGCGCCTGCCGGGACCGGGCAGCTCATGGGACTACTTGATCAGCGCGATCGCGGCCTCGGCGTCGGCCTGCAGCGTGTCGGAGATCGGGGCGGAGCCCGCGGCCTCGGCGGCGGCCTGCTGGCCCTCCGGGCTCACGATGTACTCGAAGTACGCCTTGGTGAGCTCGGCGGCGCCCTCGGGGGCCTTGTCGCCGTACTCGGCGCAGCCGATGAGGTACGAGACGAGGACGATCGGGTAGACGCCGGCCTCGGTCGAGGTGCGGTCGAGCTCGATCGCGAGGTCGCCCTCGCCACGGCCCTCGACGAGGGGCGAGGCGTCGACGATCGCGGCCGCGGCCTCGGCGGAGTACGCGACGTACTCCTCGCCGACCTGGACCGAGACGGTGCCGAGGTCGCCGACGCGCGAGGCGTCCATGTAGCCGATGGTGCCGGTGCCGCCGGTCACGGCGTCGACGACGCCGGAGGTCTGCGACGCGGCCTCGCCGCCCTCGAGCGGCCAGACGCCGTCGGCCTCGTCCGTCCACACCTCGGGCGCGGCCTGGCCCAGGTACTCGGTGAAGTTCTCGGTGGTGCCCGAGTCGTCCGCGCGGTGGACCGCGGTGATGTCGAGGTCGGGGAGCTCGACGCCGTCGTTCTGCGAGGCGATCGCGTCGTCCGACCAGTTCGTGATGTCGCCGGCGAAGATGCCGGCGATGGTGGCCGCGTCGAGGTTCAGCGACTCGACGCCCTCGAGGTTGAAGGCGACCGCGATGGGCGAGATGTAGGCGGGGATCTCGACGATGCCCGACTCGACGACGCAGGAGCCGAACTCGCCGGCGGCGATCTCCTCGTCCTTGAAGGCGCGGTCGGAGCCCGCGAAGGCGGAGGCGCCCGCGATGAAGGTGTCGCGGCCCGTGCCGGAGCCGGCCGGGTCGTACTCGATGGTGACGTCGGGGTTGTCGCCCTGGAACGCGGCGATCCACGCCTCCTGGGCCGACTGCTGCGAGGAGGCGCCGGCGCCGACGAGCGTGCCGGTGAGGTCCGAACCGCCGGTCTCCTCCGAGGCGCCGGGCTCGTTGGCCGCGCACGAGGCGAGCGCGAGCGTGCCGACGAGTGCGATGGCGCCGACGGCACCGAAACGCGAGATCTTCACTGTGATTCCCTCCGAGGGAGTGTTCGTGGAATGTGTCGGGCCCACGGGTTCGGGCCCGCGAAGCAAGCTACGAACGATGCGTGACCACATTCAGGGCCGATGGTGAACGGGAGGTGAACGAGCCCGGAACGCTGGGGGCGTCGCCCTACGCGCTCAGCAGGAGGGGCCGTGGACCTCGACCGCGACGATCCCGGACTCGGGGTGGTCGGCGCTGATGTGGACGACGGCGTACTCGCCGACGGAGAGCATGGAGGCGCGCCAGAGCGAGCCGTCGTCGTGCGTCCCGGTGCCGCGGCCCACGGCGGCGAGGATCTCGGGCAGCACAGGGCCGTGACTGCACAGCACGGCCGTCTCGGCCTTGCGGAGGCGCTTCGCGACGATGCGGTCGACGCCGGACTCGCCCTGCTCGTAGGCGTCCTGGCTGATGGCGTCGGTCTGCTTCACGGGGAGGCCGGTGAGGCGCGCGGCCGGCTCGATCGTCGACACGCAGCGGACGGCCGTCGAGGACATGAGCTTCCTCGGCCGGTACGCGGCGATGCCCGGGGCGACGCTCGCCGCCTGCGTGCGCCCGCGATCGACGAGCGGTCGGGTGTGGTCGGGCCCCGACCACTCGCCGTGCGGGGCGGCCTTGCCGTGCCGGAGCGCGATGATCGCGAAGGTGCGCGCGCGGCCCCGCTCCCAGAGCTCGGCGAAGCGCTCCACGATGTCGATGTCGTGGTCGTAGCTCAGGATCTTGCGGGCCCGCGCGAGGCCGACCCACTCGAGCTCTCGGATCTCGTCGTTCGAGGCGAAGGTCGAGTTCGCGAGCGCGTGATCCTCGACCTCCGCGGCCCAGTAGTAGACGGATTTGTCGCGCCCGCTCGGCAGCTGGTACTCGACGACGCCGAGCGGCGCGCCGAGCCCCACGATGAGCCCCGTCTCCTCCGCGATCTCGCGGACGGCGGTCTCGGGCAGCGTCTCGCCCGGGTCCAGCTTGCCCTTCGGCAGCGAGATGTCCTGGTGCTGCGTGCGGTGCACGAGCAGGATGCGCACCTTGCCGTCCTCGACGCGCCAGCACACGGCGCCCGCGGCGAGGACGGGGGAGGATGCGGCGGCGCTCACCGGCGCGGACCCCCGCGCTTGCGGGCGGCGACGCGCTGCATGGTGCGGCTCTGCACGTCGGCGAGCGGCGTGCCGTCCGAGGCGCGGTCGTGGCGGGCCCAGGTGCCGTCCTCGCCGAGCCGCCACGAGGAGCTCTCCTCCGACATGGCGGAGTCGAGGATCTCGTTCACCTGCGTCAGGTGGTCCGGGCTCGCGAGGCGCACGAGCGCCTCGACGCGGCGGTCGAGGTTGCGGTGCATCATGTCGGCGCTGCCGATGTAGATCTGCGGATCGCCGTCGTTCTCGAAGGCGAAGATGCGCGAGTGCTCGAGGTAGCGGCCCAGGATGCTCCGCACCCGGATGTTCTCGCTCAGCCCCTCGACGCCGGGCCGGAGGGCGCAGATGCCGCGCACCACGATGTCCACCTGCACGCCCGCCTGGCTCGCCCGGTAGAGGGCGTCGATGACGGCCTCGTCGACCATCGAGTTGACCTTGATGCGGATGGAGGCCGGGTGGCCCGCGCGCGCGTGCTTCGCCTCCTGCTCGATGTGCTTGACGAGCCCCTTCCGCAGGTGCAGCGGCGCGACGAGGAGCCGCTTGAACTTCTTCTCGATCGCGTACCCGGAGAGCTCGTTGAAGAGCCGGGTGAGGTCCTTGCCCACGACGTCGTCCGCCGTGAAGAGGCCGAGATCCTCGTAGATGCGGCTCGTCTTGGGGTTGTAGTTGCCGGTGCCGATGTGGCTGTAGTGCTTGAGGCCGCCGCGCTCCTGCCGCACCACGAGGGCGAGCTTGCAGTGGGTCTTGAGCCCGACCATGCCGTAGACGACGTGGACGCCGGCCTTCTCGAGCTTGCGCGCCCAGGAGATGTTCGCCTGCTCGTCGAAGCGCGCCTTGATCTCGACGAGCGCGAGCACGGCCTTGCCGGCCTCCGCCGCGTCGATGAGCGCCTCGACGATCGGGCTGTCGCCCGAGGTGCGGTAGAGGGTCTGCTTGATCGCGAGCACGCTCGGGTCGGCGGCCGCCTGCTCGAGGAAGGCCTGCACGCTCGTGGCGAAGGACTCGTAGGGGTGGTGCACGAGCACGTCGCCCCGCGAGATGGAGCCGAAGATGTCGGGCTTCTCGGTGGGGTCGCTCGGGAGCAGCGCGGCGCTCGTGACGGGCACCTGCTTCGGGTACTTGAGCTGCGGGCGGTCGACGCGCGAGAGCTCGAACAGGCCGCCGAGGTCGAGCGGCGCGGGGAGGCGGAAGACCTCCTCCTCCGTGACGTCGAGCTCCTGCATGAGCAGGCTCAGCGTCACCGGGTCCATGTCGTCCGTGATCTCGAGTCGGATCGGCGGGCCGAAGCGGCGCTGCCGGAGCTCCTTCTCGAGCGCCTGGATGATCGACTCGGTCTCGTCCTCCTCGATCTGCACGTCCTCGTTGCGGGTGACGCGGAACTCGTGGTGCTCGAGGATCTCCATGCCGGGGAAGAGCGCGCCGAGATGGTTCGAGATGAGGTCCTCGAGCGGGATGAAGCGCTGGCGGCCCGAGCCGTCGTCGGGGAGCTGCACGAAGCGCGGCAGGTTCTGCGGCACCTTGAGGCGCGCGAACTCGACGCGCTGCGTCTTCGGGTTGCGCACCCGGATCGAGAGGTTGAGCGACAGCCCCGAGATGTACGGGAACGGATGCGCCGGGTCGACCGCGAGCGGCATGAGCACGGGGAAGATCTGCGTCGAGAAGATGTCGTCGAGGGAGGCGCGGTCGTTCTCGTCGAGGTCGCTCCACGATTCGATGTGGATCCCGGCCTCGTCGAGGGCGGGCTTCACGAGCTCGTGGAAGGCGCGCGCGTGCCGCTCCTGGAGCTCGTGGGCGCGGGCGCCGATCTCGGCGAGCACCCGGGTGGGCGGGGTGCCGATGTTCGTCGGGACCGCGAGCCCCGTCTCGATGCGGCGCTTGAGGCCCGCGACGCGGACCATGAAGAACTCGTCGAGGTTGGAGGCGAAGATCGCGAGGAAGTTCGAGCGCTCGAGGAGCGGGATCGTGTCGTCCTCCGCGAGCTCGAGGACCCGCTGGTTGAAGGCGAGCCAGCTCAGCTCGCGATCGAGGAAGCGATCGGCCGGGAGGGTGCCGTCGTCGACGATCGCGGGCTCCGCCTCGTCGTCGTCGAGGAGGTCGGCGGCGACGGTCGCGTCGCCGAGGGGGCTGTCGTTCTCGACCATTGGCCCATTGTGGCACCGCGGCCGGTGACGTGGAGGTGAACAGACGCCGAGACGGGCGGATGCGCCGGTCGCCGGCCTGTGGAGGAGGGGCGGCTCAGCCGCCGACGCGCTCGGCGTCCTCCTCGTGCACGTTGAAGCGGTAGCCGACGTTGCGGACCGTGCCGATGAGCGACTCGAGGTCGCCGAGCTTCGCGCGGAGGCGCCGGACGTGCACGTCGACCGTGCGGGTGCCGCCGAAGTAGTCGTACCCCCACACCTCGCTGAGCAGCTGCTCGCGCGTGAACACGCGCGAGGGGTGGCCGGCGAGGAAGCGCAGCAGCTCGAACTCCTTGAAGGTGAGATCCAGCGGCTTGCCGTGCACCTTCGCCGAGTAGCTCGCCTCGTCGATCACGACGCCCGAGGCGTGGATCTTCGAGGCCGACTTGTCCTGGGCCATGCGCCCGATCACGAGGCGGATGCGCGCATCCACCTCGGCCGGCCCCGCGTTCTCGAGGATGACGTCGTCGGCGTGCCAGTCGGCGGAGACGGCCGTGAGCCCGCCCTCCGTGAGCACGAGCACGAGGGGCACGTCGATGCCGGTCGTCGTGAGGATCTTGCAGAGCGACTTCGCGGCCGCGAGGTCGGTGCGGGCGTCGACGAGGATGAGGTCGCAGCTCGGGGCGCTGACGAGCGCCGCCGGCTGCGCCGGGATGGTCCGGGCGCGGTGGCTCAGCAGCCCCAGTGAGGGCAGGACATCGCTGTCGACCGATGAGGTCAGGATCAGCAGCTGCGCCACGGGTCGTCCTCCAAAGTGCCTACACGGGCAAGTGTAGAGCGCATCCGGAGCTCTGCCCGCCCGCGTCCCCCGTAGCATCGGAGCATGACCGCTCAGGATGCCGCCGACCACGCCGCCGAGGCCCGCCGGACCCTGAGCGTGATCCCCGTCTGGATCGCGGCGCTCGCGGGCGCGATCGTGGTCGGCGTCGCGGCGCGTGAGCACTCGCTCACCTGGATCCCCGTCGTGCTCGCGCTGTGCGTGCTCCTCACCTTCGCGATCCAGCTGGCGCTCAAGCAGAAGGACGGCCTCGTCACCCGGATGACGATCAGCATCGGCGGCGCCCTCGTCGTCCTGGCGCTCGCGACGGGCGTGCTCGCGCTGCTCGGGCTCGCATCCCTCGCGTAGCGCCCGCGTCGCCTAGACTCATCCCATGCTGTTCGCGCTGGAGCTCTTCTTCATCGGCCTCCTCGGCCTCGCGACGCTCGCGATCGGCTTCGTCTCGGTCGTGACGCTGTACGGCCTCTTCCGCGGCCAGCGCTGAGCCGTGTTCGATCTCGACGCGGATCTCCCCGCGGAGCTCGTGCCGCTCGCCTGGCTGATCGGCGTCTGGGAGGGCACCGGCGTCGTCGAGTACGCGACGCCGGACGGCCGGGTGGAGCACGAGTTCGGCCAGCGGGTCGCCTTCACGCGCACCGGCGCCCGCCACCTCGAGTACGCGAGCTCGAGCTGGCTGCTCGGCCCCGAGGGCGAGCGCGGCGAGGAGCTCGCCTCCGAGCTCGGCTTCTGGCGGATCTCGCGCGATCTCGGCGCGGGCGACCCGGGCCCCGCGATGCTCGGCCGTCAGGGCGAGCCGGTCTACACCACCGCCGACTCCGTCGAGACGCTCCGCAACGCGGCCGGCGGCTTCGACCTCGAGGTCTCCCTCGTGCATCCGGGCGGCGTCAGCGAGCTCTACCTCGGGCAGGTCAAGAGCGCCCGCATCGATCTCGCGACGGATGCGGTGCTCCGCAGCGCCGGCGCGAAGGACTACTCCGCCGCGACCCGGCTCTACGGCCTCGTCGAGCAGCACCTGCTCTGGGCGTGGGACATCGCGGCCCTCGGGCAGGAGCTCCGCTCGCACGCCTCGGGAAGGCTCGCGAAGGTTGACTGAGCAGCTCTCGCCCTTCGCCGCGCTCCCCGGCGCGGTCGGCTCGCCGCCGCAGCACTACGGCGACCTGTTCGGCGAGCAGCGCCGGCTCGCCGCGGGGGAGGCGGTCGTCGACCTCTCCGACCGCGCCGTCGTGAGCGTGACCGGCCCCGACCGCCTCACCTGGCTCGACTCCCTCACCTCGCAGCGGCTCACGGGCCTGGCGCCCGGCGACTCGGCCGAGACGCTGCTCCTCGACCCGAGCGGCCGCATCGAGGTCGCGGCGCGCGCGATCGACGACGGCGAGACGCTCTGGCTCCTCGTCGACGGCGGCGCGGGCGAGCGGCTCGCGGCCTTCCTGACCCGGATGCGGTTCACGCTCCGCGTCGAGGTCGCCGACCGCACGGCGGAGCTCGCGACGCTGGGCGCGCTCGGCGAGCCCGCCGCGCTCCTCGCCGCCGCGGCATCCCCCGCGGGCGTCCCACTCGTGTGGCGGGACGCCTGGTCGGGCGTGCAGCCGGGCGGCCACCAGTACGCGCTCGTCGCCGAGCACCCGGGCGCCGGCTGGAACGCGATCGAGGTCCTCGTGCCGCGGGCCGAGCTCCCGGCGCTCGCCGCATCCGGCATCCCCCTCGCGGGCTCGCTCGCGCTCGAGGCGCTCCGCATCGCGGCCTGGCGCCCGCGCCTGGAGGCGGAGGTCGACTCGGCGACGATCCCGCACGAGCTCGACTGGCTCCGCACCGCCGTGCACCTGACGAAGGGCTGCTACCGCGGGCAGGAGACGGTCGCGAAGGTCCACAACCTCGGGCACCCGCCCCGCCGACTCGTGCTCCTGCACCTCGACGGGTCCGACAGCATCCCGGTGCGCCCGGGCGACGAGGTGCTCGCGGGCGAGAAGAGCGTCGGGCGCGTGACCTCGGCCGCCCAGCACCATGAGCTCGGGCCGATCGCGCTCGCGGTCGTGAAGCGCTCCGCCCCGGTCGGTGAGCCGCTCCTCGTCCGCGGCGAGGAGGGGGAGGTCGCGGCCGCCCAGGAGGTCGTGGTGCCGCCCGAGGCGGGCGCGGAGGCCGGCGTGCCGCGGCTCCCGAGACTCGGCGCGGTCCGCAGACCCCGGTCGTGAGCACCGACCCGGCGGCTCGGCTCCGGCGCCTCGAGCGCGGGGTCCGCCGCCGACTGGATGCGCGCGCCGCCCTCCGCCGGGTCTGGACCTCCGGGCCGGCGATCGTGCAGATCGTCGCGGCCGTCGCCGCCGCCTACTCGGTCGCGCACTGGGGGCTCGGCCACGCGGCGCCCATCATGGCGGTGACGGTGTCGATCACCTCGCTCGGCCTCTCGCGGGATGCGCGGCCGCGGCGGGTCGCGATGACGGTGCTCGGGATCGTCCTCGGCATCGCGCTCGCCGACGGGCTCACGCTCCTCATCGGCAAGGGGCTCTGGCAGCTCGTCGTCGTGCTGCTGGTCGTGTTCGTCGTCGGCCGCGCGGTGTTCCCGAACCCCGCCTTCGCGGTCGCGGCCGCGGTGCCATCGGCGCTCGTCGTGCTCGTCCCCGACCCCGAGGGCGGGCCGTTCACGCGGAGTCTCGACGGGCTCGTCGGCGGCGTCATGGCGCTCCTCATCACGGCCGCGATCCCGCGGGATCCGCGCCGGGCGGCCCGCCGGGACGGTCGCGCGCTGTTCTCGGTGCTGCACGAGTCGGCGGCGACGGTCGCCGACGCGCTCGGCACGGCGGATGCGGCGGCGGCCGAGCTCGCGCTGGCCCGGCTCCGGCGCACCCAGCCCCTCGTCGACGCCTGGACGGTGTCGCTCGACAGCGCCGTGCAGGTGTCGCGGATCGCGCCGCTGCTGCGGCGGCATCTGCCCGAGCTGCTCGCGCAGGAGCGGGTGCTCGGCTCGGCGGACCTCACGGCGCGGCACCTTCGCCTGCTCGCGCGGCGCGTGGAGTTCCTCGTGCGGGACGGGCGGCCCCGCCCGGAGCTCGGGCGGCTCGCGGGCGAGATCGCGACGGCGGTGCGGCTGCTCGGCGACGAGGTCGACGACCGCGAGCTCGCGGGGGCGGCGCGCAGCCTCCTCGAGGATGTCGCCCGGCGCCTCGACCCCGTCCGGCTCGTGCCGGGGGCGCCCGTCGTCGACTCGGCGATCGTGCTGCTGCTCCGGCCGCTCGTCATCGACCTGCTCGTCGGCACGGGCGCCCGCGCGGACGACGCCCGGGCCCTCCTGCCGGACTCCTGAGCCGCCTCCCGCCCGTCGCCCGGAGGGCGGGGCATGGGCTCAGAGGACGATGTCGCCGAAGGACTCGAGCTGGCGGCGCTGCTGCGGGAGCGCGCCCGGCTGGGGCTGCAGCCGGTCGGCCGCGGGGAGCGCGCCGAGCTCGAGGCCGGTGAGCTCGGCCACCTCGGCGACCGCGACCTGGAAGGTGCGGAACGGCCCGAGCTCCAGCTCGCCCGACTCGACCGCGCGGGCGCCCAGCAGCGGCCGCTGCTCGAGCAGGTAGGCGGTCGCGCAGAGCGCGCCGTCGGCGACCCAGGCGGCGACCTTCCAGTACGCGAGGGGGATGAGGATGCCGCGGTACTCGGGATCGTCCTCCTCGAAGACGGGGCCGGTGACGACGACCAGTCGCGCATCCGCCGCCTCGGCGGCCTCGAGGAGGTAGTCCTCCAGCCCGAGCCACAGCTCCTTCGACTGGTTGAAGCCGGAGGCCTGCGGGGCGGCGTTCGTGTAGTGGAAGGTGTCGGCGTTCGCCCGCGCGGCCACCGCCTCCTCGCCCCACACCGGGTCCCGGCGGCGCACGAGGTGCCCGCGATCGAGATCGTTGCGGGCGTAGAGCTCGGGCCCGGCCTGCTCCGTCTCGGGGATGCGGTCGTCGAGCCGCCAGTCGTCGCCGCCGCGCGGCACGTCGCGGAGGGCGGCGCCGTCGATCGCGACCGCCGTCCAGGCCGCGAGCCGACGCAGCGGGTCCATCGCGACCGCGAAGTGCGTGTAGTCGAGGGTGGTGAGGGCGCGGGCGGCCGCCGGCGGCGGCACCTCGAGCCCGAGGAAGGCGGGGTCGTATCCGGTCGTCACCCGGCCATGCTGGCATCCCCCGCCGACGCCCGGGTGGACGCCAGGCGGCGGATGCGCGCGGCTCGGCGGCTCAGGCCGGTGCGACCGCCGACCAGTCGAGGGTCAGCTCGCCGAGCCGCCAGCGGGCGCGAGAGTCCCGCACCGGCCGGCCTGCATCCCGCAGCGACTCGACGACGGCGATCCAGCGCTGCGAGGGCCCGTAGACCTGGAGCGGGGCATGCCGAGCCCACAGCGCGTCGAGCTCGGCGAGGAGCTCGTGCACCCGCTCGCCCGGGACGTTGCGGTGGATGAGCGCCTTCGGCAGGCGCTCGTGCACGACCTCCGGCGTCTCGAGCCCCTCCAGGCGCAGGCTCATCGAGAAGGTGCGGGGGAGGCCGTCGGCGCCGAGCTGCACCCAGCTCGCGATGCGGCCGAGCTCGTCGCAGGTGCCCTCGACGAGGATGCCGTCCGGCTGGAGCCGTGCCGTCATCCGCGCCCACGCCTCCGCCACCTCGGCCTCCTCGTACTGGCGGAGCACGTTGAGCGCGCGGATCACGGCCGGGCGGCGGCCGTCGGGCGTCGGCACCTCGAAGCCGCCGACGCGGAAGCTGAGCCCGGGCCGCTCGGCCGCGCTCGCGATCCGCACCCGCTCGGGATCGATCTCGACGCCGACGACCTCCGCGTCCGGGCGGGCGGCGCGGAGGCGGTCGTGCAGCTCCCGCGAGGTCGTGGCGCTCGCGCCGAAGCCGAGGTCGACGACGAGCGGATCGGCGGTGCGGCGGAGGGCGGGATGCCGGGCGATCCAGCGGTCGATGCGGCGGAGCCGGTTCTGCCCGGTCGTGCCGCGCGTGATCCGGCCCTCCGGTCCCGTCGCGCGCGCCATCCCCCCATTCTCATTCCCCGGGAGGGTTTTTCGGCGACGCGCCGGGGCCGCACAGCCGGGCTGCGGTGTGTCGCCGAAAAACCCTCCCGAGGAAGCCAGCGGCGGTGCTCGCTAGGCTGAGGGCATGACCTCGACGCTCATCCTGCTCCGCCACGGCAACTCCGACTGGAACCAGAAGAACCTCTTCACCGGCTGGGTGGATGTGCGCCTCAGCGAGCAGGGCGTCGGCGAGGCGGTGCGCGCCGGCGAGCTCCTCGCGGAGTCGGGCCTGAAGCCCGAGATCCTCTACACGAGCGTCCTCACCCGCGCGATCCAGACCGCGAACCTCGCCCTCGACAAGGCCGACCGCGCCTGGATCCCCGTCAAGCGCTCGTGGCGCCTCAACGAGCGCCACTACGGCGCCCTCCAGGGCCTCGACAAGGCGGAGACGCTCGAGCAGTACGGCCCCGAGAAGTTCCAGACCTGGCGCCGCAGCTTTGACACCCCGCCGCCCGTCCTCGCCGACGACGCCGAGTGGTCGCAGATCGGCGACGAGCGCTACGCCGACGTCCCCGACGCCGACATGCCCCGCACCGAGAGCCTCAAGCTCGTGATCGACCGGATGCTGCCCTACTGGGAGTCCGACATCACGAAGGACCTCGCGGCCGGCAGGACGGTGCTCGTCACCGCCCACGGCAACAGCCTCCGCGCGCTCGTCAAGCACCTCGACGGCGTCAGCGACGAGAAGATCTCCGAGCTCAACATCCCGACCGGCATCCCGCTCGTCTACGAGCTCGACGACGACTTCCGCCCGACCGGCCCCTCGCGCTACCTCGACCCGGAGGCGGCCGCCGCCGGCGCCGCCGCGGTCGCCGCCCAGGGCAAGAAGTAGGCGAGCGGGGCCGGCCGTGCTGCGCTTCGCGGTCTGCGCCTTCCTCGAGGATCTGGCGCTCGGCTCCGAGCTCGACCGCGGCGCCCTGCCGCTCCACGTGACGCTGTTCCCGCCGAGCACGACGGAGGCGGATCAGGGGCAGCTCGAGGCCGCGCTCGAGCACGTGCTCGCCCAGTTCGGCCCCTTCGAGGCGGCGGGCGGCGACGACGAGCTGTTCGGCGCCCGACGGGATGTTGAGGTCACCCTCGTGGAGGACGAGGGCTCGCTCGCGGCGGCCCACGTCGGGCTCGTGCGCGCGCTGAGCCCGCTCGGCGTGCGCGTGCCGGACCCCGCGCACGTCGGCCGCGGCTACCGCCCGCACGTCACCGTCACGGCGGAGGGGGACCGCATCGAGCGTGGCGAGCGGATCGAGCTGGATGCCGTCGCGCTGCTCCTCGACGAGGGCGGCGTCTGGCGGGTCGCGGCCCAGCTGCCGCTCATCTAGAGGAGCAGCCCGCCGAGCTCCCCGAGGAGCGCCTCGAGGTCGACGGGCGCGCTCGTGTCGACGCGCAGCAGCGGCCACGCCCCGAGCGGCTCGAGCCCCTCCCAGGCCTCGCGCCACCTGCCGTGCACCGGATGGCGCGCCGCCTGCCGGGCCTCGACGCGATCCCGGGCGAGCGCCGTCGGCACCTCGCACCAGAGCTCGATCACGCGAGGGGCGCCGGCCGCGGCGAGCCCGCGCTCGAGATGCTCGAGGTCTCCGCGTCGCGCGTCGAACGCGCCGTCGACGACGACCCCGCCGCCCGTCTCGGCGGCGAGCCGCCAGAGCGTGTCGAGCGCGATGCCGCCGAGCCGGCCGCCGTCCGCGTGCGGGCCGAGCATGGCGGCGAAGGCCTCCTTCAGCTCGTCCTTGACGAGCGCCGGGCAGTCGAGGGCCGCGGCGAGCTGCTGCGCGAGCGTCGACTTGCCGGAGCCCGGCAGCCCGGTGACGAGGATCGCGACGGAGGCCATCCGCTCAGCCTAGGCGCGGCCGACGGCTCAGACGTCGGCGGGGATCCAGTCGCCCGTCGCGAGGTACTGGACCTTCTTCGCGATCGAGACGGCGTGGTCGGCGAAGCGCTCGTGGTAGCGGGAGGCGAGGGTCGCGTCGACCGTGTCGGCCGCGGCGCCCTTCCAGGTCTCGCCGAGCACCTTGTCGAAGACGGAGAGGTGGAGGGCGTCGATCTTGTCGTCCTCGTTGCGGATCTCCTCCGCGATGCGGACGTCCTCCGTGCGCAGCAGCTCGACGAGCTTGTTCGCGACCGCGACATCCAGCGCGCCCATCTCGGAGAAGGTGGGACGGAGGGTCTTCGGCACGACCTTCTCGGGGAAGCGGTAGCGGGCGAGCTGCGCGATGTGGGTCGCCATGTCGCCCATGCGCTCGAGCGAGGCGGAGATCCGGAGGGCGCTCACCACGATGCGGAGATCCTTCGCGACCGGCTGCTGGCGGGCGAGGATCGTGATCGCGAGCTCGTCGAGCTCGGCGGCCGCGGCGTCGATGCGCGCGTCGTCCTCGATGACGGTCTCGGCGAGCGAGACGTCGGAGTCGTTGAAGGCAGAGGTCGCGTTCGCGATCGACTCCGCGACGAGCGAGGCGATCGCCACGAGACGGTCCTGGACCTCGGCCAGCTCCTGCTGGAAGACCTCGCGCATGTACCTGACTCCTCTCATCGGGTGGCGTGCTCGCACGCACGCCCCGGCAACCCTGATCGCCGGAGGTGAACGGCCGGTGACGATCACCTGAACTTCCGCGATCCCGGCCCGGAAGGCACGGTACCGGCGTCGGCGGCCCGTGATCGTGGCTCTAATCTAATCCCATGGATTCCGGCTGGCTCGTGGCCGCCGCCCTCGCCTTCGGCCTGCTGCTCGGCGCGGGGCTGGTCATCGCGGTCGTGGTCGCGCACCATCGCGGCCAGCGCGCCGTCGCCGTCATCACCCCGCAGGTGCCGGACGGCGTGGATGCGGTGATCGACGCGCTCGAGTCCGTCGGCATCGTGCTCGACGCCTCGAACAACGTCATCACCTCCTCGCCCGCGGCCGTCTCCTTCGGCCTCGTCTGGAACCAGGCGCTCGTCCACCCCGAGCTGATCGACATCGTCGACCGCGTCCGCCGCGAGGGGGTGCCGGAGAGCGACGAGCTCCACATCACGCGGGGCCCGGTCGGCGCGATGGACCTCCACCTCCTCGTCCGGGTGGCCCGCCTCGGCGCCCGCTACATCCTGCTCCTCGCCGACGACCGCACCGAGTCGTACCGCCTCGACGACGTCCGCCGCGACTTCGTCGCGAACGTCAGCCACGAGCTCAAGACCCCGATCGGCGCGGTCGGGCTGCTCGCGGAGGCCGTCGAGTCCGCCGCCGACGAGCCGGAGGAGGTGCGCCGCTTCGCGCGCCGCCTCACCTCCGAGTCGGCCCGCCTCGCGCGGATCACGAACGAGATCATCGAGCTGAGCCGCCTCCAGGCGAAGGACCCGCTCGGGGACGCCGCGCTCGTCGACATCGGGATCGTCGTCGCGCGCGCGGTCGACGAGAACCATGTCGGCGCCGAGTCGAAGGGCATCGAGCTCGTCCGGAAGGGCGGCAAGCACGTCGAGGTGCTCGGCAACGAGCCGCTCCTCGTGACCGCGGTCGGCAATCTCATCTCGAACGCCATCCGCTACTCGCCCGAGGGGTCCCGTGTCGGGGTCGGGGTCGCGCACCGCGACGGTCTCGTCGAGATCGCCGTCACCGATCAGGGCATCGGCATCGCGGAGGCGGACCGCGACCGCGTCTTCGAGCGCTTCTACCGCGTGGATGCGGCGCGCAGCCGCGTCACGGGCGGCAGCGGCCTCGGCCTCAGCATCGTCAAGCACGTCGTCCAGAACCACGGCGGCGACGTGCGCGTCTGGTCGCAGCCCGGCAAGGGCTCGACCTTCACCATCCGACTGCCGGAGGCGACCGCCCACCCGGCCGGCACCCTGGGAGTCACCGCATGACCCGCATCCTGATCGTCGAGGACGAGGAGTCGCTGAGCGAGCCGCTCGAGTTCCTCCTCCGCCGCGAGGGCTACGAGACCGCGGTCGTCGCGGACGGCCGCTCGGCGCTCGCGGAATTCGAGCGGACGGGCGCCGACCTGGTGCTCCTCGACCTCATGCTCCCCGGGCTCGCGGGCACCGAGGTGTGCCGCGAGATCCGCGCCCGCTCCACGGTGCCGATCATCATGCTCACCGCGAAGGACTCCGAGGTGGACATCGTGGTGGGCCTCGAGCTCGGCGCCGACGACTACGTGACGAAGCCGTACTCCACCCGCGAGCTGCTGGCCCGCCTCCGCGCGGTCCTCCGCCGCCGGACCGACGCGCTGGATGTCGACGAGTCGATCCTCGAGACCGGTCCCGTGCGGATGGATGTGGAGCGCCACTCGGTGAGCGTCGGAGGCGAGGACGTGGCGATGCCGCTCAAGGAGTTCGAGCTGCTCGAGCTGCTGCTCCGCAACGCGGGCCGCGTGCTCACGCGCGGGCAGCTCATCGACCGCGTCTGGGGCGCCGACTACTTCGGCGACACGAAGACCCTCGACGTGCACGTGAAGCGGATCCGCTCGAAGATCGAGGAGGACCCCTCGCAGCCGAAGCTGCTCGTCACCGTGCGCGGGCTCGGCTACCGCTTCGAGGCGTAGCGCGTCCGCTCCGAGGCGGGGCGGACCTACTCGGCCGGGGGCGCCTTCGGGGTGCGCGGCTTCGCGGCCGGCTTGCGGGCGGCCGGCTTGGATGCGGTGGCCGGCTTCGGCGCCGCCGCCGGCTTCTCGCTCGGCGCGGCGGTCGGCGTCGCCGCGGCGGACACGGCCGTGCTCGCGGGCTTCGGCGCGGCCGGGGGCGTCGCGGGTGCGGCGGCGGGCGGCGCGGCCGGAGCGGGCGCGGGCGCCGGCGCCGCAGGTGCGGCGGGCGCCGCGGCCGGCGCCTCGGGCGCCTTCCCGCTGAAGGCGAACGGGCGCGCATCCTCGCCGTGTGCGCGCAGGTAGTGCTGGTGCGCCTTCGTGGCGACGAGCAGGTAGCGCACGAGCACGACCGCGAGCGCGACGACGACGGCGAAGCCGATGAGGGTGCCGATCGCGGTGAAGATCGTCACGACGACGTGGCCGAGGCCGAAGCCGAATCCTGCCGCTCCCACGGTCAGTCCTCCAGCTCGTGCGAGTCCTCGATGACGGTGCCGACCGCGATCGCGACGGTCGCCGCCCAGCTCACCCACATGAGGAGCAGCCGCCAGTCGCGCGGCCCCTGACGGGTCGTCTTGATCAGGCCCACGGCCCCGAAGATCGAGCTGATGAGGCTCGTGTTGAACAGGTACTTGCGCATGGGCCCTCCCGGTCGCGGATCTCCACGCTATCGCGGGCCTCCGGCACGGACACCGCCGGTCTACAGTTGTCCAGCCTGCTCAGAGGATGGGGGCCCGATGCGCCTGCGGATGTCGAGTACCGGCGTGATCGGCGGCGTCCTGCTCCTCGCGGGCGGTGCCGCGATCCTGACCGGCCTCCTGCCGATGGCGGACGCCGTCGCGGTGCTCGAGCGCACCTGGCCGATCCTCCTCTTCGTGGTCGCGATCACGGTCGTCACGGAGCTCGCCGCGGAGGCGGGGCTGTTCTCCGCGATCGCCGAGCGGATGGCGCGCCTCGGCCGAGGCCGCGCGCTCGTGCTGTGGCTGCACGTCGTCGTCTTCGCGGTGCTCGGCACCGTGTTCCTCTCGCTCGACACGACGGCGGTGCTGCTCACGCCGGTCGTCGTCCTCCTCGCGCGTCACAACGGCCTCCCGCCGCTCCCCTTCGCGCTGACGACCGTGTGGCTCGCGAACACCGGCTCGCTGCTGCTCCCGGTCGCGAACCTCACGAACCTGCTCGCGGAGCACGCGCTCGGCTTCTCGGACCCGCTGCGCTTCGCCTCCCTCATGGCGCTGCCGGCGCTCGTCGCGGTCCTCGTGCCGTGCCTCGCGATCGCGCTCGTCTTCCGGCGCGAGCTCGCGCTCCGCTTCGAGCCGGCCGCGCCGCCGCCGCCCGAGGACCGCGTGCTGTTCCGGGTGTCGGCCGTCGTGGTGGCGCTCATCGTGCCGGGGCTCGTCTCGGGGGCGCCCGTGTGGATCCCGGCGGTCGCGGGGGCGCTCGTGCTCCTCGCCGTCTTCGCGGTGCGGCGCCGGCGCGTCATCCGGTTCTCGCTCGTGCCGTGGCAGCTCGTGCTCCTCGCGGGCGGGCTGTTCCTGGTGGTGGAGACGGCGCACGCGCGCGGACTCGCGGCGGCGCTCGCGGGACTCGTGGGGGAGGGCGGGGATGCGGGCGCGCTGCTCCGGCTCGCGGGCCTGGGAGCCGCGGGGGCGAACGCGATCGACAACCTGCCCGCGTATCTCGCGCTCGAGCCGCTCGCGGAGGGCGATCCGGCACGGGTGGCGGCGCTCCTCGTCGGGGTGAACGCGGGCCCGCTCGTGACCCCGTGGGCCTCGCTCGCGACCCTGCTCTGGCACGAGCGGCTCGTGTCGCTCGGCGTCGAGCTCTCGTGGCGGCGCTACGCGCTCCTCGGTCTGCTCGTCGCGCCCCCCACCGTCGCCCTCGCGACCCTCGCGATCCTCCTCTGACCCCGATCCCCTCCCGCCCCGACCCGCCTCCGAGCAACCCCTTCCGAAATGCAGGACGGGCGGGCCTCGCGCCCGGCCGACGTCCCGGGATGCCGGGGCGGGCACCCGACCGATCCTGCATTTCGGAAGGGGTCGGGAGGGTCGGAGTGGTTGGGAGGGGGCAGGCGGGGTCAGCGGGGGTCGCAGGTGGCGGGCCGGGCGGCTGGGAGGATGCCGCGAGCTGACCGGCCGGTCAGCGTCCTGACCGGCCGGTCAGGTACCGTCGCCGGGTGACGACCGCCGACACCCTCCGCGACATCGCCCTCGACGCCTTCACCGCGTCCGGCTACCACGCGACCTCGCTCCAGCAGATCGCGCAGCGCGCGGGCGTGTCCAAGGCGAGCGTCCTCTACCACTTCGCCTCGAAGGAGGTCCTCCTCGAGGCCGCGGTCGGCCCCGCGCTCGACCGGCTCGAGGTGCTCATCGACGGCCTCGAGACCCGCCGCATGTCGGCCGACGGGCGCGAGGACTTCATCCCCGAGTTCGTCGACTTCCTCCTCGCGCACCGCCGCGAGGTCCACATCTTCTTCAACCACTCCGCCCACCTCGAGGACGTGCCGATCATGGCGCGCGCGCAGACGCTCATCGAGCGCATCGCCGCCTACTGCCAGGCGAACGTCGAGACCCCCGAGAGCAAGATGCGGATCGGGATCGGGCTCGCGGGCGCGGCGTACATGCTCGCGGTCGCCGACACCTTCGGCGACGACATCGTGCTGCACACCGACTTCGACCAGGCGCGCGAGCCGCTCATCAGCATCCTCGGCGAGCTCCTCACCGGCACCATCCGCCCCGCACCCGAGCGCGACCCGCTCGCGCCCCACGCCTCCGGCAGCGTCGCCGCGGCATCCGCCACCGCATCCGCCACCGCCGACGTCTGATCCCGGAGACCACCATGGCCACCCTCCTCTACCGCATCGGGCGCTTCGCCTACCGGCACGCGCTCCTCGTGCTCCTCGCCTGGGTCGTCGCCGCGGCCGGCGTCCTCGGCCTCGGCCTCGGGCTCGGGGGCGACAGCGAGGAGTCCTTCTCGATCCCCGGTACCGAGTCGCAGCAGGCGATCGACCGCCTCGCGGGCGTGTTCCCGCAGACGGCGGGCGCGAGCGCGCAGGTCGTGATCCAGGCGCCCGAGGGCGAGACGATCGACGAGGGCGCGAACGAGGAGGCCGTCGAGGAGACCGCCGAGGCGCTGGGCGACCTCGAGGGGATCGCCCAGGCGGTGCCGCCGAGCTCCGAGTACGCGAACGACCCGGTCAGCGACGACCACCGCACGGCCATCATCACCCTCCAGTTCGACGAGGAGGCGATGAAGGTCACCGACCAGCTCCTCGAGGACGTGCAGGCGGCCGCCGATCCGGCGCGCGACGCCGGTCTGAAGGTCGCCTTCGGCGGCCAGGTCTTCCAGGACGTGGCCTACGGCGTCACCCCGACCGAGCTGATCGGCGTCGGCTTCGCGGCGCTCGTGCTCATCATCGTCTTCGGCTCATTCGTCGCCGCGGGCCTCCCGCTCGCGACGGCCTTCGCCTCCCTCATGATCGCGCTCGGCGGCGTGCTCGCGGTCTCGGCCTTCACCGAGATCAGCGCGGCGACCCCCATGCTCGCGCTCATGATCGGCCTCGCGGTCGGCATCGACTACGCGCTCTTCATCCTCTCGAGGCACCGGACCCAGCTCGGGCAGGGCATGGATCCCGAGGAGTCGACCGCGACGGCCGTCGCGACCTCCGGCAGCGCCGTCGTCTTCGCGGGCCTCACCGTCGTCATCGCGCTCGCCGGCCTCCTCGTCGTCGGCGTGCCGTTCCTCGGCGTCATGGGCGTCGCGGCGGCCGTCGCGGTCGTGCTCGCGATGCTCGCGGCCGTCACGATGCTCCCCGCGATCCTCGGCCTCATCAAGGGCCGGCTCGCGCCGAAGCCCGGCTCGCGCGCCGCGCGCCGCGCGACCGCCGATCCGGAGCGCGCCGGCGGCCTCGGCGGGCGCTGGGTGCGGCTCGTGCTGCGTGCGCCCGTGGTCTTCATCGTGGCCGTCGTCGCGGTGCTCGGGACGCTGTCCATCCCCGCCTTCAGCCTCGCGCTCGCGCTGCCGGACGGCGCCTCGGAGCCCGAGACCTCGACCGCGCGCCAGGCCTACGACATGATCGACGAGGCCTTCGGACCGGGCCGCAACGGCGCCCTCGTGGTCGCGCTCGACATCACGCAGTCGACCGATCCGATCGCCGACCTGAAGGCGATCGGCGAGCGGCTCGAGGAGATCCCGGGCGTCGTGTCGGCGGGCGGCGGCGTGCCGAACCCGACCGTCGACACCGGCATCATCCAGGTCGAGGCGGAGACCGGGCCGACCGATCCCGCGACGACGGCGCTCGTGGAGCGCATCCGCGAGGCCGCCCCCGACATCGAGGACGACTTCGGCACCGAGATGTGGGTGACCGGCAACACGGCCGTCCAGATCGACGTCTCCTCGCGCCTCAACAGCGCGCTCGTGCCCTTCGGCCTCATCGTCGTCGGCCTCTCGATCGTGCTGCTCGCGGCCGTGTTCCGCTCGCTGCTCGTGCCGCTCTCCGCGGCGATCGGCTTCCTGCTCTCGCTCATGGCGGCCTTCGGCGTCGTCGTCGCGGTGTTCCAGTGGGGCTGGGGCGCCGAGGCGCTGCACGCGGTGCCCGGCCCGATCCTGAGCTTCATGCCGATCCTGCTCATCGCGATCCTGTTCGGCCTCGCGATGGACTACCAGGTCTTCATCGTCTCGGGGATGCGGGAGGCCTGGATCCACGGCGAGCGGACGAAGGAGGGCGCCCGCCGTGCGGTGATCTCCGGCTTCACGGGCGCCGCACGCGTCGTCACGGCGGCCGCGGCGATCATGTTCTTCGTCTTCGCGGCCTTCGTGCCGGAGGGCGCGGGCGTCATCAAGACGATCGCCCTCGGGCTCGCCGTCGGGATCGCCGCCGACGCCTTCCTCGTGCGCATGACGCTCATCCCCGCCATCATGGCGCTCGCCGGCCGGCACGCCTGGTACCTGCCGCGCTGGCTGGGCCGGGTGCTGCCGCACCTCGACGTCGAGGGGGAGGGGCTCGTCGCCCACCGCCGCGAGGTCGAGTGGGCGGAGCGCACGGACGCGGCGATCGCGCTCGAGGGGCTCGTCGCGGGCGGGGCGGACGGCCGCCGGGTCGGGCCGATCACGGCCGCCGTGCCGCGGGGGGCGCTCGCGCTCGTCGCCGGGCCCGAGGCCGATCGCCGCGCGCTCGCGCTCACCATCTCGGGCCGCCTCGCGCCCGTCGACGGCCTGGCGCAGGTCGACGGCGTCTCGGTCGGGACGGATGCGGCCCGCGCGGCCCGCCGCGTCGCCCTCGCCGATCTCGGCGCCTCGCGCGAGGAGGTCGCGGTCACGGCCGCGGGGCTCGTCGCCGAGCGGCTGCGGCTCACCCTGCCGGTGCGGCGCGCGCATCGGTCGCGCGAGCTCGCGCTCGACGTGCTCGACGCCGTCGACGAGGCGCTCGACTCGGGCGTCTCCGACGCGGCCGCGCGCGCCGGGGCGACGATCCCCGCCGGCCGCCGCCGTGGCATCCGCCCCGAGGCGCCGCTCGCCGGGCTGCCGCCGCTCGAGCGCGCCGCCGTCCTCGCCGCCGCCGCGCTCGCCGAGGGCGCGCCCGTCGCGCTGCTCGACGCGCGCGGGCTCGAGCCGGACGTGCTCGTGCGGCTCGCGCCCGTCCTCGAGGCGCTCGCCGCGCCGGGCGCGACCGTCGCGCTCGGCGTGGACCGCATCCCCGCCGCCCTCGCGCCGCCGTCCGGCGCGCGCACCCGCACCGTCATCGAGCTCCACCGAGAGGGAGTCCAGCTGTGAGCCCCGCCATCCGCACCCGCCGCCTCCGCGCCGTCGGCGTCGTCGCCGCCGTCGTGCTGCCGCTCGCCTTCACCGGCCTCGCCGCCTGGGCGGCCGGCGGCTCCGAGTCGAGCGCGCTCGAGCGCATCCCCGCCGCGATCGTGAACGAGGACGAGATGGTCACCCAGACCACGCCCGACGGCGAGGAGCAGCCCATCCTTGCGGGGCGCCTCGTCGTCACCGAGCTGACCGACCCCGACACGGAGGGCTTCGACTGGCGGCTCACGAACGCCGAGGACGCGGAGGACGCGCTCGAGGCGGGCGAGGTGCAGGCGATCGTCACGATCCCCGAGGACTTCTCGGCCTCCATCGCCTCGCTGCAGGGCGACGACCCGCAGCGCGCCGAGTTCGACATCCGCACCGACGACGCGCACTCCTACCTGGCCGGCTCCGTCGCGCAGTCCGTCGGCGACGGGATGGCGGCGGCGCTCGGCTCGCAGATCACCGAGCAGGTCATCGGCGGCCTGTACTCGGCGATCGGCGAGTTCGGCGGCGCGCTCTCCGAGGCCGCCGACGGCGCCCAGCAGATCGCGGACGGCGCGGGGGAGTCGGCGGACGGCGCGCAGCAGCTCGCCGACGGGACCGCGCAGAGCGCGTCCGGTGCGGGCGAGCTCGCCGCGGGGATCGGGCAGTCGGCCTCGGGGGCGCAGGAGCTCGCGGGCGGCGTGAAGCAGTACACGGGAGGCGTCAGCGGCGTCGCGGGCGGGCTCGGCGAGCTGTCGGCCGGGGTCTCGAACCCGCAGACCGGGCTCCCCGCCGGCATCCGCGCCTACAACGCGAGCCTCCGCGCCGCACAGGCGGACCTCGCAGACGCCGTCTCGCGCGTGCAGCAGAATCCGATCGACCCGGTCGCGCAGACGGATCTCGCGATCGCGAGCGCGACCATCGAGGGGATCCTCGACCAGGGCGGTGCGCCGCTCGAGTCGGGCGCGACGCAGCTCGCGGGCGGCATCCGCCAGCTCTCCAGCGGCGCGCAGCAGCTCGCCCAGGGCGGCGCCCCGCTCGCGAGCGGCACGCAGGAGCTCGCCGACGGCCTCGGCCAGGCCGCGGGCGGCGCGGACGAGCTCGCGGGCGGCCTCGGGCAGCTCGCCGAGGGCCAGCAGGGCCTCGCCGACGGACTCGACCAGCTCGCCGACGGCGGCGGCGAGCTCGCGGGCGGCCTCCGCGAGGGCGCCGAGCAGGTGCCGGCCATGGATGCCGACGAGGCGGCGGACGCGGCCGAGATCGCCGCATCCCCGGTCGGCGCGACCTCCGAGCGCGAGCACGAGACGAGCGAGGTCGGCCCGATCATCGCGACCTTCTTCGGTCCGATCGGCCTCTGGGCGGGCGCGATCGCGATCGCGCTCATGCTGCCGGCCGTCTCGCGGCGCGTCCTCGCCTCGACCGCGGCGACGGGCCGCATCCTCGGCTCCCGTCTCGGCCTCGCCCTCGCGGCGACGGCGGCGCAGGCGGTGCTGCTCGTGGCGCTCCTCCACACGGTCCTCGGGGTCGCGTGGTCTGCGCTGCCGGCGACGCTCGGCTTCTCGCTGCTCACGGCGGGCGCCTTCACGGCGCTCCACCACCTCCTCACGACCTGGCTCGGCCGCACCGGCATCGTCGTCTCGCTGCTGCTGCTCGGACTGCAGCTCGTCGCGACCGGCGGGCTCTACCCGGTGCAGGCGCTCGCCGAGCCGTTCCGGAGCCTCAGCGAGGTGCTGCCGCTCACGGCGGCGGTGCGCGGGATGCAGGGCATCGTCACGGGCGGACCGGCCGGCCCCGTGCTCTCGGCGGCGGCGCTCCTGCTGGTCGTCGGGCTCGCCTCGGTCGGCTTCGCGCACCTCGCGCTCGCCCGCACCCGCCGCGCGCGGGCCCTCGGCCTGGCCGCCTGACGCTCGACCGACCCTCGCGCACCTCGCGCGTCCCGCGAGGGGTCCCATATGACGGGTACGGGAGGCCGAGACCCGTCATATGGGACCCCTCACGGGCGGCCGCCGCGCGCACCGCGCACCTGGGCCTCCTCTGGGCGTCCGCCGGATGCCGGCGGCCGGCTCGGTAGGCTGGGCGCATGCCCGACGATCGAACCGATTTCATCGTCGTCTCCAACCGCCTCCCCGTCGACCGGGTCGTGGATGCGGACGGCGCCACCGCGTGGAAGCAGTCGCCCGGCGGCCTCGTCACCGCGCTCGAGCCCGTCATGCGCGCGGCCGACGGCGCGTGGGTCGGCTGGGCCGGCCAGCCGGACCTCGACCTCGAGCCCTTCGAGAACGAGGGCATCACGATCGTGCCGGTGCCGCTCAGCGAGCGCGACATCGAGCTCTACTACGAGGGCTTCAGCAACGACACCCTCTGGCCGCTCTACCACGACGTCATCGCGCAGCCGAGCTACCACCGCGTCTGGTGGGAGCGCTACGTCGAGGTCAACCGCCGCTTCGCCGAGCGCACCGCCGAGGTGAGCGCGGAGGGCGCCACCGTCTGGGTGCAGGACTACCAGCTGCAGCTGGTGCCGAGGATGCTGCGCGAGCTCCGCCCGGACCTCACGATCGGCTTCTTCAACCACATCCCGTTCCCGGCATACGGCATCTACTCGCAGCTGCCCTGGCGCACGCAGATCATCGAGGGGCTCCTCGGGGCGGACGTGATCGGCTTCCAGCGCGCCGCCGACGCCGGCAACTTCACGCGCGCGATCCGCCGCCTCCTGCCGTACTCGACGCGCGGCTCGATCGTCGAGGTGCCGGACGGCGACGGCACCCGCGAGGTCGTGGCGAAGGCCTTCCCGATCTCGATCGACGCCGCCGCCTTCGAGGAGCTCGCGCAGCGCCCCGAGGTCGTGGCGCGCGCGGCGCAGATCCGGCACGACCTCGGCGACCCCGAGACGATCCTGCTCGGCGTCGACCGCCTCGACTACACGAAGGGGATCGGGCACCGGCTGAAGGCGTACGGCGAGCTCCTCAAGGACAGCCGGATCGATGTCGAGGACACGGTGCTCGTGCAGGTCGCGAGCCCGAGCCGCGAGCGGGTGGAGACGTACCGCCAGCTCCGCGACGAGATCGAGCTGACGGTGGGCCGGCTCAACGGCGACTTCAGCACCATCAGCCACCAGGCGATCAGCTACCTCCACCACGGCTTCCCGCGCGAGGAGATGGCGGCGCTCTACCTCGCGGCCGACGTCATGCTCGTGACGGCGCTGCGCGACGGCATGAACCTCGTCGCGAAGGAGTACGTGGCGGCCCGCAAGGACGAGGACGGCGTGCTCGTGCTGAGCGAGTTCGCGGGCGCCGCGGACGAGCTCAAGGCCGCCCTGCTCATCAACCCGCACGACATCGCGGGCCTCAAGGACACGATCATGCAGGCCGTCGAGATGCCGCGGGCGGACCGTCGCCGTCGGATGCGGTCGCTTCGCAAGCGGGTGCGCGACAACGACGTGGCGCACTGGTCGCGCAGCTTCCTCGACACCCTCCGCCGCGCGAGGGCGGAGTCGTGAGCACGGCGCTGCCCGAGTCGATCGGCCAGGCGGTCGCGGGGCTCGCGCGCGTCCCCCGGCTCCTCGTCGCCCTCGACTTCGACGGCACGCTCGCGCCCGAAGTCGACCGTCCCGAGCAGGCCAGGGCGGTGCCGGCCGCGCGGGATGCGGTGCTCCGGCTCCGCGGGCTGGCCGGCGTCCGCGTCGCGATGGTGAGCGGGCGGGCGCTGAGCAGCCTCGAGCACGTCACCGACCTCCCCGACGACGTGCTCCTCGTCGGCTCGCACGGCATCGAGCTGCGGCTCGACGATCCCGATGACGTGGTCGGCCTCGACGAGCAGGAGCGGCGCGGCGTCGAGGTGCTCCAGGAGGTGCTGGGGGAGGTCGCGGGCGCGATCGACGACGTGTGGCTGGAGGAGAAGCCGGCCGGCTTCGCGCTCCACACCCGCCTCGCGAGCGAGCACGCCTCCCGCGTCGCGCACCTCGTGGCGCTCAGCGAGACGGCGGCCGAGCTCGAGGACCTGACCGTCCGGCGCGGGAAGAACGTGCTCGAGTTCTCGGTGCGCTCGACGACGAAGGGCGAGGCGGTCGAGCATCTGCGGCGCTACACGCGCGCGGACGCCGTGCTGTACGCGGGCGACGACGTGACCGACGAGGACGCCTTCGCGGCGCTCGGCGAGGGTGATCTGGCGCTGAAGAGCGGCCCGGGCGAGACGATCGCCGCCCACCGGGTCGAGGGACCGGAGGAGGTCGCGGCGGTGCTCGCGCTCCTCGCCGAGCTGCGCGCGGTGGCGCATCCGGTCGAGCGCTGAGCCGGAGCGCTGAGCCCGGGTCGCCGCCGCGGTCAGCGGCGGCCGCTCTGAGACCCGTAGAATAGGGAGCGACTCCAGGGCGCACGTCTCCGGCCTTCATCCGGATTCCTGCCGTCCCGACGACCCTCCGCCCGCGACCGCGGGCGGGAGCCGCCTCGACGAACTGGGAGGACCGTCATGCTGGCCCTCCTCTGCGCGTTCGCCCTCCTCGCGGTGCTCCTCCCGGCGCTCACGCGCCGCCTCGGGCGAGGCGTCTTCCTCCTCGCCGCGATCGTGCCCGCGGCGGCGGCCGTGCACGCGGCGCTCGCGATCCCGGATGCCGTGGCCGGCATCCCGCTCCAGGAGCGCGTCGAGTGGGTCGCCCAGCTCGATCTCGCGCTGGCGTTCCGGCTGGATGCGCTCTCGACGACGATGGCCCTCGTGGTGGGCGGCGTGGGGGCGCTCGTGCTCGTCTACTGCGCGCGCTACTTCCGCTCCGACGAGCCGGCGCTGGGACGCTTCGCGGCGACCTTCCTCGCCTTCGCGGGCGCCATGTACGGGCTCGTCGTCGCGGACGACGTCTTCCTGCTCTTCGTGTTCTGGGAGGCGACGAGCGTCTTCTCCTACCTCCTGATCGGCCACGCGACGGGTCGTCGGGCGAGTCGCCGGGCCGCGATGCAGGCGCTCATGGTGACGACCCTCGGCGGGCTCGCGATGTTCGTGGGGCTCGTGGTCCTCTGGCAGCAGACCGGCACCTCCTCGCTCGCAGGGATCGTCGAGGCGGCGCCGGGGGGCGCGCCCGCGATCGTCGGCGCCGCGCTGGTCGTCGTCGGCATCGTGTCGAAGTCGGCGCTCGTGCCCTTCCACTTCTGGCTCCCGGCCGCGATGGCCGCGCCCACGCCGGTGAGCGCCTACCTCCACGCGGCGGCGATGGTGAAGGCGGGCATGTATCTCGCGCTCCGCATGTCGCCGGGTCTCGCCGAGGTGCCGGGCTGGCGCGAGTCGCTCGTCGCCCTCGGCCTCCTCACGATGCTCGTCGGCGCCTGGACGGCGCTGCGGCAGACCGACCTCAAGCTGGTGCTCGCGCACGGCACGGTGAGCCAGCTCGGCTTCCTCGTCGCGGTCGCCGCGATCGGCACCCGCGACGCCGTGCTCGCCGGCACCGCGCTCCTCGTCGGCCACGCCCTCTTCAAGTCGACGCTCTTCCTCGTCGTCGGCGTCGTCGACCACAGCGAGGGCACCCGCGACCTCCGAAAGCTGTCGGGGCTGGGCCGCACCCGGCCGGTCCTGGCGGCGACGGCCGCCGCCGCGATCCTCTCGATGGCGGGCCTCCCGCCGGCCTTCGGCTTCGTCGCGAAGGAGGCCGTGCTCACCTCCCTGCTGGATGCGGGGGAGGCCGGGGATGCGCTGTCCTGGCTCGCGCTCGGCATCATCGTGCTCGGCTCCGCCCTCACCCTCGCCTACGGCGTGCGCTTCCTCTGGGGGGCCTTCGGCACGAAGGCCGGCGTGGAGCGCTGCACGCCCGGCCCGCACGGCCGCGTCGCCGCGCTCTTCGAGGTCGCGCCGATCGCGCTCGCCGCCGCCGGCCTCCTCCTCGGGCCCGTCGCGCACCTCGCGGATCCGCTGCTCGGCGCCGTCGCCGACCGGACGCCCGCGGAGGGCGAGATCGCGCACCTCGCCTTCTGGCACGGGCTGGAGCCCGCGCTCGCCGTCTCGGCGCTCTCGATCGGGCTCGGCGCGCTCGTCTTCGCGCTCATCGGGCGGCGCGTGCCGGGCGCCCCCCAGCCGGAGCAGCTCGCGCCCCGCGCGTACCGCGCCGCGATCCGAGCGCTCGAGGCGACCGCGATCGCCGTCACGCGGAAGACGCAGCGCGGCTCGCTGCCCTTCTACCTCGGCACGATCTTCGTCGTGGTCGTGGTCGCCGCCTCGACCGCGGTCGCCCTCTCGGGCCGCGGGCTCGGCGATGTGCGCGAGTGGGACTCGCCCGCGCAGCTCGCGATCGGCCTCCTCATGGCGGGCGCGGCGATCGCGGCGACCCGGGCCGCGAAGCGCTTCCAGGCGGTCGTGCTCGTCGGCGTCACGGGCCTCGGCATGGCCTCCCTCTTCGGCCTGCACGGCGCCCCCGACCTCGCGCTCACCCAGGCGCTCGTCGAGATCGTGACGCTCGTCGCCTTCGTCCTCGTGCTCCGTCGCCTCCCGGCGCGGCTCGGCGACCAGCACGGCTCCGGCTTCCGGCTCGTGCGCGCGCTCATCGGCGCCGCCGTCGGGCTCGTCATGATCATGGTCGCGCTCGTCGCCGCGGGCGCGCGCGTCGACGTCCCGATCTCGGTCGAGTGGGCGGAGCTCGCGGTCACGCAGGGGCACGGCGAGAACGTCGTCAACGTCGCGCTCGTCGATCTCCGCGGCTGGGACACGATGGGCGAGCTCTCGGTCATCATCGCGGCCGCGACCGGCGTCGCGAGCCTCGTCTTCCTCCGCGGCCGCGCCGACACCCTCCCGCGCGTGGGACGCCGCGAGGCCCGCCAGGCCTACCGCGACCGCCGCGCCGAGCGCCGCACCGCCGCGAGCGAGTCGAGTCGCGGCGCCTGGCTGCTCGCGGGCCGCACCCTCGCCGAGCAGCACCGCTCGATCCTCCTCGAGGTCGTCGTGCGCCTCGTCTTCCACGCCCTCATCGTCCTGTCGATCTACCTGCTCCTCGTCGGGCACAACGCGCCCGGCGGCGGCTTCGCGGGCGGCCTCGTCGCGGGCCTCGCGCTCGTCGGCCGCTACCTCGCGGGCGGACGCTTCGAGCTCGGCGCCGCGGCGCCCTTCGACGCGGGCAAGACGCTCGGCGCGGGCCTCATCCTCGCGGGCGGCACCGCCGCGGTCCCGCTCCTGTTCGGCGTCGACGCGCTCACCTCCTCGTGGTTCACGGTGCCGCTCGGCCCGCTCGGCGAGTTCGACTTCGTGACCTCGACGATCTTCGACATCGGCGTCTACTTCGTCGTCATCGGCCTCGTGCTCGATGTGCTCCGCTCGCTCGGCGCCGAGGTCGACCGCCAGTACGAGGACGGCGACGCCGGCGCCCCCGAGCCCGAGGGGGTGCGCGCGTGAGCCTCTCGCTGACGATCCTGCTCGTCATGGGCGTGCTGTACGCCTGCGGCGTCTACCTCATGCTCGAGCGCAGCATGACCCGCGTCCTCCTCGGCTTCCTCCTCGTCGGCAACGCCACGAACCTCCTCATCTTCTCGATGGCCGGGATGCCGGGGGTCGCACCCATCGCCGACGGCGAGGCGCCCTCGAGCGACATGACCGACCCGCTGCCGCAGGCCCTCGTGCTCACCGCGATCGTCATCACCTTCGGCGTCTCCGCCTTCCTCCTCGCCCTCATCTACCGCTCCTGGCGCCTCGGCCAGGCCGACGAGGTCGAGGACGACGAGGCCGACCTCGCGCTCAGCGCGGGCGGCGTGCCCGAGGAGGAGGCCGCGGTCGACGCCGACACCGACTTCGTCGACGACGAGCACACGGAGGCCGACGAGGCCGCCGACCGCACCGTCGGCAGCCCGAGCCCGCAGGAGGAGGCCACCACATGATCGCCCTCGTGCCCGCCGTCGTCCTCGTGCCGCTGCTCGGCGCGGCGCTCGCGCTCGTCCTCGGCAAGCGCCCCCGCCTGCAGCGCATCGTGTCGATCCTCGCGCTCGTGGTCGTCGTCGCGATCAGCGCCGTCCTGCTCGTGCAGGTGGATGCCGAGGGCACCCTGGTCATGGAGGTCGGCGGCTGGGCGGCGCCCTACGGCATCGCGCTCGTCGTCGACCGGCTCTCGGCCCTCCTGCTCCTCATCTCGGCGATCGTGCTCCTCGCGGTCCTCGTCTTCTCGGTCGGGCAGGGTCTCGCGGACGGGCACGACGAGACGCCGGTCTCGATCTACTACCCGACCTACCTCATCCTCGGCACGGGCGTCTTCAACGCCTTCGTCGCGGGCGACCTCTTCAACCTCTACGTCGGGTTCGAGATCCTGCTCGTCGCGAGCTACGTGCTCATCACCCTCGGCGGCACGGAGGCGCGCATCCGCGCCGGCACGACCTACATCGTCGTGAGCCTCGTCTCCTCGGCGCTGTTCCTCGCCTCCATCGCGCTCATCTACGGCGCGCTCGGCACCGTCAACATCGCCCACATCTCGGTGCGGATGGGCGAGATCGACGGCTCGGTGCAGATCGTGCTCCACGTCATGCTGCTCGTCGCCTTCGGCATCAAGGCGGCGGTGTTCCCGCTCTCCTTCTGGCTGCCGGACTCCTACCCGACGGCGCCCGCACCGGTCACGGCGGTCTTCGCGGGCCTGCTCACGAAGGTCGGCGTCTACGCGATCCTCCGCACCGAGACGCTCATCTTCCCCGGTCCCGACCTCAACTGGCTGCTGCTCGTGATCGCGGGCCTCACGATGGTCGTCGGCGTGCTCGGCGCGGTCGCCCAGACCGACATCAAGCGACTGCTCTCCTTCACCCTCGTCAGCCACATCGGCTACATGGTGCTCGGTGTCGGCCTCGGGACCGCGGAGGGCACGGCGGCCGCGATCTACTACGTCGTGCACCACATCGTCGTGCAGACGACGCTGTTCCTCGCGACGGGGCTCATCGAGCGCGTCGGCGGCACCACCTCGATCACCCGCCTCGGCGGACTGCTCGCGGCATCCCCGCTCCTCGCGATCCTCTTCTTCGTGCCGGCGCTCAACCTCGGCGGCATCCCGCCCTTCTCCGGCTTCATCGGCAAGCTCGCGCTCTTCGAGGCGAGCGCGCTCGAGGGGTCCTGGCTCGCCTGGACGCTCGTCGGCGCGGGGGCCCTCGTCTCGCTGCTCACCCTGTACGCGCTGATCCGCGTGTGGAGCCTCGCCTTCTGGCGCTCCGCACGGGAGGTCGCCGAGCAGCACGACGCGGATGCCGCGGCGGCCGGCGAGGACCCGGTGCGCAGCGGGCACGAGCCCGAGCGCCTCGCGGCCCCCGATGCGCTCCTCGCCGGCGGCACCGCCCCCGTGACGGCGGCCGTGCAGGTGCAGGAGGCGAAGACGACGCCGCGGCTCATGATCGGCGCGACCGCCGGCATGGTGCTCGTGAGCCTCGTGCTCACCGTCGCGGCCGGACCGCTCTACGAGCTCGCGGCCCGCGCGGGCGAGAGCCTGGAGAGCGCCTCCTACATCGCGAGCGTGTTCCCGGAGGGTGCGCCGTGAGCGGGCAGGCCGGGGGGCGCACCCGCGAGGAGAAGCTCGAGATCGGCGCCATCGTGTGGCAGCAGCTCCCGCTCCTCGTCGCCCTCGTCCTGCTGTGGATGCTGCTCTGGGGCACCGTCTCCTGGCTCTCGGTGCTCAGCGGTCTCGCCGTCGCGGTGGTCGTGACGCGCGTCTTCTACCTGCCGCCCGTCGAGCTCTCGGGTCGCACCAACGTGCTCTGGCTGTTCGTGTTCCTCGGGATCTTCCTCTGGGATCTCGTGCGGGCCTCCTTCCAGGTCGCGGCGCGCGCCTTCGACCCGCGCGGCATCCGGGGCAACGCGGTCATCGCGGTGCAGCTGCACACCCGCAGCGACTTCATCGTGACGATCACCTCCGTCGTCGTCTCGCTCGTGCCGGGCTCCATCGTCGTCGAGGTCGACCGCGACCGCTCGATCCTCTACCTCCACGCGCTCGGCGCCCGCACGGAGGCCGACATCGAGAAGGTCCGCCGCGACGTCCTCCGCGTCGAGCGCGGCGCCGTCCGCGCGCTCGGCTCGCGCGCCGATCTGAGGAGGCTCGACGCATGACCGTCCTGCACTGGATCGCGGGCGCGCTGTTCGCGGCGACCGGCCTCCTCGCGGTCTTCCGCGTCGTCCGCGGCCCCTCGATCCTCGACCGCATGATCGCCTCCGACGTGCTGCTCACCTGCCTCATGCTCATCGTCGGGATGGAGATGGTCGTGAACCACCACACGCGCTCGATCCCGCTCATGCTCGTCCTCGCGGCGTCCGCGATCTTCGGCACGGTCGCGGTCGCGCGCTACGTCTCGAAGCAGGATCGCGGCATCCAGGGGGGTGGCGGCTCGTGAGCCTCGACATGCCGCTCGACCTCGCGGCGGCGATCCTGCTCGTGCTCGGCGGCGCGCTGTCGCTCGCGGCGGGCGTCGGCCTGCTCCGGTTCCCGGATGCCCTGACGCGCCTCCACGCCGGCACGAAGCCGCAGATCCTCGGGCTCGTGTTCGTGGTCGCGGCGATCGCGCTCGCCGACCGCAGCTGGTCGACGCTGCTCGCGCTCCTGCCGGTCGTGCTGTTCCAGATGCTCACGGCGCCGGTCGCGGCCCACATGGTGGGGCGCGCGGGCTACCGCACCGGCAACTACCGCGAGGACCTCATGGTGCGGGACGACCTCGCCGACGCCGTCGACGAGGCGAGCCGCCCCGAGCACTAGCCCGCGATGTGGGTTTCTCCGCATTCGCCGCGCGGATCCGCGCGGCGAATGCGGAGAAACCCGCATCGCGGCTCAGCTCGAGAAGCCGCCGTCGGACGTGATGAGCTGGCCCGTCACCCAGCCGGCGTCGGGGGAGAGCAGCCAGGCCACGAGGGATGCCGTGTCGGCCGGGGTGCCGAGGCGCCCCGTGCGCTGACGGGTGAGACCCCATTCCCGGATCGCGTCATCCATCCACCCCGTGTCGATCGGCCCGGGGTTGACGAGGTTCGCGGTGATGCCGCGGTCGCCGAGCTCGACCGCGGCGCCCTGGATGAGCCGGTCGAGCGCGCCCTTCGAGGCGCCGTAGGGCAGGTTGTACGCGACGTGGTCGCTCGTGAGCGCGACGATGCGGCCTCGGCCGGTGCCGGCCCGCGGCCCCTCGGCCTCGAGCCCCGGGGCCTGCGCCGCGAAGTCGCGCACGAGCAGCCAGCTCGCCCGCGCGTTGACCGCGAAGTGGCGATCCCAGCTCTCGACGCTCGTGGAGGCGATGTCGCTGTCGACGCCCTCGGCGTGCGTCAGGACGAGCGCGGTCAGCGGCCCGAGCTCGCCGGCCGCCCAGGGGACGACCGACTGCGCGGCCTGCGCGTCCGCGAGATCGAGGTCGCGGTGCACGACGCGCGCGCCCGCCTGCCGCAGCTCCGCCGCGATCCGCTCGGGATCCTCGGCCGTGCCGCCCAGCCGGAGGTCGTGCTCGGTGCGGTGGGTGAACGCGAGGTCCCAGCCCTCCCGGGCGAGGCGCGCGGCGATCCCCGCCCCGATCGAGGAGGCGCGGCCGACGCCGATGACGAGTGCTCCCGGGCGTCCCATGCCGTCCATCCTGCACCCCCGGCCGCTCTACACTCGTCACATGCCTGAAACACCTGCCGAGGGCGCCGGCGCGCCCGACTGGAAGCCCCGCTCGCGTGTCGTCACGGACGGCATCGAGGCCACGACGAGCCGCGGGATGCTCCGTGCGGTCGGCATGGGCGATGAGGACTGGGAGAAGCCCCAGATCGGCATCGCGAGCTCCTGGAACGAGATCACCCCCTGCAACCTCAGCCTCGCGCGCCTCGCGCAGGCGGCGAAGGAGGGCGTGCACTCGGGCGGCGGCTACCCGCTCCAGTTCGGCACCGTCTCCGTCTCCGACGGCATCTCGATGGGTCACGAGGGCATGCACTTCTCGCTCGTGAGCCGCGAGGTCATCGCCGACAGCGTCGAGACCGTCATGCAGGCCGAGCGCCTCGACGGCTCCGTCCTGCTCGCGGGCTGCGACAAGTCCATCCCGGGCATGCTCATGGCGGCCGCGCGCCTCGACCTCGCGAGCGTCTTCCTCTACGCGGGCTCCATCGCCCCCGGCTGGGTGCGCCTGAGCGACGGCACGGAGAAGGAGATCACGATCATCGACTCCTTCGAGGCCGTCGGCGCGGTCAAGGCCGGCAAGATGAGCCTCGAGGACGCGAAGACGATCGAGTGCGCCTTCGCGCCGGGCGAGGGCTCCTGCGGCGGCATGTACACCGCGAACACCATGGCGAGCGTCGCGGAGGCGCTCGGGCTGTCGATCCCCGGCTCCGCCTCGCCGCCCAGCTACGACCGCCGCCGCGACTACTACGCGCACCGCTCGGGCGAGGCCGTCGTGAACCTGCTGCGCACCGGCATCACGGCGCGGACGATCCTGACGAAGAAGGCCTTCGAGAACGCGATCGCGGTCGGCATGGCGCTCGGCGGCTCGACGAACATCGTGCTGCACCTGCTCGCGATCGCGCACGAGGCGGAGGTCGAGCTGACCCTCGACGACTTCAACCGCATCGGCTCGAAGGTGCCGCACATCGGCGACCTCAAGCCCTTCGGCCAGTACGTCATGAACGACGTCGACCGCCGCGGGGGCCTCCCCGTGCTCATGAAGGCGCTCCTGGATGCCGGCCTCATGCACGGCGACGCGCTCACCGTCACCGGCAAGACGCTCGCCGAGAACCTCGCCGACATCGACCCGCCGAAGCTCGACGGCGCGGTGCTGCGTCAGCTCGACGACCCGATCCACGAGACGGGCGGCCTCACGATCCTCAAGGGCTCGCTCGCCCCCGAGGGCGCCGTCGTCAAGACCGCGGGCTTCGACGCCGCGACCTTCGAGGGCCCCGCGCGCGTCTTCGAGCGCGAGCGGGCGGCGATGGATGCGCTCACGAACGGCGAGATCGCGGCCGGCGACGTCGTCGTCATCCGCTTCGAGGGCCCCAAGGGCGGCCCGGGCATGCGCGAGATGCTCGCCATCACGGCCGCCATCAAGGGCGCGGGGCTCGGCAAGGATGTACTACTCTTGACCGACGGACGATTCTCAGGCGGCACAACCGGCCTGTGCGTCGGCCACATCGCTCCCGAGGCTGTCGACGCAGGTCCCATCGCCTTCGTGAGAGATGGTGATCAGATCCGGGTCGATATCGCAGCCCGGTCGATCGACCTACTGGTCGATCCGGCCGAGCTGGAAGCCCGCCGCGACGGCTGGGCTCCGCTTCCTCCGCGCTATACCCGTGGCGTCCTCGCGAAGTACTCCAAGCTCGTGCGCTCCGCCGCGGAAGGCGCCGTCACGGGGTAGCTCGCGCTCCTCTCACCAGCTCTTCACGACACGAAGGACACCCCCTATGACTGCGGATGCATCCGCTGCGCCCGCCGCGCCGCGCCCTGCCGCGGGCGGCGAGCCGCCCATCCTGACCGGCTCCGGCCAGATCCTCGCCACCCTCGAGAAGCTCGGCGTCACCGACGTCTTCGGCCTCCCGGGCGGCGCGATCATGCCGTTCTACGACGAGCTCATGGCCTCGGAGGCGGTGCGCCACATCCTGGTCCGTCACGAGCAGGGCGCCGGCCACGCGGCCGAGGGCTACGCCGCGGCCTCGGGTCGCGTCGGCGTCGCGATCGCGACGAGCGGTCCCGGCGCCACGAACCTCGTGACCGCGATCGCGGACGCGCACATGGACTCCGTGCCGATGATCGCGCTCACCGGCCAGGTGTTCTCGACCGTCATGGGCACGGACGCCTTCCAGGAGGTCGACATCGTGGGCATCACGATGCCGATCACGAAGCACTCCTTCCTGGTGCGCCGCCCCGAGGACGTGCCCGCGACGCTCGCGGCCGCCTACCAGATCGCGACGACCGGACGCCCCGGCCCCGTGCTCGTCGACGTCACGAAGGACGCGCAGCAGAACTCGGCGCCGTTCATCTGGCCGCCGAAGGTCGAGCTGCCCGGCTACCGCCCCGTCACGAAGGCGCACGGCAAGCAGATCGTCGCGGCGGCGGAGCTCCTGCTCTCCTCGCGGAAGCCCGTCCTCTACGTGGGCGGCGGCGTCATCCGCTCCGGTGCGCACGCCGAGCTGCTGAAGCTCGCCGAGCTGACCGGCGCCCCCGTCGTCACGACGCTCATGGCCCGCGGCGCCTTCCCGGACTCCCACCCGCAGCACCTCGGCATGCCGGGCATGCACGGCTCCGTGCCGGCCGTGCTCGGCCTCCAGGAGTCGGACCTCATCATCTCCTTCGGCGCCCGCTTCGACGACCGGGTCACCGGCAAGGTGAGCGAGTTCGCGCCCGAGGCGAAGATCGTCCACGTCGACATCGATCCGGCCGAGATCGGCAAGATCATGGCGACCGACGTGCCGATCGTGGGGGATGCGAAGGAGGTCATCGCGGACCTCATCGACGCGGTCGGCCAGCTCGGCGGCTCGGCGAAGCCCGACTACGCCGACTGGTGGACGCGCCTCGAGCAGCTGCGCGCCAACTTCCCGCTCGGCTACACGGAGCCGGATGACGGCCTCCTCTCGCCCCAGCACGTCATCGAGCGGATCGGCGCGCTCTCGGGCCCCGAGGCCGTCTACGCGGCCGGGGTCGGCCAGCACCAGATGTGGGCCGCGCAGTTCATCAAGTACGAGCGCCCGCACGCCTGGCTCAACTCGGGCGGCGCCGGCACGATGGGCTACTCGGTGCCCGCCGCGATGGGCGCGAAGGTCGCGGAGCCGCACCGCACGGTGTGGGCGATCGACGGCGACGGCTGCTTCCAGATGACCAATCAGGAGCTCGCCACCTGCACGATCAACGACATCCCCATCAAGGTCGCGATCATCAACAACTCCTCGCTCGGCATGGTGCGCCAGTGGCAGACGCTCTTCTACGACGGCCGCCACTCCTTCACCGACCTGAACACGGGATCGGTCAAGGACGGCGAGCAGACCCGCATGGTGCCCGACTTCGTGAAGCTCGCCGACGCCTACGGCGCCCTCGGCATCCGCGTCACGAAGAAGGAGGAGATCGACGCCGCGATCACGCTCGCGCTCGAGACGAACGACCGTCCCGTCGTGATCGACTTCGTCGTCAGCCGGGACGCGATGGTGTGGCCGATGGTCCCGCAGGGCGTCGGCAACTCGCAGGTCCAGTACGCGCGGGAGCACGCGCCGGAGTGGGAGGACGAGTGATGAGCGCGCATGTGCTGTCGCTGCTGGTCGAGGACAAGCCGGGCCTCCTCACCCGCGTCGCGGGGCTGTTCGCCCGCCGCGGCTTCAACATCAACTCGCTCGCGGTCGGCCCGACCGAGATCCCGGGGCTCTCGCGGATCACGGTCGTCGTGGATGTCGACGAGCTCCCGCTCGAGCAGGTGACGAAGCAGCTCAACAAGCTCGTCAACGTCATCAAGATCGTGGAGCTCGACCCGAACGCCTCCGTGCAGCGCGAGCACCTGCTCGTCAAGGTGCGCGTCGACAACACGACCCGCTCGCAGATCCTTGAGGCCGTGAACCTGTTCCGCGCCCGCGTCGTCGACGTGGCCACGGATGCGCTCGTGATCGAGGTCACGGGCGACAGCGGCAAGGTGCAGGCCTTCCTCCGCGTCCTCGAGCCGTACGGCATCCGCGAGCTCGCCCAGTCCGGCCTGCTCGCGATGGGCCGCGGCCCGAAGAGCATCACCGAGCGCGTCCTGCGCTCCTGACCCCTCTGACCCCAACAAGGAGAGAACCAACAGTGACCGAGATCTTCTACGACCAGGACGCCGACCTGTCGATCATCCAGGGCAAGAAGGTGGCCATCGTCGGCTACGGCTCGCAGGGCCACGCCCACGCCCAGAACCTCCGCGACTCGGGCGTCGAGGTCCGCATCGCGCTCAAGGACGGCTCGAAGTCGACCGCGAAGGCGCAGGAGGAGGGCTTCGAGGTCTCCAGCGTCGCCGACGCCGCCGAGTGGGCCGACCTCATCATGATCCTCGCGCCGGACCAGCACCAGCGCTCGATCTTCGCCGACTCCATCAAGGACAAGCTCACGCCGGGCAAGACGCTCGCCTTCGCGCACGGCTTCAACATCCGCTTCGGCTACATCGACGCGCCCGAGGGCGTCGACGTCATCCTCGTCGCCCCGAAGGCCCCCGGCCACACGGTGCGCCGCGAGTTCGTCGCCGGCCGCGGCATCCCGGACATCATCGCCGTCGAGGTCGACGCGACGGGCTCCGCCTGGGAGACCGCGAAGTCCTATGCGAAGGCGATCGGCGGCACGCGCGCCGGCGTCATCAAGACGACCTTCACCGAGGAGACCGAGACGGACCTCTTCGGCGAGCAGGCGGTCCTCTGCGGCGGCACCTCGCAGCTCGTGCAGTACGGCTTCGAGGTCCTCACCGAGGCCGGCTACCAGCCGCAGATCGCCTACTTCGAGGTGCTCCACGAGCTCAAGCTCATCGTCGACCTCATGTGGGAGGGCGGCATCGCCAAGCAGCGCTGGTCGGTCTCCGACACGGCCGAGTACGGCGACTACGTCTCGGGTCCGCGCGTCATCTCTCCCGACGTCAAGGAGAACATGAAGGCGGTCCTCGCGGACATCCAGTCGGGTGCCTTCGCGGAGCGCTTCATCGGCGACCAGGACGCGGGCGCGCCCGAGTTCACCGAGCTGCGCGCGAAGGCCGAGCAGCACCCCATCGAGGTGACCGGCAAGGAGCTCCGCGCCCTCTTCTCGTGGAAGCAGCAGGACGCCGACTACGTGGACGGTTCGGCCGCCCGCTAGTCACCAGGTGCGATAGACACGTCTGTCACGCGAGGGACCCCGTCATGGCGGGGTCCCTCGTGCATTCCGGGTGTCCGTACCGAGCGGGCTGCGCTGTGGGAAGCGCCGGGAGGACGCCCCGCGGCGCGTAGGATCGCCTCGTGACCAAGACAGCGGTGCACTTCGGTGCGGGCAACATCGGCCGGGGCTTCGTCGCCCAGTTCCTCCACGAGAGCGGCTACGAGGTCGTCTTCGCCGATGTGAGCGACGAGCTCATCGGCGCGCTCCAGGCGCGCTCGAGCTACACCGTGCACGAGGTCGGGCACGACGCACGCGACCACGTCGTCGACGGCTACCGCGCCATCAACAGCCGCGACCACGAGGCGGAGGTCGTGGCCGAGATCGCGCAGGCCGACCTCGTCACGACGGCGGTCGGCGCCCGGATCCTGCCGTTCGTCGCCCCGCTCGTGGCCCGCGGCCTCGCGGCCCGCGCGGAGGGCGCCGCGCCCCTCGTCGTGATCGCCTGCGAGAACGCGATCGGCGGCACCGACATCCTCGCGGAGGCGGTCCGCACCCACGGCGACGCCTCGCGCGCGGTCTTCGCGAACTGCGCGATCGACCGCATCGTGCCGGAGCAGCACGGCGGCCTCGACGTCACGATCGAGTCCTTCTCGGAGTGGGTCGTCGACCGCACCGCCTTCGAGCGCCACCCCGACTGGCAGGGAGCGCCGCCCGAGATCTCGGGGGTGACCTGGGTCGAGGATCTCGCCCCCTTCATCGAGCGGAAGCTCTTCACGGTCAACACGGCCCACGCGACCGCCGCGTACCATGGCACCGACCGGGGCTGGGAGTCGATCCGCGAGGCGCTCGCCTCACCCGAGCTCCAGGCGGAGGTGCGTGCCGTCCTCGACGAGACGAAGCGCCTCATCGTGCTCAAGCACGGCTTCTCGGAGGAGGAGCAGCAGGCGTACATCGAGAAGACGCTCGCGCGCATCTCGAACCCCGAGCTGCCGGACACCTGCGAGCGCGTCGGCCGCGGGCCGCTCCGCAAGCTCTCCCGGCACGAGCGCTTCATCGCGCCGGCCGCGGAGCTCGTCGAGCGCGGCGAGACGGCGTGGGATCTCCTCAACGCGGTGGGCGCCGCGCTCCGCTTCGACGTCGCCGCGGACGCCGAGAGCGTCGAGCTCCAGCAGCTCCTCGCCTCCGGCCGCGACGCCGCCGACCTCGCCGAGACCGTGACCGGCATCGAGCCGTCGCACCCGCTCTTCCCGCACCTGGTCGAGGTCTTCCAGCTGCGCCTGGACCGCTAGGTCCGCCCCGGATGACGGAGCGGACCCCGGATCCCGATCTGGAGCCGGACGACGACGCCCTGCGCTGGGAGGGCGACGAGGAGCTCGGCCGCAGCGGCGTCGAGGACCGCATGGCGGCGGTGGACCGCCGTCGGGCGGGCGCGGACGACGAGGGCGCGGACGGCGGCGACGCCGAGGGCTCGGACGCCGTGGCCGTCGCCTCGGGATCCTCGCGCGGCCAGGGCGGCCGCACCTTCGCGACCGGCCTCTTCGCGCTCGTCTTCCTCCTCCTCACGATCGGCTGGATCCTCACCGTGCAGCAGCGCTTCGGCACGGCCGCGCTCGGCGTGACCGCCGTGCTCGACGGCCTCGGCGACTTCCTCACGATGATCGCGCCCGGCCTGTGGTTCGCGACGACGCTGCACCTCACCCGGGACCGCCGCCTCCGCATCCGCCTCGGCTGGCTCGCGCTCGGCACGGGGCTGCTCGTGCCGTGGCCGATCCTGCCGCTCCTGGTCGGGGCGGCCTCGTGAGCGGCGGGCGGACGCCGGAGGGCGAGGAGCTGGAGCCGGTCGCGATCGAGACCGAGGAGCCCGGCGAGCCGCGCTGGTGGGCGGTCGCGACCTCCCTCGTATTCGCGGTGCTCTTCGCGTATCAGCTGCTCCGCGCGATCGGGAACATGGTGCAGACCACCCAGGTGTACGAGGCCTTCGGCCGGGCCGAGGCGACGCCGTGGCTGTGGATGTCGCTGTGGGTCGCGCTGCCGGTGCTCGGCTTCGCGGGCGCGCTGCTCGTCGCGCGCGGGCGCCCGGTCTTCGACCGCGCGATCGTCTTGACGGCATCCCTCGCGACCGTGTGCGCGCTCGGCGTCGCGCTCGTGTTCGCCGCGTCGACCATCGGCTGAGACCGCCGGCCTAGACGGGCGCGAGCCCCGCGAGCAGCACGAGCGCGATGAGGAGGAGCTGCGCGATCGCGCGCGGCACGAGCGGGATCGCGGCCCGCCCGAAGCGCTCCGGGTCGCGCGCCGCGACCGCGTTCGCCGGGAAGACGGCGACGAGGAACACCGCGAGCGCGATGCCGGCGGCCGCGCGCAGCGGCGCCCAGGGCGCCAGGAGGCCGAGGCCGCCCGCGATCTCGCAGACGCCCGTGAGCGCGACGAGCGCCGCGGGGGAGGGGAGCCCGGGGCGGCGGAGCGCACCGGGGATCATGGCCCGCATCCCGCGGGCGGGGCCGGGCAGGAAGTGCGCGACGCCCATCCCGACGAAGGCCGCGGCGAGGAGGATGCGGAGCGCGAGCAGCGCGATCTCGGCGGCGGTCATGCCCCCATCGTCACACGGCGACCCGCCGTCGGGAGGCCGGCCGCCGCCGCGGTAGGCTCGTCGTGCTCTCGCTCGCGCAGCCGAAGGAATCGAAGAATCGTGGCCAAGCCGGTCGTCCTGATCGCCGAAGAACTGTCCCCCGCCACCGTCGACGCTCTCGGGCCCGACTTCGACATCCGCTCCGTGGACGGCACCGACCGCCCGGCGCTCCTCGCGGCCCTCGCGGGCGCGGATGCCGTGCTCGTCCGCTCCGCGACCCGCATGGACGCCGAGGCGATCGCCGCGGCCCCGCAGCTCAAGGTGATCGCGCGCGCGGGCGTCGGGCTCGACAACGTCGACATCCCCGCCGCGACCACCGCGGGGGTCATGGTCGTCAACGCGCCGACGTCCAACATCATCAGCGCGGCCGAGCTCACGATCGGCCACATCCTCAGCCTCGCGCGCCACATCCCGGCCGCGCACGCGAGCCTCGCCGGCGGCGAGTGGAAGCGCTCGAAGTACACGGGCGTCGAGCTCTACGAGAAGACCGTCGGCATCATCGGCCTCGGCCGGATCGGCGCGCTCATCGCGAGCCGCCTGCAGGCCTTCGGGGTCGAGGTCGTCGCCTACGACCCCTACATCTCGGCTGCCCGCGCGCAGCAGCTCGGGGTGCGGCTCCTCTCGCTCGACGAGCTCGTCGCCGAGAGCGACTTCATCACGATCCACATGCCGAAGACCCCCGAGACGACGGGCATGATCGGCGAGGCGCAGCTCAAGGCCATGAAGCCGAGCGCCTTCGTCGTGAACGTCGCGCGCGGCGGGCTCGTCGACGAGGCGGCCCTCGCGGCGGCCCTCCACGCGGGCGAGATCGCGGGCGCCGGCATCGACGTCTTCACCTCGGAGCCGCCGAAGGACGACCTCCTCACGAGCGCACCGAACATCATCGTGACCCCGCACCTCGGCGCCTCGACCGAGGAGGCCCAGGAGAAGGCGGGCGTCTCGGTCGCGCGCAGCGTGCGCCTCGCCCTCGGCGGCGAGCTCGTGCCGGACGCGGTCAACGTCGCCGGCGGCGTCATCGACCCCTACGTCCGCCCCGGCATCCCGCTCATCGAGAAGCTGGGCCAGGTCTTCGTCGGCCTCGCCGACAGCCCGCTCGCCTCGGTCGATGTGGAGGTGCGCGGCGAGCTCGTCGACTACGACGTGAGCGTCCTGAAGCTCGCGGCGCTCAAGGGGATCTTCTCGAACATCGTCTCCGAGCAGGTCTCCTATGTGAACGCGCCGCTCCTCGCCGAGCAGCGCGGCGTCGCCGTCCGCCTCATCACGGAGGCGACGAGCGAGGAGTACCGCAACGTCCTCACCATCCGCGGCGCCCTCGCGGACGGCACCCAGATCTCCGTCTCGGGCACCCTCACCGGCACGAAGCAGATCGAGAAGATCGTCGAGATCAACGGCTACGACGTCGAGGTGCCGATCGCGCGCCACCACGTCGTGATGCTCTACACCGATCGGCCCGGCATCGTCGCGGTCTACGGCAAGGAGTTCGGGGATGCCGGGATCAACATCGCGGGCATGCAGATCGCGCGCCGCAGCGCGGGCGGGGCGGCGCTGAGCGTCCTCACGATCGACTCGCCGGCGCCGGACGGCCTCCTCGAGCAGGTCGCGAGCGCGATCGACGCGGACCTGCTCCGCGAGATCGATGTCGTCCTCGACTGAGCCCGCCGTCCCGCCTCGGAGGGATGCGCTGGGCCGCGCGGCACTGGTCCTCGCGGTCGCGCTCGCGGCGCTGGTCGTCGTCCAGACGGTGTGGAGCGCGGTCGCGCCCCGGCTGCTCACGATGCCCGTGGAGCTCGGCGAGGGCACCTTCGACGCGCGGTCGAGCGATCCCGGAGCCGTCGCCGCGACGCTCCTCGCCCTGGCGGTCGTCCGGGTGATCCTGGCGGTCGTGACGCTCGCCGTCGGGATCGTCGCCCTGCGCCGTCCGGGCGTCGCCAAGGGGTCGGCCGGTGCGGCGACGGGCGTCGCCTCGCTCGCGCTCGTGCAGGCGGCCGCCGGGTTCGTCGCCGGGGCGCTCGCGAGCGTCTGAGCCCCTGGCCGACCGCGGCGGGCCTGCGTAGGCTCGGTCCCATGAGCGCCCCCACGCCCGCCGCCCCGTCCGCATCCCAGCCGTCGCCGGGCACGCCGGTCGGCTCTCCGCTCGCGAGGGCGGCGATCGCGGTCGCCGGCGTCTCGGTGCTGATCGCGATCGGGCAGTCCGTGTTCGCGACCCTCCTCCCGCTCGTCGCGCAGTCCCTCGCGCTGTCGGTCTCCTCGCTCGGCGCGATGCTCGCCGCGATCGGGCTGGTCTCCGGGCTCATCGCCCTGGTCGGGCTCGTGCTCGGCTGGATCTCGCTCGCGCGTCCGGAGCCGGCGCGTGCGCTCGCCGGGGCGGCGGTCGGCATCGGGGCGGCGCACGTGCTGACGCTCATCGCCTCCTTCGCGGCGCAGTTCGCCGTCGCGTTCGTCTGAGCTCAGCCCGCGCGGGGCCGCAGCACCGCAGCGCGCACGGATCCGCCGCGAGCGGGCCGGCGACGACGTCGTCGACGTGCATGCCGGCCGCCGTGCCGCGTCGCGGGGGAGTCGTGGATGCGGCGCCGGCTCAGCCGCGGCGCGCGGCCCGGAGGGTCTCGATCGCGGCGACCATGGCCGCGGCATCCTCGCGGTCGACGCGGGGCGCCGCGGTCACGTCGAGCAGCGAGGAGAAGTACATCCCGTCGCTGATGAGCAGCACCATCCGCGAGAGCAGCGGGTCGTCGGGGATCGACTCCTCGACGATGGCGCGCCACGCCCGCTCCGCGCGACGGAGCGCCGCGAGGGCCTCCGGGTACCGCTCGTCCTGGGCGATGCGGAGGAGCGCCGTCATCGTGCGGTCGAGGGCGCTGTCGTCGGCGACGGAGACCCGGAGGAAGGCCGTGAGGGGGCCGTCGGGGTCGGCGCGGATGGCCCGGGCGTCCTCGGCGACGAGGTCGTCGAGCCGCGCGACGAGGCCCGCGACGAGCTGCTCCTTCGAGCCGTAGTGGTAGAGGAGGCCGCCCTTCGAGACGCCCGCCCGCTCGGCGACCGCGTCGAGCGTGGCGGGGCGGTCGCCCTGCTCGTCGAGGATCGCGGCGAAGGCGTCGAGGATCGCGTCGCGGTTCGAGGGTCTCGGCATGCCTGAAACTCTACCGTCCAGACGGTATAGTTTCGACTCGTGACACGCACCCAGCCGACCCCGATCCCTGCCGCGAGCCGCGAGCCGGATCCCGAGGCCCCCCGCGCCGGCCGCCGCGAGTGGGCGGCGCTCGTGGTGCTCATGCTCCCCGTGCTGCTGATCTCGATCGACAACACGGTGCTGAGCTTCGCGCTCCCCGAGATCGCGGCCGAGCTGCGCCCGAGCGCCGCCGGCCAGCTCTGGATCGTCGACATCTACCCGCTCGTCCTCGCCGGCCTCCTCGTCGCCATGGGCAACCTGGGCGACCGCTACGGCCGCCGGCGGATGCTCCTCATCGGCGCGAGCGGCTTCGGCGTCGTCTCGGCGCTCGCCGCCGTCGCGCCCGACGGCGCCTGGCTCGTCGCGGCCCGCGCCCTCCTCGGCGTCTTCGGCGCGATGCTCATGCCCTCGACGCTCTCGCTCCTTCGATCGCTCTTCCTCGACCGGCGCCAGCGCCGCCTCGCGATCGCGATCTGGGCGACCGGCTTCTCGGTCGGCTCGGCGATCGGCCCCGTCGTCGGCGGGGTGCTGCTCGAGCACTTCTGGTGGGGCTCGGTGTTCCTCATCGCGGTGCCCGTGCTGCTGCCGCTCCTCGTGCTCGCGCCGATCCTCATCCGCGAGTCGCGCGACCCCGAGCCCGGCCCGATCGACGCCGCGGGGATCGCCCTCAGCATGGCCGCGCTGGCGCCCGTCGTCTTCGCGATCAAGCACGTCGCCACGGAGGGCATCGACCCGCTCGCGATCGCCCTCGCCGCGATCGGCGTCGTGGCGGGAGCGCTGTTCGTGCGGCGGATGCGCCGCCGTCCGAACCCCATGCTCGACGTCGGGCTGTTCGCCGTGCCCGCGTTCGGCGGCGGCGTCGTGATCAATCTCGTGAGCGTCTTCTCGCTCGTCGGCTTCCTGTTCTTCGCGACGCAGCATCTGCAGCTCGTCGTGGGGCTCAGCCCGCTCGACGCCGCCATCGCGCTCGCGCCCGGCGTCGTCACGATGATCGCCTCCGGCCTCCTCGCGGTCGTGCTCGTGAAGCGCATCCGGCCGGCCTTCGTCATCGCGGGCGCGCTCTCGATCTCGCTCGCGGCCTACGTCGTCATGGCGATCACGGGAGGGGATGCGGGAACGGGCCCCGTCGTGCTCGCCTTCGCGCTGCTGGGCCTCGGCATCGGCACGGCCGAGACCCTGTCCAACGACCTCATCATCGCGAGCGTCCCGCCGGCGAAGGCGGGGGCCGCCTCCGCCGTCTCGGAGACCGCCTACGAGCTCGGCGCGGTGCTCGGCACCGCGGTGCTCGGGAGCGTGCTCGCGGCGGCCTACCGCAGCTCGCTCGAGATCCCGGCCGGGATCGGGGCGGAGGATGCGGCGGCGGCCCGCGAGACGCTCGCGGCGGCCGGCGAGGCGGCCGAGCGCGTCGGCGGCGCCGAGGGCGCGGTGCTCCTCGAGTCGGCGCGGCACGCCTTCGACTCGGGCGTGCTCTCGACGAGTCTCGTGGGGGCGGCGCTCATGGCGCTCGCGGTGACGATCTCGCTCGTGGTGCTGCGGCGCGTGCGCGCCTGAGGCGCGTCGCAGACCGGCTCAGACGTCTGCCCTCGTCGTCGAACGACGAGCACGGGCGGCTGAGCCGATCGGCGGCTCGCGCCTAGAGGTCGCTCTCGGTCGACCGCTGCGTGACGCGCTGGCCGGAGGCCGGGTCCACGCCCGAGCGCTCGGTCGTGACGCTCGCACGGCGGCGCGCGAGGAGCGCGATGCCGATCACGACGACGACGACGCCCGCGCCCATGAGGATGTAGCCGACGAGGTCGAGGTCGATCCAGTTCACGGAGACGTCGAGCGCGAAGGTGAGGATCGCGCCGACGACGAAGAGGAAGATGCCGAGTCCGATGCTCATCGGGGTGTCCCTTTCTCGTACGGATCAGGTGCCTCAGACGTTAGACCCGGAGCCGCCCGCCGCCCAGTGGCCACCCGGTCGCGGGCGGGTTCCGCGGTAGGCTCGAGAGCGACCGCGCCCCGTCCGCACGGGCGTCGCGGACCTTTCTGGATGTCACCTGACAATCGCGTGGACGGCCTCCCGGCCGGCCGGGAGGAGTGCGCTGTGCCCCGTCGACTCGACATCGCCGTCATCCGAGGGGACGGCATCGGACCGGAGGTCGTCGAGGAGGCGCTCAAGGTCCTCCGCGCGGCCGTCGGCGACTCGGTCGAGCTCGCGCTCGCCGAGTACCCCTTCGGCGCCGGCCACTACCTCGAGACGGGCCGCATCCTCGATGACGAGGACGTCGCCGCGCTCGCCCGCCACGACGCGATCCTGCTCGGCGCGGTCGGCGGCGACCCCCGCGATGCGCGCCTCGCGGGCGGCATCATCGAGCGCGGGCTGCTCCTCAAGCTCCGCTTCGCGCTCGACCACTACGTCAACCTCCGCCCCACCGTCGTCTACCCGAGCGTGCCGAGCCCGCTCGCCGAGCCCGGCGAGGTCGACTTCGTCGTCGTCCGCGAGGGCACCGAGGGGCCGTACGTCGGCAACGGCGGCAACATCCGCCGCGGCACCCCGCACGAGATCGCGAACGAGGTGAGCGTCAACACGGCCTTCGGCGTCGAGCGCCTCGTGCGCGCCGGCTTCGCGCTCGCCGAGCGCCGCCGCCGCAAGGTCACGCTCGTCCACAAGACGAACGTCCTCACCCACGCCGGCTCCCTCTGGCAGCGGACCGTGGATGCGGTCGCGGCCGAGCACCCGGGCGTCGAGGTGGGCTACCTCCACGTGGACGCGGCGACCATCTTCATGGTCACCGACCCTGCTAGATTCGACGTCATCGTCACGGACAACCTCTTCGGCGACATCCTCACCGATCTTGCGGGCGCGATCAGCGGCGGCATCGGACTGGCGGCCTCGGGCAACATCAACCCCGACGGCGCGTTCCCCTCGATGTTCGAGCCCGTCCACGGCTCCGCACCCGACATCGCGGGCCAGCAGAAGGCCGACCCGACCGCGGCGATCCTCTCCGCATCCCTCCTCCTCGACCACCTCGAGCTGGAGGATGCGGCCGAGCGCATCCGCGAGGCGGTCTCGGCCGACCTCGCCGAACGAGGCGACGCCGCACGCGCCACCTCCGAGGTGGGCGACGCGATCGCGGCCCGGCTCCGAGAAGACCGGCTCCAATAAGACCGAAAGGGTCCGGATCCCGCCCGAGCTTGGCAGGATGGACCTGATCCACGGAAGAAGAGACCGACATGACGATTCCGCTCCAGATGGCCCGCAAGGACCTCGCCTGGGCCGTGACCCCGAACGAGTCCGCGAAGACGGAGGCGGAGCGCGCCGCCGTCCTCGCCGACCCCGGCTTCGGCAACCACTTCACCGACCACATGGTCGACATCTGCTGGTCGGAGCGGGGCGGCTGGCACCGTCCCCGCGTGCAGCCCTACGGCCCCATCCAGCTCGATCCGGCGGCCGCGGTCCTCCACTACGCGCAGGAGATCTTCGAGGGGCTCAAGGCCTACCGCCACGCCGACGGCTCCATCTGGTCGTTCCGCCCGGACGCGAACGGCCGCCGCCTCCAGCGCTCCGCCGAGCGCCTCGCGCTGCCGGAGCTGCCGGTGGAGTACTTCATCGAGTCGCTCGAGCAGCTCATCGCGGTCGACGGCGACTGGGTGCCGAGTGCCCCCGAGACGAGCCTGTACCTCCGGCCCTTCATGTTCGCGAAGGAGGCCTTCCTCGGCGTCCGCGCCGCGAAGAAGGTCAACTACTACGTCATCGCGAGCCCCGCGGGCGCCTACTTCACGGGCGGCGTCGCCCCCGTCTCGATCTGGCTCTCGACCGAGTACAACCGCGCCGGCAAGGGCGGCACGGGCGCCGCGAAGACGGGCGGCAACTACGCCTCCTCGCTGCTCCCGCAGCAGGAGGCGGCCGCGCACGGCTGCGCGCAGGTGCTCTTCCTCGACGCGCTCGAGGGCCGGTATCTCGAAGAGCTCGGCGGCATGAACGTCGTGCTCGTGAAGGCCGACGGCACGCTCGTCACCCCCGACAGCGACTCGATCCTCGAGGGGATCACCCGCGACAGCATCCTGCAGCTCGCCGAGGACCGCGGCCACCGGGTCGAGAAGCGGCCGGTCTCGATCGACGAGTGGCGCGACGGGGTCGAGTCGGGCGAGATCGTCGAGGCCTTCGCCTGCGGCACCGCGGCCGTCGTCACGCCCATCGGCCAGCTGAAGTCGGCGGGGTTCACGATCGGATCCGAGGATGCGGTCGCCGGCGAGCTCACCATGTCGCTTCGGCAGGAGCTCACCGACATCCAGTACGGCCGCCGCGAGGACCCGCACGGGTGGATGCGGAGGCTCGACGCGTGAAGGTCGCGCGCTTCACCAGCCCGGGGGCCGACGGCCCCCGCTACGGCATCGTCGACGGCGAGGACCTCGCGGTCCTCGTCGGCGACCCCATGCTCATGCCCTACGAGCCGACGGGGGAGCGGGTGCCGCTCGCGGAGGCGAAGCTGCTCGCGCCCGTCATCCCGCGCTCGAAGGTCGTCTGCGTCGGCATGAACTACGCCGCGCATCGCAAGGAGATGGGCCATGAGGGCCCCGACACCCCGCTGATCTTCCTCAAGCCGAACACCTCGGTCGTGGGGCCGGGCGACGCGATCCGCATCCCGCCGGTCGAGGGGCGCATCGTGCACGAGGGCGAGCTCGCGATCGTCATCGGGCACGTCGCGAAGCAGGTGAAGAAGGAGAACTGGCGCGACGTCGTCTTCGGGTACACGATCGCGAACGACGTCTCCGCCCGCGACCAGATGTTCGCCGACGGCCAGTGGGCGCGGGCGAAGGGCTACGACACCTTCTGCCCGCTCGGGCCGTGGATCGAGACCGAGCTCGACCCGGCGGACCTCGAGATCCAGACCTGGGTCGACGGGGAGCCGCGGCGCCACGGCCGCACGAGCGACCTGCTCCACAAGATCCCCGAGCTCATCGAGTACATCTCCGACGTCTGGACCCTGCTGCCGGGCGACGTCATCCTCACGGGCACGCCCGACGGGGTCGGCGGATTCCTCGACGGCCAGACCGTCGACATCCGCATCGAGGGGATCGGCACGCTGTCGAACCCCGCCGCGTACCGCGACCCGCGGTGACCGACCCGGTTCTCGTCCACCGCCGGACTCGCGGCGTCCTCGTCGCGGGGCAGGTGCTCAGCGGGCTGGGCATGGGGTCGACCCTCTCGGCGGGCGCCCTGCTCGCGACCCTGGTCTCCGGCTCCGAGGCCTTCTCGGGGGCGGCGACCACGGGATCCACGGTCGGCGCCGCGCTCGCGGCGGTCCCGCTCGCGGCGCTCGCCCAGCGCCTCGGACGATCCTCGGCGCTCGCCGCGGGCGCGCTGACGGCGGCCGCCGGCGCGTTCCTCGGGATCGTCGCGGCCGTGCTCGTCGTCTTCCCCCTGCTGGTCCTCGCCTTCGCGATGATCGGCGTCGGCACGGCCGTCAACCTCCAGTCGCGCTTCGCCGCGACCGACCTCGCCCCGCCCGCACGCCGCGGGCGCGACCTCTCGATCGTCGTCTGGGCGACGACGATCGGCGCCGTCGTCGGGCCGAACACGATCGGCCTCGGCAACCGGCTCGGGCTCGCGGCCGGGCTCCCGGAGCTCGCCGGCCCCTTCCTGCTCACGATCGCGGCGCAGGCGCTCGCGGCCGTCATCTACCTGGTCGGGCTGCGCCCCGATCCCCTGCTCCTCGCCCGCCGGCTCGAGGCCGCGGCCCCCGCGGCGGCGGTCGCGCGGGTGGATGCCGACCGCACGACCGCGCGGGTCGGCATCGCCGTCATCGGCCTCAGTCACGCGACCATGGCCTCCGTCATGGCGATGACGCCCGTGCACCTCACGCACCACGGCGCGACCCTCGAGATCGTCGGCCTCACGATCAGCCTCCACGTCGCCGGCATGTACGCGCTCTCGCCGCTCTGGGGCGTGCTCTCGGACCGTCTGGGTCGCATCCTCGTCATCGGCCTCGGCCAGGCGATGCTCCTCGCGGCGCTCCTGTGCACCTCGATCGGGGCGGAGTCGGAGGCGGCGGTCGTCGTCGGCCTCATCCTCCTGGGCCTCGGCTGGAGCGCGTCGACCGTCTCGGGCTCGGCGCTCGTGGCCGGCGCGACGAGTCCTGAGCACCGGACCCGCATCCAGGGCCGCTCGGATCTCGTGATGAGCGCCTCGGGCGGGCTCGGCGGGGCGCTCGCGGGCGTCGTGCTCGCGCTGCTCGGATATGCCGGGCTCTCGCTCACCGCGATCGCGCTCGTCGCGGTCGCCTCCGCGCTGCTGCTGACGCGGGTGCGGGCGGGCCGGGTGCGGTCGGTCGGCGCATGAGGCGCCTCGCGCCGGGGCTGCTCGCGGCCGCGTTCCTCGCGGCGCTCGCCTGGGGCGTGCACGCGGTCCTGTCGGCGGTGCCGTGGCTGACGGCCGCGCTCGTCCTCGGGGTCGCGGCCGGCAGCATCCCCGCGCTCCGCGCCCGGCTCGACGGCGCGCTCAGGCCGGGCGTCGCGCTCGCGGCGAAGCGGCTGCTGCGCCTCGGGATCGTGCTGCTCGGGCTCCAGGTGTCGCTCGTCGACATCGCGGGGCTCGGCTGGCCGGTCGTGCTCGCGATCGTCGCCCTCGTGGCGCTCGCCTTCCTCGCGACCTGGGGGATCGCGCGGCTGCTCGGGCTGGGTCGCGAGGAGTCGGTGCTCCTCGCCTCGGGCTTCGCGATCTGCGGCGTCTCCGCGATCGGCGCCATGAGCGCCGCCCGCCGCTCGAGCGAGCAGGACGCGGCCGCGCCGACCGCGCTCGTGACCCTCTACGGCTCGCTCGCGATCCTCGTCCTCCCGCTGCTCTCGCCGCTGCTCGGCCTCGACGCGCACGGCTTCGGCGTGTGGGCGGGCGCGAGCGTCCACGATGTCGGCCAGGTCGTCGCGACGGCCGGCTCCGCGGGTGCGGCGGCGCTCGCGGTCGGCGTCGTCGTGAAGCTCACGCGCGTGCTGCTCCTCGCCCCGATGGTCGCGGGCGCCTCGATCGGGACGCGGCGGCGCCTCGCGCGCGCGGGCGGGGAGGCGGACGGCTCGCCCCGGCCGCCCGTCGTGCCGCTCTTCATCGTCGGCTTCGCCGCGCTCGTCGTCCTGGGGACGCTCGTCGAGGTCCCCGAGCCGGTCCTCGCGGTCGCCGGCGGCCTCCAGTCGGCCCTCCTGGCGACGGCGCTCGCGGCGATCGGCGCCTCGCTGCGCCTCGACCGGCTCGTGCGCTCGGGCGGCCGCGCCCTGGCCGCGGGTGCGCTCGCCTGGCTCGCGATCCTCGGGCTCGCGCTCGGCGTCGTCGCGCTCGCCGCCTGAGGCCCCGCCCGCCCCGTCGTCGCGTGCTCGGCCGCGGTCTCTCGAGTGCGGACTCGGAGATCTCGCCTCCGCGCGACCGCCGTCGGCCGGATGAGGGCGATCCTCCGAGTCCCGGTCCGTCGCCGATCCGACGCGAGCCTCCACGGCATCCGGTCCTGGCTCCGCGACCTGCTGGTCTGAGCCGCAACTAGACTCGACCCCGATGTCCGAGCTCCCCTTCACCACCGCGACCGGCACCGACGTCACGGTGCGGTTCTGCCCCTCGCCGACCGGCACGCCGCACGTCGGCATGGTCCGCACGGCGCTCTTCAACTGGGCCTACGCCCGCCACACCGGCGGCCGCCTCGTCTTCCGCGTCGAGGACACGGATGCGGCCCGCGACAGCGAGGAGAGCTACCTCCAGCTCGTCGACGCGCTGCGCTGGCTCGGCATCGACTGGGACGAGGGCGTCGAGACGGGCGGCCCCGCGGGGCCCTACCGGCAGTCGCAGCGCGGCGAGATCTACCAGGACGTCATCGCACGGCTCAAGGCCGCCGGCTTCCTCTACGAGAGCTTCGTCACCCCCGAGGAGATGGAGGCGCGCAACCGCGAGGCGGGCCGCGACCCCCGCCAGGGCTACGACAACCACGAGCGCGAGCTCACCGAGGCGCAGCGCGAGGCGTTCCGCGCAGAGGGTCGCCGGCCCAGCCTCCGCCTCCGGGTGCCGGACACCGAGCTCAGCTACGTCGACCTCATCCGCGGCCCCGTGACCTTCCCGGCCGGGAGCTTCACCGACTTCGTCGTCGTGCGCCCGAACGGCGCCCCGCTCTACACGCTCGTGAACCCCGTCGACGACGCGCTCATGGGGATCACGCACGTGCTCCGCGGCGAGGACATCATGTCCTCGACGCCCCGGCAGATCGCGCTGTATCTCGCGCTCATCGAGATCGGCGTCACGGACTTCGTGCCGCGCTTCGCCCACATGCCGCTCGTGCTCGGGGAGGGGGCGAAGAAGCTCTCGAAGCGCGACCCCGAGTCGAACCTGTTCCACCACCGCGACCGCGGCTTCGTGCCGGAGGGGCTCATCAACGCCCTCGCCCTGCTCGGGTGGTCGATCGCGGCCGACCGCGACGTCTTCACGACCGAGGAGCTCGTCGCGGCCTTCGACATCGCCGACGTCAACCCGAACCCGGCCCGCTTCGACCAGAAGAAGGCCGACGCGATCAACGGGGACCACATCCGCATGCTCGCCCCGGAGGACTTCGAGTCGCGCATCGTGCCCTACCTCGCGGGGCTCGTCGAGCAGCCGCCGAGCCCTGCGCAGGCGGCGATCCTGCGGGAGGCCGCCCCGCTCGTGCAGGAGCGGATCGGCGTGCTGAGCGAGGCGCGGCCGATGCTCGAGTTCCTGTTCACGCCGGACGCGGAGCTCGTCGTCCAGGACGACGCCCGCCCGCGCGAGAAGGACCTCGACGAGGCGCGCCTCGTGCTCGACGCCTCGATCGCGGCCCTCGGGCGACTCGAGGACTTCGCCGCCGAGCCCATCGAGGCGGCGCTGCGCGCGGAGCTCATCGAGGGCGCCGGCCTGAAGCCGCGCACCGCCTTCGGCCCGCTGCGTGCGGGCGTGAGCGGCCGCCGCATCAGCCCGCCGCTGTTCGAGAGCATGGAGATCCTCGGCAAGGCGTCGACGCTCGCGCGTCTCACCGCCTACCGCCGCACCCTCTGAGCGTCCGGCCGTCGGCGCCGACCGCCACCGCATCCCCGTCGTTCCACTCGCAAGAGACATGTCTGTCGCGCCCGGGACGGTGGTGTGCGGCCGTCTGCGCCGCAAGAGACATGTCTCTGGCAGCCACGGCAGCCATGGCCGCCACGCCGACGGGCGGGGGCGGCCGCGTCAGCGCTTGGGGGGTGCGGGCAGCTCGCGCACCGTGCCGGTGCGCTTCGCGATGGCCGTGATGCGCCGCGGCGAGAGCAGCAGCCAGGCCGCGGCCGTGAGGAGCAGGCTGCCCGCGAAGACGCCGGCGCCGAGCCAGCTCACCTCGTCGCGTCCCGCGTACATGGTGTTGAGGTTCCGCAGCGCGCCCGTCGTGAGCACGAGCCCGACGTGCACGACCGTGAAGCCGACGAAGTACCAGAGCACGAACGCGTGCGTGCGCCGCGCCGCGGCATCCCCGAGGAGGCCGGAGGGCCGGCGCCAGGAGGCCGGCCAGCCCGGCGAGAGACGGAGGCCGGTCGCGAGCGCGAGCGGCGCCGCGAGGAACACGGTCGCGAAGTAGGAGAGCTGCTGCAGCGCGTTGTAGTTCACCCAGCCGTGGTGCACGGGCCACTCGAAGGAGGCGTACTGGAGCCCCGCCGAGACGGCGTTCGGCACGACCTCCCAGCTGAGCGGGACGATCCGCATCCACTGCCCGGTCGCGACGAGCAGCACGACGAACGCGAGACCGTTGAGGACGAAGAGGGTGTCGACGACGAGGTGCCACCAGGTGTGGATCGACAGGCGGGCGGGCGCGCCCCGCAGTCTCGGGAAGCGCACGGGATCGCGGGTCCAGAAGGCGGGCGGCCGCACCTTGGAGCGGATGCGCAGCCCCGAGGCGACGATGAAGACGAGGAAGAAGGCGTTGAGCCCGTGCGACCAGTTGAGCCACCAGGGGAAGCCGACGGGGGTGCCGGGCGGCGGCGCCACCTCGCCGGGGTAGCGCGCCAGGAATTCGAGCACGGCGGGCTGCTCGCGCAGCCAGCGCGCGAGGACGACGACGATCGCGCCGGCGACGAGGAGGCCGAGGACGAGGAGGACGAGGCGTGCGCGACGGGAGCGGGGGGCGTTGCGCGGCACGGTTCCAGCTTATCGACGGCACCCCGTGCGCCGCGTCGGCGCGACTGCTCGGATGCGGGCCGCCCCGCACGGCTGCTGCTCATGTGAGCAGAGAGCCCTACTTCCGTTGCATCGGCCGGCCCGATCGCCCTAGCGTGATGGGACCCGCAGCACCGAAGACCAACGGAGGTCGACCTCAATGAAGAAGTCCCTGCTCATCGCCGCCATGGCCGCGCCGGCCCTGCTCGCGCTCTCCGCCTGCTCCGTCACGACGAGCCCCGGCGGCGCCGGCGGCGGGGACGACGACGGCACGCTCAAGGTCGGCTTCAGCCAGGCCACCCAGCAGTCCCCCTTCTACGTGGAGCTCGGCGAGGGCGTCAAGCAGGCCGCCGAGGCCGCCGACGCCGAGCTCAGCTACGTCGACGCCAACGGCGACATCACGAAGCAGAACAACGACATCGAGGACCTCATCACGCAGGGCGTCGACGTCCTCCTCGTCAACCCGGTCGACCCGCAGGGCATCGCGCCCTCGATCGCCGCCGCGAAGGCCGCCGACATCCCGGTCGTCACGGTCGACCGTCCCGCCGAGGGCGCGATCGCGCACGTCGGCCGCGACAACGTCGCGATGGGCGAGCTCGTCGGCGAGGCGGTCCTCGAGGCGCTCGGCGACGAGGGCGGCAAGATCATCGAGATCCAGGGGGATGCCGGCGGCAGCGTCGCGATGGACCGCTCGCAGGGCTTCCACGACGCCCTCGAGGGCGCGTCGGGCATCGAGTTCGTCGAGGGCCCCTACGCCGAGTACATCCGCTCGAACGCGGTGACCGCGATGCAGGACCTCCTCCAGGCGAACTCGGACGTGAAGGTCGTCTACGCCCACAACGACGACATGGCGCTCGGCGCCCTCCAGGTGCTCCAGGAGAACGGCCGCGACGACGTGCTCGTCGCCGGCGTCGACGGGCTCATGGAGGCCGTCGAGGCGATCGCGGACGGCGAGCAGTACGTCGCGACCTCGCTCAACGACCCGATCGCGCTCGGCGCGACCGCCGCGGAGACCGCGATCGCCGCCGCGGAGGGCGAGGACGTGGATGCGGAGATCGACGCCGGCACGGAGCTCGTGACGAAGGAGAACGCCGCGGACTACGTCGGCGACACCCTCTTCGCCCTCGCCAAGAACTGACCCACTCCTCCGGGAGGGCGGCGAACAGCCTCGCCGCCCTCCCGACCCCTGCCCGCGCTCGCGCGAGAAAGCCGTGATCATGACCGAGAAGATGACCGCCGTCCAGATGCACGGCCCGGGCGACCTCCGGGTCGAGCAGGTCGAGATCCCGACGCCGGGCCCAGGCGAGATGCTCGTCGCGGTGGCGGCGTGCGGGGTCTGCGGGTCCGACATCCCCCGCATGAACGTCAACGGCGCCTACCGCCACCCGATCATCTGCGGCCACGAGTTCTCGGGGCACGTGACGCAGGTCGCGGATGACGTGACGGCGTTCCAGGTCGGCGACCTCGTGAGCGTCCCGCCGCTGCTGCCGTGCCGGCGGTGCGAGAGCTGCCTCGAGGGGCACTTCAGCCTCTGCGAGGACTACGACTACTTCGGCAGCCGCCGCGACGGCGCCTACGCCCAGTTCGTGATCGTGCCGGAGGACAACGCGCTGAAGATGCCCGAGGGCCTCGACCCGCGCGCCGCCGCCATGATCGACCCGAGCGCGATCGCGCTCCACGCGCTGCTCCGCACCGGGGTCGGGCCCGGCTCCCGCGTCGCCGTCATCGGCGCCGGCCCCATCGGCCTGTTCGCGGTCCAGTGGGCCCGCATCAAGGGCGCGACGGAGATCCTCGCGGTCGACCTCAACGAGCAGAAGGCCGCCATGGCGGTCGAGGCGGGCGCGACGCACACCGCGAACGGCGACGAGGAGGCGCGCGCCCACGCCGGCAAGGGCTACGACGTCGTCATCGAGTCGGCGGGCGTGCCGCCGACGATCGCGCTCGCCGTGTCGCTCGTGGCGCGTCGCGGGCACGCCGCCTTCATCGGCATCCCGAACTCGACGGTCCAGCTCGAGAAGGCGGTCTTCAGCCACTTCCTCCGCAACGAGGTCACGCTGCACGGCAGCTGGAACTCCTTCTCGGCGCCCTTCCCGGGCCGCGAGTGGACGGAGTCGGCCGAGCGCCTGGCGAGCGGCGAGCTGCGCTGGGAGTTCATGATCACGCACGAGCTGGGGCTCGAGGCGCTGCCCGAGACGATGAAGCAGCTCTTCGACCGGTCTATCTTCAGTTCGAAGGTGCTCTTCCTCCCCAACGAAGCGTGAGCTGATGACGTACTTCCTGTCCATCGACATCGGAACCGAGAGCGCGCGCGCCGCGGTCTACACCGACGCGGGCGTCCGCGTGGGCGACGGCGTCGCGAGCTACCCGACGGCGTTCCCGCGCCCGGGCTGGGCCGAGCAGGATCCGCTGCAGTGGTGGGCGAGCGCGGCGGAGGCCTCGCGGCAGGCGCTCGCCGAGGCGGGGACCAGCGCGGTCGCCGGCATCGGGGTCGCGACGACCTCCTCCTCGGTCGCGGTGCTCGACGAGCACGGGCGGCCGCTCCGCCCGGCACTGCTCTGGATGGATGCGCGCGCGGCGGCGCAGTCGCGGCGGACCGCGGAGGTCGACCACCCGGCGCTGCGCTACGCGGGCGGCTCCGACAGCTCGGAGTGGCTCGTCCCGAAGGCGATGTGGCTCGCGGAGCACGAGCGCGACCTCTACGACCGCGCGGCGCACATCGTGGAGGCCGTCGACTACCTGACCTTCCGGCTGACGGGGGAGTGGGTGGGCTCGCGGCTCAACGCGACCTGCAAGTGGAACCTCGACAGCCGCGACGGCGGGCTCCCGGCGGAGCTCTACGCCGCGCTCGGCGTCCCGGAGCTCGCCGACAAGCTGCCCGCCGACATCCGCGAGGTCGGTGCGCCGGCCGCCCGGATCACCGACGAGGCGGCGGCGAAGCTCGGGCTCGTGAATCGACCCGTCGTCGGCGTCGGCGGCATCGACGCGCACCTCTCGCTCGTGGCCCTCGCGGGGCACAGCGCCAACCCGGTGTCGATCGTCGCGGGCACCTCCAACGCCTTCATCGCGGAGCTCGAGGAGCCCGTCTTCTCGCCGACCATCTGGGGCCCCTACCCGCGCGCGCTGAGCGAGCGCTGGCTCGTCGAGGGCGGCCAGGTCTCGGCCGGCTCCGCGCTGACCTGGCTGGCCGAGCGCGTCCTCGGCTTCGGCCGGGAGCGCATCCAGGCCCTCATCGCGGATGCCGGCGCGATCGCGCCCGGCTCGCACGGCCTCCTCGCGCTCGACAACCTCATGGGCAACCGGACGCCGCTGCGCGATCCCGAGCTGCGCGGCGCCGTCCTCGGCCTCTCGCTCGCGACGACGCCCGCCGAGCTGTACCGGGCCTCGGTCGAGTCGGTCGCCTTCGGCACCCGGCAGGTCCTCGACTCCTTCGCGGACGCCGGGGTCGACACCTCGGACGTGTACCTCACGGGCGGCATCCGGCACAACAGCCTCTGGCTGCAGACGACGGCCGATGTCCTGGGCCGTCCCGTGCATCTCGTCGACGGCGAGAACCTGACCCTCATGGCGTGCGCCGCGATCGGGATGTCGGCCTCGGGCGAGACGGGATCGCTCGCGGCCGCGGCGGAGCGGCTCCGTCCCGCGGCGCGGCGCGTCGAGCCGGACCCCGCGTATCGGGCCGTGCTCGAGGAGTCCTACGCGCTCTACCGGGAGGCGACGACCGTGACGACGGCGCTCCACCATCGGCTCGCGGCCCGCTCGGGGGCGGTGCACTCGTGAACGCCGAGACGGAGCTGCTCGCGGTGCGCGCCGCCGAGCTCTACTACGAGGACGGGAAGACGCAGGACGAGATCGGCGCGATCCTCCACCTCACCCGCTGGAAGGTGGGGCGTCTGCTCACGCAGGCGAAGGAGGCGGGCTTCATCCGCATCGAGATCGTGCACCCCCGCGCCCGCCGGCTGCCGCTCGAGCGCGAGCTGCGCAACCGCTTCGGGCTGCAGGACGCGGTCGTCGTGCCGCGCGCCGGCGCCGAGTCGGAGGCGGAGCTGCGCACGCGCGTCGCCGCGGGTGCCGCCGAGTACCTGACGCAGTTGCGCCCCGTGCCGCGGACGCTCGGCATCAGCTGGGGGCGCACCATGCACGACGTCGCGCAGGCGCTCGGCGAGGGCTGGGCGAACGGCGTCAACGTCGTCCAGATCAACGGGGGCGTGAGCCTCAACCGCCGCGCCTCGACGGCCGCGAACACCGCCGTCACGATCGCCCAGAAGGCGGGCGGCTCGGCGACGCTGCTGCCGAGCCCCGCGATCCTCGAGGAGGCGGAGACCCGCCGCGCGATCGAGCGCGACCGCACGGTCGCGGGCGTGCTCGAGCTGGGGCGCTCCGCGAACGCCTACGTCTTCACGGCCGGGACGGTCGATCCGCGCTCGGTCCTCGTCGAGTCCGGCTACCTCTCGGCCGAGGAGGCCGGCGAGCTGGTCCGCAAGGGCGCCGTCGCGGACGTGCTCGGCCGCTTCATCGACGCGGACGGCAACATCATCGACCCCGCCCTCGACGAGCGGACCCTCGGCCTCGGCATCGAGGACATCCGCGGCGCCGGGACCGCGATCGCGGTCATCTCGGGCGAATCGAAGCACGACATCTGCCGGGTCGTCGTCGCGAGCGGGCTCTGCACCGTCCTCGTGACCGACGACGACACCGCCCAGCACCTCCTGGAGGGAGCCGCATGAGCCCCGACGCGCCGACCACGGCGACCGCCCCCCGCACGACCGCCCCGCGGCTCGAGATGCGCGGCATCCACAAGTCCTTCCCCGGCACGCACGCCTGCAAGGGCACGCGCCTCGAGGTCGCGGCGGGCGAGGTGCACTGCCTCCTCGGCGAGAACGGCGCCGGCAAGTCGACGCTCATGAAGATCCTCGCCGGCTCCTACCTCGCGGACGAGGGCGAGATCCTCGTCGACGGGGCGCCGGTGACCCTCACGAGCCCCGTCGACGGGATCGCGGCCGGCATCGCCGTGATCTACCAGGAGCTCGACCTGTTCCCCGACCTCACGGTCGCGCAGAACCTGTTCCTCGGCCACTCGCCCTCGCGCGCCGGCCTCGTGCTGCGCGGCCGCCGCACGCAGCTCGCGAAGGAGTATCTGGCGCGGGTCGGCGCGACGTTCTCGCCCGACGCGGTCGTCGGCCGGCTGCCGATCGCCGACCAGCAGCTCACCGCGATCGCGCGCGCCCTCACGGTCGACGCCCGCATCATCGTCATGGACGAGCCGACCGCGACCCTCGGCGCCGACGACGTCGAGAAGGTCTTCGCGGTCGTGCGCGGGCTGCGCGCCGAGGGCCGCAGCGTCATCTACATCTCGCACCGCCTCGACGAGGTGACGGCGATCGGCGACCGCATCACGGTGCTCCGCGACGGGCGGGATGTCGCGCGCCACGAGGTCGCGACGACGACGAGCGAGCAGTGGATCGCGGACATGATCGGCGAGAAGCAGCGCGAGCTCACCGAGGTGAACACGCGGCCCGTGCCGAGTGGGGAGCCGGTCCTCGAGATCGAGCGCGCCGCGATCCCGGGCCTCATCGACATCGAGGGCATCCAGGTCCGCGCGGGCGAGATCGTGGGGCTCGCGGGCCTCGGCGGCGCGGGGCGCACGACGCTCCTCTCCGCGATCTACGGCGCCCGCCCCGCGACGACGCGGCTGCGCCTCGACGGCCGCCCCCTGCGCATCCGCGGGGTCCGGGACGCGACCGCGGCCGGCTTCGGCCTCGTGCCCGAGAGCCGGAAGACGGAGGGGCTGATGCTCGGGCTGTCCGTCTCGCGCAACGCCGGCATCGCCTCGATCGACACGGCCCCCTGGCTGGCGCCCCACGCGCGCGGCCGCCGCATCTCGCAGCCCGTGCTCGAGCGGCTCGGCGTCAGGCACTCGAGCCCCCACCAGGCCGTCGGCCAGCTCTCGGGCGGCAACCAGCAGAAGGTCGTCCTCGCGAAGTGGCTCGCCCGCGGCATCCGCGTGCTCCTCCTCGACGAGCCGACCCGCGGCCTCGACATCGGCGCGAAGGCGGACCTCTACCGGCAGGTCCACGCCGTCGCCGAGCAGGGCGCCGCCGTCCTCGTCGCCTCCTCCGAGCTCTCCGAGCTCATGGCGAACGCCGACCGCATCATCGTCCTCCACGAGGGGCGCAAGGTCGGCGAGTTCGACCCGCGAACCGCCTCGGAGGAGACCATCACCCACGCCGTCATCAGCGGAGAGAAGCCATGAACACCCTGAACGCCCCAGCCCCCGCACCCGAGGCGGCCACCGCATCCCCGGCTCGCGAGCTGTGGCGGCGGCGCGGCTCGAGCTGGCTCGTCAAGGGCAACCTGCTCATCGTCTTCGCGGCGCTGTTCGTCGTCGCCTCGCTGCTGTCGCCGAACTTCCTCACCGTCCGCAACCTCGCGAACCTGCTCCAGCAGTCGAGCCTCACCGGCATCCTCGCGGTCGGCATGACCCTCGTCATCCTCACCGCCGGGATCGACCTCTCGGTCGGCTCGACGGCCGCCTTCAGCGGCATGATCGTCGCGATCGCGCTCGACGGCGCGCTGCCGATCCCGGCGGCCGTGCTGCTCGCGCTCATCGTCGGCGTCGGCGTCGGGCTCGTCATGGGCTCGATCGCGGCCTGGATCCGCCTCCCCGCCTTCATCGTGACGCTCGCCGGATTGACGGCGATCCGGGGCGGCGCGTATCTCACGACCGACGGCAAGCCCGTCGGGCAGGACCTCCCCGAGGCCTTCACGATCGTCGGCGGCGGCTACCTCGGCGTCATCCCGATCACGGGCATCGTCTTCATCGTCGTCGCCCTCGCGGCGGCCGCGATCCTGCGGTTCACGACCTTCGGCGAGTACATCTACGCGGTCGGCAGCAACGAGGAGGCGGCGCGCCTCTCGGGCGTGCCCGTCCGCGTCGTGCAGATGGCCGTCTTCGGGATCTCGGGGCTCACGGCGGCGCTCGCGGGTATCCTGCTCACGAGCCGCCTGACCATCGCCCAGCCCACGGCCTTCCAGGGCGCGGAGCTCGACGCCATCGCGGCGGTCGTGCTCGGCGGGGCGAGCCTCTTCGGCGGCAGAGGAGGGATCAGCGGCACCGTGATCGCGGTCTTCCTGCTCTCGGTGCTGAAGAACATCTTCAACCTGATGGGCATCGGATCGTTCTTCCAGATGGTCGCCACCGGCGTCATCCTGGCAGTGGCGCTCATCCTGAACAAGCTGATCGACGCGCGGGCGCGCGCGATCTGAGAGGACCGGACATGACCATGGAGCGAGCCGTCGCCCCCGCCCAGCGGGCGGTCGACATCCTCGGCGGCGACGTCAGCGAGACGGCCCTGCGCGGCTACCTGGAGGGCCTGCCCGGCGTCGACGCCGTCGGCCTGGAGCAGCGCGCCGCCGGGCTCGGCACGCGCTCGATCAAGACGAGCTCGAAGGCCTGGGCCCTCGACCGCATCATCGAGCTCATCGACCTCACGACGCTCGAGGGCGCCGACACCCCCGGCAAGGTGCGCTCGCTCGTCGCGAAGGCCCTCGTCCCCGACCCCGCCGATCGCACCGCGCCCCGCGTCGCCGCCGTCTGCGTCTACGGCGACATGGTGCCGCACGCCGTCCAGGCGCTCGGCGCCGCGCATGGCGACCCCGACCAGGGGCTCGTGAGCGTCGCGGCCGTCGCGACCGCCTTCCCCTCCGGCCGCGCCTCGCGCGACATCAAGCTCGCCGACACGCGGGATGCGGTGGCGCACGGCGCGGACGAGATCGACATGGTCATCGACCGCGGCGCGTTCCTCGCCGGCCGCTGGGGCCAGGTCTTCGACGAGATCGTCGCCGTGAAGGAGGCCTGCCGGAAGGCGGACGGCACCTACGCGCACCTCAAGGTCATCCTCGAGACCGGCGAGCTCACCACCTACGACAACGTCAAGCGCGCCTCGGTGCTCTCGATCCTCGCGGGCGGGGACTTCATCAAGACCTCGACCGGCAAGGTCGCCCCCGCCGCGACCCTCCCGGTGACGCTGCTCATGCTCGAGGTCGTCCGCGACTGGCACCGCCTCTCGGGCGAGCGCATCGGCGTGAAGCCGGCGGGCGGCATCCGCACCTCCAAGGACGCCATCAAGTACCTCGTCACCGTCGCCGAGACGCTGGGGGAGGAGTGGCTCGTGCCGCACCTGTTCCGCTTCGGCGCCTCCTCGCTGCTCAACGACGTGCTGCTGCAGCGGCAGAAGCTGAAGACCGGCGCCTACTCCGGCCCCGACTACGTCACGATCGACTAAGGACCGCATCCCATGAGTTTCCTCGAGTACGCACCGGCCCCCGAGTCGACGTCGATCCTGAAGCTGCGCGACGAGTACGGCCTCTTCATCGACGGCGAGTTCACGGAGGGCCACGGCACCCCCTTCGACACCATCGCCCCCTCCACCGGCAAGAAGCTCGCCACCATGTCGGCGGCGGACGGCTCCGACGTCGACCGCGCGGTCGCCGCCGCGCGTCGCGCCCACGACACCGTGTGGTCGCGGATGCCGGGGAAGGACCGCGGGAAGTACCTGTTCCGCATCGCCCGCCTCGTGCAGGAGCGCGCCCGCGAGCTCGCCGTCGCCGAGAGCCTCGACAACGGCAAGCCCATCAAGGAGACGCGCGACTTCGACATCCCGACGGTCGCCGCCTGGTTCTTCTACTACGCGGGCTGGGCCGACAAGCTCGACTATGCGGGCCTCGGGAAGGACCCCCGCGCGCTCGGCGTCGCGGCCCAGGTCATCCCGTGGAACTTCCCGCTCATGATGCTCGCGTGGAAGATCGCCCCGGCGCTCGCCGCGGGCAACACGGTGGTGCTGAAGCCCGCCTCGACGACCCCGCTCACCGCGATCCTCTTCGCCGAGATCCTCCAGCAGGCGGACCTGCCGAAGGGCGTCGTCAACATCCTCACCGGCCCGGGCTCCATGGGCGGGCAGCTCGTCGCGCACGAGGGCGTCGACAAGGTCGCCTTCACGGGCTCCACGGGCGTCGGCCAGACGATCGCCCGCGCGATCGCCGGCCAGCGCAAGAAGCTCACGCTCGAGCTCGGCGGCAAGGGCGCGAACATCGTCTTCGACGACGCGCCGATCGAGCAGGCCGTCGAGGGCGTCGTGAACGGCATCTTCTTCAACCAGGGCCAGGTCTGCTGCGCCGGCAGCCGCCTCCTCGTGCAGGAGAGCGTGCACGACGAGTTCGTGGCGCGCCTCAAGGAGCGGATGCAGACGCTGCGCGTCGGCGACCCGCTCGACAAGAACACCGACGTCGGCGCCGTCAACTCGGCCGCGCAGCTGAAGACCATCACCGACCTCGTCGCCACCGGCGAGGCGGAGGGGGCCGAGGCCTGGGCGCCCGACTGCGAGCTCCCCTCGGAGGGCTTCTGGTTCCGGCCGACGATCTTCACGAACGTCTCCACGAGCCACACGATCGCGCGCGACGAGATCTTCGGGCCGGTGCTCTCGGTGCTCACCTTCCGCACGCCCGCCGAGGCGATCGCGAAGGCGAACAACACCCCCTACGGGCTCTCGGCCGGCATCTGGAGCGACAAGGGCTCGCGCGTGCTCGCGCTCGCCGACAAGCTCAAGGCCGGCGTCGTGTGGACGAACACCTTCAACAAGTTCGACCCGACCTCGCCCTTCGGCGGGTACAAGGAGTCCGGCTACGGGCGCGAGGGCGGGCTCCAGGGGATCGGCGCCTACCTGCAGCCGGCGGCGGCGGATGCCGCCGCGACCCCGCCCGCCGTCGAGGCGCCCGCCGAGACCCCCGACATCACCGAGGTCGTCGACGAGTCGGTCGAGGCCGGCACCGGCGCCGCATCCCAGGGCGCCGCCGCCGGCGACTCGGCCGGCACCCCGAAGGCCGCCGCGTCGGCCACCGCCACGTCACGGAAGAAGGCCCGCAAGTGACCAGACTCGCCGTCCCCAAGACCTACAAGCTCTACATCGGGGGGAAGCTCCCCCGCTCGGAGTCCGGCAGGAGCTACATCGTGAACTCGTCGACCGGCGACTTCCTCGCGAACGCCTCGCTCGCCTCCCGCAAGGACGCGCGGGATGCCGTGCTCGCCGCCCGCGGCGCGCAGTCCGGCTGGGCGGGCGCCACCGCCTACAACCGCGGCCAGGTGCTCTACCGCGTCGCGGAGGTGCTCGAGGGCCGTCACGCGCAGTTCGTCGACGAGATCACGGCGCTCGAGGGCGTCTCGCGCGCCGCCGCCGCGGCGCAGGTGGACGAGGCGATCGACCGCTGGGTCTGGTACGCCGGGTGGACCGACAAGTTCGCCCAGATCGCCGGCAACGCGAACCCCGTCGCGGGCCCCTACTTCAACCTCTCGGTGCCGGAGGCGACGGGCGTCGTCGCGGTCGTCGCTCCGCAGGACAGCTCGCTGCTCGGCCTCGTCAGCGCCGTGGCACCCGCGCTCGTCGCGGGCAACACGGTCGTCGTGATCGCGAGCGAGGCGTTCCCGCTCTCGGCGATCAGCCTCGCCGAGGTCCTCGCGACGAGCGACGTCCCGGGCGGCGTGCTCAACATCCTCACGGGCTCGCCCGCCGAGATCGCGCCCTGGCTCGCCTCCCACGCGGATGTCGACGCGCTCGACCTCGTCGGCGCGGGAGCGCTCGACTGGGTCGCGCTCGAGACGGCCGCCGTCGACACCGTGAAGCGCGTCGCGTGGCCGGAGGACGGCCCGGACGCCGCCGCGCCCTCGATCGAGCGCATCCGCCAGTTCACCGAGACGAAGACCGTCTGGCACACGAAGAGCATGATCTAGCCGCACGAGGCTGATCGCCCCCTGTCCCGCCGCGCGCCCTGCCTGGGGTCGCGCGGCGGGTCGTTCTCGTTCCGGGCGCCCCCGCCCACCCCCGCCTCCTCATGTGCATTTCTCCGCGTTCGCCGCGTGGATCCGCGCGGCGAACGCGGAGAAATGCACCTCGGGAGGGGGCGGGGCGTGCGCGGATGAGCAGTCTGGACGCCGCTTCGCGCGCGTCCGCTGATCGCGTTGACCCTGCGGGCGGTCGCCGCTTGACTCCCTGGAACGCGCACTTGTGTCACGGACGTGAGCAGATGCTCACCGAATGCAATGGAGTATTCACCCGCCATGCTCGCCTACGAGTTCACCGCCGGGCCCGCCCTCGCCCTCGTCGAGCGGCCCGCGCCCGCGGCCCAGCCCGGCGGTGTCGTCCTCGACGTGGTCGCGGCCGGCATCTGCGGCACCGACCTCAAGATCCTGCGCGGCGAGCACCGCCTCTACCCGGAGGGGACGGTCCGCATCCCCGGCCACGAGCTCGTCGGCCGCGTCCGGGAGAACGCCTCCGGCCGCCCCGGGCTCGAGCCGGGCGCGCTCGTCGCGGTCGCGCCGAACATCGCGTGCGGGCGCTGCGCCCCCTGCCGCGCCGGCCGCGGCAACCTCTGCGCCGACTACGAGGCTGTCGGGCTCACCTTCGACGGCGCCTTCGCGGAGCGGATCGCGATCCCCGCCCGCGCGGTCGAGCAGGGCAACCTGCTGCCGGTGCCCGACGGCGTCGACCCGGCCGTCGCCGCGCTCGTCGAGCCCATCGCGGCCGTGCTCCGCGGGCTCCGCGCGATCGGACTGCGCGCCGAGGACCGGCTCCTCGTGCAGGGCGCCGGCCCCATCGGGCTCATCGCGGTGCTCCTCTCGCGTCAGCTCGGCGTCGGCCGCGTCATCGTGAGCCAGACCTCCGCACCGCGGCGCGAGCTCGCGCTCCGGCTCGGCGCGGATGCGGCGATCGACCCGCGAGCCGAGGACCTCGTCGGGCGCGTCCGGGAGGAGACCGACGGCCTCGGGGCCGACGCGGTCCTCGTGAGCACCCCGGCGCCCTCCGCCTTCGCCGCCTCGCTCGAGGCCGCCGCGGTCGGCGGGCGCATCAACTTCTTCGCCGGCCTCCCGAGCGGCGCCGGGGTGATCCCGCTCGACGCCAACCTCGTCCACTACCGGGAGCTGACCGTGACGGGCTCCACCGCGAACACGACGGCCGACTGCGCCGACGCGCTCGCGCTGCTGCTCGCGGAGCCGGAGCGCTACGCCCCCATCGTCACCCACCGCCTCCCGCTCGCGCGCCTCGACGAGGCGGTCGAGGAGCTGCGGGCCGGCCGCGCCCTCAAGGCGGTGGTGCTGCCGTGAGCCGGAGCGCGGAGCCCGTCTACGTCGCCTGCGACGCGGGCACGACCCTCGTCAAGGCCGGCGTCGTCGACGAGCGCGGCCGCATCCTCGCGAGCGCGGGCGTCCCGAGCCGGCTCAGCACCCCGCGCCCGGGGATCGTGGAGCAGGATCTGCTCGAGATCGAGCGGCAGGCGCACGAGGCGATCGGGCGGGCCGTCGCCGAGTCGGGGCGCGCGGCCGACATCGCGGGCGTCTCCTTCTCGAGCCAGATGGCCGGCATCGGGGCGGTCGGGCAGGACTTCGAGCCGGTGGCGCCCTTCGACTCCTGGCTCGACTCGCGCTGCGCCGTCGACATCCTCGAGCTCTCGGACGCGGCGGCCGAGATCACGCGCATCTCGGGCGGGCCGCCGACCTACTCGCACGGCACGAAGCAGCGCTGGATGAAGCGCGAGCGACCCGAGGCGTACCGCAGGACGGCCGCGTTCCAGATCCCGGCATCCTTCCTCGCGGCCCGGCTCGCCGGCCTCCCCGCGAGCGAGGCGCACATCGACGCCTCGAACCTCGGCTTCACGAACCTCGCCGACACGCAGGCCCGGCGCTGGTCGCCGGAGCTGCTCGAGTTGCTCGGCCTCGACGAGGAGCTGCTGCCCCGCATCGTCGAGCCGACCGAGCTGATCGGGGAGGTGGACGCGCGCGGGAGCGCCGCGACCGGCATCCCCGTCGGCACGCCGATCGCGGCGGGCGGCGGCGACCAGCCGGTCGGCTCGCTCGGCGCCGGGATCGTGGAGCCCGGGCAGGCCTCCGACTCGGCCGGCACCGCGAGCCTCCTTCTTATGGCGCTCGACCGCTGGGCGCCCGACACCGAGCGGATGTCGCTCGTCACGGGGCCCTCGATCGTCCCCGGCCAGTACGTCAGCTTCGCGTACATCAACGGCGGCGGCCTCGGCACCGAGTGGCTGCGCCGCGAGGTGCTCCAGCACCCCGGCAGCTCGGAGGAGGCCTTCGCCGAGCTCGAGGCGCTCGCGGCCGCCGCGCCCCTCGGCTCGGGCGGGCTGCTGTGGCTGCCGCACTTCCAGGGCGGCGTCACCCCGGCGCGCCCCCACCTCCGCTCCGGCTGGGTCGGCCTCACGGCCGGCCACGGGCGCGGCCACCTGTACCGCGCCATCCTCGAGGGCATCGCGTTCCAGTACGCGGAGTGGGCGGATCGCGCCCCCGCGACGACGGGACGCCCGCTCTCCGAGGTGCGCGCCATGGGCGGCGGCTCGCGCTCCGAGCTGTCGATCCGCATCAAGGCGGACGTCCTCGGCGTGCCCTTCGTGCGCATGCCGAAGGCCGAGACCGCGCTGCTCGGCGGCGCGCTCATCGCCCAGGCGGCCACGGGCCGCATCACCGACCTCGGCGCCGAGGCCGCGAGCCGGCACGACCTGCCGGCCGCGACCCGGCCCGACCCCGCGCGCCACGCCCGCTACCGCGAGCTGCGCTCCATCTTCGACGAGCTCGCCGAGAGCGCCGACCCCGTCTTCCGGCGGCTGCAGCGCTTCTCGGAGCACGACGAGCACGACGACTGACCCGCACCACCGATCACCCGTCATCACAGAGAAGAGAACGCTCATGGCCATCGATGTCCAGAAGCTCCACCGCACGCTCGCGGTGCCCGCCCTCGCCGCGGGCGCCCTCGTCGTCCTCGCCGGCTGCGCCACGCCCGCGGGCGGCGGCTCCGGCGACGGCGCCGTCAAGGTCGGCATCACCGTCTCGAACAGCACCAACCCCTTCTTCGTCGCGGAGTCGCGCACGGCCGAGGAGACCGCGAAGGCCGCCGGCGCCGAGGTCATCTCGCAGGAGGCGGGGGAGGACGTGCAGACGCAGTCCAATCAGATCGACCAGTTCATCACCTCCGGCGTCAGCTTCATCGTGATCGACCCGGTCGACTCGGATGGCGTCGGGCCGGCGGTGAAGCGCGCGATCGACGCCGGCATCCCCGTCATCGGGATCGACTCGGTCACGAAGAACGCGACCGTCTCGATCACGACGAACAACACGCAGGCCGGCGAGGTCTCCTGCGTCTCGCTCGCCGAGCAGCTCGGGGGCGAGGGGAAGATCGCGATCCTCGACGGCACGCCCATCTCGGCGGTCGCCGACCGCGTCACCGGCTGCAAGGCCGCGCTCGAGGACTACCCCGGCATCGAGATCGTCGCCGAGCAGCGCGGCGACAACAGCCGCGACAAGGCGCTCCCGGTCGCGACCGACATCCTCACGGCGAACCCCGACATCGACGGTGTCTTCGCGATCAACGACCCGACCGCGGCGGGCGTCCAGCTCGCGGCCGAGCAGAAGGGCCTCGACATCATCATCACCTCGGTCGACGGCGCGAAGTCGGCGGTCGACGTGATCCTCGCGGGCGGCATGATCACCGCGACGGCCGCGCAGGACCCGGCGGCGCTCGCGAAGCAGGGCGTCGAGACCGGCCTCGCGATCCTCGACGGCACCGACCCGGAGAGCGACCTCATCGAGCTGCCGACCGAGCTCATCGACGCCGACTCGGCGCCCGACTACACCCCCTGGGGCTGAGCCGGTGACGGTCGAGGTCGAGCCCCGCACGGTGGTGCGCCTGCGCGGGATCGTCAAGAGCTTCGCGGGCACCACCGTCGTCGACGGGGTCGACCTCGACCTGCTCGCGGGCCGCGTGCACGTGCTGGCCGGCGAGAACGGCGCCGGCAAGTCCACGCTCATGAAGGTGCTGGCCGGCATCCACGCGCCCGACGCCGGGACCGTCGAGGTCTCGGGTCGGGCGGTGGGCGGCGGCGTCCGCGCCGCGCAGGAGGCGGGCGTCGCGCTCGTGCACCAGGAGCTCCTCATGGCGCCGAACCTCACGGTCGCCGACAACCTCGCGATGGGCCGCGAGCACCGCGGCCCGCTCGGGGTCCTGGACCGGCGGCGCACCCGCCGGCTCGCCCGCGAGCAGCTCGACCGGGTGGGCGCCCGCTTCTCGGAGCTGGAGCGCGTCGAGCGCCTCAGCACCGGCCAGCAGCAGCTCATCGAGATCGCGCGCGCCCTCGCGACCGACCCGCAGGTGCTCATCTTCGACGAGCCGACCGCGGCGCTCTCCGCGCGGGAGACCGCGAACCTGTTCCGCATCGTGCGCGAGCTGCGCGAGGCGGGCACGGCGATCGTCTACATCACGCACCGCATGGACGAGATCGAGGAACTCGCCGACACCGTGACGGTGCTGCGCGACGGCCGCCTCGTCGAGACCCTGGATGCCGAGACGGCCACGCCCGAGGCGATCGTCACGCGCATGGTCGGGCGCCCCATCGAGACCCTCTTCGCGGACTCGGCGCGGACGCCCGGCGCGACCGTGCTCGAGGTCGAGGGCCTCGGCGACGGCGACGGGATCGGGCCGTGCGACCTGCGCGTCCGCGCGGGCGAGATCGTCGGCATCGCCGGGCTCGTGGGCTCCGGCCGCAGCGAGTTCGCGCGCCTCGTGTTCGGGGCCGACCGGCATGCGAGCGGCCGCGTCTCGGTCGACGGGCGGCGCGTCGACGCGCAGAGCCCGCGCGCCGCCGTCCGCTCCCGCATCGCGCTCGTCCCCGAGAGCCGCAAGGACCAGGGCCTGGTGCTCGGGCGCAGCATCGCCGACAACATCATCATGGCGAGCTTCCGGCGGGTCGCCCGCGGCGGCGTCATCCGCCGGCGGGCGGTCGCGGATGCCGCGGCGGCCGAGCGGGAGCGCCTCGGCATCCGCGGCGGCGCGGCCGATCGCGCCGTCCGCGAGCTCTCCGGCGGCAACCAGCAGAAGGTGCTGCTCGCGAAGTGGCTCCAGACCGACCCGCGCGTGCTCATCCTCGACGAGCCCACGCGCGGCGTCGACGTCGGCGCCAAGGCCGACATCTACCGCATCATCGACGACTGCGCCGCCCGCGGGATGGCGATCGTCGTCATCTCGTCCGAGCTGCCCGAGCTGCTCGGCCTCGCGGACCGCATCGTCGTGATGCGCCGCGGCGCCTTCGTCGCCGACCTCGACAACACCGATCTCACCGAGGAGACCGTCATGGAACACGCCTTCGGCCTCGCGGACGGCTCCGCGACCGCCTCCATCCCGACCGCCGAGGAGGCGCGACGATGAGCACCGCCACGACCGCGCCGAGCGCCCCCGAGCAGAACGCGGCCCGCGCCGCGCACGGCCCGGTGCGCACCTTCTTCGAGCGCAACGACCAGCTCGGCGTCGGGGTCGCCCTGATCGCGCTGATCGCGCTCATGGCGATCATCGCGCCCTACTTCTGGACGGTCCAGAACCTCGTCGAGGTGGCCCGGCAGGTGAGCGCGATCGCGATCCTCGCCGCCGGGGGCACCTTCGTCATCCTCACGGCCGGCATCGACCTGTCGGTCGGCTCGGCGCTCGGCGTCGCCGCCATGGTCGCGATCGTCGCGAGCGACCAGTCGCTGCCCGCGGTCGCCTCGATCCTGCTGGCGCTCGCCGCGGGCGCCCTCATCGGCGCCATCAACGGGGTGTTCGTCGCGAGGTTCGCGCTGCCGGCGTTCATCGTGACGCTCGCGGCCCTGACCTATCTGCGCGGAGTCGTGTACGTCGGCACCGGCGGCACCACCCTCATCCCCGCGCAGGTCGAGTACTCCTGGATCGGGCAGGCCGGCGTGCTCGGCATCCCGTACGCGGTCATCATCATGGCGATCGTCTACCTCGCGGGCTGGTTCCTGCTCAACCGGACCGTCTTCGGCCGCCAGCTCTACGCGATCGGCGGCAATGCGGAGGCGGCCCGCCTCAGCGGCATCCCGGTGCGCCGGGTCATCATGGCGACCTACGTCATCTCGGGGCTGTGCGCCGGCATCGCCGGGCTCATCGTCGCCTCCCGCCTCGAGAGCGCCGTCCCCGATCTGGGCTCCGGCTACGAGCTCAACGCGATCGCGGCGATCGTCCTCGGCGGCACCTCCCTCATGGGCGGCCGCGGCTCGCTCATCGGCACCCTGATCGGCGCGCTCTTCATCGCGGTGCTCTCGAACGGGATGACGCTCATGAACGTGCAGTCGTTCTACCAGCAGATCATCATGGGCGTCGTGATCCTCGCGGCCGTCCTCATCGACCGCCTCCGCCGCCGGGGTCGGACGAGCTGAGCAGGCGGGGGATGCCGGCCGCGGCATCCCGGGACTCGCGAGGGACGGGGTCATGGACGACCGGACGACGGTGCGCGCCGCGTACCTGTATCATCGCGCCGGGCTGACGCAGGCGCAGGTGGGCGACCGCCTCGGGCTGAGCCGCGCGAAGGTGAACCGCCTGCTCGCGAGCGCGGAGCGCCGCGGGATCGTGCAGGTGCGCATCGCGCACCCGCTGAGCCGCGCGACCGAGGCGGAGGTGGCGCTGGAGGCGCGCTTCGGGCTGCGGGATGCGGTCGTCGCGCAGACGGCGGCGGAGGACGAGCACGACGAGGGGCTGCGGCTCCTCGCGGTCGCGGCGGCCGGCGCCCGGTTCCTCGCCTCGCTCGAGCTCGCCGGCTCGGCGATCGCGGTCGGCTGGGGCACGACGATGCAGGCGGTCGCGGAGGCGCTCGACGACGGCTGGGCGAGCGGCATGGAGGTGCACCAGCTCAACGGCGCCGTGCCGGTGAGCGGCTACGCGAACGGGGCGGGCGAGATCATGGCGCGCTTCGCCCGGCTCGGCGGCGGGGAGGCCCATGTGCTCCAGGTCCCGGCGGTGGTCGGGACCCGCGAGGTGCGGGCGGCGCTCGAGAGCGACCACAGCGTGCGCGCCGCGCTCGAGGGCGCGGCCAGGGCGCCGGTCGCGATGTTCTCGCTCGGCCGCCTCACCCGGGAGTCGGTGCTCGTCTCCTCGGGCTACATCGCGCCGCGCGGCATCGACGAGCTGGGGGCGGCGGGGGCCGCGGGCGACGTGATCTCGCGCTTCATCCGCGCCGACGGCTCGCTCGCCGACCCGGATCTCGATGCGCGCACGATGGGCGTCGAGCTCGGGACGCTCCGCGCCCGTGAGCGCTCGATCGGGATCGCGGCCGGCGTCGCGAAGACGAGCGCGGTCCGCGCGGCGCTCGCGGGCGGCTACCTCGACACGCTCGTCGTCGACGAGGCGCTCGCGCGGGCGCTCCTCGAGGGGGAGGCCGCGTGACGCCGGGCGGCGGCCCGGCCCGGTTCGGCGGAGCCCGTCGGGTACGGTAGAGTATCGAGTCGGCCCGGTTCTCCGGGTGCCACCATGGGGTATGGTGTAATTGGCAACACGGCGGTTTCTGGTACCGTTGTTCTTGGTTCGAGTCCAGGTACCCCAGCGCAGTGCCCACATCAAGCGCAGTACCTGCACCACATGAAAGCCCCGCTCAGCGGGGCTTTTCTCGTTCGTGCGCATCCGCTCGGAGCAGCAGCGCCGAGAGCATGTCGACGGCGAGCTCCTCGATCTCGTCGCGGCTCCAGCCGCGCTCGACGGCGAAGGCGTTCCAGAGCTCGGGGCTGAGGAGGCCGCCGACGATGTCGCTCGCGCGCTCAGGCGGCACCCGCAGCCCGTGCAGCATGCCGACGAGCGCCTCCTGGTCGCGGCGTCGGCCGGACTCGTGCTCGCGCATCTCGGCGGCGAGCTCGGGGTCCTCGATCGCGGCTCGCGCGGTCACGCGCCAGAGCGGCGCGGCGCGCTCGGCGAGGGCGACGAGCTCCGCGACGAGGATGCGGAGTTGCGCCCGCGGATCGGGCTCGGCCGCGAGCCGCGCCGCCCAGTCGAGCTCCGGGACGCTCCCGCCGCCGTCGCCCCCGAGGACGGCGCGGGCGGCGACGGCGCGGAGCAGGGCGGGCTTGGCCCCGACGGCGAGGTAGACGGTCTGCACGGAGACGCCCGCCGCGTGCGCGACGGCGCTCATGGCGGTGCCGGCGTAGCCGCGCTCGACGAGCAGCCCGGCCGCGGCGTCGAGGATCCTGGCGCGGGTGCGCTCGCGCTCCCGCTCGCCGCGGGCCCGGCGCGCCGTGGCGTCGTAGCGCCTCGGGGTGCGCGGATCATCCTCGGTCATGGTTGAATTCTAGTTGGATTCGACATCCAACGAGATTGTGAGACGACATGGCCACGTTCCTCTTCGCGAGCACGCCGCTCTACGGCCACGTCGCGCCGCTCATCGCCGCCGCGCGGCACCTCGCCGAGGCGGGGCACCGCGTCATCATGCTCACCGGCTCCCGCTTCGCCGAGGCCGTCACGGCGGCGGGCCTCGAGTTCGAGCCGCTCCCCGGACGTGCCGACTTCGACGAGCGCGACCTCGCCGCCTACCTGCCCGACATGGACCGCTACCGCGGGGTCGCGCTCTCGCAGTACCAGCTTCAGCACACCTTCATCCACCCCATGGCGGAGCAGTGGGCCGGCGTCAGCGCCATCCTCGACCGGGCCGCCGTCGACACCGTCGTCGTCGACCACCTCTTCGCCGGCGTGGTCCCGCTCCTCACCCGGCCGCGGGGTCGGCGGCCCGCCGTCGCCGCGCTCGGGATCGGGCCGCTCGCGCAGCTCACCCGCGACGCCGCACCGGCCGGCATGGCGCTCGCGCCGTCCTCGACCCCGCTCGGCCGGCTCCGCAACCGCGCGCTCAACCTCCTCGTCACGAAGCTCGTGTTCCGGCCGACGCAGCAGCTCGCCAGGCGCCGCTACCTGGAGGCGACCGGCACGCCGCTTCCCGCCGACTTCCCCTTCATCCTCGACCTGTCCGGGCGCTTCGACCGCCTCCTGCAGCTCGGCCCCCGCGAGTTCGAGTACCCGCTCAGCGACCTCGCCCCCGGCGTGCGCTTCGTCGGCGCGCTCGACACGAGCCGCTCCCGCGAGGCGCCGCCCCTGCCCGCGTGGTGGCCGGAGCTCGACGACGGGCGCGCGATCGTGCACGTGACCCAGGGCACGGTCGACAACGGCGACTTCTCCTCGCTCGTCCGGCCGACGCTGGACGGGCTCGCCGGGTTCGACGGGCACGTGGTCGTCAGCACCGGCGGCGCGCCCATCGCTTCTCTCGGCGAGCTGCCGTCGAACGCGCGCGCCGCCGAGTTCCTGCCCTACGACCTGCTCCTGCCGCGCCTCGGCGCGCTCGTCACGAACGGCGGGTACGGCACCGTCCTCCTCGCCCTCCGGCAGGGCGTCCCCCTCGTCGTCGCGCCCGGCGCCGAGGACAAGCCGGAGGTCGCCGCGCGCGTCGACTTCTTCGGAGTCGGCGTCAACCTGCGCACCGCCCGCCCGACTCCTGACGCCGTCGGGGATGCGGTGCGCGCCGTCGTCGACGGGAGCGGGCACCGCGAGCGCGCCCAGGCCATCGCGGAGGCGATGCGTCGCGTGGAGCCCCTCGAGCTCATCCGCGAGGAGCTCGAGTCGATCACGGTCGGCGGCGCGGACTCCGGCGGGCGCTGAGCCGCGGGTCGCCGAGCGCCATGGCCCGCGCTACCCGGCGAGCTCGGCGGCGTCCTCCGCGTAGACGACCGGGCGATCCGGCGTGCCGTCCCCGAGGCGGCGGCGGATGACCTCCACCGCCTCCGCGCTCCGGTCGACGAGCACGCAGCGCCGACCGAGCGCGCGCGCCGCGGCGCCCGTCGTGCCGCTGCCGGCGAAGAAGTCGAGCACCCAGTCGCCCTCGCGGCTGGAGGCCTGGATGATGCGGCGCAGGATCCCCTCGGGCTTCTGCGTCGGGTAGCCCGTCTTCTCGCGGCCCGTGGGGGAGACGATGGTGTGCCACCAGACATCGGTCGGCAGCTTGCCGAGGGCGGCCTTCTCCGGCGTGACGAGCCCGGGGGCCATGTAGGGCTCGCGGTCGACCGCGGCGCTGTCGAAGTGGTACCGCTCCGGGTCCTTGACGTAGACGAGGATGTTGTCGTGCTTCGCGGGCCAGCGCGACTTCGCGCGCCCGCCGTAGTCGTAGGCCCAGATGATCTCGTTGAGGAAGCACTCGCGGCCGAACAGCGCGTCGAGCAGCACCTTCGCGTAGTGCACCTCGCGGTAGTCGAGGTGCAGGTAGAGGGTGCCGTCGGGGGCGAGGAGCCGCCAGGCCTCCTCGAGGCGCGGCTCGAGGAAGGCCCAGTAGTCGTCGAAGCGGTCGTCGTAGGCGCTGACCAGCCCCTTCACGGTCTCGTAGCTGCGCCCCTTGAAGCCGACCCGGCCTCCCGTCGCCGAGCGGACGGTCGAGATGGTGCGCCGCACCTGCTGGCGTCCGGTGTTGAAGGGCGGGTCGAGGTAGACGAGCTGGAAGGCGCCGTCCGGCAGCGTCTCGATGACGGGGAGGTTGTCGCCGCGGATGACGAGATCGGGGCCCTCGGGGCTCCAGCTCGGCGGGGCGGCGGCGGTCATGGCACGAGCCTAGATCGCGGGTCGGGCGCGGCCGGGTCACCCTGCCGCTCGCCGCAGGATCCGGGCCCCGGGCTCGGCCGCCGGCCGCCGGCCGCCGGCGACCGTGCGCGACGCGGCAGCTACTCCTGCGCCTCGGCCCGACCGGCCCGCCAGTAGCCCATGAAGGCGACCTGGCGGCGGTCCATGCCGAGCTCCGTCACGAGGTGGCGGCGGAGGGTCTTGATGACGCTCGACTCGCCGGCAAGCCAGGCGTAGAAGTCGGCGCCGGCGTCCACGGGGGAGTCCCAGAGCAGCTCGACGTCGACATCCACCTCGGCCACCTCCTCGGGCACCTCGCGGAGCGCGGGGGCGAGGAGCTCGCGGTGGCTCGCGGTGAAGTCGCGGACGGCCGCCTCGAGGCGCTCGCCGTGCACGGCCCCGTCCCGCGCGATCCAGGTGACGCGCTCGGCGTTGCGGCTGAGGGGGAGCGCGTCGGCGGCGCTCGGGACCTCGATGAAGGCGACGGGCGCCACGTGCTCGGGCAGGCCCTCGAGGATCGCGCAGATGGCGGGCGCGGCCGTCTCGTCGCCCGCGAGCAGGACGCGCGTCGCCGGCCCCGGACGCCAGTCGATGCCGCCCGCGGAGTGCAGGCTGCGCGCGTCGGGGCCGACGACCACGACCTCGTCGCCGAGCTCGACCCGGTTGATCCACTGCGCCGCGGGGCCCTCGTCGCCGTGGTTGACGAAGTCGACGTCGAGCTCGCGGTCGGCGGGTCGCGCCCCGCGCACGGTGTAGGTGCGGAAGGGGTTGCGCTGCTCGAGCGGCATCTCGCGGAGCCGCGAGTACCAGATGTTGCCGCTCTCGTTGTCCTCGTGCTGGCCGAAGTCGTGGAGCACGCCCTCGAGCGGGAACACGATCTTGATGCGCTGATCCTGCGCGTCGGTCCCGATCCAGCGCAGCTCGTCGGCCGTGAAGGTCACGCGGACGAAGTGCGGCGCGAGGCGCTGGATGCGGGCGACCCGCACGGTGTAGCAGCGGTAGCTGGGCCGATCTTCCCGGACGAGCGGGACGTCGTCGGCGTAGGTAAGCATTACCTAAGTCTGACACATCCCGGGCATCGGTCACACGTCGAGCGTCTCCCCGGGCTGGAGGCCGAAGAACTCGCCGCCCGCCTCCTCGGTCATCGTCCGGATGCGCTCGAAGGCCATCTGGTTGCCGAACTGCGAGTTCACGAGCTCGTGGATCGCGAAGGAGCGCGCGGGGCGCACCGCGCGCACGTAGTCCATCGCCTCCGCGATCTTCATCCACGGCGCGCTCGCCGGCACCGCGAGCGTGCCGACCGCCACGTCCTCCGGCACGGTGAACGAGTCGCCCGGGTGCAGCAGCTCGCCGTCGACGAGGACCGCCACGTTGTCGACGAGGGGGATCGAGGAGTGGATCTCGGCGTGCGTCCCGCCGAGGAAGCGCAGCGAGAAGGGGCCGGCCTCCACCGTCTCGCCCGGGTGGACCGTGCGGACCTCGAGGCCCTCGGCCGCGGCGGCGGACGCCACGGCGGCGGTGCTGACGACGAGGACGCCGGGGTTGCGCTCCACGATGCGGCGCAGCTGGTCCGGGGTCCAGTGATCGGGGTGCTCGTGCGTGATCACGACCGCGACCACCGCGCCCGACTCGGTGACGGGCGTCGAGAAGCCGCCCGGGTCGATGACGATCTGGCGTCCCGCCTTCTCGAGGACCAGGCAGGCGTGCTCGTGCTTCGTGATCTGCATGGCGCTGACGCTACTCCCGCGACCCGGACGCGCGCGGTGCCCGGCTCGAAGGCTCAGCTGATGCCATGATCGGCGCATGCCGTCACGGGAGCCGCAGCCGAAGCCGAAGCGCGTCGTCGTCGCGATCAACCCGAACGCCTCCTTCGGCTCGACCCGGGCGATCGGGCCCGCGCTCGTCCGGACGCTCCGCGCGAGCGGCCACGAGGTCCAGAGCATCACCGAGCCCGACTACGAGCAGGCGGTCGCGACCGCGCGCGAGGCGGTGCGCCGCCGGCCCGACGCGCTCATCGTCGTCGGCGGCGACGGGATGGTGAACCTCGGCGCCGGGCTCGTCGCCGGCACCAAGGTGCCGCTGGGCCTCGTGCCCTCCGGGACCGGCAACGACATGGCGCGCGCCCTCGGCATCCCGCACGACGACACGGAGGCCGCGATCCGCCACCTGCTGGGGGCGCTCCAGCGGCCGCCGCGTGTCATCGACGCGGCGCGCGCGAGCTGGTCGCACGCCGACACCCGCGAGACGGGGGAGCGCTGGTTCGCGTGCGCCATGAGCGCCGGCTTCGACGCGATCGTGAACGAGCGCGCCAACCGCATGGAGCATCCGAAGGGCGCGAGCCGCTACATCATCGCGCTGCTCGTCGAGCTCGCGCGGCTCCGCCCCATCCGCTACCGGCTCACCCTCGACGGGCGCGAGATCGAGACGGAGGCGAGCCTCGTCTCCCTCGGCAACGGCCAGTCGCTCGGGGGCGGGATGCGGATCACGCCCGACGCCCGCCTCGACGACGGACTCCTCGACGTGATGATCGTCGAGCCGCTGTCGCGAGGCCGCTTCCTCCGGCTCTTCCCGCGCGTCTTCAAGGGCACCCACGTCTCGCATCCGGCCGTCCGGATCGAGCGCGCGCGCCGCGTCCGCATCGAGGCCGACGGGGTCGCCGCGTACGGCGACGGCGAGCGCTTCGCGCCCCTCCCGGTGGACGTCGAGCTGGTGCCGGGAGCGCTCCGCGTCCTCGCGTGAGCCGGGCCCCGCCTCGATTTGGGAGAGCGCTTCGGCATGTGGCATACTCGAACGGTTGTCGCGAGGCCCCATCGTATAGAGGCCTAGTACGCCGCCCTCTCACGGCGGTAACGCGGGTTCGAATCCCGCTGGGGTCACCACCTTGCAGCACGTCGAAGCCCGGTCAGTTCCTGACCGGGCTTCTTCTGTTCCCGGGCTGCGCTGATCGCGCGCCCGCGGTTCTCCACAGGCATGGATTGCTTCCGCGAGCCCGGCACGGACGCGTCTACCATGAACTGAAATAGGTTCTCGTGGAGGCTTTCGATGTCGCGTTTGCGCTTTCTCGCTCCTCTGGTCGCGCATCGCACGCGCCGACCGGCCATTGCGCTGTTCCTCGTCACGACGCTCGGAGTCGGCTCGGCGCCGATCGCTGCCTCGGCGGAGCCGGCCGGGTCGGCCAGTGTGCTCGGCCCGAGCGTGGCGCGCGCCGGCACGACCCTGGTCGAATCGACCGAGATCCCGGGCTGTGCCGACCAGGTGATCGAGGCCGACGGCTCGGCAGCGGAGGCGCGCGAGCTCTGCTCGGCGACGCTCGTCACGAGCCAGGGGCCGGTCGAGACGGCGAGCGCGATCGAGATCCGGGACGAGGCGGCGTCGCTCGGCTGGTCCGTCGCGGAGACCGAGCGCGCCGCCGCCGCGGCCGCGAGCGGCGCCATCCGCTCGAGGACCTGGGTGCAGACCTACTGGGGAGCATCGAACTGGGAGCGGCACGAGGGGCGCACCTATTGGGACGGCTCGCGAGCCTGGGTCGCCAGCTACCGGGGCAAGACCGGACGCCATGTCTGCCACACGGAGGGTTCGTGGGCGATCGGATGGGTGATCACCCCGGTGCGCTGCACCAAGCCCAAGGCCGCTGCCGCGGCGGACGCGTACTACCGATTCGATGCGCAGATCCTGTTCAAGGGCAGCCCGATCACGCTCGGCGTCGCGATGCACTACCAGATGTCCCGAACGGGCGCCGTCAAGCAGTGGAAGATCGGTGGCTGAGCTGCGCGACGAGGACGCGGCGGATCGCCTCCGCGTCTACCCGGTCCTCACCCGCTGGCTGATCGGGGGCGTCGTGCTCGAGCTGCTGCTGTTCCTCGTGCCGCTCGCGCCCTTCGCCGTGCCGTTGCTGGCGCTCCTCACCCCGCTCCACCGGTCCCGGTGGCGGCTTGCAGTCTTATGGGTGCTCGCGGTCATCATCGCCTACGTGGTCGTGGCTCCGTTCATCATCGACTGGACCGGGTTCTTCATCCCCGACGACGGGTCCGGCGGGCCGTGAGCGGCCTCGAGTCCGAGAGCGATGTGGGGGAGCGACGATGGGTCCGCTGATCGGAGTGCGCGACGTGCTCGTCGCGGCCGGGAGCGGCGTCGTGATGGCCTCATTCGCGCGGGTCGTCGACCCCGAGGCCGGCTGGTCGCTGCTCGTGCTGCTGATCGGCGTGCCCGCCGTGAGCCTGGCGGCGACGGCATCCCGTGCGGCTCGCGCGCGGCGGGGCGCCGCTGTGCCGGCCGCGCCTCTGCCGGCCGCGCCGGTGCCGCCGCCCGCGGAGCGGCTCGACGTCGACGCGATCGAGCGGCGCCTGCTGACGCCCGGGGACGTCATGGGGTGGATCGGCGCGGGTATCGTGATCGCCGCCTTCAACAACGTCGCCAGTCCGGAGGACGTGTGGATGAGCTTGCTGCTCCTCGTCGCCTCTCCGGTGCTCGGCCTCACCTCGACCGCGGTCCGAGCGGCGCGAGCGCGGCGCCGTAACGAGGATGGTCGACCGCGATGACCATGCAGCGGGGGTCGGGTCGGCGCCGCGCGTCGACCCTGACCTCCGCACCGATCCGACCCTGACGCGCTGGCTGATCGGCGGCGTCGTGCTCGAGCTGCTGCTGCTCTTCGTGCTGCTCGCGCCCTTCGCCGTGCCGTTGCTCGCGCTCCTCACCTCGCTCCGCCGTTCCCGGTGGCGGCGGGGAGGCCCGTGATCCGGGCGAGGGATGCATGCGACACCCGGGCGGTGTGGCGCGTCTCGCGGTAGTGCGCATTCCGTAGTAGTGTCCATCGCGGAAGGAGGTCCGCGGATGGACACCACACAGCTGCTCAAGGGCGTGCTCGACCTCGCCGTGCTCGCGGCCGTCCAGCATGAGGACGGCTACGGCTACGACATCGTGCGGCGGCTGCGCGCCGCCGGGCTCGAGGAGGTCGGCGACGCCTCCGTGTACGGGACGCTGCGGCGCCTCTATGGCGCCGGCGCGCTCTCGAGCTACGTCGTCCCGAGCGACGGCGGCCCGCACCGCAAGTACTACGGCATCAACGCGGAGGGGCGCACCATGCTCGCCGCGCAGCGCGCCGACTTCGCCGCCTTCTCGGCGACCATGGCGGGCCTGCTCGATGCCCCGCCCGAGACCGCCCTCCCCAAGATCGGAGCCACCCGATGAGCGCCATGCCCGACACCGTCCACCTGCCGAGCGAGATCGCCGGCTTCGCCGCCGCGGTGCGCTCGGCGCTCTCCGACCTGCCTCGCGAGGAGGTCGACGAGCTCGTCGACGGCCTCGAGGCGGACCTGCTCGAGCGGGCCGACGAGGGCGGCGCCGACCTCGGCGATCCGATCGTCTACGCGGCCGAGCTGCGCGCCGCCGCCGGCCTCCCGCCGCGTGTCGAGCGGGCGCGCGGTCCGGTCGCGGCCGGCCGGCGCCTGCGCGACCGCCTGGCGGCACTCGTCGCGAGCGACGTCGAGACCTCGTCCCGCCTCGGCCGTGCGCTCCGCTGGAGCCGCGACCTCCTCCTCTCGCTGCGCCCCGTCTGGTGGGTGCTGCGCGGCCTCGTCGTCGGCATGATCGCGGTCGTGCTCACCTCCTCGTGGGGCGACCAGCCGATCACCTTCTGGAAGGTCGTCGTGGTCGGCACCGCGGTGCTCGTGAGCGTCCAGCTCGGGCGAGGTCGGTGGATGCCGTTCCGCTGGATGCGGGGCGCCCTCGTCGCGGTCAGTGCGGCCGCCGCGATCGCGCTGCCCTTCCTCGCCGCGGGCACGATCTCCTCGATCAACGAGACCACGAGCGCCGCGAACGCCTACTACGACGTCGGGATGATGGAGGCGCAGTCGATCGCCATGACGAACGGCGGCACCGAGGTGTCGAACATCTTCGCCTACGACGCGCAGGGGAAGCCGCTCGAGAACGTGCAGCTCTTCGACCAGGACGGCAACCCGCTCGCCACGAACCGCTACCCCGACGACCTCGGCTACCTGTGGGCGCCCGACAACGCGATCCTCGTGCCGAGCGAGGACGTGCCCGGCGGCGACGGCTGGAACGTCTACCCGCTGCAGCACGTGCGGGAGAGCGCGCTCGCCGACGACGGCACCCTGCGCCCGAACGCGCGGCGCCAGGACGCGATGCTGCCGTTCCGGATGGTCCGCCCGCTCGCCGGGCACGAGGCCGAGGCCGCGGCCGAGCCGATGACGGCCGACGGCGTGCCGAAGCTCGAGGCGACGCCGCGCCCCTCGCCGAAGGGCTGACGCCACCTGCCCTGCCCCGCCATGTGGGTTTCTCCGCATTCGCCGGAGGGATCCGCGCGGCGAATGCGGAGAAACCCACCTCAGGGGCGGGGCTGGCTCGAGCCGACGGCGGTCGTGCGGTCCGACGGGGAGGGCTGGGAGGGCTCGGCCGGGCCCGCTGCCGAGACGCCCGAGGCGGCGGCGAGGTGGGGCTTCAGCGACCACTTGTCGATGAGGGCGAGTGCGAGCGCCGAGACGATGAAGGTCAGGTGGATCATCACCTGCCAGAAGACGCCGTCGCCCGTGTAGTTCTCGCCCGTGACGGTGTCGCTGGCAGCGCCGGGAGCGCCGAGGTCCCCGACCTCGATGAAGGTCTTGAGCAGGTGGATCGACGAGATGCCGATGATCGCCATCGCGAGCTTGACCTTCAGCACGTTCGCGTTGACGTGCGAGAGCCACTCGGGCTGGTCGGGGTGGCCGTCGAGGTCGATGCGCGAGACGAAGGTCTCATAGCCGCCGATGATGACCATGATGAGCAGGTTCGCGATCATGACGACGTCGATGAGCCCGAGGACGGCGAGCATGACCGTGGCCTCGCTGATGTGGGCGGGGTCGGCGACGACCTCCTCGATGAGGTGCCAGAGCTCGACCATGAAGACGACGACGTAGACGAGCTGCGCGACGATCAGCCCGAGGTAGAGCGGCGCCTGCAGCCATCGGCTGAAGAAGATGAAGTAGCCGATCGCGATCTGTCCGGTGCGGGGCGGGCGGAACTCGGGCATGCGTGTGCGCTCCTGGATGTGGGGTGGAGCACTAGGATAGGCGGAAGCGAGAGGGAGTATCCCGTGCCTCGCATCCCGTCAGGACGGACCCCGATGATGCGGTCCCGGGATGCGGTCGCGATCGGCGAGAGCCGTCGCGGGGGAGAGACTGTCGAGTCTTCAGCCTGCCTCACCTCTCAGAAGGATCTCCCGTGACTGAGCTCGCCCTGCCCCTCTGGTTCGAGATCGGCACGTACATCGTGCTGCTCCTGATCCTCGCGACCGACGTGTTCCTCGCCTACCGCCGCCCGCACGTGCCCTCGACGCGCGAGTCGGCGCTGTGGATCGGCTTCTACGTGACGCTGGCGCTCGTCTTCGCCGGCCTCATGCTGTGGCTGGGGGATGCGGAGCACGCGGGGCAGTTCATCGCCGGCTGGCTGACCGAGTACAGCCTCTCGATCGACAACCTCTTCGTGTTCCTGCTGATCATGGCCAACTTCGCGGTGCCGAGGAAGTACCAGCAGGAGATCCTCATGGTGGGCATCATCCTGGCGCTGATCTTCCGCGGGATCTTCATCGTGATCGGCGCGCAGCTCATCGAGAACCTGAGCTGGATCTTCTACATCTTCGGCCTGTTCCTCCTGTTCACGGCGGCGCAGCAGGCCTTCTCGGGCCGCGAGGACGACGAGCAGCGCGAGAACTTCCTGATCCGCTTCCTCCGCAAGCGGATCGCGATCACCGACGAGTACGACGGCGGGAAGATGCGGACCGTCGTCGACGGCAGGAAGGTCTTCACGCCGGTCCTCGTCGTCTTCATCGCCCTCGGCACGACCGACCTCGTCTTCGCGATCGACTCGATCCCGGCGATCTTCGGCATCACGCAGAGCCCGTTCATCGTGTTCACGGCGAACGTGTTCGCGCTCATGGGCCTGCGGCAGCTGTACTTCCTGCTCGGCGATCTCGTCGAGAAGCTCGCCTACCTCAAGTACGGCATCGCCTTCATCCTCGCCTTCATCGGCGTGAAGCTGTTCTTCCACGCGCTCCACGAGAACGAGCTGCCGTTCATCAACGGCGGTCGGCACGTCGAGTGGGCGCCCGAGATCGACACCTTCGTCTCCCTCGGGGTCATCATCGGGGCGATGGCGGTCGCCGTGATCGCGAGCCTCGTGAAGCTCCGGATCGACGAGAGAGCCGAGTCGCGCTCGAACCCTTGATAGCGTGATGCCCACGTGCTCCGGCGGATGAGATCGGGGGTGGGCGCGCGACCATGATCGAGGTCGACATCCAGGGTGCGACGCTGCGCGTCGCCAGCTCCTCCGCATCGAGCGTCGGGATGGTGCGCGCCGTCAACGAGGACGCCTTCGTCGACGCGCATCCGGTCTTCGCGATCGCCGACGGCATGGGCGGGCATTCGCGAGGCGACCGCGCGAGCCGCGAGATCGCGCTGACGCTCGAGGAGCTCGCGGCGCGCGAGGATCCGATCGGTCCGGAGGACGTGATCGACGCGATCCGCGACGCCAACGACCGCGTGCGCGCACTGGCCGCGGCGGACGGCCCGAACGTGGTCTCCGGCTCCACGCTCGTGGGCGTCGCCCTCGTGACGGCCCTCGGCGGCCACGCCTACTGGATGGCCTTCAACATCGGCGACTCGCGCATCTACGCCTGGGACGGCCGTCGTCTCGAGCAGCTCAGCGTCGACCACTCGGTGGTGCAGGAGCTGGTCGAGGCCGGCCACATCACGGAGGAGGAGGCGCGCCGGCATCCCGACCGCAACGTGGTGACGCGAGCGATCGGCGGCACGTCGACCGTGGATGCGGACGTGTGGATGCTCCCGGCGACCGAGAGCCGCGCCTTCCTGCTCTGCAGCGACGGCCTGACGAAGGAGCTCGAGGACGAGCAGATCGCCGACATCCTGGCGGGCCACGGCGGCTCGGCCGACGACCCGACGGTCGCGCAGGCGCTCGTCGGCGCCGCGGAGGCCGCCGGGGGAAGCGACAACGTGACCGTGGTCCTGCTCGAGTCCGTGAACCGGGAGGCGGCGGCGAGCGACACCGTCGACCGCTTCTCGCGCACGGCGGAGCGCTTCGAGGACACGCGGCCGAGGGTGTGAGGAAGCAGCGCAGCATGATCCGATACCTGCCCGGCCGCCCGGGCGGCCACCTCCTCGTGACCGAGGGCGGCCGCCTCGTCCTCGTCGCGACCGGCCAGACCGCCGCCGACCCCGCGGGGCTCTCGGCGGCGCTCCGCGAGGGGGATGCCGTGGGCGCCCTGCTCGGGCTCCTCACCTCGAAGGGGCTCGCCGCGACCCCCGAGTTCGCGATCGTGGTGCCCGAGTCGGAGACGGATGTGCGCTGCATCGTCCGCGGCGGGATGACGGTCGAGCTCGAGACGGAGTCGGGCGCGGTGCTGCTCGAGGGCACCGGCCGCTCCACCTGGCGCGAGGACCGCGTCGACGGCGTGCGGGCGCTCGCCGTGCAGTCGCCGCAGGAGCTCAAGGCGAAGACGATGCTGCCGCTCGGATCGGGTGCCGCCTGGGCCGCGGGCGCGGTCATCGCGGGTGTCGACCCGGCTGCGGCGGAGCCGGCGGCCGAGACCGCGGCGGCCGCCGCGCCGGAGCCTGCCCCGGGGCCGACGCCGGACCCGGTCGAGGTCGCGCCGGAGGCGGAGCCGGCGCCGGCGGTCGTGGACGACCCGGCGCCTGAGCCCGAGCCCGAGCCGGAGGCGGAGCCGGAGCCGGCCGCAGAGGCGGAGCCCGCGGCGGAGCCGGAGCCCGAGTCCGCGGAGGAGTCCTTCCCCGAGCACACCATGGTCGAGCCGGCCGAGTCCGAGCCCGAGTCCGAGTCCGAGACGGAGGCGGCGCCCGAGACGGCGGCCCCCGAGACGGAGGCCTCCGGGCAGCCCGAGCCCGCCGACGAGATCGAGGACCGCACGATCGTCCGCGAGCCGGGCCGGTCGACCGAGCCCGCCGAGCCGCTGGCCGATGACCTCGACGAGCTCGAGAGCACCGTGGTCCGCCATGTCGCGGTGGGCGAGGGCGAGCCGGATGCGGGCGCGGCCGACCACGACGGCTTCACGATCATGAGCGCCGACGTGGCCGAGATCCGCCGCCGCGCCGCCGCCGCCGCGGCCGGTCCCGGCGCCGATCCGGCACCGGCGACCGCCCCCGCGCCCGGCATGGTCGGCACCGGGATGCCGCCGGCCGCCGCCCCCGGCGCGCCGGCTTCCGCACCCGTGCTCGTCCAGCCGCACCGCTACGAGCTCGTCTTCGCCGACGGCCGCGTCGAGGCGCTCGACCAGCCGGTCGTGATCGGCCGCGCGCCCGCCGTCTCGAAGGAGTCCGGCGGCCGCCTGCCCCGCCTCGTCGCGATCAGCGACGACCAGGACGTCTCGCGCACGCACGTCCGCGTCGCGCTCGAGGGCGACACGGTCGTCGTGACCGACCTCAACTCCCGCAACGGCACGGTCGTGACGCTCCCCGGCAAGTCGCCGCAGCAGCTCCGCGGCGGGGAGCCCGCGGCGGTGCTCGGCGGCACGCTCATCGACCTCGGCGGCGGCGTCGTCATCACCGTGCGGGAGCGCGCGTGAGCCGCCGGGTGGCGTCGACGCCACCCGAGCTGCCCGGGCTCACCTTCCAGCGCCTCCTCGGCTCCGGCGGCTTCGCCGACGTCTTCCTCTACGAGCAGCAGCTGCCGAAGCGCCTCGTCGCGGTGAAGGTGCTCCTCGCCGACGGCCTCGACGACTCCGCGCGCCGCGCCTTCGTCGACGAGGCGAACGTGATGGCGCAGCTCAGCGCGCATCCCTACATCGTCACGATCTTCCACGCCGACGTCTCGACCGACGGCCGCCCCTTCCTCATGATGGAGTACGCCTCGGGCCCGAGCCTCGCGGAGCGCTACAAGCGCGAGCCGCTCGCCGTCCCGGATGTGCTGCGCACCGGCATCCGCCTCGCGGGCGCGATCGCGACCGCCCACGCGGCCGGCATCCTCCACCGCGACATCAAGCCGGCGAACGTGCTCTCGAACGACTTCGGCTGGCCCGCGCTCACCGACTTCGGCATCGCCTCGACGATCGACGACGAGCTCCCGGTCCACACGACGACCGCCGGGGCGATCGCCGACACGGGCTCCGGGACGGGCAGCCAGTCGGTCGGGATGAGCGTCCCGTGGTCGCCGCCCGAGATGTTCGACGAGCGGCCGCAGCCGGACGCCCGCAGCGACGTCTTCTCGCTCGCGGCGACGCTCTTCACCCTCCTCGCGGGCCGCACCCCCTTCGAGATCCGCGGGCGCTCGAACGGCGTCCTCGACCTCATCGGCCGCATCGAGCGCGGCGCCGTCTCGCCGCTCGACCGGCAGGACGTGCCGCGCTCGCTCGTCGCGGTCCTCGCGAAGGGCATGGCGAGCCGGCGCTCGGAGCGCTACCAGTCGGCGATCGAGCTCGCCCGCGCCCTCCAGCGCGTCGAGCTCGAGCTCGGCTACGCGCCGACCTCGATCGACGTGCCGAACCTCATCGTCCACGACGCGATCGAGGCGAAGGAGGACGGCGAGGACCCGGATGCGACGAGCTTCCGCCAGGTGCCGACGATCGCCGCCCAGCCGAGCGCGCCGATCGGCTCGCCCCCCGCGGCGCGCGCGCCCGCCGCGCCCGCCCCCGCGGACGCCGAGACCTCCCTGCGCCAGATGCCGAGCGTCTCGCCCGAGTCGCCCGTCATCCACCGGCCGGATCTCGCGGAGGCGGGGGAGCAGACGGTCATGCGACCGGGCGACTCCCTGCTCGGCGGCGTCCGCCCCGGCGCACCCGCTGCGCCGGCGGCGGCGCCCGCGCGCGAGCCGGGCAGCCGGCGCGGCCTCGTCATCGGCCTCTCGATCGCCGCCGCCTTCGTGCTGCTCGCGGGCGGCATCGCGCTCTCCCTCGTGCTCGGCGGCGGCACCCGCGATCAGGCGGGGGGCGTCGAGCCGGAGCAGCCGGGGACCACGGATCCGGCGGTCGTCCCACCCGACACGGCCCCGCCCTCCCCGCGCTTCCTCGGCTCGGAGCCGCGGGGCGACGACCGGGTCGTCTTCACCTGGGAGAACCCGGAGCCGCAGGAGGGCGACGCCTTCCTCTGGTCGCCGGCCGAGGAGCCGGATGCCAAGCGCACCCTGTCCGAGCCGCAGGTCGAGGTCGAGCGCCCCGGTCCCGGGGTCCGCGTCTGCATCGACGTGGTCGTGCTGCGCGCCGGACGCACCTCGCCCGTCCCCATGAGGAGCTGTGATCCCGAATGACCTCACTGCGTGTCGAGTACTGCGGCGAGTGGTACGACGTCGACCCCGAGAAGCCCTTCGGCATCGGCCGGGGCTCGGACCTCGTCGTCGACGACAACCCCTACCTGCACCGCGTCTTCCTCCGGATCGTCCACGAGAACGGGCTCTGGTGGCTGGTGAACGTCGGCTCGCGGCTCTCCGCGACCGTCTCGGCGGGGCTCGGCCAGGTGCAGGCCTGGCTCGCGCCGGGCGCGAAGCTGCCGATCGTGTTCGAGCGCATGGAGGTCATCTTCAGCGCCGGCTCGACGACCTACGACTTCACGATCCACCCGGACGCGGAGGTCTACGAGACCGGTCCCCGGCTCGACGACGACGAGGGCATCACGACGACGATGATGCCCGTGACGCTGACGGCGAGCCAGCGCCTGCTCGTCGTCGCGCTCGCCGAGCAGGTGCTGCGCCAGTCGGAGCCGGGTCGCAACCCGATCCCGAGCTCGGCGGACGCCGCGGCCCGCATCAACTGGCCGCTCACGACCTTCAACCGCAAGCTCGACAACGTCTGCGACAAGCTCGACAAGATCGGGGTCGACGGACTGCGCGGCGGCCCCGGCAAGCTGGCGACGAATCGGCGCGCGCGGCTCGTCGAGTACGCGGTCGCGACGCGGCTCGTGGGGCCGGAGGATCTGCCCCTGCTCGACGAGGCCGCCGGGGAGCGCTCCCCATCTTGAGCGGTGCACAGATTCTGTTACCGTTATCCGGCACCGGTCGCTTACCCGGTCGCAGCTGACGTCTCCGATCGAAGGGCCCCTGGGGGAGCTTGTGCCGTTCCTGACACGCTGGCCGCGCGCCCGCAAGCAGGTCGCCTCCGCGACGGCGCTCGCGCTGCTCGCCGGCATCCCCGTCACGATCGCGCTCCTGCACGACGGCTTCCCCGTCTCCGACGTCGACCTCACCTCGCGGGATGTCTGGGTGACGAACAGCGAGGAGGGCGCGGCCGGCAAGCTCAACCGCCAGATCGAGGAGCTCACGGCGGGCGTGCAGACCGCCTCGCCCGACTTCGACGTGCACCAGGACGGCCGCGACGTATTCCTCCAGGACCGCCAGAACGCGACCCTCGAGCGCATCGACCCGGCGCGCGCGACGCTCATCCAGCGCACCGACATGCCGGCCGACGCGCGCGTCTCGCTCGGGCGCACCACCCTCGTCATCTCGGGCGGCTCCGAGGTCGGGGTCTGGATCACCGACGTCTCGAACGAGCTCAGCCTCGACCCGACCTCGGTCGACCCGATCGCGAAGCTCGGCGAGGGCGGCCTGACGGTCGCCGGCCGGCTCGGCACGGTCGCCGCGACCTCGCCCGCCGAGGGCACCCTCCTCACCTGGGACGGCCCCACCGCGGAGCCGGTCGTCCGCGAGCTCGAGCTGCCCGCCGAGCACGAGCTCACCCTCGTCGGCGACGAGCCGGTCGTGCTCGACACGGAGGCGGACCGCCTCATCTTCGCCGACGGCCGCACCGAGGACCTCGAGGGCGACGCCATCCACCTCCAGCAGCCGGGGGACGCCTCGGAGCAGGTGCTCGTCGCCATGTCGGACGGGCTGCTCCAGGTCCCGCTCGCCGGCGGCGAGGCGACCGCGATCCCCGCCGACATCCCCGCGCAGACCGACCCCGAGCTGGTCTCCCGCCCGGTCGCGCTCGAGGGCTGCCTCCACGGCGCCTGGGCCGACGCGCAGCGCTACCTCTACGCCTGCGAGGACGCCGAGCCGCAGGCGATCACGATCGAGCAGCCGACCGTGGGCACGCCGCTCGAGTTCCGCGTGAACCGGAACGTCATCGCGCTCAACAACCTCATCACGGGCGAGGCCTGGATCATCAACCAGACCCTGCGCCTCGTCGACAACTGGGATGAGATCACGCCCCCCGAGGAGACCGACGAGGAGGAGGGCGAGGAGAAGTCCACGCAGCAGACCTTCGAGGACACCCTCGCGGAGCGCACCGAGGTGAACCGCGACCCGATCGCGCGCGACGACGAGTACGGGGTCCGCCCGGGCCGCACCACGATCCTCCCGGTGCTCGACAACGACACCGACCCCGACGGCGACGTGCTCGTCGTCACGAACTTCTCCGAGATGCCGGAGACGATCGGCCGCCTCGACTACATCGACGGCGGGCGGGCGCTCCAGTTCACGCCCGGCACCGCCGAGTCGGGCGTCGCGAACGTGCGGTACACGGTCGAGGACGGGCGCACGGGCGTCGCCGAGGCGAACATCCGCATCCAGATCGTCCCCGAGACCAAGAACGCCGCCCCCAAGGCGGTGCGCAACGCGACCATCACGGTGGAGGCCGGCCAGAAGGTCGACTACAACGTGCTCGTCGACTGGTTCGACCCCGACGGCGACGACATGTTCCTCGAGTCGGCCGTGCCCGCCTCCGCCGACGACGTCCGCTTCACGCCCGACGGCTTCGTGACCTTCACGCACTCCTCGAGCCAGCCGGGCGAGAAGACGGTCGCCTACGTCATCTCCGACGGGCAGGAGCGCTCGCGCGGCGAGCTCACGGTCGACGTGCAGCCCTCGGGCTCGCTCAACCCGATCGGCACGCCCGACTACGTGGAGATGTTCGCGGGCGACACGCTCACCTTCGAGCCGCTCAAGAACGACCAGAGCCCCTCCGGCCGGCCGCTCGAGCTCACGGGCGTCGACGAGGTGCCGGGCGACCTCACCGTCGAGCCGAACCTCGAGGGCAACAAGATCACCGTCACGGCCGTGAAGCCGGGGCCGTTCTACTTCGAGTACGCGCTCGCCGCGGGCGCGAACTCGAGCAAGGGCCTCGTGCGCGTCGAGGTCCGCGAGAAGGGCGGCGTGCAGTCCGGGCCGGTCGCGGTGAAGGACTCCGCGTTCCTCCGCGCCGGCGAGACGACGACGGTCCGTCCGCTCGTCAACGACGTCTCGCCCGCGAACCTCGTGCTCGGCGTGCAGAGCCTCGACACCTCGATGACCGACGACGCCGTCTCGGTCGAGCTCATCAACAACACCCTCATCCGCGTCTCCTCGAGCAACGCGCTCACCGAGCAGACGCAGTTCACCTACACCGTGAGCGACGGCACCGAGACGGCCGTCGCGGGCGTGACCGTCGTGCCGGTCGCCCCCATCGTGAAGCGGCAGCCGCCGGTCGCGGTCGACGACCGCCGCAAGGTGCGCGCGGGCGACATCGCGAGCGTCGACGTGCTCGACAACGACTTCCACCCCGACCGCGTGCAGATGACGCTCTCGCCCGAGCTCGAGGCCGACGACGACCTCGGCGGCGGCGTCGCGTTCGTCAACGGCGAGCAGGTGCGGTTCCAGGCGCCCGAGGAGCCCGGCGAGTACAGCGCCGTGTACCGCGTCACGGACGACTTCGGCGAGTCCGCGACGGGCAAGGTGACCTTCGCGGTCGTCCCGCGCGACGACGAGAACGTGCCGCCGCTCGCCGAGACCCTCACGGCGCGCACCTTCACCGACTCGCAGGTGCGCATCGACGTGCCGCTCGAGGGCGTCGACCCGGACGGCGACTCGGTCGTGCTCAACGCGATCACGAGCTCCCCCTCGCTCGGCCGCATCGCCGAGGACGGGCCGACGCACTTCGTCTACGAGGCGAACCCGGACGCCACCGGCACCGACACCTTCGAGTACGAGATCGAGGATGCGGGCGGGCTCAAGGCGCGCGGCGAGATCTCCGTGGGCATCATCCCGCGTCCCGACCAGCGGGCGAACCCGCGCGCCCAGGACGACCGGATCGCGATCCGGCCGGGCAAGGTCTCCTCCGTCGAGGTCATGGAGAACGACTCCGACCCGAACGCGTACGAGCTGAGGCTCGAGGAGGAGCTGCTCGAGATCGACACGGGCCTCGTCGCCGAGGTCGAGGGCGCGAAGGTCATCGTCACGGCGCCCGATGAGGAGGGCGTCTTCGCCGTCCGGTACCGGGTGGACAACGGCCACGGCGGCAAGGACGACGCGTTCCTCATGGTCACGGTCGACAAGGATGCGCCGCTCATCCCGCCGACGGCCGACGACTACTACGTGACGCGCGACGAGGTCGACGGCTCGACGCCGATCCCCGTGCGCATCCGGAACCTCGTGAACAACCCGAACGGTCGCGACGCCGACCTCCTCGTCGACGTCACGGGCCCCGGGGCGGGGGGCGCGACGCTCGACCAGGAGAACGGCATCATCTCGGTCGTGCCGGGCGAGACCCGCAAGGCCGTCACGTACACCGTCACCGACCCCGAGGACGAGTCGCTCACGGCCTCCGCCTTCATCGTGACGCCGCCGCAGGAGGAGCCCGAGGAGATCCTGCCGCCGCGGCTCCGAGACGACCTCGAGCGCCAGGTCGTCGACATGAACGGCGAGATCGCGTGGGATCTCGAGGACATCGTCTTCGTGCCCTCCGGCAAGGACGCGAGGATCATCTCCCCGAACCGCGTGCAGGGCACCGCCGGCACCGGCGTCGCGGTGGACGAGAACTCGCTGCGCTTCACCCCGGAGAAGGACTTCCGCGGCCAGGCCGCCATCACCTTCACCGTCACCGACGGGAAGGACGAGAAGGACCCGAACGGGCTGAGCGACGAGCTCACCATGCAGATCACGGTCGGCGACCCCGAGTTCCGCGACCTGCCGCCCGAGTTCACGACCGCCGAGATCCAGATCGAGGCGGGCGAGGGCTCGGAGGAGCTCGACCTCCGCGACGCGACCAGCCACAAGAACCCCGCTGTCGTGAGCCAGGTCAGCTACGGCGGATTCCGCGGCGCGACCGGCGAGATCAAGGGCGGGCTCAACGGCACGACCATCAGCGCCTCCGCCGACTTCGGCGTGCAGCCGGGCGCCTCCGCGACCTTCGAGGTCACGCTGCGCTACCGCGACTTCGAGGTGCCGGGCACGATCAACGTGCAGGTCGTCGCCTCGACGCGGCCGCTCGCGCAGCCGGTCGAGGAGGAGATCAAGGCGCAGCGCTCCCGCCCGATCAGCCACAACGTCCTGGCGAGCGCGTACAACCCCTTCCGCGATCAGGGGCAGCCCCTCCGCCTCGTCGCCGCGAGCGTCGAGAACGCGGGCGAGAGCGCGGCCGGCCTCGACTGGAAGCCCGACGGCGGCGTCACGGTCTCGCCGGGCCCGCAGTTCATCGGCGTCGTCTCGGTCGTCTACACGGTCGAGGATGCGACGAAGGACCCGAACCGGCACGTCCAGGGCCGCCTCCTCGTCAACGTCCGCGACGTGCCCGACGCGCCCCCCGCTCCCGACATCGTGAGCGAGGAGGATCGCGCGATCGTCATCAGCTGGCAGACGCCCGCGACGAACGGCGAGCCGATCCTCGACTACACGATCCGCTGGACCGGCGGCGGCTCGATGACGGTCGGCCCCAACACCTCGCAGCAGCGCATCAGCGGGCTGACGAACGGCACCAACTACCGCTTCACGGTGACGGCGCGCAACGTGCTCGGCAACGGCACGGCCTCGCCGGAGAGCGCCAACGGCAACCCCTATGGCGTGCCCGCGGCGCCGCCCTCGGCCTCCATCGGCGCGCCCGCGCGCGACGGCTCCGGCCGCATGACCGTGCAGTGGGGTGCCGCGAACGGCAACGGCCGGCCCGTCGACACGTACACGCTGACCTGGAACAACGGGCAGACGCAGAACGTCGCCGGCACCCAGACGAGCGTGACGGTCCAGCGGCAGGTGGGCACGGCGCACAGCGTGCGGGTCCAGGCTCGGACGGTCGGCGGCACCAGCGGCTACAGCCCCACCTCGAACGCCGTGACGCCGGTGCCCGGCACCCCGTCGAACCCGACCGCCTCCACCAACGGCGTCGGCAACAACAACATCACCATGACCTGGGGCGGCGCGACCGCGAACGGCGCCGGCGGCGTCCAGTACCAGGCCAACTGGGGTGCGGGATGGCAGAACCGGAACTCCGGCTCGCAGTACCAGGCCCCGTTCGGCCAGCCGACGAACTTCCAGGTGCGCGCCGTGGTCAACGGCGTGACGGGCGACCCGGTCACCTCGAACACGGTCACCCCCGAGAACCGGACGCCGAGCGCCCGGATCGCGAAGGGGCCGTCGCGGAGCTGCGGCTCGGGCGGGTCCGGCTGCGCCGAGGTGCGCATCGTCGTGACCGACTGGCAGCCGGGCAGCTACGCCGCCCGGTCCTGGGTGACCGGCGACTCGCCGAGCGCGGCGTCGACCCTCAACGTCGGCGCGGACGGCAGCGGTCGCGTGCAGATCGCGCTGCGGCACTACGGCATCCGGCAGTCCAACGAGACCATCTCGGTGAGCCTGGACGGCAACACCGTGGCGTCCATCTCCGGTCGACCCGACTGGAACAACCTCCCCTTCAACTCCTGGTGATGAGCGCGACGCGCTGACACCGGACCGTCACCGAGAACGAAAGAGAGCACCCGTGCCCGTCACGCAGGAGCAGGCGACCTGGTTCGCCGACGCCTTCGAGAAGCTCGTCGAGAACGTCGACAAGGCGATCCTCGGCAAGAAGGACCAGATCCGACTCGTGCTCGTCGCGATGCTCTCGAACGGCCACGTGCTGCTCGAGGACTACCCGGGCACCGGCAAGACGGTCCTCGCGAAGTCGATCGCGAACACGCTCGACGGCACCAACTCGCGCATCCAGTTCACGCCCGACCTGCTGCCCTCGGACGTCACGGGCGTCACGATCTTCGACCAGTCGAAGGGCGTGTTCGAGTTCCACCCGGGGCCGATCTTCGCGAACGTCGTCCTCGCGGACGAGATCAACCGGGCGAGCCCGAAGACGCAGTCGGCGCTCCTCGAGGTCATGGAGGAGGGCGTCGTCACGGTCGACGGCGTCGGCCACAAGGTCGGCAGCCCCTTCGTCGTCATCGCGACGCAGAACCCGGTCGAGCAGGCGGGCACCTACAAGCTTCCCGAGGCGCAGCTCGACCGCTTCCTCATCAAGACCTCGCTCGGCTACCCCGACGACGCGACGAGCGTGACGCTCCTCATGGACGCCTCGAACCGCGCCCGCGCCTCGCGGATCTCGCCCATCATCGCCGCCGACTCGGTCGCGAGCATGGCCGAGCTCGCCGCCGACGCCTTCGTCGACCAGTCCGTCATGGAGTACCTCAACACGATCGTCTCGGGCACCCGCGCGCACGCCGACATCGTGCTCGGGGCGTCCATGCGCGGCTCCCTCGCGCTCGCCCGCGCCGCGAAGACCATGGCGCTCTCGAAGGGCCGCACCTACGTGACGCCCGACGACATCCGCGAGCTCGCCGTCCCGGTGCTCGCGCACCGCCTCATCGTCGACCCCGAGGCCGAGTTCCAGGGCGCGAAGGCGGAGGACATCGTCACCTCGATCGTCATCGGGATCGAGCCGCCCAGCTACCGCGCCGCATGATCGCGCGGCTCACGGCGCTCTGGAACCGGGCGCGACCCGGCATCCTGCGCGTCCTCGTGAGCCTGCGCGAGCTCCTCGCCCCGCTCGGGAAGACGATCTGGCGGGGGCTCCGCGTGCTCGCCTACCTCGTGCTCGCCGGGTGGCGCATCGTGCAGCCCGTGCTCGCGGTCGTCAGCGGCATCGGCTGGCTCGTGCTCGTCGCGGGCACCGCCTCCCTCGTCGCGGGGCTCGTGCTCGGCTGGCAGGAGCTCGTCTTCCTCGGCGCGACGCTCGTCGGTGGACTCCTCGTCGCGGCGATCTTCATCATCGGCCGGGCCTCCTTCCGCGTCGGCATCGAGCTCACGCCGCGCCGCGTCACGGCGGGGGAGCGCGCGCTCGGCCGCTTCACCGTGCAGAGCACCGCGCCGCGCCGCACGGCCCCGAGCCGCTTCGAGCTGCCCGTCGGGCAGGGGCTCGCCGAGTTCATCGTGCCGCCGCTCGAGCCGGAGGCGGAGCACGAGGAGCTCTTCGCCGTCCCGACCCAGCGCCGCGCCGTCATCGTCGCGGGCCCCGCGGTCTCCGTGCGCGGCGACCAGCTCGGGCTCTTCCGGCGCACCGTGCGCTGGTCGGACCCCGTCGAGCTCTTCGTGCACCCGCAGATCGCGCGCCTCGAGCCGAGCGCGGCCGGGCTCGTGCGGGACATCGAGGGCGCGGTCTCGAAGACCGTCACGAACGACGACATCTCCTTCCACGCGCTGCGCTCCTACGAGCCCGGCGACGCGCTCCGCTCCGTGCACTGGCGGACCTCCGCCCGCACGGGCCAGCTCATGGTGAAGCAGTTCGAGGAGACCCGCCGCTCGCAGGTCGTGCTGCTCTTCTCGACCGACCGCCGCCACTACGCCGACGAGGCCGAGTTCGAGCTCGCCGTCTCCGTGCTCGCCTCGCTCGGCATCCGCATCATCGGCGACTCGACGCCCGCCGACGTCATCGCGGAGGACCTGTCGCTCCGCGTCCACACCCCGACGACGCTCCTCGACGACACCTGCCGCCTCGAGCTCGGCTCGAGCCGGCACGGGAGCCTGCGCGAGTACGCGCGCGACGCCACCCGCCGCCTCCCGCGGCCGAGCCTCGCGATGGTCGTCGGCGGATCCGGCATCACGAGCCGCGACCTGCGCGGCGTCGAGCAGTTCTTCGGCCCCGACACCCAGACCGTCGGATTCCGGGCGGAGCTCGGGCAGCCGGCCCGCCTCAACTACGTGAAGGCGCTCCGCATCGTCACGCTCGGGCAGCTCTCCGACCTGCCCCGCCTCATCCGGAGGATCCTGTGAGCACCGCGACCGCACCCGCCGCCGAGCAGACCGCCGCCGGCACCCCCGGCGCGCCGGGCGCGCCCGGCACCCGCTCCGGCGGATCCGAGGAGGCGCGCGCCGTCTTCCGCTCCGCGCGGGCCTGGGTCGACATCGCCGTCGTGCTCGTGCTCGCGGTGCTCGGCATGATCGGCCTCGGCACCGCCTTCGAGGAGGCGACCTACTTCATCGTCGGGATGGGCGGCCTCCTCGTCGGCGCCGCCGTCGCGATCCTCTCCGCCCGGCTCGGCTTCGGGGTGCCGCTGACCGCCGCCGTCGCGATCCTCGCCTACTACCTCCTCGGCACGCCGATCGCGCTGCCCGCGGAGGGCATCGCGTTCGTGCTGCCCTCGGTCGACTCGCTCTCCGACCTCACGGTCGGTCCCGTCTTCGGCTGGGCCGACATCCTCACCCTCCGCCCGCCCGTCGAGCTGCCGGCCTACGTCTACGCCGTCCCGTACGTCTCGGGCTGGCTCGTCGCCGTCATGTCGATCACGCTCGTCGTGCGCTGGCGCCCCAGCCGGCGGACCGCCGCCATCCGCGCCGCGCTCGTGCTCGTGTGGCCCATCGCGCTCTACATCACGGGCGTGCTGCTCGGCACCGACGAGCCCGTCTTCGCGGCGGCGCGCGGCATCGGCTTCGGCGTCATCGCGCTCGTCTGGCTCGGCTGGAACCGCCGCGAGCACGCGCGGATCGCGCTCGCCGCGCCGACGACGGTCGTGCGCCGCAAGATCCTCGGCACGGTCGCGGTCGTCGCGGCCGCGGCCGTCATCGGGGCCGGCGGCGGCATCCTCCTCACCCCGCCGGCCGAGAACCGCTTCGTGCTCCGCGAGGAGATCCAGCCGCCCTTCGACCCGCTCGACTACCCGAGCCCGCTCGCCGGGTTCCGCAAGTACACGCGCGACCCCGACACCCCGGTGATGCAGGTGGACGGCCTCCAGCCGGGCGAGCGGCTCCGGATCGCGGCCATGGACACCTACGACGGCGTGCTCTGGGGCGTCGCCGGCTCCGAGCAGGCGCTCGAGGGCTCCGGCTCCTTCCAGCTCATCGGGTCGCGCTTCCCGCGCCCCGACGCGGTCGGCGAGGAGACGCAGGCCGAGCTGCGCATCGAGATCCTCGAGGGCTATCAGGACGTGTGGGTGCCGGAGGTCGGCACGACCAGCGCCCTCGACTTCGTGGCCGGCGACCCCTCGCGCGAGGACCTCCGCTACAACGCCGCGACCGGCACGACCGTCCTCACGACCGGCCTCGAGCCGGGAGATGCCTACACCCTGCGGGGCGGCGTCGCCGTCGAGCCCGAGGACAGCGAGCTCCAGGAGGTCCCCACGGCGGCCTTCGCGCCCGCCTCCGTCATCAACAACCCGGACCCCGTCGTCGCCCTCGCCGGCGACCTCACGGCGGGCGAGGAGACGCCGATCGCGAAGCTGCGCGCCATGCAGCAGTACCTCACCGCGAACGGGTACTACAGCCGCGGGCAGGGCGCCGGGCAGTCCCCCTCGCGCGCCGGCCACGCCGCCGACCGCATGAACGAGATGCTCCAGACCTCCGCCATGGTCGGCGACGAGGAGCAGTACGCCTCGCTGTTCGCGCTCATGTCGCGGAGCCTCAACTACCCGACGCGGGTCGTGCTCGGCTTCGCCCCCGAGATCGAGGAGGGCGAGACCGGCCCCGTCCAGGTCACGGGCGACGACGTCAGCGCCTGGGTCGAGGTCGCCTTCGAGGGGGTCGGCTGGGTGCCGTTCTTCCCCACCCCCGACCGCATCGACCCGCCGACCGACACCGTCCCGAAGCCCAAGACGGAGCCGCAGCCGCAGGTCCGCCAGCCGCCGCGCACCGACACCGAGCAGGACGACCTCGTCTCCGCCGTCGACATCGACGAGGGCGACGAGGAGGACGACGACCTCTTCGGCATCCCCGGCTGGGTCTGGATCGTCGCCGGCGCCATCCTCATCCCGCTCGCCATCGTCTTCGTGCCGCTGCTCGTCATCGGCGCGATCAAGGCGCGCCGCATGCGCCGTCGACGCGAGGCCGCGACCGGGGATGCGGCCGCCGCGGGCGCGTGGGACGAGCTGGCCGACCGCTACAACGAGCTCGGCTACGAGCTCCCCGAGCGCTCGACGCGCGGGATGGTCGCCGCCTACCTGCGCCCGCAGCTGCCGGACGGGCAGGACGTCGCCCCCGTCGCGACGCGCGCGGATGCCGCCGTGTTCTCGGGCCGGGAGATCCCGCCGGAGGAGGTCGAGGCGCTCTGGACGGACGCCATGACCCGGCTCGACGAGACCGAGTCCGCGCTGCCCGGCGGCCGCCGCATCGTGAGCCGCTACCGGCTCAGCTCCGTGCGGAGCTGGGGGTCGCGTCTCGCGCAGCGGGCGGACCGCGAGCTGCGCCGCCGGGGGACCCCCGCCGGGGCGGCTGCCGCGCCGGCGCCCGCCCGACCCGATCCGCTCGTCGCCGCGGCGGCACCGGCGGGTGTCGGCGACGCCGAGGAGGCGACGATCATCCGCCCGGGCGAGGGCAGCCGGTAGGCTCGCGTCACCCGGAGCCATCCGGGAGACCCGGAGGGAGCGCTCGTGGCGGACGATCAGAACCCGTTCCTCATCGGCGCGCCCCCGGGGTTCCAGCCCCGTCGCGAGCCGGAGGCGCCGACCGAGTCCGAGACGCGGCGGGTGCCCGCGCGACGCGCACCCGAGACGACCGGACCCGCGCCCGTCTTCACCCCGGCGCCGACCCCGCTCGGCGGCGTGCCGCTCAAGGCGGAGGAGCCGGCTGCGCCCGTCACCGCCGACAACCCGCAGATCGTGATCCGCGGGTGGCGGCTCTCGCCGCAGGGCGGGCGGCACATCGACGTCGACACGGCCGTCGTGCTCGGCCGCCGGCCGACCGCGCCCGCCGAGCGCCCCGGCGCCCGCGCCGTCCCGCTGGAGGACGAGAGCAAGACCGTCTCGAAGACCCACGCGCTCGTCGAGCCCGCCGGCGACGGCCTCCGCATCGTCGACCTCGGCTCCACCAACGGCGTCAAGCTCGCCCGCGGCGGCGAGGCCGAGCGCATCGTGCCGCCCGGGCTCGCCGTCGAGCTCGAGGCGGGCGACATCGTGCACCTCGGCGACCTCCGCATCGCGGTCGCCCGCGCGTAGCCGCCCCGGCGCGCCGCTCGACCGGCCGCGGTCGTCGAGGACGAGCGTCAGCCGTGCCCGCATCCGCGCTGTTAGAATCGGCAGATGCTCGACCGGCACCTCCTCCTTCCTCGCCGCGACGAGGCCTGACCACGGCCCCCCTCGTCGCGGAGTCAGCGTCGCCCGCCACGGGAACCCGGCCGACCGAGACGTCGAAGGAATCAGCAGCATGAGCACGAAGGACAGCGGGGCCGAGCGTCCCAGGACCCTGGCCGAGAAGGTCTGGGCCGACCACCTCGTCAAGCAGGGCGAGGACGGCGAGCCGGATCTCATCTACATCGACCTCCACCTCGTCCACGAGGTGACGAGCCCGCAGGCCTTCGACGGCCTCCGGATGGCGGGCCGTCCGCTCCGCCGGGTCGACCTCACGATCGCCACCGAGGACCACAACACCCCGACGCTCGCGATCGACCGGCCCATCGCCGACCTCACGAGCCGCACCCAGATCGAGACCCTCCGCCGCAACGCCGAGGAGTTCGGGGTCCGCATCCACTCGCTCGGCGACGTCGAGCAGGGCATCGTCCACGTCGTCGGCCCGCAGCTCGGCCTCACGATGCCGGGCATCACCGTCGTGTGCGGCGACTCGCACACCTCCACGCACGGCGCCTTCGGGGCGATGGCCTTCGGCATCGGCACGAGCGAGGTCGAGCACGTGATGGCGACGCAGACCCTGCCGCTCAAGCCCTTCAAGACGATGGCGATCACGGTCGAGGGGGAGCTGCGCCCCGGCGTCACCGCGAAGGACATCATCCTCGCGGTCATCGCGAAGATCGGCACGGGAGGCGGCCAGGGCTACGTGCTCGAGTACCGCGGCTCCGCGATCCGCGCGCTCTCCATGGAGGGCCGCATGACGATCTGCAACATGTCGATCGAGGCGGGCGCCCGCGCCGGCATGGTCGCCCCCGACCAGACCACCTACGACTACCTCGAGGGCCGCCCGCACGCGCCGACCGGGGCCGACTGGGATGAGGCGGTCGCCTACTGGGAGACGCTCGCGAGCGACGACGACGCCGTCTTCGACGCCGAGGTGTTCCTCGACGCCGACGAGCTGGAGCCCTTCGTCACCTGGGGCACGAACCCGGGGCAGGGCGTGTCGCTCTCGCAGGCGGTGCCGGATCCGGCATCCATCGTCGACCCGAACGAGCGCGCCGCCGCGGAGCGCGCGCTCGAGTACATGGACCTCGCCGCGGGCACCCCGATGAAGGAGATCCCGGTCGACGCGGTCTTCATGGGCTCCTGCACGAACAGCCGCATCGAGGACCTGCGCGCCTTCGCCGCCATCATCGAGGGGCAGCAGAAGGCGGATGGCGTGCGCGTCATGGTCGTGCCGGGCTCGGCCCGGGTGCGCATCGAGGCGGAGGCCGAGGGCATCGACAAGATCGTCGAGGCCTTCGGCGCGGAGTGGCGCTTCGCCGGCTGCTCCATGTGCCTCGGCATGAATCCCGACCAGCTCGCCCCCGGCGAGCGCTGCGCCTCCACCTCGAACCGCAACTTCGAGGGCCGCCAGGGCAAGGGCGGGCGCACCCACCTCGTGTCGCCGGTCGTCGCCGCGGCGACCGCGATCCGCGGCACCCTGTCGAGCCCCGCGGATCTCGCGGCCCGGACCGAGGAGGCGATGGCCTGATGGAGAAGGTCACCGCGATCACCGGCGTCGCCGTGCCGATGCGGCGCAGCAACGTCGACACCGACCAGATCATCCCGGCGCAGTTCCTCAAGCGCGTCACGAAGACGGGCTTCGACGACGCCCTCTTCCACGGCTGGCGGCAGGACCCCGGGTTCATCCTCAACCAGCCCGCGTACGCCGGCGCCCGCGTCCTCCTCGCAGGCCCCGACTTCGGCACCGGCTCGAGCCGCGAGCACGCCGTCTGGGCGCTGCGCGACTACGGGTTCCGCGCGGTCATCTCGCCGCGGTTCGGCGACATCTTCCGCGGCAACTCCGGCAAGCAGGGGCTCCTCGCGGGCACCGTCTCGGAGTCCGAGATCGAGCAGCTGTGGGCGGCCGTCGAGGCGCAGCCGGGCACGCACGCGACCGTCGACCTCGAGACGCGGACCGTGTCGGCCGGCGGCCTCCGGTTCCCCTTCGAGATCGACGATTACACTCGGTGGCGACTGCTCGAAGGGCTGGACGACATCGCGCTCACCCTCCGCGACGAGGATGCGATCACCGCATTCGAGGCGCGTCGGGCGGCATGGCGACCCAGGACCCTCCCGGTCCCGCAGGGTCAGTGAGGCATTGGTGGACATGGCGGATTCAGCGAGCTCGCTCACGAAGGACGCATCGAAGGCCGGCGAGCGCGTCGGCCTGAAGTCGGACAAGATCACGATCCACGGCGGCAAGCCGCTGCGCGGCACGGTCGACGTCCGCGGCGCGAAGAACCTCGTCACGAAGGCGATGGTCGCGGCGCTCCTCGGCGAGTCGCCGAGCGTGCTCCAGGGCGTGCCGATGATCAGCGACGTGAAGATCGTCCGCGACATGCTCGGCGTCTACGGCGTCCGCGTGTCGAGCCCCGACGACGGCGTGCTCGTGCTCGACCCGACGAACGTCGAGCGGGCCCACTTCACCGAGATCGACGCCCTCGCGGGCGCCAGCCGCATCCCCATCCTGTTCTGCGGGCCGCTGCTGCACCGCCTCGGCGAGGCCCTCATCCCCGACCTCGGCGGCTGCCGCATCGGCGACCGCCCGATCGACTTCCACATGGATGCGCTCCGGGCCTTCGGCGCGATCGTCGACAAGAGCTACGAGGGCATCCGCATCACCGCGCCCGACGGTCTCAAGGGCGCGAACATCGAGCTCCCGTACCCGAGCGTCGGCGCGACCGAGCAGGTGCTGCTCACCGCGGTCCGCGCGGAGGGCGTCACCGAGCTCAAGAACGCGGCCATCGAGCCCGAGATCATGGATCTCATCGCGGTGCTCCAGAAGATGGGCGCCATCATCTGGCTCGAGCCGAACCGCACCATCTTCATCGAGGGCGTCGAGCACCTCGAGGGCTACACGCACCGCGCCATCTTCGACCGCAACGAGGCCGCCTCGTGGGCGTCCGCGGCGCTCGCGACCGGCGGCGACATCGTCGTGAAGGGCGCGCGGCAGCCCGAGCTCATGACCTTCCTCAACGTGTTCCGGAAGGTCGGCGGGAAGTTCGACGTCCAGGAGGACGGCATCCGCTTCTGGCACCCGGGCGGGCCGCTCTCGCCCGTGCAGGTGGAGACGGATGTGCACCCCGGCTTCATGACGGACTGGCAGCAGCCGCTCATCGTCGCGCTGTCGCAGGCGGAGGGCGTGTCGGTCGTGCACGAGACCGTGTACGAGAACCGCCTCGGCTTCACGAGCGCGCTCAACGAGATGGGCGCCGACATCGTCGTGCACCAGGACGGCCTCGAGTCGGTGACCCGACGCGTGCCGCGCCGCAAGCTGGAGCAGGCCGCCGTCATCACGGGCCCCTCGAAGCTGCACGGGGCCGACGTGCACGTGCCCGACCTCCGCGGCGGCTTCAGCTACCTCATCGCGGCGCTCGCCGCCGAGGGGACCTCCACCGTGTCGAACCTCGGCATCATCAGCCGCGGCTACGAGGGCTTCGTCGAGAAGCTCGAGGGGCTCGGCGCCGACTTCGAGTTCGCGGGCTGAGCGCGGCTCGCGAGCCGGAGCGGCATCCCGTGGCCCCTGCGACGACGAAGACGACCTCCGAGAAGACCGCCCCCTGGCGGGTGCTCGCCGTCTTCGCGATCCCGATCATCGCCTCGTGGGTGAAGGTGACCTACCACCACCGCGAGCGGGTGCCGGCGACGGGGGCGTTCATCCTCGCGCCCAACCACTTCACGAACATCGATCCGATCGTGGTCGGCTACGCGCTGTTCCGGCTGGGACGGGTGCCGCGGTTCCTCGCGAAGGCCTCGCTGTTCCGCATCCCCGTGGTCGGCGGCTTCCTGCGCGGGCTCGGCCAGATCCCCGTCGAGCGCTCGGGCCGCGGCGCGAACCCGCTCGCGGCGGCCGCCGCGCTCGCCGAGCGGGGGCAGTCGGTCATCATCTACCCGGAGGGCACGCTGACGCGCGAGCCGGACCTCTGGCCGATGCGCGGCAAGTCGGGCGCGGTGCGCGCCGCCCTCGAGCGCGGCGTGCCGATCATCCCGGCCGCCCACTGGGGCACGCAGCAGCTCATGGGGCGCTACTCCTCGAGGTTCCGGCCGTTCCCGCGCAAGCACATCGACCTCGCCTTCGGCGAGCCCGTCGACCTCGCGGCGTGGTCGGGTCGGCCGCTCAGCTCGGAGGAGCTCGCCGCCGCGACCGAGCACGTCATGGATGCGATCACGGCGCTCCTCGAGGAGCTCCGCGGCGAGCGGGCGCCGGCGGAGCGCTGGGATCCGGCGCAGCACGGCCAGACGGAATTCGGCCGCCCGTAGGCCGCGGCGCCCCGCGCCCGGCGCCCCGCGCCCCGCCCGCTCCCGCCGCGCCTTCGACCTCGTGAGGGGTCCCATATGACGGGTTCCGGCCTCCCGAGCCGGTCATATGGGACCCCTCACGGGCCTGTCGGCACGTGCGGGTCGATCTCCGCTTCTCGGGACGTCCCCGAGGGACGGAATCCTCGGGTCGGCTGCCGCATCCGGTTCGAGGGCTCGAGGGGTCCCATATGACGGGTTCCGGCCTCCCGAACCGGTCATATGGGACCCCTCACGGGCGTGTCGGGGCGAGTGGCGTCGCGGCGTGCAGGCGGCGGGGACGGGATCCGCGACCGCTCGGGGTGCATCAGGAGGCGGAGGCGGGCGACGCGGGCGGCGCGACGGACGGCACGGCGGGATGCGGCGGCGCAACCGAGGCGAGCATCGAGCGCGCGAGGGCGGTCGCGCCGACGACCGCGACCGGCATCATCACGACCGCCCCGCCCGGCACGAGGAAGCAGAGCTGCGTCATGACGCCGAAGCCGAGCTCGCGCGCACGGTTCCCGCGCAGCAGGGCTCGACGCCCGGATGCCGTGATCCCGCGCGCCTCGAAGGAGCGGCCCGTGAGCTCCCGGGCGAGCACGTGCCCGTTGAGGAGGGCGCCGACGACCGGCGAGGCGAGCTGCCCGATGACCGGCACCAGGCCGATCGCGAAGACGAGGAGGCCGACCCCGATGCCGCGCAGGATCAGCAGCACCGCATCCCCGGCCGAGCGCCAGAAGCCGAGCGGCGCCTCCGAGAAGCCGCCCGCATCCTGCTCCGCGGCGCGCCAGATGCGCGCGTAGACGGGCTCGCCGACGACGAGCGTCACCGCGGTGAAGGAGGCGACGCCGAGGGCGATCGCGCCGATCAGGAGCGCCGCGCCGAGGAGGATGCGGACGAGGCTCGCCGCCCCCGCACCCCAGTCGTCGGCGAAGGGCGTCATCCATGCCGTGATCCCCTCGATGTTGAGGGCGAGCACCACGACGAGCGCGCCGAGCAGCGTGAACACGAGGAGCGCCGGCACCGCGCCCAGCAGCATGAGCCCGGGATGCCGCGACCACATCCCGAGCCCCCTCCAGAGCAGGCCGGCGCCCGCGAGCAGCTCGCGGAGCATCGATGGGCGGTTCCGGCGGGTCACGCCTCCACGCTAGAGCCCCCATCGGGGAGAATGGCCCGGATGTCCGAACCTGCTCAGCCCGCCCGCCGCGTCGCCGTCCTCGGAGCCGGCAGCTGGGGCACCACCTTCGCCAAGATCCTCGCCGACGGCGGGTCGCGGGTGAGCCTGTGGGCGCGCCGCCCGGAGCTCGCCCGCGAGATCAGCCAGTCGCGCCGGAACAGCGACTACCTCCCGGGCATCAACCTGCCGCGCGGCCTCTGGGCGAGCCCGCGCCTGCCCGAGGTGCTCGAGGGCGCCGAGCAGGTGTACCTCAGCGTGCCGAGCCAGTCGCTGCGCGAGAACCTCCGCATCGTGCGGGACCTCATCCCGGCCGACGCGATCGTCGTGTCGCTCATGAAGGGCGTCGAGCGCGGGACCCGGTACCGCATGAGCGAGGTCATCGAGCAGGAGCTCGCGATCGGGCCGGCGCGCACCGCCGTCATCTCGGGGCCGAACCTGGCGCTCGAGATCGCGAAGGAGCAGCCGACGGCCGCCGTCGTGTCGGCCGAGTCGGTCGCCACGGCGAGCGAGATCGCGGTCGCCGCATCCAGCCGCTACTTCCGCAGCTTCGTGAACACGGATGTCATCGGCACCGAGTTCGGCGGCGTGCTCAAGAACCTCATCGCGGTCGCGATCGGCATCGTCGACGGCGTCGGCTACGGCGAGAACACGAAGGCGTCGATCATCACGCGCGGCCTCGTCGAGATGACGGACTTCGCGGTCGCGTTCGGCGCGCGGCCGGAGACCCTGAGCGGGCTGGCCGGGCTCGGCGACCTCATCGCCACCTGCGAGTCGCCGCTCAGCCGCAACAACACGGCGGGGCGCCTCCTCGGGCAGGGGCTCGCGTACCGCGACGTGATCGCGCAGATGAACCAGACGGCGGAGGGGCTCGCCTCGGTGGCGCCCGTCCTCGAGCTCGCCGCCGAGCGCGGCGTGGAGATGCCGATCGTGAGCCAGGTCGCCGAGGTGCTCGCCGGTACGCTGGAGCCGCGGGACATCGCCCCGCATCTCACGACCGACACCGCAGAGCCCCAGGGGGAGTGATCGAGTGACGAGGATCCGGGTCGCGCTGCTGTTCGGCGGCCGATCGAGCGAGCACGCGATCAGCTGCGCGACCGCCGCGGGGGTGCTCGGCGCGATCGACCGCGAGCGCTTCGAGGTGGTGCCGATCGGGATCACGCACGACGGCGCCTGGACCCTCCAGCCCGACGATCCGGAGCGCTTCCGCCTCGACGCCGAGCTGCCCCGGGTGATCGACGACGGCTCGCGCGTCTCGACCCCGGAGTCCGCGGACTCCCGCGAGTGGTGGGTGCGCCGCGCCGACGGCGAGAGCGAGTCGCTCGGCGAGATCGACATCGCCTTCCCGATCCTCCACGGCCGCTTCGGCGAGGACGGCACCATCCAGGGCCGGCTCGAGCTCCTCGACATCCCCTACGTCGGCAACGGCGTCTTCGCCTCCTCGCTCGCGATGGACAAGCACTTCGCGAAGACGGTCCTGCAGGGTGCGGGCGTCGAGGTCGCCCCGTGGTGGACGGTCACCCGCGAGGGCCTGGAGCGGGATCGGGTGCTGTGGCGCTCCCGCCTGCGCTCCCTCGGCCTCCCCGTCTTCGTGAAGCCCGCGCGCGCCGGCTCCTCCGTCGGCGTCAGCAGGGTCGCCGACTGGGACGAGCTGGATGCGGCGCTCGAGACCGCCTTCGCCGAGGACGACCGGGTGCTCGTCGAGGCCGGCATCGTCGGCCGGGAGGTCGAGTGCGGGGTGCTCGAGGGGCGCGACGGCGGCCTGCCGCGGGTGAGTGTCGCGGGCGAGATCGTGGTGCGCGGCCGCGACTTCTACGACTTCGAGGCGAAGTACCTCGACGACGGCGCGGCGGAGCTGATCTGCCCGACCTCGCTGCGTCCGCGGGAGCTGCAGGCGATGCAGGCGATCGCCGCCCGCGCGTTCGAGGCGGTCGGCGCCTCGGGCCTGGCGCGCGTCGACTTCTTCTACACGGGCTCCGAGTTCGTGCTCAACGAGATCAACACCATGCCCGGCTTCACGCCGATCTCGATGTTCCCGAAGTGCTGGCAGGCCTCCGGCATGGAGTACCCCGAGCTCATCACCGAGCTCATCGAGCTGGGGCTCGCGGCGCGACGCTGAGCCGTCCGGGCCGAGCGGCTCAGTCGTCCGCGGGGCCGTCCTCGCCGGTGACCGTGTCATCCAGGCTCGTGCACCGGCGTCCGTTGCCCTCGGTCTGCCCGATCGCGTTCGAGAGCGAGCCGAGCACGATGCCGGAGCTCACCACGTCGTTGTCGACCGCGACATCCACCGCGGGCTCCCGCCCGAAGCTGCGGAACACCAGGTTCGGGGCGTCGCGGTCGTCGCGGAGCCAGAAGATGCCGTCGATCTCGATGCACGGCAGCTCCGACACCTCGGGCGCCTCGACCCCGCAGCGCACCACGACCGAGACGGGGTCGCCCCAGGCGGTCGTCGCCTGCGCGTTCGTCTCCCGGCGCTCGAGGCCCTGGATGTCGGTGGTGTCCTTGAGGCGGACGGTCACGGCCGCGCAGAGCGGGTCGTTCGATCCGGCCGCCGGCTCCAGCGGGACGATCGCGCTGCACCCGGAGAGCGCGATCCCGGCCCCGAGGAGGGCGACGATCGCGAGGGCGGAGCGGTGTCGGGCGGGCACCGTGAAAGGCTAGCGTGGTCACGCCGAGAGGATGCCCATGCCCGACATCGACGCCTTCGCCGCCGCCGTGCGGGAGGCCTTCCCGGACGCGCCGGACGCCGTCTCGCGCACGGCCGACGGCTTCCGGCTCACCCTTCCGCGGCAGCCCCGCCGCCGTCTGCGCCCGACGGACGGCGGGTTCCGGGCCTCCGAGCTCCCGCTCGTCGTCGAGGTGACGGCGGATGCCGCGACGGGCCGCTTCCGCGCCGCGGCCGGCCGCCGCGCCGACACCCGCATCGACGAGGTGACCACCACGCCGACGAGCTCCTCGCGGCAGGTCCATGTCGGCACGGTCCGGACGAGGTCCTTCGGCTGGTCGATGAGCCGCGGCGCCGACGGGCAGTGGCGCCGCTCGGGCGACTCGCTCGAGGACACCGGCGTGCTCGCGGCGCGCATCGCCGCAGCGGGCGAGCGTGTCGGCTGGCTGCCGGAGGCCGATCAGCAGGCCGCGATCGAGGCGGCGAGCGAGCCGATCGACCCCGCGGCCCTCCGGCGCGCGAAGCTCCTCATCGGCGGGATCGTCGGCGTCGTGGTCGTCATCTTCCTCGTCTCGGGCGTCGTGATCTCGGTCGTGTTCTCGCAGATGATCGGGCGATGAGCGGGGAGGCCGGCGACGCGACCGGGGCGGGCACGCTCGGCTCGCTCGGCGAGGGCGAGGTCCTCGCGCGCATCCTGCCCCGCCTCCCGCGCGGGGAGGCGACGCTGATCGGCCCGGGCGACGACGCCGCGGTCGTGCGGGCCGCGGACGGGCGGGTCGTCGTGACGACGGACACCATGATCCACGGGCCCGACTTCCGGCTCGCCTGGTCGAGCCCGCGCGAGCTCGGCTGGAAGGCGGCGGCGACGAATCTCGCCGACGTCGCCGCGATGGGCGCCCGGCCGACCGCGCTCGTCGTCGCGCTGACGGCGCCGGCGGCGACGCCGGTCGAGGTGCTGGAAGGCATCGCCGAGGGGCTCCGGGAGGGCTGCGAGGCGCTCGCGCCCGGCTGCGGCGTCGTCGGCGGCGACCTCAGCGTCTCGGCGACGCTGACGCTCGCCGTGACCGCCTTCGGCGACCTGGAGGGGCGGGAGCCGGTGCTCCGCTCGGGCGCGCGTGTCGGCGACGTCGTCGCGGTGTCGGGGCCGCTCGGGGATGCCGGGCACGGCATCCGGCTCCTGTTCGCCGAGGCGGTGGATGCCGGGGGCGAGCCGAGCGCGGAGCTCGCGGCCGCCCTCCGCGAGCGCGAGCCCCGGGCCCTCGCCGCGCAGCTCGCGCCCTCGCCGCCCATCGGGGCCGGGGTCGCGGCGGCGGAGGCCGGTGCGACCGCGATGCTCGACGTCAGCGACGGGCTGCTGCTCGACGCCCGCCGGATCGCGCGCGCCTCGGGCGTCCGGTTCGAGCTCGACGGCGCGGCGGTCGCGGCGGGTGCGCCCTCGCTCGCTCTGGCGCTGACCGGGGGCGAGGACCACGCCCTGCTCGCGGCCTTCCCGCCGGGGTCGGTGCCGAGCGCTTTCCGCGCGATCGGCCGGGTCGCCGCGGGGGAGGGGGTCGCGGTCGACGGCGTCCCCGCCGACGAGCGCGGCGGCTGGGACCCCTACGCCGACTGGGACGGCGCGGCGGGCTGAGCCCTCCCCGCCTCTCGGCGGGCGAGCGCCGCGCGGGGGCTCAGTCCCCCCGCAGCCAGAAGATCGCCGTCTCGCCGTAGTCGCGCCGGCGCTCGATCTCGAGCCCGTCCGGCAGCTCGGGCAGCGCATCCCGGGCGGCGCGCTCGAGCACGATCACGGCACCCTCCGCGAGGCAGGGCACGAGCGCGTCGAGGTTGTGCCGGAGCTCGGCCCCGCCCAGCTCGTAGGGCGGGTCGATGAACACGAGATCCCACCGCCTCCCGGCGCCGCCGAGGAAGGCTTGCACGGGCGAGGAGGTCACCGTGATCTCGGGCTCCGCGCCGCGCGGGGCCGCCCGCCGCACGAGTGCAGCGTTCTCGCGGCCGATGCGGGTCGCGGCATTCACCTTGTCGACGAGCGTCACGCTCGCCGCCCCGCGGGATGCCGCCTCCAGTCCGAGCGAGCCGGTGCCGGCATAGAGGTCGAGGACCCGCGCGCCGCGGATCGCATCCTGCGCGTCGAGGGCGGAGAAGATCGCCTCGCGCACCCGGTCGGTCGTGGGGCGGGTGCCCGTCGGCGGCACCTTGAGCCGCAGGGATCCCGCGAAGCCCGAGATGATGCGCGTCATGCCTCCACGCTAGCGGCGCGCGGGCCTAGCATCGGGCTCGTGATCGAGGAGCGCGCGTCGGCGACCCGCACGACGCCGGGCGTCGTGAACAACGTCGTCTACGAGGGCGGCGGCCGGCTCGTCGAGAACGAGGGGCTCGCGCAGACCTTCGAGGCGCTCGAGTCGCACCCGCACGCGCTCGCCTGGATCGGCCTGTACCGCCCCGACGAGTCGCTGATGTCCGCGCTCGCGGCCCAGTTCGGGCTCCACCCGCTCGCCATCGAGGACGCCCTCACCGCCCACCAGCGCCCGAAGGTGGAGCGCTACGGCGACACCCGCTTCATGGTGCTCAAGGCGGCGCACTACGACGACGAGGCCGAGTCGATCTCGTTCGGCGAGCTGCACGTCTTCTCGGGGCCGCGGTTCGTGATCACCGTCCGGCACGCGGAGTCGCCGCGCCTGACGCCGGTGCGCGAGCGCATCGAGTCGACGCCGGGCGCGCTGGCCGAGGGCGCGGAGGCGGTCGTCTACGCGATCCTCGACGCCGTCGTCGACGGCTACGCGCCGGTGGTCAAGGGCCTCGCGAACGACATCGACGAGATCGAGACGCAGGTCTTCGACGGCGACCCGGAGGTGTCGCGGCGCATCTACCAGCTGAACCGCGAGGTCATCGAGTTCGAGCGGGCGGTCTCGCCGCTCGTCGAGATCCTCGACGTGCTCTCGGCGGGCTTCGTCGACGGCTCGGTGAGCGACGAGCTGCAGCAGTCGCTGCGGGATGTCGCGGACCACGTCGTGCAGGCGAAGGAGCGGATCGACGAGTTCCGGGTGCTGCTGCGCGACATCCTCCAGGTCAACAACAACCTGGTGACGCAGCGGCAGAACGAGGAGGCGCAGCGGCTCAGCGCCGCGAGCAACCGGCAGGCGGAGGAGGCGCGGCTCATCTCGGGCTGGGCCGCGATCCTGTTCGCGCCCTCCCTCGTCGGCTCGATCTACGGCATGAACTTCCGCTTCATGCCGGAGCTCGACCAGCCGTGGGGCTATCCCTTCGCGCTCGTGCTCATGGCGGCCTCCAGCGTCACCCTCTTCGCGGTCTTCAAGCGCCGCGGCTGGCTCTAGCCGACTCGCGAGAGACATGTCTCTTGCGCCAGGGACGGCGTCGTGCGGCTGTCCCCGGCACCGGAGACATGTCTCTGGCGAAGGGGGAGAACCGTCGGCGGGCGCGGGTAGCCTCGGAGCGTGGAACCCGGACCCCTCGACGCGAAGCTGCAGAGCGCGCTCGGCGGGCGCACGGCCTCCGCCTTCGAGCGCGCCTTCGGGATGCGGACGGTTGGCGACCTGCTCGCGCACGCCCCACGGCGCTACGCGAAGCGCGGCGAGCTGACCGCGATCGACGAGCTCGCCATCGGGGAGGCCGTGACGATCGTCGCGGAGGTGCGCAAGGTCGCCTCCCGCACCATGCGGCAGCGGCGCGGCTCGATCCTCGAGGTCGAGATCGGCGACGGCCGCGGCATCCTCACGCTCACCTTCTTCAACCAGGCGTGGCGCGAGAAGGAGCTGCAGCCGGGCGTGCGCGGGGTCTTCGCCGGCAAGGTCGGCGACTACCGCGGTCAGCGGCAGCTCGCGCACCCCGACTACGAGCTCTTCGACGAGGGGGATGTGCGCCAGGCGGCCCTCGCCGAGGGCGGCTCGCTCGACGACCCCTCGGCGAAAGCCTGGGCGGAGCAGCCGGTGCCGATCTACCCGGCGACCTCGACGATCCCGAGCTGGAAGGTCGCGCAGGCGGTCCAGGTCGTGCTCGACACGCTGCCCGAGCTCGCCGACCCGGTGCCGGACGCGATCCGCGGCGAGCGGCGGCTCGTCTCCTTCCGGCGCGCGCTCGAGCAGCTGCACCGGCCGAGGAAAGACGCCGAGGTCTTCGCCGCGCGCGATGCGCTCCGCTTCCAGGAGGCCTTCGTGCTCCAGACGGCGCTGCTGCGCCGCCGCGCCGAGCACCGGGCCGCCCCGACGCCCGCGCGCGTGCCGGGCGCCCTCTCGACCGGGTTCGATGCGGCGCTGCCCTTCGAGCTCACGGGCGACCAGCGGCTCGTGGGGGAGGAGATCGAGCGAGATCTCGCGAGCGGCGTGCCCATGAACCGTCTCGTGCAGGGGGAGGTCGGCTCCGGCAAGACGCTCGTCGCGCTGCGGGCGATGCTCGCGGTCGCGGACTCCGGCGGGCAGTCGGCGCTGCTCGCGCCGACGGAGGTGCTCGCGGCCCAGCACCATCGCTCCATCGTCGCCTCGCTCGGCCCGGAGCTCGCCGCGCGCCTGCGCCCCGTGCTCCTGACGGGGCAGCTGCCCGCCGCCGAGCGACGCAAGGCGCTCCTCGCGGCGGCCTCCGGCTCCGCGTCGATCGTGGTCGGCACGCACGCGCTCCTCGGCGAGCAGGTCTCCTTCGCCGAGCTCGGCCTCGTCGTCGTCGACGAGCAGCACCGCTTCGGCGTCGACCAGCGCGAGGCGCTCCGCCTGAAGGGCGGCTCGCCGCACGTGCTCGTGCTCACGGCGACGCCCATCCCGCGCACGGTCGCGATGACGGTGTTCGGCGACCTCGACACCTCCACCATCACCGAGCTGCCGAAGGGCCGCTCGCCGATCGCCTCGCACGTCGTGCCGCTCGCGGACGCCCCGGGTTGGGAGCCGCGGATCTGGGCGCGGATGGCGGAGGAGCTCGCCCAGGGTCGGCAGGCCTTCATCGTGTGCCCCGCGATCGACCAGAGGGACGCGCCGGACCCGGAGCTCGACGGCGCGCCCGCCGACGGCGAGGGCGGGGAGTCGGCGGCGAGGGAGCCGGGGGCGGCGGTGCTGAGCGTCCTCGAGTACGTGCGCTCGCATCCCGCGCTGGCCGGCCGCCGCGTCGAGCCGCTGCACGGGCGCATGAGCTCGGAGGAGAAGGAGGCGACGATGCGCGCCTTCGCGGACGCCTCGATCGACGTGCTCGTCGCGACGACCGTCATCGAGGTCGGGGTCGACGTGCCGAACGCCTCGACCATGGTCGTGCTCGACGCCGACCGCTTCGGGGTCTCGCAGCTGCACCAGCTCCGCGGGCGGGTCGGCCGGGGCGGCGTCCCGGGGCTGTGCCTCTTCGTGACGCGTGCCGAGCAGGAGACGGTGGCGCGCGAGCGGGTGGAGGCGGTCGCGGCGACGCTCGACGGCTTCGAGCTCGCGGAGGTCGACCTCGAGCTGCGTCGCGAGGGCGACGTGCTCGGGGATGCGCAGTCGGGCGGGCGCTCCTCGCTCCGGTTCCTGCGGGTGGTGAAGGACGGCGAGCTCATCGGCCAGGCGCGGGAGCTCGCGGCCGGAGTCCTGGAGGAGGACCCGGAGCTCAGCCTCCACCCGGCGCTCCGCGAGGCGCTCGCGCGACGCCTCGACGAGTCCGAGCGGGCCTTCCTCGCGAAGAGCTGAGGCCGGTCAGTGCTCGCCGGCGGCGCGATGAGCCGCCGGGGCCGCGACATGTGCGCACCGCCTCGCTAGGCTTGCGCAGGTGAGCAGGATCGCCGTCGTCCCCGGTTCCTTCGACCCCGTCACCCTCGGGCACCTCGATGTCATCGAGCGCGCCGCCCGCATCTTCGACGAGCTGCACGTGCTCGTCGTCCACAACCCGGGCAAGACGGCGCTGCTGCCGATCGCGCAGCGCGTCTCCCTCATCCAGGACGCCATCGCCGACGCGAAGCTGCCCGGGAGGATCTCGGTGACGAGCTGGAGCGTCGGCCTGCTCGTCGACTACTGCACGGATGTCGGGGCCAGCGTGCTCGTGAAGGGCATCCGCTCGCAGGTGGACGTCGCCTACGAGACCCCGATGGCGATCGTGAACCGCAACCTCGCGGGCGTCGAGACGGTCTTCATGCTCCCCGACCCGGCGCACGCGCACGTGAGCTCCTCGCTGGTGCGGCAGGTCGCCTCCCTCGGCGGCGACGTGTCGCCGTACGTGCCGCGGGCGGTCGCGGACTTCCTGCAGTCGGAGCGCTAGCGACCCGTTCACCCGGCCCGCCCAGCGCGCCCCCGCATCCACGGGGGAGGATGGGCGCATGACCGCCAGCGCCGCCGCCCCCGCCCTCACCCTCGGCTACAAGGCCTCCGCCGAGCAGTTCGATCCGCGCGAGCTCGTCGAGATCGCGGTCGCCGCGGAGGCTCACGGCATGGAGTCGGTGGCGGTGAGCGACCACTTCCAGCCCTGGCGCCACGAGGGCGGTCACGCGCCCTTCTCGCTCGCCTGGATGGCGGCGGTCGGCGAGCGGACGGAGCGCATCCGCCTCGGCACCTCCGTCATGACCCCGACCTTCCGCTACAACCCGGCGGTCGTCGCGCAGGCCTTCGCGACGATGGGCTGCCTGTACCCCGAGCGCGTCTTCCTCGGCGTCGGCACGGGGGAGGCGCTCAACGAGATCGCGACCGGGTTCCGCGGCGCGGGCTCGCAGGAGTGGCCCGAGTTCAAGGAGCGCTTCGCGCGCCTGCGGGAGGCGGTGCGCCTCATGCGCGCGCTGTGGACGGGCGACCGGGTGAGCTTCGAGGGCGACTACTACTCGACGCACGACGCCTCCATCTACGACGTGCCCGACGGCGGCATCCCCGTCTACATCGCGGCGGGCGGCCCGGTCGTCGCGAAGTACGCGGGCCGCGCGGGCGACGGCTTCATCTGCACCTCCGGCAAGGGCATGGAGCTCTACACGGAGAAGCTGCTGCCGGCGGTCGCGGAGGGCGCGGCCGCGGGGGAGCGCGATGCCGCATCCATCGACCGCATGATCGAGATCAAGCTCTCGTACGACACCGACCACAAGCGGGCGCTGGAGAGCACGCGCTTCTGGTCGCCGCTCGCGCTCTCGAAGGAGCAGAAGCACGACATCACCGACCCCGTCGAGATGGAGCGGGCGGCGGATGCGCTCCCGATCGAGCAGATCGCCTCGCGCTGGATCGTGGGCAGCGATCCCGACGAGGTCGTGGAGGGCATCCGGCCCTACGTGGAGGCGGGGCTGAACCACCTCGTGTTCCACGCGCCGGGGCAGGATCAGCGCCGCTTCCTGGAGCTCTTCGAGCGGGATCTGGCGCCGCGCCTGCGCGCCCTGAGCTGAGACGTCGTCAGCCCTGGCGGACGGTGAGCCCCGAACGGGGTATACCGGTTCGTCTGTCCTCACGCGAGAGTAGACGACGGCACCACCACGCGATGACCCGTCGCGAGACCGATGGCGGCGTCGATTTGGGGGACACCACCATGCACGCACCCGAGCGTGCGCGCCTCGGAGCGCGACGATGACGGCCGTCGGCCACGGCCCGACGACCGGGACCGCGGCGCCCGCGCCATCCGGCCCGGCGTACACGATGCCCGTCGCGGCCCCCGCCGGCCGCGTCTACTCGGCCATGCCGACGCCCGCGGCGTTCGACGCCGCCATGCCGACCGGCCCCGCGCACAGCTTCGGGGTGCAGACCTCGGCGGGCTGGACGACGGCCGCCGTCGCGATCCACGACGCCCGCGCCGCCGGCGCCGAGCTGCTGCAGCTCGAGGTCGACGACCTCGGCGCGATCCTCATCGACTTCCGCCAGGGCGCCTTCTACTGGGCGACGCCGCTGAACCGCTTCCCGATCCGCCCGGAGCGCGCCGTCGCCCTCGTGCCGGAGGCGGCATCCGTCGCCCTCACCGGCCTCCCGCGCCAACGGCTCGACACGCTGCTCTGGATGATCGGCATCACCGCGTTCGGCGGCGGCCCCGCGCCCTGGCTGCGCGGCGGCGACCGCTATCGCGTCGTGCGCTGGCCGAACTTCACCGAGCTGCCGCACCGCGACGACTACCTCCGCATGACGGCGGCGCTCGTCACCGGGCACCTGTCGCTCTCGGAGCTCGCGACCGCCGCCGGCACCACGATCTCCGACGCCGCGCGCATCGTCACCGCCTTCACGCTCATGGGCGCCGCCGATGTCTCCGCCGTGCAGCAGGCGCCTGCCGCGCTCCTCGTGAACGCCGAGGATGCGAGCCGGCCGAGCCTGTGGGGGCGACTCCGCGCACGGCTGGGGCGTGATCGCTGATGGCCGAGCACGTCATCCTCTTCGCCGGTCCCATGGGCGCCGGCAAGACGACCGCCGTCGAGGCGCTCAGCGAGATCGAGATGGTCCGCACGGAGGCCGGCAACACCGACCGCGAGACCGCCGACAAGGCGACCACGACGGTCGCGCTCGACTACGGCGAGATCACGCTCGACGAGGAGGACAAGGTCCGCCTCTACGGCGTGCCCGGCCAGAAGCGCTTCGACTTCATGTGGTCGATCCTCAAGGAGCGCGCCCGCGGGCTCATCCTGCTCGTCCACAACGACGCCCCCGACTCCATCGACCAGATGATCGAGTACCTCGACGAGTTCGCCGAGCTGGATGCGCGCGGCGGCGTCGTCATCGGCGTCACGCGGTCCGACCTCGAGCTGGGTCCGCCCCTCGACGACTACTCGGCGGCGCTCCGCCTGCGCCGCCCCGAGCTCGTGGTCCCGGTGTACACCGTCGACCCGAGAGACCAGGACCAGATGCGCACCATGCTCATGACCCTCATCGCGAACATCGAGATCCGCGCGATGCTCGCGCCGCGATCGACCCGACCCGCGGGAGGTGCGGCATGAGCGACGCGCTCCATCGCGACCCGGCCGTCGTCGCGCACGCCGAGGCGGTCCTCGCGGGCCTCGCCGAGGACAGCCGCGCGCTCGTCTACGGCTCGCTGCTCACCGACGACGGCTTCCTCATCGCGCAGGTCCGCGCGGGCGGCACCGACGGCGGGCGCTTCGCGAGCATGGCGAGCGCCATGCAGGCGCTGAGCGAGGCGGTCGTCCGCGAGCTCAGCATCGGCGACGCCGAGTACGTGGTCATCGCCGCGGGCGAGGGCCATGTCATCCAGCGGCGCGTGCCCGGCCAGACGGTCGTGCTCGCGGCGCTCTTCGACACCGACGAGACGCTCGGCAAGGCGCTCGCCGCCACCAAGATCTCCGCGCAGCGCATGACGGCGCTGCCCCGGACGGGGGCCCAGACCGGCGACGGGCCGGCCTCCGAATCCGCTGCGGGGGCCCCGCTCCTGCAGCACCACGACCCCACCCAGAACAGCTAAGGAACACCCGACATGTCCAGCATCTCCGAGTCGCTCGACTCCCTCCTCGCCCTCGACGGCGCCATGGCCGCCGCCCTCGTCGACAGCGGCTCCGGCATGCTGCTCGGCGGCGTGGGCTCCGGCATCGACCTCGAGGTCGCGGCCGCCGGCAACACCGAGGTCGTGCGCGCCAAGCTCAAGACCGCGAGGTCGCTCGGCCTCACCGACTCGATCGAGGACATCCTCATCACGCTCTCGACCCAGTTCCACATCATCCGCCCGCACGCCGGCAACCCCGAGGTCTTCATCTACCTCGTGCTCGACCGGCCGAAGGCGAACCTCGCGCTCGCGCGCATCAAGACCAAGGAGATCGACGGCCAGCTCGCGCTGTAGTCCTCGCGCGGCATCGCCGCACTCCGCTCGGACGACGGGCGGCGTGGAGTCCCGACGGCTCCGCGCCGCCCGTCTCCGCGTCGGCGGGCGGGGCGGCGATGGCTCGCGGGCGAGACACTCCGGCCCGGCGGCGCTGCGGTTTCGCGATACTGACACCGTGAGCACCCTCGGCTGGATCCGTGCCTGGCTGGTCTTCTTCGTGCTCGCGCTCGTCGCGAGCGGCATCACCGCGTTCCCCCTCGAGTGGGAGCTGCGGCTGCTCGCCGATCTGCTCCACGCCACCCCCGCCCCCGACCTCGTGCCGGGGCTCGTCGAGTGGGTCGAGCGCGTGCGAGACGCGATCATCGCGACGAACGCCGACTACCCCTACCTCGCCTACGGCACCGACTGGCTCGCCTTCGCGCACCTCGTCATCGCGGTGTTCTTCGTCGGGGCGCTCATCGACCCCGTCCGCAACGTGTGGGTCATCGTCTCCGGCATGATCGCGTGCGCCGGGGTGATCCCGCTCGCGCTGATCGCCGGGGCCGTGCGCGGCATCCCGCTCGGCTGGCAGCTGGTCGACATGTCCTTCGGGGTGTTCGGCGTCGTGCCGCTTCTCATCGTGCTGCGGCTCATCCGGCGGCGCGCGCGCGAGCTCGCGAGCGGGGACGCGGCGGCCTGATCCCCGATCCGAGCCGGTGGACGGCGCCGCGCTCCGCTTAGATCGACCTATGGCTCATCCCGTCATCGGCTACGCCGCCCCGCTCGAGCAGTTCCACCCGAACGAGGTGCTCGCGAGCGCCGCGCTCGCGGAGCAGCACGGCTTCTCAGGCGTCATGGCGACCGACCACTTCCAGCCATGGGTGCCCGCGCAGGGCCAGGCGGGCTTCGTCTGGAACGTGCTGAGCGCCCTCGGCCAGACCACCGGCCACGACCTCGTGACGGGCGTCACGACGCCCGGCTACCGACTGCATCCCGCGGTCGTCGCGCAGGCCTCCGCGACCCTCGCCGCCATGTACCCGGGGCGGCATCTGCTCGGCATCGGCTCGGGCGAGGCGCTCAACGAGCACGTCACCGGCCAGTACTGGCCGGAGGCGCCGGCCCGCATCGACCGGATGTTCGAGGCGGTCGAGATCATCCGGAAGCTCTTCGCGGCAGGGCTCGCGGGGCGCGACGTGAAGCACGAGGGAGCGCACTTCCGGCTCGAGTCGACGCGGCTGTGGACGATGCCCGAGACTCCGCCCGAGATCCTCGTCGCGACCGCGGGGCCCGTCACCGCCCGCCGCGCGGGCCGCACGGTCGACGGCCTCATCACCGTCGGCGCCGGCGTCGAGAGCGTCGCCCGCCTCCTCCAGCGCTTCGCGGAGGGCGCCCGCGAGGCGGGGCGGGATGCGAGCGAGATGACGACGGTGCTCCAGCTCCACCTCTCCTGGGCGCCGACGCTCGAGGAGGCGCGGGCGAACGCGCTGCGGGAGTGGCCGAACGGCGGCATGCGCTTCGGCAAGAGCGACATCCGCTCGCCCCACGAGTTCGAGCAGATCAGCCGGCTGGTGCGGATCGAGGACTTCGAGCCCTCCCTCCTCGTGAGCGAGGACCTCGACGCGCACCGGGCCCGCATCCAGTCGTTCCTCGATCTCGGCTTCGACCGGATCTTCCTCCACGACGTCGGCCGCGACCAGGCGCGCTTCATCGAGGCCTTCGGGCGCGAGGTGCTGCCGGGGCTGCGCCGATGACGCCCGCGCGGCTGACCGTCTGGGCGGTCGACGGCATCCCCGAGATCCGGGGCGGGGATGCGCTGGCCGGCATCCTCGGCGACGCGCTCGCCGGCGAGGGGCTCGAGGCGGGCGACATCCTCGCCGTCACCTCGAAGATCGTCTCGAAGGCGGAGGGGCGCCTCGTCGAGGCCGCCGATCGCGAGGCCGCGATCACCGCCGAGACGGTGCGCGTCGTCGCCTCGCGAGAGCATCCGGGCGGGGTGACCCGCATCGTCGAGAACCGTCTCGGGCTCGTCATGGCGGCGGCCGGCGTCGACGCCTCGAACACGCCCGAGGGCACGGTGCTGCTGCTGCCGCTCGACCCGGACGCCTCGGCGCGGGCGCTCGCGGCGGCGCTGCGCAAGCGCTTCGGGGTGCCGCTCGGGGTCGTCGTCAGCGACACCTCGGGGCGGCCGTGGCGCGAGGGGCAGACCGACATCGCGATCGGCGCGGCCGGGCTCCGGGTGGTCGACGATCTCCGCGGCGGCGTCGACCAGCACGGGCGTCCGCTCGCGGTCACGGCGGCGGCGGTCGCCGACGAGATCGCGGGGGCCGCGGACCTCGTGAAGGGGAAGGCGGGCGGGCGGCCGCTCGCCGTGGTCCGCGGGCTCGGGCGTCTGGTCGGCCCGCTCGAGCTGCCGGGGGCGCGCAGCATCCCCCGGCTGGGCGAGCGCGATTTGTTCCGCCTCGGCACCGACGAGGCGATCGAGCTCGGCCGCCGCCTCGAGCGCGAGGGTCGCTAGGGGCGCTGCGGCCGGCGCTCCGACGGTCGGATCTCGCCCCCCGCCCCCGCCCCCGCGCGCAACGTGCGCCGTGAGGGGTCCCAAATGACGGGTCTTGGATGCCGTAATCGGTCGTATGGGACCCCTCACGGCATCCGAGCGCTCGGCTCTCGGTGCCCCGTCACGAGCGGCCTGCGTCGTGAGGGGGCCCAGATGACGGGTTCGGGAGGCCGAGACCCGTCATATGGGACCCCTCACGGAGCGGGCAGGTGTCAGGCGGGCAGGTGTCAGGCAGCAGGCGGGCAGATCGGGCGGGATGCGCTCAGGGCTGCGCGCGCTCGAACTGCTGGTGCCCGATCACCGAGAGGAGCTGCAGCTTCTCGTGCGACTCGGAGCCGGGGGTCGCCGTGAAGACGAGCAGCAGCTGGCCGTGGTCGGGGTCGAGGAGCTTCTGGCACTGCAGCTCCATGACGCCGAGCTCGGGATGCTGCAGGCGCTTCTCGGTGCCGTGCGGCAGCGCGACCTCGTGCTCGGCCCAGATCGTGCGGAACTCCTCGCTCGATGCGGCGAGCGAGCGCACGAGCTCGGCCGCCCGGGAGCGCTCGCCGTCGCGCGCGGCGGCGGCGCGGAGCTCGGAGACGAAGATCCGCCCGCGCAGCTCGTGGTCGTCGGCGGGGTAGACGTCGCGCGAGGCCGGCTCGTGGAACCAGCGGTGCACGGTCGCGCGGCCGAGGCCCGTCCAGCGCGAGGCGTCGCCGAAGAGCGCGACGGCGGGTGGGGTCTGCACGAGGATCTCGCCGACGGGGGAGAGGATCTGCGCCGGGGTGTCCTGCAGGCGGTCGAGCACCCGCATGAGCCCGGGGGCGATGTGGTCGCCGCCGCCGGTGCGCGCGGGGGCGGTGTGGCCGGCGAGCCGGAAGAGGTGGTCGCGCTCGGCGAGCGTGAGCCGCATCCCGCGCGCGATCGCGGTGAGCATCTGCTCGGAGGGCTGGGGGCCGCGCTGCTGCTCGAGCCGCGTGTAGTAGTCGGTCGACATGCCGCTGAGCAGCGCGACCTCCTCGCGGCGCAGGCCGTCGGCCCGCCGGCGCGGGCCGCGGGGGATGCCGACGTCCTCGGGCTGCAGCGCCTCGCGGCGGGTGCGGAGGAAGTCGGCGAGCTGGGGTCGGTCCACCATGTCAGTCTCCGTCCTGGGGCCGGGGCCGGACAAGGGATCGCCGATCCTCCCGTCCGGCCCCGGCATCGCTCGGGCGCCGATGCGCCGGGGCGCGTCAGATCTTGGCGCCGCCGGAGGCCTCGATGCGCTGGGCGGTGACCCAGCCGACCGGGGCGGTGAGGAGCGTCGCGATGACGCCGCCGATGTCCTCCGCCTCGCCGACGCGGCCGAGCGCGGTGACCGAGGTGATCGCATCCCGGTACTGCGCGTTGTCGCGGATCTGGCCGCCGCCGAAGTCGGTCGCGGTGGCGCCGGGCGCGACCGTGTTGACGGTGATGCCGCGCGCGCCGAGCTCGCTCGCCCAGTAGCGGGTGAGCACCTCGACGGCGCCCTTCATGGCGGCGTAGACGGAGTGCCCGCCGGGGTTCACGAAGCGCGCCAGCCCCGAGGAGAGGTTCACGATGCGCCCGCCCTCGGCGAGCATCGGCGCGAGCGCCTCGGTGAGGAGGTAGACGCCCTTGACGTGCACCTGGAAGAGCGCGTCGATCGTCGCCGGATCGGTGTCGCCGAGGGTCGTCGCGCCGTGGAAGCCGGCATTGTTGACGAGGCCGTCGAGCTCCTCCCGGCCCCAGCCCTCGCGGAGGGTGCGGCGCAGCGTCTCGACGAAGGCGGGGATGCCGGCCGCGTCGGTCGTGTCGAGCGGCAGGGCGGCGGCGCGGCGGCCGAGCGCCTCCACCTCGGCGACGACCTCGGACGCCTCGGCGGCGCCCGTGCGGTAGGTGATGACGACGTCGCCGCCGGCGCGGGCGGTCGCGATGGCGGTCGCGCGGCCGAGGCCGCGGCTGCCGCCGGTGATGAGGGAGATGCGGGTGGAGGTCATGGGGTTCCTTTCGACGGGTTCCACTCTGCGCCCCGCGGCGGTCCGCGTTCAGGCCGCGTCGATCGGGGGATCGGGGATCCCCCGCTCGACGGAGCTCAGGGGAGCGACGCCGGCCGCGACATCCCCGCGATCCGGCGGACCGCCTCCTCGAGCACCTCCGCCGAGCACGCGAGGTTGACGCGCACGAAGCCCTCGCCCTCGCGGCCCGCGGTCGAGAAGTCGAGGCCGCGGTTGAGGGCCACGCGGCCCTCGGCGAGGATGCGCTCGGCCGGGTCGTCCTCGAAGCCGGCGCCGCGCAGGTCGAGCCAGCCGAGGTAGGAGGCGTCCGGCGAGTGCAGCACGGCCCCCGGGAGGTGCTCGGCGATGAGGGCCACGAGCCGGTCGCGGCTCGCGGCGATCGCCTCGCGCACGCCGTCGAGCCACTCGCCGCCCTCCGCGAATCCGGCGGTCGAGGCGGCGCGGCCGAGGAGGCTCGCCCGCCAGGTCACCTCGATCGGCAGCGCGTCGAGCACGGCCGCGCCGCGCGCGGAGCCCGCGACCATGAGCGCGCACTTGACGCCCGCGAGGTTGAAGGCCTTGGAGGCCGAGGGCGTCGCGAGGCCGACCTCGCGCGCGGCGTCGGAGACGGCGAGGAAGGGCGTGAACTCGACGCCGTGATGCGTGAGCGGGGCGTGGATCTCGTCGCTCACGACGAAGGCGCCGTGGGCCCGGGCGATCTCGGCGAGGCGCTCGAGCACGGCACGCGGGTGCACCAGCCCGAGCGGGTTGTGGGGGCTGCAGAGCAGCACCCCCCGAGCGCCCGCCGCGAGCGCCGCCTCGACGCCGTCGAGGTCGATCGACCAGGCGGCGGCGGGCACGACCCCGTCGACGGCGGCTGCGGCGTCGGGCCGCCGCAGCGGCACCTCGACGACGCGCGCGCCCGCCTCCTCGACGAGCCAGGGGAAGGGCGTGTAGACGGGCGGCATGATGACGACGCCGTCACCCGGCTCCGTGAGCCCGCGCAGCAGCTCGACGATCGCGACGCTCACATCCGTGGTCGAGCGGACCATCGCGGGGTCCACCGTCCAGCCGTAGCGGCGCTCGGCGAACCCGGCGAAGGCGCTCGCGAGCGGCGCCATGTCGCTGACGTAGCCGGTGTCGGAGCGCTCGATGAGGTCGAGCATCGCCCGCTTGACGGGCGGCGCGAGCGGGTAGTCCATCTCGGCGACGAAGAGCGGGAGGACGTCGTCGGGGTAGGCGCGCCACTTCTCGCTCGTCCGGCGGCGCAGGGTCTCGAGCGGCTCGGCGACCACGGGGGAGCTCATGGCGCCAGCATGGCACGGCGTCGGGGCACGCGGATCGACGCATCCACAGGCGTGCCGAGGGAAGTCGTGCGAGACTCGGCGGATGGAGCCCAGCCCCGTCGCCCGGGCATCGCAGCCCGGTCCGGCCTCGCCGCCCGCGCCCGCCGCCCTCCTCGAGGACGCCGCCCGCATCGTGGAGGCGGTCGAGACCGTCATCGACGGCAAGCGGGATGCGATCGAGACCGCGCTGACGGTCCTGCTCGCGGAGGGGCACCTCCTCCTCGAGGACGTCCCGGGCGTGGGGAAGACGATGCTGGCCCGGGCGCTCGCGCGGAGCATCGACGCGAGCGTCTCCCGCATCCAGTTCACCCCCGACCTGCTGCCCGCCGACATCACGGGCGTCAGCATCTGGGATCAGCAGCGCCGCGACTTCGAGTTCAAGCCGGGTCCCGTCTTCGCGAACATCGTCATCGGCGACGAGATCAACCGCGCGAGCCCGAAGACGCAGTCGGCGCTCCTCGAGAGCATGGAGGAGCGGCAGGTGACGGTCGACGGCACGAGCCACGACCTCGCGCGCCCCTTCCTCGTCATCGCGACGCAGAACCCGATCGAGATGGAGGGCACCTACGCCCTGCCCGAGGCGCAGCGCGACCGCTTCATGGCGCGCATCTCGATGGGCTACCCGGATCTGGCGAGCGAGGTGGCGATGCTGCGCCAGCGCGAGACCGGCAGCCCGCTCGATGCGCTCCGGCCGGTCGTCGGGCTCGCTCGGCTGCGCGACATGGTGGTCGCCGTGCAGCACGTCTTCGTGAGCCCCGCCGTCGAGCAGTACGCGGTGGCCCTCGCCTCGGCGACGCGCCGCGATCCCGAGCTGCGGCTCGGCGCGAGCCCCCGCGCGACGCTCCAGCTGGTGCGCGCGGCGAAGGCGCGGGCGGCGCTCGCGGGGCGCGACTTCGTGCTCCCCGACGACCTCGACCACCTCGCGGTGCCGGTGCTCGCGCACCGCCTCGTCGGCCTCCGCGCGGCGGGCGGCGCGCAGGCCTTCGGGGCGGACGCCCTCGCCGACATCGTGCGCCGCATCGTGCAGGCGACGCCCGTGCCGCTCGGCGCGGGCGGCTGAGACGGGACGGGTCGGGATGCCGGAGCGGGCTCCCGGGCGGCGGCTGCACCGCACCGCCGTGCTGCGTCCGACCCTCCGCGGCGGCGCCCTGCTCGTGATCGGCGCGCTGACGATCATCGGCGGCTATCTGACCGGCTTCGAGGAGCTCGTGATCGCGGGCTGCCTGCCGGTCGTGCTCGCGCTCGCGGCGCTCCTCTCGGTGCGCCTGCGCCGGCCGGTGCTCGAGGTGACGCGCGCCTTCGACCCGCCGGTCGTCGCGGCGGGGCGCCTCGCGCGGGTGCACCTCGCCTTCCGCAACCGCGCCGCCTCGCCGACGACGGAGGCGACCTGGAACGACATCCTCCCGTGGCCGGAGTCCGCCGACCCGCATCGTCTCCCCGAGATGCAGCCGCGCGGCGCGGGCGCGCGCCCCGACGCGCGGGTCTCGGCGCTCGCGGTCGCCGGCTACGACCTCCACCCGCCCCGCCGCGGCCGCTTCGAGATCGGGCCGCTGGCCCTCGAGCACGACGACCCCTTCGGTCTCGCGCGCTCGGTCCTGACGCTCGGCGGCGTCGACGAGCTCGTGGTGGTGCCGGACCTCGTCGACCTGCCCGGCGGCTCGCTCAGCGTCGCCCAGGGCGAGGGCGCCTCGCTGGTCGTGCACCGACGCGTCTTCGGCAGCGACGACGACCTCACGACGCGCGAGTACCGGCCGGGCGATGCGATGCGCCGCGTGCACTGGCGCGCCTCCGCCCGCCACGGCGAGCTCATGGTGCGGCAGGAGGAGCAGCGCAGCCACCCCGAGTCGCGCGTCCTCGTCGACACGCGCCTGGACGGCTACGACGACCTCGAGGACGAGCCGGCCTATCTCGACCGCCCCGGCGTCCAGAGCGAGAGCTTCGAGTGGGCGGTGCGGATGCTGGCCTCCCTCGGCGTGCACCTCGCGGACGCGGGCTTCGAGGTCGTCGTCGCGGAGTCGGCCGAGGCCCAGGCGGCGCCGATCGGCGAACGCGCGGACGGGGCGCGGCGCGACGTCGACTTCCTCCGGAGCCTCGCCGACATCCGCCTCCTCCGGGCGGAGCCCCAGGCGCGCCCGGCGCCGCTCGACCCGGGCTCGGGCGGCCCGGTGTTCGCGCTGCTCGCCGACCCGCGCGACGCCGTGCTCGAGTGGATGGCGCGCCAGCGCCGGGCGGGGGACGCCGCGGTGGCCTTCGCGGTCGGCTGGGGCGACGAGCGCTCCCGGCACGCGCTCGAGGCGGAGCGCCGGCTGCAGGACGCCGGCTGGCTCGTGATCCGGGTGGATGTCGACGACGATCCGGCGGACGCCTGGCGCGCGGCCCACAGCGGCTGGGGGACGATCCGTGGCGCCGGCTGAGCCGGGCGCGCCTCGCTCGACCGAGCCCCGCCCGCTCCTCGTCTCGGGCCTGCTCGCGCTCGGGATCGCGGCCTCCATCGGCGGGCTCCACGTGCTCCTGCAGGGCGTCGGCTGGTGGCTGCAGGCGCTCGTCATGGTGCTCGCGGTGCTCGGCGCGGCGGCCGCGGTGCGCGGCCTCCTGCGCGATCGGGAGCGGCGGCGCTGGCTCCCGCCGCTCGCGGGTGCGCTCGCGGGCGTCGCGATGCTCGTGCTCGTCTTCGCACCGGGCACCGCGATCCTCGGCGTCGTGCCGACCCCCGACACGCTCGAGGCGATGCGGCAGCTCGTGGTGCGCGGCGGCGCCTCGATCGCCGAGCAGCGGATCCCGGCCCGGGCGGATGCGGGGATCGCGCTCCTCATCGCCGGGCTCGCCGTCTTCACGGCGGTCTGGGCCGACATCACGGCGATCGCGCTCCGGCAGCGGGCGATCGCGGCGGCGCCGCTCGCGCTGCCGATGATCGTGCCGCTCGCGATCCGCTCGGGGATCGCCTCCGTGCCGATCTTCCTGCTCGTCGCGCTCGTGTGGCTGCTGCTCCTCCGCCTCGGTCGACCGCGGCGGACCCGCGGCGACGGGGCGGTCCTGGGGGCGACCGCGCTCGTCGGCGCGCTCCTCGTGCCCGTCGCGCTGCCGCCCGTCGAGCCCTCCGGCGGCGGCGCCGCGACCGGGCTCCAGACGCGCGTCAACCCGATCATCGAGCTCGGGAACGACCTCCGCCGAGCGCAGGCGGTGCGCGCCCTCACCTACACCTCGTCCACGGGCGACGGCCTCTACCTGCGGCTCGCGACGCTCGACGAGTTCTCGGGCCGCGCCTGGACGCCCGTCGACGTGCCGCGCGCCGAGCAGCGACGGGTCGACGAGTTCACGACGCCGCAGGGGCTCGAGGACTCGGTGCGCCGCGCGGAGTTCGAGGCGCAGATCTCGATCGAGCAGATCGGCGGCCGCTGGCTGCCGGTGCCCTACCCGGCGACGAGCGTCGACGGCCTCGAGGGCGACTGGTTCTTCGAGCCGGAGGGGCTGTCGGTCCGCTCGAGCGCCGCCGGCGCGGACGCCCAGGAGTACGAGGTCGCCTTCCTCGAGGTGCTCCCCAGCCGCCGGGAGCTGCTCGCGGCCGGCCGGGTCGTCCCACGGAGGCTCGAACGGCTGACGGAGCTGCCGGACGGCATCCCCTCGGTGATCGGCGCGACCGCCCGCGAGGTCGCGGACGGTCTCGAGACGCACTACGAGCAGGCGCTCGCGCTCCAGCAGTTCTTCACGAGCGGGGACTTCGTCTACTCCGAGGACACGCCCGTCGAGGACGGCTACGACGGCACGGGCGCCCAGGTGATCGAGCGGTTCCTCGAGGAGCGCTCCGGCTACTGCGTGCACTTCTCGTCCGCGATGGCGGTCATGGCGCGCACCCTGGGCATCCCCGCTCGGGTCGCGGTCGGGTTCCAGCCGGGCCGGGAGCTCGTCGTCGACGGCGAGCGGCGCCAGGTCGTCTCGACCCATGACTTCCACGCCTGGCCGGAGCTCTACTTCGACGGCATCGGCTGGGTGCGCTTCGAGCCCACCCCGAGCCGCGGCGACGTGCCCGACTACGCGCAGCCGCTCCCGAGCGACGACCCCGAGACGCCCGAGGACGAGCGCACCGACGAGCCGAGCGCGGCACCGGAGCCCTCCCGGGACGCGAGCGGCGGGCCCAGCGACCTCCCCTCGGATCCCGCCGAGGAGGACCCGGTCGCGCAGGGCGCGCGTGCCGCATCCCTCGCGCCGCTCCTCGCGGTCGGCGCCCTCGTGCTGCTCGTCGCGATCGGCCTCGCCCCGGCCGCGGCCCGGGCGATCCGGCGAGAGCGGCGGCGCTCGACGGTGCTGGCCGGGCGGGGCCCGGTCTCGCTGCTCTGGGTGGAGCTGCGCGAGAGCGCGAGGGACCTCGGCTGGCTGGCGCCGGACTCGGAGACCGTGCAGGAGCTCGCGCTGCGCGCCGGCGCCGTCGTCGCCGACCGGGCGCCGCTCGACGAGCTCCGCCGGCTCGTCGAGGCGGAGGCCTACGCCCGACCGGGGCCGCGCGAGGCGCGGGCGGCGGTCGCGGCGCTCGACGGCGCTCGCCGGGGCATCTCGGCGCTCGGCACCGCGGCCGAGCGCCGCCGCGCCGTCCTCTGGCCCGCGAGCCTCATGGACCGCGTCACGCCCGCGCGCTGGCGCCTCCGCGGCGACGAGGAGCCGGAGTCGGGGGATGCCGGCCCGCCGCCCGCGGGTCCGCTCAGGCGCCTCCGGGGCGGGGGCTGAGCGGCGCGACGGCGAGCTGCGGGCCGCCCGTGATCGGGTTCGCGCTCCAGGCGGCGCGCACCCCGTAGACGCGGGCGATGAGCTCCGGGGAGAGCGTCTCGACCGGCGGCCCCTCGGCGACGGCGCGCCCGCCGTCGAGCACGAGCACGCGGTCGGCCCAGGCGGCGGCGAGCCCGAGATCGTGGAGCGCCGCGACGACGGTCGTGCCGGTCTCGGCGAGGGCGCGCAGCAGCTCGAGCATCGCGAGCTGCGCCCGCACGTCGAGGTGGTTGGTCGGCTCGTCGAGGAGGAGCAGGCGGGGCCGCTGCGCGAGCGCCCGGGCGAGCAGCACGCGCTGGCGCTCGCCGCCCGAGAGCTCCGTGACGCGACGGTCCGCGAACTCGGCGGCGCCGGCCGCCGCGAGCGCCGACGCGACCTCCTGCTCGGCCCCCGCATCCTGCCCGAGGACGCCCTCGTGGGGCAGCCGGCCGAGCGCGACCACCTCGCGCCCCGTGAGCGGCAGCTCGGTCGCCGCATCCTGCTCGACGATCGCGACCCGGCGCGCGCGGGCCCGTCGCGGCATCCCGAGCAGCTCCTCGCCCGCGAGGCGCACCGTGCCCCGGGCGGGGAGGATGCCGGCGATCGCGTGGATGAGCGTCGACTTGCCGGCGCCGTTCGGCCCGACGAGGGCGGTCACGCCGCCCGCGGGCGCCTCGAGCGCGACGTCGTCGAGCACCGTGCGGCCGCGCCGCACGGCCGTGAGCCCGGCGACCGCGAGTCCGGCGTCCGCGGCGCCCGCGCCCGCGGCGTCCGTCCCGGCGCTCATGCCTCGCTCCGGCGCCGCGCGAGGAGCGCCGCGAAGATCGGGGCGCCCGCGATCGCCGTCACGATGCCGACCGGCAGCTCGCGCGGCTCGAAGGCGGCGCGCGCCGCCGTATCCGCCCAGAGCAGCGCGACCGCGCCCGCGAGCGCCGCGAGCGGCAGCAGCGCGCGATGCCCCGGCCCCGAGAGCAGCCGGACCGCGTGCGGCACGACGAGCCCGATGAAGCCGATCGCGCCGCTCACCGAGACGAGCGCCCCCGTGAGCAGCGCCGCGAGCACGAGGAGCAGCCAGCGCGTGCCCTGCACCCCCACCCCGAGGGCGGCCGCCGCGGCATCCCCGAAGGCGAAGGCGTCGAGTCGCCGGGCCGAGAGGAGCAGCGGGATGCCGGCCGCGAGGAGCGCGAGGCCGGCGACGAGCGCGGAGGGCCAGCGGGCGCCCGCGAGCGAGCCGAGCAGCCAGGCGAGGATCTCGCGGTAGGCGTCGCCGGTCGCGCTCCAGAAGATGACGAGGCTCGTGAGCGCGCCCGCGAAGGCGGAGACGGCGACGCCCGCGAGCACCATGCGCGTCGGGGTGAGCGCGCCGAGCGCGCCCGCCAGCCCGAGGGTGGCGAGGAGCGCGAGCACCGCCCCCGCGAAGGCCGCGATCGGCAGGAGCACGGCGACGCCGGCGAGCGAGATGCCGAGCACGAGCACCGCGACGGCGCCGAGCGAGGCGCCCGAGGAGAGGCCGAGGAGGTAGGGGTCGGCGAGCTGGTTCCGGGTGAGCGCCTGCATGACGGCGCCGCAGATCGCGAGACCCGCGCCGACCGCGGCGGCGGTGAGCACGCGCGGCACGCGCACCTCCCAGACGATGCCGTCGCGCAGCGGCGAGAGCGGGCTCGGCGTCCCCGTGAGGTGCGCGGCGACGCTGCCGCCGACCTCCTCCAGGCTGAGACCTGCGGCGCCGATCGTGATCGACACCGCGATCGAGACGAGCAGGATGCCGACCAGGGCGAGCGCGCCCCATACGGTCCGCGGGCGGCGCGGCGTACGGCCTGCGCGGCCCGCGCTGCCTGCGCGCCCCGCGCTGCCCGTGCTCAGGGCCGCCGCCCCAGCCCGAGCTCGCGCGACTGCTCGGCGACGGACGCCGCCGCCTCGACCGTCCGGACCCCCGCCTCGCTCGCCGCGAAGGGCACCACGATGTAGTTCCCGGCTCGCACCGCCGAGAGCTCGCGCGTCGCGGGATCGGCTTCGAGCTTCGCGATCTTCGACGCCGCGGTGCTCCAGCTCGCGTCGACGACGACGATCGCATCCGGGTCGGCGGCGATGATCGACTCCCAGCCCAGGCTCGCCCAGGCGCCCTCGACGTCGGACGCGATGTTCTCAAGGCCCGCCGTCTCGAGCACGAGCTGCGGGGCGCCCTCGCCCGCGCCGACGTACGGCGTGTCGCCGCCCGAGGAGTACCAGAGCGCGGTCGGAGCGCCCTCGACGGGCTCGATGCCCGCGAGCTCGGCGCGCTGCTCCGCGAGGAGCGGCTCGGCATCCGCGTGGAAGATCGTCGCGACCTCCTCGATCTCGCGGAACACCTCCTCGAAGCCGAGCGGCCCGGGCACGTCCGCCGAGCGGCACGCGGCGGGCGAGACGTAGCCCGCGACGCCGAGCGCCTGCAGCTCCGCGCGATCGCCCGCGCCCTCCGCGCCGAGGTTCGACTCCCAGCCCGCGTACACGAGGTCCGGCTCGAGCTCGAGCACCGCCTCCTCGCCCGGCACCTGCTCGGAGAGCACGGGGATGTCGGCCGCCTCCGCCGCCCAGCGCTCCGGCACCGGGCCGTCCGCGAACGCCGAGCCGACGATCCGATCGCCGAGGCCGAGGGCGAGGAGCATCTCGGTCGAGGTCGACTTGATCGTGACGACCCGCTCGGGGGCGCGGCCGATCGGCACCTCGACCCCGCAGTTGCGGATCGTGTCGGCCCCGGCTCCGCCCGCCGCGGGGGAGGCGGGCGAGCCGGGTGCGGTGACGGCGGCGCAGCCGGCGAGGGCCGCCGCGGCGAGCGAGACGAGGGCGAGCGCGGGGATGGCGCGGGAGCGGATGCGGGACACGGGGCCTTCCGGGGTCCGAGGGCAGGGCGGCACGGCGCGGTCGATGCCCGCGCGCGGACCGTGCCCGCCGAGGACCGGACGAGGCGCACCGGGCCAGACGAGCCCGGGGGTCGCCGCGAGTCTAGCCGCGCCGCGCGCGCGTGCGCCGGGTCGGGGTCGTCGGGCGAGCCCGGGGGTCGCCGCCGGCCGAGCCGAGTCGCGCGCGCGTGCGCCGGGTCGGGGTCGTCGGGCCGGAGTCGCCGGGTTAGGGTCGCCGGGTGCGATGGTCGATCGTGGTGCCCGTGAAGTCGGCGGCGCTCGGCAAGACCCGGCTGGACCCGCGCGAGGACCGGCCGGCGCTCGCGCGCGCCGTCGCGCTCGACACGATCGCCGCCGCCGCGGCGGCCGACTCGGTCGAGCGGGTGCTCGTCGTGAGCGGCGACCCGCTCGACGCCCGCGTGCTGCCGCCCGGGGTCTCGGTCCTCGCGGATCCGGGTCGCGGCCTCCTCGCGGCGATCCGCGCCGGGCTCGCGCACCCGGGGAGCACGCCGGCGGTCGGTGAGGGCATCGCCGTGCTGCTGGGGGACCTCCCCGCGCTCCGCCCCGCCGAGCTGGATGCGGCGCTCGCCGCGGCGGCACGGCATCCCCTCGCGATGGTGCGGGATGCCGAGGGCACGGGCACGACGCTCCTCACGGCGCGCGGGGTGCGGCTCGAGCCGCGCTTCGGTCCCGGCTCCGCCGCGGCACACGCCGCGCTCGGGCACGTCGCCGTCGACGAGACGGCGGGGCCGGGCCTCCGACGCGATCTCGACACCGCCGAGGACCTCGCGGCGCTCGTCGGGCTCGGCGTCGGCCCCGCGACGGCCGCGGTGCTCGCCCCCGCCCGCTGACCCCCTCCTCCCCGCGAAGTGGGTTTCTCCGCATTCGCCGCGAGGATCCTCGCCGCGAACGCGGAGAAACCCACCTCTCGCGAACGCGGAGAAACCCACCTCTCGCGGGCGGGCGGGGCGCTCAGCCCAGCGCGACGTCGAGCGCGTCGGCCGCGAGCCGCGCTGCGAGCGGCACCTCGCGCATCCAGAGGGGCCGCACCTCGGCCCGCACGCCGAGCGCCGCGACCTCGGCGGACTCCCCGGCATCCTCCTCGGCGAGCAGCCACGCGTCGAGCAGCCCGCCCGCGTCCCGCGCCCCGTAGTGCGCGGCGACCGCCGCCGCGCGCGTCTCGACCCCGATCGCCGTGAGGCACACGTCGGCCATGCCCCGCACGACGGCCCCGCCGATGACCGGCGAGACGCCGACGACGCGCGCGGATGCCGAGGCCAGCCCGGCGCGCACGCCCGGCACCCGCAGGATCGGCCCGATCGAGACGACCGGGTTCGAGGGCGCGATGAGCACGGCATCCGCCGCCCCGATCGCCTCGAGCACGCCGGCCGAGGGCCGCGCATCCTCGATGCCCGGGTTGTCGAAGCCGAGCGGTGCGAGCGAAGCCCGGTGCCGGGTCCACCACTCCTGGAAGTGAAGGTCGCCCTCCGCCGTGCGCACCTGCGTGTCGACCTCGGCGTCCGTCATCGGCAGGAGGGTCGCGCCGAGCGGCCAGCGCCGCGAGAGCCGCGCGACGACCTCGCCCGGGCTCGCGCCATCGCGCAGCCAGCTCGTGCGCGCCAGGTGCGTGCCGAGATCGAGGTCGCCGAGCGTGAACCACGGCCAGCCGACGCCCCAGGCGCCGAGCTCCGCGCTCACCCGCTCGCTCTCCTCCCGGCGCCCCCAGCCGCGCTCCTCGTCGGCGACGCCGGCGAGCCGGTACAGCAGCGAGTCGATGTCGGGCATGAGCCGCACCCCCGCGAGCCACAGGTCGTCGCCGGTGTTGACGACGACCGTGATCGCCGCCGCGAGCTCGGCATCGGAGACGCCGGGATGCCGCTCCCGCAGCGCCTCCCGCAGCCCGCGCACGAAGAGGGAGCCGCCGACGCCGCCCGCGAGGACGACGACGCGGGGGAGGGGCCTGCTCATCCGGCCATCCTCGCGTAGAATCTCCCGCCGTGCCTGTCTTCGCCCCGACCCCATGGACCGTCCCGGTCCGCGATGTCGCGCGCCGTCCCGGCGACATGCGCGAGCTGGAGCTGGAGCTCACCGCCCCCGAGCAGATCGGGGAGGCCGTGGCGGTCGTCCGCGAGGGCGAGCCGGTGCGGATCGACCTCCGGCTGGAGAGCCTGCACGACGGCATCCTCGTGACCGCCGACGTCCGCACGACCGCCCGCGGCGAGTGCGTCCGGTGCCTCGACCCCGTCGAGCTCCCGGTCCGAGTCGATATCCAGGAGCTGTTCGGCTATTCTGTCGACGAAGCTCTCGACTACCAGGTTCGCGATGATCACGTGGATCTCGAACCGGTGGTGCGAGACGCGGTGGTGCTGTCACTGCCGTTCCAGCCGGTATGCCGGCCCGATTGCGCAGGACTCGACCCGGAGACGGGCGAGAAGCTGGCGCCCGGGACGACGCCCCAGCAGCGCGAGGTCATGGATCCGCGCTGGGCCGCGCTGGAGGGCTTCGAGGCAGACACCACCACCGATGACCCCGGCACCGCGAGTGCCCAGTAAGACAGAGAAGAGAGACCCATGGCTGTTCCCAAGCGCCGGCAGTCGCGAGCCAACACCCACGCCCGTCGTTCGCAGTGGAAGGCCGACGCGCCCGCCCTGGTGAAGACCGTCGAGAACGGCAAGACCGTCTACAGCCTCCCGCATCGCGCGAAGGTCGTCGAGGACTCGGCCGGCACGCCGCTCTACCTGGAGTACAAGGGCCGCAAGGTCGCCGACGTTTGACGTCGTCAGCTCACCCCCCGGGTGAGGAGCTGCTCGAGAAGCTCGGGGTCGACATCGACCCCGAGCTTCTTCGGCTTGCGCTGACCCACCGCTCGTACGCCTACGAGCACGGCGGGATCCCGCACAACGAGCGCCTCGAGTTCCTCGGCGACTCGATCCTCGGGCAGGCCGTCACGGTCATGCTCTACCGCCGGTTCCCCGAGCTCGAGGAGGGGGGCCTCGCGAAGCGCCGCGCCGCCGTCGTGTCGACGATCGCGCTCGCCGAGATCGCCCGCGGGATCGGGCTCGGCGCCCACCTCCTGCTCGGCAAGGGGGAGGAGCAGACGGGCGGCCGCGACAAGTCCTCGATCCTCGCGGATGCGGTCGAGGCCGTCATCGGCGCCGCCTACCTGTCGGCGGGCGACGAGCCCGCGACCGCGATGGTGCTGCGCCTCGTCGAGCCGCTGCTGGGGGATGCGGACCGCTTCGGCGCCGCCATGGACCCGAAGACGAGCCTGCAGGAGCTCGCCGCGAGCCTGCACCGCGGCATCCCGCACTACACGGTCGCCGAATCCGGCCCCGATCACGACAAGCGCTTCCACGCGACCGTGCTCCTCGCCGACCATGCGGTCGGCACCGGCACCGGCACGAGCAAGAAGCACGCCGAGATGGCGGCCGCGCTCGAGGCCTGGACGGCGCTCTCGATGGAGCGCCGGCCGCGCCGCCGCGGTGCCGCGCCCGCATCCGCCGGCTCCTGACATGCCCGAGCTGCCCGAGGTCGAGGTCGTCCGCGCGGGGCTCGCCCCCGCCGTCGAGGGTGCCGTCGTCGAATCGGCCGAGGTGCTCGACGCCCGCTCGCTGCGCCGTCACGAGGGCCCCGAGGAGGACTTCGTCGAGCGCCTGACGGGCGCGAGGATGCGGCTCCCGCGCCGACGGGGCAAGTTCATGTGGGTGCCGCTCGAGCCGGGAGCCGCCGGTGCCGGTGCGGGTGCCGCCGCCGGCGCCGCGCTCGGCGGCGAGCCGTCCGAGGCGCTCGTCGTCCACCTCGGCATGAGCGGCCAGGTGCTGCTGCGCGAGCCGGAGGCGCCCCGCGACCGGCTCACCCGCATCGTCATCGGCGTCCGGCATCCCGAGCACGGCCGGCTGCGCGTCGACTTCGTCGACCAGCGGATCTTCGGGTCGATGGCCCTCGACCGCCTCCTGCCGGCGCCCGGGGTGCCGGGCGACACGGTCCCTGGCCAGGCGGCGCACATCGCCCGGGACCCGATGGATCCGGCCTTCGACGACGCGCGCTTCCTCCAGGCGCTCGCCCGCCGCGACACCACCGTCAAGCGCGCGCTCCTCGACCAGACGCTCGTGAGCGGCATCGGCAACATCTACGCCGACGAGGCGCTCTGGGCGGCCCGCATCCACTACGAGCAGCCGACCCGCACCCTGAGCCGCGCCCGCGCACGGACCCTGCTCGCCGAGGTCCGGCTGGTGCTCGGCAAGGCGCTCGCGGAGGGCGGCACGAGCTTCGACGCCCAGTACGTCAACGTGAACGGCGCCTCCGGGTACTTCTCGCACTCGCTCAACGCGTACGGGCGGCAGGGCGAGCCGTGCCCGCGCTGCGGCCGGCCGATCGTGCGCGAGACCTTCATGAACCGCGGCTCGCACCTCTGCCGCTTCTGCCAGCGCCTGCGCGCACCCCGGCCCCGTCCGCTTCCCGCCTGACGCGGACCGTGCGCCCCGCGTCCTCCCCGCGGCCTCTCGGCGCCTCAGCCCCTCCGCGCCGCGCCCGCCGTGATCGCCGCGCCCGCCTGCGCGCTGCGCTCGTGAGGGGTCCCATATGACCGGTTCCGGCCTCCCGAACCCGTCATATGGGACCCCTCACCGCATCCGGTCATGGGGCGGTCGTCAGGCTCCCGACCTCGGCGAGGTCCTTGCGCCACGCGCCCTCCGTGGCGATCGCCGTGAAGCCGACCGCCTCGTTGACGGCGAGCATGTGGCGGTTCTCCTCGGCGTTGAAGGTCGTGATCGCGGGGTGGCCGGGCTGCTCGCGCTCGAGGAAGGCGATGTTGGCGAGCTTCACGAGCATCCCGAGCCGGTGGCCGCGGTGCTCGCGGAGCACGAGCGTGTCCTCCTGCCCGACGCTGCGGTGCGTCTCGGGCGGCACGTCGAGCACCGTGAAGCCGGCGAGGCGCCCGGTGGGGATGTGCTCGGCGGCGGCGAAGAGGCGGGTGCGGCCGCCGTCGAGGGCCACCTGCTCCTCGGTGCGGACCCGCTCGGCCGTGTAGACCTCCTCGGGCTCCTCCATGCCGGCGCTCGGGGCGTCGGTCGACATGCGGGTCCAGAGCAGCGCGAGGTCCTCCACCCAGTCGTCGGCGACGCGGTCGATCCAGGTCACGACCCGGTAGTCGGGCCCGGCCGCAGCCTCGGCCTCGGCGAGGTGCCGGGCGAGGATGCCGGGCTCGGCCGGCAGGACGAGCCGGCTGCAGCGCTCCACCTGCTCGAGCCGCCAGCCGTGCGCGAGGAGGAAGGCGACCTCCGCGTTGCCGGCCGGGATGCTGCCGAAGCCGGTCGGCGGCTCGAGCCGCTCGCCGGGATGCTCGGGATGCGCGCCCCAGCCGAGGAGCTTGACGACGCCCGCCTCGCGAGCCCACGACTCGAGCCGCGCGTGGAGGGCCGCGCCGATGCCGCGCCGACGGGCCTCGCGTGCGACCTGGATCTGCAGCCAGGCGGTGTCGGGGGTCTGCGGGCTCGTCTGGAGGACCGCCCGCGCGACGAGGCGCCCGTCGACCCGCGCCGTGAGCAGGCGCTTCGGCTCGTGCTCCTGATTGCGCCAGCCGGGCAGCAGCTCGGCGGCCGAGTACGCGAACTCAGGGGTCCCGTACACCTCCTCCTCGACGGCGTTCCGGACCTCGACGGTCGCCGCGAAGTCCTCTCCGCCCGGGCCGTCGAGGGTCTCGGGGATCGGGAGCTCGACGAGCTCGAACGGCTGCGCGGACATGACGCATCTCCTCCGCCGCCCGACGGGCAGCCTGCCAGGCTAGACCCGCGCCGCCCGGGTTGTCGAGGCGGGGGCGGGCCGGGCATCCGCTAGCGTTGATCGACCGCCGGGGCGAGCCCGGTCGCCGGACGAGAGAGCTGCCGCCGCGTGTACCTGAAGAGCCTGACCCTCAAGGGGTTCAAGTCCTTCGCCTCGCCGACGACGTTCCAGTTCGAGCCGGGCGTGACCTGCGTCGTGGGGCCGAACGGATCCGGCAAGTCGAACGTCGTCGACGCCCTCGCCTGGGTCATGGGCGAGCAGGGCGCGAAGACGCTCCGCGGCGGCAAGATGGAGGACGTCATCTTCGCGGGCACCTCCACCCGCGGTCCCCTCGGGCGCGCCGAGGTGACGCTGACGATCGACAACTCGGACGGCGCCCTCCCGATCGAGTACAGCGAGGTCACGATCTCGCGCACGCTGTTCCGCAACGGCGGCAGCGAGTACGCGATCAACGGGCAGGGATGCCGGCTGCTCGACGTGCAGGAGCTCCTCAGCGACTCGGGTCTCGGCCGCGAGATGCACGTCATCGTCGGGCAGGGCCAGCTCGACAAGATCCTCCGCGCGACCCCGGAGGAGCGCCGCGGCTTCGTCGAGGAGGCGGCCGGCATCCTCAAGCACCGCCGCCGCAAGGAGAAGACGCTCCGCAAGCTGGAGGCGATGCAGGCGAACCTGACCCGCCTCTCGGATCTCGCGGGCGAGATCCGCCGTCAGCTCCGGCCGCTCGGCCAGCAGGCCGAGATCGCGCGCGAGGCGCAGACCATCCAGGCCGTCGTCCGCGACGCGCGGGCGCGCCTGCTCGCCGACGAGATCGTGGAGCTGCGCCGCACCCTCTCGGACGTCTCGAAGTCGGAGGGCGAGCGAAAGACGGAGCGCCTCGTGCTCCAGGAGCAGCTCGACCAGGCGAAGCTCCGCCAGGGCCGCCTCGAGCAGTCGATGACGGGGGATGCGGTCGACGAGGCCCGACGGGTCGCCTTCGCGCTCGAGCAGGTCCAGGACCGCCTCCGCTCGCTCTCGGCGCTCGCGAATCAGCGCCTCACGCTCCTCAGCCAGCAGTCGGAGCTTCCCGGCATGTCGGCGACGGTCACGCAGGGCATGGTCGATGAGGCCCGCGAGGAGGCGAAGCGCCTGGAGTCGGGGATCGCGGAGGCGGAGACGGCGCTGGGTCGCGCGAGCGCCGCGACCGCGACGGCCCGGGCGAGCCTCGACTCGCTCGACGAGGAGATCAGCGCGCAGAGCGCGCTCGTCTCGCAGCACGACCTCGAGCAGGCGCGTCTCGTGAGCGCGGTCGAGGTCGCCGCCTCCCGGCTCACCGCGACGCGCGATCAGCTCGAGCGGCAGCGCGCCGCGCTCGAGCAGGCGGAGCGGCGCCGCGACGAGTCCCGCCAGGGCTTCCGCGAGCTCGACGAGGGCGAGGACGCCCCCGCGGGCGACAGCGAGGCGATGCAGGGCGAGGTCGAGCGGTCCGAGGAGCGCGTCCAGTCCGCGCAGGACGAGGTCGAGCGGCTGCGCGATGAGCTCCACGCCGCCGAGCGGGAGCGGGATGCGCTCGCGGCCCGCGTGAGCGCCCTCGCGATGGCGGTCGACCAGCGGGACGGCTCGGGTGCGATCGCGGGCGAGGCGGGCATCCGCGGCATCGTCTCCGACAGCCTCGACGTCGAGCCAGGCTGGGAGGCGGCCGTCGCGGCGGCCCTCGGCCCGCTCGCGGAGGCGGCGCTCGCCGACGACCGCGATGCCGCGCACGGCGCCCTCGCGCACGCCCGCGACGCGGACGCCGGCCGGGTCGAGATCGTCGTCGCGGACGCCGCGCCGGGGGAGCCGCTCGGCGGGCTGCCCGCCGGGGCCTACGCGGCATCCTCGCTCGTCCGGGGTCCCGCGGGGGTGCTGGGGCTCCTGGCCCGCGTCGTGCTCGTCGAGGACGTCGAGGCCGCTCGCGCCGCCTGGCCCGCGCTCTCGGGGATCGCGCACGTCACGGTCGCGACGCGCGCGGGCGACATCCTCACGGAGCACGTGCTCCGCGGCGGCACGGGCGGGCGCAGCCGCCTCGAGCTCGCGGCCGAGCGCGACGCCGCCGAGGAGCAGCTCGTTGCGGTGACGACGACGATCGAGCGCTCCTCCTTCGCGCTCGCCGAGGCGCGCGATGGCCTCCAGCAGGCGAAGTCGACCGCGCAGGCCGCCGCGGCGGCGCTCCGCGAGCACGACCAGTCGCTCGCCGCGCGCAGCGAGGCGCTCGCCCGCGCCCGCGCACAGGTGGAGGCCGTGGAGGCCGAGTCGGAGCGCCTCACCCAGGCGGTCGACACCCTCGCCGAGGCCGCCCGCACCGCCGAGCAGGCCGTCGACCAGGCCGTCATCCGACGCGACGAGCATGCCGCGACGCCGCGCCCCATCCTCGACGTCTCCGCTCGCGACGGGCTGCTCGCGGAGCTCGAGGCGGCGCGTGCCGCCGAGGTCGAGCAGCGCGTCGGGCTCGAGACGGCCCGCGAGCGGGTGCGCGCCCAGCGCACCGCCGCGGAGAGCCTCCGGCAGCAGCTCGAGGCCGAGCGCAAGGCGGCCGAGGAGGCCGCCCGCCTCGCGGTGCTCCGCCAGCACCAGGTCGCGGCCGCGAGCGAGGTGCTCGACGCCCTCCCGCCCGTCCTCGCCTCGATCGACCGCTCGACGCAGGAGGCGCGCGTCGAGCTCGCGAGGGCCGAGGCGGACCGCGCGAAGCAGAACGAGGAGCTCTCGGGTCTGCGCGCGCAGGAGGCCGGGCTGCGCGAGCGGCTGCAGGGCCTCAACGAGAGCGTCCACGGCCTCGAGATGCAGGCCTACGAGAAGCGGCTCCACCTCTCCTCGCTCCTCGAGCGCGCGGCCGGGGAGCTCGGGCTCGTCGAGGACGTGCTCGTCGCCGAGTACGGCCCGCACGTCCCGGTGCCGGCGGATGCGCCGATCGAGCGCGCCGAGCCGCGCACCGCGGACGACGAGCGGGCGGAGGCGGCGCTCGCCGAGGCCCCCGAGGGCGATCCGGATGCGGAGCGGACCGAGGACGAGGCGGTCGAGGTCGCCGACGCGGCCGACGAGGGCGACGCCGAGGGCGAGGAGACCGAGCCCGAGGAGACCGCCCCCGGCATCCCCTTCGACCGCGCCGAGCAGCGTGCGCGTCTCGCGAAGGCGGAGCGCAAGCTCGGCCAGCTCGGCCGCGTGAACCCGCTCGCCCTCGAGGAGTTCGCGGCGCTCGAGCAGCGCCACCGCTTCCTCACCGAGCAGCTCGCCGACCTCACGGCGACGCGCAAGGACCTGCTCACGATCATCGACGAGCTCGACGAGCGCATGCGCGACATCTTCGGCGCCGCCTTCGAGGACACCCGGGCGGCGTTCAACCGCGTGTTCCCGGTGCTGTTCCCGGGCGGCTCGGGCAGCCTCCAGCTCACCGACCCGGAGCACCTGCTCACGACCGGCATCGAGGTCTCCGTGAAGCCCGCCGGCAAGAAGATCGAGCGGCTGTCGCTGCTCTCGGGCGGCGAGCGCTCGCTCGCGGCGGTCGCGCTCCTCATCGCGATCTTCAAGGCGCGGCCGAGCCCGTTCTACATCATGGACGAGGTCGAGGCGGCGCTCGACGACGCGAACCTCGGCCGCCTCCTCGCGATCTTCGAGGACCTGCGGGAGAGCTCGCAGCTCATCGTCATCACCCACCAGAAGCGCACCATGGAGATCGCGGATGCGCTCTACGGCGTGAGCATGCGGCAGGACGGCGTGAGCGCGGTCGTCGGCCAGCGCGTCGTCTCCGAGGCGGAGCGCGCGGCGACCGCCGCGGCTGCGGGCTGAGCCCGCCCGCCGCGGCCGGGGGACCGCTCCCCATTACCGAGCTCCGCTCGCGATGGGAGGCTGGCGCCACGATCCGAAGGAGCCGTCATGATCATCTGGAGCCGCTGGGGCATCCTCGTCCTCCTTTTCGTCGGCCTGGGCGTGCTGCTGGGCTTCCTCCTCGCGAACGTCGTCGCCGCGGCGAGCGGCACGACCGCCGCCGAGTCCGGGCCGGGGGTCGGCGTCTTCGTCGGCATCGGCTTCGTGCTCTCCGCAGGGCTGCTGCACCTCGTCGCCCGCGCGACCATCGGCCGCGTCATCGACAAGCCGCGCCAGGCGACGGTCGTCGAGAAGCTGGCGCAGCCCGAGCCGGGCCCCGGCGGCGGGATGCGGACCCATCGCACGGTCGCGGTCGTCCACCCCGAGACGGGGCAGCCGGTGTGGATCCGCCCGACCTCGACGTTCTTCTTCATCCCCGTGCGGTTCTGGCCGTTCGTGCTGGCGGGTCTCGGGCTCGTGATCGCCGTCGTCAACGGCGTCGCCCTGGCGGCCGCCTAGCCGACCGCCTCAGTCCTCCGGGGTGAGGTCCTCGAGCGGCTCGTCGTTGACGGTGAGCACGCGCCACCGCTCGCCCTCGAGCCCGAAGGTCGAGACCGAGCCGTTGACGATCGCGGGCAGCTCGCGGCCGGCGAGCTCGGCGAGCGTGTAGCGGATGAGCGTCCCGTGGCACACCACGAGCACGTCCTCGTCGCGATAGTCCTCGGCGATGCGGTCGAGGGCCGCGCGGCCGCGCCGGACGACCTCGTCGATCGGCTCGATGCCCGGCGCCGTCTTCCCCGGCCAGCGCTCTTCGGCCTCCGCCTCGACGACGCCCTCGGCCTCGCCGTAGTCGCGCTCGATGAGCTCGTCGTACGCCGGCCCCAACTCGATGCCGAGCCCGTCCGCGATGATCTGGGCGGTCTCCCGCGCACGCGACAGCGGCGAGCTCACGATCGCCTGCCAGCCGCCGCCCGCGAGGCCGGCCACCGCATCCCGCGCCTGCTGGCGCCCCGTCTCGTTGAGGGGGATGTCGGTGGCGCCCTGGAGGCGCTTGTGCAGGTTCCAGTCGGTCTGGCCGTGGCGGATGAAGGCGAAGGTCACGCCCCCATCCTGGCGCGCGCCGCCGCCCGCGCCGAATCGGGGGACCCGGACCCCGTCTCGAGCGGGGCGTCGCCGTGCCCGCCGCTCAGTAGGCTGAGGGCATGGCAGCAGGCTTCTCGCTCTCCGGCGCGCTGCGCGGCATGTTCGCGAAGCGCACGATCGACGACGCGACGTGGGAGGAGCTCGAGGACGCGCTGCTCGGCGCCGACTTCGGCCCCGACATCACGGAGCAGATCGTCGAGGACCTGCGCGGCAAGGTCGAGCGCTACCGGACGACCGATCCGAAGGACCTGCAGCGGATGCTGCGGGAGGGCATCGAGGAGCGCCTCGCCCGCCTCGACCCGACCCTCAAGCTCAGCGAGCGCCCCGCGGTCGTGCTCGTCGTCGGCGTCAACGGCGTCGGCAAGACGACGACGATCGGCAAGCTGTCCCGCTTCCTCGTGAACAACGGCCGCTCGGTCGTCGTCGGCGCGGCCGACACCTTCCGCGCGGCGGCCGTCGAGCAGCTCGCGACCTGGGCCGAGCGCTCGGGCGCCCGGGTGGTGCGTCCCGAGCAGCCGGGGCAGGATCCCGCATCCGTCGCCTTCCAGACGGTCGAGCTCGCGAAGCGCGACGGCATCGAGATGGTCCTCGTCGACACGGCGGGGCGTCTGCAGACGAAGAGCGGCCTCATGGACGAGCTCGCGAAGGTGCGGCGCGTCGTCGAGAAGCAGGCGCCCATCTCGGAGGTGCTGCTCGTGCTCGACGCGACGACGGGCCAGAACGGGCTCGCGCAGGCGGAGGCCTTCATCCAGCACGCCGGGGTCACGGGGCTCGTCCTCACGAAGCTCGACGGCTCGGCGAAGGGCGGCTTCGTGCTCGCCGTGCAGGAGCGCACCGGCATCCCGATCAAGCTCGTCGGCCAGGGCGAGGGCATCGGCGATCTCACGGGCTTCACGCCGCACGTGTTCGCGCAGCAGCTGGTCGGCTGACGCCGCCCACGGACCACCCCGCCTCCGCTCGGCCCTCGGGAGGGGTGCGTTCAGGCGAGCGCGCGGTGCGCCGCCGCCAGCTCGAGGTAGGTCGCGGCGTTCCGGCGGATCCCGTCGACCTCCTCCTCGGTGAGCTCGCGCCGCACCTTCGCCGGGACGCCGGCGACGAGCGAGCGCGGCGGGATCACGGCATCCTCGAGCACGAGGGCTCCGGCCGCGACGAGCGACTCGCGCCCGATGACGCTCCGATTGAGCAGCGTCGCGCCCATGCCGATCAGGCAGTCGTCCTCGACGGTCGTGCCGTGAAGGATCGCGCCGTGGCCCACGCTCACGCCGCGGCCGACGACCGTCGGCACGCCGGGGTCGCCGTGCGCGACGACGTTGTCCTGCAGGTTCGAGCCCTCGCCGATCTCGATCGCATCCCGGTCGGCGCGCAGCACCGCGCCGTAGAAGACGCTGGACCGGGGATGCAGCCGGACGCGCCCGATGAGGGTCGCCGTGGGCGCGGCCCAGGCCTCCTCGTGGATCTCGGGGTGGTCGTCGCCGTAGGGCAGGATCGTCGCCATCCCGTCACCGTACCCCGTGCCGCGACGTAGACTGTCGGGCACCATGGCCACCTTCGGTACCCTCTCTGATCGCCTCACCGCGACCTTCCGCAACCTCCGCACCAAGGGGCGGCTCACGCCCGCGGATGTCGACGGCACCGTCCGCGAGATCCGGCGCGCGCTGCTCGACGCCGACGTCGCGCTGGAGGTCGTCAAGACCTTCACGGGGGCGGTGCGCGAGCGGGCGCTCGGCGACGAGGTCTCGAAGGCGCTGAACCCCGCCCAGCAGGTCGTGCAGATCGTCAACGAGGAGCTCGTGCAGGTCCTCGGCGGCCAGCAGCGCCGCCTCGAGTTCGCGAAGAAGCCGCCGACGGTCATCATGCTCGCTGGCCTCCAGGGCGCCGGCAAGACGACCCTCGCGGGCAAGCTCGCGAAGCACCTCAAGAAGGAGGGGCACACGCCGCTCCTCATCGCGGCCGACCTCCAGCGTCCCAACGCGGTCACGCAGCTGCAGGTGGTCGGCGAGCAGGCCGGGGTGCCGGTCTGGGCGCCGGAGCCCGGCAACGGCGTCGGCAACCCGGTGAAGGTCGCGAAGGAGGGCGTGAAGGAGGCGGAGCGCCGCCAGCACGACACCGTCATCGTCGACACGGCCGGCCGCCTCGGCATCGACGCCGAGCTCATGAAGCAGGCCTCCGACATCCGCAAGGCCGTCGACCCCGACGAGGTCCTCTTCGTCATCGACGCGATGATCGGCCAGGACGCCGTCGCGACGGCGCGCGCCTTCCAGGAGGGCGTCGACTTCACGGGCGTCGTGCTCTCGAAGCTCGACGGCGACGCGCGCGGCGGCGCGGCGCTCTCGGTCGCCTCCATCACGGGCCGGCCCATCATGTTCGCCTCGACGGGCGAGGGTCTCGACGACTTCGAGCCCTTCCACCCGGACCGCATGGCGAGCCGCATCCTCGACCTGGGCGACATCCTCTCGCTCATCGAGCAGACGCAGCAGGCCTTCGACGAGGAGGAGGCCCTCAAGGTCGCGGAGAAGTTCGCGACCGACAGCTTCACCCTCGACGACTTCCTCAAGCAGATGCAGCAGCTCAAGAACATGGGCTCCATCAAGGGGATGCTGGGCATGCTCCCCGGTGCGCGCGGCATGCGCGAGCAGCTCGACAACTTCGACGAGCGCGACGTGACCCGCACCGAGGCGATCATCCAGTCGATGACCCGCGCCGAGCGCGCCAACCACCGCCTCCTCAACGGCTCCCGCCGGCTCCGCATCGCGCGCGGCTCGGGCACGACCGTCACCGAGGTGAACCAGCTCATCCAGCGCTTCGAGCAGGCCGCGAAGATGATGAAGACGGTCGCGAAGGGCGGGATGCCGCAGATCCCCGGCATGGGTCCCATGCCCGGCGGCTTCGGCGGCGGCCGGAAGGCGGCCCCGAAGGGCAAGAAGAAGGGCGCGCGCAGCTCCGGCAACCCCGCGAAGCGCGCGCAGGAGGCGCAGGCGAAGGCGCAGGGCGTGCCGAGCGGCCCGACGAGCGCGGGCGGCTCGGGCTTCGGCCTGGGTGGCGGCGCACTCGGCGGCACCGCGGGCGCGGACGGCAAGGGCCCGAGCGAGGAGGAGCTCGCTGCCCTCCAGAAGCTCCTCGGGCGCTGACCGCTCGGCGCCGCGACCGCCCCGGCGCGTAGTCTCGACCGCGTGACCACGACATCCCCCGGCCGTCCCGTCCGCATCGGCGTGCAGGTCCAGCCGCAGCACGCCCCCTACGCCTCGATCCGCGACACCGTGCGCGCCCTCGAGGACCTCGGCGTCGACATCGTCTTCAACTGGGACCACTTCTACCCGCTCTCGGGCGAGCCGGAGGGCCTCCACTTCGAGTCCTGGACGATGCTCGCCGCGATCGCGGAGCAGACCGAGCGCGTCGAGCTCGGCGCGCTCGTGAACTGCAACTCGTACCGCAACCCCGACCTCCAGGCCGACATGGCCCGCACGATCGACCACATCTCGGGCGGGCGCTTCATCTTCGGCACGGGCTCGGGCTGGTTCGAGAAGGACTACGACGAGTACGGCTACGAGTTCGGCACGGTCGGCTCGCGCCTCGACGCGCTCGCCGAGGCCCTGCCGCGCATCGAGGCGCGCTGGACGAAGCTCAACCCGCGGCCCACCCGCGACATCCCCGTGCTCATCGGCGGCGGCGGCGAGAAGAAGACGCTCCGGCTCGTCGCGCGCCACGCCGACATCTGGCACAGCTTCGGCGACCCGGAGACGCTGGAGCGCAAGCTCGGGATCCTGGCGCAGCACTGCGAGGCGGAGGGCACGGACCTCGGCGCGATCGAGATCTCGAACGAGCTGCGCGGTCGCGACCGCGCCACCGCCGACGAGCTGCACGGCCTCGGCGTCACGCTGTTCACCCTCGGCATCTCGGGCCCGGACTACCCGCTCGAGAAGGTCCGCGAGTGGGTGCGCTGGCGCGACGAGCTCAACGGCTGAGACGGCTGAACCGGCGGCGTGCGCTCAGCTCGTCGCCGGCTCGCCGGTCGCGAACTCCGCGACGAGGGACCGCACGACGGCGGCCGCATCCTCGCCGGAGGACTCGAAGACGCGGCGCTGGCGCTGGTAGCTGGCGCCGCGCTCGAGGATGAGCTCGATGTCGGCGAGCTCGGCCGCGCAGTCGAGCTGCTCGGCGATCGGCGCGAGCCGCTCGAGCATGTCGCGGAGGTCGTCGGTCACGAGCCGCTCGTCGCCCGCGCTGTTCACGATGACGATCGCGTCGAGCCCGTAGCGCGCCCCGCGCCATTTGTTCTCGCGCACATACCAGGGCTGGAGCTGCGGGATGTCGCGGCCGGCCTCGACATCCCTCGACAGCTCCTCGACGAGGCACTGGGCGAGCGCGGTGAGCGCCCCCACCTCGCGCAGCGTCGAGAGGCCGTCGCAGTAGCGCAGCTCGATCGTCCCCCACTTCGGCGAGGGGCGGACATCCCAGCGGAGCTCGGAGTGGTCGTCGATGACGCCGACGTGCGTCAGATCCGCCACGAGCTCCTCGTAGTTCGCCCAGGCGCCGAGCTGCGGCGGCAGGCCGGCGGTCGGAAGCTGCTGGAACATGAGGGCGCGGTTCGAGGCGTAGCCGGTGTCGGCGCCGGTCCAGAACGGGCTCGAGGCGCTGAGCGCCTGGAAGTGCGGGTAGCTCGTGAGGAGGCCGCCGAGGACGGGCAGCACCTTCTCGCGGTCGTCGAGGCCGATGTGCATGTGGACGCCCCAGATCAGGAGCTGGCGCCCCCACCACTGCGTGCGGTCGACGAGGGTCTCGTAGCGCGGACTGCCCGGTGTGACCTCGGCATCCCGCCACTCGGCGAAGGGGTGCGTCCCCGCGCCCATGAGCTGCGCGCCGTGCGCGGCGGCGGCCTCGCGCACGGTCGCGGTGAGCTCGGCCAGGTCGTGGACGGCATCCGCGACCCGCGCGTGCGGCGCGCTCACGATCTCGACGGTGTTGGTGAGGAACTCGCCCGTGATGTGCGGGAGGCGGCCGGTGTCGGAGCCGAGCTCCTCGAGGAGCTGCGGCGCGATCCCGACCGGCGCGCCGGTCTCCTGGTCGACGAGGAGCAGCTCCCACTCGATGCCGACGCTCGACTGGGCGCTCGGGCTGAAGTCGATCCCCATGGCATGAGTCTGTCGGATGCGGCGGCCGACCGGAACACGGTGACGCCGTGCGTCGCCTGGGTGTCGGGGGAGGGGCGGCGGCGATCCGGCGGGATCTCGTCGATCCGCGCCCGTTCCGCGCGCGACGATGTCGGCACCTGGCTCTAGCGTCGGACCGTGAACAGCTCTCCGGCCTCCGGGCGCGACGGCCCCCTGCTGCCGATCGCGATCGTCGTGACGGTGCTCGCCTGGGCGAGCGCCTTCATCGTGATCCGCGCGGCCGCCGCCGAGTACCACCCGGCCGCGCTCGCGCTCGGCCGGCTCCTCGTCGGCACCGCGGCGCTCTCGCTGCTCGTCATCGGGCGTCGCTGGGTGCGGCTGACAGCGCGCGAGTGGCTGCTCGTCGGCATCTACGGCACCGCCTGGTTCGGGCTCTACAACGCCGCGCTCAACACCGCCGAGACGACGCTCGACGCGGGCACGACCGCGATGGTGGTCAACATCGGGCCGCTGCTCATCGCCCTCGGCGGCGCGCTCGTGCTCCGCGAGGGGATGACGCGCTGGCTCGGCCTCGGCCTCGTGATCGCCTTCGCGGGCGCCCTGCTCATCGGCGCCTCCTCGAGCACCGGCCGGGTCGACCTCGCCGGCGTCGTCTGGGCGCTCGTCGCCGCCGTGACCTACGCCGCGGGCGTCCTCGCGCAGAAGCCCGTGCTCCGCCGCCTGCCGAACGGGCAGGTCACCTTCCTCGGCTGCGCGATCGGCGCGGTCGTGCTGCTGCCGTTCTCGGGGCAGCTCGTCGCGGATGCCGCCGCGGCATCCACCGGCGCGACGCTCGGGCTCGTCTACCTCGGCATCGTGCCGACGGCGCTCGCCTTCACGACCTGGGGCTATGCGCTGCAGCGGATGCCGGCATCCCGGCTCGGCGTGACGACCTACGTGGTCCCCCCGATCGTCATCCTGCTCGGCCTCCTCGTCTTCCAGGAGGCGCCCGCCGCGCTCGCGCTCGCGGGCGGCGCGCTCTGCCTCGCGGGGGTCGCGATCAGCCGTCGGCGCAGCCGTCCGGCGCCCGATCCGGATGCGGTTCCCGAGCGCACGGGGAATCTGGCACAATAGAGGACTGGTCCGCGCCGTCCGACCCTCTAATCAGACGCGATGCAGATCCCCTCAGAGCTTCGCTGCCGAGCGTGCACCCCACGTGCAAGGTCAGCGGTTCGAACACCAACACCTCACCACACAGGAGAATTGTGGCTGTCAAGATCCGTCTGAAGCGCCTCGGCAAGATCCGCGCGCCGTACTACCGCATCGTCGTCGCCGACTCGCGCACCAAGCGCGACGGTCGCGTCATCGAGGAGATCGGCAAGTACCACCCGACCGAGGAGCCCTCGTTCATCGAGATCGACTCCGAGCGCGCGCAGTACTGGCTCGGCGTCGGCGCCCAGCCGACCGAGCAGGTCGCCGCGCTCCTCAAGCTCTCGGGCGACTGGGGCACCTTCAAGGGCGAGAAGGGTGCCAAGAGCACCATCAAGACGAAGGACGCCCCCGAGGTGTTCGCCGTCGACGAGAAGAAGAAGCCCGTCCTGAAGCCGAAGGCGAAGAAGGAGGAGGCCCCCGTCGAGGCGACCGAGGCCGAGGCGCCCGCCGACGCCGACGCGGCTGCCGCGTCCGGCGACGACGAGGCCGCCGCCGAGGCCGAGAAGGCCTGAGCATGCTCGCTCCCGCGCTCGAGCACCTGGTCAAGGGCATCGTCGATCACCCCGACGACGTGCGCGTGGACGCGATCGACTCCGCTCGCGGCGAGGTCCTCGAGGTGCACGTGCACCCCGAGGACCTCGGCCGCGTGATCGGACGCTCCGGTCGCACGGCGAAGGCGCTCCGCACGCTCGTCACCGCGCTCGCCGACGGCCGACGCGTCCGCGTCGACGTCGTCGACACTGACGCCTCTTGAGCGCCCGCCGCCCCCCGCGTCCCGGGCGGACGCAGCTGCGCGTCGGCCGCCTCCTCAAGGCCCACGGCCTGAAGGGCGCCATCAAGCTCGAGCTCTACACGGACGACCCGGAGCGCCGCTTCACCCCGGGCTCCTCGTTCGCGCTCCAGGTTCCGACCTCCTCGCCCTGGCACGGCAAGCGACTCGAGCTCGCCGAGCTGCGCTGGTACAACTCGCACCCGGTCGCGTTCTTCAAGGACGTGCCCGACCGCACCGCCGCCGAGGGCCTCATCAAGGCCGTCCTCTGGGTGGATCAGGATGCCGCCGAGCTCCCCGAGGAGCCGGATGCCTGGTACGACCACCAGCTCGTCGGCCTCGACGTCCAGCGCGACGGAGAGAGCGTCGGCAAGGTGGCCCGCGTCGAGCACCTGCCCGCGCAGGATCTGCTGATCGTCACGACCGCCTCCGGCGACGTCATGGTCCCCTTCGTGAAGGCGATCGTGCCCGCCGTCGACATCGGGGCCGGCATCGTGACGGTCACCCCGCCGGCGGGCCTCTTCGAGGAGCTGCCGGAGGAGCCGGCCGACGCCGAGCCGGCGGAGCCCGAGCACGACGACCGCTGAGGCGGATCGACGCCGAGGCATTCACGCCGGAGAGCCATCTCAGCGGTCTCCGTGCACAGCGCCACGATGTGCGCCGCGTCGCACGAACGCCAGGATGTCGGCCAGGGCGTCGTCCCACTGCTCGATGACGCGGTGATAGCCGAACCGGAGCACGATGTAGCCGCGGCGCTGCAGGGCGACATCCCGGCGACGATCGGACTCCCGCTGCTCCGCGGTCGAGTGCCATCGGTCGCCGTCGAGCTCGATGACGAGCCGATTCCCGATCAGGAGGTCGACCCGGCCGATGCCGTCGATCCGGACCTGCGGCTCGACGCGGATCCCGAGCGACCGCAGCCGGACCCTGACGATGGACTCGAGGCCGGACTCCGCGCGGGCGTCCGTGCGCGCAAGCGCGTCCCGCCCCCGGGCGGATCCCGACATCGCGGCCTCGAGCCCGGCCTGATCGATGAGCCCCAGCTCGAGCGCGGAATCCGCGGCGGCGACCAGCGACTCCAGCGACAGGCACCGGCAGGCCGCCCGCATGGCCGTCTCCACGTCGTCGACGCCCTGGAATGAGATCCCCGCGAGACGATGCACCGGCGGCCCGCCTGCCTCGGATCGCCGCCGTGCGTCCCGATCCACGCGGACGTGGGAGGTCCGCTCCAGCACCCAGACGCCGTGCCGCCGGAGGGCGGCGGCGCAGGTCACGCTCCCGCCGACTCGAACCGCCCGGGTGACGTCCGGCTCTGCGACGGCCGTGGCGTAGTGCCCGGTGCGCACCCGCCGCAGGCGTCCGTCCTCGATCATGCGCTCGATGGCCCGACGGGAGAGACCGCGCTGCCGGAGCTCGCGGTAGGTCAGGATCTGATCCATGCGGTGGATCCTGGCCGCCTCGAGGAGTCCGCTGCGCCCGGGTCCCCCGGTCTGTGGAGCGACCGGGGCGGGGCCGACCTGTTGAGGACTCCCGACCCGGGTGCACCGATACCGCTCGGCGACGTCGCCGGCGAGGCATTCGCGGCGGCGGCCCGACCGGGCGGGACCCGTGCACACGCCGCCCGCGGCTAGGCTCCCTGTCGTGCGCATCGACATCGTCACGATCTTCCCGGAGTTCTTCTCCGTCCTCGACGTGTCCCTGCTCGGCAAGGCCCGCACGAGCGGGCTCCTCGACCTCCACGTGCACGACCTCCGCGACTTCGCGCACGACCGCCACCGCACGGTCGACGACACGCCGTACGGCGGCGGCGCCGGCATGGTCATGAAGCCGGAGCCCTGGGGTGAGGCGCTGGATGCGGTGGTCACCCCCGCCACGACCGTCGTCTTCCCGACGCCCGCCGGCCCGCTCTTCCGCCAGTCGACCGCGCGGAGTCTCGCCGAGCGCGAGCACCTGGTCTTCTGCTGCGGCCGCTACGAGGGCATCGACCAGCGCGTCGTCGAGCACACGCGCACCCGTGCCGAGGTCCTCGAGCTGAGCATCGGCGACTACGTGCTCAACGGCGGCGAGGTCGCCTCGATGGCGATGATCGAGGCCGTCGGCCGACTCGTCCCGGGGGTCATCGGCAACGCCGCGAGCCTCGACGAGGAGAGCCATGAGGGCGGGCTCCTCGAGTACCCGAGCTACACGAAGCCCGCCGCCTGGCGCGAGCTCGCGGTGCCGGAGGTGCTGCTCAGCGGGCATCACGGCCGCGTCGCGGCGTGGCGGCGCGAGCAGCAGATCGAGCGCACGCGCGCGAACCGGCCCGAGCTCCTGCCCGCCGAGTTCGACGAGCTCTGAGGAGAGCCCGCCCCGCTTCAGCTCGAGCGCGCCGTGAGGACGATCGGCCCCTCGGCCGTCAGCGCCACCGTGTGCTCGAAGTGCGCGGCATGCGAGCCGTCGCGGCTGCGCAGCGTCCAGCCGTCCTCGTCGGTGTAGATCTCGTCGGTGCCGAGCATGAACCACGGCTCGATCGCGAAGACGAGCCCCGCCTTGAGCGGCAGGCCGCGGCGACGGCGGCCGTCGTTGGGGACATGCGGGTCGCCGTGCATGACGCGGCCGACGCCGTGCCCGCCGAAGTCGAGGTTCACGGTGAGGTCGGCGTCGTGTGCGACGTCGCCGATGGCGCTCGAGACGTCGCCCATCCGCTTGCCGACCTGCGCGGCTGCGATGCCGGCATCCAGCGCCGCCGACGTCGTCTCGATGAGGGCGAGATCCGCCGGGTCGCCCTCGCCGATCGCGATGGTCAGCGCCGAGTCGGCGACCCAGCCGTCGACGGAGGCCGCGAAGTCGAGCGAGAGCAGGTCGCCCTCGCGGAGGCGGTAGTCGTGGGGGAGTCCGTGCAGCGCCGCGTCGTTGACCGAGGTGCAGATGACCTTGCCGAAGGGGGAGCCGCCGAAGGAGGGGTGGTAGTCGATGTAGCAGGACTCGGCGCCGGCGGCGCGGATCATGTCGTGCGCGAGCGCGTCGAGCTCGAGGAGGTTCACGCCGACGCCGGCGGCGTCCCGGGTCGCCTCGAGCACGCTCGCGACGAAGCGGCCGGCGGGGCGCATCTGCTCGATCTCGGCGGGGGTCCTCAGTTCGATCACCCGGCGATCCTAGCCGCGCGCGCGAGGGGATGCGGTCGCCGCTTTGCCACGATCGCCTCCGGTCTGGCAGAATGATCGCTTGTGCCCGGCCCCGGCTCTGCCACAGGGGAGCCCGATCCAGACCGGACACCGCATCCTCTTCTTTCATCATGAGACCGCGTTCGACCCGTGGCGGGCGCAGAGAGCGAACATCGCCATGCACATCCTCGACTCCGTCGACGCCGCGAGCCTGAAGTCGGACATCCCCGACTTCCGCCCCGGCGACACCGTCAAGGTGCACGTGAACATCATCGAGGGCAGCCGCTCCCGTATCCAGGTCTTCCAGGGCGTCGTCATCGGCCGCTCGGGCGAGGGCATCCGCGAGACCTTCACGGTCCGCAAGGTCAGCTTCCAGGTCGGCGTCGAGCGCACGTTCCCCGTGCACTCGCCGAACATCGACCACATCGAGATCGTGACCCGCGGCGACGTCCGCCGCGCGAAGCTCTACTACCTCCGCGAGCTCCGCGGCAAGAAGGCGAAGATCAAGGAGAAGCGCGACGCCTGATCGTCGCGCTCCCACCCGCTGCGGCGGAGTGGCACAGCAGATCCTGAGCTCCCGGCGGCATATGCTTTCCGGGAGCTCAGGGGTTTAAGTGGCAGATGAAGTGATCGAGCGGTCCGGCGCGTCCGGTGCCGCGCGCCGTCGGGAACGCGCCCGCGGGTGGAAGGGCTTCCTCCGGGACGTCGTGGTGATCCTGGTGGCGGCGATCGTCATCTCCTTCCTCATCAAGACCTTCCTGATCCGCTCCTTCTACATCCCCTCGCCGTCGATGGAGCCGACGCTCCTCGTCAACGACCGGATCATCGTCAACCAGCTCGAGCCCGGCCTCATGCCCGTCGAGCACGGCGACATCGTGGTCTTCCGCGACCCGGGCGGCTGGCTGCAGGGTCAGCCGGTCGCGCCCGAGCAGCCGCCGGTCGTCGCCGGCATCGACTGGTTCCTCAGCGTCATCGGCCTCACGGCGCCGGACAGCAACGATCACCTCATCAAGCGGGTCATCGGCCTCCCGGGCGACACGGTCGCCTGCTGCAACGAGCTCAATCAGCTCACCGTCAACGGCGTGCCGCTCGAGGAGCCGTACATCCAGCTGCCGGAGGGGATGACGGCCCCCTCGGGCGTGGACTTCTCGGTCACGGTGCCCGAGGACTCGCTCTGGGTCATGGGCGACAACCGCTACGACTCGCGCGACTCGCGCTACAACCAGGACGGCCCGACGGACGGCTTCGTCCCCTACGAGAACGTCGTCGGCCGTGCGATCCTCATCAGCTGGCCGGCGGACCGCTGGACCTGGCTCGACAACCACCCCGCGGTGTTCCGCGACGTGGAGGACGTCGAGAGCGGCGCCGAGCGGTGACCGTCGTCGAGCCGACCCTCGACTTCGAGCGGGAGCGCTTCGCCGGCGGGACGCCGATGGTGATCGGCGTCGACGAGGTCGGGCGCGGCGCGATCGCGGGGCCGGTCGCGGTGGGCGTCGCGGCGATCCTGCCCGACTGCGCCCCGATGCCGACGGGGCTCCGGGATTCGAAGCTGCTCAGCGAGAAGCGCCGCGAGGAGCTGCATCCGCGCGTGATGTCGTGGACCCCGCACATCGCGGTCGGCCTGGCCGACAACGAGGAGGTCGACCGCATCGGCATCATCGCCTCCCTGGGACTCGCGGGCGCACGCGCCTTCGCCGAGCTGCGCATGGCCGGCCTCGACACGACGGGCGCGCTCGTCGTCCTCGACGGCTCGCACGACTGGCTGACGCCCGCCCTCCCGCTGCGTCTCAGCATCGTGACGCGCGTCAAGGCCGACCGGGATCTCGCGGTCGTGGCCGCCGCGTCCGTCGCCGCGAAGGTGCACCGCGACCGCCTCATGGCCGAGGCGCACGAGGGGATGCCGGACTACGGCTGGGCGGGCAACAAGGGCTATGCGAGCGCCGCGCACTACGAGGCGGTGGGTCGTGTGGGCGCGAGTCCGCTGCATCGCTGGTCGTGGCTGCGCCAGCCGAGCCTGCTCGACGACCTGGAGGCCGTGGGCGGCGCGCCCGCGGCCTGATCCCGGGTGGTCGGCACGCGGGCCTGCTCGCGTCTAGACTGCTCGCGATGGACGACGACGATATCGAGGACTACGACCGCGAAGTCGAGCTGGCCCTGTACCGCGAGTACCGCGATGTCGTGGGTCAGTTCAAGTACGTCGTCGAGACGGAGCGGCGCTTCTACCTCGCGAACGAGGTGGCGCTGGAGCGCAAGGACACCGAGCACGACTTCTACTTCGAGCTGACGATGGCCGACGTCTGGGTCTGGGACGTCTACCGCTCCGACCGCTTCGTGAAGAGCGTGCGGGTCCTCACCTTCAAGGACGTCAACGTCGAGATGCTCGGCGACCGCGAGCTGGAGCTGCCGAAGGAGCTCGCGCTCGACGAGTAGCGGGATCCTCGACCGCTAGTCGCGGGGCGTCCGCCGGGCGCGGATCGCGCGCACCGCGAGCTGCACGGCGCTGACGAGCAGGAGCCCCGCGAAGATCACGCCGGAGAGCCGCGCCGGGATGAGGAACGCGAGCGCGACGCCCGCGAAGGATGCCGCCACGGCGCCCGTGCCGGCGATCGCGACGGCGGTCCAGTCGACGAGCCGCGCCCGCGCGTTCCCGATGGTGCCGGCGAGCGCGGTCGGGATCATCATGAGCAGCGAGGTGCCCTTCGCGGTGAGGTCGCCGATGCCGAAGATCGCGATGAGCGCGGGCACCGCGATGACGCCGCCGCCGATGCCGAAGAGGCCCGAGACGATGCCGATCACGAGGCCCAGCGCGATGAATCCGAGGATGCGCGGGAGGTCGAGGTCCGCCGCGTCGGCGCGCGCGGGCACGACGAGCGCCATGCGCACGGCGACCGCGAGGAGCAGGCCGATGAAGGCCCAGCGGAGCACGCCGATCGGCAGCACGCGCAGCAGGCGGCTCCCGATCGCCGAGCCGCCGATGCCGCCGAGCGCGAGGAGCGCGGCGGCGACGAGGTCGATCTGGCCGTTCGCGGCGTAGGTGCTGGCGCCGGCGATCGCGGTCGGGACGATCGCGGCGAGGGAGGTCGCGGCGGCGGTGCGCTGATCGAGCCCGGCGAGCAGGATGAGCAGCGGGATCATGAGGATGCCGCCGCCGACGCCGAAGAGGCCGGAGAGGAGGCCGCCGAGGATGCCGACGCCGAGGAGGGCGAGGATGCGGCCCGTGCTCGGGCGGGCGCGTGCGGTCATCCCCTCGATGCTATCCGGCTCTCCTCCACAGCCCGGATCCGGCCGATCGCCCCCCATTCCGGTGCTCGTCGGCACGCGGCCGCGGCTGCCTCCCGCATCCTTCCCGCATGGCAGCGAAGGACGACCTGGGACGGCTCGGCGAGGAGCTCGCGGCGCGGCATCTGCGCGCGGCGGGCATGGAGGTGGTGGCGCGCAACTGGCGGTGCCGGCACGGCGAGATCGACCTCGTCGTGCGCGACGGCCCGGTCGTCGCGATCGTGGAGGTGAAGACCCGCTCGGGGCTCGGCTTCGGGCATCCCCTCGAGGCGATCACGGTCGCGAAGCTGCGGCGTCTGCGTCGCCTGGCGGGCCTGTGGTCGGCCGAGCACGGGCATCCCCGCTCGCGGATGCGGCTCGACGCCGTCTCCGTCATCGCGCCGCGGGACGCCCCGGCTCGGATCGAGCACATCGCGGGGATCGGCTGATGGCGGTCGGACGGACGACCTCGATCGCGCTGCAGGGTCTCGACGGCGCGCTCGTCGAGGTGGAGGCGGACGTCTCGAGCGGGCTCCCCGGCTTCGTCGTGATCGGCCTCCCCGACACCTCGCTCGGGGAGTCGAAGGACCGCGTGCGGGCCGCCGCCGCGAACACCGGGCACCCCATCGGCGCGAAGAAGCTCACCATCAACCTCTCGCCCGCCTCGCTCCCGAAGCACGGCTCCGCCTTCGACCTCGCGATCGCGCTCGCGGCGCTCGCCGCCGACGGGCTCGTGCCGCGCGAGTCGATCGCGCGGGTCGTGCACCTCGGCGAGCTCGGCCTCGACGGGCGGCTGCGGCCGACGCGCGGCGTCCTGCCCGCGGTGCTCGCGGCCGCGCGCGGCGGTGCCTCGATCGTGATGGTGCCGAGCGGGGATGCGGAGGAGGCCGCACTCGTGCCCGGTGTCCGGGTCGTGCCGGTCGCGAGTCTCCGTGAGGCGGCGATCTGGCACGGCGCCGAGCTCGCGGCGGAGCCGGTCGAGGCGGTGCTCCGGCCCGCGGTCGCGACGTCGGAGGGGGAGCCCGAGCCCGACCTCGCCGAGGTCGTCGGCAACGCGGATGCCGTGGAGGCCGTGCAGGTCGCCGCGGCCGGCGGGCACCACATGCTCCTGCTCGGGCCGCCCGGCGCGGGGAAGACGATGCTCGCGGAGCGGCTGCCCGGCATCCTGCCGGACCTCGAGACCTCGGCGGCGCTCGAGGTGAGCTCGCTGCGCTCGCTCTGCGGCCTCCCGATCGGCGGCGAGCTGCGGGTCCGTCCGCCGCTCGAGGCCCCGCACCACACGGCGAGTCCGACCTCGATCGTCGGGGGCGGCAGCGCCGTCATCCGCCCGGGTGCCGCCGCCCGGGCCTCGCACGGCGTGCTCTTCCTCGACGAGGCGCCCGAGTTCTCGCCGGCCGCCCTCGACGCGCTGCGGCAGCCGCTCGAGTCGGGCCGGATCACGATCCACCGCGCGAACGCCGCCGCGAGCTTCCCGGCGCGGTTCCAGCTCGTGCTCGCCGCGAACCCGTGTCCCTGCGGGCAGGCGGGCGCGAAGGACGCGGAGTGCATCTGCTCGCCGAACGCACGACGTCGCTACCTCGCGCGCATGAGCGGGCCGCTGCTCGACCGGATCGACATCCAGCTGCGGGTGCCGAAGGTCACGGCGGCGCAGCTGCGGCTCGCCGCGGGGGAGTCGCGCACGACGACGGCGCTCGCCCGCGAGCGGGTCGCCCGCGCGCGGGCCGCCGCGGCCGCGCGGCTCGATCGGACCCCGTGGCGTCGCAACGCGGAGGTCCCGGGCTCGGTGCTCCGCTCGCCGCTCGGGTCGCCCGAGCGGGCCGCGGCGCGCGTCCTCGACCGCGCGCTCGAGCGGGGCCTCGTGACGATGCGCGGCCACGATCGGGTCCTCCGCACGGCCTGGACGCTCGCCGACCTGGACGGCGCCGAGCGGCCCGGCGAGGACCACGTGGCCCGCGCGCTCATCCTGCGGAGGTCGGCCTCGTGAGCGTGCTCGGGATGCCGGAGTCGCGGATCGCGGAGCTCGTGCGCGGGGTCGCGCGCTCGATGCCGCCCGAGGTCCTCGAGGACCGCGAGGCGCTCCTCGAGCGATTCGCGCGCGCCGCCTGGTCGACGATCGCGGAGCCCGGCGACGGCGCGGCCGGCGCGCTCGTCGGCGCGCTGGGCGCCTTCCCGGCGCTCGAGCTGCTCATCGAGACGGAGGGCGAGCCGGCCATGCTCGCCGGAGGCCGGCTCGGCGGCGCATCGTCCGACCCGGCATCGACCGGCCCGGCATCATCCGGGCTCGGGTCGCGCGCGCTCGAGGAGGCGGTGCGCCGCTGGTGGCCGCGTGTGGCGCAGCGGCCCGTCCGCCTCGCCCTCGAGCAGGCGCGGCGCTTCGGGATCGGGCTGCTCGTGCCGGGCGATCCCGGCTGGCCTCAGGGCCTCGACGACCTCGGCCCGCATGCACCCGCCGCACTCTGGTTCCGGGGCTCCCCGGCCGGCGCGCGACCCGGGGAAGCCGCACCGGCGAGCGCGCCGGGCATCGCGCTCGTCGGCGCCCGCGCGGCGACCGGCTACGGCGAGCACGTCGCGGTGGAGGCGGCGAGCGGCCTCGTCGACCGCGGGGTGGCGATCGTCTCCGGCGCCGCCTACGGCATCGACGGTGCGGCGCATCGCGCGGCCCTCGCGAGCGGCGGCCGCACGATCGCGGTGCTCGCCGGCGGGCTCGACCGGTTCTACCCGAGCGGCCACGAGGCGCTCCTCGAGCGGATCTCGGGAGAGGGCGGCGGACTCGTGCTCGCCGAGGTGCCCTGCGGCACCGCGCCCACCCGCTGGCGGTTCCTCCAGCGCAACCGCATCATCGCCGCGATCTCCGACGCGACCGTCGTCGTCGAGGCGGGCTGGCGCTCGGGCTCGCTCAACACGGCCCGGCACGCGGCGCAGCTCGGCCGGCCGATCGGGGCGGTGCCCGGCCCTGTCACGAGCACGGCGTCGTCGGGATGCCACCGGATGCTGCGCGAGCTGGACGCCGTCTGCGTCACCGACGCGGCCGAGATGGCGGAGCTGCTGCCGACCGCCGGTGTCGACGCCGCGGGACCGGCGCCGACGCGGTCGGCCGACAGAGGCGACGAGGATGCGGCGGAGCACCCGGCAGAACGGTCCCGCCCGAGCGGGGCGCGGGGGAGGCCGGCGGTGGTCACCGCCGAGGACCCGGAGGGGACGCGGGCGCGACTGCTCGACGCCATGAGCACCCGGACGGCACGCCGCCCCGGCGATCTCGCGTCGATGAGCGGGCTCGCACCCGATCGGGTGCGGGCGATGCTCGGGCTGCTCGAGCTCGACGGGATCGTCCGGCCCCGCGGCGACGGCTGGATCCGGGCCGGGTCATGACGCGGCCTCACCGGCCGTCGGGGGCGGCGAGTAGAGTGCGGCCGTGGTCCAGCTCGGTCAGCACGCCCCCGCGATCCACACGATCGCGCACTTCAGCGACCCGCACCTCCTCGAGGGAGGTCGACCGCTCTACGGCGCGGTGGACAGCGAGCCGACCCTCGCCAGGGCGCTCGAGCAGCTCGAGCGATCGGGACTCGCACCCGAGGCCATCGTCTTCACCGGCGACCTCGCCGACCTCGGCGAGGTCGATGCCTACCGGCGCCTCCGGGCCATCGTCGAGCCCGTCGCCGAGCGCCTCGGCGCCGAGATCATCTGGGTCATGGGCAACCACGACGAGCGCGAGCCCTTCGCCGCCGAGCTGCTCGGCGCGGCGGCCGAGGGCGACGGCGCGGGCGGCGTGCGGCCGCTCGACCGCGTGCACCGACTCGGCGGGCTCCGCATCATCGCCCTCGACTCCACCGTCCCCGGCTACCACCACGGCTCGCTCGAGCCGGCGCAGCTCGACTGGCTGCGCGCCGAGCTCGCGGAGCCCGCACCCGATGGCACGCTCCTCGCGCTGCACCACCCGCCGCTGCCGTCGCTCGTCGAGCTCATGGCCGTGCTCGAGCTCGAGCACCAGGGCGAGCTCGCCGCCGCCATCGAGGGGAGCGACGTCCGCGGCATCCTCGCCGGCCACCTCCACTACGCGACCCACGGCACCCTCGCGGGCACCCCCGTCTCGGTCGCCGCCGCGACCTGCTACTCGATCGACCCCGCCGCACCGCAGGGCACGCTCGTCGGGGTCGACGGCGGGCACTCGGTCGGCATCGTCGAGGTCTACGCCGACACCGTCGTGCATTCGATCGTCCCCGTCGGGAGCTTCCCCCGGGTCTCCGGCTTCTCCGAGCGCGTCCTCGACATGCTCGCCGCCATGAGCCCCGAGGAGCGCCGCGAGGCCTTCTCGAACAAGCGCTCGACCTACGACCTCGCCGCACGCGACGCGAGCGTCGACGCCGGCACCCCGGACTGAGCACCGGCACGCCCGACTGAGCACCGCGGCAGGCTCGGACGAGCGGCGCGGCACGCTCCGACGAGCGATGCGGCGCGGCGGCGGGGGAGCGGCGGGCGAGCGCGCGAGCATGGTGGGCATGGAGCTCGGGCGCGCCGTCGAGGAGTACCTCGACCACCTGCGGCTCGACCGCGGGCTCAGCCCGCACAGCATCCGGGGCTACGCCGCCGACCTCGCGAGCCTCACCGCACACGCCCGCGACAGCGGCGCCGAGGAGCTCGCCGAGCTCGACCTCGAGCTGCTGCGCGACTGGCTCTGGCGCTCCAGCGGCGAGGGGCTCGCGCCCGCCAGCCTCGCCCGCCGCGCCGCCTCCGCCCGCGGACTCACGGCCTGGCTGCGACGCCAGGACCGCATCCCCGTCGACCCCGGCACACGGCTCCGCTCGCCGAAGACCGAGCGGACGCTGCCGCGGGTCCTCACGCGGGCGCAGATCGACGGCATCCTCGCCTCGCTCCAGGTGCGGGCCGACACCGGCGAGCCGGCCGCGATCCGCGATCTCGCCGTCATCGAGCTGCTCTACGCGGCCGGCATCCGGGTCAGCGAGCTCGTCGGGCTCGACCTCGGCGACCTCGACCTCGGACGCCTGACCGCCCGCGTCGTCGGCAAGGGGGACAAGCAGCGGATCGTGCCCTTCGGCGTCCCCGCCAGGCGCGCCGTCGAGCGCTACCTCGCCGACGCGCGGCCGGCGCTCCTCGACGGTCGCGGCGACCAGGCGGCCCTGCTCGTCGGGGCCCGCGGCGGCCGCCTCGGCACGCGAGCGGTCCACCGCCTCGTCGCCGACCTCCTCGCAGACCTCCCCGGCAGCGGACCGGCCGGCCCGCACGCGCTCCGCCACACCGCCGCGACGCATCTGCTCGACGGCGGCGCCGACCTCCGCGCCGTGCAGGAGATCCTCGGCCACGCGAGCCTCGGCACCACCCAGATCTACACGCACGTCTCCACCGAGCGACTCCGCGAGGCCTACCGCGTCGCGCACCCGAGAGCCTGAGCGACCGCCTCACCGTGTCAGCGCCTCACCGCCGCACCGGCAGCAGCACCGCCGGCCGGAGGCCGTCGAGGTAGCGCAGCGGCGACACGTAGCGGCCCTCGAGGCGCGCGCCGAGATGGAGGCACGCGCCGGCGCAGTGCCCGAGCTGCAGCTCGCCGATCGGCTGCCCGCGCGCGACCCGCTCGCCGCGCTCGACGAGCGGCTCCACCGGCTCGAAGCTCGACAGGAGACCGCCGCCGTGGTCGAGCGAGAGGAGCGGCCGGTCGACGACGACGCCGGCGAAGTGCACGACCCCGTCGGCAGGCGCCGTGATCACCGTCCCCTCGCGTGCCGCCACATCGAGGCCGCGGTGCCCGGCCGAGTACGCCGACGCGGGAGCCTCGAAGGGCCTGACCACGGGATGCGGCGACGGCACGGGCCAGGCCCAGCGCGGTGCCGACTCCAGTCGGACCGCACCGCGGGGTCCGGTCGCAGCGGTCGCCGCAGCCGACCCGTCGGCCGGGCCGCCGGCCGCGATCGCGAGCACCGTCGCGAGCGCGGCGACCCGCGTGACCCACGCGCGCCACGTGGCCCGCGCGCCCCGCGCCGGCTCGCGCACCCGGCGCGATCGTCGAGGAGCGGACGGGCGGCACGCGATCGAGGTCATGCGGGCGATCGTCCTCTCGGTGTCGCGGCGGCGCGTCGAGGGGCCGCGATCCGTGGAGATCGGGGCCGTGCGCCGCCCTGGTGAGGAGGGGCGGACGACCGCTCGGGGTCCCGGTCGCGGTGCTACACTGAACCCGCATCTCGCGCGAGCGAGGTGACTTCGCGTGCCCACTCGCGGCAGCGCATCCTTCAGTCCCCTTCCATGAACGGGCGGATGCGCGCCAGGGCACCAGGGATCGCGCCGACCGGCGCGGCAGTCAACTGAGAGAACGCGGTCGCGCGCGAGCGCCCCGCATGAGAAGGAGAACGGCAATGGCCGTCGTCACCATCCGCCAGCTGCTCGACAGCGGCGTGCACTTCGGGCACCAGACCCGCCGCTGGAACCCGAAGGTCAAGCGCTTCATCCTGACCGAGCGCTCCGGCATCCACATCATCGACCTGCAGCAGTCGCTCGCGTACATCGACCGCGCGTACGACTTCGTCAAGGAGACGGTCGCCCACGGCGGCACCGTCCTCTTCGTCGGCACGAAGAAGCAGGCCCAGGAGGCCATCGCCGAGCAGGCGACGCGCGTCGGCCAGCCCTACGTCAACCAGCGCTGGCTGGGCGGCCTCCTCACGAACTTCCAGACGGTCTCCAAGCGCCTCGCGCGCATGAAGGAGCTCGAGGAGATCGACTACGAGGACACCACCGCGGGCTTCACGAAGAAGGAGCTCCTCATCAAGAAGCGGGAGCTCGACAAGCTCCACAAGACGCTCGGCGGCATCCGCAACCTCACGAAGACCCCGAGCGCCATCTGGGTCGTCGACTCCAAGCGCGAGCACCTCGCGATCGACGAGGCGACGAAGCTCGGCATCCCCGTGATCGGCATCCTCGACACGAACGCCGACCCGGACGAGCTCGCCTACCCGATCCCGGGCAACGACGACGCGATCCGCTCGGTGGGCCTCCTCACCCGCATCATCGCCGACGCCGCGGCCGAGGGCCTCATCCAGCGTCACCAGAAGCCCGAGGCCGAGGGCAACGTCTCGGCCGTCGAGCCCCTCGCCGAGTGGGAGCGCGAGCTCCTCGAGCAGAGCCAGGCGGAGACCGGCGCCACGACCGAGCAGAACGACGCGGACGCGGCCGTCGCCGCGACCGAGGCGGAGACCCCGGTCGAGCCGACCCCGGAGCACGCGCCCGAGTCGGACGAGGCCACCGAGGCGAAGATCGAGGCCGAGGCCGCCGAGGCGCCGGAGGCGGACGCCGCCCCCGCGGCCGACGCCGAGAAGACCGACAGCAAGTAACCGACGAGCGACGGGCGCCCGCCACCCGCGGGCGCCCGCCTCATCACGAGTGGAGAGCACATCCATGGCCAACTTCAGCCTGGAAGACGTCAAGATCCTGCGCGAGCGCCTCGGCACCGGCATGGTCGACACCAAGAACGCCCTGGTCGAGGCCGATGGCGACATCGAGAAGGCCGTCGAGATCCTCCGCCTCAAGGGCGCCAAGGGCAACGCGAAGCGCGCCGACCGCTCCACGAGCGAGGGCCTCATCGCGGTCGTCGAGTCGGCCACGGCCGTCACGATGATCGAGCTGGCCTGCGAGACCGACTTCGTCGCGAAGAACGAGAAGTTCGTCGCGCTCGCGGAGAAGGTCGTCGCGGCGCTCGCCGACTCCGGCGCCGAGACGGTCGACCAGGCCCTCGCGGCCCCGGCCGAGGGCGGCACCGTCGGCAGCCTCATCGAGGACCAGGCGGCGACGATCGGCGAGAAGGTCGAGCTCCGCCAGGTGGCGCGCCTCGCCGGCGAGCAGTTCGCCGTCTACCTGCACCGCACGAGCAAGGACCTGCCCCCGCAGATCGGCGTCGTCGTGGCCTACACCGGCTCCGACGCGGACACGGCCCGCTCGATCGCGCAGCACATCTCCTTCGCCGCCCCGACCTACCTCGCGCGCGAGGAGGTGCCGGAGGCCGATGTCGTCAACGAGCGCCGCATCGTCGAGGAGATCAGTCGCAACGAGGGCAAGCCGGAGGCCGCGCTGCCGAAGATCGTCGAGGGCCGCCTCGGCGCCTTCTTCAAGCAGGTCGCGCTCCTCGAGCAGGACTACGCCCGCGACAACAAGCTCAACGTCGGCAAGGTCATCGCCGACGCGGGCCTCACCGTGACGGGCTTCGCCCGCTTCAAGGTCGGCGCCTAGCCACGAGCCGAGAGGGTCCGGACCGCACGACGGTCCGGACCCTTCTTCGCGCCCGGCACCGGCGCGGCGCACTACCCTGGACGACAGCCCCCACCCCGGAAGGACCCCCGAATGACCGAACCCCGCCGCCGCCGTGTCCTCCTCAAGCTCTCCGGCGAGGCCTTCGGGGGCGGCTCCCTCGGGGTCAATCCGGATGTCGTCAGCGCCGTCGCGAAGGAGATCGCGGCGGCCGCGGCGGAGGTCGAGATCGCGATCGTCGTCGGCGGCGGCAACTTCTTCCGCGGCGCGGAGCTCAGCCAGCGGGGGATGGATCGCGGCCGCGCCGACTACATGGGCATGCTCGGCACCGTCATGAACGCGCTCGCCCTGCAGGACTTCATCGAGCAGGCGGGCGTCGGCGTCCGCGTGCAGTCGGCGATCTCGATGCGCCAGGTCGCGGAGCCGTACATCCCGCTCCGCGCCGAGCGCCACCTCGAGAAGGGCCGCGTCGTGATCTTCGGGGCCGGGGCCGGCCTCCCGTACTTCTCGACCGACACGGTCGCGGCGCAGCGTGCGCTCGAGATCGGCGCGGATGCGGTGCTCGTCGCGAAGAACGGCGTCGACGGCGTCTACACGGCCGACCCGCGCCAGGATCCGAGCGCGACGCTCATCGACGAGATCACGTATCAGGAGGCCCTCGTCAAGGGCCTCAAGGTCGTGGATGCGACCGCGTTCAGCCTGTGCATGGACAACGAGATGCCGATGGTCGTCTTCGGCATGGAGCCGGCCGGCAACGTGGCCCGCGCGATCCGCGGCGGCGAGCGCCTCGGCACGCTCGTCCGCGCCTGAGCCCTAGACTTCCAAGAGACAACCTGAGGAGCTCCCCGTGATCAGCGACGTTCTGACCGATACCCGCGAGAAGATGCAGAAGGCCGTCGAGGTCGCGAAAGACGACTTCTCGACCGTCCGCACCGGCCGCGCGAACCCGGCGATGTTCCAGAAGATCCCGGTCGACTACTACGGCACCCCGACGCCGCTCGAGCAGCTCGCCGGCCTCCAGAACCCGGAGGCCCGCACGATCGTCATCACGCCCTACGACAAGTCCGCGCTCAAGGAGATCGAGCGCGCGATCGTCGCCTTCCCGAACCTCGGCGCCTCGCCCACGAACGACGGCAACATCGTGCGCGTGACGATGCCGGAGCTCACCGAGGAGCGCCGCAAGGAGTACGTGAAGCTGGCGCGCGCCAAGGGCGAGGACGCCCGCGTCGTGATCCGCAACCTCCGTCGCAAGGCGAAGGACGACCTGGACGCGCTGAAGAGCGAGGTCGGCGACGACGAGGTGGCCCGCGCTGAGAAGGAGCTGGAGTCGATCACGAAGACGCATGTCGACGCGATCGACGAGGCTCTGAAGCGCAAGGAAGCCGAACTGCTCGAGGTCTGAGCGTGGCCGAGCCGACCGTCCCGGAGCCGGAGCCGACCCCGCAGGATCCGGTCGACGCCGGTCCCGTGCGCCCCGCGGGCGTGCGCGGGCGCCCGAGCCGAGCCGAGCTCGAGGCGAAGGCGCAGCAGCGTGTCGCCGACATCGAGGCGCAGGTCCGCGCGACCCGCGCCCAGCTGGATGCCGCGAACGCGCGCGTCGAGGCGCGCGTCGGCCGCAACCTCCCGCTCGCGATCTTCTTCGGGCTCGCCCTCGGCGGCGGCTTCCTCCTGAGCCTCGTGCTCTTCAAGGAGCTGTTCATCGTCTTCGGCGCGGCGCTCGTCGGCTTCACGGCCTTCGAGCTCGCGACGGCGCTCCGCTCGGCCGGCCGCGACATCCCCCGGCTCGTCTCGGTGGCGGCCGCGGTGGCGGTGACCCCGATCGCGTTCTTCGGCCACGTGCCGGGCCTCTGGCTCGCGACGCTCGGCGCCATCGTGCTCGTCTCGCTCTGGCGCATCCTGGAGACCCTCCCGGCCTCGCGCCGGGTGCCGCGCCGCGAGCTCGCCCTCGATCTCGGCACCGGTGCGCTCATCCAGGTCTACGTGACCTTCATGGCGGGCTTCTACCTGGTGCTGACCGGCGAGGAGGGCGGCCAGTGGTGGACGCTCGGGGCGATCATCGTCATCGTCTCGACGGATGTCGGCGCCTACGTGTCGGGGCTCGCCTTCGGCCGGCGGAAGCTGGCTCCCGCGATCAGCCCCGGCAAGACGGTCGAGGGCTTCATCGGCTCGATCCTCATCGCGACGGTCGCGGCGATCCTCATCGCCACGCTCATGCTCGAGCAGCCCTGGTGGCTCGGCCTGATCCTCGGCCCCGCGCTCGCGCTCGTCGGCACGATGGGCGACCTCATGGAGTCGCTCATCAAACGCGATCTCGGGGTCAAGGACATCTCGTCCTGGCTGCCGGGTCACGGCGGCTTCCTGGACCGCCTCGACTCGGTGCTGCCCTCGGCGGCGGTGGCGTACGCGCTCTACCTGATCTTCCACGGCTGAGCGCCGACGCGGCCGCGCGGTCGCGTCATGGAGGGCCCCGCGCGGCGACTGGTGCAGAATAGCCGGGTGACCTCGACCTTCCCTCGCGCCCGGCGCAACCGCCTCGGCTACGACATCGACGAGGTCGAGGAGTTCCTCGCCGAGGCCCGGAGCGCCTACACGGCGGAGCCGGGGGCCGGCGCGCTCGACGCGGAGCGCATCCGCCACACGGCGTTCTCGATGCGCAAGGGCGGCTACGCACCCGATCACGTCGACGCGGCGCTCGAGCGGCTCGAGGACGCCTTCGCGAACCGGGAGCGGGATGCCGCGATCCAGACCGCGGGCGACGCCGCCTGGTACGGCCAGGCCCGCGACACCGCCCAGGTGCTGCTCGACCGCTTCGTGCGCCCGCCCGGCCACCGCTTCACGCGGGTGTCCTGGTTCACGGTCGGCTACGCCACGAAGGAGGTCGACGCGCTCGCGGACCGCATCGCGAACTACTTCCAGACGGGGCAGCCGGTGACGATCGAGGAGATCCGCACCTCGGTCTTCCACGCGCAGCGCGGCGGCTATCAGGAGTCGCAGGTGGATGCCGTCCTGGATGCGGCGACCCGGACGATCCTCGCGGTCCGCTGAGCCGTCGGCCGCCTTCGCGCCCGCCACCTCGACCCGGAGCGCTCTCCCAGGCGGAAAAGTCACGAAACGGTTACACTGGCTCGGATATGCGCCGCAGCCCGAGCAACGCGACCCGCGAGGTCGCCCTCCTGGAGCACCCGAGCGACGCCGTCCCCGCGTGGGCGGCCACGGGTGCGCGTCCGCGACCCCGCAGCCGTCGGGGCCTTCCGATCCTCGCGGCGGTGGCCTGCATGGGCTTCCTCCTCGTCTCCGTCGCCGGCCCCTACTCCGACAGCTACGCCGCCGAGAGCCTCGCCCCCGAGGGCGGCCCCTCGCAGGCCTATGCCGCGGGCGCCGGCTACGACATCGATGTGACGCGCGACGACTACGAGGCCAAGGCGAAGCCGAAGCCGAAGCCCGCCGCCGCCGGCACGAGCATGGGCGGCGCGGCCCCCGCGGCCGGCACCCCCGACCCCGGCTCCGCCCAGGCGATCGCGCGCGAGATGCTCGCGGCGCGAGGCTGGGGCGACGACCAGTTCAACTGCCTCTCCTCGCTCTGGGCGAAGGAGTCGGGCTGGAACGTGTACGCGCACAACGTCTCGAGCGGCGCGTACGGCATCCCGCAGGCGCTGCCCGGCAGCAAGATGGCGTCGGTCGGCTCCGACTGGCAGACCAACCCGCGAACCCAGATCACCTGGGGCCTGCAGTACATCCAGGGCCGCTACGGCACGCCCTGCGGCGCCTGGGCCAAGAGCCAGGCCTCCGGCTGGTACTGACGCCGCGGCGCGGACCGCGCGCTAGCCTGGTCGGGTGCTCGAGTACGCGCTGATCGGGGTCGCCGCGATCGTCATCATCGTCGCGGTGAGCGCGCTCTCGGCGCGGATCAGGATCGCCGCACCGCTCGCGCTCGTCGTGGTCGGCATCGGGATCAGCTGGATCCCCGGCGTGCCGCCCGTCGAGGTCGAGCCGGACTGGATCCTCCTCCTGCTGCTGCCGCCCCTCCTCTACTCGGCGGCCGTCACCGTCCCGATCGTCGACTTCCGGCGGAATCTGAGCACCATCACGGGCCTGTCGGTCACGCTCGTCCTCGTGAGCGCGCTGCTCACGGGCTTCACGCTCTCCGCGCTCCTGCCGGATCTCGAGCTGTGGGCGGCGATCGCGCTCGGCGCCGTCATCTCGCCGACCGACGTCGTCGCGGCGACCTCGATCGGCAAGCGGCTGGGCCTGCCCTCGCGCCTGCTGACGATCCTCGAGGGCGAGGGGCTCGTCAACGACGCGACCGCGCTCGTCCTCCTCCGCACGGCGATCGCGGCGGGGGCGGTGACGGCCTCCGGCGAGCTGGATCTCGGCGGCACCGTCCTCGACTTCCTTTGGGCGGTGGCGGCGGCCGCGGTCGTGGGCATCGCGGTGGGCTGGCTCGCCATCGTCGTGCGCCGCCGCCTCGACGATGCGATCCTCCAGTCGGTCGTCTCCTTCGCGGTGCCCTTCATCGCGTTCCTCCCGGCCGAGGAGCTCGGGGCCTCGGGCGTCATCGCGGTGGTCGCGGCGGGCCTCTACGCGGGCAATGCGGCGCCGGCGGCGCTCGGCGTGCAGTCGCGGCTCACCGACCGCCTCAACTGGCGGACGGTGCAGTTCGTGCTCGAGCACGGCGTCTTCCTGCTCATGGGCCTCGAGCTCAAGGGCATCGTCGAGGGGATCGGCGGCGACGAGCTCTCGGTGGGCGGATCGGTGCTCATCGGCCTCCTCCTCGCGGTGATCCTCGTGGCGACGCGCTTCGGGTTCACCGGCCCGCTCGTCGCGCTGCTGCGCCGACGGGAGTCGCAGGCGGGCGATTTCGAGGAGCGCGTCGGGCTCATCGAGCGGCGGCTCGACGAGCTGGAGGGCGACGAGCGGATGGCGCGGCGGGTCGCGGGCGCGCGACGGCGCATCGACCAGCGCAGCAACGACATCTCGCTGCTCCGAGCCGAGGGCCTCGACTGGCGCGGCGGCGTCGTCATCAGCTGGGCGGGCATGCGCGGCGTCGTGACGCTCGCGGCGGCGCAGACCCTTCCCGCCGACACGCCGTACTCGGAGCAGCTCGTGCTCATCGCCTTCACGGTCGCGATCGCGACCCTGCTCCTCCAGGGCGCCACGCTGCCGGCCGTCATCCGGGCGAGCGGCGTCCGGGGCTCCGACGCGCAGCTCGACCGGCGCGCGCTCGCCGAGCTGCTCGACGAGATCAACGAGGCCGGGATCGAGCGGCTGGATGCCGTCGCCGCCGCCGAGAACGCCCCGCCGACGGAGGTCGTCGAGCAGGTCCGGGATGCGATCCGCCTCGCGGCGGAGGCCGCCTGGGAGGAGGCGGAGCACGGCGAGAACCCGGAGAAGCTGGCGAGGAGCCCGCACGAGCAGTTCCGCACCCTCCGGAGCGAGGTGCTCGCGGCGGAGCGCGCGGCGCTCCTCGACGCGCGGGCGCGCGGCGCGTACGCGAGCCGCATCCTCGCCCGCGTGCAGGTCATCCTCGACCTCGAGGAGTCGCGCCTCGGCCGACCGGACGCTGACGGGCACTGAGCTCGGAGCGGGGTCGCGCTCGCGCTCGTAGACTTGCGAGCATGCCCCGCTCCAATCGTCCCCGCGGCCGCCGCGAGGGCGAGGAGCCGGAGCCCCTCGACCTCGCCCGGGTCCTCGGCGGCGTGCGGCGCACCGAGCGCAAGCGCGACGGGAGCTGGAACGTGCAGCCCCAGTCGGCGGCGAGCTCGGTGAAGATCACCACCTGCCCCGGCTGCGGCCTCGAGATCGCGGTGGGCACCGCCCATCTCGTCGCGTGGCGCGCCGACGGGCTCTTCGGCGAGGAGGACGACCTCCGAGCCCGACGACACTGGCATCCGCACTGCTGGAGGATCCGCCCATGACCGAGATCCGGAGCGGCGTCGAGCTGCCCGCCCGCCGCGAGGAGATCGAGCTCCGCACCGACGACGGGCTGACGCTCGTCGGCGAGCTCGCGCTGCCCGCTTCCCGTCCGCCCGTCGCGACGCTCGTGTGCCTGCACCCGCTGCCGACGGCGAAGGGGTTCATGGACTCGCACATCCTCAAGAAGGCGGCGGCCCGGCTTCCGGCGCTCGCCGACCTCGCGGTGCTGCGCTTCAACTTCCGCGGCGTGAGCTCGCCGCGCGGCACGAGCGAGGGCGCCTTCGGCGAGGGCGTCGAGGAGGCGCGCGACCTCGCGGCCGCCATGCGCCTGGTCGCGGAGCGCGGCCTGCCGAACCCGTGGATCCTCGGCTGGTCCTTCGGCACGGAGGTCGCGCTCAAGCACGCGCGCTCCGCTCCGGTCGAGGGCCTCATCCTGCTCTCGCCGCCGCTGCATCGCACGAGCCCGGAGGAGGTCGCCGCCTGGGCGGGCAGCTCGGCGCGCGTGGTCGCGGTCGTGCCCGAGCTCGACGACTTCCTGCGGCCGGAGGAGGCGGAGCGGCGCTTCGCGACCATCCCGCAGCTCGAGTTCGTGGCCGTCGAGGGCGGCCGCCACCTGTGGGTGGGGGAGACCCAGACCCGGCGCGTGCTGACCGAGATCGTCGCGCGCGCGAATCCCGCGGCGCTGCCGCTGCCCGTCGAGTGGCCACCGCCGGCCGCCGCACCCGAGGAGGCCACCGCATGAAGGTCATCCAGGTCGAGGAGCTCGCCGCGCTCGGCGACGACGCCCAGGTCGTCGACGTCCGGGAGCCGGACGAGCTCGAGCGCATCAGCCTCGACCGCCCCCACCTCCGCATCCCCATGAGCTCCTTCCTCGACCATGTCGACGAGCTGCCGGAGGCGGGCACGATCTACGTCCTCTGCCATTCGGGCGCGCGGAGCGCTCGCGTGGCCGAGTACCTGGAGCAGCAGGGCCGGGATGCCGTGAACGTCGAGGGCGGGATCATGGCCTGGCACTGGGCCGGCCTCCCGACGATCCAGGGCTGAGCGGCGTCCCGCAGGACGCGGGCCGCGCGGTGCGTCCCTAGAGCTCGTTCTGGCGCGGGATCACGACCTGCTTGACGATGAGCAGGATCGCGGCCGCCGTGGGGATCGCGACGAGCGCGCCGAGGATGCCGAGCAGCGTGCCGCCCGCGAGCGCGGCGATGACGACGACCACGCCCGGGACCTTCACCGCGCGGTTCATGATGTTCGGGCTCAGCACGTACGCCTCGACCTGCATGTACACGAGGTAGTAGATGCCGACCGCGAGCACCGAGGGCCAGCCGTTGAAGAGCAGGACCGCGAGCGTGATGAGCACCGAGCCCGAGATCGTGCCGACGAGCGGCACGAGCGAGAACAGGAAGGCGATGAACGCGAGCAGCGCCGAGTACTCGGCCCGGACGATGAAGGTCAGGAACACGAAGCTCAGCACGCCGTTGACGAGCGCGAGCGAGACCTGGCCGATGACGTAGCGGCCGACCGAGTCGGAGATCTGCTCCGCGATGTCGGTGAACTTCTCGCGGCGCGTCGCCGGCACGAGCTGGTAGAGGCCGCGCTTGATGCTCGCGAGCGAGGAGACGAAGTACAGGGTCAGGATGAGCACGATGACGCCGCCGAAGGCGCCCGTCGCGACCGAGATCGCGCCCTGGAGCACGTTGTTGGTGAGTCCCGTGATGTTGTTCGGATCCCCGAAGAAGTCGGTGATCGCCTTGACGACATCGTCGTACTGGAGCCACGGCACGGCCGCCTCGACGTAGTCCCGCACCTCGTTCGTGTTGAAGACCGCGTCGATGAGGCGCGGCACCTGCTTGATCAGGGTGTTCACCTGGTCCGCGATGACGGGGATGATCGCGAGCACCAGCCCCGCGAAGAGCCCGAGCACGCCGAGCAGGACGAGGAGGATCGCGAGCCAGCGCGGCAGGCCCCGCTTCTCGAGCCAGGTGACGGCCGGGTCGATGCCGAGCGCGAGGAACAGCGCCGCCCCGATGTAGGTCAGGATCGTCGCGAGCGACTGGATGCCGGCCCCGATCGCGAGGGCGACGAGGACGCCGAGCCCGCCGAACAGGCCCAAGCGGAACGCGTTCTGGATCTTCACGTGGGCTCCTCGCCTCAGTTGTCGCTCGTGACGCGCTCGGCCTGGGTGAGCATGCCGCGCAGGTTCTCGAAGTAGCCGGCCACGGCCTCCCGCTCCACCTGGATGCGGGAGAGCCGCTCCTCGGCGTCCTGGAGGAGCTCGGCCGACTGGGCCTGCGCCTCGGAGACGATCGCGCGCGAGCGGGACTCGGCGTTCTCGAGGATCTCGGCGGCCGTCTTCCGCGCGTCCGCGAGGAGCCTCTTGGACTCCTTCGCGTTGACGCTCTCGAGCTTCTCGACCTCGGCGCGCTTCTCGGCGGCGTGCTCCTGCGCCTCGGCGAGCTGGGCCTGCGCCTCCTCGAGGAAGCGCTGCGTCGAGCCGCGGGCCTCCTCGTGCGCGGCGCGGTACTCGGCCTCCGCCTCCTCGCGGCGGGCGGTGATCTCGAGGTCGAGATCGGTGCGCGCCTGCTCGGCTTCGGCCTCGAGCGCGGTGCGCTGCGCGGCCGTGTCGGCGGCGAGTGCGGCGCGGGCCGCCTCGGTCTCCTGTGCGAGGGCCGCGGCCTCGCGGGCGGTGTCCCGCTCGTGGTCCGCGCGGCGCTTCGCGATCTCGGAGTCGAGAGCGGCGCGCTGCTCCTGGATGTCGTGGTCGAGCTCCGCGCGTCGGCCGGTGATCTCGGCCTCGAGGTCCGCCCGGCGACCCGTGATCTCGGCGTCGAGCGTCTCGCGCTCGCCCGCGATGAGCGCGTCGTGCGTCTCGCGCTCGCTCGCGATGGCGGCGTCGTGCGCCTCGCGCTCCCGCTCGAGCTCTCCCTGGAGCGCCGCGCTGCCCTGCTCGATCTCGCGGGCGAGGTCGCCGCGCGCCTTCTCCGCCTCGGCGGCGAGCGTGTCGCGCACCTGCTTCTGCTCCGCGTCCAGCGTGGTGCGGGTCTCGGCGAGGTCGGACTCGATGGTGACGCGGGCCTGCTCGAGGTCGGCCTCGATGCGCTGCTGCGTCGAGGCGACGTCGGAGGCGAGCTGGGCGCGCGTGTGCGTCGCGTCCGCCTCGAGCTGGGCGCGCTGCTGGGTCACGTCGGCGTCGAGCTCGGTGCGGATGCTGAGGACCTCGGCGTCGAGCGCCTGCCGCGTCTGCGCGACCTCGGCCTCGAGCTGCGCGCGGGTCTCGGACACCTCCGCCTCGAGCGCGGCGCGCGTCGTCTCGACCTCGGTCTCGAGCTCGCGCCGTCCCGTCGTCAGCTCCTTGCGGAGCTTCGCGCGCTCCGACTTGAGCTCCCGCGCGAGCTCGCGCTTCGCGGTGCCGACCTCCTCGGCCAGACCGCTGCGGGTCGTCTCGACCTCCTCGGCCAGCTCGCGCTGCGTGCGCTCGACCTCCTCGGCCAGCTCGCGTCGGGTGCGCTCCACGTCGGCGTCGAGCTCGGCGCGGGTCGAGGTGACGTCGTCGTCGAGCTGGGCGCGGGTCGCGGCCACGTGCTCGTCGAGGTCGCGGCGCGTGCTCGCGTCGTGCTCCTCGAGCGCGGCGCGGGCCGTGGCGACCTCGGCCTCGAGCTCGCGACGGCCTCGAGCGAGCTCGGCGTCGTGCGCCTCGCGCTCGGCGAGGACGGCCGCGTCATGCTCGGCGCGGGCCGTCGTGAGCTCCTGCTCGAGCTTCGCGCGCTCGGAGGACACCTGGGCCTCGAGCGCCGCCTTCGTCGTGCCGACCTCGCCGGCCAGCTCGGCACGGCCCGTCTCGAGCTCCTGGAGGAGGTCGGCGCGTGTGCGGGCCGCCTCGGCCTCGAGCTCGGCGCGGGTGCTCGTGAGCCAGGACTCGTGCTCGGCGCGCTGCGGGCCGACCTCGGCCTCGAACTCGGCGCGCACCCGCTCCTGCTCGGCCTTGAGCTCGGCGCGTGCGGCCCGCAGCTCCTCCTTGAGCTCGGCGCGCACGCGCTTCTGCTCGGCCTTGAGCTCGGCGCGCTGCGTGCGCGTCGACTGCTCGAGCTCGCCGCGCTGGGTCGCGGTCGACTGCTCGAGCTCGGCGCGATCCCTCTCGGTGCGCGACTCGAGGTCGACGCGGGCGGCGGTCGTGTCGTTCTCGAGCGCGCTCCGCGCATCCGCGATCTCGCGCTCGAGGTCGGTGCGGCCCTGCTCGAGGTCGCGCTCGAGGTCGCCGCGGCGGCGCGCGTCCTCCGCGTCGAGCTCGGTGCGGCGCTGCTCGGTGTCGCGTGCGAGGGCGGCCGCCTCCTCGCGCGCCTGGCGCACCTCGCGCTGCGCGGCGGCTCGGAGCTCCGCGATCTCGCGCTCGACCTCCGTGCGCAGCGCGCCGGCCTCCCTCCGGCTCGCGGCACGCTGGTCGGCTGCCTCCGTGGCGACGGAGCCGCGGATGGATGCGGCCTCGCGGACGGCATCCTGCGTGAGCTTCTCGGCCTCGGTGCGCGCGCGACCGAGCGTCAGTGCGGCCTCCTCGCGGGCGTCGCCGAGGATCTGCTCCACCTGGGCGGTGGCGTCGGCGACGATGCGCTCGGCGTGCGAGGAGGACTCGGTGCGGAGGGCGGCGATCTCGCCCTGCACCTCGGAGCGGAGCTTCTCGGCGTCGATGTCGGCCTGGCTGATCAGGCGGGTCGCCTGCTCCTCGGCGGTGCGGAGCGTGCTCTCGAGCTTCGTGCCGAGCCCGCTGTAGGTCGGGCTGCCGACCTCGTCGAGCTCCGCCTGCAGGTCCTCGTTGACGGCCTGGAGGCGCTTGAGCTCCTTGCTCTGCTCCGTCTTCGCGGAGTTCGCCTGGATGAGCTCGCGCCGGAGGCCGCCGATGGCCTTGTCGACCTCGTCCTTCTTGTATCCGCGCAGCTCCGTGGGGAAGATCGCGTCGTCTGCGGCCACACCTGCTCCTCGGTCGGGGACATGCCAGATCAGGAGCCCGAGTCTAGTCGCCGCCGCCTCCCGGGACGATGCCGAGGAGCCGTCGCGATCCAGGGCCCGCCCAGACTTCTTTCAGCGCCCGGCCGGGGAGGTCGTCGGGGCGTCGGGTACGCTTGCATGTCTTTATCTGCTGCCCCGACCGACCCGGAGGCGGGATGCCGACGAGCCGAGCCGCGACCAGCGCGGAGACGGGCGCGCGGCAGGGCGCCGGCGACCGCCGGGCTCGCAGCACGAGAGGAGAGTTCCCGTGCGATTCGTGATCGCGATCGTGCTGTTCATCGGCGCGTTCCTGTCGATCGGCTACGGCATCGCCCAGCGCACCGTCCTGGCCGGACCCGACGAGCGGATCGCCATGGGCGACGTGACGTCGGCGGCCCCCGTGACCCTCATCCGCGGCGAGACCCTCAACGCGGTCGACGGCCAGCAGCGCATCTCGATCTCGGGCGAGGGACCGCTCGTCGCCGCCTACGGGCGCACGGGCGACGTGCTCGCCTGGATCGGCGAGGCCGGCTACAACGACGTCGTCCTCGACGAGGCGACCGGCGAGCTCCGCGCCGAGGAGATCTCGGGCGGCGAGACCGAGATCCCGAGCGCGGTCGGCTCGGATCTGTGGCTCGGCGAGCAGGAGAGCGACGGCGAGGTCACCCTCCGCATCAACGCCCCCGAGGGCATCTCGGTGCTCGTGATGAGCACCGCGGAGCCGGCGCCGGCGGCCGGCGAGGACGCGCCCGCCGAGGGCGACGCCGCGGCCGAGGACGACGCCGCAGCCGATGCCGCCGCGGAGGGCGATGCCGCGGTCGCCGCCGTCACGCCGCCGGCGCCCGGCCAGGTCTCGCTCCGCTGGCCCGTCGACAACTCCGCGCCCTGGTCGGGCCCGCTGATCCTCGGCGGCACGATCGCCCTGCTCGGCGGTCTCATCTCCTTCATCTGGGCGCTCCTCCACGCGCGTCGCCGCCGCGGTCCCCGCCGCAAGCAGCCCCGTCTGCCCCGCCCGCCCCGGCCGCCGCGCCTCACCGCGCGCAACGCCAAGCCGCCGAAGGCCGTCGAGGCCGGGCCCAGCAGCTCGCGCCGTCGCCTCACCGCCTTCACGCCCGTGCTCCTCGTGCCCGCGCTGCTCCTCGCGGGCTGCACCTCCGACGGCGGCGTGCCGCCGCTCTTCGACGAGGCCTCGCCCGCGCCGAGCGGGAGCGCCGCCCCCGGCGACGCCGCGGCGACGCAGACCGTCGCGGTCACGCAGCGCCAGTTCGCGAAGATCCTCGAGTCGACGGCGGCGACGATCGCCGAGGCCGACGAGGCGCGCGACGCCGAGCTCGCCGGGTCGCGGCTCTCGGGTCCGGCGCTCGAGCTGCGTCTCGCGAACTACAAGCTCCGCAAGAACGACCGGAGCGAGAAGGCGCTCGACCCGATCCCGACCGGTCGGGTCGAGCTGCTCCTGCCGCAGCAGAACGACGGCTGGCCGAGGACGGTCTTCGCGGTCGTGAGCGATCCGGAGAACGAGAAGGCGGCCCCGCAGGCGCTCATGCTCGAGCAGGCCTCCCCGCGCGACCCGTACACGATCGAGTACGCGCTGGGTCTCGAGCCGAGCATCCGCCTGCCCGACGTCGCCTCCGCCGCGACGGGCGCGAGCCGACTCCCGACCGACCTCAAGCTGCTCGCGATGGCGCCGGATCAGCTCGCCACCGCGTACGGCGACATCCTCGCGAAGGACGCGAAGAGCTCCTACATCGATCAGTTCGTCGCCGAGGGCGACACGCTCCGCGACCAGGTCGGCGTGAAGATCAAGGCCTCCCGGAAGAAGGACGTCGAGAAGGGGGGCCTCGCCCGCTACGCCATCAAGGCGGCGCAGGGCAAGGCGGAGACGATCGCCTTCGGCACGAACGACTCCGGTGCGATCGTCGCGACCGAGCTCAACGAGGTCGAGTCGGTCAAGCCGCGCCAGTCGGGCGCCTCCATCAGCACCGAGGGCCGGGTGAAGGCGCTCTCCGGCAAGTCGAGCACCACCCGCGGCTTCCTCTCGACCTACGGCTACCAGCTGCTGTTCTACGTCCCCAACGTGACCGCGGAGGACCAGCGCGTCGTCCTCCTCGGCTACGCGGAGGGGCTCACGAGCTCCAAGGAGGCTCCACGATGACCGACCCCACCGGCATGACCCCCGCGAGCCTCCGAGGCGCGGTCGATCTGAGCCGCCTCGCGGATCCGCGACGTGGGCAGGCCCCCGCCGGCGCGACGCCCGGCGCCGCGGGCGGCGCCCCCGGCGCGCCCGCCCCCGAGGCGGGCCAGCCGCTCGTCTTCGAGACGGGGGATGCCGGCTTCGAGCGGGTCCTCGACCTCTCGGCGACCGTCCCGGTCATCGTCGAGGTCATCGCGCCCGGGCTGGAGTCGGCGCTCGGGGATGCCGTGCGGGCCTACGAGGGCCGCCTCGCCCTGGCCGTCGTCGACGGCTCCGCGAACCCGCAGCTCGCGCAGGCCTTCCAGGTGCAGCAGGTGCCCACCATCGCCGCGGTGGTCGGCGGGCGCCCGCTCTCGCTCATGGTCGGCGTGCCGAGCCCGGAGGAGCTCCGCCAGGTGCTCGATCAGGTGCTCGAGTTCGCAGCCCAGAACGGCGTGACGGGCCGGCTGCCGGTCGATGCCGCCGAGGCGCCGCAGGGCGGGCCGGAGCCGGCGCCGCTCCCGCCGCTCCACCAGGCCGCCTACGACGCGATCGAGCGCGGCGACTACGCGAGTGCGATCGAGTCCTATCGGAAGGCGCTCGCCGAAAACCCGCGCGATGCCGACGCGAGCGCGGGCCTCGCCCAGGTCTCCCTGCTCCATCGGCTCCAGGGCCTGGACGCGGGCGAGATCCGGAAGGCCGCGGCGGACGCCCCCGCCGATGTCGACGCGCAGCTCGCGGTCGCCGACCTCGACCTCTCGGGCGGCCACCTCGACGACGCCTTCGGCCGGCTCCTCGACCTCTTCACGGGCGCCGACCCCGCGGACCGCGACCGCATCCGCACCCGGCTCCTCGAGCACTTCGAGCTCACCGGCGCGGAGGACCCCCGCGTCGCGGCCGCCCGTCGGCGCCTCATGACCCTGCTCTACTGAGCCGAGTACCGAAACGCTCCCGGATCGCCGAATCGTCGCGGCGATCCGGGAGCGTCTCACGAGCCCGGCAGGGGGCAGGCGCTCAGTCGCGCTTGCGGAGCCAGAGGCCGGCGAGCGGGGGGAGCGTGACCTCGGCGGAGGCCGGGCGGCCGTGCCAGGACGTGTCGTCGGCCTCGACGGCGCCGTAGTTGCCGACGCCCGAGCCGCCGAACTCGGCGGCGTCCGTGTTGAGGACCTCCTCCCAGGTGCCCGCCTCCGGCAGGCCGATGCGGAAGGGGCCGACGGTGTTGCCGCCGAAGTTGTGGATGCAGGCCAGCTGCTCGCCACCCGAGCCGCGGCGCAGGAACGCGACCACGTTCTGCTGGGGCTCGTTCGCGATCCACTCGAAGCCCTCAGGTGCCGAGTCGATCGACCAGAGCGCCGGCTCTGCCCGGTACACGCGGTTGAGTTCGGCGACGAGGCGCTGGAGGCCGCGGTGGACCGGCTGGTCGAGGATCCACCAGTCGAGGCCGCGCGACTCGCTCCACTCGCTGGGCTGACCGAACTCGGAGCCCATGAAGAGCAGCTGCTTGCCGGGGTGCGACCACATGAACGACAGGTAGGCGCGCGCGTTCGCGAGCTTCTGCCACTGGTCGCCCGGCATGCGGCCGAGGAAGGAGCCCTTGCCGTGCACGACCTCGTCGTGGCTGATCGGCAGCAGATACGACTCGCTGAAGGCGTAGACGAAGCTGAAGGTGATCTCGTTGTGGTGGTGCGAGCGCCACATCGGGTCCTCGCCGATGTAGTGGAGCGAGTCGTGCATCCACCCCATGTTCCACTTCAGGCCGAAGCCCAGGCCGCCCTGATCGGTCGGCTTCGTGACGCCGGGGAAGGAGGTCGACTCCTCGGCGATCATGACGATGCCGGGGTTGCGCTTGTAGGCGGTCGCGTTGACCTCCTGGAGGAAGTCGATCGCCTCGAGGTACTCGCGGCCGCCGTGGATGTTCGGCTCCCAGCCGCCCTCCTGTCGGGAGTAGTCGCGGTAGATCATGCTCGCGACGGCATCCACCCGCAGCCCGTCGATGTGGAACTCCTCGAGCCAGTAGAGGGCGTTCGCGACGAGGAAGTTCCGCACCTGCGAGTTGCCGAAGTCGAAGATGTAGGTGCCCCAGTCCTTGTGCTCGCCGAGGCGGGGGTCGCCGTGCTCGTAGAGCGGCTCGCCGTCGAAGCGGGCGAGCGCCCACTCGTCGGTCGCGAAGTGCCCGGGGACCCAGTCCATGATCACGCCGATGCCGGCGCCGTGGAGGCGGTCGATGAGGTACTTGAGGTCGTCGGGGTGGCCGAAGCGGCTCGTCGGCGCGAAGTAGCCGGTGACCTGGTAGCCCCAGGAGCCGCCGAAGGGGTGCTCGGCGAGCGGCAGGAACTCGACATGCGTGAAGCCGAGCTCGGTGACGTAGCCGATGAGCTCGTCGGCGGCCTCGCGATACCCGAGGCCCGGCTTCCAGGAGCCGAGGTGGAGCTCGTAGACGCTCATGGCGGACTGGTGCGGGTCGGTCTCGGCCCGGCCCCGCATCCACGCCCCGTCCTCCCACTCGTAGGCCGTGTCGCCGACGCGGCTCGCGGTCGAGGGCGGCACCTCGGTGTAGCGCGCCATGGGGTCGGCGCGCGTGACCCACTCGCCCGCGCGGGTGAGGAGCTCGAGCTTGTAGTTGGTGCCGGCGCCGAGGCCGGGCACGAAGAGCTCCCAGATGCCGGAGCCGAGGCGGCGCATCGCGTGGCCGACGCCGTTCCAGCCGTTGAAGTCGCCGACGACGCGGGCCGCCTCGGCGTGCGGCGCCCAGACGGAGAAGGCGGTGCCGTCGACGCCCTCGTGCTCGCGGTGGTGCGCGCCGAGCCAGTGCCACAGCTGCTCGTGGCGGCCCTCGCCCCAGAGATGCAGGTCGATCTCGCCGACCGTCGGCACGAAGCGGTACGGGTCGCCGACGGTCCAGGTCTCGCCGCCGCCGTAGACGGCCTCGAGCTCGTAGGCCTGCCCCGGGCCGGGCGCGACCGCGTGCCAGAGGCCGCGGTCGTGGTGGCTGAGCGGGATGCGGGTGCCGTCCTCGAGGATCGCCGTCACCTGCTCGGCGAGCGGCCGGATCGCGCGGATGACGCGACCGCCGTCCGCGTCGTGGGATCCGAGCGCGGCGTGCGGCTCGGGGTGCCGGCCCTCGACGAGGGCGGCGACATGGTCGGGGTGGAGCTCGGGCGGCTGCGGTGCGGCGGCCCGGCTGGTGGTCTGCGTGGTCATCTCAGCGCCCCCTCGGGTACTCGATCTCGAGGATGTGGACCGGCTCGCTGAAGGCGTCGAGCCGGACGTAGTTCGACTCGCGCCAGGTCCAGCGTGCACCGGTCACCACATCCCGCACGGTGAACTCGGCACCGGGCTCGAGGCCGAGCGTCGCGAGGTCCAGGTGCACGGTCGTCTCGCGGACGGAGTGCGGGTCGACGTTCGCGACCACGATCACCCCGTCGGGTCTGCCGCCGGGGGCGTGCGCCGCATCCAGCGTCTTGGAGTAGACGAGGATGGCGTCGTCCTCCGACCAGTGCAGCTCGAGGTTGCGGAGCTGCCGGAGCGCGGGGTGCTCGGCCCGCGCGCGGTTGAGCATCGTGAGGTACGGCGCGAGGGAGGAGCCGGCGGCCTCGGCGGCCGCCCAGTCGCGCTGCTTGTACTCGTACTTCTCGTTGTCGATGTTCTCCTCGCTGCCGGGCCGCGCGATGTCCTCGAAGAGCTCGTAGCCCGCGTAGACGCCCCAGGTGGGCGCGGCGGTCGCGGCGATCGCGGCGCGCACCTTGTAGGCGGGGCGGCCGCCGAACTGCAGATACTCGGTGAGGATGTCGGGGGTGTTCACGAAGAGGTTCGGTCGCAGGTAGTCGGCCGAGTCCTTCGCGAGGCCGGAGAGGAACTCCTCGAGCTCCTCCTTCGTGTTCCGCCAGGTGAAGTACGTGTACGACTGGTGGAAGCCGGCGCCCGCGAGCGAGTGGAGCATCGCGGGTCGGGTGAAGGCCTCCGCGAGGAACACGACATCCGGGTGCTCCTCGGCGACGACCGCGAGCAGCCACTCCCAGAAGTCGAGGGGCTTCGTGTGCGGGTTGTCGACCCGGAAGATCTTCACGCCCTGCGCGATCCAGTGCCGCACGATGCGGAGCACCTCGGCGCGGATGCCCTCGGGGTCGTCGTCGAAGTTGACCGGGTAGATGTCCTGGTACTTCTTGGGAGGGTTCTCGGCGTAGGCGATCGAGCCGTCGGGCCGGCTCGTGAACCACTCGGGGTGCTCGCGCACCCAGGGGTGATCGGGGGAGGCCTGCAGCGCGAGGTCGAGCGCCACCTCGATGCCCTGCTTCCGGGCGGCCCTCACGAAGCGGCGGAAGTCCTCGAGGGTGCCGAGGTCCGGGTGGACGGCGTCGTGGCCGCCCTCGGCGGCGCCGATCGCCCAGGGGCTGCCCGGGTCGCCGGGGGCCGCGGTCGTGGAGTTGTTGGGGCCCTTGCGGAATGCGCGCCCGATCGGGTGGATGGGCGGCAGGTAGAGCACGTCGAAGCCCATCGCCGCCACACCCGGGAGCCGCTTCTCGGCGGTGCGGAAGGTGCCGCTCTTCCAGCTGCCGTCCTTCCGACGCGTCGCGCCCTCGGAGCGGGGGAAGAACTCGTACCAGGAGCCGACGGCGGCGCGCGCGCGCTCGACGTGGAGCTCGTGCTCCTCGCTCCAGGTCTCGAGCGAGGTGATGGGCGCCTGCTCGATCGCGGCCGCGAGCCGGGCGTCGTGTGCGGCGCGGAGGCGGTCCTGCGGGGGCCTCCCGGCATCCAGCAGGGTCGTGCGGGCGTCCTTGAAGACCCTCGTCGCGCGCCCCGCGAGCAGCTCGGCGCCCATCTGCAGGACGAGCTCCTGATCCTGCTCGGCCGCGATCTTGATGTCGGCGGCGTGCAGCCAGGTCGCCCAGTCGTCGCGGGCGGCGAGGATGCGGAAGCGCCAGTCGCCGGGCGCCGTGATCGGCACGTGCGCCTGCCACCGGTCGGTGCCGCTCGCGCCGGCCGCGAGGCGGCGGCGGGTGACGGCGCCGTCGGGGTCGCGGAGCTCGACCTCGACGCGGAGCAGGTCGTGCCCCTCCTTGAAGACGGTGGCGCCGAAGGGCACGATCTCGCCCTCGAAGGCCTTCGCGCGCCATCGGCGCTCAGGCTGCGCAGGGGTCACCTGGCGGATCGGGATGCGGCCGATCCGGGGGTCTCGGGGTCGGGGGAGCGGCTCGTGCCGGTCCTGCGGGCTCTGGTGGTCCTTCGCGGTGTTCGCCACGTCTCGACCGTATCGCGCGGGTGGCGGGCGCGGTCAGGACTTTCAGGCCCCGTTGAAGGTCGGCGCGCGCCGTCGGCGCCATCCCCGCGGCGGCCCGTCGCGCGTCCCCCGAGTTGTCCCCCGATCGTGCCCCCGGACGGGGGTGATGTGGGAAACATGTACCCCGATCTCCGAAGCGGATCGATGCGGGAGCATTCAGTCAAAATCGGGCAAATGCCTGATCAAGATCCATATAATGGATTCTGGAAGCGTTTTCGCGTCACCCCCGCATTGGGTACGTCGTGTCACCTTGTCCGCGCTATGGAGGACACGTAGTGTTTTCAGCGGGGGAACACCGCTCTTCGAGCCCGAAACTCGAGGAGCCGCGAAAACCCGCTTCCCCGACAACCCGAATACCCGAACGCCACCCGAGGCACCCACCGACCGGCCGAACCCTAGCGGCCGGCGACCGGCGTGCCGGCTGGCCGCCGATCGGCCGAACCCTAGCGGCCGATCAGCGGCGATCTCGCATGCCCGTCGACGGTGGATCTTGCGAAAGGAATACCCGAAATGAACAAGCTCCTCAAGGGCTCCATCGCCGGTGCTGCCGGCATCGCCCTCCTCCTCGGCGGCGCGGGCACCTTCGCGCTGTGGAACGACTCCGAGAACATCAGCTCGAGCAACATCTCGACCGGTGAGCTCGGGATCGACCTCAGCGGCGCCGGCACCTGGCAGGACGTCTCGAGCGACGTCACGCCCGCCACCATCAGCCCGGCCACGTTCCGCATGGTCCCCGGCGACAAGGTCCGCTTCGAGCAGAACGTCACCATCAAGGCGTCCGGCAAGAACCTCAAGGCCGAGCTCGCCTTCGCCCCCGGCGCCAACGCCATCCCCGCCTCGCTCTCCTCGGCGACGACCGTCACGGTCGGCGCGGCGATCGTCGGCACCGGCAACGCGACCGTCGTGTCGCAGGGTGCGGGCACCAACAAGTTCACGATCACCCCGACGACCGCCGGCGACACCACCGTCAAGGTCACGATCGACATCGAGCTCAGCAAGACGGGCCTCACCGGCGCCAACGGCCAGAACGCGACGATCAACCTCGCCGCGGCGAACTTCGCGCTGACCCAGGTCCGCCCGTAGCACCAGCGGGGCGCGCCGCGATCTCGCGGCGCGCCCCATCGGCGGTCCGGCCGCCGACCCCGCACGACACGACACGACGACGCCACGACACGCAGACAGGAGGAGGACGAGATGAGCAGCAGCACCGCGCGTCTGGGCCGAATCCCCGTCGCCGTCCGCGCGCTCCTCACCACCACGGCGATCTTCCTCCTCGCCATCTTCATCTCGGTCTCGGCCGCGGGCACCACCTGGGCCTTCTGGAACGGCGCCGTCCCCGCGAGCGGCGCGACCCTCAAGACCGGGCAGACGACGCTCACCATCAACGACGTCACGGCGTACACGATGCCGAACCTCAGCACGACGCCGCTGCTGCCCGGACGCTCGGTCGTCCCCGCCCAGCCGCTCGTGCTGCGCAACGCCAGCGACGTCCCGCTGTCCGTCTCGATCACCGGGACGAGCATCGCGCACTCCGGCCTCGCCGGCTCGCTGAACATCTCGGTGCGGACCACCACCGGCACCTCCTGCACGGTGACCCCGGCCTCGGAGCCGCTGCCCGCCAGCTTCACCGCCTTCACGCTCGCGAAGAACGCGACCGCGAAGCTCTGCGTCGAGGTGCGCCTCGCCTCGACGGCGCCCGCGAGCCTCCAGGGCGTCGCGAGCGACTTCACCGTCAGCATCGGCGGAACGCAGGTGCGACCGTGAGCCTGCGCACCCGCATCGCGGCGATCCTCGGGATCGTCCTCTTCGTCTTCCTGGCCGGCACCGGCAGCGCCTGGGCGCTCTGGGCCACGAGCGCGACCACCGGCGGCACCGTCCGCGTCGCGAACCTCCAGGACGCCTGCCAGAACGTCACCGCGCTCGTCAACGCGAGCTTCGAGGAGCCGGTCGTCCCGAACACGTACTACAACGTGGCGAACGGCAACATGCCCGGATGGCGCAGCGTCGACGACACCGGCGCCGTCGCCCCCATCGAGGTCTGGAAGGGCACGACGGAGGGCAAGGAGCCGCCCGTCGGCAACCAGTTCGTCGAGCTCAACGCGAACGCCCCCGGCACCCTCTTCCAGTCCATCGCCACGACGCCGGGCCAGGTCCTGCAGTGGTCGCTCCTGCACCGCGCACGCCAGGGCACCGACACGATGGAGCTCTTCATCGGAGCCGTCGGCACGCCGCAGGCCGCCGACTCGCAGGGGCAGTTCAAGACGAGCACCGCGGCCTGGGTCCGCTACTCGGGCGCCTACGTCGTCCCCGCCGGGCAGACCATGACGCAGCTCGCCTTCAAGGCGGTCGCGACCGGCTCGGGCGACCGCACGATCGGCAACCTCCTCGACGACGTGTCCTTCGGCTCCGGCCCCTGCCTCGAGATCGACTCGGCGGCGGCCAACATCACGAACCCGGGCGGCGCCTACCGCGTCGGGGATGTCGTCGAGTACACCGAGACGGTCACGAACGAGGGCAGCAGCCCCGGTCTCTGGTCGACGTACGCCTTCCCGCTGCCCGCCGGGGTCGAGCTCGTGTCGAGCTCCATCTCCATCAACGGCACCTCGCGCACCGCCGCCGCCGACAGCGATCCGGTGGACTACGCGAGCGGCTCGCGCACGCTCACCGCGCGGCTGGGCGCCGGCGCGACCTCGAGCCAGGGCGGCAGCATCGCACAGGGCACGACCATCGTCCTTCGGTACCGGGCCACGATCCAGGCGTCCGCCGCCGAGCGCACCGTGCCGCACGCGCCGTCGGTGGAGTACGTCAACGACCTGGCGCCGAACTGGGGGCGCACCGCGGTCTCGCCGGGCGCGCCGATCTCGGTCGGCCCCGCCGCGGACCTCGCGGTCGGCGTCACGGCGAACCCCGCCGCCGTCAACCGGACCAGCACCGCGACGCCCGTCACCTGGACGATCCGCCTCGCGAACAACGGGCCGTCGGCGACCACCGGTCCGGTGGTCTCGGTCACCCTGCCGAGCGGCGTCACGGGATCCGGCATCCCCTCCGGCACCGGATTCATCTGCACGGCCTTCGCGTCGAACGTCTCGAACTGCACCTATCAGGGCACGCTCGCCTCGGGGCAGGCCCAGACCGTCTCCGTGACGCGGAACGTGCCGGCGAACCCGACGATGGGCGCCTCGTACTCGGTGGGGGCCGCCATCGCCTCCTCCGCGACGCACGACCACGTGACCTCGAACAACTCCGCGTCGGGCGCGACCACCGTCGTCGACACCCAGGCGCCGACGGCGCCCGGGAACGTCACCGCGGGGCCGGCGACGAACAGCACCAACGGGACGCAGGCGCGCATCGCCTGGAGCGCATCCAGCGACAACGTCGGCGTCACCGGCTACCGCGTCTACCGCGACGGCGTCCTCGCCGCGAGCACCTCGTCGCTCAGCGCGACCGTCTCCGGGCTCACCGCCGGCTCCACCTACACCTGGACCGTGCGCGCCGTGGACGCCGCGGGCAACATCTCGACCGCGTCGACCGCCGTCTCCGCGACCCAGTTCAACCAGAGCCAGTACTACTCGATCCAGAACCTCAACAGCGGTCTCTGCGTCCAGACGCCGTACACGAACGCGGTCGGCATCCTCCAGCAGGTCGCCTGCGCCACCGCGATGGGGAACCAGCGCTGGCGGTTCGTGGCCACGAACGACGGGTGGTACACCGTCCGCACGAGCAACGCCATGGGCGGGTGGATGATCCAGCCGCAGACCTCGACGGTGCCGGACACGAACAACGGCGCGCAGGCCATCTACCGCGATGTGACCGACGCGCCCGAATGGGCGGAGTTCCGACCCGTCGCCGAGGCGGACCGCGGGACCTGGACCTTCCAGATCCGGAGCAGCGGCAAGTGCCTCGACGTGCCGAACGCCTCGACCGCGACCGGGGTGCAGCTCCAGCAGTACGAGTGCAACACGACGTGGGCGCAGTCCTTCCGGCTCACCCCGGTGAACTGATGGGCGCCGGGATCGTGCGTCGTGCGATCGCGGGCCTCGCGATCGCCGTCACCGCGGCGGCGGGCCTCGCGCTCGCCCCCGCGACGTCGGCGAGCGCCTCCGGCGGCCAGCTGCTCGTGAGCGACGACGGGGTCAACTTCTTCAGCGGGTTCGGCGGCGGGCTCTTCGAGGACATGGAGGCGCTCGCGCCGCTCGGCTCGCACACCCGGAGCATCTGGATCCGCAACGCCACCGGCGACGACGCCCAGCTGCGGATCAGCGTCGCCGACGTCTCCATCCTGTCGCCCGAGCTCGCCTCGAACCTCAGCATCACGGCCGACGACGTCTCGCGCGGCTGGGAGACCACGACCATGTTCGACGAGCTGCGCCGGTGCGACATCGTCGTGCCGAGCCGGCTGATCCGAGCCGGTCGCACCATGCGCGTCGACTTCTCGGTGGCGATGCTCGACGTCGACGGGATGACCGCCCAGCTCAAGGCGGGCAGCCTGCGCCTGCGGGCGGCCATGCGCGACGGCGCGGCGGGGCCGTTCCCGGCCGACGCCTGCGAGGATGACGGCGTGGACGTGCCCTTCGTGCCGGTGGACCCCGCGGGAGCGGGCGGTCCCTCGATGCTCGGTCACACGGGCACCGAGGTGAGCGGGTGGTTCGTCGGCGCCGCCGCGCTCGTCGGCGTCGGCCTCCTCCTCGTCCTCGGCCGGCGCCGCCGCCGTGCGGAGGATCGGTGAGCCCGCGCCGCCGGCACGAGCCGATCGAGACGCCCGCGGTCGACCCCGACCTCTCGTCGCGCGCCCCCGAGCGTGAGGACGCCGCCGCCCCGGCGGCGTCGGAGGACGCGCTCGACGCGTCGCCGGAGCCCGCTCCCGCCGACCCGGCGAAGCGCGAGCGCGGCATCCTCTCCTACCTCGGCATCTCGCTGAGCGCGGCGCTGCTGCTCCTCGTCGTCGCGCTCGCCGCGATCGTCATCGTGATCCCGAAGGTCGCGGGCGGGATGCCGCTCACGGTGCTCACCAACTCCATGGAGCCCGACCTCCCGCCCGGCACCCTGCTCGTCGTGAGGCCGGTCGACTTCGACGACATCGAGGTCGGCGACGTCATCACCTATCAGGTGCGCTCGGGCGACCCCACGGTGATCACCCACCGCGTGATCGGCTTCACGAGCAGCTCCGACGGCGAGCCGCGGCTCGTCCTGCAGGGCGACAACAACGCCGTCCCCGACCCGGACCCGGTGCGCCCGATCCAGGTGCAGGCCGAGCTCTGGTACTCGATCCCGCTGCTCGGCTGGGTCAACAGCGCCGTCAACGGCGAGCAGCGCCCCTGGTTCGTCGGCATCGCCGCCGGGCTGCTGTTCTCCTACACCGGGTGGATGGTCATCACCGCCGTCCGCGACGGGAGCCGGCGTCGCCGCGAGAGGGCGACGGCCGCCGAGCAGCAGGCCGGGCACGACACCTGAAGTGGGGGCGCCGCCGCGCCCCGATCCCCCCGGAGTGGGGTGAACTGAGTTGTTGTCATGCTCGTCGCCCACGACGTAGCGTGCCAGTCACGGAGCCGCGCGACTCGCTTCCGTCACCGGGCGGAGGCGCCGGCGGGCTCCAGCACCGTCCGAACGCCACACTCCGAGGTGCGTGCTCCCGATCGGCCCCCTGCGGCCGCGAAGAGTCGTGCCCGCACGCCGGCACGCGCAGCTGCCGCGAAAGGAATCGCATCATGAACAAGCTCGTCAAGGGCTCGATCGCCACCGCCGCGGGCGTCGCGCTGCTCCTCGGCGGCGCCGGCACCTTCGCCCTCTGGAACGACTCCGCGGCCATCCAGGGCGGCACGATCTCCACGGGACGGCTCGACATCCAGCCGGTCGCCGACGCGCGATGGGCCGACGTCTCCTCCGGCACGCCGAGCGAATGGTCGCCCGAGACCGACCTGCTCGTGCCGGGCGACGTCGTCACCTTCACCCAGTCCGCCGACGTCATCGCGACCGGCAAGAACCTCCACGCCCGCTTCAGCTACGAGCCGGGCTCGATCGAGATCGACGAGTCGCTGAGCGACGACGTCCAGGTCACCTTCCTCGCGACGAAGGTGTCGGGCGACGCCGAGATCGTCCGCGTCGGCGACACGGACATCGAGATCGAGCCCGCCGATGGCGGCACCTCGCGCTTCGAGGTCCAGATCCGGGTGAGCTTCAGCGCCGACGCCGCCGGCCAGACCGGCCAGGGGCTCAGCTCCGGCATCGACCTCAGCGGCGCGCGCTTCGTCCTCGAGCAGCTGCGTCCCTAGCGTCCCGGGGTGCGCCGAACCTCGGCGCACCCCGTCCGCCCGCCCCGAGCACCGAGAGGAGGACCGACCGTGAGCCCGATCCGACCCCCCGCGCGACCCGGCCAGGGCCACGCGACGTCGGCGACCCGGGTCCGTGCCATGCTCGGCTCCGCGGTCCTCGTGCTCGGTGCGGTCGTCGCCGCCGTGGTCGCCGGCGGCGCGACCTCGGCGCTCTGGTTCGGCGCCTCGCCGGGCGCCGAGGCGACCATCTCGACCGGCACCGTCGGTCTCGAGCTCGACGGCGCGACGAGCGCCGCGCTGCCGGGGTTCAGCGCCACGCCGCTCGTCCCCGGGCAGTCCACGATCACCGCGGAGCCGGTCACGTTGACGAACACGGGCGACACGACGCTCGAGGTGCAGCGCTCGAGCACGACGATCTCGAATCCGAACCTCCGCGCCATGCTCGCCATCGCGGTGCGGGCGACCGAGGAGGAGGCCTGTGTGGTCACGGCGCCGTCCGCGCCGCTGGACGTGGACTTCCCGCCCGCCGTCCTCGAGCCCGGCGAGTCCGTCCGGCTCTGTGTCGAGGCGCGGCTCGGCACCCAGCTCGTCCCGAGCTTCCAGGGCGCGCTGAGCCCCGTCACGATCGTGCTCACCGGGATGCAGGTGCCCTCGTGAGCCCTCGCCTCCGCCTCGCGGCGCTCCTCGGTGCGAGCATCTTCCTGCTCCTCGCCGCGGCGAGCGGCGCGCAGGCGCTCTGGAGCACGAGCGCACACCTCGCGCCGACGCCCAGGGTCGCCGATCTGCGCCAGGTGTGCACGACGCCCGTGTCGATCGAGAACGGCGATCTCGAGTCGCCCGCCATCGCCCCCGGCTCGTCCGAGGACCTGCCCGACGGCTCCGTGCCGGGGTGGACGGCCCGCGACGGCGCGGGGGCCGCCGTTCCCATCACGCTCCGGGCGAGCACCCCGGAGGGCGGCGAGGCCGCGCGCGGCGCGCAGTACCTCGAGCTCGACCGCGCCGCCGCGGGCGGCATCTCGCAGCGGATCGCGACGACCCCGGGCCGCACCCTCATCTGGTCGTTCCAGCACCGCGCCCGCTCCGCCGCCGAGGGCGTCGACCTCGTGATCGGCGCGCCGGGCGCGGGGAGTGCCCAGGGGCGGTACCGGGACGGCGGGGGCGGATGGGTCCGCTACGTCGGCGCCTACCTCGTGCCCGCCGGGCAGTCGGTGACGGAGCTCAGCATCCGGCCCGCGGACCCGGCGGACCCGGCGGATGCCGGGGGCGGCATCCTGCTCGACGACGTGGAGTTCGGGACCGGGCCGTGCGCGAGCGCGACGACCACGGTCGCCGACGTCAGCGCACCGGACGGCGGGTACACCGTCGGCGACGTGATCGAGCTCACCACCCGCGTCGCCGTCACCGGCTCGGGCAGCTCGGAGCGGGTCGTGCTCACGGCGCCGCTCCCCTCCGTCGTCTCGGCCGTCACGGACGCCGTCCTCGTCGACGGAGCGCCGGGCACGGATGCGCCCGGCGACGACACGGTGACCCTGGGCAACGGCATGCTCCAGGTGCGCCTCGGGGAGGGCGCGGATGCGAGCGTCGGCGGGCGGATCCCGGCCGGCACCGAGACGGTCGTGCGCTTCCGGCTCCGGCTCGAGGCGGCGTCGGGAGGCGGCAGCTTCGTCGTGACGCCGCGCGTGAGCCAGTCCCTCGTGCCCGGCGCCTGGCCCGTCAGCGTGCTCGCGCCGACGCCCACGATCTCCGTCGCCGCGGCGGTCGAGCCGCCGAGCGCGCCCGGGGCGCCGAGCACGAGCGGCACCACGACGAGCGGGACGATGCTCGCCTGGGCGCCGTCGAGCGGGCCGGGCGGGGTCACCGCCTACCGGGTGTACGGTGACGGCGTGCAGATCGCCGAGGTGGGCGCCGAGTCGACGACGCTCGAGGTCGGCGGCCTGAGCTCGGGCGTGGTCTACGGCTTCGCCGTCCGCGCGGTCGACGCCGCCGGCAACGTCTCGGCCGCGTCCCCCGTGCACCGCATGGTGACCGCCTTCGACCCGGCGCAGCGCTACCTCGTCGAGCATCCCGCGGGCGGGCTGTGCGCCGCGGCCGAGGAGGCCTCGCCGGGCACGGCGCGGCTGCTGCAGGACACCTGCGACGGTGCCGAGACCGCGCGGCTCTGGCGCCTCGTGGCGACGGACGACGGCTGGTATCGCGTGACCGCGGTCGACGACGAGACCCTCGTCTGGACGATCCCCGCCGAGGACGGCGAGCCGAGCGCGGACGGCGCGCTCGCCCTCGTCGCCGAGTGGTCGGGCGCCGAGGCGCAGCAGTTCCGGCCGATCCCGGAGGAGGGCGGCACGCTCCGCCTCGAGGTCCGCGGCGCGGGCGGCGGGTGCGTCGAGGTGCCCGGCGCCTCGGCCGAGCCCGGCGTGCAGCTCCAGCAGGCCGCGTGCGACCCCGGGCCGGCGCAGTCATTCAGGATGAGCCGACAGTGAGGCCCGAGGGAGGTCGAGGGGCGCTCCGCCTCGCGCTCACGGCGCTCGCGGGGGTCCTGCTCGCCGTGTCGACGGCGCTGCCGGCGTCCGCGGCGGACGGCGACGAGCCGGTCGAGCTGCTCGTGAGCACGGACGGCGTGCACTTCGCACCCGAGTCGCTCGTCCCGCTGTTCGAGGGGGCGGAGGCGCTGACGCCGGACGAGGTGGAGTCGCGCAGCCTGTGGGTGCGCAACCCCGCGCCCGTGGACGCGCACCTGCGGGTGAGCGTCGGCGAGCTCGCCGCGAGCTCGCCGGAGGTGCGCTCGAGCCTCGAGCTGCGGGTGCTCGACGCCGCGACCGGCGGGGACTCGCGCGCGTGGCTGTCGGAGCTGGCGGCGTGCGACGTGCTCGTCGGCTCGCGGCCGATCGAGGCGGGCGGGACGACCCGGGTGGATCTCGAGTACCGCCTCGACGACGTCTCGGCGCGGACGGCGCAAGCTGGGTGGGCGCGACTCGACCTGCTCGTGGCGATGCGCGACGCGGCGGGCGGGCCGCTCGGGGCCGATGCCTGCGATGCCGGCGGCGGTGACGGGCCGGCGACGGGCCCGGGCGGGTCGGGCGGAGGAGGCGCCGAGCCCGCTGGGGGCCTCACCGGCCTGCTCGGCCGCACCGGCACGGATCCGATCGGCGCGGCCGTGGTCGCGGGCCTCGTGCTGGGGCTGGGGCTGATCCTCGTCCGTCGCCGTCGCCGGGACCAGCGCTCCTGAGCGGGCGCCCGGAGCCGGGGCTCGTCGCGACCGCCTGACCTCCGCGCGCTCCTCGTCGAGCGGGACGGGACTACGGGCCGGCGATGGCCGCGAGGATCGCGCCAGTCGCCGCCACGAGATCCGCGGGGGCGAGCTCGAGGTCCAGGCCGCGACGTCCGCCGCTGACCAGCACGGCATCCCAGAGCTCCGCCGTCTCGTCGACGACGGTGCGGTGCCGGGTCCTCTGCCCGATGGGGCTGATCCCGCCGACGACGTAGCCGGTGCGCCGCTCGGCCAGACGGGGCTCGGCCATGGCGGCCCGACGCCCGCCGAGCGCCGCCGCGAGCGCCTTGAGGTCGAGGGTGCCCGTCACCGGCACGACGCCGACGACGAGCTCGCCGTCGAGCTCCGCGAGGAGCGTCTTGAACACCCGCTCGGGCTCGACGCCGAGGGCCTCGGCCGCCTCGAGCCCGAAGCCCCTCGCGCGCGGGTCGTGCGCGTAGGCCCGCTCGAGGAAGGGGATGCCGGCCGCACGCAGCGCCGTCGTCGCCGGGGTGCCGCTCATCCGATGAGCTGCGGGAGCGTCCAGATGGTGAGGGCGAGGGCGACGGCGGCGATCACGATCGTCGCGATCGGCACCAGCGTCGGGGCGCCGGAGCGGCGGGCCCGGAGCAGCGAGACGACGCCGATCACGAGCCCCGCGACCGCCGCGACGCCGAAGGTCCGCGGCCCGAAGACGAGCCCGGCGATCGCGAGGAACAGGCCGGACAGCGGCAGCATCCCCGCGGTCGGCGCCGATGCCGGCTCCGGCGCACCCGGCTCGGACTCGGGGGAGGGCGGCTCGCTCATGAGGGCAGGCTAGCCGAGCTCAGCCCTCGGCCCGGAACAGCAGCATGGAGGTGGGGTCGACCTCGATGCGGGCGCCGGGTGCATGGGTGCCCGCGGCGCGCGCCTCGTGCGGGAGGTCGTGGGAGCTGTCCCAGAGGAGGGAGTAGCCGGCGACGCCCTCGTGCTCGGGCAGCACCACCTCGACCCCCTCCTCGAGCCCGTGGACGACGAGCAGGATGCGGTTCTGCTCCTCGAACTCCGGCGTCGACGCGGCGAGGTACTGGAGCGTGCGCTCGGCCGGCGAATCCCAGTCCTCCAGCGACATCGCGACGCCCTGCTTGTTGTACCAGTCCATCTGGTTCGCGCTCGGCACCCGCTCGCCCCAGCGCCCGAACCGCACCGGCCGCAGGGCCGGGTTCTCGCGTCGCAGCCTGGTGAGCGTGCGGACGACCTCGTGGATCTCGGCCTGCCAGGGCTCGCGCTCCCAGCTCAGCCAGGTGAGCTCGCTGTCGTGGCAGTAGGCGTTGTTGTTGCCGCGCTGGCTGCGCCCGTACTCGTCGCCGGCGGTGATCATCGGCACGCCGGCGCTGAGGAGGAGCGTGCCGAGGAGGTTGCGGACCGCCTTCTCGCGCGCCGTGCGGATCGCGCGATCCTCGGTCGGCCCCTCGACCCCGTGGTTGAAGGACCGGTTGTCGTCGGTGCCGTCGCGGTCCTCCTCGCCGTTCGCCCCGTTCTGCTTCCGGTCGTAGGCGGTGAGGTCGTAGGCGGTGAAGCCGTCGTGCGCGGTCACGAAGTCGATCGAGGCGAGCGGGCCGCGCTCGAGGGCGAAGACGTGGTTCGAGCCGGCGATGCGCCGCGCGAGCGAGCCGATGCCCTCGCTCGCGGTGCCGGCCTCGCGGGCGCTCGCGACATCCCGCAGCCAGAAGTTGCGGATGCGGTCGCGGTAGCCGTCGTTCCACTCGTGGTAGCCCTCGGGGAAGCCGCCCACCTGCCAGCCGCCGATCCCGACATCCCAGGGCTCGGCGATGAGCTTGGTGTCGGCGAGCACCGGGTCGTCGAGGATCGCGCGGAGCAGCGGGTGCTCGGGGTCGAAGGCGTGGTGCTCGTCGCGCCCGAGACTCGCCATGAGGTCGAAGCGGAAGCCGTCGACCCGGACCTCGCCGGCCCAGTAGCGCAGGGAGTCCAGCACGAGGCGCGCGGCGGCCGGGTGCGAGGTGTCGAGCGTGTTGCCGCAGCCCGTCGTGTCGATGTACGAGCCGTCCTCCATGCGCCGGTAGTAGGCGCCGTCGTCGAGCCCGCGGAGGCTGCTCGTCGGCCCCGTCGGCCCCTCCTCGGCGGTGTGGTTGTAGACGACGTCGAGCACGACCTCGAGCCCCGCCTCGTGGAGGAGGCGCACCATGCCCTTGAACTCGCGGAGCACCGCGCCGGCGCCCCCCTCGCGCGCGGCCCGGCTCGCGTAGGCCGCGTGGGGCGCGAAGAAGCCGAGGGTGTTGTAGCCCCAGTAGTTCGGCATCCCCAACCGCTGGAGGCGCTCCTCGCTGGTGAACTGGTGCACCGGCAGCAGCTCGACGGTCGTGACGCCGAGATCCCGGAGGTAGCCGATCGTCGACTCGTGCGCGAGGCCCGCGTAGGTGCCGCGCAGCTCCTCGGGAACGTGGGGGCTCAGCTTCGTGAGGCCCTTGAGGTGGGCCTCGTAGATCACCGTGTGGTCCATGGGGATGCGCGGACGATCGATGCCGCCCCAGTCGAAGCCCTCGTCGACGAGCTCGCTGTGCCAGGCGCCCGAGGCGGACCGCGAGATCCCGCGGGCGTACGGGTCGAGGAGGCTCCGGCGGCCGTCGAAGCGGTCGGCGCCGCCCCGGGGGCCGTGCGCCCGGATCGCGTAGCGGCCGCCCGGCTGGAGGAGCGGCGTGGTCGCCTCCCAGACGCCGTGCGCGTCGCGGCGCATCGGGATGCGAGCGGTGACCCGGTCCCGGTCGCGCTCGGCGAGCACGCAGAGCTCGAGGGCGTCGGCCGCGCCGCTCCACACCCGGACGCGCGTGCCCTCCGGGGTGCGGCTGGGCCCGAGATCGCGCAGAGGATCGGGGCCGGGCATGCGATCTAGAGTAGTGAGCCGGGATGACGGCGATGTTTCGCGCCCGTCCGAGGGTCAGGGAGGTGCGGCGTGGCGGTGTATCTCGACCACGCGGCGACCTCGCCGATCCGGCCCGAGGTGCTCGCGGCCTACACGGCGGCGCTCGGCGTCGTCGGCAACCCGTCCTCGATCCACGCCGCCGGCCAGGAGGCGAGGATGCTGCTCGAGGAGGGCCGCGAGCGGATCGCGCGGGCGCTCGGCGCAGACGCCGTCGAGGTCGTGCTGACCTCGGGAGGCACGGAGGCCGTGAATCTCGGCATCAAGGGACTGTGGTGGGCGGCGCTCGCCGCCGACCCGCGTCGGCGCCGCATCCTCTCGACGGCGGCCGAGCACCACGCGGCGCTCGACAGCGTCGCCTGGCTCGAGCGCCACGAGGGCGCGATCGTCGAGCACGTGCCGGTCGACGCGCTGGGCCGGATGCGGCTCGACGCGCTCGAGGCGGCGCTCGCCGAGCGGGGCGGCGAGGTGGCGCTCATCACGATGCTCCACGCGAGCAACGAGGTCGGCACCGTCCAGCCGGTCGCGGAGGTCGCCGCCCTCGCCGCGCGCCACGGCATCCCCGTGCACGTCGACGCGGTCGCCTCGCTCGGGCAGCTGCCGATCGACTTCCACGCGCTCCGGGTCGCGGCGCTGAGCGTCTCGGCGCACAAGATCGGCGGTCCGGTCGGCGTGGGGGCGCTGCTGCTGGCGCGCTCGGCGGTCGTCGAGCCGCTGCTCCACGGCGGCAGCCAGCAGCGCGGGCGATCCGGCACGCAGGATGCGGCGGGCGCGGCCGCGTTCGGGCTCGCGGCGGAACTCGCGACGGCGTCCCTCCCGGAGACGGCCGGGCGGATGGCGGAGCTGCGCGACCGGCTCGTCGCCGGCATCCTCGCGAGCGTGCCCGGCGCCGTGCTCCGAGGCGATCCCGAGGCGGCCGGCCGGCTGCCCGGCAACGCGCACCTCACCTTCGCGGGCTGCGAGGGCGACTCGCTGCTCTTCCTCCTCGACGGCGCCGGGTTCGCGGTATCGACCGGCTCCGCCTGCCAGGCGGGCGTGCCGGAGCCCTCCCACGTCCTCCTCGCGATGGGCGTGCCGGAGCCGGAGGCGCGCGGGGCGCTGCGCTTCACGCTCGGGCCGGAGACGGCGGAGGCCGAGATCGAGGCGCTGCTCTCGGCGCTGCCCCCGGCGGTCGAGCAGGCGCGCCGGGCGGGGCTCGCCGCCGCGCGGCCGCTCCTGGGCCGCAGAGGCGAGCTGAGCGCGAGCTGAGTCCCCGCGGGCGCGGGCGCGGTCGAGGTCGACCATGGGGCATGGCGATCGACGGCGATGGCGCCGGTGGCACCGCGGCGGCAGGCGGGGGCACGCCGACCGACAGCCCCGAGCTCAAGCGGGTGATGGGGCCGAAGCTCCTGCTCCTCTTCGTCGTCGGCGACATCCTCGGCACCGGCGTCTACGCGCTCACCGGGCAGGTGGCGGCGGAGGTCGGCGGCGCCGCGTGGCTCCCGTTCCTCATCGCCTTCGCGGTGGCGACGCTCACCGCCTGCTCGTATCTCGAGCTCGTGACGAAGTACCCGCGCGCCGCCGGGGCCGCGCTGTACGCGCACAAGGCCTTCGGCATCCACCTCGTCACCTTCCTCGTGCTATTCACGGTCATGTGCTCCGGCATCACCTCCGCGTCGGCGGCGGGCGGCGCCTTCGCGAGCAACTTCGCGATCGGCTTCGGGTTCGCCGAGGAGCCCGGCGTCCGGCTGCCGATCGCCCTCGGCTTCATGGTGCTCATCGCGCTCGTCAACCTGCGCGGTGTCGCCGAGAGCGTCGGCCTCAACGTGGTGCTCACCTGCATCGAGCTCTCGGGGCTCCTGCTCGTCATCACGATCGGGTTCGGCGCCGTGTTCGCCGGGCAGGCCGACTTCTCGCGGGTGGCGATGTTCGAGACGCCGGAGGAGAAGTCCCTGCTCCTCGCGGTGAGCACGGCGACCTCGCTCGCGTTCTTCGCCATGGTCGGCTTCGAGGACAGCGTCAACATGGCCGAGGAGGTGAAGGAGCCGTCGCGGATCTTCCCGCGCGTCATGCTCACCGGCCTCGGGATCACGGCGATCGTCTACGTGCTCGTCTCGGTGGTCGCCGTCGCGCTCGTGCCGGTCGGCGAGCTCGCCGGCAACGACACCCCGCTCGTGACGGTCGTCGAGGCGGCCGCGCCCGGCTTCCCGATCGCGTCGCTGCTGCCCTTCATCTCGCTCTTCGCGGTCGGCAACTCGGCGCTCATCAACATGATGATGGCGAGCCGCCTGCTCTACGGGATGAGCCGGCAGGGCGTGCTGCCGCCCTTCCTCAAGGCGGTGCTCCCCGGCCGCCGGACGCCGTGGTCGGCCATCGTGTTCACGACCGCGATCGCGCTGCTGCTCACCGCCTACGTCTCGATCGATCCCGCGAACCCGATCGCCGTGCTGCTGGGCGGCACGACCTCGCTGCTCCTGCTCGCCGTCTTCGCGGTGGTCAACGTCGCGGTCCTCGTGCTGCGGCGGGATCGGGTCGAGCACCGCCACTTCCGCACGCCGACGGCGCTGCCCGTCATCGGCGCGATCGCCTGCGTGTACCTCGTGCTGCCGTGGACCTCGGGCCGCGAGGCCGAGCAGTACGAGATCGCGCTCGTCCTGCTGGCGGCGGGGCTCCTGCTGTGGCTGGTGACCTTCGTCGACCGCCGCGTGCGCGGCTACGCCCGCTCCGCGCAGGTGCCGGACGAGACGCAGGAGCTCGACCAGATCCGCTAAGCGCTCAGAGGTCGAACTGCACGAGAGCTCGTGCGCAGACACGGCTGAGTCGGCCCGCCGTGGCGGTGAGCGCCTCCGACGACGCCCTGAGCCGCACCTGCGCACGCCACGCCGCGTACCCTGGCGGCATGAGGATCCTCGCGGCGATGAGCGGCGGCGTCGACAGCGCCGTTGCGGCCGCGCGGCTCGTCGACGCCGGCCACGAGGTCGTCGGCGTGCACCTCGCGCTGAGCCGCCAGCGCGGCACGCTGCGCACCGGCAGCCGCGGCTGCTGCACGATCGAGGACGCGATGGACGCGCGCCGGGCGGCGAACCTCCTCGGCATCCCCTTCTACGTCTGGGACTTCTCGGAGCGCTTCGCCCTCGACGTCGTCGACGACTTCGCCGCCGAGTACGCGGCCGGACGAACCCCCAACCCCTGCATGCGCTGCAACGAGCGCATCAAGTTCGCCGCGGTCCTGGAGAAGGGCCTCGCGCTCGGCTTCGACGCCGTCGCGACCGGCCACTACGCCGAGATCCGCGAGGATGCGGCGGGCCGCCGCGAGCTGCACCGCGCCGCCGCCTGGGCGAAGGACCAGTCCTACGTGCTCGGCGTGCTCACGGAGGAGCAGCTCGCGCACGCGGTGTTCCCGCTCGGCGCGACGCCCTCGAAGGACGAGGTGCGCGCCGAGGCCGCCGCCCGCGGGCTGACGGTCGCGCAGAAGCCCGACAGCTACGACATCTGCTTCATCCCCGACGGCGACACCCGCGGCTGGCTCGCGGAGCGCGTGGGGGCCGAGCCCGGCGACATCCTCGACCGCTCGGGGGAGCGCATCGGGCGCCACGAGGGCGCCCACGCCTTCACGGTCGGCCAGCGCAAGGGGCTGAGCCTCGGCGTGCCCTCGCCGGACGGCCGCCCGCGCTTCGTGCTCGAGGTGCGGCCCCGGACGAACGAGGTCGTCGTCGGCCCGCGCGAGGCGCTCGCGATCGCCGAGCTCGCGGGCTCCCGCTTCACCTGGGCGGGCGCGCCGCCCGAGGATGCCGCCACCGCCTTCGCCTGCGAGGTCCAGGTCCGCGCGCACGGCGACCCCGTCCCGGCGACCGCGCGGGTCGCGGGCGGCGAGCTCGTCATCCGCCCGGAGGCCCCGCTCGGCGGCGTCGCGCCCGGACAGACCGCCGTCGTCTACCTCGGCACGCGCGTCCTCGGCCAGTGCACGATCGACCGCACGGTGAGCGCGGACCAGGCGGCCGTCCCGGCATGAGGCTCGCGACGCGCAGCTGGGGGAGCGGCGCGCGCCGCATCCAGCTCGTCCACGGCATCAACGGCACGAGCGAGCTCTGGCACGACTTCGCCGAGCTCCTCGCCGCGCGGCACGACGCCACGGTCACGGCCGTCGACCTCCGCGGTCACGGCGGCAGCGCGCACGCGGAGCCCGGCGCCTACCGCGTGGCGGACTTCGCCGACGACCTCGTGGAGACGCTGGAGCCGGGCGCCGACCGGGTGATCGGGCATTCGCTCGGCGGGCGCGTGCTCGCCACCGCCGTCGAGCGGCTCCGGCCCGCGCGCGCCGTCTACCTCGACCCCGGCTTCCGGCTCGCGCTCACGCCGCGCTCGCCTCTCGGCTGGGCGCTCGAGCACCTGCCCGGCACCCCCGCGGCGCTCGCCTGGCTGTTCACCCGCGGGACCCCGGGACTGGATGCCGAGAACCGCGCCCGCTTCGCCCGCAGCTCCGCCGCGTGGGACCGCCGCATGGTCCGCCCGGTCTTCGTGGAGCTCATGCGCTCGCCGCTGCCGGTCGCGCCGCCCGCCGTGCCCTCGACGGTCGTGCGGGGGCCCGACAGCATCCTCGTCCGGCCCGGGCACGCGCACGAGCTCGCCGCCGCCGGCTGGGAGGTGCGCGACTTCCCCGGTGCCAAGCACGACATGGCGACGCTCGATCCGGCCGGCACCGAGGCGCTCCTCCGCGACCGGCTGTGACGGCATCCCGGAACCTCCGCGCGGGCTGAGAGACCCTCGTCTCGGGCTCACGCCCGCCTCCCCCCAGGCGTAGCGTCCGGGGAATGGCGCAGACCGAGAGCGAAGCCGCGAAGACCATCCGCAGCCTGGTGCCGGCCCGCATGGACCGGCTCCCGTGGACGAGATTCCACTGGATGATCGTCATCGGGCTCGGCTTCAGCTGGATCCTCGACGGCCTCGAGATCCAGATCGTCTCGCTCGGCGGCTACGAGAACACGCTCGGGATGTCGGCGGCGGATGTCGGCATCGCCGGCACGGTCTACCTCGTCGGCCAGGTGGTCGGCGCGCTCGTCTTCGGGCGCCTCGCCGACTCCCTCGGCCGCAAGAAGCTCTTCATCCTCACGCTCGCGATCTACCTCGTGGCGAGCGCCGTCGCGGGCCTCTCGCCGACCATGGAGTTCTTCTTCGTGTTCCGCTTCCTCGCCGGCATGGGCATCGGCGGCGAGTACGCGGCGATCAACTCGGCCATCGACGAGCTGATCCCCTCGAACTACCGGGGGCGCGTCGACATCGCGGTCAACGGCACCTACTGGTTCGGTGCCGCCATGGGCTCCTTCGCGGGCGTCTTCCTGCTCGACCAGAACCTCTTCGCGGAGGATGTGGGTTGGCGGATCGCCTTCTTCATCGGGCCGATCCTGGGGCTCGCGGTCATCGCGCTGCGGCGGCACATCCCGGAGTCCCCGCGCTGGCTGATCACGCACGGCCGCGAGGAGGAGGCCGAGAAGACGGTCGACGACATCGAGCACCACGTCGAGCACGAGACGCATCACGAGCTCGAGGAGGTGCCGGACGAGAAGGCGATCGAGCTGGTGCCGCAGAAGCGGACGCCGTTCCTCACGATCGCGCGGGTGCTGCTGCGCGACCACCCGACGCGCCTCCTCGTCGGCATGACGATGATGATCACGCAGTCGTTCCTGTACAACGCGATCTTCTTCACCTACTCGCTCGTGCTGCAGAACTTCTACGAGCTGCCGGTGTCGGCCGTGCCGCTCATGTTCTTCCCCTTCGCGATCGGCAACCTGCTCGGGCCGCTGCTCCTCGGACCGCTCTTCGACACCTGGGGCCGTCGCCAGATGATCGCCCTCACCTACGGGGTGTCGGCGGTCGTGCTCGCGATCTCGGCCTTCCTCTTCTCGACGGGCTCGATCGACGTGACCGTGCACGTCATCCTGTGGTGCGTCTCGTTCTTCTTCGCCTCGGCGGGCGCGAGCTCGGCCTACCTCACGGTGAGCGAGATCTTCCCGCTCGAGATGCGCTCGCAGGTCATCAGCTACGTGTTCGCGGTGGGCCAGATCTTCGGCGCGATCGCGCCCGCCCTGTACGCCTCGCTCGTGGGGGAGGGCGAGGACCGCGGCCCGCTCACGATCGGGTACTACGTGGGTGCGGGCGTCATGGCCCTCGGCGCGGTGGTGGCGGCGATCTTCGGGGTCGCGGCGGAGCGCAAGAGCCTCGAGGACATCATCGACCCCCTGACGAAGTCGAACCGCACGCCCCGCTGACCCCGCCTCCCGCCCCCTCCCGCCAGGATTGCGGGTGGGTGCGCCTAGGCTCGGGGCGTGGTGGAGAAGATGAGCAGGGCACGGGTCCTGGCGCGAGGTGGTGGTGCGGCGGCGACGGCGATCGCGATCGCGCTCGCGCTGGCCGGATGCGGGCAGCAGCAGTTCGACGACGCCCGCGGCTGGCTCGCCGGGCAGCCGGGCGTCGCCTCGGTCGACGGCTCGGGCTTCTTCAGCGGCTTCCAGTACACCGGCACGCTCGAGGTCGAGCTGGAGGACGGTCTCGACGAGGCGGAGGTCGACGCCCTCGCGCACGAGACCGGGCGGTACCTCCGCGAGGAGGCGGGATCGGGCGTGCAGGTCGAGGTCGTCGAGGCGGGCGGCACCGTGATCCTGGAGGTGGCCCGCACGCGCGAGGACACCGATCGTGCGCTCGCCGGCTGGCGGCAGCTGCTCGCCGACGACCGGGTGCTGGCGGGCCGGTCGAGCGGCGAGGGATCCGAGGCGGAGGTGGAGCTGTCGGTCGCCGTCGACGCGTTCCTCGACCACCGTGCGGCCGGGGCCGGGCTCGGCATCGGCGCACTCGAGGTGCGGGGCACGCCGCCGGGCGCGGAGGCCGGAGCCGGGCCCGCCACGACCCTCGGCCTGGGTGAGGACTCGTCCTGCCTCGATGAGGGGGAGGTCGTCGCCCTGCTCCGCGAGATCGTCGGCGACCCGCGGCTCGAGCGCTCCCGCATCGAGCCCTGCGAGCACTGGACGCTCGCGACCGGCGGCGAGGGCCCCGTGGTCGATCTCGCGGAGCGGCTCGATGCCGGGCTCCGAGGCGCCGGGCTCGCCGCGACGGGCGAGGTGGAGGCGGGGGACGGCGGTCCCGAGCGGCGCGTGATCTCGGTCGGCGGCGCGTCGTCCCCGCCCTTCGCGGCGGCGCGCGTGCTCGAGGCGGCCGGGGCCGGCTACGACCTGACGGACCCCGAGTCCTGGCAGCTGCGCGGTGACGGCGACTTCGCCGACCTCGCGGCGGCGGTCGCGGAGGTCCCGGCCTCGGCGCTCCCGCTGCAGGTCCAGCTGTGGGGTGGCCGCGGCTGGGTGAGCGGCCCCTCGGGGCGCATCGTCGGGCTCGCGGCCGAGGGCGACCGCGTGGCCGCATCCGTGCCCGAGCTCCGCGAGCTGCGCCTCGACCCGGGCACGCTCCGGGTGTCGTTCTCGAGCCGCGAGATCGATGGGGCGGCGGTCGCGGCGGGGCTCGATCGCGCTCGCGCGTGGTCCGGCCGCGAGGTCTCGGTCGTGTTCTCGAGCGGCACCGTCATCATCCGGGACGGCGTCATCGTGCCCGGCGAGCTGCGCGAGGGCGGTCGCGACGAGGCGGCCGCGCTCGACTTCGTGAGCGCCTGGCGCGCGGCGCATCCCGAGTGATCCGGGCTCGACCGGGCGACGCGCGCCGCTTGCCGTGAGCGCGCTCGGGATGCCGCCGCGGCGTCGGGGGCTCGCGCTACCGTGACATCGTGGCTGAGACCGGTGAGCAGATCCCCGTCGACGACCTGACGCGCGACGCCGCGGGCGAGGAGGTCGAGGCGCTGACCTCGCGCATCCTCGAGCTCCGCGAGGCGTACTACGAGCGGGATGCGGCGGTCGCGAGCGACGAGGAGTACGACGCGCTCGTGCACCGCCTCGAGGCGATCGAGCGGCTGTTCCCCGAGCTCCAGAGCCAGGACAGCCCGACGCAGACGGTCGGCGGCGGCGTCTCGGCGCTCTTCGCGCCGGTCGTGCACGCCGAGCGGATGCTCAGCCTCGACAACGTCTTCGACGAGGAGGAGTTCCTCGAGTGGGCCGCGAAGGTCGAGCGCGATGCGGGTCGCCACGTCGACCTGCTCTGCGAGCTGAAGATCGACGGCCTCGCGATCAACCTCCGCTACGAGCGGGGGAGGCTCGTGAGCGCCGCGACGCGCGGCGACGGCGTCACGGGAGAGGACGTGACGGCGAACGTCCTCCGGATCGGCGGAATCCCGCAGCAGCTCGCGGGCGAGGGGCACCCCGAGCGGGTCGAGGTCCGCGGCGAGATCTTCCTGCGCACGGAGGCCTTCGACGCGCTCAACGCGCTGCAGGCGAGCATGCGCGAGCGCGTCGTCGAGGAGGCGCGCGGTCGTGCGGCCTTCGACGAGGAGAGGGCGGAGCTCAGCGCGTCGCGCCGCTTCCCGGCGCTCGCGAATCCGCGCAACGCGGCGGCCGGCGGGCTGCGCCAGCAGCTCGACAAGAAGGACGGCCTCGAGAAGGAGGCCGGCCTCGCCCGCGTCGAGTCGCTCGCGCTGTACGTGCACGGCGTCGGCGCGTGGCCGGACCCGCCCGTCACGGCGCAGTCGGAGGTCTACGCCCTCCTCGCCGAGTGGGGCCTCCCGACGAGCCCGTACTCCTCGGTGCGCGCGACGCCGGCCGAGGCGGCCGCGTTCATCGCGCACTACGGCGAGCACCGGCACAGCGTCGAGCACGAGATCGACGGGGTCGTCGTGAAGGTCGACGAGCTGGCGCTGCACGACGAGCTCGGGGCCACGAGCCGCGCGCCGCGCTGGGCGATCGCCTACAAGTACCCGCCCGAGCAGGTCAACACGAAGCTGCTCGACATCGTCGTGAGCGTCGGCCGCACCGGACGCGCCACCCCCTACGCCTCGATGCAGAAGGTGCGCGTCGCGGGCAGCGAGGTGCGTCAGGCGACACTCCACAACCAGGACGTCGTGAAGGCGAAGGGCGTGCTCATCGGCGACACCGTCGTGCTGCGCAAGGCGGGCGACGTCATCCCCGAGGTCCTGGGGCCGGTGGTCGAGCTCCGCGACGGCACGGAGCGCGAGTTCGTCATGCCGGCCGACTGCCCCGAATGCGGCACCGCGCTCGCGCCCGCGAAGGAGGGCGACATCGACCTCCGCTGCCCGAATGCGCGCGCCTGCCCTGCGCAGGTCCGGGGGCGCGTCGAGCACATCGGCTCGCGCGGCGCGCTCGACATCGAGGGGCTCGGCGAGGTCGGTGCCGCCGCGCTCACGCAGCCCGAGATCCCCGAGCGCCCGCCGCTCGAGACCGAGGCGGGGCTCTTCGCGCTCACGATCGACGACATCATCGGCATCGAGGTCATCGTCCGCGACGGCGAGACCGGCCTCCCGCGCCTCGAGGAGGACGGCACCCCCCGCCGTCGCTCGCCCTTCCAGCGCATCGAGCTCGAGTACCCGCCGGAGGCGGCGGGCATGGATGCGGCCGAGCGGCGCAAGGCCGGCTTCCGGAAGGACCACCGCGTCGTGCTCCCCTCGGAGGCCGCCCTGACGCTCCTCGCCGAGCTCGAGAAGGCGAAGACGAAGGAGCTCTGGCGGATGCTCGTGAGCCTCAACATCCGGCATGTCGGGCCGGTCGCGGCGCGCGCGCTCGCGGGCTACTTCGGCTCGCTCGACGCGATCCGCGCCGCGAGCCGCGAGGAGCTCGCCGCGGTCGACGGCGTGGGAGGCATCATCGCCGACGCGCTCCTCGACTGGTTCGAGGTCGACTGGCATCGCGACATCGTGGAGGCCTGGGCGGCGGCGGGCGTGCAGCTCGCGACGCCCGGCCACCCCGGTCCCGGCAACGCGGCCGGTGCCGACGGTCCGCTCGCCGGGCTCACGGTCGTCGCGACGGGCACGCTCGAGGGCTTCACCCGGGAGGGGGCGCAGGAGGCGATCATGCAGGCCGGCGGCAAGGCCGCGTCGAGCGTGAGCAAGAAGACCGACTACGTCGCGGCGGGTCCGGGAGCCGGGTCGAAGCTGCAGAAGGCGGAGGCGCTCGGCGTCCGCATCATCGACGCCGCGCAGTTCGCGCTCCTCGTCGCCGGCGGCCCCGCGGCGCTGGGCGAGCCGGAGCCGGAGCAGGAGCAGGAGGCCGCAGACGGCGGGAAGACCGGCGACGACACCGCGGAGTGAGCATCCGTCCCCTGTTCGGGGGACAGGCATCGGGGTACAAGTCGAGCGGATCTCGCCCGTCGTGCCGTGTTTCCAGTCGGTGAAATCCTCGGCTGACCCCTGGATCGGGGTACACGACGTCGTCTACCATGACAGGGAGCGGTCGGGCGCCTCCAGGGTGGCGCACGGCCGCGATCGGTCGAGGGGTCACCCGACATGCTGTTCGAGCTCGCAGCCATGCTCAGCACCTCGGCGTCGCTGGGAGTCGTCGCCGAGGTCCCCGTCGTACCCGCGCGCAGCGAGATCGTCGCCGTCCAGCCGCTCTCGGCATCCGCCGCCGCGCTGAATCCGATGCCCTATCTCGGGCCTGATCCGGCATCCCTCTCGGGTCCCGGCGGTCTCGCGCTCGAGCCCACCGGCCCCGTGACCGACACCGTGCTCCTCGAGTCGCGCGGCATGAGCCTGCTCTCCCGGCTCGCCGTCCTGCCGGAGGGGCGGCTCCAGCAGACCCTCGCCGCGCACCCCGAGCTCGCGGCCGAGCTGCTCGCCGCCCCGCCCGCCCCCGCCCGCGTGGCCGCCTGGTGGACGGACACGCCCCTCGCCTCCCGGCTCGCGCTGCTCGATGCCGCCCCCGAGCTCGTCGGCAACCTCGAGGGCGTGCCCTACGCGATGCGCGATCTCGCGAACCGGCAGCTGCTCGACGACACGCTCGCCGAGCTCGCGGACGAGACCTCGCGCGGGGAGGGCCGGGCCGCCATCGACCGCGCCACGACGTCGCGGGCGATGCTCGAGCAGGTGCGGGATGCCCTGGTCGCGAAGCCCGGGGAGGCGCGGCGCTCGCTCCTCGCGCTCGACGTCTCGGAGGAGGGGCGCGCGGTCGTCGCGAGCGGGCACGTGTCGACCGCGGATCACGTGACCTTCCTCGTGCCCGGGATGTTCTTCGGCGTCGAGTCGCGGATCGTCGACTGGGCCGACACGGCGCAGGAGCTCGTCGACGAGCAGCGCGCCTGGCTCGACCGCCTCGATCGCGGCGACGAGCGCGTCGCGGCGATCGCCTGGATCGGCTACGACACGCCCACGCTGCTCAACGTGGCCGACATGGAGGCGGCGCGGAGCGGGCGGGATGCCGTGACGGCCGCGATCCGCGGGCTCGACGCGAGCCGCGTGGGCGATGAGCCGAGCGTCGCGATCGTCGCCCACTCCTACGGCTCGGCGGCCGCGATGCTCGCGCTGCAGGAGAACGGCATCCACGTCGATGCGCTCGCGATCGTCGGCTCGCCGGGGAGCCCGGCGGCGACCGCCGCCGACCTCCACGTGGCCGCCGGGCAGGTCTACGCGGGCGCGGCGCCCTGGGATCCGATCCCGTGGAGCGGCGCCTTCGGCAGCCAGCCGCTCGACGCCGCCTACGGCGCCCGCGTCATGAGCGTCGCCGGCGGCACCGACCCGATCACGGGCGAGGAGCTGCAGGGCGCGGTCGGCCACAACGACTACTTCGGCGCGGGCAGCGAGGCGATGCGCAACTTCGCCCTCATCGGCATCGGCGAGGGAGAGCTCGTCACCCGCGGCTGAGCTCGCGGCGGTGCGGGTGCGCTCACTCCCGCGCGAAGGCGAACTGGATGCGGGTGCCGGCGCCCATCTCGGCGGCGAGCGTCATGCGCTCGTCGCCGAGCGTCACCTCCGCGCCCTGGCGGAGCGCTCCGAGCATGGTCTCCTCCTGGGTGACGAAGGCGGCGGGGCAGTCGGCGGCCTGGGCCTCGAGGTCGGCGATCGCGAGGACGTCGTCGTCGATGCTCCAGGTGCCGCTGAACTCGCGGCACCCGGCGCTGCCGCTCGCGCGTCCGCCGGCGTCGAGCACCAGGCGGGGCCGGCCCTCGACGGTCGTGGAGGAGCTCGTGCCGTCAGTGGCGTCGCCGCTGCTCGCGAGGATGGCCCGCAGCGCCCACGAGGTGCCGTCGAGCTCGGCGGCACCCGGCGGAGTGCCCGACCCCGCGCCGTCGTCCGGCGGCGCGGCGCCGCGCTCGTAGCGGAGCGAGATGCCCTCGCCGTCGAGCGCGAGGCCGCTCGCATCCGCCTCCACCCGGTCGACGGCGTCGAGGGCCGCGAGGTACCGCACCTCGAGCTCGCCGCCGTCGCAGCCGATCTCGGTGGACGTGAGCGGACCGATGTCGATGCGGTCGCCCGTGACCCGGAGCTCGCCGGCGTAGCCGTTGCACGGTGCCTGACCGCGCGCCTCGTCGCCGTCGATCTCGAGCGTGACGGGGCCCGGGACGAGTGCCGCGTCGGGGAGGTAGTCGCCGTCGGCGTCGCTCGCGGAGACGAGGGTCCACGTGCCGTCGAGCTCGGCGGGGGATCCGGAGCCGCCGTCGCCGGGGCCTCGCGCGGGGCTCGCGCAGGCGCTGAACGCGAGCGCGAGTCCGGCGCCGAGGCCGAGCGCGACGAGTGCGCGGGGTGCGGTGGCGGCGGTGCGTGGCATGGGTCCTCTCCCTGATCTGTCACTCCATGAGACGCGCGGGTCGTGCGCTTCGTTGTGGGGTCGCAGGGTCTTGCAACAATTACGTAATTCCGTAACATTGGGTGAATGGACGAGATCGAGGCGCGCGTCGCCGAGCTGGAGCGACGGCTCGCGGCGCTCGAGGGCACTGCGGCATCCGCCGAGGGGCCGGCCACCGCGACCGCGACCCCTCCCGCGCCGCACGACACGGCATCCCCCGACCCGCTCGACGACGCCTTCTGGGCGCTCAAGGGGCTCAAGTCCCGCATCTCGTCGCCCGGCGCCGTCATGTACCTCGGCGCCGTCGAGCTCGCGGCCGGCCCCGTCGAATGGCAGATGGGGGTGCCGACAGACGCGATCATGGACCGCGACTGGACGGCGCAGGCCGGCGCGCTCGCGGCGCTCGGGCACCCCGTGCGGCTCGCGATCCTCCAGGCCGTCGCGGGCGGCGCCGAGACCACCGCCGAGCTCACCGAGGCGGCCGGGCTCGGCTCGACCGGCCAGCTCTACCACCACCTCTCGCAGCTGCAGGCGCAGGGCTGGCTCGTGCCCTCCGCCCGCGGGCGCACCCGCATCCCGGCCGAGCGCCTCGTGCCGCTGCTCGCGATCCTCGCGGCCTCCGCCTGAGCCCCGCCGCCCCTCGAACCGACCATCCCGACGGAAGGACCATCGTGACCACCCGCAGGACCCGGACCCTCGCCGCCGTGCTCATCGGCGCCGTCACCGCGGCGCTCGCGATCGCGGCCGCCCCGCGACCGCCCGCGCTCTCGGAGGAGGTGACGGGGGATGCCGGCCTCGCCGAGCGCGCCCGGGTCGCCCTCGCCGAGAGCCCCGGCGCGCGTGACGAGCTGATCGTCGTCGAGATCGACGGCGAGACGACCCGCTTCGCCGGGTTCGGCGCCGACGAGTCGACCGAGGTCGAGGTCGGCTCGATCACGAAGACGCTGACCGCGGCGCTCCTCGCCGAGGCCGTCGAGCGCGGCGAGGCGAGGCCCGAGACGCCCGTGGGCGAGCTGCTCGAGCTCGGCGACGCGCCCATCGCGCAGGTGACGCTCGAGGAGCTCGCCTTGCACCGCTCGGGACTCCCGAGCACGGGCGGCGGTCTCGACTCGCTCGGACGCGGCCTCTGGGCGTCGGTGCGGGCGGGCGATCCGTACCCGCAGGCGCCGGACGCCGTCCTGGCGGACGCGCGCGCCGCCTCCCTCGACGGCCGCGGGGAGGTCGCCTACTCGAACATGGGGATGGCGCTGCTCGGGCAGGCGCTCGCCGCCGCGGCGGATGCGGAGTGGTCGGAGCTCGTCGAGGATCGCGTGCTCGGCCCGGCGGGGCTCGACACCGCGAGCGCGCCGACGAGCCCCGAGGACCTCGCGGCCGATGCGCCGCGCGGGCGCACCGGCACCGGCCGCCCGGCCGCGCCGTGGACGCTCGGCAGCTATGCGCCCGCCGGCAGCGTGCGCATGCGCGCCGCCGACCTCGAGGGCTGGGCGCGCGCCATGCTCGAGGCACGCGAGCCGTGGGCCGGGGCCCTCGAGCCGCGCTTCGAGGAGGCGCCGGGGCAGGAGGTCGGCTGGGCCTGGTTCACGACCGAGGTGGAGGGCGCCGAGGGCACCACGGCCGTGACGTGGCACAACGGCGGCACCGGCGGCTATCGCAGCATGCTGGCGCTCGATCGTGAGGCCGGCCGCGCCGTCGCGATCGTCTCGAACACGAGCGCCTCGGTCGATGCCGCCGGCTTCGCGCTCCTGCTGGGCGAGGAGGCGGGCCGATGATCGCCGAGCTGTTCCCCCTCATCCTCCTCGTCATCGCGCTCGGCTTCGCGGGCACCTTCCTCGCGGGGGCGCTCGTCCGGGTCCGCGGCGAGCGGGGCGGCTTCGCCGCCCGCAGCCGGCTCGCCCTCCTCGGCCTCGCGATCGACGCGGCCGCGGCCCTGCTGTTCGCGCGCGAGCTCGCGCCGTGGAGCGCGCTCGTGCCCTGGTGGACCTGGCTCGTGCCCGCGGCGGTCGTCGTCGCCGGCGTCGCGGCGTCCGTCCTCCGCTGGGCGGCGCTGCCGTGGACGAAGCCGGGCGGCCGCCCCGGACTCGAGCGCGCGGGCCTCGCGGCGAACCTCGCCGTGCTCGTCGCGATCGCGCTCATCCTGTACCTGCCCTGAGGCGAGCGCCCCGCGGGCGCCTCAGTAGGATGGCAGGGTACCCCGCACCGAGTCCCCGGAGACCCATGTCTGAGATCACGCCCGAGGTGGTTCGCCACCTCGCCGGCCTCGCCCGCATCGGCCTGAGCGAGGAGGAGATCGAGAGCCTCACGACCGAGCTCGGCTCCATCGTCGACTCGGTCGCGAAGGTGAGCGAGGTGGCGACGCCCGAGGTCCCGGCGACCAGCCACCCCATCCCGCTCGCGAACGTCACCCGCCCCGATGTCCCCGGCGCGACCCTCACGCCCGCGCAGGCCACCGCCGGCGCCCCCGACTCTGACGGCTCGCGCTTCCGCGTCACCGCGATCCTGGGGGAGGAGCAGTGAGCGAGGAGCTGACCCGCCTGAGCGCCGCCGAGCTCTCGGCCGCGCTCGCCGCGAAGGAGGTCTCGAGCGTCGAGGCCACCCGCGCCCACCTCGACCGCATCGCGGCCGTCGACGGCGAGGTGCACGCCTACCTCCACCTCAACGAGAACGCGATGGAGCAGGCGGAGGTCGTCGACGTCCAGCGCGCCGCCGGGCAGGACCTCGGCCCGCTCGCGGGCGTCCCGGTCGCGATCAAGGACGTGCTCTGCACGGTCGACATGCCCTCGACCGCGGGCTCCCGCATCCTCGAGGGCTGGGTGCCGCCGTACGACGCGACGACCGTCCGGAAGCTCCGCGAGGCGGGCCTCGTGCCGCTCGGCAAGACGAACATGGACGAGTTCGCGATGGGCTCCTCCACCGAGCACTCCGCCTACGGGCCGACCCGGAACCCCTGGGATCTGGGTCGCATCCCCGGTGGATCCGGTGGCGGCTCGGCGGCGGCCGTCGCGGCCTTCGAGGCCCCGCTCGCGCTCGGCTCCGACACGGGCGGGTCCATCCGCCAGCCGGCCGCCGTCACGGGCTCCGTCGGCGTGAAGCCGACCTACGGCGGCGTCTCGCGCTACGGCGCGATCGCGCTCGCCTCCTCCCTCGACCAGATCGGGCCGGTGTCGCGCACGGTGCTCGACGCGGGCCTGCTCCACGACGTCATCGGCGGGCACGACCCGCGCGACTCGACGTCCCTCACCGACACCTGGCCGTCGTTCGCGGATGCGGCGCGGGCCGGGCAGCGCGAGGGCGCCCTCAGGGGCGTCCGCGTCGGCGTCGTGTCCGAGCTCGCGGGCGGCGAGGGCTTCCAGCCGGGCGTCCTCGAGCGCTTCCGCGAGGCGCTCGCCGTGCTCGAGGCGCAGGGCGCCGAGCTCGTCGAGGTCAGCGCGCCGAGCTTCGAGTACGCGATCAGCGCGTATTACCTGATCCTCCCCGCGGAGGCCTCCTCGAACCTCGCCAAGTTCGACTCAGTGCGCTTCGGGCTCCGCGTGACGCCCGAGGGCGGCGGGACGGTCGAGGACGTCATGGCCGCGACCCGCGAGGCCGGCTTCGGCCCCGAGGTGAAGCGCCGCATCATCCTCGGCACCTACGCGCTCTCGGCGGGCTACTACGACGCCTACTACGGCTCGGCGCAGAAGGTCCGCACGCTCATCCAGCGCGACTTCTCGCGCATCTTCGAGGGCGTCGACGTCATGGTGTCGCCCTCCGCGCCGACGACCGCCTTCGAGCTCGGCGCGAAGCTCGACGACCCGCTCGCGATGTACCTCAACGACCTGACGACGATCCCCGCGAACCTGGCGGGCGTCCCGGGCATCTCGCTCCCCATCGGCCTGGCGCCGGAGGACGGGCTGCCGGTCGGCATCCAGTTCATGGCGCCCGCCCGCGAGGATGCGCGCCTGTACACGGTGGGCGCGGCCCTCGAGCAGGCGCTCGAGGCGCAGTGGGGCGGCTCGCTGCTCGCGACGGCGCCGGCGCTGTAGGGCCCGCCTCGCTACCGACCCGCGGGCACCGCGCCGAGCGCCGCGTCCACGAGCACGGCCGCCGCATCCCGCGCCTGGGCCGCCGCATCCGGCGTGCCCGCGATCGCGGCCGTGGTCTGCGCGCCCTCCGCGAGGATCGAGAGCTGGGGCGCGAGGGATGCCGGTGCCCCGGCCCGGCGGACCAGCTCGGCGGTGGTCGCCTGGAAGTCGCGCTTGTGCTCGCGCGCGATCTCGGCGAGGCGCGGGGAGACGGCGCCGAGCTCCGCGAAGGTGTTGATGAAGGCGCAGCCGCGGAACTCCGGGTCGCAGAACCACTGCCCGAGGACGTCGTAGACGGCGAGGAGCTGCTCGCGCGGGGTCGCGGCGGCGGCGACGGCGGCATCCAGCCCCTCGACCCAGGCGCGGTGCCGGGCCGCGAGGACCGCCACGATGATGTCCTCCTTGGAGGGGTACAGCTGGTAGAGCCGCTTGAGGGAGACGCCGGCGGCGGTGCGGAGCTCGTCCATCCCGACGCTCTGGACGCCGCGCGCGTTGTAGAGGCGGTCGGCCGCCTCGAGGATCGCGACCTTGGCGTCTGCTGTCATGCCCCCGAGTGTAGTTGATCGAGAACGGACGTTCTCGTAGGCTGTCGGGCAGAGTGAGAACGAACGTTCTCCCGCGACCCGGAGGAGCAGATCATCATGACGTCCATCACGGTCGGCGAGTCGGACGGCGCACCCGTCGAGCTCGCCTACGACGACCAGGGGCAGGGCCAGCCGGTCGTGCTCATCCACGGCTACCCGCTGAACGGCGACTCCTGGTCGGCGCAGCGGACGGCGCTGCTCGACGCGGGATTCCGCGTCATCACCTACGACCGGCGCGGCTTCGGCGACTCGACGAAGACCGAGTCCGGCTACGACTACGACACCTTCGCCGCCGACCTGAGCGGGCTCCTCGAGGGGCTCGATCTGCACGACGTCGTCCTCGTCGGCTTCTCGATGGGCACGGGCGAGGTCGCCCGCTACCTCTCGACCTACGGCTCCGGTCGCGTCGCCAAGGCCGCCTTCCTCGGCTCGCTCGAGCCCGCCCTCCAGAAGTCGGAGGACAACCCCGACGGCGCGATCGACCAGGACTTCATCGACTCCTCGATCGAGCAGGTGAAGGCCGACCGCGAGGCGTGGTTCGACGGCTTCTTCGGCGACTTCTACAACCTCGACGAGAACCTCGGCTCGCGCCTCTCGCAGGAGCAGCTCGACGAGTCGAAGCGCGTCGCGCAGCAGTCCGGCCAGACGGCCGCCTGGGCCGCGGTGCCGACGTGGGGCACCGACTTCCGCGCCGACATCCCGAAGATCGACGTGCCGGCGCTGATCCTCCACGGCACCGCCGACAACATCCTCCCGATCGACGCGACCGCGCGCCGCTTCACGGAGGCGCTGCCGTCGGCCGAGTACGTCGAGATCGAGGGCGCCCCCCACGGCCTCCTCGCGACGCACGCCGACGAGGTGAACCAGGCGCTGCTCGCCTTCGTGCGCTGAGCCGCCCGTCGCGCTCACGGCCCCGGCCTCGCGGATCGACTCCGCGCGGCCGGGGCCGCGGCGTCTGCCGGAACGGTGCGGGATGCGGCGACCGACCGCGCGGACGGCGCGTGACGCGCAGGCGCCCGGCCTGGCAGGATTCGCTCATCGGCGCCGAGACCCCCGGCGCCCGCGTCGCATCCGCCCCCAGGAGGACCGCCCATGGCACCCGAGCCCGCCGACGCCGCCACGGCATCCACCCTGCCTGGTCGCGGCCCGCGCCTTCGCCTGGCGACCATGCGCCCGCGCGATCCGGAGGAGCCGGGCCGCACCGCCTCCCCGCTCGAACTGTTCTTCGATCTGGTGTTCGTGGTGGCGGTGAGCATCGCCGCCGTGAACCTCCACCACGAGCTCACCGCGGGGCACGTGCTCGACGGGGTGCTCAGCTTCGCGATGGTGTTCTTCGCGATCTGGTGGGCGTGGATGAACTTCACCTGGTTCGCGACCTCCTTCGCCGTCGACGACTGGCTGTACCGGGTGCTGACCTTCGTGCAGATGAGCGGGGTGCTCGTGCTCGCGGCGGGGATCGCGGCCGCTTTCGAGGAGCGCGACTTCCGCATCATGATCGTCGGGTACGTCGTGATGCGCGTCGCGATGGTCGCCCAATGGCTGCGGGCGGCGCACCGCGGCGGCGAGCTGCGCCGCACCGCGCAGCGCTACGCGATCGGCATCGCCGCCGTGCAGATCCTCTGGCTGCTGACGCCGCTCCTGCCGGGGGAGCTGTTCGTGCCGGTCTTCGCGGTGCTGGTGCTCGCCGAGCTGTCGGTGCCGCTCATCGCGGAGCGAGCCGTCAGGACGACGTGGCACCCGCACCACATCACCGAGCGCTACGGGCTCTTCACGCTGATCCTCCTCGGCGAGAGCCTCCTCGCCTCCGCGAACGCGATCATCGAGGCCCTCCACAGCGGGGAGGAGCTGGCGCCGCTCATCTCCATCGCGGTGCTCACCGTCGTCGTCACCGCGGGACTCTGGTGGGTCTACTTCTGGCCGCCCCACCACCGCGCCATCACGAGCTTCGCCAGCTCGCTCCGCTACGGCTACACGCACTTCGTCGTCTTCGCCGCCGCCGGTGCCTTCTCGGCGGGCATCGAGGTCGAGATCGACGTCATCACCGACCACAGCGAGCTCTCGCCCACGTTCGCCTCCTTCACCGTGACCGTGCCGATCGCGCTGTTCATGCTCGGGATCTGGTGGATCGCGATCCGCCAGAACGCGGACCGGCTCGTCAACGTGGTCGTGCCGCTGGGCGCGCTGCTCGTGCTCCTCGACCCGGTGCTGCCGATCCCCTTCGCGGTGACGGCGCTCATCGTGGTGGCGGTCGTCGCGGTGCTCGTGGTGCGGGCGCCGGTGGGGGAGGGCGCGCGGGATCACTGACCGGCCTGTGGAGAGATCGCTCGGGAGGAGGACCGGGCGGTCTACGGTTCGGGTATGCCCGTTCGCCGAGTCGCGCTTTCGCTCGCATCACTGAGTTCCGTTATCGCCCTGGCGGCGTGCACGCCGTCGCCTCCGACGGACCCGATCCCAGTTCCGAGCGAGACGGTCTCGGTGATCGAGATTGAAACCGAGGAACAGGCACTAAAGGCAGCCGTCCAGTCGTATGAGCGGTTTCTGGAAACCTCAAGCTTGATCCTTCATGACGGCGGGAAGGACCCTGAGCGCATCGACGCGGTTGCAGGCGAGCCCCTATCCGATCAGGAAAAGCTCGGCTTCCAGCGAGCGCGAGAGAACGACTGGAGATCGACCGGCTACTCCTCCGTCACGAACGCGACCTTGCATGAGACGTCAGTCATCGCGGGCAAAGACTTGGAGATCCGCCTGCTGATGTGTGTGGACTACTCGAATACGGATGTGCTCGATGTGAACGGATCGTCCGTGGTGGAGGGCGATGGGCCGCGGATGGTTGCGCGTGCGGTGGCCTTCCGGCTCGTCAATGGCGAGCTGCTCCCGGTTGAGTCAAACCGCAGCGACAGGAGGCCCACTTGCGTGCGATGACGGTCGCGGCGCTACTGCTACTCGCCGCCTCGGCGCCGAATGATGACGGGCTATCCGCGAGCACCAACGAAGGCGGTGACTCGGTGGTCATCAGCGATTCTGAACGTGCCGATTGGAATCCAGCCGAGTCGGGTCCGCCTCCGTCTCCGCCTCCGCGCGACATCAACGACCCGAACTGTTACGACGACCCGGACCCCATGCGCGTCTGCCGCGATGACTATCACGTGACCGCGCCTGTCACTGCCCGCGACATCGCCGCCTTCACACCCGACCGCCCGGCGGCCGCATCCGAGCCCCGCACCTGGGCGATCGTGCGCACGCCCGCGAACTTCGTCGGCGATGCGTCCCGCCACGTCGAGACCGGCGAGCTGCTCGATCAGCCCGCCGAGGTCCGCTTCGAGCCGGCGGCGTATTACTGGAGCTACGGCGACGGCACGGAGCGCACGACGAGGGCCGGCGGCGCCACCTGGGACGCCCTCGACCGCCCCGACTTCTCGGAGACACCGACGAGCCACGAGTACGCGCGATCCGGCACCTACACGGTGCGGCTCGTCGTCGAATACTCCGCCGAGTACCGCGTGGCTGGCGCCGGCTGGGTGCCCGTGATCGGCACCGTCAGGTCGGCCGCGCCGCCGTTGCAGCTTCGGGTGGCATCCGTCGACACGGTGCTGGTCGACCGCGACTGCCGGGAGAATCCTCGCGGCCCGGGCTGCTGACTAGACTCGTCGGGTGGCAAAGGCACCCCTCATGGACTTCGACAAGGCCCTCGAGCTGTACGAGCCGGTGCTCGGCTTCGAGGTGCACGTCGAGCTCTCGACCGCGACGAAGATGTTCAGCGACGCCCCGAACCCGGCGGCGCCCGGCGGGCACGGCGCCGAGCCGAACACGCAGATCACCCCGGTCGACCTCGGCCTCCCGGGCTCGCTGCCGGTCGTGAACGAGCAGGCGGTCAAGTACTCGATCTCGCTGGGCCTCGCGCTCGGCTGCTCGATCGCGGAGTCCTCGCGTTTCGCCCGCAAGAACTACTTCTACCCGGACCTCGCGAAGAACTACCAGATCAGCCAGTTCGACGAGCCGATCGCCTTCGAGGGCTCCGTCGAGGTGGAACTCGAAGACGGCACCGCCTTCACCATCCCCATCGAGCGCGCGCACATGGAGGAGGACGCCGGCAAGCTCACGCACGTCGGCGGTTCGACTGGTCGCATCCAGGGCGCCGAGTACTCGCTCGTCGACTACAACCGCGCCGGCGTCCCGCTGGTCGAGATCGTGACGAAGCCGATCGTCGGCGCCGAGGGCCGCGCCCCCGAGCTCGGCAAGGCCTACGTCTCGACGATCCGCGACATCGTCCGCTCGCTCGGCATCTCCGAGGCGCGCATGGACCGCGGCAACCTCCGCTGCGACGCGAACGTCTCCCTCCGCCCGCGCGGCCAGGAGAAGTTCGGCACCCGCACCGAGACGAAGAACGTGAACTCCTTCCGCGCCGTCGAGCGCGCCGTCCGCTACGAGATCCAGCGCCAGGCGCACATCCTCAGCCAGGGCGGCACGATCACCCAGGAGACCCGCCACTGGCACGAGGACACCGGCACCACCTCGCCCGGTCGCCCCAAGTCGGATGCGGACGACTACCGCTACTTCCCCGAGCCCGACCTCCTGCCGGTGCAGCCGAGCGCCGAGCTCGTCGAGACGCTCCGCGCAGCGCTCCCCGAGGCGCCCTCCGCGCACCGCCGCCGCCTCAAGGAGGCGTGGGGCTTCACCGACGCGGAGTTCCGGGATGTCGTCAACGGCGGCCTCCTCGTCGAGGTCGAGGAGACGGTCGCCGCCGGCGGCGCGCCCGCCCAGGCCCGCAAGTGGTGGACGGGCGAGATCACCCGCATCGCGAACGCCACCTCGGCGGAGCCCGCATCGCTGATCGCCCCGCTGCACGTCTCCGAGCTGATCGCACTCGTCGAGTCCGGCACCCTCACCGACCGTCTGGCCCGTCAGGTGCTCGAGGGCGTCATCGCCGGCGAGGGCCGCCCGGACGATGTGGTCGCCGCCCGCGGTCTCGCCGTCGTCTCCGACGACACCGCGCTCCTCGCCGCGATCGACGAGGCCCTCGCCTCCCAGCCCGATGTCCTCGCGAAGATCAAGGACGGCAAGGTCCAGGCCGCCGGCGCCATCATCGGCGCCGTCATGAAGGCCATGAAGGGCCAGGCCGACGCGGCCCGCGTGCGCGAGCTGGTGCTGGAGCGTGCGACGCAGTAAGGGTCACTCATGGGTGGAGGGCATCTGTCTCACGCTGATCTGACCTCGGTCGAACGCGAACTGGTCGATCAGATTCAAAAGCTGGGCGGAGCGCGATCGCGAGCTCAGGCGCCCGTTCGGTCGGATGTGTTGCTCCAGATCGTGACTCAAACTGGCCCCGTTGGAGCCGCTCTCAGCGGTTGGCGTCGGATCTCGCTCGAGAACCTAGTTTTCCGGGAGGCCGTCGATCTCGCTGACTCGATTTCTCAAGCTGCGGTCACATTCAAGAACTGCAAGTTCGTGAGTCCGGAGGTGTCTCTGGATCTTGCAAGGGGCACAGCGCGGAACCTGCGCTTCCTAAGTTGTCAGTTTGTGGGAACCGCGAGGCTCGACGCGCTGGTGCTCACGTCGGACCTCCTGTTCGAGGACTGCTTCTTCGGTTCAGAACTCGTGCTGAACGGCGCTCAGGTGGCAGGACGAGTCCATCTCAGTGAGTGCCACATCTGGCGGGATCTAGCCATGGATGGCATCCATGTAGTGGGGCCAATCGCCCTAGATGGCGTCTACGCGTCGACTATCTTGGCACGACACCTTTTCGCAGAGGCACCGCTTTCGGTGCGACGTAGTGTATTCGGGTGGGGTCATGCAGTTCGGGACTCGTCGAACACTACGCCCGTGGGGATGCTGTTCGACCTTGCCCGAGTTGAATCGACGTTATTTCTCGGTCCCGGATTGCAAGTATCCGGCGCAGCGGTCATCTCAGGACTGAGATGTAACGGCTCTGTCCTTATCGACGGCCTCAGTTGTTCGCATGGATTGCGTGGGCAACGAGCGAAAGTCGATGGGGCTATTTCCATCCAGAACTCTCACGTAGCGGCCGGACTGGAGTTGGCGGCGTCGCAGTGCGAGCGCATCGAAGTCCGCGACACAGATATCGGGGCGGAGCCTGGGGCGGGCATGAGGGCGCTAACCGGCGACGGCCTGGAAATCGCCACAGACCTACGACTAGGGCCCGGGCTCAGGGCGGCTGGCGAGGTTCGATTGCTTGGCAGCTCAGTCGGCGGTCAATTGCACCTAGTTGGTCACGTCGGTGAATCAGCCTACGTCAATGCGGAGTCGGTTTCGGTCGCCGATGCGACATTCCTGGATGTAATTGATCCGAAGTCGCAATATCACTTCGCCAGGGCCGATCTCGGGACAGTCACTGTCGATTTCGCTAACCTCCCTCAGATATGCCTTACGCGGGCGACATACGTCGCAATCACGAACGACGCGGGTGACGTTCTCCCTGCAGCCCTCGCCATGCGGCTGCTGGCGAGCAACTTTGGCTCCTTCTCGACCTCTCCCTACCGGTACATGGCTGCTCAAATGCGCGCACACGGCGACCCCGCTGGAGCCAGAGTTCTGGCGATCGGCGGCGAGGACGCGCTCAGGGCCCGCGCTAGCAGACTTCGCCGCTATCTCGGCTGGATCCCCAAGTATGTGAGTGGTTACGGATACGATCCGGTTCGCGCGCTCTGGACGCTGATCGGCCTCGTCATCGCGAGCTCGATAGTGTTCGGAGCGCTGTACAACGGTGAAGTATTTTGGATGCCCGTATGGTCGGTCGACTCCAACGAGCAGTTCGGGTCTACTACGGATCGAGGGTTGTTCAATCCAGTGGCGTTTGCATTCGCTGCACTCCTGCCCGGGAGCGAATGGCTCACATCGTGGCAACCTGTATCGGTGTTGGCCGAGGTGGTAACGCTCGCAGTTCGCCTCGCAGGTTGGATCGTGGCGACGATTCTGATCGCGGGGATCACCACACGACTCGTGAGGTCCGACATCGACGGTCGCGCACCGTGAGGTTACTCCTCTGAGGCGCCCGCTCGAGCATCACTCTTCACGACCCGCACCGCGAACCGCTCGAAGTCCGCCGTCACCGCCGGCGCCGCCCCACCACCCGCATACAGCCCGATCCGCGGCTCGGCGTCCGCCGGCAGCGTCCACACCGCGCCCCAGCGCCAGTGCTTCCCGTCCGTCGACGACGCGGCCCGGTAGTTCTGGAGACCATCCGAACCGGTCGTCTTGAGGATGCGCAGGTGCATGGTCGAGGCGGTCGGCCCGCCGATCCAGCTGCCGCGGTCGAGGCGCGGCGTGCCGTCGGCGGCCGGTGCGCCCGGCCGCTCGACGAACCACTCGACGACCCGCGAGGTCCCGAGCGCGACCTGGCCGAGGCGGAGGAAGTCGTCGTCGTCGACGTGCACGACGAGGCCCGCCTGCTGGAAGTTGCGCACGGTGTCCTCGCCGAGGTCGAGCGTGAACGAGGTCTCCATCGCCCAGTCGCCGTCGGGTGCATCGCGGAGCAGCAGCGTGCTCGTGTCGTCCTCGCCCGACGACAGGTCGTCGGCGCCGAGCGGCCATCGGAGGGCGCCGTCCGTGACCTCGACCGAGTCGTCCGGGTTCACGAGCTCCCAGCCGCGGCCGAGCGCGGATGCGGGGCCCGGACGATCGAACGACTCCGTGAACGTCGCCTTCCCGACCCGCGGGTCGGGCACGACCTTCGAGACGAGCGCGGCCGCAGGCGCGACCGACACGTTGTCGACCTCGAGCGCACCACCCCAGCTGCCGAGTACGAGCGCACCCGAGCCGCCGCGAGCCTTGCCCGAGACCTGCGCCGCCGGGTTCCCCAGCCGCGACTCCGACACCTCCGCCGTGACGCGGCCGTCGCGCACCTCCACCGAGAGCGACAGCCACTCCTCAAGCGAGAGGCGAGCCGGAACCTCCGCGCGATCCACGATCCGCGTCCCGCTCCGCAGCACCAGCTCGTGACGCTTCGCATCGAGGCACGCGGTCACGCCCGACGTGATGCCGGTGCCGAGCCCCGCGCAGCCGAGCCGGGCACCCGGGCCGAGGCGCACATCCGCCTCGACCCGCGCGTCCCCCCGGACCTTCCCGCGTGACACCGCCGCCGCGACGCCGAGCCGCCCCGGCGCGAGCACGCCGGTCTCGCCGGCATCCGCCGTCGCATCCTCGCCGACCGTCCACGAGCCCGAGAGGGCGCGGATGCCGCGATCGGATGCGGGGGAGTCCGCCGAGATCCCGAGCGAGCCCGCGGTCACCGGCGCGGCCGTCTCGCCGCTGCTCGGGCCGGCACCCGCGTTGACGACCGGCCAGCCGTCCACCCAGTCGAGGCGGTCGATGAGCGTGGGGCGGCGGTTGATGCCGCCCGGCTCGTTCAGCCACGGGTCGGCGGTGTCGATGCCGTGGTACACGATCCAGTCCTGCCCGGCGAGGTCGGTGACGACCGCGTGGTGGCCGATCCCGACCCACTCGTTGCCGTTCTGCTGCAGCACCTGCGTGCCGCCGGCGCGAGAGACATCCAACCGCACGCCCTCGCGGTCGACGAAGGGCCCGCGCGGGTCGGTCGAGCGCCCGACGAAGACGCTGTAGCCGGCGGTCGGGCCGTTGCAGCACGCGGCAGACGACAGCTGGAGGTAGTAGTAGCCGTCGCGCTCGGTCACGTAGGCGCCCTCGTAGCGGTCCATCGAGCCGACGAGCGTCGGCTCGCCGACCGCCTCGCGGCCGGTCTCATCGAGCTCGACGACCGAGACGCCGCCGTTGAAGCCGCCGTAGTAGAGGAACAGCCGCCCGTCCTCGGTCGCGAGCAGCGCCGGATCGATCGTGTTCGCCCAGGTGCCGTCGCCTCCCGTGCCGGGCACCCGGCTCGGCTCGACCACGGGCGCATCGGTGGGCGTCCATGGCCCCGCCGCCGTGGGGGCGCTCGCCATGCCGATCGCGAAGTCCTGCCCCTCGTTCGCCGCGGTGTCGGTGACGGTGAAGTACATGACGTACTCCTCGCCGATTCGGCGCACGTCCGGCGCCCAGAAGAGGGAGCCCTCGGCCGCCCAGGCCGGGACGTCATCCTCGTCGAAGACGGTGCCGAGGTACTCCCACTCGACCATGTCCCGGCTGCGGGCCTGGTGCATGATCCCGAACTCGCCGCCCTCCACGAGCGGGTCGCTCGTCGCGTAGAGGTACCACCAGCCGTCGCGCCCGCGGATGATCACCGGGTCGGCGTAGGTGTCGGAGAAGCCGTCGGTGATCGGGTTCTCGTAGGTGCCGGACTCCGCCGGGGCGGCGGGTGGCGCGGCGGATGGTGCGGCGGCCGTCGCGGCGGGGGAGGCGGCGGCCGGGAGCGGCGCGAGCGTCACCGCGAGCAGGGCCGCGGCTCCCGCGGCGATGAGTCCTCTGGTCGACATGGGGTCTCCTCGAGTCGTTACAACGTTGTAGCGAATGCCTCGACCGTAACCCGGACCCGGCCCGCGAGGCAAGAGCGGCGCGAAATCAGGACAGCCCCCGCGCCCGGGCCGTCGTGCACGTTTCCGCGTCCGCGACCTCCTGAGGTCGCGCCGTCAACCCGCCAGCACTCCGCAGGCATCCAGCCGACCCGCCCCCGAACCCGACCGCCGGGCGTGCGTCCCCTGGGCGCGAGGTGGGCAGCCGCCGCGCGGCCCCGGCACCTGCGTAACGTCGCTTCTCCCACCCCATGAACATCGACCGGGAGGACCCCATGCCGCAGATCATCGAGACCATCGACGTCGACGTCCCCGTCCGCGCCGCCTACGACCAGTGGACGCAGTTCGAGGAGTTCCCGCGCTTCCTCGAGCACGTCGAGTCGATCACCCAGACCACCCCGACGCTCACCGCCTGGAAGATCAACATCGGCGGCCAGATCCGCGAGTTCGAGGCCGAGATCACGGAGCAGCACCCCGATGAGCGCGTCGCCTGGACGAGCACGGGAGGCGAGGAGGTCCACGCGGGCGTCGTCACCTTCCACAAGCTCGACGAGGCGAAGACCCGGGTGACGCTGCAGCTCGACTGGGAGGCGAAGGGTCTCCTCGAGAAGCTCGCCTCGGCGACCGGCGTCGCGACCCATGCCATCAAGGACGACATGGGCCACTTCAAGGAGTACATCGAGTCCAAGGGCAGCCCCGACGGCGCCTGGCGCGGCGACGTGCAGGCGTAGCCCGCACGCCGCGCCGACACCCCGACGCCCCGGATGCCGCGACACGCGCGCATCCGGGGCGTCGCCATGCTCGCGACACTTGTCGTTTACCTTCGAGCCACGCAGGGTCCGTACAGATTGAGGGCACCCCACCCGCCCTTTTCCTGGAGGACTCATGCCCGCATCCCGGCTCCTCGCCGGAGCTGCCGCGGTCGCGCTCGCGACCGGCGGCGGCCTGCTCGCAGCCGCCCCGGCCGCCGCGAACATCGTGGACCAGCCGACGACCGTCTCGGCCCCCGGTGCCCAGCTCAGCCTGAACCCGATCGGCACCTTCGAGACGGGCGTGTTCGACAAGTCGGCTGCCGAGATCGTCGCCTTCCACGCCAAGACGCAGCGCATCTTCACCGTCAACGCCGAGGCCGGTGAGATCGACGTCCTCGATGCGAGCGACCCGACGAAGCCCGTCCTCGTGGATGCGCTCGCCGGCCCCGCGGGCATGGTCGCGAACTCGCTCGCGATCCGCGCCGACGGCCTCGGTGTCGTCGCCCTCGAGGCGGCGGACAAGGTCGGCGACGGCCGGCTCATGTTCTTCGACGCGAACGACGCGCAGCTCGAGCAGCTCGGCTCCGTCACGGTCGGCGCCCTGCCCGACATGGTGACCATCTCGAAGGACGGCCGGTACGCGGTCGTCGCGAACGAGGGCGAGCCGGCCGACGACTTCTCCTCCGACCCGGAGGGCTCGATCGGCGTCGTGACGCTGCCGGCGAGCGGCACGGTCACCGCGCCCGCGCAGAGCGCGGTCCGCATCGCCGACTTCCACGACTTCGAGGCCGGCGGCCCGAAGACGCTCCCCGAGGAGGTCCGCGTCTTCGGCCCGACCCCGCACGGTGCCGACAAGCCCGTCTCGCGCAATCTCGAGCCCGAGTACATCGCGATCGACGGCGACACGGCGTACGCGGCGCTGCAGGAGGCGAACGCGGTCGCCGTCATCGACCTCGCCACCGCCGAGGTCCAGGAGATCTGGCCGCTCGGCGTCAAGGACCACGGCCTCCCGGGCAACGGCATCGACGCCTCGGACCGCGACCCCAACGGCGCCCCGGCGTTCAACATCCGCAGCTACCCGGGACTCAAGGGCATGTACATGCCCGACGGCCTCAACTCCTACACCTCGGGCGGGCAGACCTTCCTCGTCACGGCGAACGAGGGCGACGCTCGCGAGTGGGGCGAGTACAACGAGGTCTCGCGCGTGAAGGACCTCGGCAAGAGCGGCGTCGCGCCGGTCTGCGCCGACAGCCCGCTGTACGCCCAGCGCGGAGACGCGCTGCTCGGTCGACTCAACGTCACGACGGAGAACGGCCTCCGCGACGGCGAGAACTGCTATGAGGAGCTCTACGCCTTCGGCGGCCGCTCCTTCTCGATCTGGACCACCGGCGGCGAGCAGGTCTTCGACTCGGGCGAGGACTTCGAGCGCATCACCCACGAGGCGGCGCCGGAGTTCTTCAACTCGAACCACAGCGAGTCGAACCTCGAGGGCCGCAGCGACGACAAGGGCCCGGAGCCGGAGAACATGGCGATCGGCCGGATCGACGGCCGCACCTACGCGTTCATCGGCCTCGAGCGCGTCGGCGGCGTCATGGTCTACGACATCACGACCCCTGCGGACACCGAGTTCGTGACCTACCTCAACAACCGCGACTTCTCGGTCTCGGTCGAGGGATCCGCGGATGAGGCGGCCGCGCTGAAGGGCGCCGGCGACCTCGGGCCGGAGGGCCTCGCCTTCGTCTCCGCACCCGACTCGCCGACCGGCGCCCCGATGCTCGTCGTCGGCAACGAGGTCTCGGGCACGACGACGATCTTCGACATCCGGACGAAGGAGACGACCATCCAGCTCCTCGGCATCAACGACTTCCACGGCCGCCTCGAGGCCGCCGACAAGTCGGCCGGCGCCGCGGTGCTCGCGGGTGCCGTGAAGCAGCTCCGCTCGGAGAACCCGAACTCGCTGTTCGTGAGCGTCGGCGACAACATCGGCGCGTCCACCTTCACCTCGCTCTCGCAGGACGACAACCCGACGATCGACGCGCTGAAGGCGGCGGGGCTCGACGCCTCGGCGGTCGGCAACCACGAGTTCGACCAGGGCTACGCCGACCTCCGCGACCGCGTCATCCCGCGTTACGGCGACACGCGCTTCGCGCTCGGCGCCAACGTCTACGGGAGGGACGGCGAGCCCGTGCTCGACGAGTACTGGGTGAAGGAGATCGACGGCATCCGCGTCGGCGTCATCGGCACCGTGACCGAGCAGACGAAGGATGCGGTGTCGCCGGCCGGCATCACAGGCCTCACCTTCGGCGATCAGGTCGAGGCGGCGAATCGCGTCGCGGCCCAGCTCCGAGACGGGAATCCCGCGAACGGCGAGGCCGACGTGGTCGTGCTGCTCGCCCACGAGGGCTCCGCCTCGAAGGACTGTGCGGCGATCGCCGCCGAGGACACGGACTTCGGCGACCTCGTGCGCGACACCTCCGCGGATGTCGACGCGATCCTCTCGGGTCACACGCACAGCACCTACGCCTGCGCCATCCCGGTGCGGGGCTCGGACGTCCCGCGCCCGGTGCTCCAGGCGGCGCAGTACGGCGAGTCGCTCGACCAGCTCGAGCTCCGCGTCGACCGCGCGACCAAGCGACTCGTCTCGACCGAGCAGCGCATCCTCGCCCTCGCCGGCCAGGGCTACCCGGCTGACGCAGGCGTCGCGAAGATCGTCGACACGGCGGCGGCGCAGGCCGAGGTCGTCGGCGGCCGCACGATCGGGACCATCACGGGCGACATCGTCCGCGGCGGCACTCCGGCCGGCGCCGACCGCGGCGTCGAGTCGCGACTCGGCAACCTCGTCGCGGACATCCAGCTCTGGGCGACCTCGAACGACGACTTCGGCGGCGAGAAGGCGCAGATCGCGCTCATGAACCCGGGCGGCCTCCGCGACGACCTCATCGCGGGTCGCGGCGGCGCGGTCACCTACAAGCAGGTGGCGCTCGTGCAGCCCTTCGGGAACACGCTCGTCACGCTCGACCTCACGGGGGCGCAGCTCAAGCAGGTGCTCGAGGAGCAGTGGCAGCCCGCGGGCGCCTCGCGTCCGAAGCTGCACCTGGGCGTCTCGGCCGGCTTCACCTACGAGTACGTCGTCGACGCGCCCCGCGGCGCGCACGTGACCTCGATGGCGTACCGGGGCGAGCCGATCGCCGACGGCGACACCTTCCGCGTCGTGACGAACTCGTTCCTCGCGGCCGGCGGCGACGCCTTCGCTGGCTTCACGCAGGGCACCCGCGTGGCCGACACCGGGCAGACCGACCTCAACGCGACCCTCGGGTACTTCGCCGCGCACGAGCCGGTCTCGCCGGCTCCGCTCGGCCGCGCGAAGGTCGCCGACCCCGCCGCGTGGGTGAAGGTCGGGCTGTCGACCGACTCGCCCGTGCAGGGCGAGACCGTCCAGGTCGCGCTCTCGGGACTGACCCCGGGTCAGCAGGTCTCGGCCGTGCTGCGCTCCGAGCCCATCGTCATCGAGGCGATCCCGGCCGCATCCGCCGCGGGCACGACCGCGTTCGAGATCGCGATCCCGGAGGACTTCGAGGTCGGCTCGCACTCGCTGACGATCAGCTCGGCGGGCGAGACGCCGGTCGTGATCGACATGTCGGTCGTGTCGGCGCGCGCGGCGGCGGTCCCCGGCGACGGCTCCGGCGGAGGATCCGGCGGCGGCTCGGGCGCGGGCGGCGGCGACAGCGCGGCGGCGGCTGGCGACGGCCTCGCGGCGACGGGTGCCGACGCGGCGCTCCCGCTCGCGGCCGGCGCGCTCCTGCTCCTCGCGGGCGGCATCCTCCTGGCGGTTCGCCGCCTCCGCCGCGGCGCGCAGCACTAGCGCCGCCGCATCGAAGCGCCACCGGCACGATCCAGCGCCGGGGGCGCCGGACCCCACCAGGGCCTGGCGCTCCCGGCGCCTCGTCATCTCGGGGGCGTAGGGTGTCGTCCATGAGCCCACGCCCCCGCATCGCGCGACTCGTCGCGCCGATCGGGATGCTGCTCTCGGCCCTGCTGCTCGCCGGCGCCGTCGGCGCCTCGGCCGGCGACGGCGCCCCGGGACTCGGCCTCGGCATCGCCCTCGCGACGGCGGCCGCACTGGCGGCGGCGCTCGCCGCCCGCGCCGCGACCCGTGTCGCCGTGCCGCGGGCCATCCGCCTCGGTCACCGCGCCCGCGAGCACGTCGAGTCGCTCGACGAGCAGGCGCGTCCCGCGCACCCCGGCACCGCCGGCCGCGCGCGCCCCCGGGCCCCCGGCGCGCGTTGAGGGGCCGGCGCCCGCGCGGAGGACGCGCGAGGTCCTGACCGGTCCAGACGGCATCCCCTCTCCTCGGGATGCCGCGAGCGGCCTGCGCGCGCCACGGCGCCCAGCCGCGTCCGGCGTCCCGCGACCGCAAGGACAACATCATGGACCTCTTCTCGTTCCCGCCCATCGCGGCCGTCCTCGAGGCGGCCTACACCGGCCTCCACGCGCTCGGCCTCCTCGTCACCCCGGCCCTCGCGATCGTGCTCGTCACGCTCGCCGTGCGGGCCGCCCTCGTGCCGCTCGGGCGCATGCAGGTGCGCGCCGAGCTCGTCCGCCGGCGGCTCGCGCCGAAGCTGCGCGAGCTGCAGCGCCGCTACCGGAAGCGCCCCGAGGTGCTGCAGCGCAAGACGCTGGAGCTCTACCAGGAGGAGCGCACGAGCCCCTTCGCCGGCATCCTGCCCGCCCTCGCGCAGGCGCCGTTCCTGTCGGTGCTCTACGCGCTCTTCGTCATGCCGCAGATCGCCGGGCACCCGAACGCGCTCCTCGACGAGACGCTGCTCGGCGTGCCTCTTGGACGCAGCTGGCTGAGCCTCGTCGGCGACGGCGACTGGATGTCGGCCGGCATCGTCACGGCGCTGCTGCTCGTCGCCGGCACGACCGCCTGGTTCTCGCGGCGGCAGGCGCTGCGCTTCGCGGAGCCGCTCGTGCCGGGCGACGCGCAGAGCGAGCAGAGCCACCGCATGCTCCGGATCATGTCGTGGATGCCGTTCATGACCGTCGTGATCGCGGCCGCCGTCCCGCTCGCGGCGGCGCTCTACCTCGCGGTCTCCACGACCTGGACGCTCGTCGAGCGGACGCTCCTGCGCCGCTCGCTCGGCCTCCTGCCGCCCGAGGCGCCGGCCGCGGGCGCGCGCCCGCGGCCCGCCTGACCCGCCGGCCCGCCTGACCCGCCCGACCCGTCGAACGGGGCGCCGCACCGCCGAGCGAGGCGGATGCGGCGCCTCGCCCGGCATCGGGGCGGCGCGCTCGACGCGGCGCCGGCGCCGGGCGTACCGTTGGCGGCACCAGCCGCGGGATCGGATCAGGAGTCGGCGATGGATGAGACCTACCCCTTCACGAGCCTGCCCGTCCTCGAGACGGCGAGGATGCGGCTCGAGCCCCTCGGCCCCGCCCACTTCGACGACGTGTGGACGGCCCTCCACGAGCCCGAGACGCTGCGGCTGACGGGCACGCACGAGACCTTCAGCGAGGACCGCATCCGCGCGTGGCTCCGCGACCTCCCCGGCACGCCGCACCGCGCCGACTGGGCGATCGTGGAGGCGCACACCGAGGAGTACCTCGGCGAGGTCGTCCTCAACGACCTCGACGCGCACAACAGCAAGATGGGTTTCCGGATCGCGCTCGCCGGGCCCGCCGCGTTCGGCCGCGGCTACGGAACGGAGGCGGCCCGCGCCGTCGTCGACCACGGCTTCGACCGCATCGGCCTGCACCGCATCGAGCTCGAGGTCTACGCCTTCAACCGGCGGGCCCGCCGCTCCTACGAGAAGGTCGGCTTCGTGGAGGAGGGGCGGATGCGCGATGCGCTGCTCTGGGAGGGCGAGTGGGCGGACGCGATCCTGATGTCCGTCCTCAGCTCCGACCCGCGGCCGCGCTGACCCGCCGCGCACGGCCCACCGCCGCCCGCGTCTCGGCCCCCGGCGCTCGAGTGGCGTAGCGTCGGGGCATGCCCGCCGCCCGCCCCCGAGCCGTCGCGCTCGCGGCCCTCGCCGACCTGCTGCTCGTCGCGGCCTTCGTCCTCATCGGGCGGGCGAGCCACGAGCGGGGGGATGCCGTGCTCGGCTTCCTGGGGACCTTGTGGCCCTTCGCCGCCGGGCTCGCCCTCGGCTGGCTGCTCGCGCGGGCGTGGCGCTCGCCGCGGGCGCTCGGGCCGATCGGCCTCATCGTGTGGGCGGCGACGGTCGTCATTGGCCTATTGCTGCGGCTCGCGGCCGGTCAGGGGGTGCAGCCGAGCTTCGCGATCGTGACCGCGCTCGTGCTCGGGGCGTTCCTGCTCGGGTGGCGGGGCGTCGCGGCGCTCGTCGCGCGCCGTCGACCGGCTGAGACGGCGACCCGCGGCGGCTGACGCCGAGGCCGAGCATCTGAGCCGCACGACGGCGCGGCGCCCCCGCGGCCCTAGCGGCGGACGAGCGCGACGCGCCAGCGGGGCGTGCGCGGCGGCGCCGACGGGAGCGCATCCCGATCCCAGTCCTTCACGACCGCCCAGCCGAAGGCGACGATCGGCACGGCGAGCACGGCCCCCGTGATGCCGCCGAGGATCGTGCCGCCGGTGAGGGCGACGAGGATCACGAGCGGGTGGATCTTGAGCGACTGGCCCATCACGACCGGCTGCAGGAAGTTGCCCTCGAGCTGATTCACGAGCACGACCACGCCGACGACGATGACGGCCGCGAGCCAGCCGTTCGCGACCAGGGCGACGACCGCCGCGAGGATGCCGGCGACGGTCGCGCCGACGATCGGCACGAAGGCGCCGACGAAGACGATGACCGAGAGGGGCAGCGCGAGCGGCACCTGGAGGATCGCGAGGCCGATGCCGATGCCGAGCGCGTCGACCGCGGCGATCGTCGCGGTGCCGCGGACGTAGCCGCCGAGGACGCGGATGCCGGTCCGGCCGACGCGCTCGCCGCGCGCGCGGCGAGCGCCGCGGAAGGGCCTCAGGAAGAAGGCCCAGATGCGGTCGCCGTCCTTGAGGAAGAAGAACAGGATCGTGATCGTCAGGACGAGCCCGGTCACGAACTCGCCCGCCGCCGACAGCCCGGCGACCGCGCCCGAGCCGAAGGAGCTCGAGGTCAGGAACCCGACGGCGTCTGCCTGGATCTGCTCGACGTCGATCGACTCGAGGTCGAGGTCGAAGGGCAGGTCGAGCGACAGCGCCCATGCCTGCACCTTCTGGAAGCCCTGCACCGCGGACTCCTGCAGATCGCCCCACTGCCCGCGCACCGCGAAGACGACGAGCGTCACGAGCCCGCCGATCACGACGATGCCGCCGAGGAGCGTGATCCAGGCGGCTCCCATCGCGCCGACGCCGCGACGCAGCCACCCCACGAGCGGCGCGGCCGCGCAGGCGAGGATCGTCGCGATGAGCAGCGGGATCACCACGAGCCGCAGCTGCACGAGGGCGAAGACCGCGCCGGAGGCGAGGATCAGGATGGCGATGATCTGGAGGCTGCGGATGCTCCACCGGCCGAGGCGGTCGGTGAGGAGCCCCCGGAGGCTCGGGCGTCCGGTGCCGTGGTCGTGCTCGTGCGTCATGGCGGACTCCTACTGTCGGGCGCGGAGGCGGATGCGGGGCTGACGGCCGGAGGGGTCGCGGTCCAGCTCGACGAGGCTGTTGCGCTCGGCGACGAAATCCTGGAACGAGCCGTGGCCGAGCGGCTTCTCGGCGAAGGCCGGGTTGAGGCGCAGCATCTGGTTCTTCACCTCGCCGAGCGTCATCCACTCGTCGTCGGTCTGCTTGTCGCCGATGAGCCGCATGGCGCGGACGAGGAGGCGGGTGGCGGCCTTCGGGGTGATGCGCTCGCCCGCGGGGTGCTCGGCGGGGGCGCCGGCCTCGGTGCCCGCGGCATCGTCGACCGCGGCGGCATCCGCGGGCTCCTCCGCGCTCGCCGGGGCCGAGGAGACTCGACGGGCCGCCGCGCCGCCGCGGCCGCGGCTTCCGGCCGGGGGCGTGCCGGCGGCGGCCTGCGTCGCCGCGATCTCCGCCGCATCCTCCTCGTCGAGCAGGTCGTCGTAGACGGCGAACTGGTCGCAGGCGGCCTTGAGGGCGACGCTCGTCGAGCCCTCGATCCCGATGCCGACGACGAAGCGGCCGAGCCGCTTCGCGCGCTGGGTGAGCGCGATGTAGTCGGAGTCGCCCGCGACGATCACGACGTGCGTGATGTCGGGCAGGCGGAAGAGGTCCTCGACGACATCGACCGAGAGGCGGATGTCGGCGCCGTTCTTGCTCTTCGACACGGGGAAGAGCTGCGTGAGGTCGACGGCCCGGTCGATCAGCTGCCGGCGGTAGTCGGCGTTCGCGCCGATCGACCAGTCGGCGTAGGCGCGGCTGATCGCGACCGTGCCGAAGGAGGACGCGTAGTCGAGGATCGCGCCCACGTCGACCTGCGCCTGCGCGAGCTTCGGGCGGGTCGCGGCCGTCACGCCGCCGTGGATCTGGTCCTTGCGCCAGGCGTCGCGACCGTGCACGAAGTCGTAGTGCGAGATGACGATGTTGTCGAAGTCGATGTAGACGGCGACGCGCGGGGTCACGGGGGAGGCCATGGCATCCATCCTGTCGTGGATCGGCCCGCGCCGGGCGTCGGCGTGCGGGGAGCGGCGAGGCTCAGTCGAGGAGCTTCGGGCTGTCGCCCCCCTGCTCGCCCTCGGACTCCTCGATCTCCTCGATCGTCTCCCGGTCGGCGCCGCCCTGCTGGTTGAGGCTCGACTGGATGTCGTCCGACTGCCCGGTGTCGACGAGGTCGCCCGCCTCCGCGCTGTCGGACTGGTTGCCGGTGCTGTTCTCGCCGTCGCGTTCCATGCCGCAAGACTCCCATCCGCTCGCGGGCCGCGCCCGCATCCCGCCGCCCTTCCCAGCCGACGTGGATGCTGGGGCGCGTCTCAGCGCGCGTCGCGGTCGACCGGCACGAGACGCACCTCGTGGAGTCGGCCCGCCTCGGCTCGCGCCGTCATCATCGTGCAGACCGGCTGGCGACGGCGATCGGAGGGGGAGCCGGGGTTGAGCAGGCGAAGGCCGCCCGGTGCGAGGGAGTCCCAGGGGATGTGGCTGTGCCCGAACACGAGGACGTCCGTCTCCGGGTAGGCGGCCGCGCACCGCGCCTCCCGGCCGGCGGCGGGCCCCGTCTCGTGCACGACGGCGATCCGCACGCCCTCGATCTCGGCGCGGGCGACCTCCGGCAGCCGCGCGCGCAACTCGGCGCCGTCGTTGTTGCCCCAGACGCCGAGCAGCCGGGCGGACCGCGCCTCGAGCTGGTCGAGCAGCGCGACCTCGACCCAGTCGCCGGCGTGGATCACGACATCCGCCTCGTCGACTGCACGCCAGAGCTCCGAGGAGAGCCCGCGCGCCCGCGCCGGCACGTGCGTGTCGGCGATGAGCAGCAGTCGGGCGCTCACGCTCAGGGCTCGGTGATGAAGCCCTGCTCGAGCATGAAGTCGTAGGCGACGTCCGCCGGCTCCTCGCCGCCCTCGTCGACGCGGAGGTTGAGCTGCCGCATCGTCTCGTCGTCGAGCGCCGGGGTGACCTGCGCGAACACGTCGGCCAGCCCCGGGTACTCGTCGAGGGTCGCCGTATGGAACACGGCGGAGACGTTGTAGGCGGGGAAGAAGCTCTCGTCGTCCTCGAGCACCGTGAGGTCGAGGCTGTCGATGCGGCCGTCGGTCGTGAAGACCTCGCCGAAGTTGCAGGCGGCGCCCTTGTCGGTCGCCGTGTAGACGGCGCCCGTGTCGTAGATCGCGACGTTCTCGTCGGGCACGCCGTCGGCGCTGCCGCGCGGGATGCCGTAGGTCTCGAGCATCGGGTTGAGCCCGTCGGCGCGCGAGTTGAACTCGGGCTCGACGCAGATCGTGCGCTCCTCGACCGGCAGATCGGCGATGTCGGAGAGCTTCGAGACGCCGAGCTCCTCGGCCGCCTCCGAGCGGATCGCGAGCGCGTAGGTGTTGTTGAGCGGGGCGGGCTCGAGCCAGGTGAGGCCGAGCTCGGCGTCCGCCTCCTTCACGGCATCGAACTGCTCCTGCTTGTCCGGGATGCCCGTCTCCTCGCCGAGGTAGGTGAGCCACGCGGTGCCCGTGTACTCCCAGGTCACGTCCGCGCCGCCGTCGAGCATGAGCTGGCGGACCGGCACGCTGCCCGGCACGTTGGTGAGGTCGGTGACGTCGAAGCCGGCCGCCTTCGCGGTGATGACGCCGATCTTGCCGAGGATGAGCTGCTCGGTGAAGTTCTTCGCCGTCATGGTGATGGCGGCGTCCTCGGGCAGCCCCTCGATGGGCTCGATCGAGCCCGGTCCGACCTCGGGGACGTACGCGGTCGCGGGCTGGAGGCCGCAGCCGGCGAGCCCCGCGATCGTCAGCCCCGCGAGGGCGGTGGCGGCGGCGGTGCGCGCCGCGCGACGGCGCTGGCGGTTCGCAGTGGGCATGATCAGAGTCCCTTCGGGCGTGCGATCTCCTCGACGACGCGGCCGAGCCAGTCGATGAGAAGGGCGAGCAGCGCGATGATGACGGCGCCGACCACGAGCACGTTGATGAGGTAGAGGTTGACGCCCGTCACGATGAGCAGGCCCAGCCCGCCGCCGTTGACGAAGGCGGCGAGGGCCGCCGTGCCGACGAGCAGGACGAGGGCCGTGCGGATGCCGGAGAGCATGACGGGGACGGCGAGCGGCAGCTCGACGCGGAGCAGCACGGCGCCCGCGCTCATGCCCATGCCGCGTCCGGCCTCCACGAGCCGGTCGTCGACGCCGCGGATGCCGATCATCGTGTTCCGCAGCACCGGCAGCGCCGCGTAGAGCACCAGCGCGACGACCGAGGCCCAGAAGCCGGAGGTGATGTACACCGCGAGGAGCACGATGAGACCGACCGCCGGTGCCGCCTGGCCGAAGTTCGCGACCGCGAGGATCGGCGCCGCCGCCCGCCGGAACGGCCTGCGGGTGAGGAGGATGCCGAGCGGGATCGCGATGGCGAGCACGATGATCGCCGAGACGAAGGTGAGGCGCAGGTGCTCGAGCGTCGCGCCCCAGAGCGCGGCGGGGGCGAGCGTCCCGCGCTCGGTCGCGGTGAGCGGCGCGACGAGCAGCCAGATGATCACCGCGGCGAAGACCGCCGCGATGCCGACGATCTGCCAGATGAGGCCCTTCCACGCGCCGAGGCCCCGGCCGCGCTTCGGCTTCGAGGGGCCGTCGCCGGCCGTGCCGGTCGCGGAGAGCGCGCCGTCGATCGTCGCGGTGCTCACTGCTCCGCTCCCGCCTCCGCGGCCTGCCGCTCGGCGACCGCCCCGACCGTGCCGATGGGCCCGGTGTTCATGCCGACGGGCGCATCTGCGGCCGCCTCGGACGCGGCCTCGCGTGCGGCGCGGATCGCATCCATGACCGTCTCGACGGTGATGACGCCGAGGAAGCGGTCGCGCGAGCCGGTCACGAGCGCGGCGCCCGCGTTGGAGGTGAGCATGGTGTCGAGCGCGTCGTTGAGGGTCGCGCTGCGGCTGACGACGGGAAGCGCGGGGTCGGCGTCCGCCGAGAGCGTCTGGATGCGGGAGAGCTGGCGGCGGCTCGGCCAGCTGAGCGGGCGCTCCTTCGCGTCGAGCACGACGGCGTGGCCGTGGCCCGCCTCGGTGATCTTCGCGAGGACGTCCGCACCGGACTCGCCGGGGGAGGCGGTCACCGCCTCGGCGACCTCGACATCCCGGACGCGGCGGAGGGTGAGCTGCTTGAGGCCCGCGCCCGAGCCGATGAAGTTCTCGACGAACTCGTCGGCCGGCTCCGCGAGGATCCGCTCGGGGGTGTCGTACTGCACGATGCGCGCGCCCTCGCGGAAGACGACGATCCAGTCGCCGAGCTTCACGGCCTCGTCGAAGTCGTGCGTCACGATCACGATCGTCTTCTGCACCTCCTCCTGGATGCGGATGAGCTCGTCCTGGAGGCGCTGCCGGGTGATCGGGTCGACCGCGCCGAAGGGCTCGTCCATGAGGAGCACGGGCGGGTCGGCGGCGAGCGCTCGGGCGACTCCGACCCGCTGCTGCTGGCCGCCGGAGAGCTCGCGGGGGAAGCGGTCGCGGTAGGTGTCGGGGTCGAGCGAGACGAGCTCGAGCAGCTCGTCGACGCGCGCCGCGATGCGGGCCTTGTCCCAGCCGAGCATCTTCGGCACGAGCGCGATGTTCGCCGCGACCGTCATGTGCGGGAACAGCCCGCCGGCCTGGATGACGTAGCCGATCCGGCGGCGCAGCTCGTCGCCGTCGATGGAGGTGACGTCCTCGTCGCCGAGGATGACGCGGCCCTCGGTCGGCTCGATGAGCCGGTTGATCATCTTCAGCGTCGTCGTCTTGCCGCAGCCGGAGGGGCCGACGAGCATGACGACCTTGCCGGCCGGGATCTCAAGCGTGATGCCGTCGACCGCGGGCTTCTCCTGCCCCGGGTAGCGCTTCGTGACGTTGTCGAGGCGGATCGCCTTGCCGGTGATGCCGGACTCGACGGCGGTGGTCTCGATGGTGGTGTCAGACACGGATGCCTCTCGGGGTCGTGAGCCGGCCGATGCCGACGAGGATGAGGTCGAGGACGAGCGCGAGCAGGATGACGCCGACGATGGCGACCACGATCGACTCGGTCGAGTTCGCGCCGCCGAGCCGCGAGAGCCCGGAGAAGATGAAGCCGCCGAGGCCGGGCCCGAGCACGTAGGCGGCGACCGCCGCGATCCCCATCACCATCTGCGCGGAGACGCGGATGCCGGTGAGGATGACGGGCCAGGCGATCGGGAGCTCCACGCGGAAGAAGGTGCGGGCCCGGCTCATCCCGATGCCGCGCGCCGATTCGACGAGCGAGCGGTCGACGCCGGTGAGCCCGACGATCGCGTTGCGGAGGATGGGGAGCACCGCGTAGAAGGTGACGACGACGACCGCCGGCGCGACGCCGAAGCCGAGCGGGGCGACGAGCAGGCCGATGAAGGCGAAGGCGGGGATCGTGAGCCCGATCGCCGAGATGCCGTTCGCGATGCCGGCGGCGGTGCGGCTGCGGTAGACGAGCGCCGCGATCCCGATCGCGAGCAGCGTCGCGATGACGACGCACTGGGCCACGAGGCTGAAGTGCTGGGCCGATCCGAAGGCGATCTGCTCGAATCTGCTGCCGAGGAATTCCAGCATGCTGCGCATCACCATCCGTGTCTGCTCGCGCGTTCCGTCCACGCCCCGGCGGCGGCCGGAGGCGTGTTCGAGGCTAGCGAGCATCTCGGGCGGGCGACGGGACGGGCCCGTCGTCTGAGGTGCTCAGGCGGTGCTCAGGCTGCGCTCATCGCTCTCAGAATGGCTGATGAGAGGTGTATTGGCCGGGTCACCGCGGTTCCCAGGCAGTACGGAGGTTCGACGGGCCCCTACGCGACGTCGACGTCGAGGGTGACGATGATGTTGCCGCGGGTCGCGTTCGAGTACGGGCACACCTCGTGCGCCGCCTCCACGAGCGAGCGGGCCTCCTGCTCGGAGACGCCCGCCATCTCGACGCGCAGCGCGACCTCGAGGCCGAAGCCGCCGCCGTCGCGCGTGCCGATCCCGACCTCCGCCGTGACGGCCGTGTCGCTCGGCGCGAGCTCGAGGCGCTTCGCCTGGCCCTTGAGCGCGGAGTGGAAGCACGCGGCGTAGCCGAGCGCGAAGAGCTGCTCGGGGTTCGTCGCCCCGCCGGGGCCGCCCATCTCGACGGGCGTCGCGAGCTGCACCTCGAGGATGCCGTCGCTCGTGCGCGCGCTCCCGTTCCGTCCGTCGCCGATGCTCGTCGCCACTGCCGTGTACTGGATGTCCATGCCTCCAGTGTGCCCGGCGCCGCCGACGTCACGCTGGGTGCCGCCTCCGCGCCGCGGGACGTCAGCCGAGTCCGGATGCCGCCCCGGGCGCGTCGCGGATCATCTCGAGGTCGACGCCGTCGTCGCCGAGCGGACGGAAGCCCGCCCGCTCGTAGAGGCGCCGGGCGCGGCTTCCGACGAGCACCTGCAGCCGGTGCGGGAGGCCGCGGCCCGGCTCCGCGAGCACCGAGGCCAGGATCGCCGAGCCGATGCCGGCGCCCTGCACGCGGGCCGGGAGGTAGAAGTGCTCGATCCACGTCGCGTCGACCTCGGGGCGGACGCCGATCAGGCCGATGCGCTCGCCGTCGAGCTCGACGACACGCGTTCCCTCGGGCCGGTAGGCGCCGAGGAAGCGACGGCGCACCCGGGTCTCGTCGTAGCGGCCGAGCCGCTCGAGGTCGGGGCGCATGACCTGGGCGCGGAGCTCCGCCATCCACCCCGCGTCGTCGGGGCGCGCCGGGGTCAGCCGCCATCCCTGCTCGTGCATGTCGTCCTCCTGGATCGGATCCGGGGACTCTGCCACGGCGGGCCACGGAAGGCGAATCAGACCGACAGGTGACGTCTGCTCGGCTTCGAGTTGCCCCGCCCCGACCGCGGCTGGCAGGATCGCCGAGGCCGCAACCGAGGAGAGGACCCCGCATGACCCGGATCCGAGTCGTCGGCGCGCTCGTCTCGGCCGCGCTCGCAGCCGGCCTGGCCGGCTGCTCGGCCGCCGGGCCGGGGCCGGCCTCGCCCGTCGACCTCGACGAGCCCGGATCCCGGGCGCCCGCGCCGGACCCGTGCGGGCGCGAGGAGCTGCTCGGCGGTGCGGAGGTCGCCGGGCCCGAGCTCGCCGACTGCGTCTCGGCAGCGGTGCTGGAGGCCGGGTCCGGCCGCGTGACGCAGCAGTACCGGGGCTGGGACGCGCTGTTCGACGGCGAGGGCGCCTTCTCGACGCGCGACGGCCAGCGCCTCCGCATCGACTTCTATGACGGGCGCGGCGGCCTCGTGATCATCGACGACGAGGCCTGGTACGACGACACCATGGGATGGGTGAAGGCCGACCCGACGGGGGGCCCGCGCGAGATGATCGCCGAGATGGCGGCCGAGACGGTTCGCGCCGTCGCCTCGCCCGAGGCGAATCGCGATGTCATGGCGATGTTCGACACCTGGCTCGTCGCGGGTCCCGAGACGGTCGAGCTGCCGGACGGCGAGCGGGTCGAGGGCATCCGTGTCGACGCCGTCGGCGAGCGCGATCTCGGCGACGGCAACCGCCTGAGCTCGGTGTCCTTCGTGCTCGACGAGCGGATGCGCCCCGTCACGGCCAGCGCGGCATCCTCGCTCCTCGACGTCACGGTCGTGGTCGATCAGACCTTCTCCGACTGGGGCGCCGACATCGCGATCGAGCCGCCCGTCTAGTCCGCGGACGGCTCCGTCAGGAAGGCGACCGCCGCATCCCGGAAGACCCGCGAGGTCGGCGCGTTGAAATGGTCCCGGCCCGGGATCTCGAGGAAGCGGCCCGCGGGCAGCGCCGCGGCGAGCCCGCGCGACTGCTCGAGGATGCGGTCCTCGGCACCCGTCGCGATGAGGACCGGCTGGCGCGGCGGATCGGCCGGATCCGGCTGCGGGCCGCCGCGCATCCCCTCGACGAGCGAGACGAGCGCCTCGAGGTCGTTGCCGCGGATCCCCGCCGCCATCTCGAGGTAGGTGCGCGTGAGCCGGTCCCCGAGCGGGGCGCCGTCGGCGAGGTGCGCCCGCGCGCCGGGCACGTCGAACCGGGTGAGCGGGTCGCCGTCGGGGATGCCGCCGAGCACCGCCCGCCGGATCCGCGTGGGCAGCTCGAGCGCCGCGTGCCAGCCGACCCGCGCGCCGAGCGAGTAGCCGAGGAGGTCGACCTCATCGAGCAGGTGGTCGTCGAGCACGCGGAGCAGATCGTCGACGAGCTGCGGCATCGAGTAGGCCGCGGGCTCGTGCGGATGGTCGCTCGCGCCGTGCCCGCGCTGGTCGAGGGCGAGCACCCGGACGCCCGCGCGGCCGAGATCCCGGAACCAGCCCGTCGCCATCCAGTTCGCGAGCCCGCTCGAGGCGAAGCCGTGCAGTGCGACGACGACCGGCGCGCCATCCGGCCCGCCCGTGTCGTAGGTCGCGAGGCGGCGGCCGTCGGAGGTCATGACGATGCGGGGCGGGGGAGCGTCGGCGAGCACGGGCACGGAGCCATTCTCCGCCGTAGGCTGGAGAGCCGCGCGCATCCACGGGCCGCGGGAGGAGAGCGGGCGGCATGGCGGAGCAGACGACGCGCGAGGCGGGCATCCTCGCCCCCGCGTACCGCACCGCGACCGTCGGCTCCTTCGCGCTCATCTTCCTCGCCGCCTTCGAGGCGCTCGCGGTGACGACCATCATGCCGACGGTCGCGGAGGAGCTCGACGGCGACGCCCTCTACTCGCTCGCCTTCTCCGGCACCCTCGCCGCCTCCGTCGTCGGCATGGTCGCGGGCGGCGCGTGGTCGGACCGGCGCGGGCCCGTGCCGCCGCTGCTCGCGGCCGTCGGCGTGTTCCTCACGGGCCTCCTCGCGGCGGGGCTCGCGACCGACATGGGCGTCTTCGTCGTCGGCCGGTTCCTCCAGGGGCTGGGCGGCGGCGCGACGACCGTCGCCCTCTACGTCGTCGTCGCGCGCCTCTACCCGGCCCGGCTCCACCCCTCGATCTTCGGCGCCTTCGCGGCCGCCTGGGTCATCCCCTCGCTCATCGGCCCCGCCGTCGCCGGCTTCGTCGCCGACGAGATCAGCTGGCACTGGGTGTTCCTCGGGGTCGGGGTGCTCACCCTCGCCGCCTCGGCCGTCATGCTGCCGACGCTGCGCCTGCTGCTCGCGACCCCGCACGAGCGGGCTGAGGAGCTCGCGCGCGCGTGGCCCGCCATCCTCCTCTCCCTCGTCGTCGCGGCGGGGGTCGTCGCGATCTCGATCGGCGGCGAGCTCGGCGGGGGCGCCGCCCACGGGGATGCGGGGGCCGGCTCGCCCGGCACCGGCTGGCTCGGCTGGGCGGTCGCCGCGGCGGCGCTCGTCGTCGTCGCGGTCGCGATGCGGCCCCTGCTGCCGAAGCGCACCCTGCTCGTCGGCCGCGGCCTCCCCGCGACCGTCATGCTCCGCGGCGCGGTCGCCGCCGCGTTCTTCGCCACCGAGATCTATCTCCCGCTCCTCCTCCAGGAGCGCGACGGGCTCTCGGCGACCGCGGCCGGGCTGATCCTCACGGTCGGTGCCGTCTCCTGGGCGGTCGGCTCCGACGTGCAGGGCCGCTTCCTCGCGCGGATGCCGCACGATGTGGTCGTCCGCATCGGCGCGGCGCTCGTCGCGGCCGGCATCGCCGGGCAGCTGCTCGTCGCCGTGCTCGGCCTCGGGCCCGTCGGCGCGGCCGCCGCCTGGCTCGTCGCGGGCGCCGGCATGGGCACGGTGTTCCCCCGCATCAGCACGCTCGTGCTCGCCTACTCGACGCCGCGGGACCAGGGCTTCAACAGCTCCGCGATGTCGATGGCGGATGCCGTCGGCGGCGCCATCGCGATCGCGCTCTCGGGTCTCGTCTTCGCGGCGGTCGGCGGGCGGGAGCAGCCGAGCGCCTTCACCGCCGTCTTCGTCCTCACGGCACTGCTCGCGGTCCTCGCCGTCCCCGTCGCGATCCGGGTGCGCGAGCGCGCCCGAGAGGCATCTGGACACGCCACAGCCGCTTCATAGACTGCTCATAGCGAGCGGTGGCGGAATGGTGGACGAGACGCGGATGCGCCTCCCCGCCGAGACGCCAGAGAGACCGCCCGCCGTGACCATGACCCCTCCCGCCACCCGCCCCGCGCCCCTCGTCCGCCTCGACGGCTCGCCCGTCCGCGCGCTCGTGGTCGACGATGAGGACACCCTCAGCGACCTCCTCCGCATGGCGCTCCGCTCGGAGGGCTGGGACACCCGCGTCGCCGCCAACGGCTTCGACGCGCTCCGCACGGCCCGCGACTTCGCCCCCGACGTCGTCGTGCTCGACGTCATGATGCCCGGCATCGACGGGCTCGAGGTGCTGCACCGGCTCCGCGCCGACGGCAACGACGCGCCCGTCCTCTTCCTCACCGCCAAGGACGGCGTCGACGACCGCATCGCCGGGCTCACCGCGGGCGGCGACGACTACGTCACGAAGCCCTTCAGCCTCGAGGAGGTCGTCGCGCGGCTCCGCGGGCTCGTGCGCCGGCACACCCTGGTGCAGGGCGAGGCGGAGACGCAGCTGCGGGTCGGCGATCTCACCCTCGACGAGGAGACCTACGAGGTCTCGCGCGGCGGCGTCCCGATCCGCCTCACCGCGACCGAGTTCGAGCTGCTCCGCTTCCTGATGCGCAATCCGAAGCGGGTGCTCTCGAAGTCGCAGATCCTCGACCGGGTGTGGAGCTACGACTTCGGCGGGCGCTCCTCGATTGTCGAGATCTACATCTCCTATCTCCGCAAGAAGATCGACACCCTCGGCGAGCCGATGATCCACACGGTGCGCGGCGTCGGCTACTCGATCCGGCCGGCGGTCGGGTGAGCTCGCCCGCGCGCGCGGCGCGGCGGCGGCCCTGGTCGCTGCAGCGCCGCCTCCTGCTCGGCATCGTCGCGCTGCTCGCGCTGCTGAGCATCGTCGTCGGCTCGGCGAGCGTGCTCGTCCTCCAGCAGAACCTCATGGTCCGGCTCGATCAGCAGGTGCGCGCCTCGCTCGGATTCGAGGGAGGCCAGGGCGGCCCGATCGGCGGCGACACCGGTCCGCAGCGGCGCGTCGGCAGCCTCGTCGTGCTGCTCGTCGACGAGGAGGTCCGCGTCGCCGCGTACACCGCCGACGACGGGACGATCGTGCAGCCCTCGGTCGAGCAGCTCGCGGCGCTCGAGGGCGTCGCGGTGGACGGGCGGCCGACGACGGTCGAGCTGGGCGGCGATCTCGGCGCCTTCCGGGTCGCCGCCCGGGAGGACGTCGAGCGCGGCGTCGTCGTGATCTCGGGCCAGTCGCTCGCCGAGGTGCGGGCCACGACCGGCAGTCTGATCCTCATCTTCGCGCTCGTCGCGGTCGCGGCGCTCGCCGTCGCGGTGCTCGCGGGCCAGCTCGTCGTGCGGCTGGCGCTGCGCCCGCTCGACCGGGTCGCCGCGACGGCGACCCGCGTCGCCGAGCTGCCGCTCGCCACCGGAGAGGTCGCGCTGCGGGAGCGCGTCCCCGAGCGGGATGCGGACCCGGCGACCGAGGTCGGCCAGGTCGGCGCCGCCTTCAACCGGATGCTCGGGCACGTCGAGCTCTCGCTCCGGGCCCGGCAGGAGAGCGAGGACACGCTGCGGCGCTTCGTCGCCGACGCGAGCCACGAGCTGCGGACGCCGCTCGCCTCCATCCGCGGCTACTCGGAGCTCGCGCAGCGCATCGAGGGCGAGCTGCCGCCCGACGTCGCCCGCTCACTCGACCGCATCGGCTCCGAGTCGGTGCGGATGACCGGGCTCGTCGAGGACCTGCTGCTCCTCGCCCGCCTCGACGCGGGCGACCGCCTGCGCCGCGAGGAGGTGGAGCTCGCGCCGATCCTCCTCGACGCCGTCGGCGACGCCCACGCGGCCGGGCCCGAGCACGTGTGGGAGCTCGACCTCGCGGAGGACGCCGCGGATCTCGTCGCCGTCGGCGATCCCGGTCGTCTCACGCAGGTGGTCGTCAACCTCCTCGCGAACGCGCGCGCCCACACGCCGCCCGGCACGACCGTCACGGCGGGGCTCTCCCGGGAGGGGGATGCGGCGGTGCTGCGCGTCGCGGACGACGGCCCCGGCATCCCCGAGGCGCTGCGCCCGCGGCTCTTCGAGCGCTTCGTGCGCGGCGACGACTCGCGCTCCCGCGCCGCGGGCAGCTCCGGGCTCGGGCTCTCGATCGTCGCCGCGATCGCGGAGGCGCACGGCGGCGTGGTCGCGGTCGACTCGCGGCCCGGCGCGACGGTCTTCACGGTGCGCCTCCCGCTCGCCTGAGCGCGCGCGCCGCCGCGCAGGGAGGCGTCGCGGGCTCCTCAACGAGCGTCGGGGCGTGCCGATTCTCGGAGATTCGTCGCGATCTGCACCCGAGGGACGAGGTTCGACCGGATTCTCCGAGGATCGGGACAGCTCCGCTCGACGAGCGGGGCGCTCACCACTGCGAGGGGCGCAGCTGTGCGGGCCGCCGCCCGAGCAGGGGGACGGCGCGCTCGACGGCCACGTCGATGCGGCCGCGGAGGTCGTCGGAGGCGATCCGATGGTCGCGGAAGTCGGCGTCGGAGCCGTAGACGCCGATCGGCAGGGTCAGCGCCTGGAAGAAGCCGAACAGCGGCCGGAGCTGGTGCTCGATCGTGAGCGCGTGGCGCTCGCTGCCGCCCGTCGCGGAGAGGAGCACGGGGGTGTCGACGAGGGAGTACTGGCCGACGAAGTCGAAGAGGTGCTTGAAGAGCCCGGTGAAGGAGGCGCGGTAGACGGGCGTGCCGACGACGAGCAGGTCGGCCGACTCGATCGCGCGCAGGCTCGACTCGACCTCGTCGGGGAGGTCGGTGCGGCGGATCGCGCCCGCGAGCTTCGGACCGATCCGCTGGACCTCGATGAGCTCGGCGTCGACGTCGCGGCGCTGCGCGACCGCCTCGACGATCGCCTCGACGAGCACCGTGGTCTTCGATGGCGCGCTGAGGCTGCCGGAGACGGCGACGACCTTGAGGCGGCTCCCGTCCGGGCTCGCCGCGGTCTCCGGTCGTGCGATGGCGGTGTCGGTCATGCCAGCGAAGCTACGTCCGCATCCCGCCCGATGCGAGCCGTGTTGCGCCGTGCGACGCAATGTGAAGCCGCGTGACGGATGCCGCTCGCGCGCGGGAGGCGGACCCGCGACGATACCGGCATGGCCCGTCAGATCCGCTTCAACGCCTTCGACATGAACTGCGTCGCACACCAGTCCTCCGGGCTGTGGCGCCACCCCGACGACCGCTCTTCGACCTACAACACGCTCGAGTACTGGACGGAGCTCGCGAAGCTCCTCGAGCGCGGCACCTTCGACGGCATCTTCATCGCCGACGTGCTCGGCACCTACGACGTGTACGGCTCGAGCAACGAGGCCGCGATCCGCAACGGAGCGCAGGTCCCGGTCAACGACCCGCTGATGCTCGTCTCGGCGATGGCGCTCGTGACCGAGCATCTCGGCTTCGGCGTCACCGCCGGCACCGCCTACGAGCACCCGTACCCCTTCGCACGCCGCCTCACGACGCTCGACCACCTCACGAAGGGCCGCGTCGGCTGGAACGTCGTCACGGGCTACCTGCCGAGCGCCGCCCGCAACATGGGCCACGACGACCAGCTCGAGCACGACGACCGCTACGACCACGCCGACGAGTACCTCGAGGTGCTCTACAAGCTGTGGGAGGGCTCGTGGGAGGACGACGCCGTCGTCCGGGACCGCGAGTCGGGGGTCTTCACGGACCCGTCGAAGGTCCACCACATCCAGCACGAGGGGAAGCACTTCAAGGTGCCCGGCATCCACATCTCGGAGCCCTCGCCGCAGCGCACGCCCGTCATCTACCAGGCGGGCGCCTCGCCGCGCGGCATCGGCTTCGCGGCGGGCAACGCGGAGGCGATCTTCGTCGCCGCCCCCTCGAAGGAGGTGCTCCGCGCGACGGTCTCGCGCATCCGCGACGCCCTCGAGGCGGCCGGTCGCGACCGGTACTCGGCGCGCATCTACACGCTGCTCACCGTCATCACCGACGAGACCCCGGAGAAGGCGCGGGCGAAGTACGAGGACTACCTGCAGTACACGAGCGCGGAGGGCGCCCTCACCTTCATGTCGGGCTGGATGGGCGTCGACCTCTCGCAGTACGAGCTCGACGAGCCCGTCGGCAACGTCGAGTCGAACGCCATCAAGTCGGTGCTGTCGAACCTCCAGGCCGAGAAGGATCTGGGCCGCGAGTGGACGGTGGGCGACCTCGCCACGCAGGGGGCGATCGGCGGCCTCGGCCCCTTCATCGTCGGATCGGGCGAGCAGATCGCGGACGAGCTGCAGTCGTGGGTCGAGGAGACGGATGTCGACGGCTTCAACCTCGCCTACGCGATCACCCCGGGGACCTTCGAGGATGTCGTCGAGCACGTGATCCCGGTGCTCCGGGCGCGCGGCGTCTACCCGAGCGAGTACCAGCCGGGCACGCTCCGGCAGAAGCTCCACGGCCGCGGCGACCGCCTTCCGGAGGAGCACCGCGGGGCCGGGTACCGCATCCGCTCGGCGCAGCCCGCCCGCTGATCCGGACGCGACGACGGCGCGGGCGGCAGATGCCGCCCGCGCCATCACCGCGCGTCCCGAGGCTCCGGGGTCCGCGGATCCCCCCAGTGGCATCCGCGGACCCCGGCCCTCAGGGCCGGTCCGGGCCGCGCCCCCGCGCGGCCCCCGGACCGGGAGACCCGCCGGACGCTGGGACGCCCGGCGGGTGGCCGATCAGCGCTGTCCGAGCCGACGGCGCGCGATCATCAGCACGCCGGCGAGCATCATGAGCACCGAGAGGGCGAGTGCCGGGGCAGCGCCCGCGGCGCCCGTGGAGGCGAGCACCCGCACGTCGCCGGCGGCGGCCGCGGTCACGCCGCCGATCCCGACGACGCCGCCCTGACCCGAGGCGGTCGGGCCGCCGTCATCGGTGCCCTCCTCGAACAGCTCGAACGGGGTGCCGGCGTCGCCGCCGTCGGTCTCGCTGTCGCCGAGGACGCTGATCGCGTTGCCGCCGAGGATGATCGGGATGCGGATCAGGGGAGCGACCTGCGTGCCCCCGCCGATGCCGTCATCGCCCGAGGTGCTCGGGCCGCCGGACTCGCCGGTGTCGCCGCCGTCGCCGGTGACGACGGTGTCGCTCGACGAGGCGTCGCCGAGGACGCTCACGGCGTTCCCGCCGGCGGTGATCGGCGCCGCGATCCCGGGCACGATCTGGGTGCCGCCGAGGATGCCGTCGTCGCCGCCCGTCGAGGGGCCGGTGCCGGCGTCGCCGCCGGTCGTGCCGCTCGTCGAGCCGATGCCGGTGCCGTCGGTCGTGCTGTCGCCGATGATGCTCACCGCGTTGCCGCCGACCGTCACCGGGGCGTCCGCATCCGCGAGCACCTGGGTGCCGCCGAGGATGCCGTCGTCGCCGGTGGTGGTGCCGGCGGTGCTGCTGTCGGCGGTGTCGGTGGCGGTTGTCGAGTCCTCCGCGGTGGCGTCGCCGAGCACCGAGATGGCGTTGCCGCCGATGGTGATCGGGGCGTCTGCGTCGGGCGCGATCTGGGTGCCGCCGAGGATGCCGTCGTCGCCGGAGGTGGTGCCTCCGGTTCCGGCGGTGTCCGATCCGGTGCTGCCGGGTGCGGTGGTGGTGGAGCCGGTGCTGTCGGCGTCGCCGAGGACGGAGACGGCGTTGCCGCCGGCCGTGATCGGGGCGGTCACGTCGCCGAGCACCTGGGTGCCGCCGAGGATGCCGTCGTCGCCGGTGGTGGTGCCGGCGGTGCCGGACCCGGTCGCGCTCTCGGAGTCGCCGGAGCGGCTCGTCGAGTCCTCGCTGCGTGCGTCGCCGAGCACCGAGACGGCGTTGCCGCCGATGGTGATCGGGGCGTCCGCGTCGGGCGCGATCTGGGTGCCGCCGAGGATGCCGTCGTCGCCGGAGGTGCTGCCTCCGGTGGACGCGGCGTCGGAGTCGCCGGACCCGCTCGAGCCGCTCGTCGACTCCGCGCTGTCGGCGTCGCCCAGGACGCTGACCGCGTTGCCGCCGACCGTCACGGGGACGTCGACGTCGACGAGGGCCTGCGAGCCGCCGCCGACGCTGTCGGAGCCGCCCGTCGAGGCGGCCGGGGCCGGGGCGGGTGCCGCGGCGGGCGCCGGCGCCGAGCTCGTCGAGTCGCTCGACGACGAGTCGCCGACGATCGAGATCCCGTTGCCGGAGAGGTCGACGGGGACGTCGACGTCGAGGAGCGCCTGGGTGCCCGAGAGCAGCCCGTCGTCTCCGTTGGTGGTGGGCTGGTCGGCCGCGTGCGCGGCGCCCGCCCCGAGGGCCATGAGCCCCCCGGTGAAGGCGATGCCGAGCAGCGCCCTCCGGATGGTGATGTTCATCGTTCCAACTCCCTGAATGCTGGTGTGATGCCGTTCGCGTCGGCACGCGATCCGCGTGCCCGTGGGGTGCCGGCACATGCGTGTTCGCACGGCCGACCGCGGCAGCGCCGCATCCTCGGTGGATGCGGCATCCCAGTCAGTCGGGAGAGGAGTCGGTCTCGAAGACCGGCGACGAGGGCAGCACCTCGTCGCGGTGGGCCTGGGCCCGGCCGCCCTGGAGGGCGGCGAGGAGATCGCGGCGCGCGAGGAGCGCGACGGCGGCCGCCGCGGCTGCGGCGGCCATGCCGAGGGTGCCGGCGTCGGAGCCGAGCACGCCGAGCGGCGCGCCGCCCGCGGGCGCGGGAAGTCCGGCGGCGGCGCGGGCGCCGAGCACGGCGGTGCCGAGCTCGGCGATGTCGCGCGCGGCGGCGACGGCGAGCTCGGCGGGAGGCGGCGCCGTCGTGTGGCGCACGGAGTCGGGCAGGACGGCGGCGGCCGGCGCGATCGCACCCGACGCGACCGGAGCCAGCGGCTCGAGGCCCGGCTCGACGACCTCGACGGTCGTGCCCAGGATCCCGTCGACGAGGCCCGTCACGGGAGTCGTGACGCTGCCGACCGGGGTCGAGCCGAGCACCCCGCCGACCACCGGGAGGCGGTCGGTGCCGAGCACCTGGAGCGTGCCGTCGACGAGGTCCGCGACGGGGGCGACGGCGGTGCCCGTCGGCTCGTCGCCGAGCGTGCGGGTCAGCGCCGCGACGGCGGTGCGGAGGGCGTCTGTGAGCGCCGTCGCGGCGGGCCCGTCGGCCCGGTGCGAGGTGGGCGACTGCCCCGTCTTCACGGGCTTCGCGGCGGGCTGGGAACTCGGCTTCGCTGGCTGCGCGGGTGCGGCCGGCGCGGGCTTCGAGACCGGCTTCGCGACGTGCTGGACGACGGGCTTCACGACCTTCTCGACGACCGGCTTCACCGTGCCGCCGACGACGCCGTCGAGGGTGTCGCCGAGCGGATCGACGACCGCTTCGAGCGTGCTGCCGAGCCCGCCGGTGAGCGAGGCGTCCTGCTCGCCGGCGGCGGCGTGGGCGGGGCTCGAGAGGCTGAGGGAGAGCGCGGCGGCGCCGAGGACCGCGGCACCGGAGAGCAGGAGGAATCGCACGGCACGCGGCATCTTCGCCGACGCGCTGGCGTCCATCCCCTGATCCACGGTCACCACCCCCTGTTCGACGGGTCCGCAGTCGTTGTGAAGGGGACCATACGCCCGGGACGGTGCGGTGTCCACCCCCTTTCGAGGGATCTTCGCCTGCGAGCCCGAGCTCACAGCCCCCGTTCAGCTACCAGCCGAGCGTGCCCGGTGCGCCCTTGAACGGGCCGACGATCCGATCGGTGATCCAGCCGCCGTAGAAGTCGCCGTCCTGCGCGCGCACGAGCTCCCCGCCGATCTCGCACGCATCCATCGCCCCCGGGTAGAGCGCGATCATCCCGCGCAGCGACTCGTAGCCCGGGAGGGGGCTCGGATACGTCCAGGCCGCACGGGATGCGATGACGCCGCCGGCGCGGACATCGAGGTAGGCGGCGCGGCCCTTGAACTCGCACATCGAGGCGCCGGGAGCGGATGCGAGCGCATCGGGTGCGAAGTCCGCGGCCGGAAGATAGTAGGTCGGCGGATGGCTCGTCTCGAGCACGCGGACGGCGGCCCGAGTCGAGACGACGATCTCGCCCCCGAGGCGGACGACGACGCGCTCGCGGCTGGGCTCGACGCGCGGCGGACGCGGGTAGTCCCACACCGACTCCTGGCCGGGGCCCGGCACCGCTCGCTGGATCGCCACGCGCCCGACGCTACCCCTCCGCGGACGTGCCGAGGGCGCCGAGCCGACATGCGGCGGACCCGAGGCTCGTGCGCGGGCGCCGTCCAGCCCGCTCGACTACGGTCTCGGGGTGCCTCGTCTCCCCGGCCGCGCATCCGCGGCCCTCCCTCCCGGTCGCCACCTCGCCCTCACCTGGGGCATCCCGGAGGGCTACGGCGGCATGACGAACGCGATGCTCCACCGCACGCGCGCCTTCGTCGAGGTCGGCGGCGTCGAGGTCGACATCGTCACCCTCGACGCCCGGGCGGACTACCCCGAGCTCGAGCAGCGCTTCCTCGCCGACGGCCGCATGGCGGCCGGCTCGCGCATCCTCAACCTCTGGGACTGGCTGCGCGAGCACCCGCTGCCGGGCGGCTCGCTGCACCCTCAGCGCCATCCGCTCCTGCTCATCGACGAGGAGCGGGATGCGAGCGAGCTGGGCGAGCCCCGGATGCGGGACGGGCGCGTCCTGAGTCGAAGCCGGGTGGGCGCTGAGGGCGAGACGCTCCAGATCGACCACTACCGCGAGGACGGGACGCTCCTCGCGAGCGACCGCCGCGACGTCTGGAAGCGCGGCGAGCTGGGCGGGCGCTCGGTCGTGCTCTGCGACGAGCGCGGCGAGCCGGTGCGATCCTGGGGCCGCATCTGGCACCTCTACACGGCCTGGCTCGACGCGCTCATCGCCCGCCGCCGCACCTGGATGATCGTCGACAGCAAGGCGGTCGCGAACTTCATCCTCACCTACCGCCGTCCGAACGTCGTGACGCTCCACCTCGTCCACGCCTCGCACCTCGTCGGCCAGAAGCGGCCGATGGGCACGCTCCGGGAGAGTCGCCGGCCCGTCTTCGAGAACCTCGACGGCTACGACGCCGTGGTGCTCCTCACGGAGCGGCAGCGGCACGACGTCGAGATCATGCTCGGCCGGCACGACAACCTCGAGGTCATCCCGAACGCACGCGATCTCGGCGACCTCGATCCGGCGTCCCTCGACCTCGAGCGCGACCCCGGGCACGGCGTCATGCTCGCCGCGCTCACGAAGCGCAAGCGCGTCGACCACGCGATCCGCGCCGTCTCGGCCGCCGCGGAGGATCTCGCCGGCGGCGCGCACCGACCTGATCTCGACGTCTTCGGCGACGGCGAGCTGCGCGGTCGCTTCGAGCGGATGATCGCGAAGCTGCCGGACCCCGATCGCGTGCGCCTCCGGGGCCACGACGCCACCGCGCCCCGGCAGCTGCATCACGCCTCGTACCTGATCCTCAGCTCCACCTCGGAGGGATTCCCCCTCGTGCTCGTCGAGAGCATGGCCGGCGGCTGCCTCCCGATCGCCTACGACGTGCCCTACGGCCCGGCGGACATCATCCGCGACGGCCGCAACGGCTTCCTCGTCCCGCCGGGCGACATCGCCGGGCTCACGGCGGCGGTCGAGCGGATCGCCACCATGCCCAAGCCGGAGCTGGACCGGATGCGGCTGGCCGCGCAGCGCACGGCGCAGCGCTATACCGACGAGCGGGTCACCGCCGACTGGGCGCGCGCCTTCGGCCGTGCCCTCGCGCGCAAGCAGCTCAAGCGCGCCGGCGTGACCGGCTATGTGACGACGGCGCGGCTCGCGCGCTTCGTCATCGTCCGGGGGATCCGGACGCGGATCGAGCGGGCTCGGCGGCGTCGCGCGGCGGTCTGAGCGCGGCGCTCGCCCGGCCGACGCGCCGCCCGACCTGGCGCGCGAGCCGGTGCGACGGCCTCTCGACGACGCGGTGGAACAGCTCGGCCGCGAGCAGGCTGAGCGGCACGGAGATCGCGGCGACGAGCCACCAGCGCTCGTCGCCCGTGAGGAAGGCGACGCTCGCGATGATCGGGACGTGCACGAGGTAGAGGCTGAACGAGACGCGGCCGAGCCACTGCGAGACGCGGGCCTCGAGGAGGCGCGAGATCGCCGGCGAGCCGATCGCCACGAGGATGATGCCGACGGCGCCCACCCCGGCGAGCCCCCACAGGGTCCGGCCGAGGAGCGAGTCGGACTCGGCGATCGGGCGGCCGAGCCAGCTCGCGATGAGCATGGCGGCGGAGGCGGCGCCGCCGAGCCCCCACAGGAGCGGTCGCGGGCGGGCGGCGGCCCACCGCCGGAAGTCGTCGAGCCGCACGGCGATGAGCGAGCCGAGCAGGAACACCGGCAGGTAGACGAGCGCCTCGAGGTCGAGGATGCGGCCGAGGATCGTGCCGCCGAGGGCGAGCGCGCCGAGCAGCGCCACGTGTCGGCGGCCGACGACGGCGATCACGACGAAGAGGGGGAGGAGGAGCGTGAAGACGAGCTCCCAGCGCAGCGACCAGAGGACGTTGACGACGTCGTAGCTCGCCGGGGTCAGGCTCGCCTCCGCGAGCAGCTGGCCGGCGTCGAGCGTCCGGGCGTTGGCGTCGACGATCCACTCGCCGTCGGCGACGCGTGCGGGATCGCGCGGCAGCAGCGCGATGAGGAGCGCGGCGAAGAGCAGCGCGCCCCAGACCGGGAGGTAGAGCCGCACGGCGCGTGAGACGAGGAAGCCCGCCCAGCTGAAGCCCTCCCGGAGCGCGGGCAGCACGACGACGAGGCCGCTCAGGACGAAGAAGACGAGCACCGCCTCGGTCCCCGCGAAGGCGAGCTTCGCCGGGGTCTCGGTCGCGAGCTGCCAGGCGGTGCTCGTGTCCCCACGGCTGAGGAACGGTCGCGCGATGAGGCTCAGGTGGTAGAGCACCACGACGAAGGCCGCGACTCCGCGTACGCCGTCGAGCGCATGGAGTCGAGTCGAGCCGGACACCCCACGATGCTACGCGCCCAGCCTGACGGCGCCCTGGTCGGCCACTGGCGGCGGACTGGGCGGGCGCTCACGCGAAGAAGGCGCGCAGCTCGGGGCCGAGCGCGGCGGGGGAGACCATATGCGTCTGACCGGAGAGCACCGCGTGGCGCGCCCCCGGCACGGCCTCCGCGATCGCGCGCTGGGCCGCATCCATCTCGGGCGCCGCCTTCTCGCCGCACAGCGCGAGGACGGGGATGCGGATCGCCGCGAGCCGCTCGCGGGGCACCTCGAAGTCGCCCATGACGGCCGCGTCGTACCGGAGCGTCGGCGCGACGGCGAGGAGGTGCCGCCACGCCTTCCGCATGAGCCGCATCATGATCGGCATGATCTTCGGCCCGTTCACCATCGTCACCATGAAGTAGTCGACGGCTCGGCCGTTGCGCCCCTCGGCGATGAGCCGATCGAGGGTGCCGTGGTGGTCGAGCGGAGCGCCGTCGCGGCCGGCGCGGCGGCCGACCCACGGCGCCTCGTAGCTCGCGAGGCGCGTGATGGGCGCACCGGCCGCGGCGGCCTCGAGCGCGAGTCCGGCGCCCGAGGACTGGCCGAGCACGAGCGCCTCGCCGCCGCCGGCCTCGATGACCGCTGTGAGGTCCTCGATCTCCCGCGCCACCGCGTAGGGTTCCGTGTTCCCGCTCTCGCCGCGCCCCCGCCGGTCGTAGGCGATGACCGTGAACGCGTCGGCGAGGGATGCGGCGACGTCGCGCGCGGGGCCGAAGTCGCGTGCGCACATGGCGCCGTCGACGAGCACGAGGAGGGGACCGCGGCCGACCGTCTCGTAGGCGATGCGCGTGCCGTCGGCGGAGACGGCGAACGCGGTCGCGCTGCGTGCGGAGGCCGTGCCGGCGCCGGTCATGCCGCGCCCCCCGCCCAGATCGCGTCGAGCTTCAGGAAGGACGACTCCCATCCGTCGATCGTCATGTCGCGGTGCTCCGCGGTGAACGGGCCCTGATGGATCGTGATCCGGGTCCGCTCGCCGTGGTCGTGGAACCAGACGCGGAGCGTGACGCCCGAGATCTCGCCGTCCTCGCTGCCGGCCTCGATGACGCCCTCGAGGTACTCGGGCGGGATGACCTGCCGGAGCACGGCGCGCAGCGGGTAGGTCGCGCCGTTCTGGTCGTCGACCATGTCGAGGTCCCAGCGGCCGCCGGCGTGCGGCTGGACGAGGACGCTGGCGGAGTCGACGTGGACCTCGGCGGGGCCGAACCAGCGGCTGAGGTGCTCGGGCTCCGTCCAGAAGCGCCAGACCACGTCGCGCGGCGCGTCGAAGGCGCGGGTGATGAAGACGTCCCGGTCGGTGACCTCGGGGACGGCGGGGATGCTGCTCATGATTCCTGCTCCTTCGTCGGATTCTCGGCGAGGTAGGCGGCCAGCGCACCGTCGAGTGCGTCGAGCCGGTCGCTCCAGAACCGCTTGTAGTGCTGGATCCATGCGGCGGCCTCGCGCATCCCCTCCGCATCGAGGCGGCTGTAGCGGGACTGCGCGACGCGCTCGCGTCGGATGAGGCCGGCGCTCTCGAGCACCTTGAGGTGCTTGGACACGGCGGGCTGGCTCATGTCGAAGGGCTCGGCGAGCTCGCCGACCGTCTTCTCGCCCTCCGCGAGGCGCGCGAGGATCTCGCGCCGGGTGGGGTCGGCGAGGGCGGAGAACACGCGGCTGAGCTCGTCGACCGGCATGGTCGCCCCTCTCCTCGTCATCCGGCGGCTCGTGAATATAACCGATTGGTTCGATAACCGCTGGGTTGGATGATGGCACGCCGGTACGGCGGCGTCAAGGCCTCCCGGTAGGATCGGAGCATGAAGGTCGCCGCGTTCGTCATCGCCATGATCCTGTTCGTCGGAGCTCTCCTGCTCTTCGGCTACGCGATCGACGCGGCGGCGCCCCTCCAGTTCCTCATGTTCGGCGGCGGCATCATCGCCGTCTCGCTGTCGCTCGTGATCCCCTTCCACCTCCTCGAGAAGCTCGACTGAGGCCCGGCGGAGCCGCGATGCCGACCGGTGAGGGATCGAGCGCCGAGGTGCTCGTCCTCGCCCCGCTGCCGGATGCGTTCCGCATCGTGACGGCGGCAGACCCCGCGAGCTGGTACCCGCGCTTCGGCCCGCTGCCCGCGGTCGTCGGGGTCGTCGACCGCGCCGGAGCCTTCGACGCGGAGGGCGATCACCGGCGCCTGCTCCTCTCCGACGGCGGCTCGGTCGTCGAGACGCTGCGGCTCGTCGACGAGCCGCGCCGCTTCGCCTACGACCTCTCGCACTTCCAGAAGCTCTTCGGCCGCCTCGTCGAGGGCGCCCGCGCCGAGTGGGTCTTCGCGCCCGAGGGCGCCGGCACCCGCGTCCGCTGGACCTACGAGTTCCACCCCCGCCGCGGCGCTCGGCTGCTCGTCCGGCTCGTCGTCAGGCTGTGGTGGGCGCGCTACATGCGGCGCGTGCTGCCGCCGATCGCGCGCGAGGCCGGACCGCTCGCCTGACCACGACGGCGTCCCGTCGGATCAGAGCGCCCGCAGCCGCTCGAGCAGCGGCTCCGCGGCCTCCTCGAGGAAGCGGTCCTGGCCCTCGTCGCCGACCTGGACGATCGCGAGATCGGTGAAGCCCGCGTCGAGGAAAGGTCGAGCCGACTCGGCGATGCGGTCGAGGTCGGGGCCGCACGCGATCGAGTCGGCGACGTCCTCCTCGCGCACGAAGGCGCTCGCGCCGTGGAAGCCCGCCGGGGTGGGGAGGTCGGCATTGACCGACCAGCCGCCGGCGAACCAGCGGAACTGCTCGTGCGCGCGCGCGACGGCGGCGCCCTCGTCCGGGTCCCAGCAGATGGGGAGCTGGCCGATCTTGCGAGAGGGGCCCTCGTGCGCGCCGTCCCACGCGCGGACCAGCTCGGCGTCGGGCTCGACCGCGACGAGATGGTCCGCGAGGCCCGAGAAGCGCGCGACGGACTTCTCGCCCGACACGGCGACTGCGATCGGCACGCCGTCCTCGGGAAGGTCCCAGATCCGGGCGGAGTCGACGCGGAAGTATGCGCCGTCGTAGGTGACCAGACCGCCGCCGAGCAGCTCGCGGATGATCTCCATCGCCTCCACGAGCATGTCCTGCCGTGCGTCGATCGCGGGCCAGCCCTCCCCGACGACGTGCTCGTTGAGGTTCTCGCCCGAGCCGAGGCCGAGCGTGAAGCGGCCCTCCGCGAGGAGCTGCAGCGTCGCCGCCTGCTGCGCGACCACCGCCGGCCGGTAGCGGATCGTGGGGCACGTCACATAGGTCATGAGCTCGACGCGCGAGGTCGCCTGAGCGACCGCGCCGAGCAGCGTCCAGGCGTGCGGCGCGTGGCCCTGCTCCACGAGCCACGGGGAGAAGTGGTCGCTCGACACCTCGAAGTCGAAGCCGCGCTCCTCCGCCGCCGCGGCGTAGCGGACGAGCTCGCGCGGCCCGCTCTGCTCGGTCATGAGGGTGTAGCCGAAGCGCGTCATCGTGCGCCGTCCTTCCGCGGGATGTCGATCTCGTCCTCGTCGACCTCGATCTCGCCGACATCGTCGGGCCCGCCGGTCCCCGGCAGCGTCTTGACGGCGTCCCGGTCGATCTCCGGGTCGTCGGTCGCGCCGCTGTCGCGCGGCGACGACTGCCGGCCCTCGACGTCGCGCTCGCTGCCCGGGCTCTCGCTCACATCTTTCTCGCGCTGCTGCGGCTCGTCGAGCGGGGCGTCGGCATCGGGATCGCGTGACGTGGTCATGCGGCGACGCTAGATCGGCTGGCGGGCCGCGGCGCTCGGCTCGCTGCTCGCGCGCACCGCGCCCGCACCTCGCACCCAGGATCACCGCGGCGGAGCCGGGCGCGGGAGCCTAGGCTGGCACGCATCATGAAGCCGCTGACCGAGGCCGACATCCGCGCATCCCTCGTCAACGCGCCTCCCGGCGAGGCGCAGCGCATGCCGCTGCCGGGTCTGCACGAGGTGCTCTGGGAGGAGCGCGAGTACCTCGGCTGGCGCGACCCGCAGGCGCCGCAGCGGGGCTACCTCGTGTTCTGGCGCGACGGCGAGCCGGTCGGGCTCGTGGTGCGGGCCGCCGCCGCGACGATGGGCGGCGGCGCCGCGCTCTGCAATCTCTGCAACACGCAGCAGCCCGCCGATCAGGTGCGCATGTTCTCGGCGCCGAAAACCGGTGAGGCGGGCGAGCGCGGCAACTCGGTGGGCACCTACATCTGCCGCGACCTCGCGTGCTCCCTCATCATCCGCATCGCCCCGGCCGCGAGCACCTCCTTCCGCGCCGATCAGGACGCCGCGGTCGCCGCGCGCGCCGAGGGGCTGTCCCGCCGGCTCGAGTCCTTCGCCGACCGCGTGCTCGACGCGGCCTGAACGTCGCCCGGGAGCCGGGGCCGTCGGGCTGCCGCGCGTGCGAGCGTCAGGACATGAGCGATGCGACGAACGACGACCTCGAGACCATCCGCGGCATCCTGCGATCCGGGCGCACCGCGATCGTGACGAGCCGAGGCTCAGGCGGTGCGCTGCACAGCCGCCCGCTGGCGCTGCTCGAGGCGGAGGAGTTCGAGGGAACCCTCTGGTTCCTGACCTTCGACCCGAGCACCAAGACCGACGAGATCCGGCGGCATCCCGAGGTCAACGTCTCGGTGGCCGACGACAAGGGCTACCTCTCGCTGAGCGGCGCGGGGTCCGTCGACCGGAGCCAGGCCCGCATCGACCAGCTCTGGAACCCGTTCGCGGACGCCTACTTCGAGGGCGGGCGCGAGGACCCGGCCGTCGCCGTGCTCCGCGTCGACGTGGCGACCGTCGAGTACTGGGACACGGACAAGCCCGCCGTCGCGAAGGCCTTCCAGGTGGTCAAGGGCATCCTCACCCGCCAGGAGCCCGACCTCGGCGAGAACCGGCGGGTCGAGCTGTGAGCGCCGGGATCCGGGTGGGCGGCCGCGTCAGCTGGGGGACCTCGCAGGGGCGCACCCAGGGGAAGGTCGTCGAGCGGAAGACCGCCGACTTCACCTTCGAGGGTCAGCAGTTCACGGCGAGCGACGAGGAGCCCGCGTTCGTCGTCGAGTCGGAGAAGACCGGGGCGAGGGCGGCGCACAAGGGCTCGTCGCTGCGCCCGCTGTCCTCGGACTGAGCGGCGGGTCGCCCGAGGCGACCTCAGAGGCCGCGGTCGACCATCGCGATGACGTGCTGGCCGACCGCGCGTGCGACCTCGTCGGGCAGCTCGCTGAGCGGGCCCTCCAGCACGAGCATCGCGAGCCCGTGCACCGCCGACCAGGCGACGAGCTCGGCCCCCTCCCGGCGCTCGGGAGCCAGCTCGCCGGCTGCCACGAGGTCGTCGAGCGCGATGCCGAGGAGCTCGAAGGGGGTGCGGCCGCCGGGGCCTGCCTTCTCGGGGCTCAGCGCCGACTCGAGGTTGCGCGGCACGGTGAAGGCCGCGCGGAAGATGCCCGGCTCGTCGTGCGCGAAGCGGAGGTAGCCGGTGCCGACGGCGCGCAGCTCGGCGTGCGCACGAGCGGCGGGGTCCTCGTGGGGGTCGATCGCATCCCATTCCCGCTCGATCGCCTCGGCGACCCGGCCGAGGGCCGCATCGGAGACCGCCTGGACGAGCGCGCCGCGATCGGCGAAGTGGCGGTAGGCGGCGTTGGGGGAGACGCCGGCGCGCCGGGTGGCCTCGCGGAGCACGACCGCATCCGGCCCGCCGTCGCGCGACATCTCCAGCCCGGCGTCGACGAGCGCCTGCCGGAGATCCCCGTGACGGTAGGTCGTGCGCGCGGCGGTCATCCCGCTCCGTTCCGCCGGCCTGGACTCTGGCGCCCGGCCGTGACATTGTTGACAGTGTTCACAATATAGTCGATCCGCCCCGGATCATGTGGACGCATGGATGCGAGACACGGAGGTCCAACGACATGCTCACCACGACCGGCGCCTTCAGCGGCTACTCGGCGGACGATACCGAGCGGCTCGCCGTCTTCTACCGCGACACACTCGGGCTGGACGTCCGCGACGCGGGCATGGGCGGCATCATCGCGCTGCACGTCACGGGCGGCGCCCCGATCATCGTCTACCCCAAGGGCGAGGACCACGTGCCCGCGAGCTACACGGTCCTCAACCTCGAGGTCGCCGACATCGATCAGGCGGTCGCCGAGCTCGCCGAGGCCGGCGTCGAGCTCATCCGCTACGAGGGATCCGGGCAGGACGAGCATGGCGTGATGCGCTCGACCGATCCCGCCGAGGGGCCGACCATCGGCTGGTTCGCCGACCCGGCCGGCAACATCATCTCGCTCATCGAGGGCTAGACCGGCGTCGGCCGCGGGGGCGGGCATCCGCTTGAATGGGCCGGTGCACGATACGCCCCGCCTCGACCCCGAGCTGATCGGCCGCCTCCGTCGCGACCTCGACGCCGCCGGCCTCACGGTCGACGCGCTGCGCGAGCTGTGGGGGGATGCCGCCGACGGCGCGCTCGAGCGCGGCGACCGGGTGCCGGCGCTCCGGGCGCTGCGCGGCGCCGACTCGGCCCTGTCGGTGCTCGCGCGGCTGCTCGTGCTCGGCACCCCGGTCGGCCGGGTGGAGCTCGACCGCGCCCTGCCCTCGCTCGGCTCGGCCGGCGCACTCGAACTCGGACTCGCGATCGCGGTCGCGGGTGACGCGGGCCTCCTCGCCCCGGCCCTCGACCTCCGGCCGTCCTCCGTCGTCGACGGCACCGGCGTCACGAGCTGGTGGATCGCCTCCGACCTCGGCGAGCTCGCCCTCGGCGGCGCCCTCCGCACGGACCACGTGCTCGGCATCGGCGGCGCCTCCGCGACGCTCGCCGCGCTCCAGCTGCCGGCCGAGGGCGGGAGCGTCCTCGACCTCGGCACCGGGAGCGGCATCCAGGCCCTCCACGCCGCCCGCTGGGCCGATCGCGTCATCGCGACCGACGTCTCCGAGCGCGCCCTCGCCTTCGCCCGCTTCAACGCCGCGCTCAACGGCGTCGACCGCATCGAGTTCCGCCTCGGCAGCCTCTACGAGCCGGTCGCCGGCGAGCGCTTCGACCGCATCGTCACGAATCCGCCCTTCGTCATCACCCCGCGCCGCGAGGGCGTGCCCGCCTACGAGTACCGCGACGGCGGGATGGTGGGGGATGCGCTCGTCGCCTCCGTCGTGGAGGGCGCGGCCGCGCACCTCGCCCCCGGCGGCTCCGCGCAGCTCCTCGGCAACTGGGAGTACCGCGACGGGCGCAGCGGTCTCGATCGAGCCGCCGCGTGGGCTCGGGGCGCGGGACTCGAGCACTGGATCGTCGAGCGGGAGGTCCTCGACCCGGCCCGCTACGCCGAGACCTGGATCCGCGACGGCGGCACGCGACCCGGCACCCCCGAGCACGAGGCGCTCGTCGACGCCTGGCTCGACGACTTCGCGGAGCGGCGCGTCGACGAGGTCGGCTTCGGCTACGTGCTGCTCCGCCGTCCGGCCGCGCCGACGGGTCCGGGCACGGATGCGGGAGTGCGCCTCGCGGTGACCGAGCGCATCGCCGAGGGCCTCGGCGAGAACCTCGCGGGCATCGGCGCCCACCTCGCGCAGGCGCTCGCGGGATGGGATGCCGTCGCCGGCCTCGACGACGCGCAGCTCATGGAGCAGCGGCTGCGCGTCGCGCCCGACGTCACCGAGGAGCGCAGCCACTGGCCCGGCGAGGAGCACCCCAGCGTGATCCTCTTCAGGCAGGGCACCGGCTTCGGCCGCGCCGTCCACGCCGACACCGGGCTCGCCGCGGTCGTCGGCGTCTGCGACGGAGAGCTCGCCCTCGGCGCGATCGTCGACGCGGTCGCCGGCCTCCTCGATGCGGACCCGGCCGCCCTCCGCGCCCAGCTCGCGCCCCGCATCCGGGAGCTCGTCCGCTTCGGGATGCTGCTGCCGCTCGAGCGCTGAGAGGGGCGGGCGCCCGCCCGGATCCGGGGGCTGACCGGATGCCGTCCGTCGCCGCGCCCGCGGAGCATGGAGTCATGACCTCGACACTCTCCCGACCCCGCACCGGCCGCATGATCGGCGGCGTCTGCCTCGCGTTCGCGGAGCGCTTCGGCTGGAACGTCGCGCTCGTCCGACTCCTGACGGTGCTCTCGCTGCTCATCCCCGGGCCCCAGCTGATCTTCTACGTCGTCGCCTGGATCGTGATCCCCGCCGAGCCGGACGGCTCCCGGGCGGTGCGCGACTGAGACCGCGCGGCTGACCCGCTCCACAGGTCCATCCCAGGTCTCGTCCAGCGCCCCTGCCTACCTTGGGAGCACGAGGAGGCAGGACCCATGGGTTTCTTTGATCGGCTGTTCGGCACGGAGGAGCGCGCGCCCGAGGCGGCGCCCGTGCCGCAGCGGCAGCAGGCCGTGCGCACGGCGTCGGATGAGGACGAGCGCGCCATCGAGCGCTACCGGTACCTCATCCGCACCGCCCCGCCGGAGACGATCGAGCAGGTCCACGCGGAGGCCTTCGCGAAGCTGAGCGACGAGCAGCGCGCCGTCATCTACGAGGAGCTGAGCCGCGGCGCCGGCACGGGCGAGCGTCCGCTGTCGAGCGAGCCGGCCACACTCGCTCGTGCCGCGACCCGCGCCGAGATGCGTCAGCCCGGCACCATGGAGCGCGTCGTCGGCGGCGAGCAGGCGCAGGGCGCCGGCATGGGGCAGCGCCCCGGCATGGGATTCGGCGGCATGGTCGCGGGCTCGCTGCTCGGCACGGTCGCCGGCTACGTGATCGGCTCGGCACTCGTGAGCGCCTTCCTCCCGTGGGACGACGGCGGTGCGAGCGCCGACGGCGGCGAGCAGGGCGCGGACGCGGGCGGCTCCGACGCGGGCGGCGCGGATGCGGCGGGCGCGGACGCCGGCGGCTTCGACTTCGGCGGCGGAGACTTCGGCGGGGACTTCGGCTTCTAGCCGCCTCCGCACCGCTCGACCGGCGTGAGCTGCCGCTACGGCCGGAGGAGCACCTTGATGGCGCGGCGCTCGTCCATCGCGGCGTATGCCTCTGCGGCCTCCGCGAGCGGCAGCTCCAGGTCGAACACGAGCCCCGGCTCGAGCGATCCCGCGAGCACGTCCTCGAGCAGCTCCGGGATGTAGGTCCGCGCCGGCGCCATGCCGCCGGCGATCGAGATGTTCCGCCCGAACAGGAACCCGACCGGCAGCTCCGGCCCGCCCGCGGGCACGCCCACGTAGCCGACCCGGCCGCCGCCGCGCACCGAGCCGAGCGCCTGCCGCATCGACTCCTTCGTGCCGACGCACTCGAGCGCGGCATCGGCGAGCTCGCCGTCGAGCAGCTCGCGGATCGCGGCCACCGCCTCGTCGCCGCGCTCGGCCACGACGTCCGTCGCGCCGAATCGCCGTGCGAGCGCCTGCCGATCCTCGTGCCGGCTCATCGCGATGATGCGGGACGCGCCGAGGCGCTTCGCCGCGAGCACGGCGCTGAGGCCGACCGCGCCGTCCCCGACGACCGCCACGACATCCCCCGGGCCGACGCCTGCCGAGACGGCGGCGTGGTGCCCCGTCGACATGACGTCGGAGAGCGCGAGCAGGTGCGGCAGGAGCGCCTCGTCGACCGGGCCGGGCACGCGCACGAGGGAGGCCTCGGCGAAGGGCACGCGGACGCGCTCGCCCTGCGCGCCCTCGATGCCGCGGCCGTCGACGTCGTCGCCGCCGAAGAAGGTCACGTGATCGCAGGCCGCGGGCATGCCGTGACGGCAGGCCTGGCAGGTGCCGTCCGCGAGGGAGAAGGGGGAGATGACGAAATCGCCGACCTCGAGGCCCCCGACCTCCGCGCCGAGCTCCTCGACCACGCCGACGAGCTCGTGCCCCATCGCCTTCGGCTCGCCGCCGCCGCGCACGCCGCGGTAGCCCCAGAGGTCGGAGCCGCACACGCAGGCGGCCACGACGCGGACGATCGCGTCCCCCGCGCCCGGAGCGCTCGGCGCCTCGCGCTCCTCGACGCGGACGTCTCCTGGCGCATGGAGGACGACGGCGCGCATCAGCGGCGCCGGCCCCGCCCGATGAGGAGCCAGAGGATCGAGCCGATCCAGTTGAGGAAGAACGCGATCGCGATCCAGAGCACCTTGCCGCCGACCCCGTGGTTGTTGTTCTGGAGGATCGACACGAGCGTGATGATGAAGATGATGAGGCCGACGATGCCGAGGCCGAGAGTCAACGGGTCCATGTGCTCAACAGTACCGGCGGGCGGCGTGCCGGAGCCCGCCGCGGGCGGCCCGCCTCGTAGCCTCGCCTGGTGATGGATCAGGGCTTCGACCGCTACGGCTCCGACGTGCTCGCGAGCGGGTGGAAGGAGCGCGGACGCCCCGTCGTGCGCGAGGTGCCGGTCGAGCGCGGCCTCCTCGTCGAGCTCCTCGACCCGGAGTTCGTGGGGGAGGTGGTGCGCATCGAGGGCCGGACGATCGAGCTCGAGGACCGCCGCGGCCGGCGCCGCGCCTTCCCGCTCGGACCCGGCTATCTCGTCGACGGGCAGCCGGTCGTGCTCGTCCCGCCGAGGGCGGTCTCCCGCGGCACCGGCCGCACGGCATCCGGCTCCCTCGCCGTGACCGGGCAGCGCGCCCGCGTCGCGCGTGCCAGCCGCATCCTCGTCGAGGGCCGCCACGACGCCGAGCTGGTGGAGAAGGTGTGGGGCGCCGACCTCCGCATCGAGGGCATCGTCGTCGAGTACCTGGAGGGCGTCGACCACCTGCAGGACGCGCTGCGCGAGTACCAGCCCCGCCCCGGCATCCGGATCGGCGTCCTCGTCGATCACCTCGTGCCGGGGTCGAAGGAGCAGCGGATCGCCGACGCCGTGCAGGGCGAGCACGTGCTCGTGGTCGGGCACCCCTACGTCGACGTCTGGCAGTCGGTGCGCCCGGAACGGCTCGGCCTCGAGCGCTGGCCGGAGATCCCGCGCGGCACCGACTGGAAGCACGGCATCCTCGACCACCTCGGCTGGCCGCATGAGGACCAGGCGGATGTCGCGGCGGCCTGGCAGCGGATCCTCGGCCGCGTGCGCGGCTACACCGACCTCGAGCCCTCCCTGCTCGGGCGAGTCGAGGAGCTCATCGACTTCGTCACGCAGGCGTGACGGCCTCGGCCGGCGCCGCGGGTGCCGGCCGTCGCGAACCCCAGCGGCCGAGCAGGAGCACGGTCGCCGAGAGCAGCGCCGCGCCGAGCAGCGCCAGCCAGACATCGAGGTACCACTCCATGACCGCGAAGGTCGGGATGAAGGTCAAGGCGGCGGCGATCCCGACGATGAGCGGCGGCGGCGTCGCGCCGAGCTCGCGGGGTGCCTCCCAGCGGCCGACGAGGAACGAGAGCCCGAAGATCGCGACGAGCACGAGCAGGTAGACGAGCGGGCGGGTCCACCACCAGGCCGGGCTCGCCGGCTCCGGACTCGCGCCGGGGACCAGCAGACCGACCCCGGCGAGGATGATGATGACCGGCAGGTGCCACAGGTAGATCGTCATGAGTCGGGAGCCGACGACGAACACGACGGCGCGGGCCGCGTGGGTGCTCATGAGCTTCGCGAGCGCGGGTCGCAGCAGCCGCAGCACGCAGGCCTGGCCGATGCCGAGCGCGACGAGCGGCACGGTCGGCGGGTTGAGGTTCGTCAGCATGTCGTCGCTGTACCCGCCGTACACGGTCATCGGCACGAGAGCCGCGTAGGCGACGGCGGCGATGGCGACGAGCTGCCACCAGCGTCGCGCGGCGAACCAGCCGTCGGCGTACCAGAAGCCGATCTGCTGGATGAGCAGCCAGACGAAGGCGAGGTTGAGCAGCCCGATCTCGGTGACGCCCGTCGTGAACCGGGCGGTGTCGACGAGCGCCGCCCCGGCGAGCAGGCCGAGCAGCGTGAGCCGCGGCGCGCGAGCGTGGAGGGCGGCCATGAGCGGCACGAGCGACTGGCAGAGCACGTAGGCGGCGATGAACCAGAGCGGCGCCCCAGCGCCGGTGGCGACGACGTCGAGCAGCGAGCGGTCGACGCCGACGAGCACCGCCCCGCCGAGGACGACGACGTAGAAGACGAAGAGCGGGAGGGTCGGCTGTGCGAGTCGGAGGACGCGGTTGCGGACGTAGGCGGCCGCCGTGCTCCCGCGCCGGACGCTCGAGCGCCACGCGGTGAGGCTGGCGAAGCCGCCGACGACGAAGAAGAGCGGCATGATCTGCCCGGCCCAGGTGACGCCCGCGAACCAGCTCTGATCCTCGAGGGGCCGCGAGACGACGAGCTCGCCCTCTGCGCTCGACCCGACGCCCACCATGAGGAGGTGGATCACGACCACGAGCAGGACGCAGAACACGCGCGCGATGTCGAGCGTGAGATCCCGCTTCGAGAGGTCGATCGCGGAGGCGGCGCTGGTCATCCTGCCACCATAGGGGCGCGCTCCGGCGTGACGGCGGCTTTGCGATCAGGGCTAGCCCTGAGCGTGCGACTCGCATGGTGGCGGGACGCTGGGAGTCGGCGCCCGGTGTTCCGTCCGGCACCATGCTGGGGGCATGGCCGTCAACGTCCGCCGCCTGTCCTGCGAGCCCGAGGCCGTGTTCCGTGTGCTCGCGGACGGCTGGCTGTTCGCCTCCTGGGTCGTGGGCGCCTCGCGCCTGCGCGACGTCGACGCCGACTGGCCGCGGGCGGGCACGCAGCTCGAGCACTCCTTCGGCGTGTGGCCGGTGCTCATCGACGACGAGACGACCTCGCTCGAATGGGATCCGCCGCGCCGCGCCGTGCTCCAGCCGCAGGGCTGGCCCCTCGGCGAGGCGCGCGTCGAGATCGAGGTGCGTCCGCATCCGGGCGGCTGCCTCGTCCGGATGCGGGAGATCCCCGCGGAGGGGCCGGGGCGGTTCATCCGCGCGGTGCTCGAGCCGTATCTGCTGATCCGCAACCACGAGACGCTCCGCCGGCTCGCCTTCCTCGCCGAGGGCGGCGCCGGCAGGCGCTGACAACGCATCGACAGCGGGGGAGAGGACTCCACATGGGCAGGATCGTCGTGGCCGGCATGGTGAGCATCGACGGCTACATCGAGGGGCGGCGCGGCGATCTCTCGGCGATGCCGATGAGCGAGTCCTTCAACCTCCACAACGCCGACCGGATCCGCGATGCCACATCGCTCCTCTACGGCGCCACCACGTTCCGCCAGATGCTCGCCTACTGGCCGGCCGTGCTCGAGGAGGACGGGCACTCGGAGGCGGAGCGGGAGATCGCGCGGCGCATGCGCGACGGGATCCCGATCACGGTGATCTCCGATTCGCTGACGCCCGCCGATGTGGAGCCGTGGGGCGAGCAGACGACGATCGTCCCGAGGAGCGGCGCCGAGGACGCCGTGCGGCGGCTCCGCGAGGACGGGCGGGAGGGCGACGTGGTCGTCTTCGGGAGCCTGACCGTGTGGCCGGCGCTCCTCGCGGCGGGGCTGGTCGACGAGCTCTCGCTCATGGTCGGGGCGAAGGTCGTGGCCGGCGACCGGAACGTCTGGGCGGGGCTGCCCGAGACCGACCTGCGGCTGCGGGAGGTCGTCCGCTATCCGGAGGACGCGGTCGTGCTGCGCTACGAGGTCGCGCCCGGCTGAGGCGTCTGCTGATGGTGGGCGAGCCGCCAGTCGCCGTCGACGCCGACATAGGTGCTCGACATCGCGCCCGTGAACGCCGGCTCCTCGTCGTCGCGCCAGGCGCGTGCGCGGTAGAGCAGCACGGCGGCGTCGGCGCCGGCCGGGACGACCCGCGGGTCCTCGATCTCGTAGCGCCGCCAGCTGGGGGAGGAGCCGAGCGAGGCGACGACCTCGTCCCGCGTCATGACGCTCCCGTCGGCGAGGGTCATGAGCGCGTCGCGCGTCATCGTGCGCCCGTAGAACTCGTCGGCGCCGCCCTCGCAGAGCGCGTCCCAGCCCGCCCGCTCGACCTCGAGCAGCTCGTCCCGGAGCACCTGATGCGCCATGCCCCGACGCTACCCGGCGGGTGCCCGGATCCGACGACTGCCAGCCGCCGCACAGGTTGATGCATCATGGTTGTGGACGGTTTTTGCCGCACGCGGCAGCCATCCCGAACCCGAGCAACACGAAGGCCTCGTTCCACCAGTGACCCGACGTTCCACCGCGCGCCCGGCCGGCCGCCACGCGATCTCCGTGCCGACCCGTCCCGCGACCCCCTGGAACGCACCCGAGCTGATGGGTTTCCTCGGCGTTCGGCGCGGCCACCTCGCGATCGGCGCAGCGCTCGCGAGCTTCCTCTTCATCGGCTCCTACGACGTCCAGGCCTCGGCGGCGCAGCTCGCGCCCGTCGAGCAGGAGGAGGTCGTCGTCCCCGGCGCGCAGGAGCTGCAGGTCAGCTCGCAGGCGCAGGCGCAGTCCATCGAGCGGGACGCGATCGACGTCGAGTCGTACACGCCGGTCATGTGGCCGCTCGACCCGACGACGAAGATCTCGAGCTACTTCGGCTTCCGATCCTGCGCCGGCTGCTCGAGCGACCACCAGGGCGTCGACTACAACCCCGGGTTCGGGCACCCGATCGTCGCGATCGCGGACGGCGTGGTCTCCGAGACCGGCAACCCCTCCGGCGCCCTGGGGGTGCACGTCACGGTCGAGCACCGCATCGAGGGCTCGGCCCAGACGGTCAAGAGCGTCTACGCGCACATGGAGCTCGGCTCCATGAACCTCGCCATCGGCGACCGCGTCGAGCGCGGCCAGCTGCTCGGGCTCGTCGGCAACACCGGCATGAGCACCGGCCCGCACCTCCACTTCGGCATCCTCCTCGACGACGAGGCGGTCGAGCCCCTCGGCTGGATGCGCGCCAACGTCACCGAGCCCTGGGTCGACGCCGGTTAGGGTTCCCCCATGGACGCCTCCCCGCCCACGATCTCCATCGTGATCCCGGCGTGGAACGAGGAGGCGCAGATCCGCGACTGCGTGCTCGCCGCGCTCGACCAGACGGTCCCCGCGCACGAGGTGATCGTCGTCGACAACCGCTCCACCGACCGCACGGCCGCGATCGTCGAGGAGCTGCAGCGCCAGTTCCCCGACGCGCCGCTCGTGCTCATGCGCCAGGACGAGGCGCAGGGGCTCGTCCCCACGCGGGACGCCGGCCTCGATCAGGCGGGCGGGCTGGTCCTCGGCCGCATCGACGCCGACACGGTGCTCGAGCCGGGCTGGGTCGAGCAGGTCGGCCGCATCTTCGCCGACCCGGCCGTCGCCGCGTCCACGGGGCCGATGATCTACTACGACATGCCCCTGCGGCGGTGGGGCCTGCGCGCCGACGACGCGATCCGGCGCGCCGTGCTCTCGCTCGCGAGCGAGTACCACTTCCTCTTCGGGAGCAACATGGCCATTCGCCGCAGCGCCTGGAGGGACATCCGCGAGCACGTCTGCCGCGACGAGGCTGACGAGTTCCACGAGGACATCGACCTCTCCATCCACCTCTTCGAGCGCGGGCACCGCGTCGTCTACGACTCCGCGATGGTCGCGGGGATGTCGGCCCGCCGACTCGATGACACCCCCCGCCGCTACTACGACTACGTGGGCCGCTGGGAGCGCACCTACGCGGCCCACGCGATCCGGAATCCGGTGCTGCGGGCGCCCATGGTCGTCTTCTCGGCGATCTACCCGCTGCTCAAGGGCGCCCGCTGGAGCTACGAGCGCCGGATCTCGCTGGGACGCCGCGCGCGCTAGACTCGGACCGAACACGGGAGTCCGGTATGCCGGGCTGAGAGGAAGCGACCGAAGCTTCGACCGTCGAACCTGATCCGGATCATGCCGGCGCAGGGAGGCTGAACATCTCGTACCCGTGCCGCTTTCCACGAGAGAAAGGGCACGTCCAGTGCACGCACCCACCGAATCCACCGCATCCCACGAGTCGGTCGATCCCGCCCGCCCGGGCGGCCTGGAGTCCCGCCTCGGCTGGCGGGTCGTCGACATCGTCGTCGCCGCCGTCCTCGGCGTCGCCATGGGCCTCGTCTTCTGGGTCTGGAACACGATCGGCTACGCCTGGTTCGAGGCGGCCGACGCGCTCACCCCCGGCTTCGGCGGCACGGCCGTCGGCGTCTGGCTGCTCGGCGGCGTCGTCGGCGGGCTCGTCATCCGCAAGCCCGGGGCCGCCCTGCTCGTCGAGCTCGTCGGCGCGACCGTCTCGGCGCTCATCGGCAACGTCTGGGGTCCGACCACGATCATGTCGGGCCTCGCGCAGGGGCTCGGAGCCGAGGCGGTCTTCGCGGCCTTCGGCTACCGCCGCTTCGGCATCCCCACCGCCGCGCTCGCGGGCGCGGGCGCGGGCGTCGGCGCGTGGCTGCTCGAGTTCTTCCTGTTCGGCAACATCGCGAAGACGGTCGCGTTCAACGCCATCTACCTCTCGACGGTCGTGCTCTCCGGCGTCGTGCTCGCCGGCATCCTCGGCTGGCTGCTCGTGCGCGCGGTCGCCGCGACGGGCGCGCTCGGACGCTTCGCGGTCGGCCGCGAGGCGCGGCGGGAGGTCTAGACGATGCCGCGCGCCGCATCCGTCTCCGCCCGCGGCTGGGGCTGGCGCCATGCCGGCCGCCGCCGCTGGGCGGTGCGGGATGCGGCGCTCGAGATCGCGCCCGGCGAGCGGGTCCTGCTGCTCGGCGCCTCCGGCTCGGGCAAGTCGACGCTCCTCGCCGGGATGGCGGGGCTCCTCGGCGGCGCGGACGAGGGGGAGTCGGCGGGTCGGCTCCTCGTCGACGACGCCGAGCCGGCATCCCAGCGCGGCCGCATCGGGCTCGTCCTCCAGGACCCGGACTCGCAGGCGGTCCTGGCCCGGGTGGGCGACGACGTCGCCTTCGGCTGCGAGAACCTCGGCGTGCCCGCCGACGAGATCCCGGGGCGGGTGCGCGCGGCGCTCGAGGCGGTCGGGCTCGACGTCCCCGCCTCGCACCCGACCGCCGAGCTCTCGGGCGGGCAGAAGCAGCGGCTCGCGCTCGCGGGCGTGCTCGCGATGCGCCCCGGCCTCCTGCTCCTCGACGAGCCCACCGCGAACCTCGACCCCGAGGGGGTCCGGGAGGTGCGCGAGGCCGTCGGCCGCGCGGTCGCCGACGGCACCACGCTCGTCGTCGTCGAGCACCGCACGGCCGTCTGGTCGGGGCTCATGACGCGGGTGGTGGTGCTGGACGCCGCGGGCGGGATCCTCGCGGACGGCGCACCCGAGGAGGTCTTCGGGGGCGCGGGCGCCGCGCTCGCGGCGGCGGGCGTGTGGGTGCCGGGGGCGCCGCTCGAGCTGCCGGCCGCGCCGGCCCCCGTCACGGCGTCCGCCGGCGAGGAGCCCGTGCTCGCGGCGCGCGTGCTCGCGGTGGGGCGCGCGCGGCGGGCCGTCCGCACCGGGCTCGACCTCGACATCCCCGCGGCCGCCTCGACGGTCGTGACGGGGCCGAACGGCTCGGGCAAGTCGACGCTCGCGCTCACCCTCGCGGGGCTGCTCCCCGAGGTCGCGGGGGAGGTGCGCGCCGCCACCGCGATCGCCGGGCGGCTCGGCCCGCGTCCGCTGCGCTGGCGCTCCCGCGAGCTGCTCACCCGCATCGGCACCGTCTTCCAGGAGCCCGAGCACCAGTTCCTCGCGCAGACGCTCCGCGAGGAGCTCGCGGTCGGGCCCCGTCGGCTCGGCTGGAGCCCCGCCCAGGTCGCCGCGCGGACGGATGAGCTGCTCGAGCGGCTCGGCCTCGCCGAGCTCGCCGAGGCGAACCCCTTCACGCTCTCCGGCGGCCAGAAGCGCCGGCTCAGCGTCGCGACCGTGCTCGCGAGCCGGCCGGCCGTCATGGTGCTCGACGAGCCCACCTTCGGGCAGGATCGCGTCAGCTGGATCGAGCTCGTGCGGCTCCTCCAGGAGGAGCTCGCCCGCGGGACCGCGCTCGTCTCGGTCACGCACGACGAGGGCGTGGTCGAGCACCTCGGCACGCACCTGATCCGACTCGGCCAGCTGGGCGAGGCCGTGCCCGCGGCGGCGCGCGACGGGCGGGCCGCATGACCGCCACGATCCAGCCGCCCGCCCGGGATGCGGTGTCGGCCCCGGCGCGCCGGGCCCCGCTCGAGCGCGTCAACCCGGCGACGCGCATCCTCATGACCGCGATCCTCGCCCTGCCGCTCTTCGCCAGCATCGACTGGGTGAGCTCGGCCGTCGCCGTCGCGCTCATGCTCGCCGCGATCCCGCTCTCGGGCCTCCCGCTCGCTCTCGTCGCGCGCCGTCTCGCGCCGATCGCGGCCTTCGCGCCGATCGCGGGCGTGAGCATGCTGCTCTACGCCGAGCCCGGCGGCCGCATCCACCTCTCGTTCTGGTTCGCGACGATCAGCGATGACTCCATCGCGCTCGCGATCGCGGTGACGCTCCGAGTGCTGGCGCTCGGCATCCCCACGATCCTGCTCTTCTCGCGCCTGGACGCGACCGAGCTCGCCGACGCGCTCACGCAGGTCTGGCGGATGCCGGACCGGCTCGTGTTCGGCGTGCTCGCGGGCGCGCGGATGCTCGGGCTCTTCCTCGACGACTGGCGCAGCATGGAGCTCGCGCGTCGAGCCCGGGGGGTCGGCGACGCCGGGCGGCTCCGGCGGGCCGCGACCATGGCCTTCGTGCTGCTCGTGTTCGCGGTGCGCCGCGGCACGAAGCTCGCGACCGCGATGGAGGCACGCGGGTTCGGCGCTCCGGGCCCGCGGTCGCGCTCGCGCCGCTCCCGGGTCGGCGCCGCCGACCCGCTCGCGATCCTCGGCTCCTGTCTCGTCATGGCCCTCGCGCTCGGCGCGGCGGTCGCGGCCGGCACGTTCCAGTTCATCTGGTCGTGAGCGGGTCGCGGATGGTCGTCCTCGTGGACGGCGGATCGGGTGCCGGGAAGACCCGGCTCGCGACCGGGCTCGCGGCGGGGATGGGGGCGCAGCTCGTCAGCCTCGACATGTTCTATCCGGGCTGGGACGGGCTCGAGGCCGGCTCGCGACACGTGCACGAGGCGGTGCTGGATCCGGCGGTCGCGGCCTGGCGCCGCTGGGACTGGCTCGCCCAGGCTCCCGCGGAGTGGCATCCGGTCGACCCCGCTCGACCTCTCGTGGTCGAGGGATGCGGGGCCCTCAGCGTCGTGAACCGCTCGCTCGTCTCGCTCGCGATCTGGATCGAGCTCGACGAGCCGACGCGTCGTGCTCGGGCGCTCGCCCGCGATGGCGAGGCCTACGCGCCGCACTGGGAGCGCTGGGCGGCGCAGGAGCGCGCCTTCTGGGCGCGGGAGCGGCCGCGGGAGCTGGCCGACATCGTGATCGACGGCGCGCTGCTCGGGCCGGAGGATCCTCGCCCGCCGGCGATCGCGCGCGGCTAGGCCCAGCCCAGCCGGTGCAGCTCCTCGTCGTCGATGCCGTAGAAGTGGGCGATCTCGTGCACGAGGGTCACGTGGATCTCGTCGCGGAGGTGGTCGAGGTCCTCGGCGAGGGCGAGCAGCGGCTCGCGGTACAGGATGATGCGGTCCGGCAGCTCGCCGAAGCCGTAGCGGTCGCGCTCGGTGAGCGCGGTGCCCTCGTAGAGCCCGAGCAGGTCGAGCGAGCCGTCCTCCGGTCGCGGCTCCGTCACGAAGACGACGTTGTCGAGGCCGTCGACCATGTCGTCGGGCAGCTCGTCGAGCTCGGCGACGACGTGCCGCTCGAACTCCTCCTCGCTCATCTCGAGGGCCATCAGCGCGCCTCCAGCTCGTCGACCGCATCCACGAGCGTCCACTGGACCTCGCCGAGCCACTGGTAGAGCGCGGCCGCCGGGCCGTCCTCCGGCTCATCGCCGTCCTGCAGGATGCCGAGCCGGCTCGCGAGGGCGAGGCGCGCATCGGTGATGGTCCGGAGCCAGCGCTCGGCGTCGGCGAGGTCGAGGTCGATGCGGGTGGGTCGGCTCGAGACCGTGCTGCTGCCGAGCTCCTCGAGCAGTCGGGTCGCGGCGGCGGCCTTGCGCCCCGCGAGCTCCTGCTGGCTGTACCGGCGGAACTCGGCGCTCGCCTCCGCGTCGTCCGGGTAGGCCTCGGGGAGGATGCGGCGCAGCGCCGGATCGGCGGCGGTCGCCGGGTGCTCGGCGTGCCCCATGAGCTCGGCGAGCTGCGCGGCGAGGCTGCCGAGCACGCCCGCCTCGCCGGCCTCGAAGAGCACGGCGATGCGATCGGACTCGACCTGGATGCGCGTCACGAGCCCGCCTTCCCGACGGTCGCCCACAGGCCGAACTCGTGCATCGCCTCCACGTGGCGCTCCATCTCCTCGCGCGGCCCCGTCGCGACGACGGCCCTGCCGTCGTGGTGCACCTGGAGCATGAGCCGCTGCGCCTCCTCCGGGCTGAAGCCGAAGTAGCGGCGGAAGACGCGCGCGACATAGTTCATGAGGTTGACCGGGTCGTTCCAGACGACGGTCGTCCAGGGCGTGTCGAAGCGGGTCGCATCCTCGTGCTGGACGGCCTCGTCCTGCTGGACGGACGAGTGCAGCGGGGCGGTCCCGACGAGCAGAACGCCGCCTCCGGCATCGGATCCCTCCGGTGCCGTGGCGGCGTTCATCATGGGGTGGATGACGGGACTTGAACCCGCGGCCACCGGCACCACAAGCCAGTGCTCTACCAACTGAGCTACACCCACCATGTTGTGGTCTGAAAGACGCAACCGGACGATTCTACGACATCCGCGGCGCCCAGTCGGACACGATCTCGGCGGAGGCCGTCTTGGCCTCCTCCGAGCTCGGTCCGGGCTGCGGCACGAAGACCGCCTTGCGGTAGTACGCGAGCTCGCGGATGGATTCGAGGATGTCGGCGAGCGCCCGGTGCCCGCCGTGCTTCTCGGGGCTCTGGAAATAGGCGCGGGGGAACCAGCGGCGCGAGAGCTCCTTGATGCTCGAGACGTCGATCGAGCGGTAGTGCAGGTGCTGGTCGATGCGCGGCATGTACTTGGCGAGGAACATCCGGTCGGTGCCGATCGTGTTGCCCGCGAGGGGCGCCGTGCCGTGCTCGGGCGCGAAGCGGAGGATGTACTCGAGCACCTGGTACTCGGCGTCGGCGAGGCTGACGCCGTTCGGGATCTCCTCGAGGAGCCCGCTCGTCCGGTGCATGTCGGTCACGAACTCGCCCATGTTGTCGAGCGCCGACTGATCGGGCTTGATCACGATCGAGAATCCGGGGTCGAGCGGCTCCAGCTCGGAGTCGGTGACGACGACCGCGACCTCGACGAGCTCGTCGACGCCGACGTCGAGGCCGGTCATCTCGCAGTCGATCCAGACGAGGACATCGGGGCGGGTGCTCACCCGTCCACCCTAGTCAGGCGGCGTCGCCGACGCCGATCGCCTCCGCCTCCACGCGCGCGGGCTCGGGGCCGCGGCCGTCGACGCGGGCGAGCGCGCGCCGGCCCGCGAGCACGACGACGGTCGCGACCGCGACCGAGCCGGCACCCGCGAGGAACGGCACCGCATCGCTCCCGCTGAGGGCGGCGAGGAGCGCCATGAGCGGCGGGGCGACCGCGCCGCCGATGAAGCGGACGGCCGAGTAGGCGGAGCTGGCGACGCTCCTCGGCAGCTCGGTCGCCTCCATCACGGCCTCGGTGAGGACGGTGTTGAGGACGCCGAGCACGAGCCCGCCGACGACCACGCAGACGATGAGCGCGGCGGCGCTCGAGGTGAGGAGCCCGGCGGCGACGAGGTCGAGCGCGAGCACGGGGAGCGCGAGGCCGAGCACGGTCGTGCGGCGCAGACGCGCGGTGAGCAGCGGCGCGACCCAGACGCTCGTCACCGCGACGGCGACGCCCCAGCCGAAGAAGGTGAGGCCGAGATCGAGCGCGGAGAAGTCCTCCGGGAGCGCGAAGGGCGTCCAGGCGAGGAGCGTGAAGAAGCCGATGTTGTAGAAGAGCGCGGTCGCGGCGAGGACCGCGAGCGCGGGGATGCGCAGCGCGCGCAGCGGGGCGGAGAGCCGGGTCGGCTGCCGGGCGGCGCGATCGTCCGCCCCGAGGAGCACCGCGATGGCGATGAACGCGATCGCCATGAGCACCGCGACGCCGAAGAAGGGCCCGCGCCAGCTCAGCGAGCCGAGGAGGCCGCCGAGCAGGGGGCCGATCGCGATGCCGAGCCCGAGCGCCGCCTCGTAGAGCACGATCGCGGCGGAGCTGCCGCCCGAGGCCGCGCCGACGATGCTCGCGAGCGCCGTCGAGATGAAGAGGGCGTTGCCGAGCCCCCAGCCGGCGCGGAAGCCGATCACGGCATCCACGCTCCCGGAGAGCGCGGCCGCGAGCGCGAAGACGACGATGAGGGCGAGGCCGATCATGAGCGTCGCACGGGCGCCGATGCGGCTCGAGATGAAGCTCGTGACGAGCATCGCGAGGCCGGTGACGAGCAGGTAGCTCGTGAAGAGCAGCTCGGTCTCGGTCTCGCTCGCGCGGAGCTCCTTCGCGATGGCGGGGAGGATCGGATCGACGAGGCCGATGCCCATGAACGCGACGACGCAGGCGAACGCGACCGCCCACACCTGCTTCGGCTGGCGGAGGATGCGGGTGCCGGTCCCGGCGTGCGCGCTCACGAGGCGAGCGCCCGGCTGCCGATGCGCGACTCGAGCAGCTCGGCCGCGCGCGCGAGCAGCGCCCACTCCTCGGCGTCGAGCCCCTGGAAGTCCTGCTGCATCTGCTCGGCGAGGGTCTGCCGCCACTCGGCGAGCTGTCGCGAGCCCTTCGCGGTGACGCGGATCAGCCAGGCGCGGGAGTCCTCGGTGTCGGCGATGCGGAGCACGAGCTCCTCCTCGACCATGCCGGCGAGCAGTCGCGTCATGCCGGGCTGCGTGACGCGGCTCGCCTTCGCGAGCTCGCCGATCCGCATCGGCCCCTCGGCCTCGAGGATCGCGAGGGTGCGCCAGGTGGCGGAGGGGATCGTCGAGCCGGTGCGCTGTGCGGCGATGCGCACGAGCCGGTGCGACGACACGAGGAGGGATTCGAGGATGTCGTTCCGGGTCATGCCCCAATTATATACCTGAGATATATAACGTGCTGAAGCATCTGCCCGCTAGGGTCGGAGCGTGACCGTCGCCATCGCCGTGCTCCTCTTCCTCAACGCCGCCTTCAACGTCGTGACGTGGCCCCGCTTCCTCAAGCGCGTGATCCAGGACCCCCGCGCCCGCGACGAGCACGGCAGGGCGACGACCTTCCTCACGGTGCACATCGTGCTCGTCGTCATCGCGCTCGTCCTCGCGGTCGCCTCGGCGATCCTCGGCGTCGCGCTCCTCGCGGGCGTCGCCTGATCGGGAATCTCCGCGCACCCGCGGCGGTTCCCCCCGCCATGCGCGTCGAGCTCTACACCTCCGCCTTCTGCGAGCCGTGCATGCGCACGCGCGCCGTGCTCGCCGAGGCCGCGCGGCTCGTGCCGCGGGCGGAGATCGTCGAGCTCGACGTCGTGCGGCATGCCGAGGCCGCCGAGGTCGAGGGCATCCGCTCCACCCCGACCGTCGTCGTCCGCGACGACGGCGGAGCGCGCGTCTTCCGCGCGGAGGGCATCCCGACGCTCGACCAGGTGTTGACGGCGCTCGCGCGCGCGGTCTGAGCCCCCCCGGAGAGATTCGAACTCCCGACCAGCCGGGTAGAAACCGGATGCTCTATCCACTGAGCTACGGGGGGATGCGGGCGCTCACAGTCTAGGCGGCGGGGCCCGCATCCCCCGGTCTCAGTACTTGGCCGACTGACCGCCGTCGATCGGGATCACGGCCGCGTTGATGAAGGTCGACTCGTCGCTGAGGAGGAAGGCGACGAGGCTGCCGATCTCCTCGGGGCGCCCGTAGCGCTTCATGGGGTTCGCCTGCACGAACTGCTCGGCCGCCTTCTCCGGGTTCTGCGGGTCGATCTGGCGCATCGAGCCCTCGACCATGGGCGTCCAGATGGCGCCGGGGGCGATCGCGTTGATGCGCACGCCGTGCTGGCCGTACTCGACGGCGGAGTTGCGGGTGAGGCCGACGACGCCGTGCTTCGCGGCCGCGTAGCCGGACTGGTTCCCGACGCCGCGGATGCCGCCGACGGACGCGGTGTTCACGACGGAGCCAGAGCCCTGCTCGCGCATGACGGCGAGGACGTGCTTGAGCCCGAGGAAGACGCCCGAGAGGTTGATCGAGAGGACGCGCGCGAACTCCTCGCTCCCGTACTCCTCGGTTGCGCCCTGCTTGCCCTCGATGCCCGCGTTGTTGAAGAAGCCGTCGACCCGGCCGAAGCGCTCGAGCGTCGCGGCGACGTAGCCGGCGACCTGCGCCTCGTCGGCGACGTCGGCGACGTGCGTGAGGATCTCGGCATCCGGAGCCGCCGCCTGCACGGCCTCGACGGTCGCGGCGAGGCCGGCCTCCGAGACGTCGACGAGGGCGAGGCGCGCGCCCTCCTTCGCGACGTGGACCGCGGTGGCGCGGCCGAGGCCGGACCCGCCGCCGGTGATGAGGATGACGTGCTGCTCGAATCGCGACATCGAGGACTCCTTCGCTGATGGGTGGCGGCGCGTCCCGCCGTCGCCTCCATTCAACTATCCGACAGGTGTCGTCGCTGGCCGGGGTCGTGGATGACCGCCGGAGACGCGAGGTTTCCCAGCCTGCGCTCAGGCGTATACGTTTGAGGCATGCTCCCCTTCATCATCGTCGGCGCGGTCGGACTCGCGGTGGTGCTGCTCTCCCTCTTCGTCGGCGAGCTCTTCGACCTCCTCGACGGCGCGATCTCGGCCACCGGCCTCGGCAGCGCCTTCACCGTCTTCGGCGCCGCCGGCGCCATCTCCACCGCGAACGGGCTCCCCGGCTGGGCCGCCTACGTCATCGCGATCGGGGTCGGCATCCTCGTCCTCGTCGGCGTGCAGCTGCTCATCCGCAGCTTCCGCCGGTCCGAGGACGGCGCCCCGAGCTCGCCCCTCGGCCTGTACGGCACCGCCCGCACGAGCATCTCGACCTCCTCGGGCGAGGTCAGCCTCGACGGCCCCGGCGAGATCGAGACCCGCCTCGCCTTCGCGGATGCCCGCATCGAGACCGGCACGCGGATCCGCGTCGTCGAGATGCAGGGCTCGCGCGTCAAGGTCGAGCCCGCCGACGCAGCGTCCTCCTCCGTGTCCGCGGCCCCCGAGCCCACGACCGACCCGACCACCTGAGACAACCGAGAGGCACCCTCCGCATGGACTTCCTCAGCACCAACATCACGGTCATCGCCGTGATCGCGCTGATCATCGTCGCGCTCGCGATCGTCGGCTTCGTCGCCGGCCGCATCAAGCGCGTCCCGCCGAACCAGGCGCTCGTCATCGTCGGCCGCGGGGCCGGCGGCAAGGTCGCCGAGGCCGACACCGGCCAGCGCGTCGTCATCGGCGGCCGCGTCTTCATCTGGCCGATCCTCCAGCAGGGCTTCCCGGTCTCGCTCGAGCAGCGTCAGATCGGCATCGTCGTCGAGGGCGTCGACCAGAACTTCATCAAGCTCGCGATCCAGGCGAGCGTCAACTTCAAGGTCTCCGGCACCGCCGAGGGCGTGCGCCGCGCCGCCCAGCGATTCCTCTCGCAGCAGAACTCGCTGACCCAGATCATCCAGCAGTCCCTCGAGGGCTCCCTCCGCTCCATCATCGGCAACATGCCGATCAAGGAGATCATCTCGAACCGCAACGCGCTGTCCGAGGCGGTCGTCGAGGCGACGAAGGTCGACCTCGCCGAGCAGGGCCTCCAGGTCGACCTGCTCAACATCTCGGACATCTCGACGCCCGGCACGAGCTACCTCGCCGACCTCGGTCGCGCCGAGGCCGCGATCGCGAAGCAGAACGCGGAGGTCAAGGAGGCCGAGTCCGCTCGCGCGTCCGAGTTCGCCCGCATCGAGGCCGCCGAGCAGATCGCGGAGCGTCAGAAGGCGCTCAGCCTCAAGCAGGCCGGCATCAAGGCCGAGACCGACCGGGCGAACGCCGAGGCGGAGGCCGCGGGTCAGCTCGCGAAGGCCGGCCAGGACCGGCTCGTCGCGACCCAGGAGCGCGAGGCCGTCGCCGAGCAGGCGAAGGTCGAGCAGGAGCGTCTCGACATCGAGGTCCGCAAGCCCGCCGAGGCGAGCGCCTACGCGACGGTCCAGAAGGCGAACGCGGAGCGCGACGCGGCGAACGCGGCGACCGAGGCGGACGCCTTCAAGCGCAAGACGATCGCCGAGGCGAACAAGGTCGCGGCCGTGCAGGACGCGCAGGCGGCCGCCGAGGCCGTGCGGCTCGCGGGTGTCGCGGAGCGCGACAAGCAGGTCGCGCTCGCCGAGGGCATCCGGGCCGAGGGCGAGGCGCGCGCCGCCGCGACCGCGGCCGAGGGTCTCGCGGAGGCCCAGGCGACCGACGCCAAGGCGGAGGCGCTGAAGAAGTACGGCGACGCCGCGCTCGCGTCCGAGATCATCGGTCGCCTGCCGGACATCACGCGCGCCGTGGCGGAGCCGCTGTCGAACATCGGCAACCTCACCGTCGTCTCGACGGACGGCGCCTCCGCCGTCACGAAGACGGTCGGCCAGGTGGCGAGCGAGGTGCCCCAGGTGGTCAAGAGCCTCACTGGACTCGACCTCTCGGCACTGCTCGGTGCGGCTGCCGGCACGGCCCTGGGCGGCGGCTCGGCCTCGGCCGACGGCGGCTCGGGTCGGAAGTCCCGCACCTCGGTCGCCGAGCGCCTCGACCCGGGCGCCGAGTAGCCCCCGCCCGGCTCGCACGTCGAGACCGCCGACTCCTCCGGGAGGCGGGGGTCTCGTCGCATCCGGGATGCGGTCGCTCGACTGCGGCCCGCGTCCCGCGGTCCCATGCCGCGTCGGGAGGGGATCCGGGCGACACGCCGTCCGTGAGGTCTCGACACGCCGCAGAACCCCGGAATCCCCTCCGCACGAGCGGGTGCAGAGGCGGGGGAGCGGGAGCGGAGCGCGCGGCCTAGCGGCTCGCGGTGGGGGCCGAGCTCGGGGTGTCGGCGGGAGCGGGCATGGCGGCCGTCGGGGTCTCGTGGGCCGCATCCGCGCTCTGGCCGGTCTGCGAGGTGAACTGCTCCTCGGCCCAGCGCTGCTGCTCGACCACGACCGGGTCGACACCGCTCTGGTCCTCGTAGCGCCAGCGCTCGAGGTCGGCGGAGAACAGCTTCTTCGCGCGCGACGGCTTGTGCAGCCACTCGACGAGGCGGTCGCGGTACTCCGCGAGGCTCTGATCGGCCTGGAAGCTGTAGCTCACCGAGTTGACGCGCATGCCGGCGAGCTCGTGCGCGGCCCAGTCGGCGGCGAGGTTCGCGCCGCCGAGGGGGAGGAGCCGGACCTGGATGTCGGCCGCGCTCGCGAGCGCCTCGTGGTGCTCGCGTGCCGCGGGCGGCTGGCTGTGCCACCGCGCGGCGGTGTGCCCGACGGCGATGAGCGCCGCGACCGCCGAGGCGCGGGTCTCGCGGTCGCGCTGGGCGACGAGACGGCGGATGCCGGCCTTGCCGATGAGGGAGGCCACGATGCCGGCCACGAGGACGGCGAGGAAGGGCACGATCGCGCCGTAGACGACGAGCTGCCCGTCCTCCGAGAAGAACCAGTCGACGAATCCGTTCCAGAGCTCCATGCCGGAACGATAACCCCGGGTCGCGCGTGTGCCGGGGTCCGGCTCGCGGGAGCGCCCGATTCCGCTCGACGAACCCGTCGAGCCGTCCGACGCTAGACGTCGAGCAGCAGCTCGACGGCGTCGTCGGCCGTCCACACCTCGCCGAGCATGCGGAAGCTCGCATCCTGGGGCCGCATCCGCTTCGCGAGGTAGCGCACGGCGCCCGCCCGCTCGATCGGCTCGATGTAGCCGAGGACGGCGCCGTCGAGCCGTGTCACGCGCCAGAGCCCCGAGTGGAGGCGGCGGGCGCGGAGCCCGTGCCGGGCTCGCGGCCCCTGGCCGAGCAGGTCGACCGGGAGGCCGAGGGGGTGCGAGGCCGTGCGCCCCGCTGCGGTGGTGCGCTGCGATTCCGTCTTCATGTCGTGCTCCTTCCGAACCCCGGCCCGTTCTCTGCTGTCGCGATCGACGCTAGGCGCGACCACCGACACCGCCGGCGTTCGAGCCCGGCGAGGTGAGACCGGCGAGGTCAGGGCGCAGCACGGATCGAGGGCCGGGTCCGGGATGCGCGCGCCGAGGGCGTCGCGCCGCCTAGCGGCCCCGCCCCTCGAGCCCGTCCACCGCATGCGGCTCGATCGCCGCGAGCTCCGCGTCGTCGAGCGCCGGGGCGTCGAGGGCGCGCAGGGTGTGCTCGAGCTGGCGGACGCTCGAGGCGCCGACGAGCGCGCTCGTCACCTGCGGGTGCCGCAGCACCCACGAGATCGCGAGCTGCGCGAGGCTCTGCTCGCGCCCCCGGGCGATCGCCTCGAGCGCGCGGGCGTGCTCGAGGTACTCGTCCGTGATGTTCCGCTCGCTGATCCAGCGGCCCTCGGCGGCGCGGGAGCCCTCGGGGATGCCGTCGAGGTACCGGCTCGTGAGCATCCCCTGCGCGAGCGGCGAGAACACGATCGCGCCCGCCCCGAGCTCCTCGAGGACGGGGAGGAGTCCCCGCTCGAGCCGCCGGTCGAGCATGTTGTAGCGCGGCTGGTGGATCGTGAGGGGCACGCCCTCGGCGCGGAGCGCGGCGGCGGCGGCGCGCGTCTGCTCGGGGTCGTAGTTCGAGATGCCGGCGTAGATCGCCTTGCCCTGCCGGACGGCCGTCGCGAGGGCGCCCATGGTCTCCTCGATCGGCGTCTCGGGGTCGGGGCGGTGCGAGTAGAAGATGTCGACGTGGTCGAGGCCGAGGCGCCCGAGCGACTGGTCGAGGCTCGCGAGCAGGTGCTTGCGCGAGCCGAGATCGCCGTAGGGGCCGGGCCACATGTCGAAGCCGGCCTTCGTCGAGATGACGAGCTCGTCGCGGTAGGGGCCGAGATCCTCGGCGAGGATGCGGCCGAAGGTGCGCTCGGCGCTGCCGGGCGGCGGCCCGTAGTTGTTCGCGAGGTCGAAGTGGGTGATGCCGAGGTCGAAGGCGCGGAGCGCGATCGCCCGCTGCTCGGCGAAGGCCCGGTCGGCGCCGAAGTTGTTCCAGAGCCCGAGGGAGATGCGGGGGAGCCGGAGGCCGCTGCGCCCGCTGCGCGCGTACTCGAGGCGCTCGTACCGGGTCTCGTCGGCGAGATGCGTCATGTCGGAAGCCTAGGCGCGAGCCGGGAACAGGCGCAGAGCGGGCGGTGTTCCCTCCAGCGTCCCCTGAAGAGAAAGTAGGGTTCCCACCATGCGCACATTCGTCCTCGCCGGGGGCTGCTTCTGGTGTCTCGATGCGGTCTACCGCACGCTCGAGGGCGTGCAGGACGTCGTCTCGGGCTACACGGGCGGCTCGATGCCCGAGCCCGACTACGAGACCGTCTGCACGGGCGCGACCGGTCACGCGGAGGCCGTCGCCGTCACCTTCGACGAGACGATCATCCCCGCCTCCGTCATCCTCGACGTGTTCTTCACCCTCCACGACCCGCGTCAGCTCAACCGCCAGGGCGCGGACGTCGGCACGCAGTACCGCTCCGCCATGTTCTACGAGGGCGAGGAGCAGCGCGAGGAGTTCGAGGCCGCGATCGCGCGCGCGTCGGAGATCTGGGATGGCGGCATCGTCACGACGCTCGAGCCGCTCGGCCGCTGGTGGCCCGCGGAGGACTACCACCAGGACTTCTTCGCGAAGAACCCCGGCCAGGGGTACTGCCTCGCGGTCGCCCTGCCGAAGGTGAACAAGGTCCGCAAGAGCTTCGCCTCCTACGTCAAGGCCGCCTGACCGATTGCTCCGAGACGCGAGTCCGGTCTCGCGCGACGCGGGCACCGGGCGTAGCGTCAGCGACATCCACACGGAGAGGAGTTCGATGATGAGCGACGACACCGTCACCGAGGCCCGCTGGGTGGCCTTCGGGCCCGCAGGAGCGGTTGGCTCGATCCACCGCGGAGGCGAGGGCTACACGGTCCGCCTCCTCGACGACGAGAGCGAGCGGGGCGTCTATCCGAGCCTCGAGTCGGCGAAGGGCGCGCTCCACGCCGCCATGAAGCCCGGCTCCGCCTGGCCGGAGTTCCGCGAGCACTGATCGGCCTCGTCGGCCGCATCCCTCCTCAACAGGGCGGGGATGCGGTCGGCTCTCCACGATCGGCCCTCCTCCGCCTCGCGCGGCGTGCCGTCGCGAGCAGACTCCTCGTGCGCCCGACCGCATCGGCCCGGCGCCCGAGCGAGAAGGAGATCCCATGGCCGACACCATCACCCTCACGGGCGTCGTCGCGACGCCGCCGCGCCACGTCGAGACCGGCGAGCGGCTGCACATCACGAGCTTCCGGCTCGCGTCGACCCAGCGGCGCTTCGACCGCGCGCAGCAGAAGTGGGTCGACGGCGACACGAACTGGTACACCGTGACCGCGTTCCGGCAGCTCGCCGTGAACGCGGCGGCCTCGATCGAGAAGGGGCAGCGGGTCGTGGTGAGCGGCCGGCTCCGCATCCGCGACTGGACGGCGGGGGAGCGCAGCGGGACGAACATCGAGATCGACGCCGAGATGCTCGGCCACGACCTCGCCTGGGGCACCTCGCGCTTCACGAGGACGAGCGGGGCGGGGGATGCGGCGGCCGGCCAGGCCGCGCAGGCCGACCCCGGCGCGATGCCGGACGCCGCGCCCGCGCCCGCCGCGGAACAGTGGGCGACCCCGGGCTCGGGGCAGTCGGCGGAGACGTCGGCGGAGCCCGCGCCGGAGCTCCTCGAGACGCCGTTCTGAGCGCGGCCGGCGGCGCGGGCGCGCCTAGACTCGGGTCGTGCCGAACCCGATCGCCGAGCGACCCGCGCTGCGCCGCGTGCGGGGCTCGGGCCGCGCGCGCAGTGCGCTCGCGGCGGCGGCGATCGCGATGGCCGGCGTGCTCGCGCTCGCGGGCTGCGTTCCGCAGCCGGAGCCCGAGGAGCCGCGGCCCGCGCCGACGGCGAGCGGCGACGCGAGTCCGGAGCCGGACCCCGCCTTCGATCCCGCGGGCGGCGCCGCCGGCAACAAGGCCTACTTCGACGTCGTCAACGAGCGCACCCTGCGCGCCGACTCGGGCGCCCGCGCGGCCGACTTCGCGGAGGCGCTCGCCGACGCCGGCTTCGACCCGAAGGGCATGGAGTTCACCGCCGACCGCACGAGCGTCGATCTGGCGGCCGACAGCATCCAGTTCTCGGTCCTCGTCGGCGACGGCTGCCTCGTCGGGCAGTCGGGTCCCTTCGGCTACCGCAGCATCGTCGCCGAGCCGCTCGAGACGACGGGGCGCTGCCTCGTGGGCTCGGCCCGCACCCCCGACTGATCCCGCGCGCCAGGCGCCCGCTCGGCGTCCTGCGCGGGCCCGCCGCGCAAATAGACTGGGACCATGGCCGAATTCATCTACACCATGATCCGCGCCCGCAAGTCGGTCGGCGAGAAGCTCATCCTGGACGACGTCACGATGTCCTTCTACCCCGGGGCGAAGATCGGCATGGTCGGCCCCAACGGCGCGGGCAAGTCGACGATCCTCAAGATCATGGCGGGCCTCGACCAGCCCTCCAACGGCGAGGCGCGACTCAGCGACGGGTACACGGTCGGCATCCTCATGCAGGAGCCCGAGCTCGACGAGACGAAGACCGTGCTCGAGAACATCCAGGAGGGCGTCGCGATCAAGGCGAAGCTCGACCGCTTCAACGAGATCTCGGCCCTCATGGCCGACCCCGACGCCGACTTCGACGCGCTGCTCGCGGAGATGGGCAAGCTCCAGGAGGAGATCGACGCGGCCGACGCCTGGGACCTCGACTCCCAGCTCGAGCAGGCGATGGACGCGCTCCGCACCCCGCCGGGCGACGCCGCCATCCCGCAGCTCTCCGGCGGTGAGAAGCGCCGCGTGGCGCTCGCGCGCCTCCTGCTGCAGAAGCCCGACCTCCTGCTCCTCGACGAGCCCACCAACCACCTCGACGCCGAGAGCGTGCTCTGGCTCGAGCAGCACCTCAGCTCCTACAAGGGCGCCGTCATCGCGATCACCCACGACCGGTACTTCCTCGACAACGTCGCGGAGTGGATCGCCGAGGTCGACCGCGGGCGCCTCTACCCCTACGAGGGCAACTACTCGACCTACCTCGAGAAGAAGGCCGAGCGCCTCGACGTCCAGGGCAAGAAGGACGCGAAGCTCGCGAAGCGCCTCAAGGACGAGCTCGAGTGGGTGCGCTCCAACGCGAAGGGCCGCCAGACCAAGTCGAAGGCGCGACTCGCCCGCTACGAGGAGATGGCGGCGGAGGCCGATCGGACCCGCAAGCTCGACTTCGAGGAGATCCAGATCCCGCCGGGGCCGCGCCTGGGCAGCATCGTGATCGAGGCGAAGCAGCTCGAGAAGGGCTTCGACTCCCGCGGCAAGCTCATCGACGGCCTCTCCTTCACGCTGCCGCCGAACGGCATCGTCGGCGTCATCGGCCCGAACGGCGTCGGCAAGACGACGCTCTTCAACACCATCGTCGGGCTCGAGCCCCTCGACGGCGGCGATCTCAAGGTCGGCGAGACCGTCAAGATCTCCTACGTCGACCAGAGCCGCGCGAACATCGACCCGAACAAGACCCTGTGGGAGGTCGTGAGCGAGGGCCTCGACATCATCACGGTGGGCAAGGTGGAGATCCCGTCGCGCGCCTACGTCTCGAAGTTCGGCTTCAAGGGGCCGGACCAGCAGAAGAAGGCCGGCGTCCTCTCGGGCGGCGAGCGCAACCGCCTCAACCTCGCGCTCACCCTCAAGGAGGGCGGCAACCTGCTCCTCCTCGACGAGCCGACGAACGACCTCGACATCGAGACGCTGTCCTCGCTCGAGAACGCGCTCCTCGACTTCCCGGGGTGCGCCGTCGTCATCACCCACGACCGGTGGTTCCTCGACCGCATCGCGACGCACATCCTCGCCTACGAGGGCACCGAGGAGGACCCGGCGAAGTGGTACTGGTTCGAGGGCAACTTCGAGTCCTACGAGGCGAACAAGATCGACCGGCTCGGGCCGGACGCCGCGAACCCGCACCGCTCGGTGCACCGCCGCCTCACGCGCGACTAGCGCTGAGCGCGCGCATCGCGGCGCGAGCGCACGAAGCAGGGCGGCTCCCCTCGGGGGAGCCGCCCTTCCGCGTCATGCCGGTCAGTCCGCGAGGATGCCCTCGTACGCGTCGCCGTGCTCCGCGATCCAGGCGTCGATCGCCTCGGCCTCGCGGCCCTCGCCGTACTCATTCACGACCATGTCCTCGAGGGCGCCGTAGGCGGCGTCGTCGAGCTTGATGCCCGCGATGTACTCGGCGGCCTCCGGGAACTCGTCCGCGAAGCCGTCCGTGCCGAGGAAGTGCAGCGCCTCCGCGTCGCCCATGGCACCCTTCGGGTCCTCGAGCGTCTTGATGTCGAAGGCCGCATTCGCCCAGAAGGGCTTCCAGAGCGTGACCACGACATCCTCCTGCTTGTCGATCGCGCCCTGCAGCTCGGTGAGCATCGCGGCGGTCGAGGAGGTGACGAGCTCGTAGTCGCCATCGAGGCCGTACTCGGGCATCATCGAGTCCTGCGTGACCCCGGTGAGGCCCGCGCCGGGCTCGATGCCGTAGATCTTGCCGTCGAACATGTCCGCGTTGCCGGCGAGGTCCTCGATCGAGTCGATGTCCGTGTAGGTCGGCACCGCGATCGTGAGGACCGCGTTGTCGTAGTAGGCGCCCAGGTCCTCGATGTCGTCGCCGAACTGCTCCATGTACTTGGCGTGCGTCACCTCGGGCCAGGCCGACGGGTACATGTCCACGTCGCCGTTCGACAGGCCGGCGTAGAGCGGCGCGGCCTCGGTGAGGGTCTCCATCTCGACCGTGTAGCCGAGCTTCTCGAGCTGGTCCTCGAGCAGGTAGGCGGTGCTGAGGCCGTCGGTCCAGCTCGGGATGAAGCCGAGCGTGATGGTGCCGAGGTCGCCCTCGCCGCCGGAGTTCTCCTCGGTGCCCGTCGAGCAGGCGGCCAGGCCGAGCGCGAGCACGGCGGCACCTCCGATCACGGCGGTGCGACGCAGGTGCGCGGTGCGCTTCGTCATGTGCTGTTTCCTCTCTCTGGTGTGTCCCGGAGGACGGTGCAGGGTCGACGGCGCCGTCAGGATGCGACGGCGGGGGTGCGGCGTCGCGCGGACAGGACGGCCAGCAGCGAGCCGCGGCTGTCCTCCCGGGAGCCGAGGGCCGAGGTGACGCGGTCGAGGAAGATCGCGAGCACCACGACCCCGAGCCCCGCCTCGACGCCCTGGGCGACGTTCAGGGTGGAGATGGAGGCGACGACGATCTTGCCGAGTCCGTCGGCGCCGGCGATCCCGGCGACGACCGCCATCGACAGCGCGAGCATGATGACCTGGTTGATGCCGGTCATGATGGTGCGGCTCGCGAGCGGGAGCTGGATGCCGCGGAGGATCTGCCCGTTCGTCGCGCCGAAGGCGTGCCCCGCCTCGACCTTCTCACGGTCGACGCCCCGGATGCCGAGCTCGGTGAGCCGGACGCCGGGCGGGAGGGAGAAGATGATGGTCGACACGACGCCCGGAACGACGCCGATGCTGAAGAACAGCACCGTCGGGATCAGGTAGACGAAGGCGGGCATCGTCTGCATGAAGTCGAGCACCGGCCGGAGGGCGGCGCTGACGGCGTCGCTGCGCGCGGCGAGGATGCCGAGCGGCACGGCGACGACGACCGCGATGACGGTGGCGATGAGCACGAGCGCGAGCGTCTGCATCGCGGGCTCCCACATGTCCATCGCGACGACGAGCAGGAACGACAGGACCGTGCCGACCGCGAGCTTCCAGGACCGCAGCAGCCATCCGATGAGCGCGAGCACGGCGATCAGCGCGAGCGCGGGCGGCGCGAGCAGCACGGCGGTGAGCCCGTCGACGGCCCCCTCGAGGCCGGTGTCGACCGCGTCGAGCAGCCCCTCGGCGTTGTCCTTGATCCAGTCGAGGCCGTTCGAGACCCACTCGCCGACCGGGATGCGGAATCCCTCCATCAGCGCACCTCCTCGCTCGCGGCGCCCGCTGCGGCGTCGCCCTCCGGCTCGCCGTCGGCGAGCACCTCGTCGATGACGGTCGCCGCGACGGGGATCGTCAGCTCGCCGGTCGCGGCGGCGCCCGGGCCGAGCGCGGCCAGCAGCGTGACGCGCGGGATGACGCCCGCGAGGCGCTGCTCGGCGTCGAGGACGGCGAGCGGCAGCTCGGACTCGACAGCCGGCACGAAGAGGTCGAGCAGGACGTCGTCGACGCTCACGGTGTGCGGCACCGGGCGGAGGACGCTCGCGAGGGAGGCCTCGCCGCGCTGGACGAGCTTGAGCGCATCGCGGTCGCGGACGATGCCGAGGAGCCGGCGGTCGCGCCCCGTGACGTAGACGGCCGAGCTGCGCTCGTCGCGCATCGCCCGGAGCGCGGTGCGCGGGCCGGCGGTCTCGGTGACGACGACGCGGGACCGCTCCATGACGTTGCCCGCGGTGAGGACCCGGGCGCGGTCGACGTCCTGGACGAACTGCTCGACGTAGTCGTTGGCGGGATCGGTGAGGATGTCCTCCGGAGTGCCGATCTGGACGATCCGGCCGTCCCGCATGACCGCGATGCGGTCGCCGAGGAACATGGCCTCGTTGAGGTCGTGCGTGATGAAGACGATGGTCTTGCCGAAGCGCTCCTGCAGCTCGAGCAGCTGCTCCTGCATCTCCCGCCGGATGAGCGGGTCGAGCGCGGAGAAGGCCTCGTCCATGAGCAGGATGTCGGTGTCGGCGGCGAGGGCTCGGGCGAGGCCGACGCGCTGCTGCATCCCGCCGGAGAGCTGGCCGGGGAGCTTCTCGCTCCAGCCCTGGAGCCCGACGAGGCTCACGATCTCCTGTGCGCGCTCGAGCCGGGCGGCGCGGGGCACGCCCTGCATCTCGAGCCCGTAGGCGACGTTCTCGAGCACGCTGCGGTGGGGGAGCAGGGCGAAGTGCTGGAAGACCATCGAGATCCGCGAGCGGCGGATCTCCCGGAGCCGCTTCGCCGAGACCTTCGTGATGTCGTCGTCGCCGAGCCGGACCTCGCCCGCCGTCGCATCGAGGAGGCCGTTGAGCATGCGGATGAGGGTCGACTTGCCGGATCCGGAGAGACCCATCACGACGAAGATCTCGCCGGGCTGCACGTCGAATCCGGCGTCGATCACGGCCGCGGTGCCGGGGATCGCGCTGCGGTCGGCGCCGTCGCGCAGTCTCCGCACGCTCTCCTCCGACTGCCGTCCGAAGATCTTGAAGAGTCCGCGCACGCGGATCGCGGGGGCATCGCCCATGTCGGTGTCGTCCTGCTTCCGGGCGTGCGGCATCCATCCGGGATGCTCGGGTCGCCCTCTGCTCACGGTCCGGGTCGCCGCACGGTCGCGACGTGCTCGACGCGGGACACCCGAGGCGTCCCAGGCGGAGCTGCCGGGACCGGACCACCGTACGTCCGCCGCGCTCGGGAGCGCCGCGGCCGCGGGCCTGATCGGTACGCCCCCTCCGCGTCGTGTGGTCGCGGCGGGGACTCGACCACGGTAGCAACCGTCCGGGGGCCGCCACGCACGGGATGTCCCCCGCATGGGGGACTTTCGAGCCGCGATCGGGGGACGCGAGCGGGAGAACCACTGGTCAGGCCGCAGGTTAGGGTTGTTATGAGGTCGTTACCCAGCGACTCCTCAGCACGCTTCGAGAAGAGGTCACATGACGCGTCTGCACGTCGCGATCCCGCTCCGCTGGTCGGACTTCGACGCCTACGCCCACGTCAACAACGCCGAGATGCTCCGACTGCTCGAGGAGGCCCGCATCCAGGCCTTCTGGCGACCGGACGACGGGGCCGAGCCCGGCGCCGAGACGGCCGTGCTCGACGCCCGGCCGGGAGCGGAGATCATCAGCCTCATCGCGCGCCAGGAGATCGAGTACCTCGCGCCGATCCCGTACATGCGGGCGCCCGTCGACGTCGAGCTGTGGATCGGGCGCCTCGGCGGCGCGAGCCTCGAGGTCTGCTACGAGGTCTACTCGCCGGTCGGCATCGCCCCCCGCGTGCTCTACACGCGCGCCGCGACGACGCTCGTCATGGTGACGGCGGCGGACGGCCGGCCGACCCGGGTCTCCGACGAGCTCCGCGCCGTCTGGGCTCCTTATGTCGAGGAGCCGGTCCGGTTCTCGAAGCGCGGCTGACGCCGCGCGACGCGCTCAGGCGGGCGACGCCGGCACCCGCACCATGCCCTCCTGGGCCACGCTCGCGACGAGCGCGCCCGAGCGGTCGTAGATCCGGCCGAGCGCGAGGCCCCGCCCGCCGATCGCCGTGGGCGAGTCCTGCACGTAGAGCAGCCAGTCGTCGACGCGCGCCTGGCGGTGCCACCACATCGCGTGATCGAGGCTCGCCGCCTTGAGGCCCGGCGTCGCCCAGGCGACGCCGTGGCGGCGGAGGATCGGCTCGAGGATCGAGTAGTCGCTCACGTAGGCGAGCGCGGCCCGGTGCAGCACGGCGTCGTCCGGAAGGGGGCCGATCGCCCGCATCCACACGGCCTGGTGCTCCGAGCGGTGCTCGGCCGCCCGCAGGTAGATCGGGCCGTCGATGTGGCGGATGTCGAAGGGCCGCTGCTCACCCCAGAACCGGGCGACCGGATGGTCGATGCCGCTGAGCGCCTCCGCGGTGCTCGGCAGCTGCTCGGGGTCGGGCACCTCCTCGGGCGCCGGCTCCTGGTGATCGAGCCCCGCATCCTCGACCTGGAAGGAGGCGATCATCGACAGGATCGGCAGCCCGTCCTGGTAGGCCTGGGTTCGGCGGGTCGAGAAGGAGCGGCCGTCGTGGATGCGGTCGACCGAGAACGTGATGGGCAGCCGCACGTCGCCCGGCCGGAGGAAGTAGCCGTGCATGGAGTGCACGAGCCGATCGGCGGGCGCGGTGCGGGATGCCGCGACGAGGGACTGCGCGAGGACCTGCCCGCCGAAGACGCGGCCCTCCGGCATCCACTGGCTGGGGCCGGTGAAGATGTCCTCCCGGGTCCGGGCTCCCGTGTCGGTCAGGTCGAGGGCGGCCAGGAGTCCCGCCAGGGGGTCGCTCATGCCCGTAGTCTAGGGACAGATGTCCCGCCACTTCACGCTCAGCGATCCGCTCGCGCTCGACGACCTCCGGACCTTCGTCTCGCGTGCCCAGCGGCTCGAGGACGGCTCCGTCCGGCTCATCGCCGGAAGCGGCGTCCTGGCGGTCTACGCGGCCGTGCTCTACCCGGTCGGCCTGCTCGACGAGGTGCCGACGGTGCTCGGCCTCCGCACCTACGCGATCGCCGTCGACGAGCCCTTCGTGGATGCCGTGGTGCCGATCCGCTCCTTCCTGCAGCGGATCGAGACGGCCAGGGCGGAGCGCGACGCGAACCACGACCCCGAGACGATCGGCGTGCGCGTCTCGCTCCCGCTCGAGGTCAACACGGTCACCTGGGCCGCGATCTCGCCCCCGAGGGGCGGCTGGTACGGCATCGACGGCATCGCCGCGGGGTCGCTCGAGTCGGCCGCGAAGGCCGGCATCGCCGAGATCGCCGAGGCCCTGCCGGACGGCGCGGGCGAGCAGATCGTGCGCCGGGTGCGCGCCGAGGTGTGGAGCCGCCCGGTCGACGGGCTCGAGCACGTGCCCGCGGGCGCGGCCTTCGCGGCGCTGAGCATGGGCTTCCTCGGCGATGACGAGGTGCGGATGTTCGAGACCGGCCCGTGGACGCGGATGACGACCCAGCGCGGCCACGTGCTCGTGAAGCGCCGGGCCTGGACGCTGAGCCGCTAGCTCCGCTCCGGCCGGCTCAGCCGGCCGCGGCGCGGCCCGCGGCCCGGCCCGAGAACAGGCAGCCGCCGAGGAAGGTCCCCTCGAGCGAGCGCGAGCCGTGCACGCCGCCCCCGCCGAACCCCGCCGCCTCGCCCGCCGCGAAGAGGCCGGGCACCGGCATCCCGTCGGCGTCGAGCACGCGCGACTCGAGGTCGGTCTGGATGCCGCCGAGGCTCTTGCGCGTCAGCACCCGCAGGCGCACCGCGATGAGCGGTCCGTGGGCGGGGTCGAGGAGTCGATGCGGCGACGCGACCCGGATGAGCCGGTCGCCGAGGTACCGGCGGGCGCCCCGCACGAGCGAGAGCTGCGCGTCCTTCTGGAACGGGTTCTCGAGCTGCCGGTCGCGCGCCTCGATCTCGGCGCGGGCGCTCGCCGCATCGAAGGGCGCATCGGGCTCCAGGTCCGTCATGCGCTCGAGCAGCTCGTCGAGGGAGGAGGCGACGACGAAGTCCTCGCCCTCGGACTTGAAGCGCTCGACCGGCTCCGTCGCGCCTTTCCCGAGCCGCTGGCGCAGCAGCTCGCGGATGCTCCGGCCCGTGAGGTCGGGGTTCTGCTCGCTCCCGGAGAGCGCGAACTCCTTCTCGATGATCGACTGCGTCAGCACGAACCAGCTGTGGTCGTGGCCGGTGCGGCGCAGGTGCTCGAGCGTGCCGAGCGTGTCGGCGCCGGGGAAGAGGGGCACGGGCAGCCGGCGTCCCGTCGCATCGAGCCACAGGCTCGAAGGGCCCGGGAGGATGCGGATGCCGTGGGCGGGCCAGACCGGGGAGTGGTTGCCGATCCCCTCGACGTAGTGCCACATCCGGTCGCCGTTGACGAGCCGCGCGCCCGCCGACTCGCTGATCGCGAGCATGCGGCCGTCGACGTGCGCCGGGACGCCGCTCAGCATCCGCTCGGGCGGGGTGCCGAGCCACGCCGGCCAGGCGGCGCGCACGAGCTCGTGGTTCCCGCCGATGCCGCCGCTCGCGACGATCACGGCGGGCGCCTCGATCGCGAAGGCGCCGACCGCATCCCGGCTGCTCGCCTGCCCGCGCTCGGCGGCATCCTCGGCGAGGACCGCGCCGCTCGCCCCGACGACCGCGCCGCCGCGCAGCGTCAGCTCGTCGACGCGGTGCCGGAAGCGCAGCTCGGCCCGCCCCTCCTCGACGCCGCGGCGCACCCGCGCGATGAAGGGCTCGAGGATGCCGGGCCCGGTGCCCCAGGTGATGTGGAAGCGCGGCACCGAGTTGCCGTGCTCCGAGGCCGTGTATCCGCCGCGCTCCGCCCAGCCGACGACGGGGAAGAACCGCACGCCGAGCTCGTGCAGCCAGGCGCGCTTCGGACCGGCCGCGAACTCGAGGTAGGCCTCCGCCCAGCGCCGCCCCCACTCGTCCTCGGGGCGGTCGAAGTCGGCGCTGCCCATCCAGTCCTGACGGGCGAGCTCGAGCGAGTCGCGGACGCCCATGCGGCGCTGCTCGGGGGAGTCGACGAGGAAGAGGCCGCCGAAGGACCACCAGGCCTGGCCGCCGAGGCTCGCCTCCGGCTCCTGCTCGAGGATGACGACGCGTCGCCCGGCGTCCAGGAGCTCGGCCGCGGCGACGAGGCCCGCGAGCCCCGCGCCGATGACGATCGCGTCCGCCTGATCCGGCATCCTGCCCCCTCCTCGCGGCCTCGAGCCGAGACTAGCCGGGGCGGTCAGGCGGACGCGAGGATCTCGGCGCTGTGGCGTGCCGACCACTCGACGAGCGGGAGCAGCACGCCCGCGAGCTCCTCGCCGCGGCTCGTGAGCGAGTACTCGACGTGCGGCGGGATGACGGGATGCGCGACCCGGTCGACGAGGCCGTCCGCCTGGAGCTGGCGCAGCGTCGAGGCGAGCATCTTCTCGCTGATGCCGTCGACGGCCCGGCGCAGCTCACTCCAGCGGTGCGTGCCGTTGGTGAGGGAGAGCACGACGAGGACGCCCCACCGGCTCGTGACGTGATCCAGGACCACGCGCGTCGGGCACCCGGCGGTGAGGAGCGTGTCGTCCATGCCCGGGAGCGCCCGGAGCTCGCTGAAGGTCGCGACCATGCCAGGAGCTTACCGAAAAGTGGGTACCCCTCGCCCGGAATGCACGCTGCGGCGGGCGGCTTGTACCGAGCTGTCGAACGAAAGGACACCCCATGACCATCCTCGTCACCGGAGCCTCCGGGCACCTCGGACGCCTCGCCGTCGAAGCCCTCATCGCCCGCGGGTTCGCCCCGGCCGACATCCGGGCCGGCGCCCGCGACACCTCGCGCATCGCCGATCTCGCGGCGCGCGGCGTCGAGGCCGTGCCGCTCGACTACGACGCGCCGGCGAGCGTCGAGGCCGCCGTCCGGGGCGTCGAGCAGGTGCTCCTCGTCTCCGCGAGCGAGCCCGGGAAGCGCGTGCCCCAGCACCTCGCCGTCATCGACGCCGCGAAGGCCGCCGGCGTCGCGCAGCTCGTCTACACGAGCGCCCCGCGTGCGACCGAGTCCGAGCTCGTCGTCGCGCCCGACCACAAGGCGACGGAGGAGGCGATCGCCGCCTCCGGCATCCCCGCGACCATCCTGCGCAACAACTGGTACACCGAGAACTACCTCGGCACCGCCGCGCAGGCCCGCGAGACCGGCGTCGTCGCGTCGAGCGCGGGCGACGGCCGCGTCGCGAGCGCGAGCCGGCGGGACTACGCCGAGGCGGCGGCCGTCGTGCTCACGACGCCCGGCCACCTCGGCGAGGTCTACGAGCTCGGCGGCGACACGTCGTGGGACTTCGCGGAGCTCGCGGCCGCGCTCGCCGAGGTCCTCGGCCGCGAGGTCGCGCTCGCGCCGCTCAGCACCGAGGCGCACCGTGCCGCGCTGCGCGATGCGGGGCTCGACGAGGCGACCGCGAGCTTCGTCACGACGCTGGACGCCGACATCCGCGACGGCGCGCTCGCCGAGGTCACCGGCCAGCTCTCGCGCCTCATCGGCCGCCCGACGACGCCGCTGCGCGAGGGGCTCCGCGAGGCGCTCGCCTGATCGGATCCGATCCCGGGATGCCGTGACGGCGTCCCGGGATCGAGTCGCGGCGACGCGGAATCGTTATCGTAGACCGCTCGTTCTGTGACCTCGCGCTGTTTCCATGGAGGCATGGGGAATCGCCGGATGCCGCGCGCTGCGCTGTCCCTCGGCGCGCTCGCGCTGGTCGGCGGGCTCGCGCTCGCCGGCTGCGCGGGCTCCGCACGGCTGACCCCGCCGCCACCCGGCGACGGCGGCGGGTCGACGAGCGCCGCGCCCGAGCGGACCGGGACGCCGCGCGCGGCCGAGCTCGTGCTCGAGGCGGAGCGCTTCGCGATCCTCGACGAGGAGGGCTCCGTGCTCGCCGAGCACGCCTGGACCGAGGACCCGTCTGCCGCGATCGACGCCCTCGCGGGCGCGATCGGCACCGAGGCCGAGGTCGAGGCGCACGAGCCGGAGCACGCGGACGACCCCTCCGGCACCGAATACCACTGGCCCGGCCTCGAGGTCCGCGTCAGCGACTTCGAGAACGACCCGCCCATGTGGACGAACTGGAAGATCCACGTCGACGCGGAGCGCGTGGGCGAGCTCCTCGTCGTCGGCCCGCGTGGCGAGCACGTCGGTCAGACCGGCGCCGAGCTCGAGTGCCTCGGCGGCATCGACCCCTTCGAGGCCGACGGCGGTCTCGCCGCGCTCTGCCTCCTCGAGGACGCCCCGGTCGCCGGCGCTCCCGGCTCCTTCCGCTACGTGCAGTCGCTCCTCGGCTCGTCAGGCGACGTCGACGGGCTCCGCGTCGAACGGCTGATCGCCCCGACGGAGAACTACGGGCCGTAGAGCGCTCACTCCTCGAAGGTGTTCACCATCGCAAAGGCCGCGCGCTCGAGGTAGGCCCAGAGCGTCGCCTCGTGCATCGGGGAGAGACCCAGCTCGTCGACCGCCGTGCGCATGTGCCGCAGCCAGCGGTCGCGCGCATCCGGATTGACCTTGAACGGCACGTGCCGCATCCGCAGGCGCGGGTGACCGCGCTGCTCGCTGTAGGTGCCGGGGCCGCCCCAGTACTGCTCGAGGAAGCCGGTGAGGCGCTCGATCGCGCCCTCCATGTCGTCCTCCGGGTACATCGGCTTCAGGACCTCGTCCTCGGCGACGCCCTCGTAGAAGCGGCGCACGAGCCGCTCGAAGGTCACGCGGCCGCCGACCTGCTCGTAGAAGCTGCCGCCGACGTGCTCGCCGCCCTGGCCCATCCGCAGCTGCAGGGAGTCCTCGGCCATCAGTCGCTGCTCCTCGGCGGCTTCTTCGCGGCGGGCTGCTCTGCGGCGGGCTGCGTCGGGAGCGGGGCCGTCTTCGGCGGGCGGGCGCCGCGCACGGAGGCCGCGCCCTCGATGCCCTGCAGCGTGATCGTGCTGAGCGCCGGCGTGCGGACCTCGAGCTCGTCGAGGGTGCGCTTGAGCCGTCCGCGCAGCTCGCGCGCCACGTCGTCCTTCGAGCCGGAGCGGGTCTTCGCGACGAGGCGCACCACGACCGCCTCCGAGGAGATGGACTCGATGCCCCAGATCTCCGGCTTCTCGAGGAACAGCCGCTTCCACTTCGGCTCCTGCTGCATCTCGACCGCGGTCGCGAGCAGGCGGGCCTCGACCGCGTCGACGTCCTCCTCGTAGGGGATCGCCATATCGAGGATGACGCGCGACCAGCCCTGCGAGAGGTTGCCGACGCGGAGCATCTCGCCGTTGCGGACGTACCAGAGGGTGCCGTTGACGTCGCGGACCTGGGTGACGCGGATGCCGACCGACTCGACGACGCCGGTCGCGAATCCGGTGTCCACGACATCCCCCACGCCGAGCTGATCCTCGATGACGATGAAGAGGCCGTTGAGGATGTCCTTGACGATGTTCTGCGCGCCGAAGCCGAGGCCGGCGCCGAGCGCCGCCGTGATGAGCGAGAAGGCGCCCGCGGCGCTCGCGTCGACCGTCGTGACGACGAGGATGACCGAGACGATGGCGACGATCGCGGTCACGAGGTTGCTGAGGACGGTGCCGAGGGTCCTCGTGCGCTGCACCGTGCGGACGGCGGCGAGCGGGGACGAGAGCAGCTGCTGCGTGTCCTCGACGTTCTGCTTCTTCTTCACCCCCGACACGACCCGGTCGACGGTGCGCCGGATCACGAAGGTCAGCGCCACCCGCACGAGCACGGCGACGATGACGATGACGGCGACCTTCAGCGGCTTGTCGAGCAGGAAGGCCCAGATCGCATCCCAGGGAATATCCATATGCCGCCCAGCGTAGCCAGCGGCCGCCGTCGGCACCTGGATGCGGGGTCGAGAGAGCCTGGGCGGAACCGGCATGCTCGGATGGTGACGCCCGCGAACGAGCCGCCCGCGATGCCGCCGTCGAGCCCGATCGACGGCATCTCCGACGAGGAGCTGCTGCGCCGGAGCGCCGAGGCGCCGGATGCGGCGGCGCGGGCCGCCGTGTTCGGCTTCGACCTCGCGGCGCTCAGGGTGACCCGGCGTCGGCTGTCCGTGCTCGTGACCGGGATCGCGGCGGGAGCGGCGTTCCTCGTGTTCGCCGGATGGAGCATCCCGGCGCAGCTCATCGCAGATGAGCGGGTCGACTATCTCGCAGTGGCAGGAGGGTTCCTCGCGCAGCTCGTTCCGCCGCTCGTCGTGTTCATCGCGACGCAGATCATGGCTCGCGCCGTCGCCTCAGCCACGCCACGCCGGATCGTCGCCCGCTCGGAGCCGATCGTCGTCGTGCTGCACAGCGCCGCGGTCGTGGGTCTGATGCTGACCCTGACGCCGTCGCCGGGTCTTATGGCGGGCGCGCTCGCGGGCGCGATGCTCTCGATGCTGGTGCTCGTCGTCCCCGACGTCGCCCTGGCGGACTTGTTCGGGAAGCCGCATCCCGTTCTTCCGCTGTCGGCGCGGCAGATCTGGGCGGTCCCCGCATTCCTCACGCTGCGCGGCGGCGTCATCGCGCCGCTGGTGCTCGGACACGTGGCGACCGCCGTGAGTGCCGCCCTGCTCGTCGTCGTGGCGCTGACGGCACCCGTGCTCGCGATTCCGGCCGTCGTGATCCGCATCGTCGTCCGCACCGGCGGCGGCATCCGCGCGGTCGAGGGGAGCCGCAGCGCCGCGATCGGCACCGCGGTCGCGGAGCCGGCACTCCTCGCGCCGCTCGCGATCGCGGCGTCGATCATCGGCGCGGGCTGACGACCCGGCACCGGAAGGCGCTGGCCGCCCCGGACGGATCCGGGGCGGCGACGCCGGCGCTGGAGCGCCGAGGTGCGGTTACGCGCGGTCGCGCGCCTGGGCGGCGAGGGCGCGCTCGACGCCCGCGAGGTTCTCCGAGACGAGGCGGCGCAGCGCCGGGATGCCGGGGTTGGCATCCAGCCAGGCGCGCGTCGCGTCGACGAGGGACGGCGAGGCGAGCGGCGCGGGGTAGAAGCCCATCACGATGTAGTTCGCGATCTGGTAGCTGCGCTCCTTCCACACCGTCTCGAGCGCGGCGAAGTACGGCTCGACGAGCGCCTCGAGCGCGGCCGGGTCGTTGACGTGCTGGTAGCCCATGCCCATCATCCGCAGGATCACGTTCGGGATCGTCGTGTCGGTCGTCGCCGCATCCAGGGCCGCGCGCTTGCCCTCGGCGGTCGCGATCGTCGCGCGGGCGCGCGCCGCAGCCTGCTGGCCGTTCGAGGTGTTGTCGCCCGAGAGCGACTGGGCGATCTCGAGCTCGCCGGCGTCGCCCGTGAGCACGAGCGCCTCGAGGAGCTCCCACGAGAGGTCGGTGTCGATCTCGAGGCCCTCGAGCGCGATCGAGCCGTCGAGGAGACCGGAGACGGTCGCCGCGTGCTCGGTCGTCGAGGCGGCGTTCGCGAAGAACTTCACGAACTGGAACTGCGCGTCGCTGCCGGCCGCCGCATCCCGGCCGAGGCGCCAGAGCGCATCCCCGACCTCGGCGATGGTCTCGGCGCGGACCGACGGGTCGACGTAGGTCCGGGCGACGAGCAGCAGCTGCGAGAGCGTCGTGCGGATCGTCGTCGACTCGGTCTCGGTCGCGATGTTGCCGAGCACGAGGCGCACGTAGTCCCGCGGCGCCGTCTCGGCATCCCGCGTCGCATCCCACACGGAGCCCCACACGAGCGCCCGGGCCAGCGGGTCCTCGATCGCGGCGAGGTGCTCGATCGCGACGGCGAGCGAGTCCTCGTCGAGGCGGATCTTCGCGTACGCGAGGTCGTCGTCGTTGAGGAGCACGAGGTCGGGGCGGGCGAGCCCGACGAGCTCGGGCACCTCGGTGCGGACGCCGTCGACGTCGAGCTCGACGCGGTGCGTGCGCGCGAGACGGCCGTCCTCGAGGGAGTAGAAGCCGACCGCGAGGCGATGCGGTCGGATCGTCGGGTAGTCGGGGGCGGCCGACTGCGCGATCGCGAAGCCCGTGATGACACCCGAGTCGTCGACCGAGATCTCGGGGCGGAGCGTGTTGACGCCCGCCGTCTCGAGCCACTTCGCGCTCCAGTCGTCGAGCTGGCGGCCGCTCGTCGTCTCGAGCTCCACGAGCAGGTCCTGCAGCTCCGTGTTCTGGAACTGGTGCTTCTGGAAGTACGCGCCGACGCCCGCGAAGAAGGCGTCGATCCCGACCCAGGCGGCCAGCTGCTTGAGGACCGAGCCGCCCTTGGCGTAGGTGATGCCGTCGAAGTTGACCTGCACGTCCTCGAGGTCGTTGATGGTCGCCACGACCGGGTGCGTCGAGGGGAGCTGGTCCTGCTTGTACGCCCAGCTCTTCTCCATCGCCTGGAACGTCGCCCAGGCCTCCGTCCACTCGGTCGCCTCGGCGGTCGCGATCGTCGACGCCCACTCCGCGAAGGACTCGTTGAGCCAGAGGTCGTTCCACCACTTCATGGTCACGAGGTCGCCGAACCACATGTGGGCGAGCTCGTGGAGGATGGTGACGACGCGGCGCTCCTTGATCGCGTCGGTGACCTTCGAGCGGAAGACGTAGGTCTCGGTGAAGGTGACCGCGCCCGCGTTCTCCATGGCGCCCGCGTTGAACTCGGGCACGAAGAGCTGGTCGTACTTCTCGAAGGGGTAGGCGACGCCGAACTTCTCCTCGAAGTAGGCGAAGCCCTGCTTCGTCTTCTCGAAGATGTAGTCCGAGTCGAGGTGCTCGAAGAGCGACTTCCGGGCGAAGACGCCGAGCGGGATCGTGCGGCCGCTCGAGGAGACGAGCTCGTCGCGCACCGCCTGGTACGGACCCGCGACGAGCGCCGTGATGTAGCTCGAGATGCGCGGGGTCGGCGCGAAGTGCCAGGTCGCCTTGCCCCAGGTGTCCTGCACGGGCTCGGGCGTCGGCGAGTTGGAGACGACCGCCCAGTTCGCGGGCGCGGTCACGTGGAAGGTGAAGGCGGCCTTGAGGTCGGGCTGCTCGAAGACCGCGTACATGCGGCGCGAGTCGGGCACCTCGAACTGCGTGTAGAGGTACACCTCCTGGTCGACCGGGTCGACGAAGCGGTGGAGGCCCTCGCCCGAGTTCGTGTAGACCATGTCGGCGTCGACGACCAGCTCGTTCGACTCCTCGAGCCCCTCGAGCTGGATGCGGACCCCGTCGCTCACGACGGCGACGTCGAGCTCGCGCCCGTTGAGCGTGACCGAGTGCACGGTGCGGGTGATGGCGTCGATGAAGGTCTTCGTGCCGCCGCTCGCGCGGAACCGCACGGTCGTCGTGGAGCGGAAGGTCTCCGTGCCGCTCGTCAGGTCGAGGGCCACGTCGTAGGACTCGACCTCGAGGAGCGCCGCGCGCTCCTGGGCCTCGATGCGGGTGAGGTTCTCTCCAGGCACGCGGATTCTCCTTCGTCGGCGTTCGCGGGGGTGCGGATCGTGTCCGCTGACGACTCTAGCCCCGAGGCCGGGAGGCTCGCGGGCGCGTATCGTGACGGCATGCGGCCGACCGACTCGCACCGCTCCACCGCCGAGCGCTACCGCGTCTTCGCCGAGGTGGAGGCGGCCGGCCTGTCGCCCGCCATGGAGGCCTGGGCGTCGGGGATCGCGGGGGATGCGGAGGCGCTCGAGCTCATCGGCGGGCTTCCCGAGGCGTCCCGGCAGCCCAATCTCGTCCTCGCCGCCGCGCGCCTGCAGGGCGCCTCGGGTGCGTGGCCGGCGTTCCGCGAGACCCTCCTCGGACGATGGTCGGCGATCTCGGCGACCGCCGTCTCCCGATCGACTCAGACCAACGAGGCCGCGCGCTGCGCGCTCCTGCTGCCGGCGCTCTCGCTCGTCGAGGGCCCGATCGCCCTCATCGAGGTCGGGGCGGCCGCGGGCCTCTGTCTGCTGCCCGACCGCTACTCGTATCGCTATCGCGACGCGGCGGGCTCGGTCCGCGCATCCCTCGACCCCGCCGGCGGGCCCAGCCCGGTCGTCCTCGACTGCACGCTCGAGGGCGAGCCGGAGCTGCGGATGCCGGAGGTGGTGTGGCGTGCCGGCATCGACCTCAACCCCCTCGACCCCCGCGACGGGGGAGACGCCGCCTGGCTCGAGGCGCTCATCTGGCCGGAGCACGAGGACCGGCGACGGCGGCTGCGCGCGGCGCTCTCGCTCGCGGCGGCCGAGCCTCCGCGCATCGTCCCCGGCGACCTGCTCGTGCGCCTGCCGGAGGTCCTCGCCGAGGTGCCGGCCGGCGTGACGCCCGTCGTCGTCCACACCGCCGTCATCGCCTACCTGCCGGCCCCGGCGCGGGAGCGCTTCGCCGAGCTCATGCGGGACCTGCCCGCGCGCTGGATCTCGAACGAGGGGCGAGGCGTCGTGCCCGGCATCCGACCGCACCCGGCCGCACTCGACCGGCCGTCCGATTTCGTGCTGGCGCTCGAGGGCGAGCAGCTCGCCGAGACGCAGCCGCACGGCCGCGCGCTCCGCTGGCTGGGCCGACCCTAGACTTGCCGCGTGCGCATCCACATCGCGACCGACCACGCCGGACTCGACTTCAGCCGGGAGCTGCAGCAGCACCTCCGCGACCGGGGTCACGAGGTCGTCGACCACGGACCGACGAGCTACGACCCGCTCGACGACTACCCCTCCTTCTGCGTGAACGCGGCGCTCGCGACCGTCGCCGACCAGCGCGCGGGGGTCGAGGCGCTCGGGCTCGTGTTCGGCGGCTCCGGCAACGGCGAGCAGATCGCCGCGAACAAGGTCGAGGGATGCCGCGCCGCCCTCGTCTGGAGCACCGCGACGGCCGAGCTCGCCCGCGAGCACAACGACGCGAACGTCATCTCGATCGGCGCCCGCCAGCACACCGCCGCCGAGGCGATCGCCTTCGTCGACACCTTCATCCGCACCCCCTTCTCGGGCGAGGAGCGCCACGCGCGCCGCATCGCCCAGCTCGGCGAGTACGAGACGACGGGTGCGATCGCCGGCCACGACGTCCTCGGCGCCTAGCCCCCGTGCCCGAGGGTCACTCCGTCCACCGGATCGCGCGCCAGTTCCGCGCGCACTTCGAGGGCTCGACCGTTCGGGTCAGCTCGCCGCAGGGCCGCTTCGCGCGCGACGCCGCCCAGATCGACGGTCGGACGATCACGCAGGTGCGCGCGGTCGGCAAGCAGATGTTCATGGAGTTCGACCACGGACTCTGGCTGCGGGTGCATCTCGGCATGTACGGCGCCTGGGACTTCGCCGGCGACATCACGGTCCAGCCGACCGCCCTCGGCGAGACGACCCGGCCCGACGACGGCGCCGCGATCGACCACCAGGACTCGCTCGCCTCGATCGGCGCGCCGCGGCGCCTCCGCATGTCGGAGGCCGACCGCCTGGGACCTGCGATCGAGGGGTTCCCGCCCGAGCCCGTCGGCCAGGTCCGCTGCCGGATCCTCGCGCCCCACGCCGTCGCCGACCTCCGCGGGCCCACCGCCTGCGAGGTCCTGACCGCCGAGGAGGTGCAGGCCGTGATCGCGAAGCTCGGCCCGGACCCGCTCGTCGACGGCACGGCACGCGGCGAGCGGCGCTTCCTCGAGGTCGTCGCCCGCAAGCCGACGCCCATCGGCCTCCTCCTCATGGACCAGAGCGTCGTGAGCGGGATCGGCAACGTCTACCGGGCCGAGATCCTGTTCCGCGCCCGCCAGAGCCCCTTCACCCCGGGCCGCGAGGTGCCGCCGGAGGTCGTCGCGGGGATGTGGCGGGACTGGGCGAAGCTGCTCCGGATCGGCATCGACACCGGCATCATGCTCACGATGGACGGCCTCCGCGGCGAGGCCCGACGGCGTGCCATCGCGAGCCGTGACGACCGGCACTGGGTGTATCACCGCACCGGCCTGCCGTGCCGGGTCTGCGGCACGCACATCGCGATGCAGGAGCTCGCCGGCCGCAAGCTGTACTGGTGCCCGACGGATCAGGCCTGAGAGGGGCGACCATGCGACAGACGCCGCACTACCTGCTCGAGGACCCCGAGGAGGTGAAGCGCCTCATCCGCGAGAACCCGTGGGCGACGATCGTGTCGCACACCTCGACGGGCCTCGTCGCCTCCCACTACCCGGTCGTGCTCGAGGAGGACGAGACGGGCATCTCGATCGTCAGCCACGTCGGGCGCCCCGACGAGCAGCTCCACGAGCTCGGTCGGCACGAGATCCTGGTCGTCATCCAGGGGCCGCACGGCTACATCTCGCCGAACTGGTACACCGAGCCGAACGACTTCATCCCCACCTGGAACCACGTGACCGCGCACCTCTACGGCACCCCCGAGATCCTCTCCGCGGAGGAGAACCTGCGCGTGCTCGGCGAGCTCGTCGACCACTTCGAGTCGCGGATGCCGGAGCCGGTCTCCCTCGAGATCGACCCGGTGTACTCGGCGCGCATCGCGAAGGGCACGGTCGGCCTCCGCCTCCGCGTCACGCGCTTCGACGCGCGCCTCAAGCTCAGCCAGAACAAGACCGCGGAGGTGCGCGAGCGCATCATGGCCGAGCTCCGAGGCGAGGGCCCCTACGCGCAGCCGGGGCTCGCCGAGGAGATGACGCGGGTCGAGGCGATGCCGCGGGATGCGGAGGGCGCCGAGTGAGCGGACTGCTCCTGCGGCGCGCGCGGCTCGTCGACGGCCTCGAGCACCACGGCGGGGAGCCGCTCGACCTCCTCCTCGAGGACGGCCGCATCCTCGTCGTCGGCACCGAGCTCGAGGTGCCGGATGCGGAGGTCGTCGAGCTCGACGGCCGCTGGGTGACCCCCGGCCTCTGGGACGAGCACGTGCACTTCAGTCAGCACGCGCTCACGGCGCAGCGCCTCGACGTCGCGCCCGCCGCCTCCGCAGCCGAGGTCGCCCGGCTCGTGCGCGAGCGGGTCGTCGCGGCGCCGCCGGCGCCGGGCGAGCCGCTGATCGGCTACGGCTTCCGCGACGGCCTGTGGCCCGACGAGCCGGAGCCCGCCCACCTGGATGCGATCGGCGCGCCCGTCGTGCTCGTGAGCGGCGACGTGCACTGCACCTGGGCGAACCGCGCCGCCCTCCACCTCCTCGGCATGGCGGACGCCGACTGGCTGCTCCGCGAGCAGCCCGCCTTCGACCTCGGCCGCCGCATCAGCGCGGTGCCCGTCGAGCGGCTCGACGCGTGGGCCGGCGAGGCGGCGCGGCAGGCCGCAGCGCGCGGCGTCGTCGGGATCTCCGACCTCGAGATGGACGACGCGGCCGGCACCTGGCTCCGCCGCATCCGGGGCGGGACGCGCGAGCTCCGCGTCCGAGCCGCCGTCTACCCCTACGACCTGGAGCGAGCGCGCACCGGCGGCATCCGCACCGGCGCCGTCGTGGACGGCTCCGAGGGGCTGCTCGAGGGCGGCAACTTCAAGCTCTTCACGGACGGGTCGCTCAATACCCGCACCGCCTACTGCCACGACCCCTATCCCGGGCTCACGGGCGCGGAGGCCCGGGGCCTCGCGACGCACGAGCCGGCCGCCCTCCTGGGCCTCGCACGCGACGGCCTCGCGGCCGGCCTCTCGCCGACGATCCACGCGATCGGGGATGCGGCGGTCGCCCTCGCGATCGACGCCCTCGAGGCGCTCGGCGACCTGGAGGAGCTCCGCGGCACCGCGCGCATGGAGCACGTGCAGCTCATCGCCGAGGCCGACGTGCCGCGCCTCGCGGCGCTCGACGTGACGGCGAGCGTGCAGCCCGAGCACGCCATGGACGACCGGGAGGTCGCCGACCGCTACTGGGCGGGTCGCACGGGCCGCTCCTTCGCCTTCCGCGCCCTCCACGATGCGGGCGTGCGGCTGGCGCTCGGCTCGGACGCACCCGTCGCGCCGCTCGACCCGTGGATCGCGATCGCGGCGGCGACGACCCGGAGCCGGGACGGCCTCGAGCCGTGGCATCCCGAGCAGGCGCTCGAGCGCAGCGCGGCGCTCGCCGCGAGCACGCACGGCGGGGTCCTCGAACCGGGTTCCCGGGCGGATCTCGCGATCCTCGACGCCGACCCCCTCGCCGTCTCGGGCGCGGAGCTGCGTGCCATGCCGGTCGCGGGCACCCTGCTCGGCGCCCGCTGGACGCACCGGGAGCTCTGAGCCGCACCGGCATCCGCATCCCGAGACGACGACGGCGGGCCGCCCCCGAGGGGACGGCCCGCCGTCGTCGGTCGTGCGGTCTACTTCGCGACGTGCGCGAAGAGGAACCAGCGGTCCTTCTCGAGGCCGCGGGCGATCTCGATCGCCACATCCTGGCTGGCCGCGTCGGGCTCGCCGAGCTCGTCGATCGCGGTGCGGACCGTGACGAGGGTCGCGTCGATCTGCGCGATGACCTGGGCGATCACGGACTCCGACTGCTGGAAGCCCTCGGCGAGCGCCGGGGTCGTGGTCTTCGCCGCGACGGTCTGGACGCGGGCGTCGACCGGGAGGCCGAGGGCGACGATGCGCTCCGCGGCGGTGTCGGCGTACTCGCGGGCGTGGTCCACGACATCGTCGAGGAGCTCGTGGACCGCCTGGAAGTTCGCGCCGCGGACATGCCAGTGGGCCTGCTTGCCGTCGACGGCGAGGGCCTGGAGGTCGACGACGACGGGTGCCAGGAACTGGGCGACGGCGGTGGTCACGTCGGGGTCGATCGAGGTGGTGGGGATGGCGGAAACATCGGTCATGAGAGGCTCCTTCTGCACGCCGTCCGGGGTCTCCGGCGGCTTTCGTCGAGTGCAACGCTACTCAGCTGAATGCATTCCGCAAGCAAGCTGAGGCTCGGCTAACACCTGATCACAGGGGGGTTCACCCCCGTCTCCCAGGGTTGCGCGCCGGATTCCGCGAGCCAGAAGCACCCGCGAGGCTGGGGGGCCATGACGAGCGCGGAGCAGGGCATGATGACGGAGTCGGAGGAACGGGGGTCGCGCGTGACGGAACACCAGTCGGCGGCGGTCGGAGCGCGCCGCCGAGCCGGCTACCTCGGACTGTGGCGCACCGTCCTCCCCGAGCTCGGATACCTGCTCCTCATCCTCCCGATCGTCGTCGCGGGACTCGCGGTCCTCAGCTCCGTCTTCTTCACCGGCCTCGGCATGCTCGCGATCGTCGTCGGCGTGCTCGTGGTGCTGGCGGCCCTCTTCATCGCGCGCGGCTTCGGGATGCTCGAGATCCTCCGCCTCCGCGCATCCGGCCGGCCGCGCATCGAGGCGCCGCGCTGGGACCGGCAGGCGCCCGGGCAGGGGGCGCTCGCGAAGACGCTCGCGCCGCTCATCGACGGCCATTACTGGCTCTACCTGCTCCACGGCATGATCGTCGCGCCGATCGTCGGGATCCTCAGCTGGACCGTCGTCGTCTCCTGGCTCTCGGTCGCCCTCTTCGGCACGACCTACTGGATGTGGCAGGGACTCGTCGGCTTCGATGGCCGCGACGGAAGCCTCGGCGCGGGCCTCGTCGACTGGCTCCACCTGCCCGGCGGCGAGACCGCGATCCGCACCGCCGACTCCCTCCTGCTGCTCGTCATCGGCCTGGCGGCGCTCGCCCTGCTCCCGTTCGTGACGCGCGGCTTCACGGTCATGAACTGGGCGATCGCGCAGGGGATGCTCGGCGTCTTCCGCAGCGAGCGGCTCGCGAGCGAGGTCGCGGGGCTCGCCTCGTCCCGTACCGCCGCCGTCTCGGCCGAGGGGAGCGCGCTGCGCCGGCTCGAGCGCGACATCCACGACGGACCGCAGCAGCGGCTCGTCCGCCTGCAGATGGACCTCGCGGCCGCCGACCGCCAGCTGGAGCGGGACCCGGAGAAGGCTCGCGCCCTCATCGAGGAGGCGATGACGCAGTCCCGCGAGGCGCTCGACGAGCTCCGTGCGCTCTCCCGCGGCTTCGCGCCGCCCATCCTCCTCGACCGCGGCCTCGTCGCCGCCCTCGACGCGCTCGCGCACCGCAGCGCCGTGCCGGTCCGCTTCGACGCCCGCGTGCCCGAGGGGCTCGAGCTGCCCGTCGAGCTCGAGCGCAACGCCTACTTCATCGCCGCCGAGGCGCTCACGAACGCCGTCAAGCACTCCGGGGCCGAGCGCGTCGACCTCCGCCTCGAGGTCCGGCGGATCCCCGAGACTGACGCGAGCTGGCTGGATGTCGTGGTCGAGGACGCGGGACGCGGCGGCGCGGCGGCGGTGGACGGCCACGGCCTCGCGGGCCTCGCCGAGCGCGCCCACGGCCTCGGCGGCTCGCTCGAGCTCTCGAGCCCCGAGGGCGGCCCGACGCGCGTCGCCGCGCACCTCCCCATCACCCGCTGAGCTTCTCTAGGCTTGGCGGGTGACCACCCGCCGCATCGCCGTCGCCGACGACTCCGTGCTCCTGCGCGAGGGCCTCGTGCGGGTGCTCGAGGAGGCCGGCCACGAGGTGATCGCCTCGCTCGGCGACGCCGACTCCCTCGTCGCCGCGATCGACGCGGACCGCCCCGACGTCGCCGTGCTCGACGTCCGGATGCCGCCCACCTTCCGCGACGAGGGCGTGCGGGCCGCGATCGAGCTGCGTCGACGGCATCCCGGCGTCGCGATCCTCCTGCTCTCGCAGTACGTCGAGGTCGCCTACGCGCAGGAGCTGCTCGGCGCCGGGCGGGGCTCGGTCGGCTACCTGCTCAAGGACCGGGTGGCCTCGCTCGACGAGCTCGACGACGCCATCCAGCGGGTCGCCGAGGGCGGGACTGTGCTCGACCCGGAGGTCGTGGCCCAGCTCATCGGCCGCCGCGACGACCCGCTCGCGAGCCTCACGCCGCGCGAGCGCGAGGTGCTGCAGCTCATGGCCGAGGGGCGGAGCAACGGGGCGATCGCCGCACGGCTCTTCATCGGCACGGGCGCGGTCGAGAAGAACGTGACCTCGATCTTCCAGAAGCTCGCCCTCGAGGACTCGGGCGAGGACCACCGTCGCGTGCTCGCGGTCGTCGCCTGGCTGCAGCGCGACTGAGCGCGACGGTGCGGCTCGAGGGCCGGCCGCCGACGGCCTCCGCGGTCGGAGCCCGACGCAACGCCCGCATCGGCGCCGGCGGCCGGCTGCGCTCCGAGGAGCGCGTGTCGCCGCTCGCCGCCACGGGATCAACCCCTTCGACCTCGTGACGCGGGCGACGTCTGTGGTCCGGCTCGATGATGCCACCGCATCCCCGCCCTGTCGGGAGGCGGGGATGCGGCGGGATCATCGCCGGAGCGCCGCTCGGACATCGTCGGCCGCGCGGCTCGGTCTGGGACGCGCCGGGGGAGCGGAGCGTCGGTGCTGCTGTCTGGTGTGGTGCGGTTCGGTCAGGCGACTGCGCCGGCGCCGGCGAGCGCACTGCGCTCGGCCGCGTAGCCGCCCTCGGTGCCGAGGAGCTCGGGACGCTGCTCCTGGATGTTGTTGGTCCAGCTGATGCCGTTCCACCAGCGGAGCTGGGGGAGGCCGAGGGGGTCGCGGTACCAGCCGGCGGGGGCGGCGGCGGTGGTCGGGGTCACGACGGACATGATGTCGCTCCAGAGTCGGGTTGGGGAGGAACCGGGGTCGATCGCAGGATGGGGCTCTCGGGTGCTGCGATTGCGTTGACTATAGCCCCCCAATCGTGGGGGTGACATGCCCCCCGTTCGGGGGTGTCGGCGCGTCGACGGTTCTGGGGACGCCCGAATGGGGGGTCGTCTCATGAAAAACCCCGACCAAGTGGCGATTCTCATGCCAGCAGAACGCGTACCCCATGGGATCGGACGGGGGACGGGATCCGTGCGGGAGGCGGCCCGGCGGGGCCGTCCCCCGCGATGGGGGCTTGGATATCCGCCGCCGTGCGGCTAGCGCTCCCTCGACCCGCGTGCGACGGCTATCGTGCTGAGCATGATGAGCCGACGTCGAGTCCTCCCGTTGGCCGCCCTGCTCGGCTCGGCGGCCCTGCTGCTCGGCGCCGGTGTGCTGCCGGCTGCGGCAGCGCCGGCGGGTGCGACGACGATGGCGGCGGCCGGCGCCGCGAGCGCGGCGGCGGGCACCGCGGCCGCAGCCCCCGCCGCGGGGCGCCTCTCGGGCCGGTCCGCCGCCGGCCTCGCGGTCGCGGCCTCCCGGCGCGCCTTCCCGGCCGGGGCCGATCTGGTCGTGGTGGCCGACGGCACGAACTACCAGCAGACGGTCGCCGCCGGCGCGACCGCCGCGCGGCTCGGCGGCGCGCTCCTCCTCGTCTCGCCGACGAGCCTGTCGGGCACCGTGCGCTCCGAGCTCGTCCGCCTCGACCCCGAGCGCATCCTCGTCGCGGGCGGGCCGCGCGACGTGTCGGATGCCGTCATCGCCCGGCTCGCGGCCGTGCAGCCGGACGTCACGCGCATCACCGGGGCGAGCGCCTACAGCGTCGCCCAGGGGCTCGCGCGTCTCGGCGGCACCGGGGCGAGCGACTCCATCGTCATCGCCGCGGGTGCGGAGCATCCCATCCTGCTCTCGGCCGGGGCGATGTCCGGTGCGACGGGTGCGCCCCTCATCCTGCTCCGCTCGAGCGACCGGGGTCTCACCTCGACCACGGCGGCCATGATCGACTCGCTCGCCGTCGAGACCGCGACGGTGGTCGGCCCCACCTCGCAGATCCCCGCCTCCGCCGTGCGTGCCCTGCGCGGCCTGGGTCTCGAGGTGGAGCGCATCGATGCCGGCTCCACCGCGGCGACGATCTCCGAGGTCGCGCGCCGCTCGGGGCCGTCGTCCGAGCTGCTCGTCGCCGCGGAGGGCGGCGTGCGCATCGCGGCGGGCGCGGTCGCCCTCGCGGGTCTGGCGAACGCCCCCATCGTGCTCTCCACCCCCTATTGCGCGACGAAGACGGTGCGCGTCCGCGCCGACCGCTCAGGCGCGCGGAGGATCACCGTCCTCGGCACGCCCGGCGTCATCCGCGGACTCGTCGGGTCGCTCGAGGCGTGCCGCAGCATCCGCGACGCCTCGAGCAGCTGGCTCCTCGTCAACAAGCGCAACCGCCTCTCGCCCGCGTCGTATGTGCCGAGCGGGCTCCGCGTCCCCTCGATCGCATCCAACGGCGGTCAGCGGCTGCGGTCGGGTGCGGCGACCGCGCTCGAGCGGCTCGTCGCGTCGGCGAAGGCGCAGGGGGCCGGGCGCATCGGACTCGCGAGCGGCTACCGCTCATATGCGACCCAGAAGGCGCTCTACGCCCGCTACGTCCGCGAGCGCGGGCAGGCCTGGGCCGACAGCCAGTCGGCGCGCGCCGGCCACAGCGAGCACCAGACGGGCCTCGCCGCCGACCTCGTGGCCTGCGGGTCCGGCGGCTGCGGCTCGATCTACGGCTTCGGCGGCACGGCGCAGGGCCGATGGGTCGCGAAGAACGCCTGGCGCCACGGCTTCATCGTCCGCTACGAGGCGGGTCGCATCTCCACCACCGGCTACACGGCGGAACCCTGGCACCTGCGCTACGTCGGGCCGGAGCTCGCCGCGGACTACCGCGCGGGCGGGTTCCACACGCTCGAGGACTACCTCGGGGCGAAGCGGGCGCCGCGGTACTGAGCGCGGCGAGCGGGAGGTCGTGGAGGGGATGACGGGAATCGAACCCGCGTAATCAGTTTGGAAGACTGAGGCTCTACCATTGAGCTACATCCCCGCGATGCGCGGCGCAGAGCGCCGGAACCGCGGATCACTCTACTGCACCTCGCGTGTGGGCCCGGCCCCCGCATCCCGTGCGTGCCGCACGCGCTCAGGCGGCCTCGACCGTGCCCGAACAGCCTCGAGTGCCCCCGCAGGTCCGGGCGCGCTCGAGGCTGTTCGGGCACTCTCGGAGGGCGAACAGCCGCGGAGCCCGGCTGCAGCCGCGTGCGGCTAGACTTGCCGGGGCCGTTTTCGGGCGCACGCGCGCGGATGCGAGCCGGCCCGCGGCGGCGGGTGCGAGATCGCGAGATCGGGCACCGCCGACGGGGCGTAGCTCAGCTTGGCTAGAGCACCCGCTTTGGGAGCGGGAGGCCGCAGGTTCGAATCCTGTCGCCCCGACGAGATCCCAGCACGCAGACCGCAGACCCGCACCACGCACGACCACGACTCAGGAGACACCCCCTTATGGTCCAGACGACCGTCGAGAAGCTCAGCCCGACCCGGGTCAAGCTCAACATCTCGGTGACGCCCGAGGAGCTCAAGCCGTCGATCACGCACGCGTACGAGCACATCGCGGAGCAGGTGACGATCCCGGGCTTCCGCAAGGGCAAGGTGCCGCCGCCCATCATCGACCAGCGCGTCGGCCGCGCCGAGGTCCTCAACCACGCCGTGAGCGAGAGCCTCGACCGCTTCTACCGCGCCGCCGCGCAGGAGAACGAGGTCCGCGCCGTGGGCCGCCCCGAGGCCGACATCGCCAAGTGGCCGGACGAGAAGACCTTCGAGGGCGACCTCGAGATCGTCGTCGAGGTGGACGTCCGCCCCGAGTTCGACCTCCCTGCCTACGAGGGCCTCAAGCTCGAGGTCACGACGGCCGAGGTGAGCGACGAGGAGGTCGCGACCGAGCTCGAGAACCTCCGCGGCCGCTTCGGCACGCTCGTCACCGTCGACCGCCCCGCGAAGACCGGCGACTTCCTCCAGATCGACCTCACCGCCGAGATCGCGGGCAACACCGTCGACACCGCCTCGAACATCTCCTACGAGCTCGGCTCGGGCGAGCTCATCGACGGCATCGACGAGGCGCTCGAGACGCTCACCGCCGGCGAGTCGACGAACTTCTCCTCGAAGCTGCTCGGCGGCGACCACGAGGGCGAGGACGCGCAGATCGCCGTCACCGTCAACGCCGTGAAGGAGCGCGAGCTCCCCGAGGCCGACGACGACTTCGCCCAGATCGCGAGCCAGTTCGACACGCTCGACGAGCTCAAGGCCGACCTCCGCACGCAGCTCGGCACCTCGAAGGTCTTCGGCCAGGGCGCCGAGGCGCGCGACAAGATCGTCGACACGCTCCTCGAGCAGGTCGAGATCCCCGTCCCCGCGAAGCTCGTCGAGGACGAGGTGCACCGCCACCTCGAGCAGGAGAACCGCCTCGAGGACGACGAGCACCGCGCCGAGGTCACCGAGTCGAGCGAGAAGACCTTCCGCTCGCAGGTCCTCCTCGACGCGATCGCCGAGAAGGAGGAGATCAAGGTCTCCCAGAACGAGCTCACCACCTACCTCGTGCAGGGCGCCGCCCAGTACGGCATGGAGCCGGGCCAGTTCATCCAGGCGCTCGACCAGAACGGCCAGATCCCGGCGATGGTCGCCGAGGTCGCCCGCTCGAAGGTCCTCGCGACCATCCTGTCGAAGGCGGAGATCGTCGACGGCGAGGGCGCGGCGGTCGACGTCGAGGCCTTCACCTCCGGCATCCTCGGCGACGGCTCGGACGACTCCGAGACGATCGACATCACCGACCGCCCCTCCGCGGACGACGACGAGCACGCCGGCCACAACCACTGACGCGTGATCGCATGACCCGCTTCGCCGTGCTGCTGCGCGGCGTCAACGTCGGCGGGGTCGCCATGAAGATGGCCGACCTCGCCGACGTCCTGCGTTCACGCGGGTACGGCGACGTGCGCACGGTCCTCGCCTCCGGCAACGTCCTCCTCGATGCGGACGCGGATGCGGATGCCGTGAAGGTCGACATCGAGCGCGCCCTGGGCGAGCGCTTCGGCTACGAGGCCTGGGTGCATGTGCTCGAGCTCGACCGGCTGCGCGAGCTCGTCGAGTCCTACCCCTTCGAGCGCGGCCGGGACGGCCACCACGACTACGCGGTCGTCGTCGTCGACGAGGCGACCCGCGCGGAGCTCCTGGCGCTCCTGCCGGAGCTCGACCCGACGCTCGAGCGCGCGGTCGCCGGGGACGGCGTCATCTACTGGACGGTCGAGAAGGGGCGGACCCTCGACAGCCTGCTCGGCGCGGCCCAGGGCCGGGCGAAGTACAAGCGCTGGCTCACGACGCGCAACCTCAACACCCTCGACCGGCTGCTGGGCTGAGCCGGGCGGCGAGCGCGCGCATCCATCCCCTCAGCCGTGCACGCCCGAGGCGGCCTCGCGGGGCGGCGCGGGGCGCCGCAGCGCGAGCACCCCGATCGCCACCAGGCACGCGATGATGCCGACCAGGCCCTGGAAGAGCGCCCGCCCCGTCAGCGCGGGCTCCACCGCGCCGATGCCGCCGACGCCGAAGGCGAACCAGGCGCCGGAGAGCGCCAGCAGCGCCGTGCACCACGCCTGCGCGAGCCCGAGCATGCGCTCGCGCTCGCCGCGGCGCAGCCAGCCGACCCGGATGAGGCGGCGCACGGCCAGCATCCCGAGCAGGACGACCGCGGCGATGCCGAGGGCCTGCGTCCGCATCGAGCCCGCTGCGGCATCCCCGCCGAGCAGCTCGGCGTCCGTCCAGAAGGCGGCGGCGACCGCCGCGAGCGGCACGGCGGGGACGAGCACGTCGAAGAGCAGCGTCGCCCCGCGGCGGAACCGCACCCACCTCATGGCCCCACGCTACGCCGTGCGGCGCGACGCCCGATCTGCCCACGGCGAACAGGCCGGATCGGCTCGCGGCGCTTCGCTAGATTCGAGGGCGAACCGACAAGAACGGGAGCTCCTCACATGGCAGAACCGGCATTCACGCCGAGCGTCTTCGACCGCCTCCTCAAGGACCGCATCATCTGGCTCGGCTCCGAGGTGCGCGACGACAACGCGAACGAGATCGCGGCCAAGCTGCTGCTGCTCGCCGCCGAGGACCCCGAGAAGGACATCTACCTCTACATCAACTCGCCGGGCGGCTCGATCACCGCCGGCATGGCGATCTACGACACGATGCAGTTCGTGCCGAACGACATCGTCACCGTCGGCATCGGCATGGCCGCCTCGATGGGGCAGCTGCTGCTCACGGCCGGCACGAAGGGCAAGCGGTACATCACGCCGAACGCCCGCGTGCTGCTGCACCAGCCGCACGGCGGCTTCGGGGGCACCTCCTCCGACATCCAGACCCAGGCGGCGCTCATCCTCGACATGAAGAAGCGCCTCGCCGAGATCACCGCCGACCAGACCGGCAAGTCGGTCGAGCAGGTCAACGCCGACGGCGACCGGGACCGCTGGTTCACGGCCGAGGAGGCCCTCGAGTACGGCTTCGTCGACCACATCCGCGAGTCGGCGGCCGACGTCGTCGGCGGCGGCGGCACGAGCGAGCAGTAGCGAGAGAAGACAGGACAAGGACACCGAATCATGGAGACCCCCACCTTCCAGTCCGCCGGCGGCTTCGCCTCCGGTGCCGGGATGATGCCGTCGTCGCGCTACATCCTGCCCAGCTTCGAGGAGCGCACGGCCTACGGCTTCAAGCGCCAGGACCCGTACGCGAAGCTCTTCGAGGATCGCGTCATCTTCCTCGGCGTGCAGGTCGACGACGCCTCGGCGGACGACATCATGGCCCAGCTCCTCGTGCTCGAGAGCATGGACCCGGACCGCGACATCATCCTGTACATCAACTCGCCCGGCGGCTCCTTCACCGCCATGACCGCGATCTACGACACGATGCAGTACATCCGCCCGCAGGTCATGACGGTCGTGCTCGGCCAGGCGGCCTCCGCGGCGGCGGTGCTCGCGGCCGCGGGCACGCCGGGCAAGCGCCTCGCCCTGCCGAACGCCCGGATCCTCATCCACCAGCCGGCGACGGGGGATGCCGGCCGCGGCCAGGCCTCCGACATCGAGATCCAGGCGCGAGAGGTGCTGCGCATGCGCACCTGGCTCGAGCAGACGCTCTCCGACCACTCGAAGAAGTCGGTCGCCGAGGTGAACGAGGACATCGAGCGCGACAAGATCCTCTCCGCCGCCGAGGCGCTCGAGTACGGGCTCATCGACCAGGTGCTCACGAGCCGCAAGAACACCCCGGCCGCGCTCGTCAAGTAGCGCGGGCGGCACGAGCGAGGCCCCGGGGAGCGATCCCCGGGGCCTCGTCCGTTCCTGCCGCTACCCGGCGGGCGGCGCCGGCTTCCGCCGGCTGAGCACCAGCAGCGTGACGCCGGCGGCCACGAGGACCGCGAGCACGGCGCCGCCGATCCAGAGGATGTCGCCGAGCGCGACGTCCGGGCTCCCGTCGGCCTCGCCGGCATCCCCCGACTCCCCGCCGGAGCCCTCATCGGCGCCGGGCGCCTCGCCGCCGGCGGTGCCGCCGCAGTCGGGTGCCGTGGGAGAGCCCTCCGAGGGCGTCCACTCGCCGTCGGGCTGGAAGGCGAAGGCGTACTCGCCGCTCACCGTGTGGCCGTCGGCGGAGACGAACTGGTACAGCAGCTCGTAGTCCCCCGCCTCGCCGAGCGCGGCCGGGGTCGACATGCCCGTGCCCTGGACGGCGATGCAGCCGTCGCCGTAGTACGAGCCCTCCGCGTCCCGGATCTGGATCGCGAATCCCGCACCCGTGCCGCTGACATCGAGCAGGCCCTCGTTCGTCGTGATCGCGAAGCGCTCGGGCAGCTCGGTGAGGGTGCCGTCCTCCGCCGGGGTCGACTCGACGATGTAGTTGTGCGCCTGCGCGGCCCCTGCGGGGAGGAGCACCGACGCCGCGACGAGCGCCGCCGCGGCGACGGCGGCACCCGGACGGCCGAGCCGGGGGGTCACGAGCGCGCCGAGCGGCGGCTCGCCACCGCGACGACGATGCCGACGGCGCCGATCGCGAGGCCCGCGATGCCGAGCACACGGGCGAGCACGTCCTCGCCCCCCGTCGCGGAGGCGGCCGAGGCGTCGTCGCGGCCGTCCTCCTGCTCCTCCTCGGAGGCGGCTCCGTGTCCGTGGCCGGCGCCCTCCGCTGCGGCCGTGACGGCGAGCGTCGGCGCGGGCGCGTCGGCCTCGGGGTCGGCGTCGGCCCAGTCGGTCTCGCCGACCGTGCAGGTCTGGAGCGCCGGGAAGGCGAGCGTCTCGCCCTCGGCGTCGGCCGGGAGCTGGAGGCTCAGCGCGAAGGTCGTGCGGTAGCCGTCCTCGAGCGGGGTGTCGGCGGTGTACACGACCTGCGAGACGCGCTCCGTGGCGGTCTCGCCGTGCGCATCCTCGCTCGGCTCCTCGACGGGCGCCATCACCTTCTCGATCTGCCAGCCGGGCGTGATCGTCGGCGTCACGGCCGCGATCGGCTCGGGGATCGTGATCGCGACCGACTCGGTCGGCGAGCCCTCGCAGCCGTGTCCGACCGAGAAGGTGAGGACGGCGTAGGAGCCGGCGGCGGTCGTGTCGGGCGTGACGGTCACGTGCGCGCTCGCGGCGAGCGGTGCGCCGAGGGCGAGCCCGGTGCCGAGCGCGATCGCGCCCGCGCCGAGGAGGGCCGGCCGGATGCGGGCGGGGCGGGAGTTCTGGGTGCGGTTCATGGGGTTCCTTGCGTTCTGGCGCGCGTGCGCGCACGGGTTCTCGGCCGCGATCGCGGCTCGACCGCCGACGGTGGGGCGGCCGGTGGTGTCAGGAGAACGCGAGGAGGGGAGGACCGCGCCGCCGCAGCGCCGTCGCGCGCTCGAGTCGGCGCGGGCCGGCCGGCGCGGGGGAGGCGGCTGCCGCGGCCGGGCGGGCCGGGAGCGCGGGTGTCACGAGGCCGAGCGGCAGGAGCGTGCGTGCCAGGAGGCGACCGGCGGTGACGAGGAGCGCCCAGGCGCCCGCCTCGGCGTGGCGGAGGAGGAGCGCGCTCGCGACGGCCGCGACCGCGTGGGCCGTCCACATCCCGAGCGCCGCGGACTCCCGCCCGTCGCCGACGCCGAGCACGTCGATCGCGACGAGGTGGTGGTGGCCGTGCATCGTGGTGCCGATCGCGGCCGAGGTGCCGAGGAGCACGAAGACGAGGTGGAAGGCGACCTGGCTCACGCCGACGAGGGCGAGCATCCGCCACCAGGAGGGGCGGCGGGCGGTGAGCGCGGTGCCGAGCAGGACGCCGAAGACGAGCCCGGCGCCGATCGCGAGGGCCGACGGGGCCTCGCCGCCGGCGGCCTGATGCGAGAGCGCCGCCGCGAGGACGGAGGTGCCGCCCGCGAGCGTGCCGCGCACGAGGCGGGCGGCGCGGGTCTGCATGCCGCCGAGTCTACGGCGAGCCGGCGAGGCGGGGCGACGCCCGGCGGGGCCCGGCGACGCGGCACGACACGTCATCCCCTCCGGTGCCGCGCCGTGTCGCGGGTTCGGGTTAGGCTCGTCGCACACGTTGGGGAGGAGACCCGCATGGCTCGCATCGGTGAGAGCGCCGACCTGCTCAAGTGCTCCTTCTGCGGAAAGAGCCAGAAGCAGGTCCAGCAGCTCATCGCAGGTCCCGGCGTCTACATCTGCGACGAGTGCGTCGAGCTCTGCAACGAGATCATCGAGGAGCGCCTCGCGGAGGCGGGCGAGGAGGCCTCGAGCGAGTTCGAGCTCCCGAAGCCGAAGGAGATCTTCTCCTTCCTCGAGGAGTACGTCATCGGCCAGGAGCCCGCGAAGCGCGCGCTCTCCGTCGCCGTCTACAACCACTACAAGCGCATCCGCGCGCGCCAGACGATCACCTCCGCGGATGCCGTCATCGACGACATCGAGATCGCGAAGAGCAACATCCTCCTCATCGGGCCGACCGGCTGCGGCAAGACCTACCTCGCCCAGACCCTCGCGAAGCGGCTCAACGTGCCCTTCGCGGTCGCGGATGCGACGGCGCTCACCGAGGCCGGCTACGTCGGCGAGGACGTCGAGAACATCCTCCTCAAGCTCATCCAGGCCGCCGACTACGACGTGAAGCGCGCCGAGACCGGCATCATCTACATCGACGAGGTCGACAAGATCGCCCGCAAGGCCGAGAACCCGTCGATCACGCGCGACGTGTCGGGGGAGGGCGTCCAGCAGGCGCTCCTCAAGATCCTCGAGGGCACGGTCGCCTCGGTGCCGCCGCAGGGCGGGCGCAAGCACCCGCACCAGGAGTTCATCCAGATCGACACGACGAACGTGCTGTTCATCGTCGCGGGCGCCTTCGCGGGCCTCGAGGAGATCATCTCCGCGCGCGTCGGCACGCGCGGCATCGGCTTCGGCGCCCCGCTCCAGTCGAAGCGCGACGAGGCGGAGCTCTACAGCGAGGTCCTGCCGGAGGATCTGCACAAGTTCGGACTCATCCCCGAGTTCATCGGCCGCCTCCCCGTCGTGACGACGGTCTCGCCGCTCGACCAGCACGCGCTCATGGAGATCCTCACCGAGCCGAAGAACGCGCTCGTGAAGCAGTACCAGCGCATGTTCGAGCTCGACGGCGTCGAGCTCGAGTTCGAGCAGGGCGCGCTCGAGGCGATCGCCGATCTGGCGCGGGTCCGGCAGACCGGCGCTCGCGGGCTTCGCGCCATCCTCGAGGAGGTGCTCGGGCCGATCATGTTCGAGGTGCCCTCGAGCGAGGAGGTCGCTCGCGTCGTCGTCACGCGCGAGGCCGTCATCGAGAACGCGGCTCCCACGATCGTGCCGCACGAGCCGGCGCGTCGCGAGAAGAGCGCCTAGCCCGCCGTCGACCTGGACGGCGCCGCGTCCTCGGCGCCCGAGCCGTCCGTCGGGCTCGCGGCACGATGCCGTCCTCGGGGCGGCGCGATCCGACCGTCGCGCAGCTGCAGCACGCGGTCGGCGCGCTCGTCGAGCGAGGGGTCGTGCGTCGACACGACGACCGAGACGCCCTCCTCTCGGACGAGCCGGACGATCACGTCCATGACCGATGCGGCGGTGCGGCTGTCGAGCTGCCCGGTCGGCTCGTCGGCGATGATGAGCTCCGGTCGGGCCGCGAGCGCCCGGGCGATCCCGACCCGCTGCTGCTGTCCGCCGGACAGCTCGCCGGGGCGCTGCGCCGCGTGGCCGCCCAGCCCGACCAGGCCGAGCAGCTCCGCGACCCGGGCCTCTCGCTCCGGCGTCGGCGTGTCGAGCAGGCGGAGCGGGATGCCGACGTTCTCCGCGGCCGTGAGGTGGGGCAGCAGGCCGAAGGACTGGAACACGAAGCCGATCCGGGTGCGCCGGAGCTCGAGCAGCCGGTCCTCGTGGGCCGCCGCGAGGTCCTCCTCGTCGAGGACCACTCGACCGCGATCCGGCCGGTCGAGTCCGCCGAGCAGGTTGAGCAGGGTCGTCTTGCCGGAGCCGGAGGGCCCGCGCACGATGAGGAGCTCGCCCCGGCCGAGCTCGAGGTCCACCTCCTGCACGGCGGGCACGGCCGCGTCGCCCGTGCCGAAGGTGCGCGAGACCCGCTCGCATTGCAGCAGCGCGCTCATGCGCCGGCCTCCTCGTCGTCGGCGTGCTCGGGGAGCACGCGCACATGGTCCTCCTGCAGCTCGAGTCGCACCCGGTCGCGCAACGAGAGCGCGGCCAGGTACTCGGGCGGCAGCTGCAGGCGGCCGACGCGGTCGAGGACCGCGACCTCCCGCGCGACGTGCTCCTCCCCGCCGTCGCTCGTGCGACGGGTCGAGCGGAGCACCTCGCTGCTCGTCCGGCCGTCGCGGATCTGCACCGTGCGCCGCACGTGGGAGGCGACGCCGGGATCGTGGGTGACGACGAGCACGGTCGCCCCGAGTCGCTCGTTGACGTCCCGCAGCGCTTCGAGCACCGCCTCGGACGAGGCCTCGTCGAGCTCGCCGGTCGGCTCGTCGGCGAGCAGCACAGCGGGGACGTTGGCGAGCGCCGCGGCGATGGCGGCGCGCTGGCGCTGGCCGCCGGAGAGCTGCTGGGGGCGGCGGTCGGCGAGCTCGCCGATCTCGAGGGCGGCGAGCAGCTCGGCCGTGCGCGTCGGCCGCTCCCGCCGCGCGGTGCCGCCGATCGCGAGGACCGCGGCGACGTTCTCGGCGACGCTGAGGTACGGGAGGAGGTTGCGCGAGGTCTCCTGCCAGACGTAGCCGACGGAGCGGCGGCGGTAGCGCGTGCGCTCGGAGCCGCGCATCGCGAGGAGGTCGTGGCCGTCGACGGTCGCGGAGCCGGCCGTCGGCGTGTCGAGCCCGGAGAGGATGCCGAGGAGCGTCGACTTGCCGGAGCCGGAGGCGCCCACCACCGCGGTCAGCTCGCCGCGCCGCACCTCGAGGTCGAGTCCCTGGAGCGCCTGCACCTCGACCCCCTCGGCGGAGAAGATCCGCACGAGGTCGCGGCAGTCGATGAGGGGCGTGTCGGCGGTCATGTGTCCGCTCCGATCTTGAGGCTGGCGGCGGGGTCGAGTCGGCGGGCGGCGAGGAGGGCGAGCGCGGCCGCGAGCGCTGCGGCGGCGCCGACCGCGACGGCGGCGAGGAGGACGAAGGGCACCGGGATCTGGAGCGGGACGCTCGAGACGGCGCCGGTCGCGGGCGCCAGGTCGACGACGGCGACGACGATGGCGGGCACCGAGATCCCCGCGAGCACGCCGCCGAGGAGCCCCGCGGCGACGGGCGGCGCGAGCTCCCAGAGCAGCAGTGCGTCGAGCCGTCGGCGCCCGATGCCGAGCAGGCGGAGGATGCCGGCCGTGCGGCTGCGGGCGCGGCTCGCGGCGACCGCGGAGATCACGACGGCGAGCATCGCGAGCAGCCCGGAGACGAGCGCCCCGCCGAGGAGGGCCGCGGCGAGTGCGCCCGTCGTCGGCCGGTCGAGGGCGGTCGCGATCGCGGTGTCGCGGTCTGCGATCCGGATCGGGGCCGACACCCCGCGGGTCTCGCGGACGGCCGCCGCGACCCGCGCGGCGAGGGCGGCCGTGCCGAGGTCGGGCTCGGCGCCGATGAGCAGCTCCTCGGCGACGACGGGCGTCCCCCGGAGCTCGACCGCCGCATCCGCGTCGAGGAGCGCCCAGGATCGCGCGACACCGGGCAGCGTGGACCGCGCGACGCCGGCGACCGGGACCGCGGTGCCGTCGACGCGCAGCTCGGGGTCGCGGAACCGCTCCGCGAGGGCGGGCGACAGCATCAGCGCGGACCGGCCGGGCCCGGTCTCGGGGATGCCGAGCTCGGGGCGGAGGACCCGCAGCGCGGAGAAGGAGACGACGGCGACCTGGACACGCACCTCGCTGCGCGCGTCCGCGATCTCGACGCCGCCCGCGACGGCGAGGGGCGCGACGGCCCGCACGCCCTCGACGGCCGCCACCGCCTCCTCGAGCTCGGCGTCGACGGTCGCGCTGAGGCGCACGTCGGCCCCCGTCTCCTCGACGGCGGCGCGCTCGAGCCCGCCCGTCAGCGTCGCCGACAGGCACAGCGAGGCGACCGCGGCGGAGACGCCGAGCAGAACGGGAAGCGCCGTGGCGAGTCCGCCGCCGCCGTGCGCCGCGCCGGCCGCGCCGATGAGCAGGACCGGTCCGCGCGCGGTGCGCCCTCGGGCGAGGGCGAGGGCGAGGCGCGATGCGAGCGGGAGGAGTCGGAGGACGAGGATGCCGATCGCGAGCGCGACGAGGAGCGGCGCCGCCGCGAGCAGCGGGTCGGGCCCGCCGCCGTCGGCGTAGCCGCGTCGGAGCAGAAGCGCGATCGCGAGGGCGGCGGCCGCGGCGACGGCGAGTTCGAGACGGCGCAGCCACCGGCCTCGGGTCGAGCGCTCCGGCGAGACGCGCGCCCGGTCCGACGCCCGGACGGGCACGAGCGCGGTCGCGAGCACCGCGGCCGCGAGCAGCGCGGGCAGGACGGCGCCGACCGGGCCGGGGTCCTCGCGCGACAGCACGGCCGCGGCGCCGACGCCGAGCGCCGTCGCGGGGACGACCGCGACGAGCAGGGCGATGAGCTGCACGGCGGCCGGACGCAGCGCCCCCGCGCCCCGCGCTCGCAGCAGCTCCGCGGTCGGCGCCCGGCCGCGCGCGACGGCGTGCGCGCCGAGCGCGAGCACGGCGAGTGCCGCGCCCATCGGCACCGCGGTGAGCAGCGCGAGCAGCGCGGCCGCGGTCTCCAGCCGATCCCGCGCGCCGAGCACGAGGACGTCGAGCCCGGTCTGGATGTCGAGGTACTGGCCGGCGGGCAGCGGGCGTCCCGCCGCCCCGAGCTGGCGGAGCTGCGACAGCAGCGCGTCCGCATCGGCGAAGGCGAGGTCGCGTCCCTCCACCGGGAACCAGATCCGCAGCTCGGCGTTCTGGAACTCCGCACCGAGCCCCGCCGCGGTCGCGGGGGCGATGAGCGCGTCGGCGCCGGGAACGGTCCGCCCGCTTGCGGCACTCGGCTCGTCGGCGGCGAGCAGCTGCGGGAACCGGATCCAGTGGGGATCGCCGGGGTCGGCCGCCTCGAGGACGCCGACGACGAGCAGCGGGGCGACCGGACTGTCGAAGCGCGAGCCGACGCGCGCCCCGACCCGCTCGGCCGCCTCGGCGCCGAGCGCGATCTCGAGCGGCGGCCGCGCGTCCGCCGGCGTCTCGTCCTCCGCGTCGCCCGACCACGGCTCCGGCATGCGACCCTCGAGCACGCTCGTGCGCTCGGGCGCCTCCAGGTCGACGAGCAGCGTGAGCAGGGCTCCCGTGCCGGAGTCCCCCTTCGGCAGCGCGGCGATCGGCGGCACGCGCACCGTCCAGTCGGGGGCCTCGAGCGCCGGGCCGAGCGGGCGCTCCAGGGTGCTCGCGGTCTCCTCGATGCCGTCCCGGACCTCGCCGAACAGGGTCTCCTCGCTCGGCGCCTCGCCCCCGGCGCTCGGGTACCCGAACGCGGAGACGCCGGTCACGCCCGAGCGCAGCGGCGAGGCGGCGTCGAGCTCGGCGGCGAGCTCCGCGTCCCCGAGGCCCGCCATGAGCCGCGGCGCGAGCGCGCCGCCGAGGGAGAGCAGCGCGATGAGCGCCGCGAGCAGGAGGGTGGCGCCGGGCCGGTCCGCGAGGAGCCGGAGCAGGAGGCCGACCGTGCCGGAGCGGGACCGGGCGCTCATCCGCTCGCCTCCGCGCGCGGGCGTCGGCTCGGGAGGACGACGACCGCGGCGAGTCCGGCCACGAGCAGGAGCAGGCCGACGCCGAGCGGCGCCGGGGCGACCGCGAGCGCGGCCGTCGCGGCCTCGGCGGGCTCGGGCACGGCCGCGCCGGCGACGGGCCCGACGGTGATGAGGGCGGTGAGCGCGCCGCTCGCGAGCCCGAGCAGCACCCCGGCGCCGAGCGCCGACCCGAGCTCGGCGCGTCGCAGCGTCGCGAGCTGGCGCCCGGAGGTGCCGAGCTGCCGCAGCAGCCGCTCCTCGTCTCGGCGCGCGCCCCGCCCCGCCGCCGCGGTCGTCGCCACGGCGGCGACGGCGAGCAGCCCGGCGCCCGCGGCCCCCGCCCAGAGCGCGGTCGCGGCGGTCTGGAGCATCGCGCGCGCGGGATCCCGCCCGAGCAGCTGGATGCGGGACCCGCCCGGCAGCGCCGCCGCGATCTGCTCGGCGCTCGCCGCGAGCTCGGGCCCGCCGAGCCACCAGGCGTCGGCGCCCGGCGGGTCGACCGGCGCCCGGCGCTGCAGCGCGAGCAGCACGCCGCGGTCGACGAGCGCCGCGCGATCGCGATCGGCGCCCGGGATGGCGGGGAGCACGGCCGCGACCTCGGCCGCGAGGTCCGGCCTCGCGGGGTCGAGCGCGAGCCGGATCGTCGAGCCGACGTCGAAGCCGAGCTCTGACGCGGCGGCCGTGTCGATCGCGATCGGGACCCGGATCGCGTCGCCGCCGGGGCCGAGCACCGGCATGAGCCGGACGGTCTCGGCGGCGGGATCGAGGGCCAGACCCAGCCGGGGGTCCTCGGCCTCCGCCGGCTCGGCGGGGATGCGCGGCGCGGAGCTCGTCCAGCCCTCGGGCAGGTCGAGGGGCTCCCCGTCGGCGGTGGCCGCGCGGATCGCGACGGCAGGCGCCGGGAGCGGCTCGGCGGCCGGTGCGAGGGAGAGCTCGAGGGCGACGAGCCGGGTGCCCGCGGTCGCGGGTGCCGGCTCGGCGTCGGCGCGCACCGCATCCCCGTCGTCCGTTCTGCTCAGGGCGGCCTCGAGTCGCTGCTCGACGCCGAGACGGTCCTCGATGACGAGCGTCGCGGAGCGGATCCCGGTGTCGCGCGGCGCGAGCTCGACGGAGATCGCGGTCGCCCCCGCGGGGAGCTCGACCGCGGGGAGCTCGGCGTCGATCGCGGAGGCCGCGGCGTCGAGGTCGAGGATGCCGTCGCCGTCGACGGCGAGCTCGCGCAGCGCCGCGGGGCTCGCGCCGAGGAGCCCGATCGGCTCGGTGCCGGCGGTGGTGGTGCCGGTGCTCACCGGGGCGGCCTCGAGGCCGGCCGCGCGGGCGAGCGCCGGGATGTCCTGCGCGAGGGGGGCGCCCCCGGGACCCGAGACGCGGAGCTCCGCACCTGCGCGCAGCTCCCGGGTCGTCGTGAAGGCGCCGTCCCAGGTCCCCTGGTAGACCCCGGCGAGCAGCAGCTGGCCGGCGGCGAGGGCCGCGAGCGCGACCGGCACGGCGGGTGCGGCGGGGCGCCGGGCGAGGCTCCACCCCAGCAGCGGCCCGCCGACGCTGCGTCGTCGGGCGAGTCGGCGCTGCGCCAGCCGTGCGGCGAGCTCGACGAGGCGCAGCCCGCCGAGCACCGCGGCGAGCAGGACCGCCGGCGGCGCGATCGCGGCGACGGGGTCGACGGTGCGCGCCCCGTCTGACTGGGGGATGAGGGGCGTCCCGTAGAGCCGCAGCTGCCAGGCGGCGAGCACCGCGACGGCGGTCGCGACGACGAGCACGGCGAGGGCGGCGCGACGGGCACGGCGGGAATCGGGCCGCGCCCGCGAGACGATCGCGAGCGCGGCAGGCCGGGATGCGGTGATGGCCGCGGCGGCACCGGCCGCGACCGCGAGGGCGGCGGGCACGAGCAGCCAGGCGGGCGCCGGGATCCCCGTCGACGCCCCGGCCCCGGCGCCGCCCCCGGCGAGGCCGAGCGCGCCGACCGCGAGCGGCGCGATGGCCGTGCCGACCGCGCCCCCGAGCAGGGCCGCCAGCAGGGCCTCGAGCCCCGCCCGGCACGCGATCCGCGCCCGGGTCGTGCCGCGCGCGAAGCGGAGGCGCGCGTCAGGCGCGCCGGCGGCGGCGATGAGGCGCGCCAGCTGGATCGCCGCCACCGCGCCGATCGCCCCGGTCACGAGGAGCGCGAGCGGCTGCGCGGCGCGCAGCGACTCGGCGCGGGCGAGGATCTCGTTCGCGGTGCGCGGGAGACGGCCGTCGCGGCTGAGGTCGGCGGTGTCGATCCGGCCGTCGCGGCGGAGCTGCGCCGGCAGGTCGCGCCAGCCCGCGAGCGCCGTCTCGAGCTGCGCGAGGTCGATGCGGTCGGCGCGCGGCGACACGATCCAGGCCGCCCGCGAGTCGAGCCCGAGGTCGACGAGCCGGTCCTCGTCGACCACGACGGGGCCGATCTCGGCTCCGTCCGCGCCGGTCTGCAGGAGCGCGTCCGCATCCCATCTCGGCTGCCCCTCCGCGGACAGCCGCCAGGTGCCGGAGACGGTCGCGGTGCTCGGCCCCAGGGCGACCGCCTGCCCGGCGCGGATGCCGATCGCCGCCGCGGCATCCGCCTGCAGGCTCACCTCGCCGGCCGTCGCCGGCCAGTCGCCCTCCTCGAGCTCGGCGTGCTTGCGGAGGCCGCCGGGGCTCTGCACCACCACCCGGACCGGGTCCGCGGATGCGGCGCCGGCCGCGTCGAGCGGCACGAGCTCCGCGCGCACGGCCCCCGCCACGCGCCGCTCGATCAGGAACGCGCGACCGCCGTCGCCCAGTGCCCGCGCGAGGAGCGCCCGCATCGCGGCGTCCTGGCCGTCAGGGTCCGCGGCGTCGCGGTCGACCTCCACGCGCATCACGAGGTCGACGCCGCTGCGCGCCCGCAGCTCCGCACGCGCGCCCTCGTCCGCCGCGGCCGACTGCCAGGCCGCGAGGCCCAGCGCGAGCGCCGACTCCAGCGCCACCACGATCGCGAGTCCCGCGAGCAGCCACGCGCGCGCACCCAGGCGTCGGATCGTGATCACGGCCACCCCTCGTCGTCGAGCTGAGAGGAGGCTACTCCTCGGCCGCCGACGCGGGGCGCGGCTCGCCCGCCGCCCCCGACCGGCCGCCGGCGGGCCAGCTCGCGAGCGCGACCCCGCCGAGCACGAGCACGCCGCCGAGCACCTCGCCCGGCCCGACCCGCGCGCCCAGCGCGAGACTGATCGCGACCGTGAAGACGGTGATGAGGTTCAGCGCGACGCCCGCCGTCGCCGCCGGGATGGTGCGCAGCGCCGTGTTCCACAGCAGGTAGGAGCCCACCGATGGCAGGACGCCGATGACGGCGACCGCCCACATCCCCTCGGCGGTCGCGGGCAGGCGGAATCCGCCGAACAGCGCGAGCGGGGCGGCCAGGCCGATCGTGAGCACGGCCTGCGCCGCGGTCGCCGTGATCGGCGGCACATCCTGCAGCCGACGCCCGAGGATGGTGTACGCCGTCCAGACGGCGATCGCGAGGAGCATGAGCAGGTCGCCCGGGTTGAGGCTCCGGCCGAGGACGGCCGCGAGCTCGCCCTTCGTCACGACGAGCAGCACCCCGACAAGCCCGATCCCGAGGCCGGCGAGCGTCCGCGGCCGAAGCCGCTGCCGGAGCAGCAGCGCCGCCACGAGCGCGATGAGCGCCGGGTTGAGCGCGTTGATGAGCGAGGCGCTCACGGGCGTCGTGAACTGCAGCGCGAAGTAGAGCGCCAGGTTGTAGCCGAGCATGCCGAGCGCCGCCAGCCCGAGGAGCGCGGGCCAGCGGCGCAGCACGGTGCGGGAGTCGGGCCGTTCGATCGCCCGCGCCAGCAGGACGAGCGGCGCGACGGCGATGAGCCAGCGCAGGAGCGTCAGCGAGACCGGGTCGATCTCGCCGAGCACTCCCGCGCCGACCACGTAGTTGACCGCCCAGAACAGCGTCGCGGCGACGAGGCACGCGATCGCGACGCCGACCCGGGGGCGGGAGGTCACGAGGTGAAGAGCGCGCTGTACGCGTTGAGGGCGGGCTGCCCGCCGAGGTGGGCGTAGAGCACGTTCGAGTCCTTCGGGATGTCGCCGCCGCCGACGAGCTCGATGAGGCCCGCCATCGACTTGCCCTCGTAGACGGGGTCGATGATGACGCCCTCGAGGGAGCCGGTGAGCTTCATGGCCTCGATCGTGGACTCGACGGGGATGCCGTACAGCTCGCCCGCCCAGCCCTCGAGCACGGTGATCTCGTCCTCGCGCAGCTCGCGGCCGACCTCGATCAGCTCGGCGGTGCGCCGGGCGATGCGGGCCACCTGCTCGCGGGTCTCGTCGATCTTCGCGCTCGCGTCGATGCCGATCACCCGGCGCGGGCGGTCCTGGGCCGCGAAGCCCGCGATCATGCCCGCGTGCGTGGAGCCGGTCACCGAGCAGACGACGACGGTGTCGAAGAAGACGCCGAGCTCGCGCTCCTGCTGCTCGACCTCCATCGCCCAGTTCGCGAAGCCGAGTCCGCCGAGGCGGTGGTCGGACGCGCCCGCGGGGATGCCGTAGGGCACGCCGCCGCGGTCGCGGACATCCTGGAGGGCCCGCTCCCAGCTCGACTTGAAGCCGATGCCGAACCCGGCGGGGTCGAGGCGGACCTCGGCGCCCATGATGCGCGAGAGCAGGATGTTGCCGACGCGGTCGCCCACGCTGTCCGGCCAGTCGACCCACTTCTCCTGCACGAGGAGCGCCTTCATGCCGATGCGGGCGGCGACGGCGGCGACCTGGCGGGTGTGGTTCGACTGGTAGCCGCCGATGGAGACGAGCGTGTCGGCGCCGGATGCGATCGCATCGGGCACGAGGTATTCGAGCTTGCGGGTCTTGTTGCCGCCGTAGGCGAGGCCGGAGTTCACGTCCTCCCGCTTCGCCCAGATGCGTGCGCCGCCGAGGTGGGCGCTCAGGCGGTCGAGCGGGTGGATGGGGCTCGGCCCGAAGGTGAGCGGGTAGCGGGGGAAGTCGGCGAGGGCCATGTGGTCTCCTGGGTCGTGTCGGGGTGGAGTGTGCTGGGTACTCCCGACAGACATGTCTGCTGAGCGGAGGACGGCCTCGCGAGACCGTCCGAGCCGCCGGAGACATGTCTATCGCGAGGGGTGGGGGAGGTGGGCGCGGAGGGTGCTCCAGTTGGCGGCGCTCGCGGCGGCGGTGGCCTCGGCGTCGCCCGCGGCGCAGGCGGCGAGGATCCGCGCGTGCTGCTCCACGGACTCCCGCCCGGCGAGCGAGGCGAAGCGGAGGCGCTCGACGCGGCGCAGCTGGGGCTCGAGCTGCTCGAGCTGGCGGGCGAGCAGGGGGTTGCCGGAGGTCGCCACGAGGATGCCGTGGAAGGCGTCGTCGGCGGCGAGGGCGGCATCCGCGTCGCCCGCCTGGAGCGCGACGGCGAAGCGCGCATTGGCCGCCTCGAGCCGGGCGAGGTCGCCCCCACCGAGTCGGGGGACGGCGAGGCGGGCGGCGAGCGCGTGGAGGGCGGCGGCGAGCTCCTCGGCGTGGCGGATGGCGGTCGGGTCGAGCGGGGCGACGACGGTCTCGCGTCCGGCGCGGGCGACGACGAGCCCGTCGCGCTGGAGCTCGAGGAGCGCCTCGCGGATGGGGGTGCGGCTCACGCCGAGCCAGCGCTCGAGCTCGGCGTCGCGGAGGCGCTCGCCGGGGGCGAGGGTGCCGTCGACGATCGCCTCGCGGATGCGGGCGCGCGTCGTCTCGCGGAGGGAGGTGCGCTCGATGAGGGGTGCGTCCGTCTGCGGAACCGGCATGCAATATATTGCACACCACAAGTCGCGATCAGCGCAAGCCACGGCATGCGCCGTCCGGGAAATGCGCGGGCATCGGATGCGGTTGGAGCCAGGGTGAACGCACCTCGCTCCGTCCTCGACCTCGCCCCCGTCCGCAGCGGCTCCGACCACGCCGAGGCGCTCGCCGACACGATCGCGGTCGCGCAGGCCGCCGACCGGCTCGGCTACGAGCGCTTCTGGGTCGCTGAGCACCACGGCATGCCGATGATCGCGAGCTCGAGCCCCGCCGTCCTCATCGGCGCGATCGCGGCCGCGACCGAGCGCATCCGCGTCGGCTCCGGCGGGGTGATGCTCCCCAACCACAGCTCGCTCGTCGTCGCCGAGCAGTTCGGCACCCTCGTCGCACTCCACGGCGAGCGCATCGACCTCGGACTCGGCCGTGCGGCGGGCACCGACCCCGTCGTGTCGGCGGCCATCCGCCGCGGCCTGGCGGAGACAGTCGACGACTTCCCGCAGCAGGTCATCGAGCTCCTCGCCCACTTCGGCACGATCCCCGCGCTCGAGTCGGGGGAGGGCTCCCGCATCCTCGCCCTCCCCGGGCTCGGCGACGCGCCGCAGCTGTGGCTGCTCGGCTCGAGCGACTTCAGCGCCCGTCTCGCCGGGATGATGGGGCTGCCGTTCGCCTTCGCGCACCACTTCGCGGGCGGCGCCATGACGGAGGCGGCGATGCGCCTCTACCGCGAGGCCTTCACGCCCTCGGTCGTGCTCCGCGAGCCGCGCTCGGCTATCGCCGTCGCGACGGCCGTCGCCGAGACGCCCGAGGAGGCGCGGCGCATCGCGCTCCCGCAGTCGCTCACGATGCTGAAGATGCGCAGCGGGCAGCCGCTCGGCCGCATCCCCACGGTCGAGGAGGCCGAGGCCTACCCGTGGACGGACGCGGAGGCGGCATGGGTGGATCAGCGCCTCGCGCTCCAGGCGGTCGGCACGGTCGAGCACGTGGAGGCGCGCCTCGCGGAGCTCCTCGCGCAGACAGCCGCCGACGAGGTCATCCTCGCACCGCAGGGCGCCGACCGCGCGAGCCGCATCGCCGCCCTCGAGGCGCTGGCGACGCCGGCCGCCGGATAGCGGCTCAGTCGAGCCCGCGCCGCGCGAGGAGCGGCTCGATGCGGGCATCGCGGCCGCGGAAGTCGCGGTACGCCTCGAGCGGGTCCTTCGAGCCCCCGACCCCGAGGAGTCGCTGCCGGAAGCGGTCGCCGTTCTCGCGGGTGAGCCCGCCGTGCTCGCGGAACCACTCGACCGTGTCGGCGTCGAGCACCTCGCTCCAGATGTACGAGTAGTAGCCGGCGTCGTAGCCGCCCGCGAAGGTGTGCGCGAAATACGTGGAGGAGTAGCGGGTCGGCACGGCCGGGTCGTCGAGCCCCGCCTCGGCGAGGGCCGCCGCCTCGAAGGCCGCGACATCCTGGACTGCGGCCGCCGCCTCCTCGTCGAGCCGGTGCCAGGCCTGATCGAGGATCGCGGCCGCGAGGTACTCGCTCGTGCCGAAGCCCTCGCCGAACTGCTCGGCCTCGTGCAGGCGCTCGACGATCGCGGGATCGAGGGGTTCGCCGGTCTCGTGGTGGCGGGCGTAGTGCTCCAGGACCTCGGGCCACAGCATCCACATCTCGTTCACCTGGCTCGGGAACTCGACGAAGTCGCGGAAGACGTTCGTGCCCGCGGCGCTCGGGTAGTCGACGCGCGCGAAGAGGCCGTGGAGGGCGTGGCCGAACTCGTGGAAGAGCGTCGTCACCTCGTCGAGCGTGAGCAGGGTGGGGGATCCGGCGGCGGGCTTGGGCACGTTGAGGTTGTTGACGACGACGGCCGGGTCGCCCGTGAGCGCGCTCTGCGAGCTGAGGTCGTTCATCCAGGCCCCGCCGCGCTTCGCATCGCGCGTGTAGAGGTCCAGGAGGTAGAGGCCGACGGGCGTGCCGTCCTCGTCGTGCACCTCGAAGACCCGGACGTCGGGGTGGTAGCCGACGAGGTCGAGCCGCTCCGTGAAGGTGACGCCGTAGAGGAGGGTCGCGGCGTGGAAGACGCCGTCGCGGAGGACCCGCTCGGCCTCGAACCAGGGGCGGAGCGCGGCGGCGTCGAGCTCGTAGCGCGCCGCGCGGTCGCGCTCGGCGGCGAGCGCCCAGTCGTGTGCCTCGACGGGGTGGCCCTCGAGCGCCTCGAGGGAGGCCTTCTCGGCGCGCGCGTTGCGGGCGGCCGCCGGGGCCAGCCGGCCGAGCATGTCGGCGACGGCCTCCGGCGTGCGGGCGGTCTGGTCCGCGGTGACGAAGGCGGCGTGGCTGTCGAAGCCGAGGAGTCGCGCGCGCTCGGCGCGGAGGCGCACGATCTCGAGGAGCACGGGCCGGTTGTCGTGCTCGCCGTCGCGGGAGCCGCGGGCGCGGGAGGCCGACATGATGCGCGCACGGACCTCGCGATCCTCGAGGGAGGCCAGCCAGGGGTGGCCGGTCGGCAGCACGAGCGTGACGAGCCAGCCCTCGAGCCCGCGCTCGGCGGCGGCGCCCGCGGCCGCGGAGCGCTCGCCCTCGCCGAGGCCCGCGAGCTCGGCCTCGTCCGAGATGTGCACCGCGAGCTCGTTCGTGCTCGCGAGCAGCTGCTTCTCAAAGCGCGTGGTGAGCGTCGACAGGCGCTGGTTGATCTCGCGCAGGCGCGCCTTGCGCTCTTCGTCGAGCCCCGCGCCCGCGAGCGTCATCTGGGTGTGGTGCCGCTCGAGCAGATAGCGCTGCTGGGGGCTCAGCTCGAGCTGCTCGCGCTGCTGCCAGAGCGCGTCGACGCGCCGGTAGAGCTCGGGGTCGAGTCGGATGGCGTCCTGGTGGGCGGCGAGGCGGGGCGCGAACTCGGCCTCGAGCTCGGCGATGCGGTCGTTCGAGTCGGCCGAGCTGAGGTTGAAGAAGACCCGGAGCGCGCGGCCGAGCAGCCGGCCGCTGCGCTCGAGTGCCTCGACCGTGTTCTCGAAGGTCGGCAGCTCGCGCCGGCGCGTGATGCTGCGGACCTCGGCGAGCTGCTCCTCGAGGCCCTGCTCGATCGCGGGGCCGTAGTGCTCCTCGCGGATGTCGGCGAAGGGCGGGAGGCCGTAGGGAAGCGTGCTGTCCTCGAGGAGCGGATTCGTCATCCCGCCAGCCTAGGGATGTCGCGCGCACGATGCAGAGATCTCGTTGCAAAGACTCAATTGCAAAGAGAGTCTTGCAAAGGAGTCTTTGCACGCGTATCGTGGCGGTCATGGACGACGAGACGCAGGGCATCCCCGAGGAGCGCATCCTCGGCGTCGAGGACCTCAAAGGCCTCGCGCACCCGCTGCGCGTCGCGATCTACGAGCGCGTCAGCGCCTACGGGCAGGCGACCGCGAGCGGTCTCGCCGAGACGCTCGGCGAGTCGAGCGGCGCCACGAGCTACCACCTCCGCCAGCTCGCGAAACACGGCTTCGTGCGCGAGGTCGAGGGGCGGGGCACCGGCCGCGAGCGCTGGTGGGAGCGGGTGCCCGGGAGCATCTCGGTGCGCGCCGCCCAGTTCGCGCCCGGCAGCGCGGGGCGCCTCGCGACCGAGATGGTCGCGCGCGAGTTCGAGCGCACCCGGGCGCGGCTGCTCGAGGACTTCACGCAGCGCGGCCTCGAGGTGCTCGGCGTCGACTGGATCGAGGCCTCGGCCCTCACCACCTCGAACCTGCGCCTCACCCTCGAGGAGGCGGCGGAGCTCAACCGCGAGCTCGAGGAGCTCTTCATGTCGGTGGTCGACCGCTACCGCCGCCCGAGGCCGGCGCCCGGCGCACGGCCTGTCCAGGTCCACCTGAACCTGTTCCCCATCGTCGACGGCGAGCCCGCTCCCGAGGACGAGCCCGGAGCCGCCTCATGAGGCGCGCGGGCACCCTGGAAGGCCGTCCCCGGATGTCGGTGGCCGGCGAGAGGATCGATGCACGACGAGATGAGGTGAGACGATGACCGCCGCAGCCATGCCGAGCCGGACGATGACCGCCGGCCGCGCCACCCAGGGCCGCTCCACGGAGGGGATCTGGCGCCTGACCGAGCGGCTCGGGCTGAGCCTCGTGGCGTGGTCGCGAGCCCGCGCCGAGGCGCGCGCGACCAGCCACGAGCGGCAGATGCGCGCCATCGCGACCGAGGCCGCGCTGGACCGCCGAGCGCGGGCCCTCGCGGGCGAGCTGCCGCCGCTGCGCTGAGCGCGGCCGCACCGGATCCGCATGCCACGCGGAACGGAGCCCGGGACGATCCCTGCTGATCGTCCCGGGCTCTGCGCTTCGCCACTCGCTGCTCGAGGAGCGCGACGAGCGCGGCGGAGGGCGCTAGTCCTCCTGCGTCACGCGCGCCTCGCCCGAGGCGGGATCGACGCGGATCGTCGTGCCGTCGTCGAGCTGGGCGACGGGCCGGCCCTCGAGCCAGGTGAGCGTCCAGCGCCAGGCGGCGGCATCCACGCCCTCCTCGGCGAGCTCGAGCTCGACTCCCGCGATCGCCCCGCGCACCTCGGCGGGCAGGCTCGCGGGCGGCTCGGCGCCGACCGCCCATCGCGTTCCGAGCTGCATCAGTCGTCCGATCCGGGGTCGGGAGCCGTGCTCGGCTCCGGTGTCGTCTCGAGCACGCGCTCGCGCTCCGCGTTCTCATAGGCGGCCTGCGCCGCCTCGGTCGGCTTCGCGCACGCGTCGTGCGGCGCTCGCACCGGCACGATCTCCTCGCCGAGGTCGAGCCACAGGATCAGCGGATCCGGGAGCTCGAGCGTGCACGCGCCGGAGGTCGGCTCCGCATCCATCGTGCCGTAGACCTCGAGCAGCTCCGCGGGGTCGACGACGTGGTCGACCGTCTCGCGCGGGCGCTCCGCGCCGCCGCCGGTCTGCAGGATCGGGTCGGCGGCGCAGATGTAGACGGCCTCGACGCCGTCCACCGGCCCGTCGAGCGGGCCGGCGCCGACCGCGGGGCAGTACTCGAGCACGGCCGGGTCGGTGAGCGGGACGATGGGCCGCGCATCTCCGCCCGAGGAGACCGGTCCCTGCTCGGGCGTGGAGCCGGGGCTGGGCGCCCCCGCGGGCGCGCCGGTGCAGGCGGCGAGCGCGAGCGCCATGGCGGCCGTCGCGACCCCCGCGACGGCGACCCGGCGCCCGCCGCGGATCACTCCGCGACCTCCGCGAGCACGACATCCCGCACGGCGACCTCGTCGGCCGTCTCGAGCACGAGCGCCTCGATGCGCCCGACGGCGCGCAGGTCGTCGACCGCACCCGACAGCAGCGCGGGGCCGGCGAGGACGGCCGAGGCGACGGGCGTCTTCTGGCTGGCCTTCGCATCCGACTTCGCCCGGCGGATGCCGATGAGGGCGGCGCTCACGGCGGGCAGGAGCCCCGTGGGGCCCGCCGTGCCGTGCTCGCCGAGCTCCTCGACGCTCGGCCAGGCGGCGCGGTGGATGCTGCCCTCGTGGGTCCAGGACCACACCTCCTCCGTGGCGAAGGGGATGACGGGGGCGAGAAGGCGCAGGACCACGTCGACCGCCGTGCGGAGCGTCGTCACGGCGCTCGCCTGTGCGGCCCCGGTGCCGGTGTAGGCGCGCTCCTTGACGAGCTCGAGGTAGTCGTCGCAGAAGGTCCAGAAGAACTGCTCGGCGGTCTCGAGCGCCCGCGCGTGGTCGAACTGCTCATAGGCCTGCGTCGCCGTGCGCACGACGCCGGCGAGCTCGGCGAGGAGCTCGCGGTCGAGCGGCTCGGAGACCGCCGCGGCTCCTGCGTCGTAGGGGAAGGAGTAGACGAACTTCGCCGCGTTGAGCACCTTGATCGCGAGGCGCCGGCCGATCTTGATCTGCTTCGGGTTCTGCGGGTCGAAGGCCGCGTCCGTGCCGAGTCGGCTCGAGGCCGCCCAGTAGCGCACCGCATCCGAGCCGTGCTCCTCGAGGAGGCCGGCGGGCGTCACGACGTTGCCCTTCGACTTCGACATCTTCTTGCGGTCGGGGTCGACGATGAAGCCCGAGATGCCGGCGTTCCGCCACGGGATCGAGCCGTGCTCGAGCTGAGCCCGGAGCACCGTCGAGAAGAGCCAGGTGCGGATGATGTCCTGGCCCTGCGAACGGAGGTCGTAGGGGAAGACGAGGTCGAAGAGCGCGTCGTCGCGGCCCCAGCCGGCCGCGATCTGCGGGGTGAGGGAGCTCGTCGCCCAGGTGTCCATGATGTCGAGCTCGCCGATGAAGCCGCCGGGGACGCCGCGCTGCGACTCCTCGTAGCCGGGCGCCGCATCCGAGGACGGGTCGACGGGGAGCTCGGCCTCGTCGGGCACGATCGGGCTGCCCTGCACGGGATTCCCGTCCGCGTCGAGCGGGTACCAGACGGGGATCGGCACGCCGAAGAAGCGCTGACGCGAGATGAGCCAGTCGCCCGTCAGGCCGCCGACCCAGTTGTCGTAGCGGACCCGCATGAAGTCGGGGTGGAAGTCGATGTCGCGCCCCGCCTGGAGCAGGCGCTCGCGCAGCGCCTCGTCGCGGGCGCCGTTCGAGATGTACCACTGGCGGGTCGACACGATCTCGAGCGGACGGTCGCCCTTCTCGAAGAACTTGACCGGGTGCTGGATCCGCTTCACCTCGCCGACCAGGTCGCCGGACTCCCCGAGGAGCTCGACGATGCGGGCCTTCGCGCTGAAGACGGTCTTGCCGGCGAGCTCGGCATAGGCGGCGCGGCCGGCGTCCGAGAAGAGGGAGGCGGCGGGCGCCTCGCTCACGAGACGGCCGTCGAAGCCGATGATGGCGCGGTTGTCGAGGCCCAGCTCGCGCCACCAGACCACATCCGTCGTGTCGCCGAAGGTGCAGACCATGGCGATGCCCGATCCCTTGTCCTGCTGGGCGAGGTGGTGGGCGAGCACCGGCACCTCGACGCCGAAGAGCGGCGTCGTGACGGTGGTGCCGAAGAGGTGCCGGTAGCGCTCGTCGTCGGGATGCGCGACGAGGGCCACGCAGGCGGGGAGGAGCTCGGGGCGGGTCGTCTGGATGTCGACCGTCGTGCCGTCGGGCCGGTGGAAGGCGACGCCGTGGTAGGCGGCCGGCTGCTCGCGGTCCTCCAGCTCGGCCTGCGCGACCGCCGTCCGGAAGGTGACATCCCAGAGCGTCGGGGCATCGGCCTGGTACGCCTCGCCGCGCGCGAGGTTGCGGAGGAAGGCGCGCTGGGCGGCGCGCTGCGCGTCGTCGCCGATGGTGCGGTAGGTGAGCGACCAGTCGACGCTGAGGCCGAGCGTGCGCCAGAGCTCCTCGAACTGGAGCTCGTCCTCGGCGGTGAGCCGCTCGCAGAGCTCGATGAAGTTGCGGCGCGAGATGGGCTGCTGGTCGGCGGCCTTCGTGCTCTTGCCGTCGCCGCCCTCGAAGGGCGGGCTGAAGTCGGGGTCGTAGGGGAGCGTCGGGTCGCAGCGCACGCCGTAGTAGTTCTGGACGCGGCGCTCGGTGGGCAGGCCGTTGTCGTCCCAGCCCATGGGGTAGAAGAGGTGCTTGCCGCGCATGCGCTGGTAGCGGGCGGCGAGATCCATATGGGTGTAGCTGAAGACGTGCCCGATGTGGAGCGAGCCGGAGGCGGTCGGCGGCGGGGTGTCGATCGCGAATACCTGCTCCGAGCCCGCCGCGGCGGCGGCCTCGCGATCGAACCGGTAGGTGCCGTCCTCCGCCCAGCGCGACTCCCAGACCGCTTCGAGGCCTTCGAGGGCGGGCTTCTCGGGGATCTCGCGGCTGGGCGACATGGCTCTCCTGCTCGGTATGGGCGGCACCGTGTCGATGGTGAGGTGCCTGATTCGCGTGCCTCGATCGTACCCGCCGGGGCCGCCGCGATCCCGCTCGGCGGCTGACGCATCCTCAGCTCCCCGCGGCGGAAAGCTAACACGTGGTCGGCGTTCGCGACCGGCTTTGTCGGGAATCACCGAAACCTCTGCGACATCCGAGGAGTCCGCCCTCGGAACGGGGCGCGCGAGGTGGGATCGTCAACACGCCGGTCTCCGACTTCGGGTTCGGCCCGCCCCGGGGCCCGGCGATCGAGCGCACGTACCGTGCCGCCTCCGGCGGCTGACGGGAGCTCGTGCGAGCCTGCTGATCCGCTCGCACGGCGCGAGGCGCCCGGCCATCCCGGCCGGGCGCCTCGTTGCGCCGCCGCGCGCGCCCAACCTCCCGACACCCTCTGCCACCTCCCGCCACCTCCTGCCACCTTCCGAAATGCAGGACGGGGCGCGGCTGCCCGCTGACCCGCTCGCGCGAGAACGGCGCCGTCACCGTTTCCGTCCTGCATTTCGGAATGGCGGCGGGGGGCCGGCGCGGCCACCGCGCCGACTGCGGCTCGGGTCCGGCGAGGTCCGGCTGGGTGCCCGCCGGGTGACCGGCGGCGCGCGGGGTGCCCGCGCCTAGCCTGGATGCATGACGAGTGACGCGCCCCGATCCGCCGCCCGCCGCATCCAGCAGACCCCCGGCTTCCGCACCGCCGCCCGGGTCGGCTACGCCGTCAACGGGCTGCTGAACCTCCTGATCGGCGTGCTCGCGATCAGCGTCGCGGTCGCGGGCGCCTCGAGCGGCAGCGCCGACCAGCAGGGGGCGCTCAGCTCGCTCGCCTCCGCCCCCGGCGGCGTGCTGCTCATCTGGGTCATCGCGGTCGGCACCGCGGCGCTCGGCCTCTGGCAGATCGCGGGGGGCGTGCTCGCGACGGGCGAGGACGCGAAGGAGCGCTGGGCGACGCGGCTCAAGGAGATCGGCAAGGGCGTCGCGTACCTGGCGATCTCGGGGATCGCGATCGGCACGGCGATCGGAGGCGGCTCCGGCGGCTCGGGCGGCTCGGGCGGCGGCTCGGAGGAGAGCCTCACCGCGACCCTCCTGGCGACGCCCGGCGGCGTGGTGCTCGTCGTGGCGGTCGGTCTCGGCGCGCTCGGCGTCGGCGGCTACATGGTCGCGAAGGGCGCGCGCCGGAAGTTCCTCGAGGACATCACGCAGCCCGGCGGCACGGCGGGCAGGGTGGCGCTCGTCACCGGCATCATCGGCTACGTCGCCCGCGGCGTCGCGATCGGGGCGATCGGCGTCCTCTTCATCGCCGCGGGGCTCACGGCCGACCCGGAGCGGGCGGGCGGGCTGGACGATGGGCTCGCCGCCGTCGCGGAGCTGCCGTTCGGGCAGGTGCTGCTCGTCGGCATCGGGGTCGGCTTCATCGCCTACGGCGTCTACTGCGGGGTCCGCGCGCGCTACGCGAAGCTCTGATCCGGGCGGCCGCCGACTACGGTGTGCGCCGCACGACCTCGACCGTGCGGTGCGCCACGCGACCGGCGGCGTCCTCGACCGTCAGCGTCACCCGGATCGCGGCGGCGGCGCACTGATAGCTCAGCTCGCGCGTCCCGCCGCTGCCGGGCAGACCCTCGAGGGTCGGCAGGGTCTTCGCGTCGTCGACGCCGAGGCCGAGATACGCCCGCTCGGCGGCCGGGCTCGACCAGCGGATGTCGAGCGGCACCGCGTCCCGCGTGTTCGGGCACTCGGCCGTCGCCGGCACGCTGAGGCTCCGGATCGCGGGCGCGTCCGCGTCGCCGCGATCGACGCCGATCGCGGGGGCGTCGCCCGGGGCGCCCTCCGACCCGCCGGGGCCGTCGCCCGCATCCCCCTCGCCATCGACGGGACCCGGGGAGGCCGTCCCCTCGCCCGGCAGGTCGCCCGAGGCCTGGTCGCCGACCGGCTCGGGGGAGGCGACGGGCTGCTGGCGGCCGAGCTCCGGCCCGGGATCGTGCCCGTCGGCGAGGACCACGGCGGCCGTGACGCCGCCCGCCGCGAGCGCGAGTGCGCAGATCGAGCCGAGGATGACGCGCGTGCGCATGGGGGAGAGCCGCGACGGCTGCGTCTCGTCCATGCGGTGCCTCTCAGAGCCGGTCGAGCGGCACCCGGGTGCGCGCGGCCGCGAGGGCCGCGACGGCGGTGAGCGCCGACATCGTGACGAGCACGATACCGGGGTGCCACCAGGCGAATCCGCTCGCCTGGCCGAGCAGCAGCGTCAGGGCGGGCACGAAGCCCGTCAGAACGGCGGCGATGCTGTACGAGAAGGACAGGGCGGAGTAGCGGTACCGGCCCGCGAACTGGTCGCTCATGAGGCCGCCGAGCGCGGCCCAGCTCATGGTCGGGAGGATGCCGCCGACGATCATCGTGCCGACCAGGATCGGGAAGGTGGCGAACTGGAGCAGGAAGTACATCGGGAACGCGATGAGGGCCGTGCCGATCGCGCCCCACATGACGACGCGCGCGGAGCCGATGCGCATCGCGAGCCGCCCGAAGAGCGGGATCGTGACGAGCTGGAGGAGGCCGCCAATCGTCGTGGCGAGGAGCAGGTCGCTGTAGGCGAACTTGAGCACGGTCGCGCCGTAGTTCACCGTGTAGGTGTTCATGAGCGAGTAGGAGCCGATGCCGAGGAGCGCCGCGCCGATCGCGATGACGACCTGGCCGGGCTGACTGCGCAGCACGTCCGCGAGCGGGAGGCGGTCGCGCTTGCCCTCCGCGACGAGCTTCGCGAAGACCGGCGTCTCGTCGATCCGGCTCCGGAGGTACAGCGAGACGAGCAGCAGCGGGATCGCCGTGAAGAACGGGATGCGCCAGGCCCACTCTGCCAGGGCCGCGTTCCCGAGTGTCGCGGCGAGCACGATGAAGAGCACGGCCGAGAGGATCGAGCCGACCGGCGAGCCGAGCTGGGGGAGTGCGGCGTACAGCGCGCGACGGCGCTCGCCCGCGTGCTCGGTCGCGACGACGATCGAGCCGCCCCATTCGCCGCCCAGCGAGAAGCCCTGCGCGAGTCGCAGCACGATGAGCAGGACCGCGCCGAGCCATCCTGCGGTCTCGTAGCCGGGCAGGACGCCGATGAGGCCCGTCGCGACGCCCATGATCGCGATCGTGATGAGGAGGGTGCGGCGGCGGCCGATGCGGTCGCCGAGGTGGCCGAAGACGATGGCGCCGACGGGGCGGATGATGAAGCCGATCGCGATCGTGAGGAAGGCCGCGAGCGTCTTGCCGACATCGCCGAGCGGGTCGAAGAACAGCGGCCCCACGAAGAACGCCGCGAAGTACGCGAAGATGTAGAAGTCGTACGACTCGAGGGCGGTGCCGACGAAGGACGCCCACACGACGCGGCGCGCGGCGCGCGGGTCGACCGGCTCCTGGCGGCTCTCGGCGGTCTGCTCGGACGGGGCGGCGGTGCTCATGGCGGCTCCTGGGGATCTCGGCTCGCGGCTCGCGACGCCGAGAGACAACCCTAGGGCGAGCCCGGCCATTCCCCGCGAAGATGACGGCGCGAGGCGGAGCCGGTGAGAGTCCTCTCATGCTCGCCGGGGCATGACATCGGCCTTCGCCATACTGGGATCATGGTCCTCCGGTCGGTGCGCGCGCGCATCCTCGCGTCGATCATCGCCGTCGCGACGCTCGGCCTCGGGCTCGCCGGCGCGACGGCCTACCTCGTGCAGCGCGAGCGCATCGTCGAGGGGGTCGAGCAGCGGCTCCTCGACCGCGTCGAGACGGCCCGCGCGGTCGTGACGGGCGAGACGGATGCCGTGGCGGGCGAGAACACCGTGCCCGCGGCCCCGGACCCCTCCGGCTACTCCTCGACCCGGGAGGCGCTGCGCGGGGTGCTCGAGCGGATCGTCCCCGGCGAGCACGAGAGCGCGGTCGGGCTGCTCGACGGCCGGGCCGCCTTCATCCCGGGCGTCGCCGTCGACTTCCACCTCGAGGACTCGCCCGCGCTCGTCGAGCGGGTGGTGCGCGAGACCTCGGACGGCAGCGTGCGCATCGGCACCGCCGTCGAGCCGGGGCTCGGACTGCGCTACATCGCCGTGCCGATCGAGGTCGCGGGCGACCCGCAGCTCGGCACCTATCTCGTCGCCTTCGACCTCGACGGCGAGCTCGCCGACCTGGATGCCGCCTTCGGCACCTACGCCCTCGTCGCGCTCGGCGCGGTCGCCGCGATCGGGCTCGTCGGGTGGTTCGTCGCGGGACGGGCGCTCGGCCCCGTCCGCCGCCTGCGCGAGACGGCATCCCGCATCACCGTGAGCGACCTCTCGGAGCGGATCCCGGTCGGCGCGCGCGACGAGGTCGGCGAGCTCACCGCGACCGTCAACGGCATGCTCGACCGCCTCGAGTCCTCGATCTCGAGCCAGCGGCAGCTGCTCGACGACGTGCGGCACGAGCTCAAGACCCCGATCACGATCGTCCGCGGCCACCTCGAGCTCCTCGATCCCGCCGACGTGGAGGACGTGCGGCAGACCCGCGAGCTCTCGATCGGCGAGCTCGACCGCATGGCCGACCTCGTCGACCGCATCGAGCTCCTCGCGCAGGTGCCGCACGACGTGCCGCGCCTCGAGCGGGCGGAGGTCGCCGAGCTCACCCGGCAGGTGCACGCCATGGTCCGCGTCATCCCCGGGCACGAGTGGTCGCTCGCGGCCGAGTCCGATGTCGTGACCCGGCTCGACCCGCAGCGGATCACGCAGGCCTGGTTGCAGCTCGCCGACAACGCCGCGAAGTACTCGCCCGAGGGGGCGCCGATCCGCATCGGCAGCTCGCGGCGCGACGGCGCCGTCGAGCTGTGGGTCGAGGACGAGGGGGAGGGCATCCCCGCGGACGCCGAGGCGCGCATCTTCGAGCGATTCGGGCGCGCGGACGCCGGCCGCGGCGTCCAGGGCTCCGGCCTCGGCCTCCCCATCGTCCGCGCGATCGCGGAGGCGCACGGCGGGAGGGTGTCGCTCCAGAGCTCCTCCGCGGGGTCGCGCTTCGCGATCGTCCTGCCCATCGTCGGCCGCGACGAGCAGCCGACCCAGCCCCTCGAGGGGCTGCCCGTCCGAGAGGGGCGCCCGTGAGCCGCATCCTGGTCGCCGAGGACGAGCCCGGCATCGCCCGCTTCGTCGAGAAGGGCCTGCGTGCCGCCGGCTACGAGGTCGTCGCCGTCGGCACCGGAACGGAGGCGCTCGAGGTCATCCGCGGCGGCACGGTCGACCTCGTGCTGCTCGATGTCGGGCTGCCGGGCCTCGACGGCTTCTCGGTGCTCAGGCGGGCGCGCGGGGAGGGCGCCGAGGTGCCGATCATCATGCTCACCGCTCGCACGGCGACCGCCGACACGGTCGCCGGCCTCGACGGCGGCGCCAACGACTACATCCCGAAGCCCTTCAAGTTCGACGAGCTGCTCGCCCGCGTGCGCACCAGGATCCGGGATTCGGTCGGGGCTGCGGCGGGCGGGCTCGCCCGCGGGGACCTCGGCCTCGACCTCCGCACCCGCCGCGCGAGCGTCGCGGGCCGGGAGGTGGAGCTCTCGGCGCGCGAGTTCGCGCTCGCCGAGGAGTTCCTGCGGCACCCGGATCAGGTGCTCAGCCGAGAGCAGCTGCTGAGCCGGGTCTGGGGCGTGGACTTCGATCCCGGCAGCAACGTCGTCGACGTGTACGTGCGGTACCTCCGCGGGAAGCTCGGCGCCGACCGCATCGAGACCGTGCGGGGCATGGGCTACCGCCTGGTCTGAGCGGCGGCCGCTCCGCCGACGCTCGCTCGTCGAGGAGCGCGAGGCGAAGGGAGGCGGGCACAGAGGAGCGGCCCCGCCGGATGGCGGGGCCGCTCGGGGTGCTGCTCGGAGGGCCCGGGGGTCAGTCCGCGGAGACCGGGCTGGCGGGGCTGATCGGCGAGACGGGGCTCTGCGGCGACTGCGGGGACTGCGGGGACACCGGCGAGGCCGGCGTCTGCGGCGAGGCGGGCGACACGGGCGAGGCGGCCGTCTGCGGGCTGTTCGGGGTGTTCGGCGTGTTCGCGGTCTGCGCCGAGGGGGTCGCGGCCGGCGTCGCGACGTCGGTCGGGGCGATCGTGGTGGAGGTCGCGGCGCTGGGGATGCGGTCGCCGTTCGGGCTCTCCGTGATCGCGGCGACGCCCGCGTCATCGCTCGAGTTCTGGGCGCCGAAGGCGTTGGCCGCCGAGATGGCGCCGAAGCCGGTGAGCCCGAGGCCGAGGGTCGAGGCCGCGCCGACGACGACCCACTTCCTGTTCTTCATCATCTGCTCGTTCCTTCTGTCTCGTCGGAGGCCGTGTGCCCCGCTGACGAGATCCAGATTCCCGAGACCGCGTGAGATGCCGAGGAGGAGCGCGTGAGAGACGTCTCATCTTCCACACGGCATCCCCCCACCCCGTTCTGCAGGAGATGGTCCCGTCGACGAGGGGCGGAAGCCGTTCCGGACGGGGATCTCCTGCAGAACGGAAGGCGGGGCGCGCGCCGGGGCTCGGGCTAGGGCAGGCCGAGCACGCGCTCGGCGACGGCGACGGCGCGCTGCGGCGTGAGGACGCCGGTGAGCGCGTGGCCGAGCAGGTGCGTCGCGGCGATCGCGGCGACGCGCTCGCCTCGTGCGCGGTCGGCGGTCGAGCGCCAGCGCAGGCGGGCGCGCCGGGCGAGGTCGTCGGCGGCCTCGGAGCGGGCCGGGTCTCCCGCGGTCGCGGCGTGCGCCTTCGTCGCCACGAGATGCGCCCAGAGCGCCGCGGCGTCGTCGGCGGGGTCGCCGGCGCCCGCGGTGTCGATGTCGATGACGCCGACGACGCGGCTCGGATCCTCGGGATCGACGAAGAGCTGGCCGAGGTGCAGGTCGCCGTGGATCGTGGCGCGGCGGAGCTCGGAGCCGAGCGCCCGGGAGACCTCGGCGCCGATGACCTGCAGCCGCGGCTCGAGCTCGGGCGCGAGCGAGCGGACGCGGCGGAGGTACCAGTCGATGCGCCGTGCAAGCGAGCCGCGGGCCTCGCCGTCGCTCGGCACCTGGGCGATCTGCTCGCGCAGCTCGTCGATCGAGTCGAGGAGGCGCTCCGGGTCGGCGAGCCCGAGGGCGCTCGCCGCGGGCATGCCGGGCTGCTCGGCGATCGCGACGACGCCCTCCTGGGACCAGCCCTCGGCGGGCGGCACGGCGACGCCGGCGGCTCGCCAGGCGGCATGGCGCTCGTGGATGCGGCGGGCCGCCTCCGGCGCGACGACCTTGAGGTAGTACGCACCGCTCGGCGACGAGACCTTCACGACGGCGCGCTTGCCGGGGCGGTAGGCGGTCACGTCGAGGTGGACGTCGCCGTCGACGGGCGCGCCCGTCAGCCGCTCGAGGAGTCCGCGCGCCCGCTGCGGCACGACGGCGTCGGCGAGGGCGGGCAGGTTGGGGTCGTTCGGGTAGACCCAGACGGCGCGCTCGTCGCCGGTCTCGTCCTGGAGGCGGATGACGCCCTCCCGATCGATGCCGGGCGGGGTCGTCTCGACGTACACGACGCGGTCGACCTCCTGGCCGTGCTCGTCGGCCAGGCGGATGCTGTACCCGGTGACGAAGCCGTTCGGCCCCGCCTCGCTCTGCAGTCGGCGCGCGGCGACGAGCCGGAGTCCGCTCGAGTCCGCGACGGCGCGGAGCAGGTCGTCGTCGACCTCAGTCGTCATCGCCGTCCTCGTCGTCGTCGTCATCGTCGTCGTCGTCGTCATGGTCGTCGTCGAGGTCGTCGGGCGGGGTGGGGGTCACGACGCTCGGACCCGTGGGCGTCGGCGTGGGCGTCGGCGACGCCGTGCGCGTGGGGCTCGGCGCCGGCGTGCTCGGCTCGGGTGCCGGCGTCGCGAGCACGATCGGGGCGACGTCGACGCGCTCGCCGGGCACGTCGCCCGGGGCGAGGGCCATGGCGGCCGCGACGCCGCCGCCCGCGAGCAGCACGGTGCCGAGCACCGCGCCGCCGATCATCGCCGCTCGCCTCATGGCTCCATCCTGCCCTGTCCCGATGCCGCATCCCCGCAATCGGGATGCTCTCTCATCTCGCACGCCGGTACACTCGGGGGAAGACGACGTCGATCCGGCCATCACCGGGGAGTCCTCGGAAGAACGGGCGGAGGCCGGCGCGAGCCGGGCGAGGCCCTGGTAGACCCGAGCGGGGAGCCCGTCACAGCCGGAACGAAGCGGTCGGCGCGAGCCGGCAAGCGAGGTGGTACCGCGGCGCAAGTCGTCCTCGTGCACGAGCCGAGCACGAACCCACCAGGAGCCTTCATGGTCTACCCCCGCAACCTCTCCGACGCCGCCGACGACGCGCGCGCCATCCCGCCGAGCCCGCGGTTCCCGGAGATCGAGCGCGGCATCCTCGCCTTCTGGAAGGGCGACGACACCTTCCAGGCCTCGATCGACCGGCGCGAGGGATGCGAGGAGTGGGTCTTCTACGACGGCCCGCCCTTCGCGAACGGCCTGCCCCACTACGGGCACCTGCTCACCGGCTACGCGAAGGACGTCTTCCCGCGCTTCCAGACGATGCGCGGCAAGCAGGTGCACCGTCGCTTCGGCTGGGACACGCACGGCCTCCCCGCCGAGCTCGAGGCGATGCGCCAGCTCGGCATCACCGAGAAGTCCGAGATCGAGGCGATGGGGATCGGCGCCTTCAACGCGAAGGCGCGCGAGTCGGTGCTGCGCTACACCGGCGAGTGGCAGGAGTACGTCACGCGCATGGCGCGCTGGGTCGACTTCGAGAACGACTACAAGACGCTCGACACCGGCTTCATGGAGAGCGTGCTGTGGGCGTTCAAGCAGCTCCACGACAAGGGCCTCGCCTACGAGGGCTACCGCGTGCTGCCGTACTGCTGGCGCGACGAGACCCCGCTCTCGAACCACGAGCTCCGCATGGACGACGACGTCTACAAGATGCGGCAGGACCAGTCGGTCACGGTGTCCTTCCCGCTCACGGGCGCGAAGGCGGAGGCGCTCGGCCTGACCGCCGTGAAGGCGCTCGCCTGGACGACGACCCCGTGGACGCTCCCCACGAACGCCGCCCTCGCGGTGGGGCCCGCGATCGCCTACGCCGTCATCCAGAGCGGCCCGCGCGGTGCGGGCGACGGCGCGATCGAGGGGGAGACGCGCTACCTCCTCGCGGCCGACACGGTCGGCGCCTACGCGAAGGAGCTCGGCTACGAGGATGCCGCTCAGGCGGTCGCCGCGATCGAGCGCACCGTGCCGGGCGCGGAGCTCGGCGGCGTGACCTACGACCGGCTCTGGGACTTCTACGCCGACGATGGGCACGGCAATCAGCACGCCTGGCAGATCCTCGTGGCCGACTACGTCGAGACCGGGGAGGGCACCGGCATCGTCCACCAGGCGCCCGCCTACGGCGAGGACGACCAGATCGTCTGCGCCGCGGCCGGCATCCCCACGATCCTCTCCCTCGACGACGGCGGCCGCTTCACCTCCGCCGTCCCGCTCGTCGCGGGGATGCTGTGGTCGGATGCGAACAAGCCGCTCACCCAGGCGCTCAAGGCCGACGGCCGGCTGCTCGTGCAGAAGAGCTACGAGCACAGCTACCCGCACTGCTGGCGCTGCCGGAACCCGCTCATCTACAAGGCGGTGTCGAGCTGGTTCGTGCGCGTGCCGGAGTTCCGCGACCGCATGGGCGAGCTCAACCAGCGGATCACCTGGGTGCCCGAGAACGTCAAGGACGGGCAGTTCGGCAAGTGGGTCGCGAACTCGCGCGACTGGTCGATCTCGCGCAACCGCTTCTGGGGTTCCCCGATCCCGGTCTGGAAGAGCGACGACCCCGAGCACCCGCGCGTCGACGTCTACGGCTCGCTCGAGCAGCTCGAGCGCGACTTCGGGCGCCTCCCGATCGACGAGCACGGCGAGCCGAACCTGCACCGGCCCTACATCGACGAGCTGACGCGCCCCAACCCCGACGACCCCTCGGGGCGGTCGACGATGCGCCGCATCGAGGACGTCTTCGACGTCTGGTTCGACTCTGGCTCGATGCCGTTCGCGCAGGTGCACTACCCCTTCGAGAACCAGGCGTGGTTCGAGGAGCACAGCCCCGCCGACTTCATCGTCGAGTACATCGGGCAGACCCGCGGCTGGTTCTACACGATGCACGTGCTCTCGACGGCGCTCTTCGACCGGCCGGCCTTCTCGAACGTCATCAGCCACGGGATCGTCCTCGGCTCCGACGGCCAGAAGATGTCGAAGAGCCTGCGCAACTACCCGGACGTCTCGGAGGTCTTCGACCGCGACGGCGCGGATGCCATGCGCTGGTTCCTCATGTCGTCGAACGTGATCCGCGGCGGCAACCTGGTCGTGACGGAGGAGGGCATCCGGCAGGGTGTGCGCGAGCTGCTGCTGCCGCTGTGGTCGACCTACTACTTCTTCACCCTCTACGCGAACAGCGCGGGGGTCGAGGCGGAGCGCGCGGTCTCCTCGACGCACGTGCTCGACCGCTACCTCCTCGCGAAGACCCGGCAGCTCGTCGAGGACGTGACGCGCGACCTCGAGGCGCTCGACAGCCCCTTCGCCGCGGGCCGACTCCGCGAGTTCGCCGACGTCCTCACGAACTGGTACGTCCGCCGCAGCCGCGACCGCTTCTGGGACGGCTCGGACCGCGCGGCCTTCGACACGCTGTTCACGGTCCTCGAGACGGTGTGCCGCGTCGCCGCCCCCATGGCGCCCCTCGTGACGGAGGAGATCTGGCGCGGCCTCACGGGCGGGCGCAGCGTCCACCTCGAGGACTGGCCGGATGCGGCGGAGCTCCCGGCGGACGACGCGCTCGTCGCGGCGATGGACCGGGTGCGCGAGATCGCGTCCTCGGGGCTCGGCGTGCGGAAGGCGCGCGGGCTCCGCGTCCGCCTGCCGCTCGCGGGCCTCACGATCGTCGCCGAGGACGCGGCCTCCCTGCGGGACTTCGCCGACATCCTCCGCGACGAGCTCAACGTGAAGCGGGTCGACCTCGAGGCGCCCGCCGCCGACAGCCTCGAGCGCTTCGGGCTCTCGCAGCGACTCGGCGTCAACGCGCGAGTCCTCGGGCCGCGCCTCGGCAAGGACGTGCAGCGCGTCATCCAGGCCGCCAAGGCGGGGGACTGGGCGGCATCGGGATCCGGCGTCGTCGTGGGCGGGATCGAGCTCGCCGAGGGCGAGTTCGAGCTCGTCCTCGAGGCCGCCGACGACTCGGCCGCGGTCGCGTTCCTGCCGGGCGGCGGCTTCGTCGTCCTCGACGCCGCGCTCACGCCCGAGCTCGAGGCGGAGGGGCTCGCCCGGGATGTCGTGCGCGCCGTCCAGCAGGCCCGCAAGGACGCCGACCTCGAGGTCTCGGACCGCATCTCGCTCCGCATCGAGGGGGACGCCGCGGCGCTCGCCGCGATCGCCGCCCACGCGGAGCTCATCCAGGGGGAGACCCTCAGCGTCTCGCTCGAGACCGGGGAGCGCGCCGACGGCGCTTCGCCCGTCGGCGAGGGCTCCCGCGTCACGATCACGGTGGAGCGCGCATGAGCGACGAGCAGGACGGATTCCGCGAGGCCGCCGAGGCCGTCTACCAGGAGCTGCTGGCGCGCGTCGGCGAGGCGCAGCCCGAGCCCCGCCTCGACGCGACCCGGCGCGCCGTCGAGCTGCTCGGCGACCCGCACCGCTCGGCGCCGGTCATCCAGATCGCGGGCACGAACGGCAAGACCTCCACGAGCCGGATGATCGCCTCGCTGCTGCGCGCCGCCGGGCTCCGCCCCGGCCTCCTCACGAGCCCGCACCTGCAGCGCGTGACCGAGCGCATCGTCATCGACGGCGAGCCGATCAGCGACGAGGCCTTCGCGGCCGCGGGGGAGGACGTCCGGCCCTATCTGCTCATGGTCGACGCCGAGCTCACCGCGAACGGCGAGCCGCCGCTCACCTTCTTCGAGGCGCTCACCGTCCTCGCCTTCGCGGCCTTCGCCGACGCGCCCGTGGATGTCATGGTGCTCGAGGTGGGACTCGGCGGCGAGTGGGACTGCACGAACGTCGCCGATGCGCAGGTCGCCGTCTTCACGCCCATCGCACTCGACCACATGGACCGTCTCGGCGCGACCATCGAGCTCATCGCCCGCACGAAGTCCGGCATCATCAAGCCCGCCTCCTCGGTCGTCACGGCGAATCAGCGGATCGAGGCGCTCGACGAGCTCCGGGCGGCCGCCGCGCAGGACGAGGCGTCGATCGCGATCGAGCGCAGCGACTTCGCGGTCGAGTCCTCGGCGATGGCGGTCGGCGGACAGCTGCTCGACCTCCGCGGCATCGCGGGGCGCTACGAGGGCGTCTTCCTGCCGCTCTACGGCGACCACCAGGCGCAGAACGCGGCCGTCGCCGTCGCCGCGGTCGAGACCTTCCTCGGGGAGGGCACACGCGCCCTCGACCTCGACGTCGTCGTGCAGGGGCTCGCCGAGGCGGATTCGCCCGGCCGACTCCAGCTCGTCGGCGTCGAGCCGAGCGTCTTCGTGGATGCCGCCCACAATCCGCACGGCGCCGCCTCCCTCGCGGCGGCCATGCAGGAGTACTTCGACTTCGCGGAGATCGCGCTCGTGCTCGGCGTGCTGCGCGACAAGGACGCGCACGGCATCGTCCGGGAGCTCGCGCCGATCGCGGCACGCATCCACGCCACGCGCTCGGAGTCGGAGCGCGCGATCGGCGAGGAGGAGCTCGCCGAGATCGCGGGCGCCGTCGCGGGGCCCGATGCCGTCGTGACCTTCGCCCGCGCGGAGGACGCACTCGACGAGGCGCGAGCCTGGGCGGCCGCCGAGCCGCGGCGCGCGGTCGTCGTGACCGGCTCCATCACCCTCGTCGGCGAGGCGATCGCGCTCGCCGAGGCGGGGGGCTGGAAGTGAGCGGGGCGGCGACGGAGGGCGTGGAGCCGGACGGCGTGGAGCCGGACGGCGTCGAGCCGGAGGGCGCGGAGCCGGACGCGACCGCCGGGCAGCCCGCGCCGACGCGCCGCCCGCGCCGCCAGCGCAGCGTCACCGAGACGCTGTGCTCGATCGCGCTCGGCCTCGAGGCCGCCGTGCTGTTCTTCGTCGCGCTCGTGATGTTCGGGCTCAAGCTCCTCGACCCCGCGCTCGCCCTCGGCGGCGGGCTCGGCGCGATCGTGCTCGTGAGCGTCGTCGCCGGCCTCCAGCGCTACCGCTGGGGGCAGTGGCTCGGCTGGGCCGTGCAGCTCGGCCTCATCCTCCTCGGGCTCCTGCTGCCCGTCATGTTCCTCGTCGGCGCCCTCTTCGCGGCGTTCTGGGCCTACTGCGCGATCCGCGGCGGCCAGATCGACCGCATGAAGGCCGCCGCCGCATCCGCCTCCTGACCGACCGAACCCCCGCCGAATCCCGGAAGGACCCCATGAACATCGAAGAGACCCTCGTCCTCGTCAAGCCCGACGGCGTCGCCCGCAGCCTGACCGGCGAGATCCTGCGCCGCATCGAGGCGAAGGGCTACCAGCTCGTCGACATCCGGCTGGTGCAGGCCGACCGCGCCCTGCTCGCCGAGCACTACGCCGAGCACGAGGGCAAGCCCTTCTACGAGCCGCTCGTCGAGTTCATGGAGTCCGGCCCCGTGGTCGCGATCCGCGTGACCGGCAACCGCGTCATCGAGGGCTTCCGCTCGCTCGCGGGCACCACCGACCCGACGACGGCCGCGCCGGGCACGATCCGCGGCGACCTCGGCCGCGACTGGGGCCTCAAGGTGCAGCAGAACCTCGTGCACGGCTCCGACTCGCCCGAGTCGGCCGCGCGCGAGCTCGCCCTCTGGTTCGCCTGACCCACCACGCGCAAGAGACATGTCTCTCGGCGCGAGGACGGCGGCATCCCACCGTCCTCGCGCCGTTTCGCATGTCTGCGGCGTCGGCTCGGCCGCGGCAGGCCTGCCCGCCTGCGAGCGCGGCCGTCCTCGGCGCGCCCGACGGGCGCCACGGGGTCGCCGTCGCATCTGCAATAGACATGTCTGCGTCGCGTGGGACAGGCCGGTATGGCCGTCTGTCTGGCAACAGACGTGTCTCTTGCAGATGCGAGGCAGGTGCGGGGGCGGGATGCGGGGGCGCGGATGCGACGGGTGCGAGCGCGCCGGCCCGCGGGTCAGCCGACCTGCGCCGCGACGAAGTCCATGAAGTCGCCGTCCGCCTGCGCGTTCCAGGTGGTGCCGTTCACGACGAGCGTCGGCGTGCCCTGGATCTCGGCGCGCTCTGTCGCGGCCGCCACCCAGTCCTCGAAGCCCTCGCTGTCGATGCACTCCATGACATCCGGATCGTCGACGCCGCCCGCCTGCACGAGCTCCTTGATGCCGCCGTTCGTGAGGCCCGTCGTGCCCTCCGAGGGCTGGTTCTGGAACATCTGCTCCTGCACGTCGAGGAAGGACTCCGGCGCGTACTGCGAGACGCAGGCGGCGGCGTTCGCTGCGCGGCTCGAGTAGCGGCTGCCGGCGTAGGCGTTGTCGAGGATCGCGACCGGGTGGACCTCGAGGGTCGCCCCGCCGCTCGCCACGAGATCCGCGATCGGGCCGGCGTAGGCCTCCTCGAAGCTCTTGCAGGCGGGGCACGCCCAGTCGACGTAGCTGACGATGTTCGCGATGCCGTCCTGCGGCTCGGTCGCGGTCGGCTCGCCGTCCTCGGGGATCGCGTCCGTCGCGACGGGCACGACCTCGCCCGCGTCGCCCTGGAACAGGATGCCGTCGCTCGCCATGTTCTCGGGGCCGCCGGGGAAGCTGACCTTGGGGATCGAGTTCACGATCACGAGGGCGACGACGACGCCGATCGCGAGGAGCGCGAGCGTCACGCCGGCCGGCACGGCGATGCGGAGGGCGCGCTCGCGTCGCCGGGCCTTCTCGCGCGAGATCCTGGCCGCCTCGCGGGCGGCCTCGCGGCGCTGGTTCTTGGAGAGCTTGTCCTCGGGCACCCGCCGAGGCTATGGCGATCCGCTGTCCGTACCCTGTGCGGACGCTGAGCCGAGAAGCCGGGTCAGCTCAGCGAGCCGATCACGTCGAGCCGGAGCTGCGCGAGCAGCGCGATCACGAGGTAGGCGGCGATGGTGAGCGGCACGACGTAGGGCGAGAGCGCGCGGCCCAGTCGGCGCCCGCCGCCGAGGTGCCCGCTCGAGAGGTTCCAGACCAGGGTCGAGATGAACATCGGGATCGTGGCCGACCAGACGACCATGCACCACGGGCAGAGCGTGCCGAGCACGTAGATGCTCTGGCTGATGAGCCAGATCACGAAGACGAGGGCGCCGGTGAGGCCGAGCTGGAACGCGATCCAGAACCAGCGGGCGAAGCGCGCGCCGGCGAGGAGTCCCGCGCCGACGACGATCGGCGCGACGAAGCCGGCCACGCCGAGCACCGGGTTGGGGAAGCCGAAGACGGCCCCCTGCCACGAGCCGAGGTTCTTGCCGCACTGCACGAGCACGCTGATGTCGCAGCTCAGCGCCGCGTCGGGATCCGCGAGGACGACGAACTTCTCGAGCGCGAGCGCGACGGAGGCGATCCAGCCGATCAGGCCGAGGACGACGAGGGCCGAGGCGAGCAGCCAGGGGGTGCGGTTCCGGGTGCCGTCGGCCATGGACCGGATTATGTCACGGGGCGGGAGACGCGGACCTGTGCGGCCATGCGATACTCTGACGCAGTCGGTCGAGCACCGCTCGACATGACGACCGAGAAGGCTTTTCCGGGCACTACCGGACCGCGAGTGCGACCCCGCACCGCGTCGGACAGCCAGTTCCGAGTGTGGTGAGAGCACGCGATCGATCAGAGCCGATGCCGCGCATCGTGCCGATCGAGACCACAGGATTTCGGCGGACCCGCCATGAAGCGGACCGCCGGCGAGAGTACCCGGAGGATGGCGCGGCCGCCCCCGGACGAGGAGCGCACCAGCGATGGTGGAAGAGAAGAAGCCCGGCCGACGAGGCATCCTCGGCGGCCGTCGACGCAAGGCGGCCGAGCAGGCGGCGCAGCAGGCCGCGGCGCAGCAGGATGCGGCCCAGCAGGATGCGGCCCAGCGGGATGCGGCCCCGGCCCCCGAGACCGAGGCGACTCGTGGCGAGGCCGAGCAGGTCGCGGCCCCCGCGGCCGCCGAGCTCGCCGAGCGGATCGCGCAGCCGGTGCCCCCGGTCGCGCCCGAGCCGTCGTCGGTGCCGACGGCGCCGGCCGAGCAGCCGGCCGCCGAGCAGCCCGCTGCCGAGCACCCCGCCGAGGGGCCATCCGTCGCCGGAGAGCCCGCCGCGGCGCAGCCCGCCGATGTGCAGCCCGCGGCCGACGCACCTGCCGCCGAGACCGACCCCGAGCCGCCGCTCGTCGCGACCTCGCCGCGCCACCTCCTGTTCCGCGCCCCCGACCTCCCGACCTGGACGCCGCCGGCCCGCGAGGCCCGCACCCCGCAGGAGCGGGGCGGTGCCGCCCCGCAGTCGGCGCAGGCCGGCTCGCAGCCCGCGGGCGAGGAGGACGGGCAGAGCCGCCGCCGCACCCGCCGTCGCGGCGAGCGCGAGGAGGGCGCCGCCGAGCAGGGCGGCCGCCAGCGCCAGCGCCAGGCGCCCGAGCCCATCTCGGAGCCGCAGAAGATCAAGGGCTCGACCCGCCTCGAGGCGAAGAAGCAGCGCCGTCGCGACGGCCGCGACGCCGGCCGCCGCCGCCCCGTGATCACGGAGGCCGAGTTCCTCGCCCGCCGCGAGAGCGTCGACCGTCAGATGGTGGTCCGCGAGAAGTCGGGCCGCATCCAGATCGCCGTCCTCGAGGACGGCGTGCTCGTCGAGCACTACGTCGCCCGATCCTCCGAGTCGAGCCTCATCGGCAACGTGTACCTCGGCCGCGTCCAGAACGTGCTCCCGAGCATGGAGGCCGCCTTCGTCGACATCGGCCGCGGCCGCAACGCCGTCCTCTACTCGGGCGAGGTCGACTGGGATGCCGTCCAGCAGGACCCGGAGAAGAAGAACCAGCCGCGTCGCATCGAGCTCGCGCTCAAGCCCGGCGACCGCGTCCTCGTGCAGGTGACGAAGGATCCCGTCGGCCACAAGGGCGCGCGCCTCACGAGCCAGGTGAGCCTCCCCGGCCGCTACCTCGTCTACGTGCCGAACGGCTCCATGAACGGCATCAGCCGCAAGCTCCCGGACACGGAGCGCGCGCGCCTCAAGAAGATCCTCAAGGAGGTCCTCCCGGACGACGCGGGCGTCATCGTGCGCACCGCCGCCGAGGGGGCGACGGAGGAGCAGCTCACGCTCGATGTGCAGCGCCTCACGAGCCAGTGGGCGGAGATCGCCCGCGCGCAGGAGATCGGCAACGCGCCGGCCCTGCTGCACTCGGAGCCCGACCTCCTCATCAAGATCGTGCGCGACGTCTTCAACGAGGACTTCCACAAGCTCGTGGTGGCGGGCGACGAGGTCGAGGGCACGATCCGCCGCTACCTCACCTCGGTGGCCCCGGACCTCCTCGACCGCCTCGAGTCCTTCTCGGGCGAGCGGGATGCCTTCGACGCCTTCCGCGTGACGGAGCAGATCGAGAAGGCGCTCGACCGCAAGGTCTGGCTGCCCTCCGGCGGCTCGCTCATCATCGACCGCACCGAGGCGATGACGGTCGTCGACGTCAACACGGGGAAGTTCGTCGGCTCCGGCGGCAACCTCGAGGAGACGGTCACGAAGAACAACCTCGAGGCCGCGGAGGAGGTCGTGCGCCAGCTGCGCCTGCGCGACATCGGCGGCATCATCGTCGTCGACTTCATCGACATGGTCCTCGAGTCGAACCGCGACCTCGTGCTGCGCCGCCTCGTCGAGTGCCTGAGCCGCGACCGGACGAAGCACCAGGTCGCGGAGGTCACGAGCCTCGGCCTCATCCAGATGACGCGCAAGAAGCTCGGGCTCGGGCTCCTCGAGTCCTTCAGCGAGACCTGCGAGGTCTGCGCGGGCCGCGGCCTGATCGTCCACCACGACCCGGTCTCGAAGCACCGCCCGCAGCAGCAGGGCGGCGGGAACGGCGGCGAGGGCGGCGGACGGCGTCGCGGCGGCCGCGGCAACGGCAACGGCGGCGGGAACGGCGGCTCGAACGGCCAGCCCTCGCAGCCGACGACGCAGGGCGCAGGATCCAACGGCACGCACGCGATCACGGAGGATGTGCGCAACGCGCTCGCCCAGATCGCGAAGAGCACGGTGCCGCACGTCCCCGAGGGGGAGGGCGCCGAGCCCGCGGCCGGTGCCGAGGGCGGGTCCGCCGCCGAGGCGACCGCGACAGCCTCGACGTCGGAGGCGGAGACCGGCTCCGGCGCGGGGGCGCAGGCTCCGGCCGCGGCCGAGCCGCCGGCGACCGTCGAGCGCGCCGCCGAGGCGGCCGCGGAGGCCGCGGTCGACATCCTCGACCTCTCCTCGGCGAAGAAGGCGAAGGGCCGCCAGCGCCGGATCAGCACGCACGACGCCGAGCTCATCCTGGACTCCGTGCTCGAGGCGCTGCCCGAGCCGAAGGAGGCGGGGGCCGGACGTCAGCGCCGCTCGCGCCGCGCCTCGACCTCGGGTGCCGTCATCACGCCCGGCGCCGAGCCGGGGGCCGGCGAGCGGTAGGGCTCCCGCGGAAGCGCGAGACGCGGTCCGGAGCCCTCAGGCGCCGGGCCGCGTCGCCTTCCCGTCGAGCCACAGCTCGTCGGACTCGTCGCGGTGGGCGCCGTCCGTGCCGACGTGCTTCGAGTCGATCCGCGGCCCCTTCTGGATGACGTGGACCATGGCCATGCCGTGGCCGCGCCCCAGCCCGTAGTCGTCCTTGAGCCATTCGAGGATCGCGCCCGCCTTGACGCCGGGCTCGGCGAGGCCGCGCTCGCGGGCGAGCTCGAGGAGCTGTCGCGGCGTGAGCCCGGTCTTGGTCTCGACGGCGTCGAGGTAGGCCTGGAAGGACATGGGCGCTCCGATCTCTCGCTCGGAATCTACTCCCCGGCGCCCGCGGCGCGCGCCCCCTTCTCGCGCTGCGTGACACGGAGGCCCGCGGCCTGCAGCCGTCGCAGCAGCTCGCGCCCCGTGACGGGCTGCGCGCCGAGCGCGACGAGCTCGTCCCAGCGCTCCTGCGGCACGTCGTAGTGGTCGTGATCGAAGGCGCGGCGGGGGATGCCGGCGCGGCCCGCGAAGTCGTGCAGCTCCTCGAGGCGCTCGTCCGTCACGAGGTGCGCCCACAGCGTGCCGTGGGCGGGCCAGACGGGCTCGTCGATGAGGATCACAGTGCCCCCATCATGGACCCGTGCGGCGCCCGCGCGCTCGCGCCGCCCTCCCCTCGCTAGGCTCGAGCCGCCGGTCGATCATGGTCCGGCGGGACGGGGCACGGGCATGGCGGAGCGATCCGAGGGGATGCGGCCGCAGGTCGCGCGGACGCTCGACCGGCGCGGCGCGATGCCGGCGCTCGTCGCCTCGTCGGCGGTGTTCGCCGCGATGCTCCTGCAGAACGTGCTGCACGCGGCCCTCGCGACCGCGAACGCGGCGGGGATCGGCGGCGTGACGGGCGCGGGTGCGCTGGGGCCCATCTGGCAGGCGCAGCTCGCGGAATCCTTCACGGGCGCCCTGCCGTTCGCGCTCGGCATCTTCGCGGTCCTCTGGCAGATCGCCCCGATCGGCCCGGAGCTGCGGCTCGCCCAGGTCGTGACCCGCGCACTCCTCGCGGCCGCGATCGGGATGCTCGTGCAGGCGGCGCTCGCCGTGCTGCTCGCCATCCTCGGTGCCGCGACGGGCTTCCCGGGGCTCTTCCTGGAGGCCTTCGGCGGCGTCTCGACGGCGATCCTCGACGGCGTGATCGGCGCCCTCCACGACCTCGTCGCCCACGCCGCGACGGTCGTGCTCGCGGCGGTCCTGCTGTGGGGCTGGCTGCAGCGGCATCCCCGCGGGGACGGGGCAGCGGGGACGCTCGACGAGGTTTGACCGAGGGGCGCCTCGTCGCGTACTCTTGACCTTCGGTGTGCGCTGGGCTGAGCCCGCGTCTCGCACCGATGACTTCCCGAGGTCGTTCCGGCCTCCCAACGTAAGGACAATCCCGTGGTTTACGCAGTTGTGCGCGCCGGCGGTCGGCAGGAGAAGGTCGAGGTCGGCACGATCGTCGTCCTGGACCGCATCCAGGCTGACGAGAACGGCAAGATCGAGCTCGCCCCGGTGCTCCACGTCGACGGTGAGAAGATCACGCACGACGCGAAGGCCCTCGCGAAGATCAAGGTGACGGCGGAGGTCCTGAACGACCTGCGCGGCCCGAAGATCACGATCCAGAAGTTCAAGAACAAGACCGGGTACAAGAAGCGCCAGGGCCACCGCTCGGAGCTCACCCGCGTCAAGATCACCGGCATCAAGTAGGGGCTGACAATGGCACACAAGAAGGGCGCGTCCTCGACCCGCAACGGTCGCGACTCGAACGCGCAGTACCTCGGCGTCAAGCGCTTCGGCGGCCAGGTCGTCAAGGCCGGCGAGATCATCGTCCGCCAGCGCGGCACCCACTTCCACCCCGGCGCGAACGTGGGCCGCGGCGGCGACGACACGCTCTTCGCGCTCGCGGCCGGCTCGGTCGAGTTCGGCAAGAAGGGCGGCCGCAAGGTCGTCAACATCGTCAGCGCCTGACGCGCGACGAGCAGTTCTCCGGCAAGGGCGGGCCTCGGCCCGCCCTTGCCGTCTTTCATGAGCAGGGGATGATCGCATGGCGACCTTCGTCGACCGGGTGACGCTGCACCTCCGAGCCGGCCACGGCGGCAACGGCTGCGTCTCGGTGCGCCGCGAGAAGTTCAAGCCGCTCGCCGGCCCCGACGGCGGCAACGGCGGGCACGGCGGCGACATCGTCCTCGTCGCCGACCCGCAGGTGACGACCCTCCTCAGCTACCACCGCGGCCCCCACCGCACCGCCGGCAACGGCGGGCCCGGCATGGGCGACCACCGAGCGGGTTACCAGGGCGAGGAGCTCGTGCTCCCGGTGCCGGTCGGCACGGTCGTCTCGAGCCCCGAGGGCGAGCAGCTCGTCGACCTCGACGAGCCGGGGATGCGCTTCGTCGTCGCACCCGCCGGCCAGGGCGGTCTCGGCAACGCCGCGCTCTCGACGACGAAGCGCAAGGCGCCCGGCTTCGCGCTGCTCGGCACCTCCGGCTGGGAGGGCGACGCGGTCCTCGAGCTCAAGACGGTCGCGGACGTCGCGCTCGTCGGCTTCCCGAGCGCCGGCAAGTCCAGCCTCATCGCCGCCCTCTCGGCGGCGAAGCCGAAGATCGCCGACTACCCCTTCACGACGCTCCACCCGAACCTCGGCGTCGTCGAGTCGGGAGAGGTGCGGTACACGATCGCGGACGTGCCCGGCCTCATCGAGGGCGCGAGCGAGGGCAAGGGCCTCGGCCTCGAGTTCCTCCGCCACGTCGAGCGCTGCGCCGCGCTCCTCCACGTGCTCGACTGCGCGACGCTGGAGCCCGGCCGCGACCCGCTCAGCGACCTCGACACGATCCTCCGCGAGCTCGAGGCCTATCCGGTCCCCGAGGGCCAGGTGCCGCTCGTCGAGCGCCCGCAGCTCGTCGCGCTCAACAAGGTCGACGTGCCGGAGGCGCGCGAGCTCGCCGACTTCGTGCGCGGCGACCTCGAGGCGCGCGGCTACCGCGTCTTCGAGATCTCCGCCGTCGCGCGCCAGGGGCTGCGCGAGCTCAACTTCGCGCTCGCCGAGCTCGTCCGCGAGGCGCGCGTCGCGCAGGCCGCGGTCGCCGAGCACAAGCCGCGCATCGTGATCCGCCCGCGCGCGGTCGACGCGGCCGAGTTCGAGATCCGGGTCGAGGGCGGCGAGGAGCCGCTGTACCGGGTGCTCGGCGAGAAGCCGCAGCGCTGGGTCGAGCAGACCGACTTCCAGAACGACGAGGCCGTCGGCTACCTCGCCGACCGGCTCGCGAAGCTCGGCGTCGAGGAGGGGCTCTTCCAGCACGGCGCGGTCCCGGGCTCCGCGGTCGTCATCGGGCCGGGTGCGGGCATGGTCTTCGACTGGGAGCCGACGCTCACCTCCGCCGCCGAGCTCATCACGAGCCCCCGCGGCACCGACGCGCGCCTGGATGACAATCGCCGCCTCACGCGCAACGAGCGCCGCGACGCCTACTTCGAGCGCATGGATGCGAAGACGGAGGCCCGGGACGAGCTCGCGCGCGAGCGCAAGGCCGGCCTGTGGCGCGACGACTACCCGGACGACGAGGACGAGGCGTGAGCGGACTCCGCGAGGCCGTCGTCGGCGCGCGCCGCATCGTCGTGAAGGTGGGCTCCTCGTCGATCAGCGGCGAGAACGCCGGCCAGATCGACCCGCTCGTGGACGCGCTGTCCGCGGCGCACGCGCGCGGCGCCGAGGTCGTGCTCGTCTCGTCCGGCGCGATCGCGACGGGGATGCCGCACCTGCGGCTGGACGCGCGCCCCACCGACCTCGCGACGCAGCAGGCGGCCGCGGCGGTCGGGCAGAACGTCCTCATCTACCGGTACCAGAACTCGCTCGCCCGCTACGACATCGTCGCGGGGCAGGTGCTGCTCACGGCGGGCGACCTCGAGAACCCGACGCACCGCTCGAACGCCCAGCGCGCCATGGAGCGCCTGCTCGGGCTCCGCATCCTGCCGATCGTCAACGAGAACGACACGGTCGCGACGCACGAGATCCGCTTCGGCGACAACGACCGCCTGGCCGCGCTCGTCTCCGAGCTGGTGCAGGCCGACCTCCTCGTGCTCCTCAGCGACGTCGATGCGCTCTACACGCGCCCGCCGCAGGAGCCCGGCGCCGAGCGGATCGACCGCGTGCCGGTCGACGACGACCTCTCGGGCGTCGAGCTCGGCGACATCGGCGCGGCCGGCGTCGGCACGGGCGGAGCGGGCACGAAGATCGCGGCCGCGAAGCACGCCGCGAAGGCCGGCATCCCGGTGCTCCTCGCCTCGACGGGGAACGTCCGCGAGGCGCTCGCGGGGGAGGCCACCGGCACCTGGTTCGAGGAGCGCCCCCGGGCCTGAGCCGGTGCGTCGGGCGAGCGCGCCGCTGGTACGATCGCCGGCATGACCGACCAGTCCGTGCAGTCCTCGACCGAGACGCGGATCGCCGAGCGGCTCGAGGCCGCGCGTGTCGCCGCCCGGGTGCTCGCGACCCGCTCGACGCTCGAGAAGGACGCCGCCCTCGAGGCGATCGCGCTCGCCATCGAGGCGGGCGCCGAGCGCATCGTCCCGGCGAACGAGCTCGACCTCGCGAACGGCCGCGAGAACGGCATCGCGACGGGCCTGCTCGACCGGCTGCGCCTCGACGAGCCGCGCCTGCGCGGGCTCGCCGCCGCCGTGCGGGATGTGATCGCGCTGCCCGATCCGGTGGGGGGTGTCGTGCGCGGCTCGACCCTGCCGAACGGCCTCCGCCTCAGCCAGGTCCGCGTCCCCCTCGGCGTCGTCGGCGCCATCTACGAGGCGCGCCCCAACGTGACGATCGACATCGCCGCGCTCGCCCTCAAGAGCGGCAACGTCGTCCTCCTCCGCGGCGGCTCCGCGGCGGAGCACACGAATCGCGTGCTCGTCGAGCTGCTCCAGGAGGCCGTCGCCTCCGTCGGCCTCCCCGCGGCGGCCGTGCAGACGGTCGACGAGTTCGGCCGTGAGGGCGCGAGGGCGCTCATGCGGGCGCGCGGCTTCGTCGACGTCCTCGTGCCGCGGGGGAGCGCGCAGCTCATCCGCACGGTCGTCGAGGAGTCGACGGTCCCGGTGATCGAGACGGGGGCCGGGGTCGTCCACATGCTCCTCGACGCCTCCGTCGACACCGCGATGGCGGTCGAGCTCGCCGTCAACGCCAAGACCCACCGACCGAGCGCCTGCAACGCCCTCGAGACGCTGCTCGTGCACCGGGCGGCCGCCGACCGCCTCCTGCCGCCCGTCCTCGAGGCGCTCGCCGCCGCCGGCGTGACGGTGCACGGCGATGCCGCCGTCCGCGCCGTCCGGCCGGATGCGCTGGAAGCCACCGAGGAGGACTGGGCCGCCGAGTACCTGAGCCTGGATCTCGCGGTCCGCGTCGTCGACGACCTCGACGACGCGCTCGACCACATCCGTCGCTACTCGACGCGTCACACGGAGTCGATCGTGACCGCCGATCTCGCGAGCGCGGAGCGCTTCCTGCGCGAGGTCGACTCGGCCGCCGTCATGGTCAACGCCTCGACCCGCTTCACCGACGGCGGGCAGTTCGGCTTCGGCGCCGAGGTCGGGATCTCGACCCAGAAGCTGCACGCCCGCGGCCCCATGGGCCTGCCGGAGCTCACGAGCACGAAGTGGCTCGTGCGCGGCGACGGCCAGATCCGGGCCTGAAGAGCCGATAGACTCGCAGGCGGAACACCGGAGAGGACGTCATGTCGCTGCTGTACACGCTCGTCGCCGAGACCCATCACGAGGAGCTCGCGCCGATCATCATGCCGCCGATCGCCTTCGCGATCGTCGCGGCCGTGGTCTTCATCGGCCTCGCGCTCGTGACCTTCAGCTACCGGGATGTGGCGAACCGCCACAGCGACAAGGTCGGGGACGCGCCGGAGGGCGGCCACGGCCACCACTGAGCCGCTCGGCGCCCCGGCGTCGGCGCCGCGCCGACCTCGGATCGGCGTCATGGGCGGCACCTTCGATCCGATCCACCACGGGCACCTCGTCGCGGCGAGCGAGGTGCAGCAGAGCATGGACCTCGACGAGGTCGTGTTCGTCCCGACCGGCCAGCCCTGGATGAAGCAGGATGTCTCGCCGGCCGAGCACCGCTACCTCATGACCGTCATCGCGACGGCCTCGAACCCGCGCTTCACGGTGAGCCGCGTCGACATCGACCGGGGCGGCCCCACCTACACGATCGACACCCTCCGCGACCTGCGGGAGCAGCGTCCCGATGCCGAGCTCTTCTTCATCTCGGGCGCGGATGCGGTGGCGCAGATCGTGCAGTGGAAGGACAAGGACGAGCTCTGGGATCTCGCGCACTTCGTGGCGGTCTCCCGCCCGGGTCACAGGCTGAGCATTCGCGGATTGCCGGAGCACGGCGTAAGCTCCTTGGAAGTACCCGCGCTGGCCATCTCGTCGACGGACTGCAGGGCGCGTGTGGATCGGGGCCACCCGGTCTGGTATCTGGTCCCCGACGGTGTTGTTCAGTACATCTCCAAGCATCATCTCTATCGGAGTGAGACATGACGACATACTCGGACCCGCCGCGATCGCGGCGCGCAGCCCGGCAGGGCGAGCAGGAGGAGCGCCAGCCGACGCCGCCTCCCTTCGCCGCCGCGGCAGGCTCCGCGTCTGCCGCGCCGAGCGCACCGGCTCCCCGCGATGCCACGCACATCGCCGCCGAGCCGCTGATCTACCAGACGCAGTCGCGTCGCCCGGTGCCGGAGTACGACGGACCGAGCTTCCGCGCCCGCCGCACGCCTGAGGGCGGTGAGGAGGGCGACCTCCCGACGACCCAGGCGGTGCCGACGACCGACGCTCCCGCCTACCGCATGCGCGACTACGCGCCGGAGCGCCGCCAGGCGCCCAGCTGGGCGCCGCAGTACCGCGCGCCCGAGGAGGGCGAGGCGAGCCAGCTCGAGTACCGCACGCAGGGTCGCGAGCAGGTCGCCGCGGCCGTGTCGTCCGCCGCGCAGGCGCCCGAGCAGCCCGTCGCGCCGGCCCCGGAGGCCGCAGCGCCGTCCGACGGAGTCGTGCCGACCGCCGCGGCGCCCGCTCCCGGCGAGCCCGCCGTGCCGGCGCCCGCGTCACCCGAGCGCACCATGACCCGTCGTGAGCTGCGCGCGCTGCGCGAGGCGCAGGAGGCCGCCGCCGCGGCTGCGGCCGGTGCCGCGACGGCGTCGCCCGACACGGCGCTGCCGGGTGCCCCGGCTCCCGTCGCGCCGGAGCGGGCCGAGGTCGCGGAGCCCGCGGTGGAAGCGGCGCCCTGGTTGAGCGCCCCGCCGCCCACCCTGGCGCCGGCCTCCGCGCCGGCACCCGCCCAGGCCGAGTCGGATGGCCGGGCCGAGGCGGAGCCGGATGCCGCCGAGCAGAACGCCCCGGCACTCGAGGCCGAGCTCGGCTTCGACGCCCCGTCGGCGCCGCCGGTCGACGAGCGCGAGACGCCCTCGGCCCCCGAGCCCGCGGTCGCCCCGTTCGCGGAGCCCGTCGCCCTCGTCGAGCCGGGCGAGGAGCCGAAGCGCGACGTCGCCTCGGTGTTCGACGCCCTCTTCACCCCGCCGTCGGAGCGCGACGTCGTCGACGCGCCGCCCCCGGGCCGCGACCCGCTCGAGTTCCTCGACGCCGCGCCCGCCGCCGCTCCGGCACCGGCCGGCCCGCGTGCCGACCTGCCCGCGCCCGCCGAGGCGGAGCCCGAGGCGGAGCAGGTGCCGGTCGAGTCGCTCTTCGAGACCGGCCCCGTCACCTCGCAGCCCGCGTGGCCCGCGCCGGGCTCCGCCCCCGCATCCTCGGCGCCCGCGCCGTCGGCCCCGGCCGCGCCCTCGGTGCCGTCGGCCGCCGCGCCGTCGGCCGCCGCGCCCTCGGCCGCGTCGCCGGCGGGGATGCCCGCGCCGAGCGGCGCCCCCGTCTCGATCCCGGCCCCGCCCATCGAGGTCGTCGTCGAGCCCGTGCAGGAGCCGGAGCCCATCGTCGAGGAGCCCGCCGCCCCGGCGGACGCCCCCGAGCCGACCGAGATCCGCATCGACCTCGACGCGCCGATCGCGGACGAGCCGCCCGCGCCGGTCGCGGGCGCCGCGCCGGATCGCCCCGTCAACCACTGGTCGAACCAGCAGATGGACGAGGAGGAGGGCGGCATCGCCCGCAGCGTGCTCGGCGGCCACGGCGTCGTCACCACGAACGCGCTCGTGCTCTCCGACATCCCGCAGCCGGACTTCACCGCCTCGCTCACCCCGAGCGGCACCGGCGAGATCGTCGTCACCGGCTCGATCGACCTGCCCGCGAGCCTCGCGTCCACGGGCGCACACCCGACCCAGCTCGACGAGGCGAAGCTCGACCACGAGCTCGACCCCGGCGACCAGCAGGTGGCCTCCGTCGACTCCCAGCCGGTCCGCGCCATCCGCGCGGTCAGCACCCACACCTCGACGCGCGGCGTCATCGCGCAGACGAAGCCCCGCGGCAACCGCGCCCTCACGATCCTCATCGTGGCGGCGGCGGGCATGGCGGTCGTCGTCGGCACGCTGCTCGTGGTCGGGCTCATCACCGGCTCGCTCGGCTAGCGTGCCCGCCATCCACCACCGAAGGATCACGTGACCGCATCCGACCGCGCCCGCGAGCTCGTGCGCGCCGCCGCCCGCGCCGCCGACGACAAGCAGGCCCAGGACCTCGTCGCGCTCGACGTCTCGGGGCCGCTCCCGCTCACCGACGTCTTCCTCCTCGCGAGCGGGCGCAACGAGCGCAACGTCTCCGCGATCGCGGAGGGCGTCGAGGAGGCGCTCCACGAGCTCGGCATGAAGGCGCTCCGTCGCGAGGGCCGCGCGGAGGGCCGCTGGGTGCTGCTCGACTTCGGCGAAATCGTCGTCCACGTCTTCCACGAGGAGGACCGGATGTACTACTCGCTGGAGCGCCTCTGGAAGGACTGCCCCGTGATCCCGCTCGAGCTGCCGGAGCCGCAGGCGCCGGCCGAGTAGTCCGGCATCCCGCCGTTCGGTGCACTCGATGCAGGATCAGGGCGGGCGCGCAGGTGGGACTGCGACGCTTCCCTCATGAAGTGCCCGACGGATAGCGCCACCCTCGTCATGAGCGAGCGGAACGGCATCGAGATCGACTACTGCCCCGAGTGCCGGGGCGTCTGGCTGGATCGCGGCGAGCTCGACAAGATCATCGAGCGCGCCGGCTCCATGGGCGCCGCTCCCGCGGCCCCCGCCGCTCCCGCGCAGCCGGTGCAGCCGGTGCATCCGCAGACGGCGATGCCGCCGCAGGCGGTCGGCCGCCCGTACTACGGCTCGCCCGACTCGGCGCCCTACCCGCCGCAGTACGGCCAGCGGGGCTACGGCTCCGGTCAGCAGCCGTATCGCAAGAAGAAGAACTGGCTCGGCGAGCTCTTCGACTGATCGGGCGGCTCAGCGCCCGCGGAGCAGCCAGGGCCGCAGCGCCCGCGTCACGAGCGGCAGCGCGAGGTAGGTCATGATCGGCGTCACGAGGACGACGAGCAGGAGCACCCGCAGCCCGAGGGGCCAGTCGCCCGCGAAGAGGCCGAGCAGGGCGTTGCCGCCGACGCTGAGCGGGTAGAAGACGAGGAAGATCGCGACCATCTGCTTCCACCGCGGCGGTGCCGGCGGCGCAGGGCGCACGACCTCCACGCTCGCCGGCTCGTCGAACCAGCCCTCGATGCCGGTGCGGCGCTCCTCGTGCTCGCCCTCGACGAGGCCTGTCGCGGTCGAGATCCACCAGGCGCGCTCGGGGGAGCGCTGCCAGCCGTCGAGGCTCGCGGCATCCTCGAACCGGAACAGCATGTGCCACTCGCGGCCGTCCGGCTCCGACTTCACCCAGCCCGAGCCGAGATAGCCGGGGCTCGCGGCGAGCAGATCCTGACCCGCCCGCGCCCACGCGGCGACCTCCTTCGCGCGACCCGGGTCGACGGTGCGGGTGATGGAGATCGTGACGGGCTGGGTGGTCATGGCACCATCCTGCCGGGTGGCGGGGCCGCCGGACGCCACCCGGTTCGGCGAGGGCGCGAGAGTGTTGTATTCTGGTCCAGTTGCCCCGAACGGGGCCACGGGCCTGTGGCGCAGTTGGTAGCGCACCTGCATGGCATGCAGGGGGTCAGGGGTTCGAATCCCCTCAGGTCCACCATCAGAGCCCCGCTCGCCGCTTCCACCGGCAGGCGGGGCTCTGGTCTTGTCGAGGCAGACCCCTCGCCGTCGTCGGCGGTCCGGAGTAGCGTGCCGGGCATGAGCCTGGATGCGACGACCCTCGACTGGCTGCTGGACTCCGACCCGGCGATCCGCTGGCAGGTCGAGCGCGACCTGCAGGGTGCGCCGCCCGAGGTTTGGGAGGCGACCAGGGCCCGCGTGAGCCGGGAGGGCTGGGGTGCGCGCCTCCTGGCGAAGCAGGGCGCCGACGGCCAGTGGGCGGGCGGGGCCTACTTCCCGGGGGAGTCCTGGCAGGGCGACCCGGCGCCGGACGAGCCGCCGCATCCCGACGACGACGGCGAGCAGGCCCAGCCCTGGATCGCGACGACGTGGAGCCTCACCTCGCTTCGCGAGTGGGGCGCCGACCCCGCGGTGCTCGGCGACACGGCCGAGCGCATCGACGCGGTGAGCCGGTGGGAGTACGACGAGCTGCCCTACTGGTCGGGCGAGGTCGACGCCTGCATCAACGGCATGACCCTCGCGAACGGGCAGTGGCTGGGCGCCGATCCCGAGAAGCTCGCGCTGCTGCGGCAGTGGTTCCTCGATCACGAGATGGCCGAGGGCGGCTGGAACTGCGCCTGGGTCGACGGCTCGACGCGCGCGTCGTTCCACTCGACGATCAACACGCTGAAGGGCCTGCTCGCCTTCGAGGAGCTGGTCGGCGGCGATGCCGAGCTCGCGGCCGCACGGCACCGCGGCGAGGCCTACCTGCTCGAGCGGCATCTCCTCTTCCGGGCGAGCACCGGCGACAAGGTCGCGCCCTGGGCGACCCACGTCGCCTACCCCTTCCGCTGGGTCTACAGCGCGATGAACGCGCTCGACCACTTCCGCCGAGCCGCCGCGCACGATGGCGCCGAGCCGGATCCGCGTCTCGCGGAGGCGGTCGAGGCGGTGCACGCCGACCGGCAGGCCGACGGCACCTGGATCCAGGAGCGCCGGCACCCCGGCCGCGTCTGGTTCGAGGTCGACGTGCCGGTCGGGGAGCGCTCGAAGTGGCTCACCCTCTACGGCACGCGGGTCCTCGACTGGTGGGATGCGGCGCGCACCGCCGCGTGACGCCTCGTGACCGCGCATGACGCCGTGCTACGCCGTCTTTCGCCACGAGACGAGCCGCGTCCGAGTGTGACGACGCGGAGGTGACAGCCTGTCGGCGGCTTCCTAGCGTGAGGGCACCGCACCGCCGAATGCACCTCGGCACCGCACCCCGCGCACACCCGGAAGGCGACCATGCCCGCACTGCCCGCATCCCGATCCCTGCCCCTCGCCGGCGCGACCGCGATCGCGCTCCTCCTCGCCGGCTGCGGCGGCGCCGCGAACGCGGGACCGGGCGATGACGCGAAGCCGGTCGAGGGCGGCACGATCGTGTACGCGCACCAGCAGGAGCCCGCCTGCGTCTTCGGCGGCTGGATCGAGCAGGCCTACCTCTCCTACAACGTGCTCGACAACCTCACCTCGCTCGGCGAGGACGGGGTCGCGGTGCCCTGGCTCGCGGAGAGCTGGGAGGAGAGCGAGGACGGGCTCGCCTGGACCTTCCATCTCAAGCCGGATGTCGAGTTCACCGACGGCACGCCCGTCGACGCCGAGGCCGTCGCCGCGAACGTCGAGTTCTGGCTCGCGGGCGGCAACAGCACCGCCGTCGTCTGGCTCGAGGACGCCGTCGCGGGCGCGGAGGCGGTCGGCGAGCTCGACGTCGAGCTCGAGCTGCGCTCGCCCTATCCGCGCCTCGCCGAGACGGTCTCGCAGGGCTACTTCGGCATCCAGTCGCAGCAGGCGCTCGAGACCCGCAGCGAGGAGGAGAACTGCGAGCAGCCCATCGGCTCGGGCGCGTTCACGGTCGGCGAGTGGAAGCGCGGCGAGTCGATCCAGCTCATCCGCAACGACGACTACACCTCCTGGCCCGCGAACGCGAAGCACGAGGGCCCCGCGAAGGTCGAGGGGGTCGACTGGCGCTTCGTCGCCGACCCGACGACCCGCGTCGCGGCGCTCCGCTCGGATGAGGCCGACGCGATCTACGACGTCCCGGCGATCGAGTGGGCGGGGCTCGACTCGGAGGCCTGGGAGCTCCACCGCTACGTGACGGCGGGCCGCCCCCAGCAGCTCAGCTTCAACACGCAGGAGGGTCCGTTCACGGACGAGCGCGTCCGCCAGGCCTTCGCCTACAGCCTCGACCGCGACGCGATCGTCGAGACGGTCGGCCGGGGCGTCATCCCCGTCGAAGGCAACGGGGGCGTGAGCCGGTCGACGCCCGGCTGGAGCGAGGATGCGGCGAACCGCTACGACTACGACCCCGAGCAGGCGGCCGAGCTCCTCGACGGGGCCGGCTGGACGCTCGGCGCGGACGGCATCCGCGAGAAGGACGGCGAGCCGCTCAGCGTGATCCTGCCCTACGGTGCCGGCTCCATCATCAACACCGACGGCGCCTCGATCCTGCAGGGCGTCCAGCAGCAGGCGAAGGAGACGGGCTTCGACGTCGAGCTGATCCCCGTCCCGCAGAGCGCCTTCTTCGGCGGCGCGTACTCAAAGCCCTCGGAGCGCGACATCAACGCGGGCTACTGGACGGCGGTGACGAGCGGCATCCTCCGCATCAACTGGAAGGTCGGCACCCAGGAGAAGCCGAATTTCAACAACGCCGCCTTCTCCGACGACGCCGAGCTCGAGGCGATCATCGCCGAGGCGGACGCGACGAGCGACATCGAGGAGCAGAACGCCCTCTACGCCCAGGCGCAGGAGCTCATCGCCGACAAGGCGTACTCGATCGGCCTCTACGACCGGCTCTCGACGCTCGCCGTCTCGCCCTTCGTCAAGGACGTCTGGCAGGAGCACGCGCAGGGAGGACCGGTGTTCCACGATGCCTACTTCGTCGAGTGAGCTCGCCGGCGCGGCGGTGACCGCCGGGCCGGTCGCCGCCCGCCCCGGGCCCGGTGTCGGGCCCAGCCGCCGCCGGGCCGCGGGTCGCATCGCGGGCGCCGTCGGCCTCCGCGCGATCAGCTCCGTCGCCGTCCTCTGGGGCGCCGCGACGGCCGCGTTCCTCGCGCAGGCCGCGCTGCCGGGCGACCGCGCGACCGTCATCTTCAACATACGCGCCGGCCAGGCCATCGAGCGCACCCCCGAGGAGCTGGCGAGGATCAACGAGCAGTACGGCCTCCAGGATCCACTGCTCGTCCAGTACGGCCACTACCTCGGCGGCCTGCTCCGCGGGGACCTCGGCACCTCGTATCAGCAGTACCGGCCGGTCGCCGACATCATCGGCGAGCAGCTGCTCCCCACCCTCGCGCTCACGGCGGCGACGCTCGTGATCGCCTGGCTGCTCATGACCGTCTGGGTCGTGCTCACGGCCGGCCGCGGACGGGTGCTCCGCGCGCTCGGCTCCGCGGTGGATACGACCGCGGCAGGTCTCCCGCACTACTGGCTCGGCGTCATCCTGCTCCTCGTCTTCTCGCTCGGCCTCGGCTGGTTCCCGGTCATCGGCGGCAGCGGTCCGGAGGGCATCCTGCTCCCGGCGCTCACCCTCGCGATCCCGCTCGCCGGCTTCATGGGGCAGGCGACCCGCACCGAGTTCGAGCGCTCGCTCGAGCAGCCCTTCGCCCTCACCGCGCGGATGCGGGGGATGGGGGATGCGGGAGTCCGGCTCCGCCACGTGCTCCGGCACGCCTCCCTCCCGGCCGTCGCGCTCTCGGGATGGGCGCTCGGCGCGACCATCTCGGGTGCCGTCGTCGTCGAGACGGTGTTCTCGCGGGCCGGCATCGGCCGTGTGCTCGTGACCGCGGTGAACACGCAGGATCTCCCCGTCGTGACCGGCGTCGTCGTGCTCATCGCCGCGCTCTACCTCCTCGCGAACCTGCTCGTCGACCTCGCGACCCAGCTCATCGACCCCAGATTGCGCGGTGCCGCATGACCACCCAGGCCGCCCCTCCCGTCGCCCGCCGTGTCGCCTCCCGGCTGCGACGCATCGACCCCGGCTTCGTCGTCGCCGGCGCCGTGCTCGCGCTCTACGCGCTCGCGGCCGCCGCGCCGGGCGTGCTCGCGACCCACGACCCGACGGAGCTCGACTTCGCGGCGGCGCTCCAGGCGCCCTCGGGTGCGCACTGGCTCGGCACGGACGAATCCGGCCGCGACCTCTACAGCCGCATCGTGCACGGCACGCGCGAGTCGCTGCTCATCGGGGGCGGCGCGACGGCGCTCAGCATCTCGATCGCGCTCGTGCTCGGCAGCGCGGCGGCCCTCGCGCCGACGCCGATCGCGATCGTCGTCGACCGCCTCGTGGAGGTGCTCTTCGCCTTCCCGGCGCTCCTGCTCGCGCTGCTCCTCGTCGCGATCCTCGGGTCATCCGCCTGGACGCAGGTCGTCGCGGTCGGCATCGGCACGGCGCCCGGCTACGCCCGCATGATCCGAGGCCAGGTGCTCAGCGTCCGCCGCTCCGCCTACATCGAGGCGGCGACCGCCCTCGGGCACACGCCGTGGCGGATCCTCCGCGCCCACATCGCGCCGAACGCGATCCGGCCGCTCGTCGCGATCGTCATGCTCTCGATCGGGCAGTCGATCGTGTGGGCCTCCAGCCTCGCCTTCCTCGGCCTCGGCGTCGCGCCGCCCGCCTCCGAGTGGGGCGCGCTGCTCGACGCGGGCCGCCCCTACGTGACCCAGGCGGGCTGGCTCGTCGTCATCCCGGGCCTCGTCATCGTCGTGCTCGCGCTCACGACGACGACCCTCGGCTCCCACATCCAGCGCCTCATCGAGAAGGGCGAGCGATGACCGCCGTCGAGCTGCAGCTGCCGGAGCGCCTCCGTGCGGGCGGGGATGCCGTGTCGCCCCCGGCGCGCACCCTCGAGGTCGAGCACCTCGCGGTCGGGTTCCGACGGGAGGGCGGGGTGCGCCCCGTCGTCCAGGATGTCTCCTTCCGGCTGGAGCCGGGCCGCTGCCTCGCCATCGTCGGCGAGTCGGGATCGGGCAAGAGCGTCACCGCCCGCTCGCTCGTCGGGCTCACGGGCCAGGGCGCGGTCGTCGAGGCGGCGACGCTGCGCCTCGGCGACGAGGAGCTCCGCGGCCGCTCCGCCGCCGACTGGCGGCGCCTGCGCGGCGCGCACATCGGCTTCGTGCTGCAGGACGCGCTCGTCTCGCTCGACCCGCTGCGCCCGGTCGGGCGCGAGATCGACGAGGCGCTGCGCCTGCACGGCTGGGGCGGCCGCGCCGACCGGCGCCGCCGCGTGCTCGAGCTGCTCCGCAGCGTCGGCGTGCCGGAGCCCGAGGTGCGCGCCGGCCAGCGCCCCGACGAGCTCTCGGGGGGCCTGCGCCAGCGCGCGCTGATCGCCTCCGCGATCGCGCTCGACCCGGGCCTGCTCGTCGCCGACGAGCCGACGACGGCGCTCGACGTCACCGTCCAGGCGCAGGTGCTCGACCTCCTCGAGGCCGCGAAGGACCGCGGCACCTCGATCATCCTCATCAGCCACGACCTCTCGGTGGTCTCCCGACTCGCCGACGAGGTGCTCGTCATACGCGGCGGCGAGGTCGTCGAGCAGGGCGAGGCGGGGGCGGTGCTCGCCGATCCGCAGCATCCGTACACGCGCGCGCTCATCGCGGCGGTGCCGGGCGCGGCGACTCGGGGCGCGCGGCTCGTGCCGGCGTCCGGGGATGCGGCGTCGCCCGCCGAGCCCGCGGTCGCCCGGACGCGGTCGGGGGAGGCGGTCCTCGAGGCGCGCGGCCTCGTCAAGCGCTTCCGCCGCCGCGGCGGGAGCACGCAGCTCGCGGTCGCCGACGTCGGATTCGAGCTGCGACGAGGCGAGACGCTCGGCATCGTCGGCGAGTCCGGCTCCGGCAAGAGCACGACGGGGCGCATCGTCCTGGGGCTCGAGAGGCCGGACGCGGGGGAGGTGCGCCTCCTCGGCGAGGCCTGGACCGGCATCCCCGAGCGCCGCCGCCGTGCGCGCCGCCGCCGCATCACGACGGTCGTGCAGGACCCGCTGAGCTCCTTCGACCCGCGCTGGAATGTCGAGCGCATCCTCCTCGACGCCCTCCCGGCCGGCGGCGCGGCGCGAAGCCGGGAGGCCCGGGTCGACGAGCTGCTCGCCGCCGTCGGGCTCCCCGCCCAGGTCCGCCGGCGCTTCCCGCTGACGCTCTCCGGCGGGCAGCGGCAGCGCGTCGCGATCGCCCGCGCCCTCGCGCCGGAGCCCGAGATCATCGTCCTCGACGAGGCCGTCTCGGCGCTCGACGTGTCCATCCAGGCGCAGATCCTCGACCTCCTCGTCGACCTCCAGCGCGAGCGCGGGCTCGCCTACGTCTTCATCACCCACGACCTCGGCGTCGTCGCCCACCTCGCCGACCGCGTCCTCGTCATGCAGGGCGGCCGCGTCGTCGAGCAGGGCGACGTCGAGGACGTCTTCGAGCGACCGCAGGATCCGTACACGCGGGAGCTCATCGGATCCATCCCCGCCTTCGATCCGGGGGCCCGAGCGAGAGGAGCGCGGCCGTGAGCGAGCGTCCCGTGCTGCACTACAACGCCTTCGTCATGAACACGGCGTCGCACATCCACCACGGCCAGTGGCGGCGCGAGGACGCCGGGCAGGTCGACTTCGAGGATGTCGGCACCTGGATCCGGCTCGCCCGGCTCCTCGAGGACGCCCGCTTCGACGCCATGTTCTTCGCCGACGTGAGCGGGCTCTACGGCGACGCGGACGCCGATTTCGACGTCTACGTGCGGGAGGGGCTCCAGATACCGAGCAACGACCCGACCGTGCTCCTCGGCGCGCTCGCCGTGCAGACGAGCGAGATCGGGCTCGCGCTCACCTCGAACATCCTCCAGAACCACCCCTTCAATTTCGCGCGGCAGGTCTCGACGCTCGACCACATCTCGCGCGGCCGGGTCGCCTGGAACATCGTCACCGGCACCCAGGACAACGCCGCCCGCAACTTCGGCCTCACCCGTCTCCCCGAGCACGCCGAGCGCTACCGCTGGGCGGAGGAGTACGTGGATGTCGTCTACAAGCTGTGGGAGGGCTCCTGGGACGACGACGCGCTCCTCAAGGACCGCGCCGGCGGCCGGTACTCGGACCCGGACCGCATCCACAAGATCAACCACGTGGGGGAGCGGTACCGGGTCGAGGGGCCGCACCTGCCCTCGCCCTCGCCGCAGCGCACCCCGCTGCTCTACCAGGCGGGCTCCTCCTCCGACGGACGGCGCTTCGCCGCCCGCCACGCGGAGGCGACCTTCATCATCGCGCCGACCCCCGAGATCGCGCGGCAGCAGATCGCCGAGACGCGCGCGCTCGCGGTCGGCTTTGGGCGCCGAGCCGACGACCTGAAGTTCTTCCAGGGGCTCAGCTTCATCGTCGGCTCGACCGAGGAGGAGGCGCGGCGCAAGGCCGCCGAGGTCGAGGAGTGGGTGAGCGTCGACGGCTACTCGGCGCACGCCGCGATCGTCGACCAGCGCGGCCGGGTGTACCCGCCGGAGACCCCGCTGCGCGAGGTCGAGACGAACACGGCGCGCGGCTTCCTCGACTGGGCCTCGCGGGCCGTGCGCGACCGCGAGCCGCTCGTCGCCGATCTCGCCCTCCAGCGCTCGCGCGCGACGCGCGTCGTCGGGACCCCGGAGTCGATCGCCGACCAGATCGAGACCTGGCAGGATGCCGGGGTCGACGGCATCAACGTCATCAACTGGGTGATCCCCGGCTCCTTCGAGGAGTTCGCCTCGGAGGTGCTGCCGGAGCTGCGCCGCCGCGGCCTCGCGCAGGAGGAGTACGCGCCGGGTCCGCTGCGGCAGAAGCTGTTCGGCGACGCGCGGCTCAACGGGCGGCATCCCGCGGCACGCTACCGCGGCGCCTTCGGCCACGCCTCCTCGATCGACGAGGTCGTGCTCTCGCGCTGAGCCCTCGCGGCCGCGCCTCCGCGGGGCGGGCGGCTAGGCCTCGGCCGGCACCTCGACGAGCTCGCCCGCGGGGCGCGCGTGCACGAGCACGGGGTGGTGGTCGCTCGCGCCCTTGGGCAGGGTCGCGACGGACTCGATCATCATCGACATCGAGGTCACGAAGTCGAAGTGCCCCTTGATGTAGCGGTAGCGCTTGTAGGTGTGCGAGTCGCTGAAGCGCACCTCGTGACCGGAGGCGTCCATGTGCTTGAGGAGGCCGCCGCGGAACAGCGGGTAGTTGTAGTCGCCGACCATGATCATGGGCACGCCGGGCGCCCACTCGGCGAGGAAGGTGTGCGCCGCCTTGATCTGCCGCCGGCGCACCGAGTTCACGGTCGAGAGCGGGGCGGCGTGGAAGGACGCGACCACGACCTCCTCCTCGGTCTCGCGGTCGAGCACGCGGATGGCGAGCAGGCGCTCGTCGCCGGGCGACATGACGTAGTCGTGAATCGACTTCGGCAGCGACCAGACGGCGGTGTCGAGGCTGTCGAAGGCCGGCTCGCGGTAGTAGACGGCGAGGCCGAGGCGGTTGCGCTCGGTCGAGGCGCCGCGGTGGAGGTCGCCGATGACGGCCGGGAGCTTCGTCGTGTCGGCCTCCTGGAGGCAGAGCATGTCGATCGAGTGCTCGGCGACGAGGCTCTCGAGCTCGTGGGCGGCCTGGTTGTTCCAGAGGTTGTAGCTGCCGATGATCACGTGTTCGGGCTCCGGTTCGCGGCTCGGGGACGGTCGAGGGGGAACGCGTCTCGCGTCCCCGACCGGGTGCAGTGCTTCACCATCATGCCCTGGATCGCGTGACGAGCGTGTTTCCGGCTGGGAGTTCGGAGCGCGCGTGGAGGCCGGATCGGGTGGGCGCCGGCCGCGCTCCGCGGGAATGCCGGATCCGCGCGTCCCGTTAGGGTTCATGCAAACGCATAGGAGGCGCGCGATGACCGACCACAGCACCCTCGAGCTCGGGCTCGACACCTTCGGCGACGTGACCCACGACGCCGACGGGAACCGCATCCCCTACCCCGAGGTCATCCGCAATGTCGTCGAGCAGGCCGTCGCCGCCGACCGCCTCGGCGTCGACTTCATCGGCATCGGCGAGCACCACCGCGACGACTTCGCCGTCTCCGCCCCCGAGATCGTGCTCGCCGCGATCGCCGGGCAGACCGAGCGCATCAAGCTCGGCACCGCCGTGACCGTGCTCTCGAGCGACGACCCGGTGCGCGTCTTCGAGCGCTTCGCGACGCTGGATGCCGTCTCCGCAGGGCGCGCCGAGATCATCCTGGGCCGCGGCTCCTTCACCGAGTCCTTCCCGCTCTTCGGGTACCCGCTCGCGCAGTACGAGGAGCTCTTCGAGGAGAAGCTCGACCTCCTCGCCCGCCTGCTCGAGGAGGGCCCGGTCACCTGGGAGGGCCGCCTGCGCGCCCCCCTGAAGGACCAGGAGGTGTACCCGAAGACCGCGGGCGGCATCCGCACCTGGATCGGCGTCGGCGGCAGCCCCGAGTCGGTCGTGCGCGCCGCCCGCTACGGGATGCCGCTCATGCTCGCGATCATCGGCGGCGACCCCGCGCGCTTCAAGCCCTACGTCGATCTCTACGAGCGCGCCCTCGGTCAGCTCGAGCAGCCGAAGCTGCCCGTCGGGGTGCACTCGCCCGGCTTCGTCGCCGACAGCGACGAGGCGGCGCGCGAGCTGCTGTGGCCGGGCTGGAAGCTCATGCACGACCGCATCGGCGGCGAGCGCGGCTGGGGCCCGGCCTCCCGCGATCAGTTCGAGGGGGAGGCGGATGCCGGCTCGCTCTACGTGGGCAGCCCCGAGACGGTGGCGCAGCGGATCGCGAGCACCGTGCGCACGCTCGGCGTCGACCGCTTCGACATGAAGTACTCCAGCGGACCCCTCGCGCACGAGCACCTGCTGCACGGCGTCGAGCTGTACGGCGGGGTCGTGGTGCCGCGCGTGCGCGAGCTGCTGGCCGGCTGACGCCGCCCGACCGCCCGCGCGTCGGTCGAGGCGCGGAGCAGAGCGGTCTAGCGGAACAGCTTCCGGTCGAGGTAGTCGTTGCGCAGCTTGCCGCGCGGATCCCACTCGTCGGCGAGCGCGCGGAAGTCGTCGAGCCGCGGGTAGAGCCGATCCAGCTCGGTGGCGTGGTCGAGCTTGCCCCAGTGCGGTCGCGCGCCGAGCGGGAGCACGATCTCCTCGACCTCGCGGATGAGGCGGTCGACCTCGACCGGGTGGTGCTTCCACGTGAAGCCGATGCTGAGCACGTCGGCCTCGAAGGAGCTCGAGAGCCAGAGCCCCTCGGCGGCGACCGTCCGCAGCTCGGTCGCGTGGAGGTGCGGCTCGATCCGCTCGGCGATGCGCCGCAGCCCCTCGAGCGCCTCGACGGCGTGCGCCCGAGGCACCATGAACTCGCTCTGCAGCTCGTCGCCGTTCGACGGCGTGAAGCCGAGCCGGAAGTGCGGCAGCCGCTCGTGCCAGGGCCCCTCGGCGCCGAGCTCGGTGCCGCGGCCGTCGTCGACCCGGCTCGCGACGACACCGGCCGGACGCGCGCCGAGGACCTCGTCCGGCAGCGGCTCCGTGCTCTTCACCCAGAGCGTGCCGAGGTCCTCGCCCGTCCAGCGGGTGAAGACGCCGACCGAGTAGGCGAGGGCCATGAGCTCGTCGAGATGCTCGAGGAGCTGATCCCAGCTGAGGCCCTGGTAGTGCTGCTGCCGCATCCGGAAGGCGGGCACGAGGTCGAGCTCGACGCGCGTGACGACGCCGAGCGCGCCGAGCGAGACGACCGCGCCCTCGAAGCCGGGGTCGCCGCGCTCGATCCGGGCGAGCTCTCCGTCCGCGCGGACGAGCTCGAGCGCCGCGACGGGGGCGGCGAGGCTCGGCTGGGCGACGCCCGAGCCGTGGGTGCCGGTCGCGATGGACCCCGCGATGGAGATGTGCGGCAGGGAGGCGAGGTTCGCGAGCGCCCAGCCGCGCGCATCCAGCTCGGGGGCGAGCTCGCCGTAGCGGAGGCCGCCCGTCACGGCGACGGTGCGGCGCTCCTCGTCGAGCTCGACGAGCCGGGGGAGAGCGGACGTCTCGACGAGGTCGCCGCGCGTGTCGGCGATGGCCGAGAAGCTGTGCCGGCTGCCGAGGGGCCGGAGGCCGCGTGACGCCCGCACGATCGCCTGGAGCGCGGCCACGCTCTCCGGCCGGTGCAGCTCGCGCGCCGAGTACTCGAGATTGCGTCCCCAGTTGCGCCCGGCATCCATGCAGTCGAGCCTAGGCGGGGCGTCGATAGGATCGCCGGATGGATCGGGGGGCGCACCGCGGCGGCGGACGCCGCGGACGCCGGGGACCCGCGGGGGAGGACCGCTACCGGGAGCGCGTGATCGACGGCGCGCGCTACCTCACGAGCCGCCAGGAGCACGAGTCCCTCACGATCGTCGTCGAGCGCTTCCCCGCGCGGCGGGATGATCCGGCCGACGGCGACGACCCGGTCTTCGTCCTCGTGCACGGTCTCGGCGTCTCATCCCGCTACTTCCGTCCCCTCGCCGCCCAGCTCGCGCGCCGCGGCCGGGTCTTCGTGGTCGACCTGCCCGGCTACGGCCGCGCCCCCGACCCCCGGGGCCGGGTGTCGATCGCGGACCACGCCCGCGTGCTCGCCGGGATGCTCGTCGAGCTCGGCCTCGACCGCCCGGTGCTCGTGGGGCACTCGATGGGCGCGCAGGTGGTGGCGATGCTCGCGGCCGAGCACCCCGGCGTGACCGACCGCATCGTGCTCATGGCGCCCACCAACGAGCCCGGGCGGCGGCGCTTCTGGTCGGCGACGGCCCACCTCCTGCTCGACGCGCTGCGCGAGCCGCCGCGCGTCTTCGCGATCGCCGTCACGGACTACTTCCTGCGCTGCGGACCCGGCTACCTGCTCCGGCAGTCGGGGGTGATGCTCGCGGACCGCATCGAGGACCGCATGCCGGGGCTCGACGCGAAGGTGCTCGTGCTGTGCGGCGACCGCGACGCGATCGTCCGCGCGCCGTGGTCGCGCGCGCTGGCCGGGCTCGCCCCGGACGCGGCGTTCCAGGAGGTCGCGGGCGCCCACGTGGTCATGCACACTGATCCCGTGACGGTGGCCGAGCGGATCGCGGAGCACGCCTCCCGATGAGCCCCGAGCGGACACCGGGCGGGCTCCGGCACGCGGCGGCGCTCGCCGCCGACTACCGCTGGGCGCTGCAGATGCGGACGCGCAGCATCACGAGCCGTCCCGTGCCGCGCGACTGGGACGCGGGGGAGTCGGCGCCCGTCGTGCTCGTGCCGGGCGTCTACGAGACCTGGCACTTCCTCCGCGCGCTCGGCGACCGGCTCCACGCCGCCGGCCACCCCGTGCACACGGTGCCCGGGCTGGGGGTCAACGCCGCGCCCATCGTCGACTCGGCGCGCGTGCTCGCCGCGCGCCTCGAGGAGCTCGATGCGCACGGGGCGGTCCTCGTCGCGCACAGCAAGGGCGGCCTCATCGGCAAGCGGGTGCTCGCCGCCGAGCCCGCGGGTGCCCGGGTCGCGCGCCTCGTCGCGGTCGCGACGCCGTTCTCGGGCTCCGTACTCGCGCGCTGGACGATCCCGCGGCCCATGCGCGACTTCCGCACGGCGCACCCGGTGATCCTCGAGCTCGGGCGCTCGCGTGAGCCGAACCCGCGGATCGTGTCGATCGCGCCGAGCTTCGACCCCCACATCCCGAACGGCTCGCACCTGGAGGGCGCGCGCAACCTCGTACTGCCGGTCGTCGGGCACTTCGGGATCCTCCGGCATCCCGCGACGCTCGAAGCGGTCGCGCGGGCGGTGGACGAGGCCGACGGGGATGCCGCGGCGCCGCCCCAGCGCGGGACCCCGCCCGAGGGCTAGCGTGAGCGCATGGACCGCCGCGAGCGCCTCGTCGTCGCCGTCGCGGTGCTCGCCTCGGTGGTCCCCTTCCTCGACGGCACGGTCACGACGGTCGCGCTCCCCGCGATCGACCGCGAGCTCGGCGGCGGCCTCGCCGGCCAGCAGTGGGTCGTCGACGCCTATCTCGTGACGCTCGGCGCGCTCATCCTCGTCGCGGGCGCCGCGAGCGATGTGCTCGGCCGGATCCTCGTCCTGCGCGCGGGGCTCGTCGGCTTCGGCGCGACGAGCCTCGTCATCGCGCTCGCGCCGAGCATCGAGGTGCTCATCGTCGCCCGCGCGCTCCAGGGCGTCGCGGGCGCGCTCCTCGTGCCGAGCTCGCTCGCGCTCATCACCGCGAACTTCGCCGGGCCCGCACGCGGGCGCGCGATCGGGGTCTGGACGGGCATGACGAGCGGCGCCATGGTCCTCGGCCCGCTCGTCGGCGGCGTCTTCGTCGACCTGCTCTCCTGGCGGCTCGCCTTCCTCATCAACGTGCCGATCGCGGGGCTCGTGATCTGGCTGCTCGCGCGGCTCGGCCAGCGGGACGAGCGCCGGCCGGGCGCCCGGATCGACGCCCTCGGCGCCGTGCTGTGCACGCTCGGGCTCGGCGGGCCCGTCTTCGCGCTCATCGAGCAGGAGCGGCTCGGCTGGGCGCATCCCGGGGTCCTCGTCGCGCTCGCGGGCGGCGTCCTCGCCTTCGCGGGCTTCCTCCTGCGCCAGCGGACCGCGCCGCAGCCGATGATGCCGCTGTCCCTCTTCCGCGAGCGCGACTTCGCGGTCGGCAACATCGCGACGCTCTTCGTGTACGCGGCGCTCTCGCTCAACGGCTTCGCGCTCGGCGTCTACCTCCAGACGGGCGCCGGCCTCCCGGCGACGCTCGCGGGGCTCGCGAGCCTGCCCATCACGGTGATCATGATCCTCGGCAGCTCGCGGGTCGGCGCCCTCGCGGGCCGCATCGGGCCGCGCCCCTTCATGGCGGCGGGGCCGGTCGTGATGGCCGCGGGCTCGCTGCTGCTCCTGACCGTGGGCGAGCGCTTCGACTACTGGTGGCAGGTGCTCCCGGCGATGCTGCTCATCGGCGCGGGGCTCACCCTCACGGTCTCGCCGCTCACCTCCGCGATCCTCGGCGCCGTCGAGACGGACCGGAGCGGGATCGCGTCGGCCGTCAACAACGCCGTCTCGCGCGTCGCGGGCCTCGTCGTGATCGCCCTGCTCGGCATCATCGTGGGCGGGCAGCTCGATCTCGCGGGCTTCCAGCGCGCGGCGGTGGCGACGGCGGCGCTGCTCGCGGCGGGCGGCGTCGTCTCGCTGCTCGGGATCCGGTCACGGCCGCGCGCGGATCCGGCGGAGGATGCCGCCGCCGAGCGCGTCAGCCCCTGACGGGCCTCCCCTCCGCGTCACGCGAGGATGCGGCCCCCCGAGGCGAGCAGCATGGCGGTCGCGGCGAGGGCGGCGAGCACGACGAACGCGAAGGGCGCACGGGATGCCGGGGCGCGCGCGGCGAGGATCGGCACGGCGACCCCGCTCGCGAGCACGAGCGCGAGTCCGGCGATGAGGAGCGGCGAGGCGCCCGCTCCGAGCACGATGACGGCGGCGGCCGCCGCGAGCTGTGCGCCCGTGAGCGCGGTCGTGGCGCGCCGCCCGAGCCGCTGCGGCAGGCCGCGCACGCCGGCCGCGGCATCCGCCTCCAGATCGGGCAGGACGTTCGCGAAGTGCGCCGCTCCGCCGAGGAGCGCACTCGCGGCGACCGCCCACCAGGCGGGGAGCGCGGGCGGCTGGATGCTGAGCGCCGCGATCGCGGGCAGCGCGCCGAAGCCGGCGAGGTAGGCGGCGTGCGACAGGGGCGTGCGCTTGAGCCCGGCGTCGTAGGCGAGTCCCGCGCCGAGGAGCACCGCGTTCGCGAGCCACGCGCCCCCGCCGAGGGGTGCGGCGAGGAGGAGCGAGGCGGCGGCCGTCGCGAGCGCCGCGGCGCGCACGGTGCGCACCGGCACGTCGCCGCGGGCGGCCGGCTTGTCGCGACGGCCGGCCGCGCGATCCTCCTCGGCGTCGAGCCAGTCGTTGGCGAGCCCGATCGCGAGCTGCCCCGCGAGCACGGCCGCGCCGAGCGCGGCGAGCCGCCAGGGCTCGAGTCCGAGCGCCGCGCCGAGGAGCACGGCGATCGCGGTCACGGCGGCGGTCGGCAGGGGATGCGAGGACCCGAGGAGCAGGAGGAGGGTCCGCGGCATGGGCCCAAGGCTACGGACCCGCGTTCCGCGACGCACCGGGAGCCGATGCGTTTCGATGGACTCGCTCGGCGCTAGCCTGGATCCGATGGCTCCCGAACCCGCTTCCGACTCGCTCGCCGGCATCCTGCCCGGCCGGTGGTCCGTCAAGGCGACGAACTTCCCCATGTGGCTGGGCGGCGCGCACACGGACCCGGTCTTCGAGTACTCGATCGTGCGCGAGGAGCCGCTCGTCCTCGCGGACACGGTGCACTACACCGATCATCGTCGTGGACCTCGCACGGTCGTCGGCACCGACCGCCTCCGCGGCTCGCAGTTCGTCTGGCGCGGCCGCGGCCTCCTCCGCCTCGTCTCCAGCCGCTGGAGCGTCGCAGGATCCGAGGGCGACGCGATCGCGATCCGCTTCGAGCGCTCGGCGCTGACGCCCGCCGGCGTCGACGTGCTGCTGCGCGAGGGCGCCGAGTCGCCCGAGCTGCGCACCTGGGTCGCGGAGGATCCGAGCCGCCTCGGCCTCGAGTTCGGCGAGTTCGCGAGCCTCACCTGGCTCGACCACACGCCCGCCCACTGACGCGGGCGCCCGGGCGAGGCTAGCCTGTCCGGGTGAGCCGCCGGTCGAGCCGTCCCGTCCGCGCGCTCGGCGCCGCCGGGCTCGCGGTGCTCCTGCTCGTCGGCTGCACCTCGGCGCCGGCCGCCGAGCCGGACTACGACTGGGATCCGCCGGCGAAGCTCGTCGTCGACCCGCTCGAGCGCTGGGTCGAGGCGCGGCTGGACGCGATGACCTTCGAGGAGCAGGTCGCGAGCCTCGTCGTCCTCCATGTCGCCGGCACCGAGCCGGGTCCCCTCCGCGCCCGACTCGAGGCGAGCGGCGCGGGCGGCGTGATCGTCATGGGCGACAACGTGCCGGCCTCGGGCGGCGCGCGGGCGCTCGGCCGCACGGTCGAGGCGCTCACGGTCGATCCCGCGGCGCCGCCGCTCGTGCTCGTCGACCAGGAGGGCGGGATCGTGCGGCGCGTCCCGGGCGACGACGGCCCCGCGGCGCCGGAGCTGCGCGCGGCGCCGCCCGCCGCGAGCGCGCGCGCCTACGCGGCCCGCGCCCGGCTCGTCGCCCGGGCGGGCATCGACGTCAACCTCGGCATCGTCGCGGACGTGACCGCGGATCCGGGCTCCTTCATCCGCGACCGGGTCCTCGGCGGGGATGCGGCGACCGCGGCCCCGCGCGTCGCCGCAGCCGTCGAGGGGGAGCGCGGGACCGTGCTCTCGACGCTCAAGCACTTCCCCGGGCACGGGGCGACCGCCGAGGACTCGCATGTCGGCATCCCGAGCTCGACGATGGCGGCCGACCGCTGGCGCGCGACGCAGGCGCCGCCCTTCGAGGCCGGCATCGAGGCGGGCGCCGAGCTCGTGATGACGGGGCATCTCGCCTTCCCGCGCATCGCCCCGGAGCCGGCCTCCCTCTCGCCCGAGTGGCACCGCATCCTGCGCGAGGAGCTCGGCTTCCGCGGGATCGTCGTGACCGACGACCTCACGATGCTCGAGAGCTCGGGGGTCGCCGCCTACCGCGATGCCGAGCGCAACGGCGTCGCCGCCCTCGCGGCCGGCGCGGACCTGCTCCTCTACGTCGGGGCGGTGGACGTCGACGAGCTCGCGGCCCGCGCGGCCCGGGCCGTCGAGGACGGCGAGCTCGACGCCCGTGCGATCGAGTCCTCCGCCCGCCGGGTGCTGCTCGCCCGGCAGGGCGCGTCGGAGCTGGGCCTCCCGCGCACCTGCGACGCGCTCTGCCGCGACGCCCTCGGCTGAGCGCGAGCGACGGCCGCGCGGCTCAGTCGTCGAGCGTCGGGAGCTGGAGCCCGCCGGGACCCTCGAGCACGGGCGCCCCGGCGGTCGGCGCGAGCTCGCGGCCCGCGGCCTGCGCGCTCGCGGGGGAGAGCGACAGGATGCCGAGCATCGAGATGATCGCGACCCCGATCGCGGTGCCGATGCTGAGCCCGCCGCGGAGCGGGGTGAGCCGCGATCTCCGCTGGAGCACGATGGCCGTCATGGCGACGGCCACGAGCGCCGTGACGCCGAGCGCGAGGATCATCGCGACGGCGAGGCCGGATTCGACCGCGGCGGACTCAGCTGGCATTGCCGAGCGTCCTCTCAGGGTAAGGAACGACTCGCGGGATGCGGGGGACATCCCGGTGTCCGCACTCGGGGGGGGGGGGGGGTGAGGGCGGACCTGAGCGAAGCTAACACCCGGCGCGAGAACGCCGCAAGTGGACCGCACGGTCCGCGCGTCGCGGGCGGACGGCGCGGACGAGCTCGGACCCCGAGCGCGCTCAGACGTCGAAGGTGAGCGCCGCCGGGGGCGTCGCGATGACGAGTCGAAGCCCGACGTCGAAGCTCTCGAGCTCGCGGAATCGGCCCCAGCGACGGTCGAACTCGCCGGAGGCGAGGTCGGCGCCGAGCTCGCGCTCGAAGCGCGCGACGACCTCCGGCTCGACGAAGGTCCACGCCGACATCGAGGCGCGGCGCACGGCGGGGTCGAGGACGCGCTCGGGGCGCGCGAAGAAGGACTGGCCGAAGCCGTCGACGCAGTCGGCCGGCACGGGGATCGTCTCGATCTCGACGTCGTCGCCGGGGAACGCGGCGCGCAGCCGCTCCATGCTCGGCATCCGGCGCCCCTCGACCTCGAAGATCTCGGGGACGTAGGCCGGCATCCACCACTCCTCGGGGATGACGGGGTCGAAGGTGAGCAGCACGACCGGGCCGCGGGTGACGCGGCGCATCTCCTGCAGGCCCTTCTCGAGCTCGGGCCACTGGTGGATGGTCACGCTCGCCATGCTCGCGTCGAAGACGTCGGCGTCGAAGGGGAGGGCCTGCGCGGTCGCGTCGATCGCGGGCACGCGGGTCGGCGGGCGCTCGGCGCGCATCGAGGCGGAGGGCTCGACGGCCGTCACCTCGAGGCCGACGGGCTCGTAGCTGCCGCCGCCCGCGCCGACGTTGAGCACGCGGCGCGCCGAGCCGAGCGCGGCCCACACCCGCTGCTCGATGCGAGGGTCGGCCCGCCGGATGCTCGCGTAGCCCTTGCCGATGGTGCCGTAGTCGGCGTCGCCCGCGGAGCCGTCTTGGAATCGAGTCACGATGTCGAGGCTATGGGGCGCCGGGGCCGTGTTACGACCCGGCGGGACCGTGGTCGGCACGCGGCGCGTCACCCGGCTCCGGCTCGCGGAGGAGACCGAGGTCGACGAGCTGGTCGTGGATGCCGGCCCCGTCGGGCGCGTAGATCCACGGCGTCTCGGCCGTCGAGCGGTCCTCCGACTTCGAGCGGCCGCCCGCGAAGACCGCCTCGCTCGCCGTGAGCTGCCGGATCGCGACCGCGGCCACGCTCTCCGGGTGCTCGCGCAGGAAGTCGGCGTAGAGCTCCTCGTCGTGCTGCCCGTCGTCGCCGACGAGCATCCAGCGGATGCCCGGGAACTCGGCGGCGAGCCGGCGCAGCGCCGTGCGCTTGTGCTCCGGCCCGGACCGGAACCAGCGGTCGTGCGTCGGCCCCCAGTCGGTGAGGAGCAGCGCGCCGGCGGGATAGAGGTTGCGCCGCAGGAAGCGGGTGAGCGCGGGCGCCACGTTCCATGCGCCCGTCGAGAGGTAGACGACGGCGGAGCCCGGCGACTGCCGGAGCACCCGGTCGTAGAGGACCGCCATGCCGGCGACGGGTCGCCGCGCGTGCTCGTTGAGGACGAAGCTGTTCCAGGCCGCGAGGAAGGGGCGGGGGAGCGCGGTCACCATGACCGTGTCGTCGATGTCGGAGACGAGGCCGGTGTGCACGCTCGCGGGGACGATGTCGATGCGCGCCGTGACGGGCGCGACCGCGTCGTCCGCGATGTCGAGCTCCACCTCGTTCCAGCCGGCCGGCATCCGCAGCTCGACCCGGCCGTCGACGACGCCGCCGCGGTCCGAGCGCACCGTGCGCACCGCATCCCCGTGCCGCACCTGGACCTCGACGTCGGAGACCGGGATGGAGAGGAAGCTGCGGAAGCCGCGGATGTTCGTGAAACGCCCGTCGGCGGGGCGGTCGGGAGGGAGCAGGATGACGCGGGCGAGCACACGCGCCCAGTCCTCGCCGCCGTAGCCGGCGAAGGGCACGATCGTCGGGATGAGCCCGCGCCGCCGACCACGCCGCTCCCGGAAGCGGTGGAAGCGGTCCTCGAGGCGGGCCGCGAAGTGGGGAACCTGGATGCGGGGCTCGCTGCGCGCTGTCCTCCGGGCCATGCGTCCAGTGTGTCATGAGCATCCGTTGCACGTTTTCCGACGTTCCGAGCGCTAAACTTTGCTCGGATCAGCCCAGAGGAGAACCCCCGTGACCGACACGAAGACCGCACAGCGCGCCGCGGCTGCGACGCTCATCCGCAACGAGCCAGTCCAGGCCCGGAGCACCGCGCGACTCGCGGCGCTGCTCGACGCCGCGGCGGAGGTCGTCGACGAGATCGGCTACGAGCGCCTCACGACCGCCATGGTGGCGGACCGCGCCGGCGCCTCGATCGGCACCGTCTACCGCTACTTCCCCGACCGCATCGCGGTGCTCCACGCGCTCGCGGCACGCCATGCGGAGCGCACCACCTCCCGTGTCCTCGAGGAGCTCCGCTCCGAGGCTCACGCCGACTGGGCCGCCGGCCTCAGCTCGGCCTTCGAGATCTTCGTCGAGGCCTTCCGCCACGAGCCCGGCTTCGCCTCGCTCCGCCTCGGCGACACCCTCGACCTCCGTCCGCGCGAGGAGCGCCCCGCCTACTCGGTCCTCGCCGACCAGCTCTTCGACGGCCTCGTCGAGCGCTACGGCGTCGACGGCGGCGACGAGGCCCGTGCGGCCTTCGAGTCGGCGCTCGTCATGTCCGACGCGATCGCGGCGCACGCCTTCCTCGCCGACCCGAAGGGCAGCGAGGTCGCCCTCCGCCACGGGCAGGCGGCGACGCTCGCGCTCCTCTCGCCGTACTGGGGCAACCCCCTCGCCTGACCGGCGCACCGGATCCTCGCGAAGCGCCGCCGAGCCCTCGGGCCGGCGGCGCTTCCGCGTTCCCGGGGCCGGCGCCGTCCTGTGCGCGGCCTGGGAGTGACACCGTCACGCGACGTCTCGTGTCGGAGGCTCCGAATAGGGTTGTGACCACCCCGCTCCGAGGCGCGGGCGACGATCCCCGACCCCCGCGAGGAGACCCCCAGCGATGATCGAGTTCCGGAACGTCTCCAAGCGCTTCCCCGACGGCACCCTCGCGGTCGACGACTTCTCGGTCGTCATGCCCTCGCGGCAGACCACCGTGCTCGTCGGGTCCTCCGGCTCCGGCAAGACGACGCTGCTGCGCATGATCAACCGCATGGTGGATGCGACGAGCGGCGAGGTCGAGATCGACGGCGAGAACGTCTCCGACGTCCCGCCCGTCAAGCTGCGCCGCTCCATCGGCTACGTCATGCAGAACTCGGGGCTCCTCCCGCACCGCAAGGTCGTCGACAACATCGCGACGGTCCCGCTGCTCAACGGCGTCCCGAAGAAGGACGCGCGCGCCCGGGCGCTCGAGCTCATGGATGTCGTGGGGCTCGACCGCGCGATGGCCGGCCGATACCCGAACCAGCTGTCGGGCGGGCAGCAGCAGCGCGTCGGCGTGGCCCGCGGTCTCGCGGTCGACCCCAACATCCTCCTCATGGACGAGCCCTTCGGCGCCGTCGACCCGATCGTCCGCGCCGAGCTGCAGCGCGAGACCCTGCGCCTCCAGCGCGAGCTCGACAAGACGATCGTCTTCGTGACGCACGACATCGACGAGGCCTTCCTCCTCGGCGACCAGATCGTGATCCTCGGCAAGGGCGGCGTGATCGAGCAGCGCGGCACGCCGGAGGAGATCCTCGCCCGCCCCGCGAACGACTTCGTCGCCGAGTTCGTCGGCGCCGACCGCGGCAAGCGCCGCCTCGCGGTGCGGGATGTCGACGGCCGTCGCATCGTCGTCGACGAGGACGGACGGCCCGCCGGGATCCTCGAGGAGTCCGCGTGAGCTGGACGCTGAACAACCTCGACCTCATCCTGTCGCTCTCGCTCGACCATCTCCGGCTCGCGGTCCCGCCGATCCTGCTCGGCTTCCTCATCGCCATCCCGCTCGGCTGGGTCGCCTGGCGCTTCAAGCTCACGCGCGGACTCATCCTGACCCTCACGGGACTCCTCTACACGATCCCCTCGATCGCGCTCATCGTCGCGCTGCCGGCGCTCGCGGGCACCGATCCGCTGTCCGAGAGCAACCTCCTCGTGGCGCTCACGATCTATGCGGTCGCGATCATGTCGCGCTCGGTCGCGGACGCGCTGTTCTCGGTCGACCCCGGTGTCCGCCAGTCCGCGACGGCGATGGGCTACAGCGACTGGCGGCGCTTCTGGGGCGTCGAGTTCCCGCTCGCCGGGCCCGTGCTCCTCGCGGGCCTCCGCGTCGTCGCCGTCTCGACCGTCGCGCTCGTCACGGTCGGGGCGCTGGTCGGCATCGACAGCCTCGGCTACCTCTTCACCAACGGCTTCCAGCGGCGCATCCTCGAGGAGATCTTCGCCGGCGTCGTGACGACGATGCTCATCGCGCTCGTGCTCGACGGCCTGCTCGTCCTCCTCGGACGGCTCGTCATGCCATGGACCCGCGCCGCGAGCCGCACCGCGCGCCGCCGCGTCCGACAGCAGGCGGTGACCGCATGAACCTGTTCCTCGAGGCCTTCGCCTGGCTCACCGACCCCGCCCGCTGGGGCGACGGCCGCTTCAGCATCCCGAACGCCTTCGTCGACTACCTCTTCTACACCTTCGTCTCGGTGCTCATCGCGGCCCTCATCGCGATCCCGCTCGGCTACCTCATCGGGCACACCGGTCGCGGCCGCGAGCTCGCCGTCGGGATCTCGGGTGCGGCGCGCGCCCTGCCGTCCTTCGGGCTCATCCTGCTGCTCGTGCTCATGCTCGGGGTCACCCGCACGGCGATCGGCGCGGTCACGGCCTTCGTGATCCTCGCGATCCCGTCGATCCTCGCGGGCGCCTACGCGGGCATCGAGGCCGTCGACCGGCGGACCGTGGATGCGGCGCGTGCCGTCGGCATGACGGAGTGGCAGATCCTGTGGAAGGTCGAGGTGCCGCTCGGGCTCCCGCTGCTCGTCGGCGGCCTGCGCAGCGCGGTGCTGCAGGTGGTCGCGACGGTCGCGCTCGCGGGCTTCGTCAACCTCGGCGGCTTCGGCTACTACATCATCCAGGGGCTGCAGCTGCGCAGCTACGACCAGATCCTCGCGGGCGCGCTCCTCATCATCGTGCTCGCCCTCGTGCTCGACGCGATCTTCGGCATCGTCGCCAAGATCGTCGAGCCGCGCGGCCTCGCGGCCCCCAAGAAGCTCCGCACCCGGGCGACCCGCCCGAGCGCGACGGCGGATCCCGCCACCTAGAGAATGAGGAACACGATGCTCACAGCACGGAACAAGGGCCGGCTCGCCATCACGGCTGCCGCGGTCGGGGCGGCATTGGCCCTGTCAGGGTGCGCTCAGGGCGACCCGCTCGACAGCGGATCGGACGGCGGCGAGACCGAGGCGATCGTCATCGGCTCGCAGGCCTACTACTCGAACGAGATCATCGCCGAGATCTACGCGCAGGCGCTCGAGGACGGCGGCTACGAGGTCGAGCGCAAGTTCAACATCGGCCAGCGCGAGGCGTACATGCCCTCCATCGAGGACGGCTCGATCGACCTGTTCCCGGAGTACACGGGCAGCGTCGTGCGCTACTTCGACGAGGACGCCGAGGCGACGCTCCCGGACGAGGTCTACACCGAGCTCGAGGGCGTGCTGCCGGAGGGCATCACGCCGCTCGAGTACTCGGAGGCGGCCGACAAGGACGCGTACAACGTGACCGCGGCCTACGCCGAGGAGCACGGGCTCGTCGCGATCCCCGACCTCGAGAAGGTCGGCGGCACGATCCGCGTCGGCGGCGCCCCCGAGCTCGAGGAGCGCACCTACGGCCCCTCGCGTCTCGCCGAGGAGTACGGGATCGACGTCCAGTTCGAGCCGACCGCCGACACCACGGTCGAGTCGCTCGCCGAGGGCGCGATCGACGTCGCGAACGTCTACACGGCCGACCCGAGCATCGCGATCAACGACTTCGTGACGCTCGAGGACCCGGACGGCCTCATCCCGGCCGCGAACGTCGTGCCGCTCGCGAGCGACAAGCTCGACGCGGACGCCATCGCGATCATCGACGCGATCAGCGCCGAGATGGACACCGAGCAGCTCGTCGCGCTCAACGTGCAGAGCGTGCAGGACCAGGAGTCGCCGGACGCGATCGCGACGGCCTGGCTGACGGAGCACGGCCTGCTGGGCTGATCGGGGTCGGCTGCTCCCAGCCGCTACGCCGTCGGGCCGTCGACTCCTGAGTCGGCGGCCCGATTCGCGTCGTGCGCGTCGTGCTCCATGTGCCGCGCCTCGCGCCCCTGGATGACCTTCTTCGCGACGAGTGCGAGGATGCCGAAGCCGATGATGATGGCCGCGAAGAGATAGCCGGCCCAGTGGGCCTGACCCGAGAGCTCCCGGTAGGAGCCGGCCGCGGCCGAGCCGACCGACACATAGAGGACGGCCCAGATCGTGCAGGCCGGCGCCGTCCACGCGATGAAGCGCCGGTAGCTCATGGCGCTCATCCCCACCGTCACGGGGATCAGCGAGTGCAGCACCGGGAGGAACCGCGACACGAAGACGGCGGGCCCGCCGCGCCGCGCGAGATAGCGCTCCGCGCGCGCCCAGTTCTGCTCGCCGAGGCGGCGACCGAGCCGCGAATGGCGCAGCCGCGGGCCGAACCACCGGCCGATCGCGAAGCCGACGCTCTCGCCGCACAGCGCGCCCACGATGACGGTCGCGACGAGCGCGACGTACTCGACCGGCCCCTCGACGCCCGTGCTCGCGACGATCACGATCGAGTCGCCCGGGACGACGAGCCCGACGAGGATCGAGGTCTCGAGCAGGATGCCGATGCCGGCCAAGAGCGTCCGCAGGACCGGGTCCACCGAGGAGACGAGGTCGAGGATCCAGGTGAGCGCCTCGTTCACGCCGCTCACCCTAGGGGGAGCGGCTTGCGAAGGGCCGAGAGCCGCCTGCGCCACGCCTCCAGGCGCCCCGGCTGCTCGGCGGTGGCGGGTCCGTCGACCCAGCCGGTCACGATCCGCGGCCCGTGGAGCGCGTTGAGCGCCCACACCTCGAGCCCGTCGAGCTCCTCCGGTCCGCGCCGATCGGGCAGCACCTCGACGCCGAGCGCCGTCGCGAGCCCCGCGAGGCTGCGGAGCGTCACGCTGTCGACGCGCGGGATGTCGGGGTCGGGGATCGCGAGCGCGTCGCCGAGCCACCACACGAGGCAGGTCGTCGAGCCGTCCGCGACCGCGCCGTCGGGCTCGAGGATCACGGCCTCCTCGGTGCCCGCCGCCTGCGCGGCGGTGCGGAGCCGGAGGAGCGCCTCGAGGTCGGGGCCCTTCGTCCGCGGCTCGGTGCGCGGGTCGGGTCCGGGGTGCGTCCACAGGCGGATCGCGCGCCGGAGCTCAGGGGCCGGACGCTCCCGCAGGAGCAGCTGCGGCCTCCACTCGCCGGGCGCCGCCCGAGCGCTCGCCGCCGCCCAGCGCGCCTCGACCCGGGGGAAGCGGGCGCCCTCCCGGCCGATCGAGCGAAGCGCCGCATCCCAGAAGCCCGCCGGGTCGAGCGACTCGAAGGCGGGCGGGAGCGCGCCGAGGAAGCGCTCGCGGTGCAGGTCGATCGCGAGGGCGCGGCCGTCGTCGACGAGCCACGAGTCGGCGACGGCGATCCGCGCGGGGTGGAGGTCGCAGCCCTCGCGAGGCTCGAGGCGGCCGGCCCGCCAGGTGCTCACGACGCCGCTCATAGGATTCAGGGTATGCGCCGACGGCTCCTGCGACACGCGCTCGGGCGCGGGGTCGACCCGGAGGCCCTCGTGCTCGAGCTGTGGGCCGATGCGCCGGGCCTGTTCTGGCTCGACTCCGGCGCCGAGGGCACGCACTATCTCGGCACCGGCACGGAGCTCGCGCTCGGCCCCGATCCGCTCGCCGCCGCCCGGCGCGAGCTCGAGGCGATGCGCGTGCTCGGCACCGACGGCGAGCGGGATGCGCGGCCCGGCCCCGCCTTCCGGCTCGGACTCGTCGGCTGGCTCGGCTACGGCCTCCGCGCGCGCACGACCGCGACGCCGCTCGCGCATCCCTCGCGGCTGCCCGATGCGGCGCTGCTGCGCGTCGACCGCGCCGTCGCCGTGGATGCCGTGAGCGGCGAGGCCGAGCTCCTCGCGCTCGGCGAGGCGTGGTCGGGCGAGCTCGCGGCGTGGCGGGACGAGGTCGAGGCCGCCGTGGCCCGGATCGCGGCGCCCGGGGCGCCCGAGCCGCCGCTCGCGCCCCCGCCTGCCGCCGCGTCCCCGCGCTGGCACCTCGACGACGAGGCCTATCTCGACGCGATCCGCGCCTGCCAGGCCGCGATCGTCGAGGGCGAGGCCTACCAGCTGTGCCTCACGAACGAGGTCGTCGTCGAGGGGGAGCACGACGCGCTCGCGCTCCACCGGCGGCTCCGGCGATCGAGCCCCACCCACCACGGCGCCCTCATCCGCGCGGGCGGGGTCGCGCTCGTGAGCGCGAGCCCCGAGCGCTTCCTCGAGATCGACGCCGAGGGCGGCATCTCGACGAGCCCCATCAAGGGCACCCGCCCGCGCGGCCGCGACGCGGGGGAGGACGCGGTGCTCGCCGCCGAGCTCCTCGCGAGCGAGAAGGAGCGCGCCGAGAACCTCATGATCGTCGACCTCATGCGCAACGACCTCTCGCGCGTCTGCGAGCTCGGCAGCGTGGAGGTGACGCGGCTGCTCGAGGTCGAGCACTACGCGCAGGTCCACCAGCTCGTGAGCACCGTGCGGGGTCGGCTCGCGCCGGGACTCGACGCCCTGGACGCGCTCGCCTCCTGCTTCCCCGCCGGCTCCATGACGGGGGCGCCGAAGCGCCGTGCGACGCAGCTGCTCGACGGGCTCGAGCGGCGGGCGCGCGGGCCCTACTCGGGATGCCTGGGCTGGCTCGGCGCGGACGGCGCGGCCGACCTCGCCATGACGATCCGCACGATCGTCGTCGAGCCGGCGCGCGCGAGCATCGGCTCGGGCGGCGGGATCACGGCGCGCTCGGTGCCCGAGGAGGAGCTCGAGGAGGTCCGGATCAAGGCCCGACCGCTCCTCGCCGCGCTCGGCGCCGAGGGCTGATCCGACCCTCGCCGCGCTCGGCCCGCGGGGTGACTACGCTGGAGGGCGGATCGCCCTCCGCGCCGGCGCTCGCCGAGCCTGCCGCGCCGTCGCCGCATCCGCCTCCACGCTTCCACGATTGAGAGCACCGTGACGCACCACGAGAACGACGAGAACGTCTACGACTTCGACCGCATCCAGGAGAAGTGGCTCCCGGTCTGGGACGAGACGCGGCCCTTCGCGACCGACGACCCCGAGGACAAGCGCCCCCGGAAGTACATCCTCGACATGTTCCCGTACCCCTCCGGCGACCTGCACATGGGCCACGCCGAGGCCTATGCGCTCGGCGACGTCATCGCGCGCTACTGGCGCCAGCGCGGCTTCCGCGTGCTGCACCCCATCGGCTGGGACTCCTTCGGCCTGCCCGCCGAGGGCGCCGCGATCAAGCGCGGCGTCGACCCCCGCGAGTGGACGTACGAGAACATCGCGCAGCAGCGCCAGTCGATGCGCCGCTATGCCGCCTCCTTCGACTGGGACCGCGTCCTCCACACCTCCGACCCCGAGTACTACCGGTGGAACCAGTGGCTGTTCCTGAAGATGTACGAGAAGGGCCTCGCCTACCGCAAGGCGAGCTGGGTCAACTGGTGCCCCTTCGATCAGACGGTGCTCGCGAACGAGCAGGTCGTCGACGGGCGCTGCGAGCGCTGCGACAACCTCGTCGTCAAGAAGCAGCTGACGCAGTGGTACTTCAAGATCACCGACTACGCGGATCGCCTGCTCGACGACCTCAAGCAGCTCGAGGGCTCCTGGCCCTCGAAGGTGCTCGCGATGCAGCGCAACTGGATCGGCCGCTCGACGGGCGCCGACGTCGACTTCGTGATCGAGGGCCGCGAGGCGCGGGTCACCGTCTTCACGACGCGCCCCGACACGCTCTTCGGCGCGACCTTCATGGTCGTCGCCCCCGACTCCGACCTCGCGGCGGAGCTCGCGGCGGGCTCCTCCGCGGAGGTGCGGATGCGGTTCCAGGACTACCTCGAGCAGACGCAGAAGCAGACCGAGATCGAGCGCCAGGACGCCGGCCGCGAGAAGACGGGCGTGTTCCTCGAGCGCTACGCGATCAACCCGGTCAACGGCGAGCGCCTGCCGATCTGGGCGGCCGACTACGTGCTCGCCGACTACGGCCACGGCGCCGTCATGGCCGTGCCGGCGCACGACCAGCGCGACCTCGACTTCGCGCGCCGCTTCGACCTCCCGGTCCGCGTCGTCGTCGACACGAATGCGCCGGTCACCGGCGCGATCCCGGTCATCACGCCCGAGATGCTCGAGGCGGCCGACACCGGCGCGCTGCCGGCGCTGAACCCCGCCGCGACGGGCGAGGCGCTGACCGGCGACGGGCGCCTCATGAACTCGGGCCCGCTCGACGGCCTCTCGAAGTCGAACGCGATCAAGCGCGCGATCGAGCTGCTCGAGTCGGCCGGGACCGGCCGCGCCGCGAAGACCTATCGCCTGCGCGACTGGCTCATCTCGCGCCAGCGCTACTGGGGCACGCCCATCCCGATCCTCCACGAGGAGGACGGCACGATGCACCCGGTGCCCGTCGAGTCGCTGCCGGTCGAGCTGCCGGCGAGCGAGGGGCTCGACCTGCAGCCGAAGGGCACCTCGCCGCTGGGCGCGGCGACCGACTGGGTCGAGACGACGCTGCCCGACGGCACGCCGGTGCGCCGCGACCCGGACACGATGGACACCTTCGTCGACAGCTCCTGGTACTTCCTCCGCTTCCTCTCGCCGAAGGACGACACGCAGGCCTTCGACCCGAAGGAGGCCGAGAAGTGGGCGCCCGTCGACCAGTACGTCGGCGGCGTGACGCACGCGATCCTGCACCTGCTCTACGCGCGCTTCATCACCAAGGTGCTCTTCGACCTCGGCTACGTCTCCTTCACGGAGCCGTTCAGCGCCCTGCTCAACCAGGGCATGGTGCTCATGAACGGCTCGGCGATGTCGAAGAGCCGCGGCAACCTCGTGAAGCTCTCCGACCAGCTCGACGAGCACGGCGTCGACGCCGTCCGCCTCACGATGGCCTTCGCGGGCCCGCCCGAGGACGACATCGACTGGGCCGACGTCTCGCCCGCCGGCAGCGCGAAGTTCCTGGCGCGCGCCTGGCGCATCGCGGGCGAGGTGACGAGCCCGCCCGAGGTCGAGTGGAAGGGCGGGGATGCGGCGCTGCGCCGGCAGACCCACCGCTTCCTGGCCGAGGGGCCGGGGCTCGTGGAGGCCTTCAAGTTCAACGTCGTCGTCGCGCGCCTCATGGAGCTCGTCAACGCGATCCGCAAGACCATCGACAGCGGTCCGGGTGCCGGCGACCCGGCGGTCCGCGAGGCGATCGAGGTCGTCGCCGTCGGGCTCTCGCTGTTCGCGCCCTTCACGGCGGAGGACATGTGGTCGCGCCTCGGCTACGAGGGCACGGTCGCCTTCGCGGGCTGGCGCAAGGCCGACCCGACCCTGCTCGTCGAGGAGGCGGTCACCGCCGTCATCCAGGTCGACGGCAAGGTGCGCGACCGCGTCGAGGTCTCGCCGACGATCGCCTCCGAGGCGCTCGAGCAGCTCGCCCGGCAGTCGGCGGCGGTCATCCGCACGATCGGCGACCGCGAGATCGTCAACGTCGTCGTCCGCGCGCCGCGCGTCGTCAACATCGCCACGAAGGGCTGATCCCTCCACAGATCGGGCGGGAGCGGCGCTCCCGGCGGTGACGCGCTCGTAGCGTTCCCGCATGAGCGCCGCGCCCCAGCCCGACCCGACTCCCCGCGCCCGGTCGAGGGTCGCGGCGGGCGCGGCGCTCATCCTCGTGCTGGCGGGGGTCGCGGCGGCGGTGCTCGCGGCGCTGCTGTCGCCGGGCGGCGCGGTGTCGGAGGTGGGGGCGGCGCCCCTGCCGTCGGCGTCGCCGCCGACGGACTCAGCCGGCTCGACCACGGCCGGCGCCGAGGGCGCGGCGCCGCTGCTCGTGCACGTGCTCGGGCGGGTCCGCGAGCCGGGCGTCTACGAGCTCGCCGCGGGCTCGCGCGCCATGGACGCCGTGGCCGCCGCCGGGGGATTCGCGCGCGGCGCCGACCGCGGGGCGCTCAACCTCGCGAAGCCCGTGACGGACGGCGAGCAGCTGCTCGTGCCGAAGCAGGGCGCCGGGCCGCCGGCCGCGGGCAACGGGGACGCGGGCGGGGCGCCGGCGGTTCCGGGCTCGCCCGCGGCGCCCGGTGCGCCGATCGACCTCAACACGGCGGATGCCGCCGCGCTCGACACCCTGCCGCGGATCGGGCCTGCGATCGCGACCCGCATCCTCCAGTGGCGCGAGGCCAACGGCCGCTTCGCGAGCGTCGAGGATCTGCTCGACGTGCCCGGCATCGGCGAGGCGACGCTCGAGGGCCTCCGCGAGCTCGTCACCGTATGAGCCCGGAGGCGCGGCTCGCGGGGCCGGCGGCCGCCGCCTGGCTCGCGGGGTGGGCGGCCGTCGGGATGCCGACGGGCGCGTCCGGCGCGCTGCTCGGGGTCGCGGTCGCCGGCCTCGCGACGGCGCTCCTGCTCTGCGTGCTCGGGCTGCGACGCCGCCGGGTCCCCGGGCGGTCGCCCGCGCCCTGGCTCGGACTGGTCGCCCTCGCGCTCGCGGCGGCGTCGCTCGTCGCGCTGCAGGTCGCGGCCCGCGGGCCGGCGCGGGCTCCCGAGGCGCTCGCCGCGGGCGGCGCCGTCGCCGTGACGGGCGTCGTGACGGGACCGGGCGCCGAGCGCGTCGAGCTGCAGGTCGAGCGGGTGGAGGGCGAGCCCGCCGCGGCGCCCGTGCTCGTGCTCGGCGAGGGCCTCGAGCGCGCGCGTCTCGGCGAGCGGTGGACGCTCCGGGCGCGGGCGGTCGCCACCGCGCCCGGCGAGCAGCGCTCGGCGATCCTGCGGCCGCTCGGCGAGCCCCGGCGGCTCGCACCGGCGCCGCCCGCGCCGAGCTGGGCGGAGGGGATGCGCGAGGGCTTCCGGCAGCTCGCCGGCACCCTCCCCGGCGCCGGCGGCGCGCTCCTGCCCGGACTCGCGATCGGCGACACCTCCCGGGTCGACGAGTCGCTCGACCAGGCGATGAAGGACAGCTCCCTGAGCCACCTCACGGCCGTGTCGGGCGCCAACTGCGCGGTCGTCGTCGGCCTCGTCGCGGGGCTCGCGGCGGCGCTCGGCGCCGGCCGGCGGGGTCGCATCCTCGCGGCCCTGCTCGCGCTCGGCGCCTTCGTGCTCCTCGTGACGCCCGAGCCGAGCGTCGTGCGGGCGGGCGTCATGGCCGCGGTCGTCCTCCTCGTGCAGGCGCTCGGGCGGCCGGTGCAGGGGCTGCCGGTGCTCGCGCTCGCCGTCCTGGCGCTGCTCGTCGCCGACCCCTGGCACGCGCGGAGCTACGGCTTCGCGCTGTCGGTGCTCGCGACGGGCGGACTGCTCGTGCTCGCGCGCCCGCTCGCCGATCGGCTCGACCGCGTGCTGCCGCGCGCGCTCGCGATCGTGCTCGCCGTGCCGGTCGCGGCGCAGCTCGCCTGCCAGCCGGTCCTCGTGATGCTCGACCCGGCGATCGCGCTCCACGGGGTCGCCGCGAACCTCCTCGCGGGCCCGGCGGCGCCGGTCGCGACCGTCCTCGGCCTCCTCGCCTGCCTGCTCGCGCCGATCGCACCGCCCGTCGCGCTCCTCGTCGCGCAGGCGGCCTGGCTGCCGGCGAGCTGGATCGCGGGCGTCGCCCAGGTCACGGCGGAGCTGCCCGGTGCGCGGCTGCCCTGGCTCGAGGGCGTGCCGGGCGCGCTCGCGCTCGCCGCGGCGACGGCGCTGCTGCTCGCGGCCGTGCTCGCCCGCGTCCGGCCGAGGCTGCGTCGCGGGGTGGCGCTCGGGCTGGGGGCCGCGGCGGCCGCCTACGCCGGCCTCCTCGGCGGCGCCCGCCTCGCCGAGACGGCGGACCGCCCGGCGGACTGGCAGCTCGCCATGTGCGAGGTCGGGCAGGGCGACGCGCTCCTCGTCCGCTCCGGCGGCTCCGTCGCGCTCGTGGACACCGGTCCCGACCCCGCCGCGCTCGGCGACTGCCTCGACGAGCTCGGCATCGGCCGCCTCGAGCTCCTCGTGCTCACCCACTTCGACCTCGATCACGTCGGCGGCGCGGCGGCCGTGCGGGGCCGCGTCGACCGCGTCCTCGTCGGTCCGCCGGACCGGCCCGAGGCGACGCGGACGGCCGAGCTCCTGGCGGCCGGCGGCGCGCGGGTCGAGCAGGTGCAGGCGGGGGCCTCGGGCGAGCTCGGCGGCCACCGGTGGACCGTGCGCTGGCCGCCCGCGCGCGGCGCGCAGCCCGGCAACGAGGCGAGCCTCGTGCTCCACCTCGCGCCGCGCGCGGACTGCGGCCCCTGCCTCTCGGCCGTGCTCCTGGGCGATCTGGGCGCGGAGGCGCAGGCGCGGCTCCTCGGCGCCTGGCGGCCGCCCCGCGTCGACGTCCTCAAGGTCTCGCACCACGGCTCGGCCGACCAGCACGACCCCCTCACGGCCGCGCTCGGCGCTCGGATCGGGCTCATCGGCGTCGGGGAGAACCGCTACGGGCACCCGAGCGACGCCGCCCTCGACGGGCTCCGCGCCGCGGGCACCACCGCGGCGCGCACCGATCGCCAGGGGCTCCTGCTCGTCGCGCCGGCGCTCCGCGGCGGCGGCGTGCGGCTGTGGACGGAGCGCGAAGACCGCGAGCCGTCCGCGTCGGCACCCGCGGCTAGGCTTGAGGGGCTCGCGGCGACCGTCGCGCGCAGCAGGAGGAGGACGGATGGCCGCCGCACCCCAGCGGTCCGGAGGAGCCGGTCGCGCATCCGGGGCGAAGGCGAAGGCCGCCATCCCGCAGCTCGACTGGACCGCCGTCCGTCCGGCGCCCGTCGTCCTCGTCTCCGGGCCCGAGAGCCTCCTCGCGGAGCGCTCGACGCGCATGCTCCGCGACATCCTCCGCGCCGAGGATCCGAGCCTCGAGGTGAGCGACATCGACGCCGGCGGCTACGCGCCCGGCGAGCTCGCGACCTTCGCGAGCCCCTCGCTGTTCGGCGAGCCGCGGCTCATCCGGGTCGACCACGTCGAGAAGTGCACCGACGCCTTCATCGAGGAGGCACTCGCCTACTTCGCGGCACCCGCCGAGGACACCGTCGTCGTGCTCCGGCACGCGAGCGGCGTGCGCGGCAAGAAGCTGCTCGACGCGCTCCGCGGCGGGCTCGGGGGCGGCATCGAGATCGTCTGCGCCGAGCTCAAGCGGGAATCCGACCGCGCCGACTTCGTCGCGGCCGAGTTCCGCATGGCGCAGCGCCGGATCGCGCCGGGTGCGCTCCGCGCCCTCGTCGCGGCCTTCCAGGACGACCTCTCCGAGCTCGCCGCGGCGTGCCGGCAGCTCCTCGCCGACACCATCGACGACGTGACCGAGGCGACCGTGCGCCAGTACTACGGCGGCCGCGTCGAGACGACCGCCTTCGCCGTCGCGGATGCCGCGATCGCCGGCCGTCACGGCGAGGCGCTCGGGCTGCTCCGCCACGCGATCGCCTCCGGCTCCGACCCCGTGCCCATCGTCGCCGCGATCGCGAGCAAGATGCGCACCATGGGCAAGATCTCGGGCGCCCGCGGGAGCTCGGGCGAGCTCGCGAAGCGCTTCGGGCTCGCCCCCTGGCAGGTCGACCGCGCGCGCCGCGACCTCCAGGGCTGGACGGACGAGGGGCTCGGCGCCGTCATCCGCGCGCTCGCCGACACCGACGCGCAGGTCAAGGGCGCGGGCCGCGACCCTGTCTTCGCGCTCGAGCGCCTCATCCGCACCATCGCCGCCCGCGGCCGCGCCTGACCGGCGCCGCCCACCGTCCGGGCTCCGGCCTGCTCCAGCGCCCCGAGATGGGCGTTTCTCCGCACGCGCACCGAGGATCCCCGCCGCGGATGCGGAGAAACGCCCATCTCGGGGGCGCATGAGCCGGAGCCGAGCAGCGCGTGCCGGGAACGCAGAACGCCCCCGCGGGATCCGCGGGGGCGTTCAGTCGAGGTGCTGGGCGATCAGAGCGCCGCGACCTGCTTGGCGATGGCCGACTTGCGGTTCGCCGCCTGGTTCTTGTGGATGACGCCCTTCGACGCCGCCTTGTCGAGGCGCTTCGAGGCGACGAGGAGAGCGGCCGCGGCCTTGTCCTTGTCGCCGGCCGTGACGGCCTCGCGGGTGGAGCGGATCGCGGTCTTGAGCTGGCTCTTGACGGCCTTGTTGCGCTCCTGAGCCTTCTTGTTGGTGCCGATGCGCTTGATCTGCGACTTGATGTTCGCCATGACGGAGTCCGTCGCCTTTCGTAGGTCGTTCGCTGAAATCGTGTGGAGTGCCGTTCCAGCGGTAGAGGGACGCTTCCCGGCGAATCGCGTGGAGGGAACCACACGCAAAACCAACAGGCAACGATACCAGCTCGGCTCCCGGCCCGCGACCGGCGATCAGGCGCTCGGGACGAAGGCCGCCGCGGGGTCCTCGGAGAGCGCCCAGGCGATCCGCTGCCGCGCCTGCTCGCCCAGCTCGGGCAGCGCATCCCGATGGAACCAGCGCGCCTCGAGCGCCTCCCCGTCGACGGGATGCGGATCGCCCGACACCCAGCGGCAGCGCAGCACGATCGTGAGGTACTGCGCCCGGTCGCCGTTCTCGTAGACGACCTGCCCGCTCACGTCGACGCCGGCGACGCGCTCGACCCGCGCCTCGACGCCCGCCTCCTCCGCGACCTCCCGCTCGGCGCACTCGGCGGGCTGCTCGCCCGGCTCGATGATGCCCGCGACGGCATCCCAGCGACCCGTGTCGGCGCGCCGGATCAGCAGCACCTCCTCGCCCCGCACGACCACCGCGACGGCGCCCGAGAGCCAGAGGGGATGCGTCCCCACGCGGGCGCGGAGCTCGACGATGAAGGGCGGGATGGTCATGCGGGCTCCCCGAGGAGGCTGCGGAGGTGGGGCAGGAGCGGGAGGAGCGCCTCGGGGCCGGCGATCGCGTCGCCGAGCGCCGCGCCGCGGATCCGCTCGAGCCGGCCGCGGCGGATCGCGCGCCGCAGCGCGCCCTCCTGGAGCCGGAAGCGGTCCTTCGCGCCGTTCGCGACGACGACGGGCACCTCGATGCGCCGGAGCGCCGCGCGCGTGTCGAGGGCGTGCACGGCGTCCAGCGCCTGCGGGCGGAGCCCCGCGACGACCTCGGCCGCCTGCGCCGACCCGCCGGTGGGGGCCGAGAACGTCTCGGCGGCGAGACGGTTCACGGCCTCGCCGCGATCCGGGAGGAGGCCGGCGACGGCCCCCGCGACGCGGTAGCTGTCGACGAGCCAGCCGAGGGTCTCGGTGCCGATGCCGGCGGCGAGCACGCCCCGCGGCGCGTCCTCGGGGGTGGTGGCGGCGACCTGGATCGCGAGGTGGCCGCCGAGCGCGCGCCCGGCCAGGAGCGGCCCGGCTCCCCGCGAGCCCCCGGCTTCCCGGGCCTCGCGGCAGGCCGCCCGGACCGCCGCCAGCGCCGTCTCGAGCTCGAAGGCCTCCGCGCGCCGCGCGCCGTGGCCGGGCAGCTCCGGCACGCGCACCTCGCGGCCCTCCGCGCGGAGCGCGTCCGCGACCGCCGACCACTCGGCCGCCGCGCCGCCGAGCCCGTGCACGAGGACGACCGCGGCAGACATGGCCTCAGGCTAATCGGCCCGTCCCGGCCCTAGCCTGGAGCCGTGCCGATGCTCGCGCCCCACATCCCCGCCGTGCCGGCCTCCGGCATCCGGCGCATCTTCGAGATCGCGGCCGAGCTCGACGACGTGATCCTCCTGGCGCTCGGCGAGCCGGATGTGCCGGTCGCCCCGCACATCGCGGCCGCGGCGACGGCGGCCTGGGAGCGCGACGACACCGACTACAACCCGAACGGCGGCATCCTCCCGCTCCGGCAGGCGATCGTGCGCAAGCTCGCGCGCGAGAACGACCTCGCCGTGGAGGTCGAGCAGGTGTGGGCGACGATCGGCGCCACCCAGGCGCTCCACCTGGCGATGCAGCTCACCCTCGCGGCCGGGGACGAGGTCCTCGTCCCCGATCCCGGCTACACGACCTTCACGATGAGCGCGCGCATGCTCGACGCCGTCCCCGTGCCGTACTCGCTCGCGCCCGAGCGGGGCTTCGAGCCGAGCCTCGAGGAGCTCGAGCGGCTCGTCACCGACCGCACGCGCATGATCATCGTCAACTCGCCCTCGAACCCGCTCGGCGCGGTGTTCCCGCGAAAGACGCTCGCCGGCCTCCTCGACCTCGCGCGGCGTCACGACCTCTGGGTGCTCTCGGACGAGGTGTACGAGCGCTTCACCTGGGGTGCCCCGCACGTGAGCATCGCGAGCCTCGACGAGGACGACCGCGTGCTCTCCGCCTTCAGCACCTCGAAGACCTACGCCATGACCGGCATCCGCGTCGGCTGGCTCGTGACCCCGCCCGGGCTCTCGGCCGTCATGCGGACGATGCAGGAGACCTCGATCAGCTGCGTCCCGACACCGGGGCAGCACGCGGCGCTCGCCGCGATCGAGGGCGATCAGGCGCATGTGGCGGAGGCCGCCGCGCACTACCGCGGCAACTACGAGGCGGCGGCCGCGCTGCTCGACGAGCGCGGCCTGCGCCATCTCGAGCCGAGCGGCGCCTTCTACCTGTGGGTGGACGTCTCGCACGCGAGCGGCGGCGACGTCGCCGGGTGGGCCGAGCGGCTGCTGCTGCACGAGCGGGTGGCGGTCGCCCCCGGGAGCGCCTTCGGGCGCACGGGCGAGGGATGGATCCGGCTCTGCCTCGCGGCGAGTCGCGAGGACCTGCTGGAGGGGATCCGGCGCCTGCCCGCGCCGGGGGAGGGGAGCGCCGCATGACCGAGCGCATCGTCATCGCCGGGGCGTCCGGCTTCATGGGGCGGAGGTTCCGCGAGCGCTTCGAGGCGGAGGGCGCCGAGGTCCGCACCGTCGGCCGCGCCTTGAGCGGGGCGGACGCGGCCTGGGGCGACGAGGCCGGCATCCGCGCGCTCGTCGAGGGCAGCGACCTGCTGCTCAACCTCGCCGGCAAGAGCGTGAACTGCCGCTACAACGCGGCGAACAGGGCCGAGATCTTCCGCAGCCGGCTCGAGACGACCGCCGAGCTGGGCCGTGTCGTGCAGGCCGCCGACGCGCCGCCGCCCGTCTGGATGAACGCGAGCACCGCCACCATCTACCGGCACGCCGACGACCGGCCGATGACCGAGTCGACGGGTGAGATCGGCACCGGATTCAGCGTGGATGTCGCGACGAGCTGGGAGCGGACCCTCGCCGAGCACGCGCGCGAGGGCGTGCGCCAGGTGGCGCTGCGCATGGCGATCACCCTCGGCGACGGCTCGGCGCTGCGCCCGCTCGTGAACCTCGCCCGCCTCGGCCTCGGCGGCCCCCACATCGGCGGGAAGACGCCCGGCGGCCGGCAGCGCTTCAGCTGGGTGCACCTCGACGACGTCCACCGCGCGATCCGCTTCCTGCAGACGAGCGAGCTCGACGGCGCGGTCAACATCAGCTCGCCGAACCCGTCCACCGACCGCGAGGTCATGGCGACGATCCGCCGCGTCCTGGGCGTGCCCGTCGGCGTCCCGCTCTCCGGCTGGATGCTGGAGCTGGGCTCCGCGGTCATCCGCACCGAGACGGAGCTCATCCTCAAGAGCCGGTGGGTGCTGCCGGAGCGCCTCGAGGCGGCGGGCTTCCGCTTCGCGCACCCCGAGCTCGAGCCGGCGCTGCGCGAGATCCTCGGCCGCCCGGCTCCGTCGCGAGGCTGAGATCGTCTCCCGCCGCCTCCGCCCCCGGGATGAAAGGGGGGCTGGCCCCATGTGCCGGCGCGCGGCGCCTGCGTAGCGTCGAGGACATGACGAACACCGACACCCGCAGCGTCGACGAGCGCGAGCAGACCGAGGTCATCTCGGCCGAGCCGGCCGCCGCCGACCAGCCCGCCCCCGCATCCGCCGCCCCGTCGGCGATCCCGTTCAGCATCACCGCGCTCGTGACCGCGATCGCCGGCATCGTGCTCGGCCAGTGGCTCCTCTCGGGGGCCGCGGTCGTGTTCGGCTTCCTCGGCCACCGCTCGGAGTCCGCCCGCGGCATGTCGACCTGGGGCATCGTCCTCGGTTTCGCGGGCCTCTTCGGCTGGATCCTCGTCGCGATCATGGGCGTCGTGGGCGCCGCCTTCGCGGCCCCGTTCCTGCTCCTGCTCGACGGCGCGAACGGGGGCTTCGCGGGGCTCGACCAGCTGCCCGCCTGGATGGAGGCGCTCGACCCCCGCTAGCGGCCGGCGCGACCCGCACCCGCATCCGGGGCCCGTCCGGCATCGCGCCGGGCGGGCCCCGGCGTCGCTGCACCTGGTCGCGCCCGCGTGATGAGAGAATCGACCGTCATGTCTCCGCGCGCCCTCACCCCACTGCAGCCCGCCGCGACCGATCCGTCGCGCATCCGGAACTTCTGCATCATCGCGCACATCGACCACGGCAAGTCGACCCTCGCGGACCGCATGCTCCAGATCACGGGCGTCGTCGCCGACCGCGACATGCGCGCGCAGTACCTCGACCGCATGGACATCGAGCGCGAGCGCGGCATCACGATCAAGAGCCAGGCGGTGCGGATGCCGTGGCAGCTCGAGCAGGACGCCTACGCGCTCAACATGATCGACACCCCCGGCCACGTCGACTTCAGCTATGAGGTCTCGCGCTCCCTCGCCGCGTGCGAGGGCGCGATCCTCCTCGTGGACGCCGCGCAGGGCATCGAGGCGCAGACCCTCGCGAACCTCTACCTCGCGCTCGAGAACGACCTCGAGATCATCCCCGTCCTCAACAAGATCGACCTCCCGGCGGCCGACCCGGAGAAGTACGCGAAGGAGCTCGCCCAGCTGATCGGCGGCGACCCGGACGACGTGCTGCGGGTCTCCGGCAAGACCGGCCTCGGGGTCGAGGCGCTCCTCGACCGGGTCGTGGAGCGCATCCCCGCCCCCGTCGGCGACGCGGACGCGGCCGCCCGCGCCATGATCTTCGACTCCGTCTACGACCCGTACCGCGGCGTCGTGACCTACGTCCGCATGGTCGACGGCCGGCTGAACCCGCGCGAGCGCATCCAGATGATGTCGACGAAGGCGACCCACGAGATCCTCGAGATCGGCGTCTCCTCGCCCGAGCCGAAGCCCTCGGAGGGGCTCGCGGTCGGCGAGGTCGGCTACCTCATCACGGGCGTGAAGGACGTGCGCCAGTCGAAGGTCGGCGACACGGTCACGACCGCCCGCACCCCCGCGACCGACGCGCTGCCCGGCTACACCGAGCCGCTGCCGATGGTGTTCTCGGGCATCTATCCGATCGACGGCAGCGACTACCCGGACCTCCGCGACGCGCTCGACAAGCTCAAGCTCTCGGACGCGGCCCTCAACTACGAGCCGGAGACCTCGGTCGCGCTCGGCTTCGGATTCCGCTGCGGCTTCCTCGGCCTCCTCCACCTCGAGATCATCACCGAGCGCCTGCGCCGCGAGTTCGACCTCGACCTCATCACGACGGCGCCGAGCGTCATCTACGAGGTGACGACGGAGGACCGGAAGGTCATCACGGTGACCAACCCGAGCGAGTACCCGGGCGGCAAGATCGCGAAGGTCGAGGAGCCGGTCGTGAAGGCCTCGATCCTCGCGCCGAAGGACTACGTCGGCGCCATCATGGAGCTCTGCCAGGGGCGGCGCGGCACCATGAACGGCATGGAGTACCTCGGCGAGGACCGCGTCGAGCTGCACTACACGATGCCGCTCGGCGAGATCGTCTTCGACTTCTTCGACCAGCTCAAGTCGAAGACCGCCGGCTACGCCTCGCTCGACTACGAGCCTGCGGGATCGCAGGAGGCCGACCTCGTGAAGGTCGACATCCTCCTCCAGGGCGATCAGGTGGACGCCTTCTCGGCGATCGTCCACCGCGACAAGGCCTACGCCTACGGCGTGCTCATGACCGGGCGCCTGCGCGAGCTCATCCCTCGCCAGCAGTTCGAGGTCCCCATCCAGGCGGCGATCGGCGCCCGCATCATCGCGCGCGAGTCGATCCGCGCGATGCGCAAGGACGTCCTCGCCAAGTGCTACGGCGGCGACATCACCCGCAAGCGCAAGCTCCTCGAGAAGCAGAAGGAGGGCAAGAAGCGCATGAAGATGGTCGGCCGCGTGGAGGTCCCCCAGGAGGCGTTCATCGCCGCGCTCTCGGGCGACACGGAGTCCGCGAAGAAGAAGTAGGCGTGCGTCACGCGCCTGGTCCGGCGGCGACCTCGAAGGTCCCCAGGTCCGGTGCGATGCGGGCGTCATCCTCGCCGAACCAGGTGAGGGCGACGCCGGCGAGTCGGCCGCGACGGGTCTCCAGGTCGAGGTGCACCTGCTGCTCCTCGCTCCACGCGGTCACCTGTGCCCGGCCGCTCGCTGGATGGCTGTCATCCGGGACCGCGAGCGAGAACTCCAGACATCCGCACGGACAGCGTTCCGTCACCACCGCCCTGCGAGCCTGGTCGCGGTACTCCGCGACGCCGGGGAAGTCGACGGAGAGCAGCAGCTCCAGGACCGCACGCTCCGTCTCGGTGGGGGCGCGAGGGAGGTCCGGCATGCCGCTCATGCTCCCATCCGCGAGGGGGACGGGGCGGTCGCGCCGCGCCGCTCCAGTAGCACGCGTATCCTCGTACGGTGATGCGAGCGAGAAGCCGGGCCCCGCGGTGACCCGCCCGCCGCTCTGGGAGCAGAGCGTCACCTACGGCGCGGTCGGGGCGACGCGCGCCGCCGACCTGCTCGAGTACCCGCCCGCCGGCTACCGCCCGCTCGAGCGTCGCGTGCGCATCGGGCACGGCGAGGACCGCTGGCGCCACGCCTGGTCGCAGACGCTGAGCTGGGGCATCCAGCGCCGCTCGGGATTCCGCGTGCGGGTCGACGAGGCCCCCGCGGAGGTCAGCGAGGCGACCTACATCCCGGTCGGCTACGACGAGGCCGGCCAGCCGGTGGCGCCCGCGGCGGTCGAGGGCGCGGGGGAGGCGGCGTTCGGCCCCGAGGGCGAGTCGCTGATCCGCCCCGGCGACTCGGCGCGGCTCGGCATCCCCGTCTGGCCGATCCGCTTCGACTTCCCGGCGCGCGTCGTCTACGTCGTCGACGAGCCGGACCGCAAGGGCTTCGCGTACGGCACGCTGCCGGGGCACGCGGAGGAGGGCGAGGAGGCCTTCCTCGTGAGCCGCGGGGGCGACGGCAGCGTGTGGGTGACGATCCGCGCCTTCTCCCGGCCGGCCGGCTGGTGGTGGCTGCTCGCCCCCGCGCTCCGCATCGCGCAGGCGTACTACACCTCGCGCTACCTCCGCGCGCTCATGGGCCCGATCCCGGGACAGGCCGCCGAGGGCGGCGGCCGCCGCGAGGTGACGGCATGAGCGCGTCCCGCCCCCTGCCCTACCCGCGCGCGGGCGCGACGCGCGACGCCGAGATCCTCTCCGACCCGCCCCGCGGCTTCCGGGCGCGCGAGCGCCGGGCCGCGATCGGCTCGGGCGAGGCGCACTGGGAGCTCGCGCGGCGCCAGGTGCTGAGCTGGGGCGTCAAGGAGCTCGCGGGCTTCGGGGTGCTCACCGACTCCCGCGTCGACGGGCGCGTGAGCCCGGGCGATCCGGCCGAGCTCCGCTACCCGGTGCTCGGGATGACGCTCCGCGAGCCGGTGCAGGTCGTCTGGGTCGAGGATGCGCGCCGCCGCGCCGGCTTCGGCTACGGCACGATGCCCGGCCACCCGCTCCGCGGCGAGGAGGCCTTCCTCCTCGAGTGGGGCGAGGACGACGTCGTGCGCCTCACGGTGCGCAGCTTCTCGCGCCCCGCGGGCCTCTGGCGGCTGCTCGCGCTGCCGCTCCGCCTCGCGCAGCGGGGGATGACGCGCCGCTACCTGCGCCGGCTCGCGCGGTCGATGCGCGACGGGTCCGCGGGCGACCGGTCCGCGCGCGACGGGTCCGCGCGCGACGGGTCGGGGGGCTGATGCCGAGCGCGCTGCCGCTCGGCGACCCGGCGCCCGCCGACGGGCTGCTTCCCGCCTCCGCCGCGGTGGGCGCCGCCGAGCGCGCCTTCGGCGTCTACCTGCACGTGCCGTTCTGCCGGGTGCGCTGCGGCTACTGCGACTTCAACACCTATACGGCGAGCGAGATCCGCGGGGTCACGCAGTCCGACTACGCGGGCCAGGCGCTCGAGGAGATCGCGCTCGCACGCCGGGTGCTGGATGCGGCGGGCGCGGGCGGGCGTCCGGCCTCCACCGTCTTCCTCGGCGGCGGCACGCCGACGCTGCTGCCGACGGACGACCTCGCCGCGATGCTCGACGGCGTGCGCGGCGCGTGGGGGCTCGCGCCGGACGCCGAGGTGACGACGGAGGCGAACCCCGACTCCGTGGATCGGGATGCGCTGCACCGCCTCGCGGACGCGGGCTTCACGCGCGTCAGCTTCGGGATGCAGTCGGCGGTGCCGCACGTGCTCGCGGTCCTCGAGCGCACGCACGACCCGGAGCGCGTGCCGCGCGTCGTCGAGTGGGCGCGCGAGGCGGGGCTCCAGGTCAGCCTGGATCTCATCTACGGGACCCCGGGGGAGCGGCCGGAGGACTGGTCGGCCTCGCTCGAGATGGCGATCGCGCAGCGTCCGGACCATCTCTCCGCCTACGCGCTCATCGTCGAGGACGGCACGAAGCTGGCGCGGCAGATCTCGCGCGGCGAGGTGCCGCCGATCGACGACGACCTCCACGCCGACCTGTACGAGATGGCGGATGACGCGCTCGCCGCCGCCGGCTACGGCTGGTACGAGGTGAGCAACTGGGCCCGCGACGACGCGCACCGCTCGCGCCACAACCTCGCGTACTGGACTGGCGAGGACTGGTGGGGCATCGGCCCGGGCGCCCACAGCCACGTCGGCGGGGTCCGCTGGTGGAACGTCAAGCATCCGGCCGCGTACGCCGGGCGCCTCGCGGAGGGCGCCTCGCCCGCGCACGGCCGCGAGACGCTCGACGCCGAGACGCGCCGCGTCGAGCGGGTGCTGCTCGAGACCCGCATCGCCGACGGGCTGGATGCGGCGGTGCTGGATGCGGACGGCCGGCAGGAGCTCGCGGGCCTCATCGCGGAGGGCCTCGTCGAGGGCCGCGCCGCGATCGCGGGACGCGTCGTGCTGACGCGGCGGGGGCGGCTGCTCGCCGACGCCGTCGTGCGACGCCTCCTCGGCGGCTGAGGCGGGGCCCTCACCGGACCCCGCCGCAGCGACTCGGGCGCCTCAGCGCACGAAGGTGATGGCGAGCGGGTAGCGGTAGCTCTGGCCGCGGTTCGCGGCGATCGCCGCCATGATGCCGAAGATGATGACGAGGATGCCGGCGGCGAGCGGGACGAGGTAGAACACGGCCCCGATGATGACGAGCGAGCCGACGGTGCCGAGGATCCAGCCGCCGATGTACGCGATGAGCATCGTGAGCTGGAAGTTCAGGGCCGTCGCGGTGTGCTCGCGCACGAATCCGCCGCGCTCGCGGAGCACGAGGTAGCCGACGAGCGCGGGCACGAAGCTGAAGAGGATTCCGCCGACGTGGATGAGCGTCGCCCACATCCGCTGGTCCTCGGGGCGCAGCGGCTGCGGCGGCGCGGGCGGCGGGTACGCGCCGGGCTGGCCGTATCCGGGCTGCTGGCCGTACCCGGGCTGCTGCGCGCCGGGCTGCGACGGGGGCGGGGTCGGCGCGCCGGCGCCGTAGGGGGAGGCGCCGGGCGGGGTGCCGGGCTGGCCGCCCTGCTCGGGCTGCTCGGGCTGCGGGGGCTGCGTCGGATCCGTCATGCCCTCAACTTAACGCGAAAGCGGGCCGGATGAGGCATCCGGCCCGCTGCGATCCGCGATGTTACTTGATGAGGCGGATGGCGAAGGGGTAGCGGTAGCTGACGCCGTCCTTCGCCTTCAGGAAGCCCTGGATCGAGAAGATGATGGAGACGATCCACATCGCGAGCGAGATGAACGCGCCGATGAGGATGACCGAGAGGATGCTGCCCACGACGTAGACGATGAGCGCGGTGATCTGGAAGTTCAGCGCCTCCTTGGCCTCCACGTTCGTGAACGCGCCGCGGTCCTTGAAGACGAGCCAGATGATGAGGGCCGGCAGGAAGCCGATGATGCCGCCGAGGTGCGCGAAGGACGCGTACTGCCGGTCGTCGGCCTCGGAGAGCGGAGCGGCCGGAGCGGCCGGGGGCGTGGTGGACATGCGCGATGCCTTTCGGATGGGAGGGTCTCTCGCCGAACGGGCACGAGGTTCCCAGCCTCGCTCGACTGACGACAACCTAGCGGCACGCGGTTGGGGGGTGCAACGCCTGTGGACAAATGCCTCGCGCTACACTTGGCAGTCTGTCAGAGCGAGTGCCAGAGCGAGATCGGGGAGGTGCCGCATGGTCTCCGAGCGCAGCCTCGCGGTCCTCCGCGCCATCGTGCTCGACTACGTCTCCTCCAGCGAGCCGGTCGGCTCGAAGGGCATCGTCGACCGCCACGCCTTCGGCGTCTCCGCGGCGACCATCCGCAACGACATGGCGCTCCTCGAGGAGGAGGAGCTGATCGCCGCCCCGCACACCTCCTCCGGCCGCGTCCCCACCGACAAGGGCTACCGCCTCTTCGTCGACCAGCTCGCCGACCTCCGACCGCTGAGCCCCGCGCAGCGTCACGCGATCGAGGCCTTCCTCGGGCAGGCGGTCGACTTCGACGACGTGCTCGGCCGCACCGTCCGCCTCCTCGCGCAGCTCACGAACCAGGCGGCGCTCGTGCAGTACCCGAGCTTCGGCACGGCCCGCGTCCGGCACGTCGAGCTCGTGCCGCTCGGCCCGCAGCGGCTCATGACGGTGCTCATCACCGACACCGGCCGCGTCGACCAGCACCTCCTCGACACGGCCGAGCCCGTGGATGCGGAGCAGCTGCAGGCGCTCCGCGCGCGGCTCAACGAGGCGATCGACGGCCGCGCCCTCGGCGACGCCGGCCCGCTCCTCGCGGCCCTCCCCGACTCCCTCCCGCCCGAGGCGCAGGCGCTCGGCCGCGCCGTCGTGGAGGCCGTCGCCGAGCAGGTGCAGGCGAACCGCCAGGATCGCCTCGTCATGGCCGGCACCGCGAACCTGGCGCGCACCGAGCGCGACTTCGGCGGCTCCATCTACCCTGTCCTGGAGGCCATCGAGGAGCAGGTCACCCTGCTCAGGCTCTTCGGCGAGATGGAGCTCGACGGCCTCGAGCTCTCGACGAGCATCGGGCGCGAGAACGCGGGCTCCGCGCTCGAGCAGGCGAGCATCGTCTCGGGACGCTACAGCGCCTCGGGCGGCGGATCCGCCCGTATCGGCGTCGTGGGCCCCATGCGCATGGACTACTCGAACAACATCGCCGCGGTGCGGGCCGTCGCCCGCTACCTCTCGCGGCTCCTGGGTGAGGATTAGGAAGCTTTGGCAGCAGACCACTACGAGGTGCTCGGCGTCGCGCGCGACGCGAGCCCCGAGGACATCAAGAAGGCGTACCGCCGGCTCGCCCGCGAGCTGCACCCCGACGTCAACCCGAGCGGGGAGGCGGCCGAGCGCTTCAAGGACGTCACCCACGCCTACGACGTGCTGAGCGATCCCGCCCAGCGCGAGCGCTACGACATGGGGGATGCCGCGAGCTTCGGCTCGGGGAGCTTCGGCTTCGGCGACATCTTCGAGACCTTCTTCGGCGCCGCGCAGCGCTCGCAGGGGCCGCGCTCGCGCACCGAGCGCGGTCAGGACGCGCTGCTGCGCATCGAGATCGACCTCGACGAGGTCGTGTTCGGCACCTCGCGCGACGTCGAGGTCGACACGGCGGTGCGCTGCGAGACCTGCGACGGCAGCTGCTGCGCGCCCGGCACGAGCGTCGTGAGCTGCGACATGTGCCGCGGCACGGGCCAGATCCAGCGCGCCGTCCGCTCCATGCTCGGCAACGTCATGACCTCGGCGCCGTGCGGCACCTGCCGCGGCTACGGCACCGTCATCCCGAACCCCTGCGCGAGCTGCGCCGGCCAGGGCCGGGTCCGCGCGAAGCGCTCGATCGGCGTCGACGTGCCGGCGGGCGTCGACACGGGGATGCGCATCCACCTCCCGGGCGAGGGCGAGGCCGGCCCCGCGGGCGGGCTCAACGGCGACCTCTACCTCGAGGTCAAGGTCAAGCACCACGACACCTTCAGCCGCTCGGGCGACGACCTCCTCGCGACCGTCGAGGTGCAGATGACCGATGCCGTGCTCGGCACGGAGACCGTCCTCACGGGGCTCGACGGCGACATCCCCGTCTCGATCAAGGCGGGCACGCAGTCGGCCGACATCATCACGATCAAGGAGCGCGGCGTGACGCGCCTGCGCGGCGGCGGGCGCGGCGACCTCAAGGTCGGCGTGCAGGTCGTGACGCCCGTGCGCCTCAACAGCCGCGAGCAGCAGATCCTCGAGCAGTTCGCCGCGAGCCGCCCCCCGATCAAGCCCGAGTTCTCGACCTTCCAGCAGGGGCTCTTCGCGAAGCTGCGCGACCGCTTCCTCAACCTCTAGCGGCACGATGGCCTGGCTCTACCTCGACCCCGAGCTCGACCGCTCGCTCGCGCGGGTGGGCGCGCACGTCGGCATCTCGGGCGAGGAGGCGCGGCACGCGGTCCAGGTCGCGCGCACCCGCCTCGGCGAGCGCGTGTCGATCGGCGACGGGACGGGCCTGATCCTCGAGGGCGAGGTCGTGCAGGCGGATGCCGCGGGGCTCGCGATCCGGGTCGAGCGCGTCGTCGAGGAGCCGGTGCGGCTGCCGGAGCTCTGGCTCGCGCAGGCGCTCGCGAAGGGCGACCGGGACGAGCTGGCGGTGCAGGCGGCGACCGAGCTCGGCGCGACCGGCATCCTGCCCTGGCAGGCGGAGCGCAGCGTCTCCCGCTGGGCGGGGCCGAAGGCGGAGAAGGGCCGCGCCCGCTGGGGCGCGATCGTGCGGGAGGCCTCGAAGCAGGCGATCCGCGCGCACGTGCCCGAGGTCGCGCCGCTCGCCTCGACCGCCGAGCTCGCCGCCTTCGACGGGCTCGTCGTCGTGCTCGACCCCCGGGCGGGCGAGTCGCTCATGGAGCTCGAGCCGCAGGGGGTCCGCCGCATCCTCCTCGTCGTGGGCCCCGAGGGCGGCATCTCCCCGCGCGAGCTCGAGACCCTGGCGGCCGCGGGCGCGCGCCCCATGCGGATCGGCGGCGCCGTGCTGCGCACCTCGACGGCGGGACCGGCGGCGCTCGCCGTGCTCAACACCCGCCTCGCCCGCTGGTGAGGGCGTGCGGCGGTGAGCTTCCACGAGGACGGCATCGACCTGGAGCGCGCCTGGTCGATGGAGGGGATCGAGATCCCGGCGGTCGTGCGCGAGCTCGCGGGCGGCGCGGAGCCCGTGCTCGCCTGGCGCAACGTGGTCGACGGGCTCACCTTCCGCATCCCGCGCGGCTTCGTGAAATGGGATCCGCCCTCGACGGGGGCCGACCTCGCGCGCGAGGCGCGGGCGGCGAGGTGGCTCGCCGCGCGGCACCCGGCACCGCGGCCGCTCGAGGAGGGGGTGGATGCCGGCGGCGCCCGCTGGATGCTCGCGGCGCCCCTCGCGGGCGAGTCGGCGGTCTCCGAGCGCTGGCGCGGCGAGCCCGAGACGGCGGTGCGCGCCATCGCGACCGGCCTGCGGGCGCTCCACGGCATCCCGCTCGCGGGCGCGCCGGACTGGCTGCGCGAAGATTCCTGGGTCACGCGTCGGCCGGCCGCACTCGGACCGCGCCCGCCGCTCGACGAGCCCGTGCTCGTGCACGGCGACGCCTGCGCCCCGAACACGCTGCTGGACGCCGGCGGCGCCTTCGCCGCGCACGTCGACCTCGGCGATCTCGCGATCGGCGACCGCTGGGCCGACCTCGCGGTCGCCGGGCTCAGCCTCGGCTGGAACTACGGCCCCGGCTGGGAGCCGCTGCTCTGGGCGAGCTACGGGATCGAGCCCGACCCCGGGCGGATCGACTGGTACCGGCGGCTCTGGGACGCCGAGTCCTAGACTGGGAGCATGTCGAGCACGCCTGAGCCCACCGTCTTCGAGCGCATCGCCGCGCGCGAGATCCCGGCGGAGATCGTGTTCGAGAGCGAGCGCGTCATCGCCTTCCGGGACATCGCCCCGAAGGCCCCCGTCCACCTCCTCGTCGTCCCGCGGACGGCCGAGTACCGTGACGTCGTCGAGCTGGGCGCGGGCGACCCCGCCCTCCTTCAGGAGATCGTCGCCACCGCCGCCGAGCTCGCGCGCGAGCACTGCGACGGGCAGTTCCGCCTCATCTTCAACACGGGCGAGGCCGCCGGCCAGACCGTGTTCCACGTCCACGCCCATGTCCTGGGCGGCACCCTCCCGGAAGGCTCCCTTGGCACCGAGTGACATCTCGCCCACCGCCGGCCCCGAGCGCACGGAGATCCAGGTCGACGGCATCGCCATGGTGCGGCTGCTCGGCCCGCAGGATCGCCTGCTCACGACGATCGAGCGGCAGTTCCCCGAGGTGAGCGTGCTCGTGCGCGGCAATCTCATCACCCTCGAGGGCGACCGGGAGCAGGTGCGCGCCGCCGGCGTCCTCATCGGCGAGCTGCTCGCGCTCGTCCGCGGCGGCGTCGACGAGCTCGCGCCCAGTGACGTCACCACCTCGGCGCGGATGCTCGCGCGCGCGGAGGGGAGCCCGGCCGACGTCCTCAGCCAGGCGATCCTCACGAGCCGCGGCCGCAGCATCCGCCCCAAGACCCTCGGCCAGAAGGCCTACGTCGACGCGATCGACGACCACACGATCGTGTTCGGCATCGGCCCCGCGGGCACCGGCAAGACCTATCTCGCGATGGCGAAGGCGGTGCAGGCCCTCCAGCGCAAGGAGGTCGACCGCATCATCCTCACCCGCCCGGCGGTCGAGGCGGGGGAGCGGCTCGGGTTCCTGCCCGGCACGCTCACCGACAAGATCGACCCCTACCTGCGGCCGCTCTACGACGCGCTCAACGAGATGATGGATCCGGAGGTCGTGCCGAAGCTGCTCGCAGCCGGCACGGTCGAGGTCGCGCCGCTCGCCTACATGCGGGGCCGCACCCTCAACAACGCCTTCGTCGTGCTCGACGAGGCGCAGAACACGACGCCCGAGCAGATGAAGATGTTCCTCACCCGGCTCGGCTTCGGCACGCGGATGGTCGTCACGGGCGACATCACCCAGGTCGACCTCCCCAACGCGGCGAGCGGCCTGCGCCTCGTGACGCGCATCCTCGACCACGTCGAGGACATCCACTTCGCGAACCTCACGAGCGAGGACGTCGTGCGGCACTCCCTCGTCGGGAAGATCGTCGACGCGTACACCGAGCACGACCAGCGGCAGCAGGCGCGCCAGTACGAGCGCGAGCACGGGAACCCGGACGGCGACAGCCGCGCCGAGCGGCGGGGACGCGCGCCGCAGGACCGCAGCGCGCCGACGACGGGACCGAAGCCGAAGCGCGGCGGACGCTGGGGGAGCGCATGACCATCGAGATCAACAACGAGTCCGCGATCCCGGTCGAGGAGGCCGTGATCCTGCGCCTCGCGGCCTTCGCGCTCGACCACATGCGCATCCACGCGGACGCCGACCTGGCGATCGTGCTCGTCGACGAGGCCGCCATGGAGCAGCTCCACGTGCAGTGGATGGACGAGCCGGGCCCGACCGACGTGCTCAGCTTCCCGATGGACGAGCTGCGTCCCGGCAGCGACGAGGAGCTGACGCCGGCGGGCCTCCTCGGCGACATCGTGCTCTGCCCGCAGGTGGCGGCCTCCCAGGCCGAGACCGCGGGGCACACCACGCTCGACGAGCTGCTGCTCCTCACGACGCACGGCATCCTCCACCTCCTCGGCTTCGATCACGCGGAGCCCGCGGAGGAGAAGGAGATGTTCGGCATCCAGCGCGAGATCCTCGTCGGCTTCGCGCTCGAGGAGCGCCGACGATGAGCGCCCTCGCCGTCGCCTTCCTGCTCGTCGCCGCGCTCCTCGTCGCGGCGGGCGGCCTGCTGGCGGCGGCGGATGCCGCGCTCGGCGTCCTGAGCCGCGGCGACATCGCGGAGCTCGCGGAGACGAGCCGCGCGAGGCGCTCGCTCCTCGCGATCGCCGCCGACACGGGCGCGCACGGCAACGCCGTCAACTTCGCGCGCGTCATCGCGGAGACGACCGCCGCCGTGCTCGTGACGCTCGCCTTCTCGATGGCGATCGCCGAGTGGTGGTGGGTGCTCCTCATCAGCGCGCTCATCATGACGGGCGCCTCCTTCGTGCTCGTGGGGTCCAGCCCGCGCAGCGTCGGACGGGCGCACCCGCGCGGCATCCTCGCGTTCTCGGCACCCGGGATGCGGACCATCCGCGTGCTCTCGGGTCCGATCGCGGATGCGCTCGTCGCGCTCGGCAACCGGGTCACGCCGGGCCGGCCCAAGACGCAGACCTTCTCGAGCGAGGAGCAGCTGCTCTCGATGGTCGACGAGGCGACCGCGCTCGCCGTCCTCGAGGAGGACGACCGCGAGCTCATCCACTCGATCTTCGAGTGGGGCGACACGGTGGTCCGCGAGGTCATGGTGCCGCGCACCGACATGGTGACGGTCGACGACGACGCGACGATCGCCTCCGCGATGGACCTGTTCCTGCAGTCGGGCGTCTCCCGCATCCCGGTCATCGGGCGCGACGTCGACGAGGTGCTCGGCATCCTCTACCTCCGCGACCTGGCGCGCCTCGCGCACGAGCAGCCGCTCGAGGCGGTCGCGGCGACGGCGCGCGAGCTCGCGAGGCCGGCGGCCTTCGTGCCCGAGTCGAAGAAGGCCGACGACACGCTGCGCCAGATGCAGCTCGCCTCGAACCACCTCGCGATGGTCGTCGACGAGTACGGCGGCATCGCCGGGCTCGTCACGATGGAGGACCTGATCGAGGAGCTCGTCGGCGACATCTCCGACGAGTACGACCGCGACACCCCCGACATCACCCAGCTCGCGGTCGGCGTGTACCGGGTGAGCGGGCGACTGGCGACCGACGAGCTCGGCGACCTGTTCGGCATCGAGCTCGACGACGACGACGTCGACTCCGTCGGCGGCCTCCTCACGAAGACGCTCGGGCGCCTGCCGGTCGCGGGCTCGCAGGTCGTCGTCTCGGGCCTCCTGCTCACGGCGGAGCGCGTCGAGGGCCGGCGGAAGCTGCTGCACACCGTCGTCGTCGAGCGGGATGCGGCGCTCATCGATGCGGAGTCCGCGCTCGGCGGCATGGAGGAGACCCGATGAGCACCCCCGCCTACCGCGCCGGCTTCGCGAGCTTCGTCGGCCGGCCGAACGTCGGCAAGTCGACGCTCACGAACGCGCTCGTCGGCGAGAAGGTGGCGATCACCTCCTCGAAGCCGCAGACGACGCGCCGCGCGATCCGCGGCATCGTCCACCACCCGGACGGCCAGCTCATCGTCGTCGACACCCCCGGCATCCACCGGCCGCGCACGCTGCTCGGCGAGCGGCTCAACGACGTCGTGCAGTCGACCCTGGGGGAGGTCGACGTGATCGGCTTCTGCGTCCCGGCGGACGAGCGGATCGGCCCCGGCGACCGCTTCATCCACGAGCAGCTGGAGCGCTTCCCGAAGGCGAAGCGCGTCGCCGTCGTGACGAAGATCGACGCGGCGCCGCGTCCGGTCGTCGCGGAGCGGCTGCTGCAGGTGAGCGAGCTGGGCGAGTGGGAGGCGATCATCCCCGTCTCGGCGGCGAACCGCATCCAGCTCGACCTCCTCGCCTCCGAGCTCATCGGGCTCATGCCGGTGTCGATGCAGCTCTACCCGGACGACCACGTCACCGACGAGCGGCTCGACATCCGCATCGCGGAGCTCATCCGCGAGGCGGCGCTCGAGGGCGTCGAGGACGAGCTGCCGCACTCGCTCGCGGTCACCATCGAGGACATGGTCGACCGCGACGACAAGGACCTGCTCGAGGTCTACGCGAACCTCTTCGTCGAGCGCGACAGCCAGAAGGGCATCGTGATCGGCCGCGGCGGCGCCCGCCTGCAGGAGGTGGGCCGCACCGCTCGCGCGCAGATCGAGCCGCTCGTCGGCAAGCAGGTGTTCCTGTCGATCCGCGTGAAGGTGGCGAAGGAGTGGCAGCGCGACCCGAAGCTGCTGGGGCGGCTGGGCTTCTAGCCGCCGCGACGCCGGCCGGCCATCCCCCGATGGGCCGGGCCGGCGTCTGTGCGGGAGCGGTCTGACGCCGCTCGGCGCGTTCCCCCCGGAACGTCATGGGGGATTCGGAGGCGCGCGCCGGACGGATTGCCCGGTCTCCCTCTGCTGGAATACGACGGGGTGCTGCTCGGTTCCCGTGGATGATTCGATACGTTTGCATTGACACGAGGAGCGCGCGATGACCGCCATGCAGTTCGGGATCTTCACCGTCGGAGATGTCACGACCGACCCGACCACCGGACGGACCCCGACCGAGGCGGAGCGCATCCAGGCCATCCTCCGCATCGCGCAGAAGGCGGAGGAGGTCGGGCTCGACGTGTTCGCCCTCGGGGAGCATCACAACCCGCCCTTCGTGCCCTCGAGCCCGACGACGATGCTCGGCTTCATCGCCGCGACGACGGAGCGGCTGCTCCTCACGACGAGCACGACGCTCATCACGACGAACGACCCCGTCAAGATCGCCGAGGACTTCGCGATGCTCCAGCACGTCGCCGGCGGCCGCGTCGACATCATGCTCGGCCGCGGCAACACGGCGCCCGTCTACCCGTGGTTCGGCAAGGACATCCGCGAGGGGATCCCGCTCGCGATCGAGAACTACGGTCTCCTCCACCGCCTGTGGCGGGAGGACTCCGTCGACTGGCAGGGCCGCTTCCGCACCCCGCTCCAGGGCTTCCAGTCGACGCCGCGCCCGCTCGACGGCGTGCCGCCCTTCGTCTGGCACGGCTCGATCCGCAGCCCCGAGATCGCCGAGCAGGCCGCCTAATACGGCGACGGCTTCTTCGCGAACAACATCTTCTGGCCCAAGGAGCACTATCAGCAGCTCATCGGCTTCTACCGCGAGCGCTACGCCCACTACGGCCACGGCACCCCCGAGCAGGCGGTCGTCGGCCTCGGCGGACAGGTCTTCATGCGCGCGAGCTCGCAGGACGCCGTCACGGAGTTCCGCCCCTACTTCGACAACGCGCCCGTCTACGGCCACGGGCCGAGCCTCGAGGACTTCACCGCCCAGACCCCGCTCACGGTCGGCAGCCCGCAGCAGGTCATCGACCGCTACGCGGGCATGCGCGAGCACTTCGGCGACTACCAGCGCCAGCTGTTCCTCATGGACCACGCCGGCCTCCCGCTCGAGGTCGTGCTCGAGCAGCTCGAGATCCTCGGCACCGAGGTCGTCCCGGTGCTGCGCCGCGAGCTCGACCGCGGCCGCCCGGCCGAGGTGCCCGACGCGCCCACCCACGAGAACCTCGTCGCCGCGCGCGACGCCGCCGCCGCGGCGACCGCGCGCTGAGGTCTCGCCGGCGCGGATTCAGGAGCGCCGCACTCCGGTGTGCCGCGATGCGCCGGACTCCGCCCGCGACGGCGGTCCCGCGTCGGCGGAGGGTCCGTGCGGTTCCTGAATCCGCGCCATCCGAGCGCCGGCGATCAGCGTTCGCGCCCGGCGCGGCGTCGCGCGAGGCGCTGCGCCACCGCATCCACGACGACCCCCAGCGAGATCGCCACCGCGACCGCGATGACCACCGCGAGCAGCGGCTCATGCTCGAGCACCCGCCCGAACAGCGCCCCGATCGCGAGGTTGTAGACCGCCCAGGCGCAGCCGGCCGCCGCCGAGAGGGGCAGATACCGGCGGTACGGGAGGCGGCTCGCCCCGGCGGCGAGGTTCACGGCGATGCGGGCGAAGGGGATGTAGCGGGCCGTGAAGACGAGGACCGTCGCCCGGCGGTGCACCTGGTCCCGCACCCGCCCGACCGCGCGGGCGACGCGCGGGCCGCGCTGCCAGCGCCAGCGCTCGAGGCCGACCGTGCGGCCGAGCAGGTAGCAGAGCGAGTCGCCGACGACGGCGCCTGCCGCCGCGACCGCGAGGACCGCGCCGATCGCGGGCTCCCCGCTCGCGCCCCAGAGCGCGCCGAGCGCGACCACGAGCGTCTCGCTCGGCAGCACGACGACGAGGGCGTCCGCGACGACCAGACCGAAGAGCGCCGGGAGCAGCCACGGCGAGGCGGCCACCGCATCCAGCCAGGCGTCGTCCATGCGCGCATCCTCGCCCCGCCGGGTGAACGGCAGGCGTCCGGTGACCGGGCGGCGCACATCGGGTGAAGTCTCGGTGCCCGGGGCCGTCCGGCCGCGCTCCGGGCGGGATGCCGGGTCATCCTGGGCGTGTGAGAGTCGCCTTGGTCGCGGAGAGCTCGATCCACCACATGAACGGGGTGACGCACTCCCTCCTGCAGGTGGTGCGCCACCTCAGCCGATCCGGTCACGAGACGCTGCTCGTGACGCCGGCCGCGGCCGCCGCCGCCGGCACCGAGGCCGATCCGAGCTTCCACACGGCCGAGCTGCGCGAGCTCCGCTCCGTCGGGATCCCGAGCTACCCGCAGGTGCGCCTCGCGCCGGTGCCGGTCCGCTGGATCGAGCCGGCGCTGCGCGACTTCCGGCCGGACGTCGTGCATCTCGCATCCCCCTTCCTCACCGGCTGGCAGGCCCTCCGCGCGGCCGAGCGCCTCGGGATCCCGAGCGTCGCGGTCTACCAGACGGATGTGCCGGGCTACGCGCAGCGCTACCGCGTGGGCGCCGCGACCGCGGGGCTCTCGCAGCACCTCGGCCGGCTGCACCGCAAGGCGACGCTGACGCTCGCGCCCTCCTCCGCCTCCCTCGACGAGCTCGCCGCCCTCGGCGTGCGCCGGCTGCGGCGCTGGGCGCGCGGGGTCGACGCGGAGCGCTTCTCGCCCGCCCGCCGCTCGGCGTCCTGGCGCGCCGAGCACGCGCCGGGCGGGGAGGTCGTGATCGGGTACCTGGGACGCCTCGCCCCCGAGAAGCAGCTCGAGCACCTGCGGGCGGTGCACGGCATCCCCGGCACGCGCCTCGTGATCGTCGGCGACGGCCCCGAGCGCCCGGCCCTCGAGCGGCTGCTGCCCGAGGCGCGCTTCCTCGGCTTCCAGTCGGGGGCGGCGCTCGCCGAGTCGCTCGCGGGCTTCGACGTCTTCGTGCACCCGGGCGAGCACGAGACCTTCGGGCAGACGATCCAGGAGGCCCTCGCGAGCGGCGTCCCGGTCGTCGCGACGGGACGGGGCGGCCCGCTCGACCTCGTCGAGTCGAGCCGCACCGGCTGGCTGTACCGCCCCGGCGACCTCGACGACCTGCGCGCGCGCGTCATGGACCTCGCGGGGGATGCCGCGAAGCGACGCGCCTTCTCGGTCGCGGCCCGCGAGGCGGTCGCCCGCCGCAGCTGGTCGGCGATCGGCGACGAGCTGCTCGGCCACTACCGCGAGGCGATCTCGCTCCACGCGGCGGCGAGCGCGGGGGCTCCGCACAGGGTGCCCGTCCAGGTCGGGCCGGCGCCCGAGACCGCGCCCATGCCGGTCGCGGCGCCGGTCTGGAAGCGCTATGTGGCGCTCGGCGACAGCCTCACGGAGGGGCTCTGCGACACCTCCCGCCAGGATGCGGGGGAGTACCGCGGCTGGGCCGACCGGCTCGCGATGATCCTCGCGCATCGGGGACCGGGCTCGGAGGCGCTCGGCTTCGCGAACCTCGCGGTGCGCAGCCGCACCATCCCGCTCCTCGTGGAGGAGCAGCTGCCGCGCGCGATCGCGCTCGGCGCCGACCTCGTGACGGTCTTCATCGGCGGCAACGACCTGGCGCGCGCCGGGGCGCGACCCGATCGTCTCGCGGCCCGCCTCGCCGCCGCGATCGCCCGGCTCCGCGCGACCGGCGCGCACGTGCTCGTGGTGACGCCCGTCATCCCGCCGTGGCCCTTCCTCCGCGCGCTCCACGAGCGCACCCGGGTGTTCGCGCTCGAGCTGCACCGCGTCTGCCGCGAGCAGGGCGCGCAGCTGCTCGACCTCACGGAGGATCCGGCCTTCCTCGAGACGCGCATGTGGGCGGACGACCGGGTGCACCTCAGCTCGCACGGCCACCGTCTCCTCTCCTACCGTGCGGCGGCCGCGCTCGGCGTGCCGGGCGCCGCCGAGCTCGGGGCGCTCGACGACGCGATCCACGACGGCGACGTCGACCCGATCGAGCCGCAGCTGACGCTCCCGGCGTGGATGTGGACGCACGTGCGCCCGTGGGCGGGCCGCCGCATCCGCGGCCGCACGGCGGGCGACGGCCGCGTCGCGAAGCACGACGCGCTCGTGCCGGTCGGCCCCGCGGACGGGGCTCAGCGCTCGCCGGTGCGCCAGCGGTAGGTCAGCTCGGGGCGGCCGGGCCCGCCGTAGCGCGGCGCGCGCCGCGCGAGGCCGAGGTCGGAGAGGTGCTCGAGGTACCGGCGCGCCGTGACGCGCGAGAGCGCGAGCGCGCCGGCCAGCTCGGAGGCCGTGACCGCCGTCGCCGCCGTGCGGAGCCGTGCCGCGACCGCGTCGAGCGTCTCGCTCGAGAGCCCCTTCGGCAGCGCCGTGCGCGCGGGGGCGTGCAGCGAGGCGAGCAGCTCGTCGACCTCCTGCTGGGTGGCCGCGCCGCGCACCGCCTCCAGACGCTCGCGGTGGCGCGCCGCCTGCTCCAGCCGGTCGCGGAACGCGGCGAAGTCGAAGGGCTTGATGAGGTACTGGATCGCGCCGAGCGACATGAGGGTCTGCACGGCCTCGAGCTCGCGCACGGCGGTGACGGCGACGATGTCGACCGAGGAGCCCTCCGCCCGGAGGCGTCGCGCCAGGTCGATCCCCGAGGCGTCGGGGAGGGTGAGGTCGAGGAGGACGAGGTCGATGCCCGCGCCCGGCGCCGACTCGCTCGCCGCCGCGATCGCCTGGTGCGCGGCGCCCGCGCTGTGCGCGATGCCGGCGAGCTCGAAGCCGGGCACGCGCGCGAGATAGCCGGCGTGCGCCTCGGCGGTGAGCGGCTCGTCGTCGACGACGAGGACGCGGATCACGGGGCGCCGCCCGAGGGCAGCGAGACGAGCACGCGGGTCGGCCGACCCGGCAGGAAGCCGACCTCGCCGCCCTCCGCCTCGACGAGCGCGCGCACCACCGCGAGGCCGATGCCGTGCTCGCCGCCGGCCGCCGCATCCCCGCGCTTGCTCGTCGCCCCCGCGAGGAAGGGGTCGCCGCCCTCGGCGGGGTCGAGCTCGGGGGCGACGCCGGGGCCGCTGTCCTCGATCTCGATCCCGATGCGGCCGCCCTCGTCGCGGATCCGCAGCACGACGGCGCGCGGCGCGGGGCCGCGCAGCGCCGCCTCGATCGCGTTGTCGAGGAGGTTGCCGAGGATCGACACGATCGCCGCGGGCGGGAGCGGCAGGGATGCGGCGGGCGCCGACTCGACGCGGAGCTCGATCCCGCGCTCCGCGGCCTGCGCCGACTTGCCGAGGAGGAGCGCCGCGAGCACCGGGTCCTCGACGCGGCCGAGCACGGCGTCGGTCAGCTGCTGGCCGGCGCGGCTCGCGGAGGCGACGAGCTCGACCGCCTCGGCCGTGCGCCCGAGCTCGAGGAGCGAGACGATCGTGTGGAGGGTGTTCGCGTGCTCGTGCGCCTGGGCGCGGAGCGCGTCCGTCATGGTCCGCACCGACTCCAGCTCGCCGACGAGATGCTGCAGCTCGCTCTGGTCGCGCAGGGTCATGACGGCGCTGCCGCCGCCCGTGCCGGGCGCGCCGCCGGGCGGGGCGGCCGCCTCCTGGTTGACGAGGAGCACGCGGCCCGCCGCCGAGTGCGCCTCCTCGACGGCGCGCCGCCCCGTGTCCAGGATCGCGCGGACGGGCCCCTCGATGCCGAGCTCCGCCGCGGTGCGCGGCTGCGGCCGCTCGGGCGCCGGCGGGAGCCCGAGCAGGTCGGCCGCCTCGTCGTTGTAGAGCAGGATGCGGCGCGTGCCGTCCGTGAGGACGACGCCCTCGCGCACGGCGTGCAGCACCGACTCGTAGAACTGCACCATGTTCTGCAGCTCCGCCCCCGAGAGCCGGCCCGTCGCGCGCCGCACCTCGCGACCCGTGAGCCAGGCGGCGAGCCCGCCGATCGCGACGACGAGGACGGCGACGAGGGCGACGAAGGGGAGCCGGGGCAGCACCTGGGTCGAGACCCGATCGGTCGTGACGCCCGCCGAGACGATCCCGAGGAGCTCGCCGTCGCGCTCGATCGGCACGACCGCGCGGACGCTCGGGCCGAGCGTGCCCGTGTAGGTCTCGGTGATCGATCCGCCACGCTGCGCGGCATCGATCGTGCCGCGGAACGGCCGCCCGATCTCGGCCTCGTCGGGGTGGGTGTAGCGGATGCCGTCCGGCGACATGATCGTGACGAAGTCGACGCGGTCCTCGGCCACGACCCCGAGCGCGAAGGGCTGGAGTGCCGCCGTCGGGTCGGGGCCGTCGAGCGCCGCCAGCACGGCCGGGTCGACCGCGATCGTCTCGCAGATCGCGAGGCTGAGCTCGGCCGCGTCCTCGTCGGCGCCGCGCCGGGCGTCGAGCACGAGGAGGAGGGCGATCGCGCCGCCGATGACGAGGACGGCCGCGAGCTGGACGAGGATCGCGCGGCCCGCGATCGACCAGCCCCGTCCACGCGCCATCCGCTCGCCTTCGACCAATATGACCACAACTTCCATGCCGCAGGGCCCGGGAGCACGCTGGGGCGATGGCAACGACGCTACAGGCACTGCGGCGCATCGACCGCAACCACTACCTCTACATCGCGGTGATCGTCGCGGTGATCGCCGGGTCGATCGTGGGCATCGCCGCCCCCGAGTTCGCGACCGCCCTCGAGCCCATCGGCAAGGGCTTCGTGGCCCTCATCAAGATGATGATCGCGCCGGTGATCTTCTGCACGATCGTGATCGGCGTCGGCTCGATCGCGAAGGCCGCGACGGTCGGGAAGGTCGGCGGCCTGGCCCTCGGCTACTTCATCGTCATGTCGACCTTCGCGCTCGCGATCGGCCTCGTGGTCGGCAACCTCATCCACCCGGGTGAGGGGCTCGACATCGCGGGCGCCTCGTACGAGACGGAGGGGGAGGCGACGTCGACGACCGACTTCATCCTGGGCGTCATCCCCGTGTCCCTGTTCTCCTCGCTCGTCGACGGGAGCATCCTCCAGACCCTCTTCGTGGCGCTCCTCGTGGGCTTCGCGATCCAGGGGCTCGGCGAGAAGGGGAGGCCGGCGCTCGCCGCGGTGAAGAGCCTCCAGGCGATCGTCTTCCGCATCCTCTCGATGGTGCTCTGGCTCGCGCCCGTCGGCGCGTTCGGCGCGATCGCGGCGGTCGTCGGCAACACGGGCGCGGGGGCGCTCGTGAGCCTCGCGACGCTCATGGCCGGCTTCTACATCACCTGCGTCCTCTTCATCGTGGTGGTCCTGGGCACGCTGCTGCGGCTCGTCACGGGCGTCAACATCTTCAAGCTCATGAAGTACCTCGGCAAGGAGTATCTGCTCATCGTCGGCACCTCCTCCTCGGAGGCGGCGCTCCCGCGGCTCATCGCGAAGATGGAGCACGTCGGCGTCTCGAAGCCGGTCGTCGGCATCACGGTGCCGACGGGCTACTCCTTCAATCTCGACGGCACCGCGATCTACCTCACGATGGCCTCGCTCTTCATCGCGACCGCGATGGGCACGCCGCTCTCGATCGGCGAGCAGATCGGGCTCCTCGTCTTCATGATCATCGCCTCGAAGGGCGCGGCGGGCGTCACGGGCGCCGGGCTCGCGACCCTCGCGGGCGGCCTGCAGACCTACCGCCCGGATCTCGTGGACGGCGTCGGCGTCATCGTCGGCATCGACCGCTTCATGTCGGAGGCGCGCGCGCTCACGAACTTCACGGGCAACGCGGTCGCGACGCTCCTCATCGGCCGCTGGACGGGCGAGATGGATGCGGCGAGGGTGAAGACGGTCCTCGACGGGGGCGATCCCTTCGACGAGGCGGCCTTCGCGTCGCGTGAGGTGCACGCGGAGGGGGAGTCGGCGACGGAGATCGCGCCGAGCACCCGCCGCGAGGTCCCGGAGCGGCCGGAGACGCGCGATCTCGAGACCATCGTCGGCGTCGAGCGCGAGGAGCGGCGCGGCCGCTGAGCGGGAATAGCCGCGGCTCCGCTCGGGTTGATCCGGGTATCCATGCAGACGCATGGACTGCATCCCCGATCGGAGTCGCCCCATGTCCCCGCGCACCATCGCCGTCGTCGTCGCCGCCGGGCTCTCGACGCCCTCCTCGACCCGGCTGCTCGCGGACCGGCTCGGGCAGGCGACGGCGCGCGCGCTCGCCGTCGCGGGGGAGGACTCGCGCATCGAGACGATCGAGCTGCGCGAGCTCGCCCACGACGCCGTCGACCGGCTGCTCACCGGCTACCCGACGCCGCGCCTCGCGGGGGCCGTCGAGGCCGTCACGGGCGCCGACGCCCTCATCGCCGTCACCCCCGTCTTCACGACCGGCGCGAGCGGCATCTTCAAGACCTTCGTCGACGGGATCGACCCGGAGGCGCTGCGCGGGATGCCGACCCTCCTCGCCGCGACCGGCGGCACCGAGCGCCACTCGCTCGCGATCGACTACGCGCTGCGGCCCGTCTTCGCCTACCTCGGCGCGAGCATCGCGTCCACGGGCGTCTACGCGGCGTCGCAGGACTGGGGCTCCGCCGAGGCCTCGGCGGCGCTCGGCCGTCGGATCGACCGCGCGGGCGGCGAGCTGGCCGAGCTCGTGCTCCGCGCGCCCGCCCGCGTCGCGACGGACCCTTTCGCGCTGCCGGCCGGCTTCGACCCCTCCGGCGTCGCCGCCTGATCGGCCGGGGCGCTCGCCGTCGCCGCGGCGGGCGCGCCGCACCCGCATCCTCGCCCCCCGAGGCCCCGCGCTGATACCATGGCCGAGGCCGCCGACCGGCGGCCGAACCATGGAGCAGACCGGCTCGAAGCTGGTCAGTGGTGGTGGTCCCCCGAGCGCGCGAGATCGCGGACGGTGGGTTTCGACTGTTGACCAGAGGCTTGCAGAGCCCGTCCGCCGCTCGCATGAGCACGTCGGCATGCTGAGCCGCGCGACGACTTCCCGCCCCTGCTCCTCGGCAAGAAAGAGGAGAGACCTATGGAAGGTCCCGAGATCAAGTTCGCCGAGGCCGTCATCGACAACGGCCGCTACGGCACCCGCACCGTCCGCTTCGAGACCGGCCGCCTCGCGCAGCAGGCCCAGGGGGCCGTCGCCGCCTACCTCGACGAGGACACCATGCTGCTCAGCGCCACGAGCGCCGGCAAGCACCCCCGGGAGGGCTTCGACTTCTTCCCGCTGACCGTCGACGTCGAGGAGCGCTCCTACGCCGCCGGCAAGATCCCCGGCTCGTTCTTCCGCCGCGAGGGCCGCCCCTCCACCGAGGCGATCCTCGTCTGTCGCCTCATCGACCGGCCCCTGCGCCCGTCCTTCGTCGACGGCCTCCGCAACGAGGTCCAGATCGTCATCACGGTCCTCTCGATCGCGCCCGACGAGTTCTACGACGCGCTCGCGATCAACGCGGCCTCCGCCTCGACCCAGATCTCGGGCCTGCCCTTCAGCGGCCCGATCGCGGGCGTCCGCCTCGCGCTCATCCCGAGCTCGAGCGGCGACCAGTGGGTCGCGTTCCCGAAGCACTCGCAGCTCGCCGACGCCGTCTTCGACCTCACGGTCGCGGGCCGCGTCGTCAAGAACGCGGACGGCACCGAGGACGTCGCGATCATGATGGTCGAGGCCGAGGCCACCGAGCAGAGCTGGGACCTCATCCAGGGCGGCGCGACGAAGCCCGACGAGGCCGTCGTCGCCCAGGGCCTCGAGGCCTCCAAGCCCTTCATCGCCGCGCTCGTCAAGGCGCAGGAGGAGCTCGCCGCGCAGTCGGCGAAGGAGATCCGCGAGTACCCGGTGTTCCTCGCCTACAGCGACGAGGCCTTCGCCGCCGTCGAGGCCATCGCGAAGGACGAGCTCACCGCGATCTACCAGATCGCCGACAAGACCGAGCGCCAGAACCAGGATGACGCCCTCAAGGAGCGCGTGAAGCTCGCGATCCAGGAGAAGGTCGACGCCGGCGAGCTCGGCGGCGACGTGCCGCCCATGGTCTCGGGCGCCTACAAGTCCGTCACGAAGAAGATCGTGCGCGGCCGCATCCTCACCGACGGCGTCCGCATCGACGGCCGCGGGCTCGCGGACATCCGCGCGCTCGACGCCGAGGTGCAGGTCATCCCGCGCGTCCACGGCTCCGCGATCTTCCAGCGCGGCGAGACCCAGATCCTCGGCGTCACGACGCTGAACATGCTCAAGATGGAGCAGCAGATCGACTCGCTCTCGCCGGTGACGAAGAAGCGCTACCTGCATCACTACAACTTCCCGCCGTACTCGACCGGCGAGACCGGCCGCGTGGGCTCGCCCAAGCGCCGCGAGATCGGGCACGGCTTCCTCGCCGAGCGCGCCCTCGTGCCGGTGCTCCCGAGCCGCGAGGAGTTCCCCTACGCGATCCGTCAGGTGTCCGAGGCGCTGTCCTCGAACGGCTCGACCTCGATGGGCTCCGTCTGCGCCTCGACGCTGTCGCTGCTCAACGCGGGCGTGCCGCTCAAGGCGCCCGTCGCGGGCATCGCGATGGGCCTCGTCTCCGACGAGGTCGACGGCGAGACCCGCTACGCGGCGCTCACCGACATCCTCGGCGCGGAGGACGCGCTCGGCGACATGGACTTCAAGGTCGCCGGCACCTCCGACTTCGTGACGGCGATCCAGCTCGACACGAAGCTCGACGGCATCCCGTCCTCCGTCCTCGACGGCGCGCTCAAGCAGGCGAAGGAGGCCCGCACGGCCATCCTCTCGGTCCTCAACCAGGCGATCGACGGCCCGGACGAGATGGCCCCGACGGCTCCGCGCGTGATCTCGGTGAACATCCCGGTCGACAAGATCGGCGAGCTCATCGGCCCCAAGGGCAAGACGATCAACGCCATCCAGGACGAGACCGGCGCCGAGATCTCCATCGAGGAGGACGGCACCGTCTACATCGGCGCGACCGACGGCCCCACGGCCGAGGCGGCCCGTGCCCGCGTCCTCGCGATCGGCAACCCGATCAACCCCGAGGTCGGCGAGCGCTTCCTCGGCACGGTCGTGAAGATCGCCTCCTTCGGCGCCTTCGTGTCCCTCATGCCGGGCAAGGACGGCCTCCTGCACATCAGCGAGGTCCGCAAGCTCGCGGGCGGCAAGCGCGTCGAGAACGTCGAGGACGTCCTCTCGGTGGGCCAGAAGCTCCAGGTCGAGATCACGAAGATGGACGACCGCGGCAAGCTGTCGCTCGCGCCCGTCGTCGAGGAGACCGAGGGCGGCGACACCGAGGGCTCCTCGGCGGCCGCCGCCGGTCCCGAGGCGCCGGCCGAGGGCTGATCCGCAGCGCTCACGACGGAGGCCGTCCCGCATCGCGCGGGGCGGCCTCCGTCGCGTTCGGGAGCGGGATTCCGCGAGCGGCACTCAGAATGATGAAGATTCATAACGATTCGGTGCGTGCGCGCGTGGCGCGCCTCGCACCGGGGCTAACCTGCTCGCAACGGGACCGATCGGGGGAGGGGATGTGGAGCAGTCCGGCGCAGTCGACGCCTCGCGCGATCCCGCGCGGGCCGCGTCCGCAGGCCCCGTGAGCTCCGCCGCCGAACCCCGCCCGACGACCGCCGAGACGACCGCGATCGTGCGCGGACCGGGCGGCGCCCCGCGTCGCCGGATCGGCGCCTCGCCGCTCGAGGTGTTCCCGCTCGCGCTCAGCGCGAAGGCCTTCGGCTGGACGGCGACGACGGCCGCGACCGACCGCATCCTCCACCGCTACGTCGAGCACGGCGGCAACTTCGTCGACACCGCCGACAGCTACGCGAGCGGCCGCAGCGAGATCATGATCGGCACCTGGATGCGGAACGCCGGCAACCGGGACGAGCTCGTGCTCGCGACGAAGATCGGCAAGAGCGCCGAGCACCCCGGCCTCGGCGCCGCGGCCGTGCAGGGGGCCGTCGAGGCCTCGCTCCGCCGGCTCGGGACCGACCGCATCGACCTGCTCTACCTCCACATCGACGACGAGTCGGTCGAGTTCGACGAGACGCTGCTCGCGGTCGACAAGCTGATCCGCGCCGGGAAGGTCCGCTGCTTCGGCGGCTCCGACCACACGGGCGACCGGCTCTTCGAGGCCCGCATCGCCTCCGCCCAGCTCGGCGTCGCGCAGATGGTCGCGCTCCAGAACGAGTACAGCCTCGTGCGGCGGAAGCAGTACGAGCGGGATCTCGCCCGCGTCGCGGCGAGTCAGGGGCTCGGCGTCATGCCGCGCTTCGCGATCGCGCACGGATTCCTCTCGGGGAAGTTCCGCACGCGCGCGGCCGTGCGCCAGAGCCCGCGCTCGCGCGAGCTCGCGCCGCACCTCACCCGCGGCGGGCTCAAGGTGCTCGGGGTGCTCGACGAGCTCGCCGTGGAGCTGGACGCCTCGGTCGCGACGGTCGCGCTCGCCTGGCTGCTCACGAAGCCGCACGTGGTCGCGCCGGTCGTCTCGGCCTCCGAGCCCGAGCAGGTCGTCGACCTCGCCGCCGCCGCCGAGCTGCGCCTGCGCCGCCACCACGTGACCGCGCTCGACCGCGTCAGCGCCTGGGCCTAGCGGCCCCCTCGTCCTTCCGCGCGTCGAGCGGGGGCGATCAGGCCCGCGCCTCCGCGATCGCGCGCTCGAAGGCGCGCGTCAGCGCGGCGCCGGCCGCGATGGGGTCGCCCGCGTACGCGCCGCTCATGGCGCCGTCGCGCGCGAGCACGAGGTCGTCGGCGGCATCCCCGGGGAGGTCGTGGCCGAGCTCGCGCAGCAGCTCCGCGAGCTCGGCGGCGAACCAGTCGCGGTGCGCGGTCACGACGGCGCGCACGGGGTGCGCGCGGTCGGGGAACTCGGCGGCCGTGTTGAGGAAGGCGTCGCCGCGGAAGCCCGCCCGGTCGAGCTCCGCGAGCGTGGCGCCGAGGAGGGCGCGCACGGCGGCTTCGGCATCCCCGTCGGCGGCGCGCCGGACGAGCGCGTCGGCCTCCTGGCGGTGCCGGTTGCGGACGTAGTCGAGGACGAGCCGCTCCTTCGCGCCGTAGTGCTTGTAGAAGGTGGCCTTCGTCACGCGCGACTCCTGGATGAGCCGGTCGATGCCGACGGTGCGGATGCCCTCGTCGGTGAAGAGGCGATCCGCGGTCTCGAGGATGCGAAGCTTCGCCGGGGCGGGCGGCCTGGTCGCGGTCGGGGCGAGCAGATCTGCGGTCATGGTGGGCTCCTGATCGTCATTCGGGTTGACGTCGCCGCGCTCAGGCAGGTGTCGGGTCGCGGTCCTTGAGGGTACCGCGATGAGGACAGACAGACTCGTCTGTCAGCACATCGGCGTGCCCCCAGTTGGAGGGTCGCGACGCCCATCCGGGGGGTGCCGATGACGTAGGCTCGACTCGATGAACGGCGCTGTCGGACTGCCTCTCGATCTGCCGGAACTGGCCTTCGAGGCCTCCGGCGGATCCTCCATCCGCCGGACGGTCCTGCCGAGCGGGGTCCGCATCCTCAGCGAGCGGATGCCGGGTGCGCAGAGCGCGACGGTCGGCTTCTGGGTCGCGGTCGGCTCGCGCGACGAGCAGCCCGAGAGCGCCGGATCCACGCACTTCCTCGAGCATCTGCTCTTCAAGGGCACCGGGGGCCGCAGCGCGCTCGACATCGCGGTCGCCTTCGACGAGGTCGGGGGCGAGCACAACGCGCTCACCGCGAAGGAGCACACCTGCTACTACGCGAAGGTGCGCGACGGCGATCTCGAGATGGCGGTGCGCGTCCTCGCCGACATGTTCACCTCCTCGACGCTCGACCCGGACGAGTTCGAGCAGGAGCGCGGCGTGATCCTCGAGGAGCTCGCGATGGCGGAGGACGACCCGGGCGATGTCGCGGGGGAGCGCTTCTTCGAGGCGGTCTTCGGCGCCCACCCGCTCGGCCGCCCCATCGGCGGGAGCCCCGCCTCGATCGCCGCGGTCGACCGCGACTCCGTCTGGGCCCACTACCGTGCGCAGTACGGGCCGCGGGATCTCGTCGTGACCGTCGCGGGCTCGGTCGACCACGGCGCGCTCGTCGCCTGGGTCGAGGATGCGCTCACCCGGGCCGGCTGGGATCTCGGCATCGAGGCCGCACCCGTCGCGCGACGCGCACCGCGGGCCGAGCCGTTCGCGGGCGCGGGCCGCCGCGCGATCGTCCGCCGGCCGCTCGAGCAGGTCGCGCTGATCCTCGGGGTCGAGGGGCTCGCGGCGGGCGACGAGCGCCGCAGCGAGCTCGCGGTCCTCAACTCGGTGCTCGGCGGCGGGATGTCGTCGAGGCTCTTCCAGGAGATCCGCGAGCGCCGCGGCCTCGCCTACTCGGTCTACTCCTTCGCCGCCGGCTACAGCGACACCGGGATCATGGCGCTCTCGGCCGGCTGCTCGCCGCAGCGGGCGGAGGAGGTCGCGCAGCTCATGGTCGACGAGTGGCGCCGGCTCGCCGAGTCCGGCATCACCGAGGAGGAGCTGCGTCGCGCGCGCGGCCAGCTCGGCGGTGCGGCCGCCCTCGCGCTCGAGGACTCCGACACCCGCATGTCCCGACTCGGCCGCAGCGAGCTCGCGCTCGGCGAGTTCCTCGACCTCGACGAGTCGCTGCGGCGCCTCCACGAGGTCGGCGCCGGGCAGGTCCGCGCGCTCGCGGCCGAGCTCCTCGCGCGCCCCCGCTCGATCGCCGCCGTCGGCGCCCTCGACGACGACGCCCTCGCAGCGCTCGACGACGACGTCGCAGCGTGACCCCGACAGGAAGCCCCAGCACCATGTCCCGCTACCTCTACCTGGTCCGGCACGGCGAGCAGCAGGATGCCGAGCACGGCCTCCCCGACGGCCCGCTGAGCCCCCGCGGCGTCCGCCAGGCGACCCTCCTCGCGGAGCGGCTCGGCGGCGTCCCCTTCGACGGCGCGTGGACCTCGCCGCTCCAGCGCGCGCAGGAGACGGCGCGGATCATGACGGCCCGCATGCCCGCGATCGAGCCGGAGCCCTCGGCGCTGCTCATGGACTGCATCCCCTCCGGGCCGACGTCCGACATGCCGCACGCCTTCGAGTCCTTCTTCGGCGGCGTGACGGAGGAGGAGATCGAGGCGGGCGAGGCGCAGATGGCGGATGCCGTGTCGGAGTGGCTGACGCCCTCGCGCGAGGACCGCCACGAGCTCCTCATCACCCACAACTTCGTGATCGCGTGGTTCGTGCGCGAGGTGTTCGGGGCGGCGCCGTGGCGCTGGATGGGCGTCAACCAGGCGAACGCGGGTCTCACGATCATCCGCGTGCGCTCGGCGAAGCCGCCCGTGCTCATCACCCACAACGATCTCGGCCACCTGCCGACGGAGCTGCGCACCGGCCTGCCGGTCGAGCAGCCCTACTGAGCTAGAGCGGCTTGCGGTACCAGTCGGTCGCGTTCGGGTTGTCGTTGTAGGGCTCGGTCGACTCGTAGCCGCTCGCGCGGTACAGCCCGCCCGCCGCCGCGAGGCTCCGGTTCGTGTCGAGCACGACCTCCGTCGCGCCGAGGCCGGCGGCGAGCCGCTCCAGCTCCGAGAGCAGCACCCGCCCGAGCCCGCGTCCGCGGGTGCGCGGCTGGAGGTAGAGGTGCTTCACCTCGGCGCGCCCGGGGGAGAGCAGGCGGATCCCGCCGCAGCCGACCGGGCCGAGCTCCTCGTCCTCGACGAGCAGGAACACCCCGCGCCCGCCCTCGAAGGCGGCGGGGTCCGGGAAGGTCGTCCGGTACTCGCCCTGCTCGGCGGGGAAGCCGCGGGCGCGGTCCGCGAAGTACTCGGCGAGCAGCGCGTGGGAGGCCGGATCCGCGGGGGAGGCGGGGCGCATCGAGACCATGCCCCAAGGCTAGGGCCCGTAGCATGGGGGCATGGTCTCTCGGGTCGCCGTCGTCGGCGCGAACGGTCGGATGGGGCGGCTCGCCGTCGGGCTCGTCGAGCGGGAGCCCGACCTGGCGCTCCACGCCGCGATCGGCTCGCAGGACGACCCCGAGCGGATGGCGGGCGCCGACCTCGTCCTCGACCTCACGGTGCCGCAGGTCTCGCCCGGGGTCGTCGACCGCGCGCTCGAGCACGGCATCCCCGCCCTCGTCGGCACCTCCGGCTGGTCGGCGGAGCGGCTCGCCGGTCTCGAGCGCCGCATCCCCGAGGGCCTCGGCGTCATCGTGATCCCCAACTTCTCGGTGGGCTCGGTGCTCGCGACGCGCTTCGCGGCGGAGGCGGCCCGGTACTTCGAGTCGATCGAGATCGTCGAGGCCCATCACGCCGGCAAGGTCGACTCGCCCTCCGGCACCGCCGTCCGCACCGCCGAGCTCATGGCGGCGGCGCGCGGCGAGCTCGGGCCGGTCGACGCCCCGCACTCCGATCAGCGCGCCCGCGGCCAGCAGGTGGCGAGCATCCCGATCCACAGCCTCCGCCTGCGGGGCGTGCAGGCGCGTCAGGATGTGCACTTCGGCGGCGAGGGCGAGGTGCTGACCCTGACGCACGAGACCCTCTCGCCGAGCTCCTACGAGGCGGGCATCCTGCTCGGGCTGCGCTCGCTGCCGGCGGCGCGCGGCCTCACGGTGGGGCTCGGGGCGCTGCTCGACGCGGCCGCCGCCCAGGCTCCCGGCGCCGCATCCTCGTGAGGACCCGACTCGCGGCGCTCGGCATGGGCGGCCTGCTGCTGCTCTACCTGCTCTTCTCCGGCTACTACGCGAGCATCCTGTTCTCGGTCGGCGAGCCGGTGGCGATCGCGATGGGCGCGGCGCTGCTGCTGCTGGCCGTGCTCGGGATCCTGGCGCTCGTGCTCGAGATCCGCTTCGGCCTGGGCGCGGAGCGGCTCGGACGCCGGCTGGAGACGGAGGGCGGCCTCCCCGGGGAATCCCTCCCCGCGGCGCCGAGCGGCCGGGTCGATCGCGCCGCCGCGCGCGAGGCCTTCCCCGCGTATCAGCGGGCGGCCGAGGCCTCTCCCGAGGACTGGCGCGCCTGGTTCCGGCTCGCGCTCGCCTACGATGCGAGCGGGGATCGGCGCCGCGCGCGCTGGGCGACCCGCCGCGCGATCAGCCTCGAGCGCTCGTCGCGCTGAGCGTCCGGGCGACCGCCTGCTCGATCGTCGCATCCTGCCAGCGGAAGCCGTCGGCGATCAGCCGCGTCGGCCGCACCTCCATGCTGTCGAAGAGCAGCCGCCGCCCGCCCTCGCCGAGCAGCGCCTCGACGGGTGCGCGCGGCGCGATCAGCAGGTGCGGCCGGTGCTGCTGCCGGGCGAAGGCGCGGGTGACGCGCTCGCTCGTCGCGGGCTCCGGTCCCACGAGGTTCACGGGGCCGGCGAGCTCCGAGCGGAGGAGATGGCGGATCGCGGCCGCCTCGTCGCGCAGCGAGATCCAGGGCCAGTGCTGGCGCCCCGAGCCGAACCGCGTGCCCAGGCCGACGCGGCTCAGGATCCGCACGGGCGCCATCCCGCCCCCCGTTGCGACGACGACACCGGAGCGGAAGGTGACCACGCGGGTCGCGTCGGGCACCTCGTGGGCGGTGGCCTCCCACGCGGCGACGAGCTGGGGGAAGAAGCCGGTGCCGGGCGCCGAGTCCTCGTCGAGCCGCTCGCCGGGGCGGTCGCCGTAGAACCCGACCGCGGAGGCGCTGAGCAGCACCGCCGGCGGCCGCTCGGCCGAGCAGATGGCGGCGGCGAGCGTGCGCGTCGGCTCGATCCGGGAGTCGGCGAGCTCGCGCCGGTAGGCGGGCGTCCACGGCAGGCGTCCGACGCTCGCGCCGGAGAGATTCACGACCGCGTCGACGCCGTCGAGCACGGCCGGGTCGAGGGGGCGCACGCCCGGCTCCCAGCGGACCTCCTCCGACGACGTCGGCGGCCGCCGCACGAGGCGCCGCACCTCGGCGCCCTCGGTGCGCAGCTGTCGCTGCAGCTCCTGCCCGACGAGGCCGGAGGCGCCGGAGACGAGGACCCGCAGACGGTCGGCCATCATCAGGCCAGGCTCGCCTCGAGCGTGATGGGGATGCCGGCGAGCGCGGCCGAGACGGGGCAGCCCGTCTTGGCCTCCTCGGCGATCCTCGCGAAGTCGGCCTCCGAGATCCCGGGGATGCGGGCGCTCACGAGCAGGTGGCTGCCGGTGATGCCCTCGCCGGGCTGGAAGGTCACGGCCGCGGTCACCTGGAGGCTCTCCGGCGGGGTGCCGTTGCCGGCGAGCGCGTGCGAGAGCGCCATCGAGAAGCAGGCGGAGTGCGCGGCGCCGAGGAGCTCCTCGGGGTTCGTGCGGCCGGCCTCGCCCTCCGAGCGCGCGGCCCAGGTGACGGGGAACTCGGCGGCGTCCGAGGAGTCGAGGGAGGTCGTGCCGTGGCCCGCGGCCAGGTCGCCGAACCAGAGGGTCGTGGCTTCGCTCGTGACGGGCATGGCATCCTCCTCGATCCGGAGCTCCAGCCTATGCCGCGGTCACGCCGCGGCGCACCCGGGAGATGATGAGGTGGATGCGGCAGCCGACGCAGAGGCCGAAGACCGCGTTGAGGAAGGCCGCGAGGAAGACGAGGGATCCGGCGGCGATCGAGGCGGGCGCCGGGGCGAGGAGCGCGCCCAGAATTCCGGCCAGCGTGATGCCGAGGCCCAGGCGCTGCGCGAAGGTCGGCGGGCGCGGGTCCTCGCGCTCGGCGGGCGATGCGAGCCGGGGCTGCACGAGCACGCGGTAGAGGATTCCGAAGGGGTTGCGCTGGACGCCGCCGAGGGCGCCCGCGGCGAAGGCGGCCGCGAGCACGGCGAGCACCGAGACGGCGGCGACGAGCGCGCCGGCGGTCGCGAGGCCCACGACGGCGAGCGCGAGCACCGCCGTGACGGCGGCGCCGAATCGGGGTCCGCGCGGGTCGATCCCGGCGGGGGTGCGGTCCTCGGTCATGGTGCGTCCAGCCTCTCGATCGCGTCCTCGACGGCGTCCGGTCGGGCGGGCCCGCCGATGCGGGAGCGGACGGCGCCGTCCGCGTCGAGGATCAGGGTGGTGGGGGTCTGCAGCACCCGGAGCCGTGCGACCAGCTCGGGGTGCTCGTCGACGTCGAGCTCGACGTGCCGGATTCCGGGGCGGCGCTCCGCGATCGTCCCGAGCAGGCGCGCCGTGCCGGGGCAGCTCGCGCAGGCGGCGCTCGAGAGCTGCAGCAGCGTGCCGCGCTCGCCGAGCGGGACCTCGAGGATGCGCTCGCCCGCCGCGGCGGGCCGGAGCCGTCCGTCGCGGTGCCGCACCCGCAGGCCGATCACGGTCGCGCCCGCGAGGAGCGCGACGATCACGAGGAGCGGCGCCAGGTCCATGCCGAGACGCGAGACCGGCCCGGCTCGTCGCGGTCCCGTGTGTCCGACTATGACGTGTCGGGGGCCGGCGATATCGTGGCGACCGTGCCCGATGCCAGCGAGACCCGCGAGCCCGTCTTCCGTTCCGACATCGCCGTCGAGCTGGTGCGATCCAGTGCCGCCGACGCCGACGTCCTCTTCGCCGCCCGCGTTTCGACGCAGGGCGAGCAGACCCTCGAGAAGGCCGCCGCCGGCACCGAGGCCGGCGAGCGCGACAAGGGCCTCATCAACTACCTCATGCGCGACCGCCACGGCTCGCCCTTCGAGCACAACTCGATGACCTTCTACGTGCAGGCGCCGATCTTCGTCTTCCGCGAGTTCATGCGCCACCGGATCGCGTCCTACAACGAGGAGTCGGGCCGCTACCGCGAGCTGCGCCCCGTCTTCTACGTGCCCGGCGCCGAGCGCCGCCTCGTGCAGGTCGGCAAGCCGGGCGCCTACGTCTTCGAGGAGGGGAGCCCCGAACAGAGCGAGCTCGCCGTCCGCGAGGCGACCGCGGTCTCCCTCGAGGCCTATGCCTCCTACCAGCGGATGCTCGAGGCCGGCATCGCGCGCGAGGTCGCGCGCATCGTCCTCCCGCTCAACCTCTACTCCTCGATGTACGTGACGATGAACGCGCGCTCGCTCATGAACTTCCTCTCGCTGCGCACGAAGCGCGAGGACTCGCACTTCCCCTCCTTCCCGCAGCGCGAGATCGAGATGGCGGCCGAGCAGCTGGAGGAGGCCTGGCAGCGCCTCATGCCGCTGACCCACGCCGCCTTCCAGGCGAACGGCCGAGTCGCCCCCTAGTCCCTGGAGCCGCCTCCGCCTTCCCGTTGTGCAGGAGATCCGCGGATCGTGAGCGCTTGAGAGCGTCGAGCATGCGCCGCTCCTGCGAAACGGCAGGTGCCAGGGCGACATACCCTCCTCCACAACCCCCGCGGCGGGGGATGCGTCCACAGATCGAGCGGTTCGGTCGGGCCGGGACACCGGTCCGGCGAGGCTCATGGTGTGTCGGTGCTTCGAGCGATCAGGTTGCTCGGCGGCGTGGCGCGTGCCTGCGAACTCGGTGATGCGGGGTTCGGCCCCGGTGCGCTGCGCGCCGCCGTCGCGCACGGCGACGTCGTCCGACCGCGGAAGGGCTGGTACGTCGACCCGCGACTCGGCCCTGAGGCCATCGCCGCGGTGCGCGTCGGCGGATCGCTCGCCTGCCTGAGCGCCGCCGGGCATCACGGCCTCTGGCTCCGAAATCGGCCGCCCCTGCATGTGGAAGTCCCGGCCGATTCCGCCAGGCTCCGGACCCCGCGCGATCGCCGCCTCCGACTCGCGCAGTCCGCCGATCGGGATGCGGTGGTGGTCCACTGGAGCGGGTCGACGACTCGGGGCATCCAGTCGGTCCCGGACTGCCTCGTCTCGATGGCGAGCTGCGCGCCCAAGGCCGACTTCTTCGCCGCGATGGAGTCGGCGATCCTGAGCCGCGTCCTCCCTGCGTCCGCGCGAGCGGATGTCGTGAGCCGGATCCCCGGTCGGCTGCGTCGAGTCGCGATCCGGACCGGGGCGGAGTCGGAGAGCGGGACGGAGTCGCTCCTGAAGCTCGCCATGATCGAGCGCCGGATCCCCTTCCGGCAGCAGGTGCCGATCGACGGGGTCGGCCGCGTCGACTTCGTCATCGGGGAGCGGCTGATCGTCGAGGCCGACAGCCGGGAGTACCACTCTGACGCGTATCGAGATCGTCGACGCGACGCGGAGGCCAGCATCGCCGGCTATCGCACGCTCCGGTTCATGTACGGGCAGGTGGTGCACGAGCTGTCGCACTGCCTCATGGCGCTCGAAGCTTCGATCGCTCGCGGCGATCATCGCGCCTGACGGCATCCCCCACTCCCGTTGTGCAGGACTTCTGACGTCGAAGCACAGTCGGAACGGCGCAGGAGCCGAGAACTCCTGCACAACGGCTGGATCGGGGGCGACACCCGCACCCGATAGCCTGTACGACGTGTCGACGCCAGAGAACCCCTTCGGACAGGTGCTCGTCGCGCTCGTGACCCCGTTCACGGCCGACGGCGAGGTGCACTGGGGCGACGTCGAGAAGCACATCGACCGCGTCATCCAGGACGGCGCCGACGGCATCGTCGTGACCGGCACCACGGGCGAGACGAGCACCCTCACCGACCCCGAGAAGATCCGCCTCGTCGAGGTCGCGAAGGATGTCTCGGCGGGTCGCGCGAAGATCATCACGGGCGGCGGCTCGAACGAGACGGCGCACGCGATCGAGCTCTACCGCAAGAGCGAGCAGGTCGGCGCCGACGGCATCATGATCGTCACGCCGTACTACAACAAGCCGACGCAGGCCGGCATCCTCACGCACTTCCGCATGGTCGCCGACTCGACCGACCTCCCGGTGCTGCTCTACGACATCCCGGGCCGCACGGGCGTCCCGATCCGCTACGAGACGATCCTCCGCCTCGCGAAGCACCCCAACATCCTCGCGGTGAAGGATGCGAAGGGCGACCTCAGCGAGGTCAGCCGCGTCCTCAACCAGACCGACCTCATGTACTTCGCCGGCGACGACGCGAACGCGCTGCCGACCCTCGCGATCGGCGGCACCGGCCTCATCGGCGTGACCGCGAACATCGCCCCGCGCCCGTACCGGACGATGGTGGATGCCGTGAACACGGGCGACCTGCGCGCCGCGACCGAGGCCCACCAGACGCTCGAGCCGCTCGTGCGCGCCACGATGACGCACGTGCCCGGCACGGTCGCGGCGAAGTACATCCTCCACGGCCTCGGCCGCATCACCTCCCCGCGCGTCCGGCTCCCGCTCGTCGGGCCGGAGGAGTGGGAGGCGGCGCAGATCGAGGACGAGATCGACCTCGTGAAGCACATCCCGGGCGTCGACTTCTCCAACTTCCGCCCCGACCGCAACGCCGCCGCCGGCGGCGCCCTGCCCAAGGTCGCGGGCACGACACGCTGAAGGACCGCATGCCCCAGGACGTCTACGACCCGCCCGCACTCGCCCCCGGAACGCTCCGGGTGATCCCGCTCGGCGGGCTCGGCGAGATCGGCCGCAACATGACCGTCTACGAGATCGACGGCAAGCTGCTGATCGTCGACGTCGGCGTGCTCTTCCCCGAGGAGCACCAGCCGGGCGTCGACCTGATCCTCCCCGACTTCACGCCGATCCGCGACCGCCTCGACGACGTCGTCGGCGTCGTGCTCACGCACGGCCACGAGGACCACATCGGCGCGGTGCCGTACCTCCTGAAGCTCCGCCAGGACGTCCCGCTCCTCGGCTCGGAGCTGACGCTCGCGCTCATCCAGGCGAAGCTCAAGGAGCACCGCATCCAGCCGGTCTCGCACGTCGTCCGCGAGGGCGGCACCGAGCGGATGGGGCCCTTCGAGCTCGAGTTCGTGGCGGTCAACCACTCGATCCCGGATGCGCTCGCGGTCGCGATCCGCACGAAGGCCGGCCTCGTGCTCCACACGGGCGACTTCAAGATGGACCAGCTGCCGCTCGACGAGCGCATCACCGACCTGCGCGCTTTCGCCCGCCTCGGCGAGGAGGGCGTGGACCTCTTCCTCCCGGACTCCACGAACGCCGACGTGCCGGGCTTCACGGCCCTCGAGCGCGACATCGGCCCGGTCATCGAGGGCGTCATGGCGAAGGCGCGCCGCCGCGTCATCGTCGCGAGCTTCTCGAGCCACGTCCATCGTGTGCAGCAGGTGCTGGATGCGGCGGCCGCGAACGGACGCCAGGTCGCGCTGATCGGGCGCTCGATGGTCCGCAACATGGGGATCGCGGCGGAGCTCGGCTACCTGCGCGTGCCGGACGGCATCCTCATCGACAGCAAGAAGGCGATGAACCTGCCCGACGACGAGGTCGTCTTCATGAGCACGGGCTCGCAGGGCGAGCCGATGGCGGTCCTCGCGCGCATGGCCAACCTCGACCACCAGATCGAGATCGGCGAGGGCGACACCGTCATCCTCGCCTCGAGCCTCATCCCCGGCAATGAGAACGCCGTCTACCGCGTCATCAACGGGCTCATGAAGCTCGGCGCGAAGGTCGTCCACAAGGGCAACGCGAAGGTGCACGTCTCGGGCCACGCGGCGGCCGGCGAGCTCCTCTACTGCTACAACATCCTGCAGCCGACCAACGTCCTCCCGGTGCACGGCGAGACCCGTCATCTCACGGCGAACGCGGCCCTCGCGATCGAGACCGGCGTCCCGGCCGCGAACACCTTCATCGGCGAGAACGGCCTCGTGATCGACATGACGGACGGCGTCGCGGACGTCGTCGGCCAGCTCGATCTCGGCTACGTGTACGTCGACGGCTCGACGGTCGGCGAGATCACGGACGCCGACCTCAAGGACCGCCGCATCCTGTCCGAGGAGGGCTTCATCTCGATCTTCCTCGCGATCGACAAGCAGACGGGCCGCGTCATCGTCGGTCCGGAGATCCAGGCGCGCGGCTTCGCGGAGGATGCGGAGATCTTCGACGACATCCGCCCGAAGATCCTCCAGGCGCTCTCGGAGGCGGCCGCGAACGGCACGCGCGACCAGCACGGGTACACGCAGGTGGTCCGCCGCACGGTCGGCCGCTGGGTGAACACGAAGCACCGTCGCCGCCCGATGATCATCCCGGTGGTCATCGAGGCGTGACCGGATCGTGATCGACACGTGAAGGATGCGTGATCCCCGCGTCCTCGAGGGCTGACAGGATTCGGACATGAGCCGCGCTCCGATCCCCGTCCCCGTCGTCGGCGTCCTCGCCGCCACCGCGCTCCTCGCCGGATGCACCGCGGCGCCGCCGGCGGCTCGACCCGCACCCGATCCCGCGCCGAGCGCGAGCACGGCGCCGAGCCCGACGCCGAGCCGCCCCGCGACCGGGGACCTCGTGCTCGGCCCCGGCGGCTTCGCGGCGCTGCCGCTCGGCACGCGTGCCGCGGATCTCGATCCCGCGACCGCCATGGCGAGCTTCGACCCCGAGGCCTGCCCGGGAGCCGTCGCCGGCTACGAGGGGCTCTGGGCGGTCGACCCGTCGTACGCCGCCGAGAACCCGTTCGGCCCCGACACCGCCTTCGCGGTCGCCGGCGTCGACGACGTCATCACCCGCATCGACCTGTACAACGGGGATGTCGCGGTCGAGGGCGGCCTCCGGGTCGGCGACGCGCGCGCCGACGTCGAGGCGGCCTACCCCGACGCCGAGCAGCTCGTCCACGGGGGCGGGGTGTCGACCGTCTACCTCGTCCCGGGTGACGGCGGCGTCCTGCAGATCGAGGTCGCCGGCGACGACGAGCGGTACTGGGCCGACTCCGCGACCGAGCCCGGGCACGTCTTCGCGGTCCGGGCCGTCACCGCCGACACGGAGCCCTACGGCATCGCCGGCTCCGACAACGTGCTGGGAGACTGCCCGCTGTAGCCATTCCCGCGGCGCGCGCCCCGCCTCCCGGCGAGCGCGCGAGCCGCGGGTACCGTGACCGCATGGCCACGAGCACACGGTCGAAGAACGGGCGTGCCCGCACGGGGTCGGCCCCTGCCCGCACGTCCAGGAGCGCGAAGGCGCCCGCGAAGACGCAGGCGACGAAGCGCTACACGGCCAAGCAGCAGCAGGTCCGCATCGAGGACGAGGGCCCCGGCATCCTCACCTCCGCCTGGCTCGGGCTCGCGCACGTCGTCGGCGGCGCGGCGCGGCTCTTCGGCAAGGAGTCGCTGGAGAAGGACGAGCGCCGCGACGGCGTGCCGTTCCTCCTCGTCCTCCTCGCGGTCGCCGGCGCGGTCGTCGAGTGGTTCAACCCGCGCCACGAGGTCGCGATCGCCCTCGACGCCTTCACCTTCGGCGGGCTGCTCGGCCGCGTCGCCTTCGCGCTGCCGGTCATCATGCTCGTGTTCGCCGTCTGGCTGTTCCGGCATCCCTCGAGCGTGCACGACAACACCCGCATCGGCATCGGCCTGGGGCTCATGCTCACGAGCATCTCGGGCATCTGCGCGCTCGCGGGCGGCACGCCCCAGCCGGACGACGGGATGCCGGTCCTGGCCCGCGCGGGCGGCATCGTCGGCTGGGTGGTCACCCAGCCCTTCGTCGCGCTCTCGGCGCCGTGGGCGGCCTGGCCGCTCGTCTGCCTCGTGCTCGCGCTCTCGCTGCTCATCATCACGAAGACGCCCCCGAACCGCATCCCGAGGCGGCTCCACGAGCTCTACGCCTACCTCTTCGGCGCGCAGCTGCCCGAGCCGGCGGAGAAGCCGGAGCGCGGCGGCCGCGACGCGGATGCGCCCGCCGACGAGCACCTCGACGCCTTCAGCGACCTCGGCCTCGACATGGAGGACGAGAGCTCGATGCCGTGGTGGCGCCGCGGCAAGAAGCGCGAGGAGAAGGCCTTCGACCAGGTCATCGCCGACGAGCAGGCGACCGACGTCGTCGCCCCGCCGGCGTCGGCGCAGGCCGCGGCGGCGGCCGCCGAGGTCCCGGCGTTGTCGAGTCCCGAGGGCGGGTTCGGGATCGAGCTCCTCGAGGAGCTCGTGAAGGCCGAGGATGCCGTGAAGCGTTTCACGGGCGAGGTCGAGACGGGCGCGACGGCGATCCGGGAGGACGCGCCGCAGGAGGCGCTCGAGACGAGCGAGGCCCCGCGTCTCGCCCCGAAGCCCGCCTCCTCGCCGAAGCGCCCCTACCGGCTGCCCGCGGCCTCCGTGCTCGCGGCGGGGACGCCGCCGAAGGCGCGGACCGCCGCGAACGACGAGATCATCGCCGCCATCACGAGCGTGCTCGGCCAGTTCCAGGTGGATGCGAAGGTCACCGGCTTCACGCGCGGGCCGAGCGTCACCCGCTACGAGATCGAGCTCGGCCACGGCGTCAAGGTGGAGCGCGTGACGGCGCTCGCGAAGAACCTCTCGTATGCGGTCGCCTCGAACGAGGTCCAGATCCTCTCGCCGATCCCGGGCAAGAGCGCGATCGGCGTCGAGATCCCGAACCGCGACCGCGAGATCGTCTCCCTCGGCGACGTGCTGCGCTCGGGGGCGGCGGCGAAGAGCCAGCACCCCATGACCATCGGCCTCGGCAAGGACGTCGAGGGCGGCTTCGTCGTCGCGAACCTCGCGAAGATGCCCCACCTCCTCGTCGCGGGCTCGACGGGATCCGGCAAGTCGAGCTTCATCAACTCGATGATCACGAGCGTGCTCATGCGGGCGAAGCCGGCCGAGGTGCGCATGGTGCTCATCGACCCGAAGCGCGTCGAGCTCTCCGCGTACCAGGGCGTGCCGCACCTCATCACGCCCATCATCACGAACCCGAAGAAGGCGGCCGAGGCGCTCCAGTGGGTCGTGAAGGAGATGGACATGCGGTACGACGACCTCGCGTCGTTCGGCTTCCGCCACATCGACGACTTCAACCGCGCCGTCCTCGCCGACGAGATCAAGCTGCCGGAGGGGTCCCAGCGCACGCTCCAGCCCTACCCCTATCTGCTCGTCGTCGTCGACGAGCTCGCGGACCTCATGATGGTCGCCCCGCGCGACGTCGAGGACTCGATCGTGCGCATCACGCAGCTCGCGCGCGCCTCCGGCATCCATCTCGTGCTCGCGACGCAGCGGCCCTCGGTCGACGTCGTGACGGGGCTCATCAAGGCGAACGTGCCGAGCCGCCTCGCCTTCGCGGTGTCCTCCATGACGGACTCGCGCGTCATCCTCGACCAGCCGGGCGCCGAGAAGCTCATCGGGCAGGGCGACGGCCTGTTCCTGCCGATGGGCGCCTCGAAGGCGATCCGCACGCAGGGCGCCTGGGTGCAGGAGGCCGAGATCAACGAGGTCGTCAAGCACGTGACGGAGCAGGCGCGCCCCGAGTACCGCGACGACGTCGCGGCGGTCGTGGAGAAGAAGGAGATCGACGCGGACATCGGCGACGATCTCGAGCTGCTGCTCGCGGCGGTCGAGCAGGTCGTGAACACGCAGTTCGGCTCGACCTCGATGCTCCAGCGGAAGCTCCGCGTCGGCTTCGCGAAGGCGGGGCGGCTCATGGACCTCATGGAGTCGCGCGAGATCGTCGGCCCCTCGGAGGGCTCGAAGGCGCGCGACGTGCTCGTCACGCCCGAGCAGCTGCCCGGGATCCTCGCGACGCTCCGCGGGGAGCCGGCGCCGGGCGGGTCGGCCGCCGCCGCGGGTCCCGCAGCGCCGGTCGATCCCGTCGAGGCCATGACGAGCGGCTATCCTGAGGAGGACGGCCCCTCGGACGAGGACGCCTGGAACCTGACCGGCAGGGAGTGACCGCATGGCGCTCTCGGAGCCCCGTCCCAATCCGATGCGAGGCCGCGTCGCCCGCAACGGCGACACGCAGGCCAGCCTCGGCAACGTGGCGAACATCGTCACGATCGCGCGCATCCTCATGGCGCCCGTCTTCATCTGGCTGCTCCTCGCGGATGCCGGCGAGCTCGGCGTGCTGCGCTGGGTCGCGGCGGGCCTCTTCGTCTTCGCGATCGTCACGGACTCGGTCGACGGCCTCCTCGCGCGCCGCCAGAACCTGGTGACCGACTTCGGCAAGCTCGTCGACCCGATCGCCGACAAGGTCCTCATCGGCGGCGCACTCGTCGCGCTCGTGATCCTGCGCGAGCTGCCCTGGTGGGTCGCCGCGCTCATCCTGGTGCGCGAGATCGGCATCACGGTGTTCCGCTTCATCGCGCTTCGCGACCGGGTGATCGCGGCCTCCGTCTGGGGCAAGCTCAAGACGGTCGTGCAGGCGGTCGCGATCTCGCTCGCCCTGTTCCCCTTCGCGCTCCTGCTCGGCTCCTGGGTCGACATCGCGAACCTCGTGCTCATGTCGCTCGCGGTGGTGCTGACGGTCGGCAGCGGGATCGAGTACCTCGTGGCGGCGGCCCGCGCGGGGCGCTCGCGCGCGTGAGCGCCGAGTCGCTCGTCGCCGCGCTCGCGGCGCGGGGGATGACGCTCGCGGTCGCGGAGTCGCTCACCGGCGGGCTGGTGGCCTCCTCGATCATCGCCGTGCCGGGGGCGTCGCAGGTGCTCCTCGGCGGCGTCGTCGCCTATGCGACGGCGCTCAAGCGGGATGCGGTCGGGGTGGATGCGGCGCTGCTGGAGCGGGAGGGCGCCGTCCACCCCGAGGTCGCCGCCCAGCTGGCCGACCGGGTCCGCGGCGCGCTCGCGGTCGACGGCCGCCCGGCGGATGCCGGCATCGGCACGACGGGCGTCGCGGGTCCGGCTCCCCAGGACGGCCGCGCGCCGGGCACGGTGTTCGTCGCGGCGGCGGCGGGGGAGCGCGTCGTCGTCGAGGAACTCGAGCTGCACGGCTCGCGTGCGGAGATCCGGGCGGCGGCGGCGGCGGCGGCGCTCGAGCTGCTCGAGCGGGCCCTCGATCCGGGGTCTGTGGAATAGGCCCGGTTTCGATCACGTTACAGGCAGCGGGTTCACACGCCCCGCCCAGTCCGAGCCGGTTACAGTTGCTGCATCCGACGGGGGTAGGGTGGGCACCCCGCACCCGCGGCCCGCGGGCCGCACCCGACGCGCAGAAGGAGGATCACCATGATTCTGGTTCGACAGGAGATCGGCGACGTCCTCCGCGATGTCCGCCTGCAGAAGGCCATGACCCTGCGCCAGGTCGCCTCCCGCGCGAGCGTCGCGCTCGGCTACCTCAGCGAGGTGGAGCGCGGCCAGAAGGAGGCGTCGAGCGAGATCCTCGCCTCGGTCGCCGAGGCCCTCGACACCCCGATCTCGTTGATCATGCGCGAGGTGGGCGACCGCCTCGCCGTCATCGAGGGCGTCGACACGGTCTCGCCGGTCGTCCCCGACGTGCTCCCCGACGAGCTCGTGGCCGAGTTCGACGCCGACCTCGCGGTCCGCTGAGCCGTCCCGCCATCTCCTCGATGCCCCGGTCCCGGCCGGGGCATCGCCGTCTCCGCTCGAAGGGCCGCGCGTGAAGATCAGCGAGTTCCGCCGCGCCGTCGACGACGAGTTCGGCGCGGGCTTCGGGCGCGTGCTCGTCCGCGACTCGGTGCTCGCGGATCTCGGCGACCGCACACCCGAGGAGGCGCTGGAGGCGGGACTTCCGGCGCGCGAGGTGTGGCTCGCGCTCTGCCGCTCCCGCGACGTGCCGGTGGACCGCCGGCACGGCGTCGGGCTCCCGGATCCGCGGAGCTGAGCCGCTCGCTCCGGACCGAGCCCCGGGTGCGCGTTCGAATGCGCCGACACGCCGACGCGCCGCTGCTCGAACATCTGTTCGCATCGGAGTAGTCTCCTCAACAGGTCGAGATTCCGTCGCTCCTCCACGGTTCGCGGGTCGCCCGGCATGGATGTCGGTCGCCCCCCGTAGCGTCTGGAGCGTCGGAAGCAGACCACCGCACCGCACCGGAGAGACCGCCAGTGATGCCTGGAGGAGGATCCGGCTCGATGCGGCAGCCCTGTCCCGAACCCGAGCGCCCGGCACCATCGGCGCGAGGCGGGCGGACAGCCGATGGGCGCACCACCACGACAGACGAAGGAGACCCCTCATGCCCAATCCCGCAGACCGCGAGAAGGCCCTCGAGACCGCACTCGCCCAGATCGACCGGCAGTTCGGCAAGGGCACGGTGATGCGACTCGGCAGCGACGAGCGCGCGCCGGTCGCCGTGATCCCCACGGGCTCCGTCGCGCTGGACGTGGCCCTCGGCATCGGCGGGCTCCCGCGCGGCCGCATCATCGAGATCTACGGCCCGGAGTCCTCCGGAAAGACGACGCTGACGCTCCACGCGATCGCGAACGCGCAGCGCAACGGCGGGATCGCCGCCTTCATCGACGCGGAGCACGCGCTCGACCCCGAGTACGCGAAGAAGCTCGGCGTCGACATCGACGCGCTCCTCGTCTCGCAGCCCGACACGGGCGAGCAGGCGCTCGAGATCGCCGACATGCTCGTGCGCTCGGGCTCGATCGACCTCGTCGTCATCGACTCGGTCGCGGCGCTCGTGCCCCGCGCGGAGATCGAGGGCGAGATGGGCGACAGCCACGTCGGCCTCCAGGCGCGCCTCATGTCGCAGGCGCTCCGCAAGCTCACGGGCGGACTGAACCAGACCCAGACCACGATGATCTTCATCAACCAGCTCCGCGAGAAGATCGGCGTGTTCTTCGGGAGCCCCGAGACCACCGCGGGCGGCAAGGCGCTGAAGTTCTACGCCTCGGTCCGCCTCGACATCCGCCGCATCGAGACCCTCAAGGACGGCTCGGACGCGGTCGGCAACCGCACGCGCGTCAAGGTCGTGAAGAACAAGATGGCGCCGCCCTTCAAGCAGGCGGAGTTCGACATCCTCTACGGCGTCGGGATCTCGCGCGAGGGCAGCCTCATCGACTACGGGGTCGAGCACCTCATCGTCAAGAAGTCGGGCGCCTGGTACACCTACGACGGCGATCAGCTGGGGCAGGGCAAGGAGAACGCCCGCAACTTCCTCATCCAGAACCCCGACATCGCGGCCGACATCGAGCGCAAGATCCTCGCGAAGCTCGGCGTCGGCGGCGCGGTGCCGGTCGAGGAGCCCGGCGAGGCGAACGTCGAGTCGATCAGCGGCAAGCTCGCGGCCCGCAAGGCCGTCGGGGAGTAGCCGACATGGATTCGGAGCGTGCCGACGGGGGTCTCGCCCCCGTCAGCTACCTGCCGGGTGCGCGTCCCCCCGCAGCGTCCCCGTCGGCCGCTCCGAGCTCCGAGCACCCCTCGCTCGGCCGGCGCGACGGCGCGGGAGGGCGAGCCGCCGATGCGGCGTGGGCGGTCCCGGGCCAGGAGCCGCGCCGTGGCCGGCTCCGGGCGGTCGACCAGGCGGAGTCCTCGCCCGGCTCCGCGCTCGGAGCGGAGCTCTCCGCCGATGAGCCCTCCGTCGAAGAACTCCGGGCCGAGGAGCGGGAGGCCCCCGGCCCCGAGGACCCTGATGCCGCCGCGCATCGGGCTGAGCGCATCTCCATGAGCGCACTGACCCGCCGGGGGCTGTCGCGCCGAGAGGTCGAGCGCACGCTCGCGACGCGCGATCTCGCGCCCGAGATCGTCGAGTCGGAGGTCGAGCGGCTCGAGCGCGTCGGGCTCATCGACGACATGGCGCTCGCGCAGCAGCTCGTCGGCACGCTGCAGGAGCGCAAGGGGCTCGGCCGCTCGGCCATCGCCGCGGAGCTCACGCGGCGCCTCGTGTCGCCCGCTGCGATCGAGTACGCGCTCGAGCTCGTGGAGACCGGCGACGAGCTCGCCCGGGCACGCGAGATCGCCGAGAAGCGCGCCGGGCAGCTCCGGCACCTCGACCGCGAGGTCGCCGAGCGCCGGCTCTCCGCCTTCCTCATGCGGCGCGGCTACGGCGGCAGCACCGTCCGCGCCGCCGTCGACGCCGCGCTCCCGAAGCGCGGTGCGAACGGCACGCAGGTCCGGTTCCGATAGCAGCGAGCCCCGCACGTAGAATCGGGCCACCATGACCCTTCTCGAGCAGAGCACGCCGACCGCCGACGGCACCGGGCGCACCTACGAGGTGCGGACCTTCGGATGCCAGATGAACGTCCACGACTCGGAGCGGCTGAGCGGCTCGCTCGAGGCGGCCGGCTACGCGCGGGCCGGCGCCGGCCAGGAGGCCGACGTCGTCGTCATCAACACCTGCGCGGTGCGCGAGAACGCCGACAACAAGCTCTACGGCACCCTCGGCCACCTCGCCGCCGTGAAGCGCGAGCACGAGGGCATGCAGATCGCGGTCGGCGGCTGCCTCGCGCAGAAGGACACGTCGACCATCGTCGAGAGGGCGCCCTGGGTGGATGTCGTCTTCGGCACCCACAACATGGGCTCGCTCCCGGGGCTCCTCGAGCGTGCCCGCCACAACGGCGAGGCCCAGCTCGAGATCCTCGAGTCGCTCGAGGTCTTCCCGTCCACCCTCCCGACCCGGCGCGAGTCGGCGTCCTCCGGCTGGGTCTCCATCTCGGTCGGCTGCAACAACACCTGCACCTTCTGCATCGTCCCCGCGCTCCGCGGCAAGGAGAAGGACCGCCGCCCGGGCGACATCCTCTCCGAGATCCAGCTGCTCGTCGACGACGGCGCGATCGAGGTCACGCTCCTCGGCCAGAACGTCAACTCCTACGGCGTCGAGTTCGGCGACCGACTCGCCTTCGGCAAGCTGCTCCGCGCGGCGGGCGCGATCGAGGGGCTCGAGCGCATCCGCTTCACGAGCCCGCATCCGGCGGCGTTCACCGATGACGTCATCGAGGCGATGGCCGAGACGCCGAGCGTCATGCCCCAGCTCCACATGCCGCTCCAGTCCGGCTCCGACCGCATCCTCAAGGCCATGCGGCGCTCCTACCGCTCGGAGCGCTTCCTCGGGATCCTCGAGCGCGTGCGCGAGCGCATCCCGCACGCCGCCATCACGACCGACATCATCGTCGGCTTCCCCGGCGAGACCGAGGAGGACTTCGAGGAGACGATGCGCGTCGTCGAGGCCTCGCGCTTCGCCTCCGCCTTCACCTTCCAGTACTCCATCCGCCCCGGCACGCCGGCGGCGACCATGGACGACCAGGTGCCGAAGGCGGTCGTGCAGGCGCGCTACGAGCGGCTCACGGCGCTCCAGGACCGCATCTCGGCGGAGGAGAACCAGTCCGTGGTCGGCCGCGAGGTCGAGGTGCTCGTCGCGCCCTCCGAGGGGCGCCGCGACGGCGAGACCCAGCGGCTCTCGGGTCGTGCCGAGGACAACCGCCTCGTGCACTTCGAGCTCACGCCCGGCAGCATCGCCCCCCGACCCGGCGACGTCGCGACCGTGCGCATCAGCCGCGCCGCGCCGCACTACCTGATCGCCGACTCGGCCGACGGCGCGCCCATCCCGGTCCGCCGCACCCGTGCAGGCGACGCCTGGGATCGCGCCGAGGCCGAGAGCTGCGCCGTTCCGGCCGCCCCCGCCGGCGGCACCGCGAGCGGCGCGCGCAGCGTGAGCCTCGGCCTTCCCGGCCTGCGTCCCTCCTCGTGACGGCCCGCGGGGAGGCGCTGCCGCTCATCGCGATCGTCGGCGCCACCGGCACCGGCAAGAGCGAGCTCTCCCTCGACCTCGCCGAAGCCCTCGCCTCCCGCGGCCACGCCGCCGAGATTGTCAACGCCGACGCCATGCAGCTCTACCGCGGCATGGACATCGGCACGGCGAAGCTCCGCGAGCCCGAGCGGCGCGGCATCCCGCACCACCTGCTCGACGTGCTGGAGCCGGTCGAGGAGGCGAGCGTGGCCCGCTATCAACAGGTCGCCCGCGCGACGATCGAGGGCATCCTGGCCCGCGGCGCCGTGCCGATCATGGTCGGCGGCAGCGGCCTCTACGTCTCGAGCGTCGTCTACGACTTCCGCTTCCCGGGCACCGACCCCGAGGTGCGCGCCCGGCTCGAGGCCGAGCTCGAGGAGCTCGGCCCCGGTGCCCTCCACCAGCGGCTCCGCACCATCGACGCCGGGAGCGCCGAGGCGATCGGCCCCCACAACGGCCGACGGCTGGTGCGCGCCCTCGAGGTCGTCGAGCTCACCGGCACCTCGGTCGGCGGCGGGCTTCCGAGCGAGTCGGCGCTGTGGCGCCGCACCGCGACCATCGGGCTCCGGCTCGAGCGCGCCCCGCTCGTCGAGCGGCTCGACGCCCGCGTCTCGAGGATGTGGAGGTCGGGGCTCGTGGGCGAGGTCGAGGCGCTGCGGCCGGCCGGCTTCGGCGTCACCGCATCCCGGGCGATCGGCTACGCGCAGGCGCTCCTCCAGCTCGACGGGCTGCTCAGCGAGCGCGAGGCGGTGGAGCGCACCGCCGCGCTCACGCGCCGCTACGCGCGACGGCAGGTCGGCTGGTTCGGCCGCTACCGCGACACGAGCTGGATCGCGGCCGACGACGAGGCCCGCGTCGGCCTCGCGACAGCGGCGGCGCTAGCCTTGATGCCGTGACGAGCGCACTCCGATTCACCAAGGGCCACGGCACCGGCAACGACTTCGTGCTGCTCGTCGACGCCGACGGCGAGCGGCCGCTGAGCCGTGCGCAGCTCGCCTACCTGGCCGACCGGCGCTTCGGCATCGGCGGCGACGGCGTCATCCGCGCGGTCCGCTCGGCCGCCCTCGACGAGCCGGCGGCGCGCGCCGCGTCGGAGGCGGGCGCGGAGTGGTTCATGGACTATGTGAACGCCGACGGCAGCCCCGCCGAGATGTGCGGCAACGGCATGCGCGTCTACCTCGAGCACCTGCTCGCCGAGGGGCTCATCGAGCTCGCGGTCGGCGAGACGGCGGCGATCGGCACCCGCGGCGGAGTGCGCCAGGTGCGACGCGAGGCGGGCGGATCGGCCGTCGACCTCGGCCGCTGGGTCGCGGTCGACGGCGAGCCGACCGTGCAGGCGCTCGGCCTCCAGGTCGCGCGCCCCGGTCAGCCGATCGACGTCGGCAACCCGCACATCGTGGTCGCGCTCGCGAGCGACCTCGAGCTCGACGGCCTCGACCTGCACCAGGCGCCCCTCGTGGACCCCGCACCCGTCGACGGCGCGAACATCGAGTTCGTGGTGCCCGCCGATCCGCTCGTCCTCGACGGCGTCGGGCGCATCCGGATGCGCGTCCACGAGCGGGGGAGCGGCGAGACGCTCTCCTGCGGCACCGGCGCCGCGGCGGCGGCCCTCGCCACGCGCCTCTGGGCGGGCGCGGGCGCGCCCGACGCCTGGCAGGTCGAGGTCCCCGGCGGCACGGTCGGCGTGCGCGTCATCCCCGATGAGGCGGGCGATCGCGTCGAGCTGAGCGGACCGGCCGAGCTCGTCTACTCGGGCGAGATCGCGCTGCCCGAGCTCTGACCGCGTCGCCTGGCCCGCAGCACGCGGTAGCCCTTGTTCGTCGCGGCGCGCGAGACGGCCAGCTCCTCGGCGAACCGCGTCTGCATCCAGCGCTGGAGCGAGTCGGAGCCGAGGTTGCGCTGCACGACGAGCCAGGCGTCGGAGGCCTCGTCGAGGCGCGGCAGCCAGGTCTCGAGGAGGCTGTGGAGCTCGTTCTTGCCGACCCGGATGGGCGGATTCGACCAGATCGTCCGGAAGACGAGGTCGGCGGGAACATCCCGGGCGAGCACGGCGTTGACGTTGTGGAGACCGAGCGAGTCCGCATTGCGCCGCACGAGCTCGAGCGCCCGCTCGTTGACGTCGACCGCCCACACGGTCGCGCGAGGGGACTCGAGGGCGAGCGACAGGGCGATCGGCCCCCAGCCGCAGCCGAGGTCCAGCAGGTTCCCGCCCGGCGGCGGAGCCGGCACGTTCTGGAGCAGCACCTGGGTCCCGGTGTCGATGCGGTCGGGGCTGAAGACGCCGCCGGCGGTCACGAGCTCGCGCTCGGCGCCGGCCAGCCGGACGTGGACGGTGCGGGTGACGAGGGCACCGGACGGCTGTGCCGTGAAGTAGTGCTCGCTCGCCATGCAAGAGAACCTATCGAATACGGGTGGCTAGGGTGAGACCTGAGATGACGATCGACGACGACGCACGTCCCGAGCGGGACCCACTGGACCGCGTGCTGGCCAACGAGCAGGCGCGGGCCGTCGGGGTGTCCCGATTCGGCGCGGGCAGCGGTCAGCGCGCGAGCGCCCTGCAGGACGACTCGGCCTACGAGGAGGACCGCGACGGCGCGCAGCTGGAGCGCGAGGAGCGTGCCGCGCTGCGCCGCGTCGCCGGGCTCTCGACCGAGCTCGAGGACGTCACGGAGGTCGAGTACCGCAAGCTCCGCCTGGAGAACGTGGTGCTCATCGGCGTGTACTCGGGCGGCACCCTCGAGGACGCGGAGGTCTCGCTGCGCGAGCTCGCGGCCCTCGCGGAGACGGCCGGCGCGGTCGTGCTCGACGGCCTCCTCCAGCGGCGCCCGCACCCCGACCCCGCGACCTACATCGGCCGCGGCAAGGCGCAGGAGCTCGCGGACATCGTGCAGGCGGTCGGCGCCGACACGGTCGTCGCCGACACGGAGCTCGCCCCGAGCCAGCGTCGCGCGCTCGAGGATGCCGTGAAGGTCAAGGTGATCGACCGCACGGCCGTGATCCTCGACATCTTCAGCCAGCACGCGAAGAGCCGCGAGGGCAAGGCGCAGGTCGAGCTCGCGCAGCTCGAGTACCTGCTGCCGCGCCTCCGCGGCTGGGGCGAGTCGATGTCCCGTCAGGCGGGCGGCCAGGTCGGCGGCGCGGGAGCCGGCATGGGCTCGCGCGGCCCAGGTGAGACGAAGATCGAGCTCGATCGCCGGCGCATCCACCAGCAGATGTCGAAGCTGCGCAAGCAGATCAAGGGCTTCGCGCCGGCTCGCGAGGCGAAGCGCGCGAACCGCGACCGCTTCGAGATCCCGAGCGTCGCGATCGCGGGCTACACGAACGCCGGCAAGTCGAGCCTGCTCAACCGCATGACGAAGGCGGGCGTGCTCGTCGAGAACGCGCTCTTCGCGACCCTGGACCCGACGGTGCGCCGGACCTCGACCCCCGACGGCCGCATCTACACGCTCGCCGACACGGTCGGCTTCGTGCGCAACCTCCCGCACCAGCTCGTCGAGGCCTTCCGCTCGACGCTCGAGGAGGTCCGGGACTCCCAGGTCATCGTGCACGTCGTCGACGGCGCGCACCCGGATCCGGCGGCCCAGCTCTCGACCGTGCGCGATGTCATCGGCGAGGTCGACGCCCGGGATCTCCCGGAGCTCGTCGTCTTCAACAAGAGCGATCTCCTCGACGAGGATGCTCGGCTCCTGCTCCGCGGGCTCGCGCCGGACGCCATGTTCGTCTCGGCCCGCACCGGGGAGGGCGTGGAGGCGCTCCTCGACCGGATCGCGGAGCTCCTGCCGCAGCCGGACACCGAGCTCGAGCTCCTCGTGCCCTACGACCGCGGCGACATCGTCTCCGCGGCGCACGACGGCGCCCGCGTCCTCGAGACCGCGTACGAGGAGGAGGGCACGCGCCTCAGCCTCCTCGCGACGGCGGCGCAGGCGGCGCGCCTGCAGTCGATGGTCGACGAGGTCGCGGCGGCGCCCTCGGCCGCGTCCTCCGCGGCGGCTCCGGCCGACTGAGCGCAGCGCTGCGATCCGACACTCGACGGAGTGTCACATTGCGCAACCTGGCTGGATCCGCCCTCCCGAGCGATCTACCGTGGTGCTCCGACGATCCGCGCCCCCGCGGTGAGCGCAACAGCCGAGCCCGGCACCTGCCTCGTGTCGCACGACATCCGTGCGCCCTGAGAGAGGAGCCCCCGTGGCCGCATTCGAGCTGGACGAGGAGCGCGGCGACCGCGCCGCCCAGGCCGACGGCGCCGACGCGGCGGGGGAGCCCGCCTGTCCCGGGCGCACCTTCTCCTTCGAGCTCTACCCGCCGCGCACCCCCGCCGCGGAGGCCGGCCTCTGGTCGACGCTCCACCGGCTCGTGGCGGCCGGCCCCGAGTTCGTCTCGGTGACCTTCGGCGCCGGAGGCGGGACGCGCGACCGCTCCCTCGAGGTCCTCACGCACCTGCTCCGCGAGACCTCGGTGAAGCCGATGGCGCACCTCACCTGCGTCGGCTCCTCCTACGCCCAGGCCAGCCGCCTCATCCGCGAGTTCCTCGACGCCGGCGTCACGAGCTTCCTCGCGCTGCGCGGCGACCCGCCCGCGGACGCTCCCCCCGGCGAGACCGGGCTCGGGGATCTCGGCTCCGCCGGCGAGCTCGTGCAGCTCATCCACCGCGTCCAGAAGGAGCGCGTGCCCTTCGAGGAGCTCGACGTGCCGGGCGCCCCCGGCGCGAAGCGGCTCGCGAAGGGCGAGAAGGTGATGATCGCGGTCGCGGCCTTCCCGACCGGCCACCCGCGCTCCCGCTCGAGGGCGCAGGACATCGACACCCTCCTCGCGAAGGAGGCGGCGGGCGCGAATCTCGCGATCACGCAGCTCTTCTTCGAGGCCGACGACTACCTCGGCTTCGTGCAGCGGGCACGGGAGGCGGGGGTGCGGATGCGCATCCTGCCCGGCATCATGCCCGTGCTCTCCGCTCGTCGCCTGCACCGCATCGTCGAGCTCACCGGCGAGGCGCTCCCGGAGCAGCTCCTCCGCGACCTCGAGCGCGCGGACGAGCCGGAGGCCGTGGGGATCGCCCACGCCGCCCGGCTCGGTGCGCGACTGCTCGAGGGCGGCGCGCCCGGCCTCCACCTCTACACGTTCAACCGCGCCGAGGCGCCCCTCGCGGTGCTCCGCGAGACGGGGCTCCTCGACGACGCACCGACCCCGTCCACCCCCGCCCATCTCGTGAAGGACCCCGCATGACCACCGCACCCGCCCTCCCCTCCGGCACGATCCTCGGCTACCCGCGCATCGGCCGGCATCGCGAGCTCAAGCGCGCCGTCGAGGCCCGCTGGTCGGGCTCGATCGACGCCGCCGAGCTCGAGTCCCGCGCGGCGTCGCTCCGCCGGGCGACGCGCGAGCGGCTCGCCGAGCTGGGCCTCGCCCGTCACGGCTCCGCGATCCCGGAGTCGTTCTCCTTCTACGACCAGGTGCTCGACGCGGCGCTCGCGGCGGGCATCGTGCCGGAGCGCTTCGCCGATCTGCAGGACGAGCGCGGCGCGGTCGACGTCGACGGGCTGTTCGCGATCGCGCGCGGCGACGAGCGGCGGGCGCCGCTGGAGATGACGAAGTGGTTCGACACGAACTACCACTACCTGGTGCCCGAGATCGGGCCCGCGACGCCGTTCCGGGCGGTCGCGGATCGCGCGGTCGCGCTCGTCGCCGAGGCGCGGGAACAGGGGTTCACGACGCGGCCCGTCCTCGTGGGGCCCGTGACGCTCCTCGCGCTGAGCAAGGCGGCCGAGGGCTCGCCGTCGGGCTTCACGCCGCTCGACCGCGTCGCCGAGCTCGTGCCGGTCTACCGCGAGCTCCTCGCGGCGCTGGCCGAGGCGGGGGCCGAGTGGGTGCAGATCGACGAGCCGGCGCTCGTGAGCGAGTCGCTCGGGGTCCCGCGCGAGCGGGTGGTCGAGGCCGCGCGCGCGGTCTACGGCGAGCTCGGGCGGGACCGTCCGATCGGGATCCTCGTCGCGGCGCCGTACGGCGAGCTCGGCGACGCCTTCTCCGTCCTCACCGCCGCGCCGATCGACGCCGTCGCGCTCGACCTCGTCCGCGGCGCCGTCCCGGAGGGCGTGCACACGCCGCTCCAGCTCGTCGGCGGCGTCGTCGAGGGGCGGAACGTCTGGCGCGGGGATCTCGCGGCGGCGGCGGACCGGCTGGAGGCGCTGCGCGCGGTCTCGCCCCGTGTCGTCGCGGGCACCTCGACGAGCCTCCAGCACGCACCGCACACGCTCGAGGACGAGTCGGAGCTGGACGGCCGCCTGCGCTCCTGGCTCGCCTTCGCGGACGAGAAGGTCGGCCAGGTCGCGGCACTCGCCCGCGGGCTCGACGAGGGCCGTGCGGCGATCGCCGGCGAGCTGGAGGCCGCGACGGCCGCGCTGGCGGACCGCCGGGCGGCACCCGGGGTCCGGGACGGCGGGGTCCGGGCGCGCGCCGCATCCCTCCCCTCCGACGCGGCCGACCGCGGCGACCTCGACGGGCGCCGCGCCGCGCAGGCGGCGTCGCTCGCGCTGCCCGAGCTGCCCACGACCACGATCGGCTCCTTCCCGCAGACCGGGGAGATCCGCCGGGCGCGCGCGGCGCACGCCCGCGGCGAGCTCGACCGCGCGGGCTACGAGGCGTTCCTCCGCGCCGAGATCCGCGAGGTCGTCGCGCTCCAGGAGCGGCTCGGCCTCGACGTCCTCGTGCACGGCGAGCCCGAGCGCAACGACATGGTTCAGTACTTCGCCGAGCACCTCGACGGCTTCGCGGTCACGCAGCACGGCTGGGTGCAGTCCTACGGCTCCCGCGCGACACGGCCGTCGATCCTCTGGGGCGACGTCGCGCGCCCCGAGCCGATCACGGTCGCGTGGTCGAGCTACGCGCAGTCGCTCACGTCGAAGCACGTGAAGGGGATGCTGACCGGCCCCGTCACGATCCTCGCCTGGTCCTTCGTGCGCGACGATCAGCCGCTCGGCGAGACGGCGGAGCAGGTGGCGCTCGCGCTGCGCGACGAGATCGCCGACCTCGAGGCGGCCGGCATCCGGATCGTCCAGGTCGACGAGCCGGCGCTCCGAGAGCTCCTGCCGCTCCGCCTCGCGGCGCAGCCGGCCTACCTCGACTGGTCGGTGCGCGCGTTCCGCCTCGCGACGGCGGGCGCCGCCCCCGCGACGCAGATCCACACGCACCTCTGCTACTCGGAGTTCGGCGCCGTGATCGACGCGATCGACGGGCTGGATGCGGATGTCACCTCGATCGAGGCGGCGCGCTCCCGCATGGAGGTGGTCGACGACCTCGAGCGCTCCGGGTTCTCGCGAGGGATCGGCCCGGGCGTCTACGACATCCACTCGCCGCGGGTGCCGGGCACGGAGGAGATCTCGGAGCTCCTCGAGACGGCGGCGCGGGCGATCCCGGCCGATCGCCTGTGGGTCAATCCCGACTGCGGTCTCAAGACCCGCGGCTACGAGGAGACGGTCGCCTCGCTCGAGCATCTCGTCGAGGCCGCGCGTCGCGTGCGCGAGGGCGTCCGGGTCTGACGCGATCCCCGGCATCCTCCCGTCCTGCGTGGGGGAGGATGCCGGGGTGCCCTTCACCCCGAGCCACGCCGCCGCGGCGCTCCCGTTCCTCCGCTCGGGGCTGCCGCCCGCGGCGCTCGTGCTCGGCACGATGGCGCCCGATCTGCTCTACTACGCGCCGATCGAGGTGCCGCGGGGCCTGAGCCATTCGCTGCTGGGCGCCGTCACGCTGGACCTCGCGCTCGCGCTCCTGCTGTTCGGGGTCTGGCGCGGCTGGCTGCGCGATCCCGTCGCCGACCTCCTGCCCGCGCCGCTGCGGGTGCGCGTGCCGCCCGCGCGCCGTCGGGTCGCGGCTCGGGAGTGGCTCCCGGCAACCGGGGCGGCGCTCATCGGGATCGCCACCCACCTCGGCTGGGACGCATTCACCCACCGCGGCGCGGTCGCGTCGGCGCTCGGGCTCGAGCGCGAGGTGCTCGGCCTGCCGATCACCTCGCTGCTCCAGCACGGCTCGACGGTCGCGGGCGCGCTCGTGCTCGTCGCGTGGGCCGTCCACCTGGTTCGGAGGACGCCGCGCGCGGAGCCGGCCTCGCCGTCGCGTCTCGGGGCGCGGTCGCGCGCGGTCGCGCTCGGCGCACTGCTCGGGCTGTTCGCGACGACCGCGCTCCTCGTCTGGGCCGCGGGAGGCCTCCGGGTGGAGCCGCAGCTCGTGTTCCGCGTCGCGACGACCGCGGTCGGCGTGCTCGTGCTCGGCACGGCGGCGTACGCGGCGTGGTGGCGGCTGGTGCCGCGGGGGCGCGGCTAGACCGCCCGGAGGACCGCGACGACCTTGCCGAGGATCTCGGCGCCGTCGCCGGGGATCGGCTCGAACGCCGAGTTCCGGGGGAGGAGCCAGGTGTGACCGTCCCGACGGCGGAAGTCCTTGACGGTCGCCTCGCCATCGATCATGGCGGCGACCGTCTCGCCGTTCTCGGCGGTGCGCTGCTGCCGGACGACGACCCAGTCGCCGTCGCAGATCGCGGCGTCGATCATCGACTCGCCGACGACCTTGAGCATGAAGAGCTCGCCCTTGCCCACGAGCTGCCGGGGGAGCGGGAACACCTCCTCGACCTGCTGGTCGGCGGTGATCGGGATGCCGGCGGCGATGCGGCCGACGAGCGGCACCATGGCCGCGTCCCCGACGGGGGCGCTCGACTCGGCGTCCTCGGCCTGCGGGAGGTCGATGAGCACCTCGAGCGCGCGCGGCCGGTTGGGGTCGCGGCGGAGGTAGCCGGAGAGCTCGAGCTGCTTGAGCTGGTGCGTGACGCTCGAGAGGGAGGCGAGCCCGACTGCGTCGCCGATCTCGCGCATGCTCGGCGGGTAGCCGCGGGTCGAGACGGAGCGCTGGACGAACTCGAGGATGGCCTGCTGCTTCTCGCTGAGGCTCGTGCGGCGGCGGGTGCCCCCTGCGCCCTGGCCGGCTGGGCCCTGGTCGGTCATCGCGTCTCCAATGTCGGTGGCTCGTGATCTCGTATCTCTCGAACAGTCGAAACTGTATCCGCCGATGCGGGTGCAGGCAAACATCTGTTCGAGCGTGTCGCCCGGATTGCCGGGCGAGCCGGCCCGGATCCTCGCAGATCCGGGCCGGGGCTTGAACATATGTTCGATCGAAGCTATGTTCGAGACCACGGATCCAGTCCGGCCTCCCGGCCGAGCGCCGGACCGGATCCGTCCAACCAGGAGGCGACCATGACCAGCACGGCGATCACGACCGGTACGGCGATCACGAGCAGCACGGCGATCACGAGCACGGCGACCGGCAGCGCGGCGACCCGCGCCAGCACCGGCGGCACCCCGCGCCTGCGCATCACGCGCCGCGGCCGCGTCGTCCTCGGTGCCCTCGTGGTGCTCCCGGTGGCGGCGCTCCTCGCGGGGCTCGGCCTCATGAACGCCGGCTCGGCCGTCGCGAGCGTCGAGCCCGGCGCCGAGCTGTCCTACGTGACGGTCATGTCGGGCGACTCGCTGTGGGAGCTCGCCGAGGCCATCGAGCCCGAGGGCGACACCCGGACGCTCGTCGACGAGCTCGTCGCGCTCAACCGCCTCGACGGCGGCGCCCTCGAGGCCGGCCAGCGCATCGCGATCCCGGCGCGGTACGACTCCTGAGCCGGGGCGCGGCGACGCCGCGCGAGCGCTCTAAAATCGTCGGGTGACCTCGCTCGCCGACCTCCCCATCCGCGACGACCTCCGCGGCCAGACGCCCTACGGCGCCCCGCAGCAGCAGGTGCGCTACGCGCTCAACGTCAACGAGAACACCCACCCGATCCCGGAGGACGTGGCCCGCCACATCGTCGAGGCGATCGCGCGCGCGGTCCTCACGGTCAACCGCTACCCCGATCGTGAGTTCACCGTCCTCCGCGAGCACCTCGCCGCCTATCTCGGGCACGGCCTCCAGCCCGCCTCCGTCTGGGCCGCGAACGGCTCGAACGAGATCATCCAGCAGCTGCTGCAGGCCTTCGGCGGCCCCGGCCGACGCGTCCTCGGCTTCCCGCCCACGTACTCGATGCACTCGATCATCGCGGCCGGCACCGGCACGGAGTGGGTCGCGGCCGAGCGCGACGCCGACTACCGGATCTCGCCCGAGACGGCGGTCGCCGCGATCGAGCGCGAGGATCCGGACCTCGTCTTCCTCTGCTCGCCGAACAACCCGACCGGCACCCCCCTGCCGCTCGAGACGATCGAGGCGGTCTACGGCGCGAGCCGCGGCATCGTCATGGTCGACGAGGCCTACGCCGAGTTCGCGCCCGCCGGGCAGCCGAGCGCGCTCACGCTCCTCGCGGGGCGCGAGCGCCTCGTCGTCTCGCGCACGATGAGCAAGGCCTTCGCCTTCGCCGGGGCCCGCGTCGGCTACCTCGCCGCCGACCCGGCCGTCGTCGACGCGCTGCGGCTCGTCCGCCTCCCGTATCACCTCTCCGCCCTCACGCAGGCGGCCGCCGTCGCGGCGCTCGAGCACGCGCCGACGATGCTCGCGATGGTCGACGAGATCGCGGCCCAGCGGGATCGCATGGTCGCGGAGCTGGGCGCGCGCGGCTACACGGTCTGGCCGAGTCACGCCAACTTCGTGCTCTTCGGCGGGCTCGCGGACGCGCACGCGGTCTTCGAGGCGCTGCTCGCGCGCGAGGTCCTCATCCGCGACACCGGCATCCCCGGCCACCTCCGCGTCACGGCCGGCACGGCCGAGGAGACCACCGCCTTCCTCGCGGCGCTGGCCGAGGTCGACCCTCGGTAGGATCGTGGCCATGAGCTCCCAGCGCGTCGCGCGCATCACCCGCGAGACCAGCGAGTCGAGCATCGACCTGACGCTCGACCTCGACGGCACCGGCCGCTCCGACATCCAGACCACGGTGCCCTTCTTCGACCACCTGCTCACCGCGTTCTCGAAGCACTCGCTCGTCGACCTCGCGGTCCGTGCCTCCGGCGACACCGAGATCGACGTGCATCACACGGTCGAGGACACCGGGATCGCGCTCGGCACCGCGATCCGCCAGGCGCTCGGCGACAAGTCGGGCATCGGCCGCTACGGCGATGCGCTGGTCCCGCTCGACGAGGCGCTCGCGCGTGCCGTCGTCGACGTCTCCGGGCGCCCGTACCTCGTGCACGGCGGCGAGCCGGCGGGCTTCGAGCACCACCTCATCGGCGGCCACTTCACCGGCTCGATGGTCCGGCACGTCCTCGAGGCCATCGCCTTCAACGCGGGCCTCACGATCCACGTCGAGGTCCTCTCGGGCCGCGACCCGCACCACATCGCGGAGGCCGAGTTCAAGGCCCTCGCGCGCGCCTTCCGCGCCGCCGTCGAGCCGGACGCCCGCGTCGTCGGCATCCCCTCGACGAAGGGCGCGCTCTAGGTGTCGGCGCGCCCATCGGTCGTCGTCCTCGACTACGGCTCCGGCAACATCCACTCGGCCGCGAAGGCGATCGAGCTCGCCGGCGCCGAGGTCGAGGTCACGCGCGATCGCGCCGCCGTCATGGCCGCAGACGGCCTCTTCGTGCCCGGCGTCGGCGCCTTCGAGGCGGTCGTGACGGCGCTCGAGGCGGTGCGCGGCGGCGAGCTCATCGAGCGGCGCCTCGCGGGCGGCCGCGCCGTCATGGGGGTCTGCGTCGGCATGCAGGTCATGTTCGAGGGCAGCACGGAGCGCGGCGCCACGACGGCGGGCCTCGGCGAGTGGCCGGGGGAGGTCCGCGAGCTGCGCGCCCCCGTCCTGCCCCACATGGGCTGGAACTCGGTCGCGCCGGATCCGGCCTCCGCGCTGTTCGCGGATCTCGCCGAGGAGCGCTTCTACTTCGTGCACTCCTACGCCGCGACCGACTGGAGCCTCGAGGTCATGCCGCCCTTCCCCGAGCCGCGGCTCACCTGGGCCGAGCACGGCGAGCGGTTCCTCGCGGCGGTCGAGAACGGGCCCCTCTCGGCGACCCAGTTCCACCCCGAGAAGTCGGGCGAGGCGGGCATCCGGCTGCTCGCGAACTGGCTCGGGACGCTGTGATCGGAGCCGTCCACCAGGTGCGCTACGCTCTGAATCTTGTGTGCGGGCGCCGACCCGCAGGAAGCACGGACATCACCACGCCATGACCGAGTTCAACAAGGCTCCCGCCCTCACCCTCCTCCCCGCGGTGGACGTCGCAGACGGCAGGGCCGTCCGGCTCACGCAGGGCGAGGCCGGCTCGGAGACGAGCTACGGCGATCCCATCGAGGCGGCCGACGCCTGGGCGTCCGACGGCGCCGAGTGGATCCACCTCGTCGACCTCGACGCCGCCTTCGGCCGCGGCAGCAACCACGCGATCATCAAGCGGGTCATCAAGAGCGTCCCGCGTCGTGTGAACATCGAGCTCTCGGGCGGCATCCGCGACGACCGCACCCTCGAGGCGGCGCTCGCGACGGGCGCCAAGCGCATCAACCTCGGCACCGCCGCGCTCGAGAACCCCGAGTGGGCGGCGCATGTCATCGCCGAGTACGGCGAGGCGATCGCGATCGGCCTCGACGTCCGCGGCACGACGCTCGCGGCGCGCGGGTGGACGAAGGAGGGCGGCGACCTCTGGGCGGTCATGGACCGCCTCGAGAGCGCGGGATGCTCGCGCTACGTCGTCACGGACGTCACGAAGGACGGCACCCTGCGGGGCCCGAACCTCGAGCTGCTCCAGCAGGTCATGGACCGCACCCACAAGCCCGTCATCGCCTCCGGCGGCGTCGCGAGCCTCGACGACATCGCGGCGCTGCGCGAGCTCGTCCCCCAGGGGCTCGAGGGCGCGATCGTCGGCAAGGCGCTCTATGCGGGCGCCTTCACCCTCGCTGAGGCGATCGACGTCGCGAGCGACTAGCCGGACGGCGCACGTGGCCTCCGCCGACTCCGCCGGGATCCCTTTCGAGGGGCGGGCGTTCCACCCGAACCCGCTCGCGGGCGACGACGGCGGCGCCGATCCGCGCCTGCTCGAGGCCCTCCGCCGCTTCCGACTCCGCGAGACGGGGGAGCGCGAGGTGCTCGCGGCGCTGCGCGGCGCCCGTCTCCTCGTGCCGCTGCTCGCCCATCGCGGCGAGGAGGGGGTCGGCGCGCACGGGCAGCTCGTCGACAAGACGCAGGAGCTCGCGATCGTGACCGTCACGGCCGCGGACGGCCGCGCCGTCCTCCCCGCCTTCTCCTCCGTGGAGACGCTCCAGCGCTGGAACCCGCAGGCGCGGCCCGTGCCGGTGGATCCGGCGCGCGCGGCCCTCGCAGCGGCCTCCGACGGCACGGAGCTGCTCGTGCTCGACCCGACCTCCGAGACGGAGTTCGCCCTCCGCCGCTCGGCGCTCCGAGCGCTCGCGACGGGGGAGGCCTGGGTGCCGCCGGTGGAGGACGCGGCCGTCCTCGCGGCATTCCGGGCCCCTGCCGCCGCCGAGCGCGCGGTGCTGGGACTCTCGCTCGCGCAGGGCGACCCCTCGGCGCGGCTGCTCGCCCCCGAGGTCCTCGTGGAGCTCTCGCTCGCCCCGGGCCTCGACCGCGCCGCGCTCGATGCGCTCCTCGCGCGGCTCCAGGCGGCGTGGGCCGCGGAGGCGGTCGTCGCGGAGCGCGTCGACTCGATCGGCGTGCGCCTGCGCCGCGCCTAGGTGACGGGTCCCGTCCACTTCTCGCCGGCGCCCTTGCCGATCTCGTCGGGGAACGGCGAGGCCTCGCGGAAGGCGAGCTGGACGGAGCGGAGCCCGTCGCGCAGCGCCCGGGCGTGGTGATCGCCGAGGTGGGGCGCCGACGCGGTCACGAGTCCGGCCAGCGCATCGATGAGCTTGCGCGCCTCGTCGAGGTCGAGCTCCTGATCGGGGTCCTCGGCGAGACCGCACTTCACGGCGGCGGCGCTGAGCAGGTGGACGGCCACGGTGTTGATGACCTCGACGGCGGGCACGTCCGCGATGTCGCGGACCTCCTCGTCGACGCTCAGATCGACCAGGTCGGGGGCGGTCTCGTCGACTCGGGGATCGTGCTCGCTCACACGCGGCCTCTCTGCTAAACTCATGCGGGCTCCGGGGCCAGTTCCCGGAAACGAAAGTGGAGAGATCCCACCCGTCGACCGCATCATCAGGTTACCGGGTCCAGTTGATCGGCCGATCCAGGCCGATGGCGCACTCCGCCGGAGCGATTCCGGTCGAACAGGGTGCCGGTCAGCTCGCTTTCGTGCCATGAATCTCACGAAGGAGCGACGCATCAGCGATCCCAGAACGAACGAGCGCATCCGCGTTCCCGAGGTCCGACTCGTCGGACCTGCCGGCGAGCAGGTGGGTGTCGTCCGGATCGAAGACGCACTGAAGCTGGCGCAGGAGGCGGATCTCGACCTGGTCGAGGTGGCCCCCAACTCGCGCCCGCCGGTGGTCAAGATCATGGACTACGGCAAGTTCAAGTACGAGGCTGCGCAGAAGGCCAAGGAGGCCCGGCGCAACCAGGCGAACACGATCCTCAAGGAGGTCCGTTTCCGCCTGAAGATCGACAAGCACGATTACGAGACGAAGATGAAGCGCGCGGTCGGCTTCCTCGAGGCGGGCGACAAGGTCAAGGCCATGATCCTGTTCCGAGGCCGCGAGCAGTCGCGACCGGACCAGGGCGTCCGGCTGCTGCAGCGCTTCGCCGAGGATGTCGCCGAGTACGGCTCGGTGGAGTCCAACCCGACCATCGACGGTCGCAACATGGTCATGGTTATCGGCCCGCTGAAGAACAAGGCGGAGGCGAAGGCCGAGGCGAATGCGCGACGCGCCGAGAGCAAGGCCCGGGCCCCGAGGCCCGAGCAGGACGAGGCCGACACCGCGGCCGAGACAGAGGAAAAGAACAATGCCTAAGCAGAAGACGCACTCCGGCGCCAAGAAGCGGTTCCGGGTCACCGGGTCCGGCAAGGTCGTGAAGCAGGGGTCCGGCATGCGCCACAACCTCGAGAAGAAGTCCTCACGACTCACCCGCCGCCTGAACGGCGACGTGGTCCTGGCTCCCCAGGACGCGAAGGTCATCAAGAAGCTCCTGGGCAAGTGACCCGGATCCCGAAGAAGGACTGAGAAATGGCAAGAGTCAAGCGGGCGGTCAACGCCCACAAGAAGCGTCGGGTCATCCTGGAGCGCGCCGAGGGCTACCGCGGGCAGCGGTCGCGCCTCTACCGCAAGGCCAAGGAGCAGGTCACCCACTCCCTCGTCTACGCGTACCGCGACCGCCGGGCCAAGAAGGGCGAGTTCCGCCGCCTCTGGATCCAGCGCATCAACGCCGCGGCGCGTGCGAACGGCCTCACCTACAACCGCCTGATCCAGGGACTGGGCATCGCGGGCATCGAGGTCGACCGCCGCATCCTCGCGGAGCTCGCGGTCAACGAGCCGGCGACCTTCGCCGGTCTCGTCGAGGCGGCGAAGGCGGCGCTCCCGAGCGACGTCAACGCGCCCGCCGCGAAGTAGTCGCGCACCCGCATCGAGACGACGGCGCGCATCCCCGGACGGGGATGCGCGCCGTCGCCGTTTCGTCACGGGATGTTCGCATGCCGCGGCTAGCATCCAGAGCATGATCGACAATCCGCGGTCGCCGCGGGTGCGGGCCGTCGCCAAGCTCGCGAAGCGCTCCGCCCGCAGCGAGACGGGACTCTTCCTCCTCGAGGGGCCGCAGGCCGTCTCGGAGGCGGTCGACTTCGGCGACGAGCTGCTCGTCGACCTCTTCGCGACGCCGGCGGCGCGCGAGCGGCACGGCGAGCTGCTCGCGGCGGCCGAGCGTCGAGGCGTCGAGACGGAGACCGTCTCGGAGGCCGTGCTCGCGGCGATGGCCGACACGGTGACGCCGCAGGGGGTCGTCGCGGTCGCCCGACAGCTCTCCTCCTCGCTCGACGAGATCCTCGCCGCGAGCCCGCGCCTCGTCGCCGTCCTCGAGGAGATCCGGGATCCCGGGAACGCCGGCACCATCATGCGGGCGGCGGATGCGGCGGGCGCCGACGCGGTGCTCCTCACGGGCCGCAGCGTCGACGTCTACAACCCGAAGGTGGTGCGCTCGACGACGGGCTCCCTCTTCCACCTCCCCTTCGCGCAGGGGCTCGAGCTCGAGCCGACGCTCGCGAGGCTGCGGGACGCCGGTCTCCAGGTGCTCGCGGCCGACATCGACGGCGGCGACCTCCTCGAGCTCCGCGGCCGCGGGATGCTCGGCGCGCCGACGGCCTGGCTGTTCGGCAACGAGGCGCGCGGGCTGCTCGACGAGCACGTGGCGCTCGCCGATCAGGCGGTCACGGTGCCGATCTACGGTCGTGCCGAGTCGCTCAACCTCGCGACGGCGGCCTCGGTCTGCCTGTACGAGAGCGCCTTCGCCCAGCGATCCGCCTGAGCCGGACCGCTTTGCGTTACGCCTCGGTTACGTTTCGCGCGCCCGTTTGACCCTGAATCGGGGCACATGGTTGAGTCGGTCCATGCCCGCAGAGCCGCTCGTCGTGATCGACCATGTCAACAAGCACTACGGCGAGCTCCACGTCCTGAAGGACATCCACACGAGCGTCGCGCGCGGTGAGGTCGTCATCGTGATCGGGCCCTCCGGCTCGGGCAAGTCGACGCTCTGCCGCACCATCAACCGCCTCGAGACGATCGACGAGGGCTCCATCGCGATCGACGGGCAGCAGCTCCCCGCCGAGGGCGCGGCGCTCGCGCGCCTCCGCGCGGACGTCGGCATGGTGTTCCAGTCCTTCAACCTCTTCGCGCACAAGACGGTGCTCGAGAACGTGACGCTCGGCCAGATCAAGGTCCGCAAGCGCTCCAAGGCGGAGGCCGAGAAGCGCGCCATGGAGCTCCTCGAGCGGGTCGGGGTCGCGAATCAGGCGGCGAAGATGCCCTCGCAGCTCTCGGGCGGCCAGCAGCAGCGCGTCGCGATCGCCCGCGCGCTCGCGATGGACCCGAAGATCATGCTCTTCGACGAGCCGACCTCCGCCCTCGACCCCGAGATGATCAACGAGGTCCTCGCGGTCATGGAGGATCTCGCGAAGGAGGGCATGACGATGATCGTCGTGACCCACGAGATGGGCTTCGCGCGCAAGGCCGCGGATCGCGTCATCTTCATGGCCGACGGCGAGATCGTCGAGGAGGCGGAGCCGGAGACCTTCTTCACCGCCCCCCAGAGCTCGAGAGCGAAGGACTTCCTCTCGAAGGTCCTCACCCACTGATCCCAGCGGGTCGAGGCACGACGGAACACACAGCACAGGAGACGACGAATGAGACTGAAGAAGAGCCTGGCTGTCGGCGCCATCGCGGCGATCGGCATCCTGGGACTCGCGGCGTGCACCGACTCCGGCGCGGGCGAGGCGGGCCCGGAGACCGAGGTCGAGCAGCAGGAGTTCGAGGCCGGCACGACCATGGCCGAGCTGCAGGAGGCCGGCACGATCACGATCGGCACGAAGTTCGACCAGCCGCTCTTCGGCCAGGTCGACGCGGACGGCAAGCCGCAGGGCTTCGACGTGGAGATCGGCAAGATCATCGCCGCGAAGCTCGGCATCGAGTCCGACAAGATCAAGTGGGTCGAGGCGCAGTCCGCGAACCGCGAGCCCTACATCGAGGCCGGTCAGGTCGACATCGTCATCGCGACCTACACGATCAACGACGAGCGCAAGGAGATCATCTCCTTCGCAGGCCCGTACTACGAGGCCGGTCAGGACTTCCTCGTCCTCGCGGGCAACCCCGACGGCATCGAGAGCGTCGACGACCTCGAGGGCGAGCCGGTGTGCACCGTCCAGGGCTCGACCTCCGAGGCGAACATCGCGGAGGTCACCGACGACATCACCGCGCTCGGCGGCTACGCCGAGTGCCTCGAGCCGCTCCGCCAGGGCTCGGTCAAGGCGCTGACCACGGACAACGTCATCCTCGCGGGCCTCGCGGCCCAGAACGAGGGCGAGTTCGAGGTCGTCGGCAACCCCTTCACCGAGGAGCCCTACGGCATCGGCCTCGCGAAGGACGACACCGACTTCCGGGACTTCATCAACGACGTGCTCGAGGACTCCTACGAGGACGGCTCCTGGGTGGACGCGTGGGAGAAGACCGCGGGGACGGTGCTCGACACGCCGGAGCCCCCGGCGGTCGACCGCTACTGACCATCCCAGCCTGACGGCCCGCCCGGACCCCGATCCGGGCGGGCCGTCCCGGGCCCTGGCGCCCTCGAAGCACAGAAGGAGGTGTCGTGGACACCGTCATCGCGTTCCTGCCCCAGCTCGGGCAGGCGTTCCTCGTGACGCTGCGGCTGCTCGTCGTCTCGGCGCTCGGCGCGTTCGTGATCGGCACCGTGATCGCCGCGATGCGGATCTCGCCGGTGGCCGCGTTCCGCGTCTTCGCGACGGGGTACACGGAGCTGATCCGCAACATCCCGCTGACGCTCGTGCTCTTCTTCTGCGCCTTCGTGCTGCCGTACCTCGGCGCCGAGACGGACTACATCCTCCTCGCGACGATCGGCCTGACGGTCTACACCTCGCCCTTCATCGCGGAGGCGGTCCGGTCGGGCGTCAACGGCGTCGCGATCGGGCAGGCGGAGGCGGCCCGCGCGGTCGGCCTGAGCTTCGGCCAGACGCTGACGCTCGTCGTGCTGCCGCAGGCGGTGCGGATGGTGATCCCGCCGCTCATCAACGTCGTCATCGCGCTCACGAAGAACACCTCGGTCGCGGCCGGCTTCGGCGTCATCGAGATGGTGGCGCAGTCGCGCCGCATCATCCAGCTCCAGGGCGACGCGATCGCGGTCTTCATCTCGATCGCGCTCCTGTACCTCCTCATCACGATCCCGCTGGGCCGCTTCGCGGACCAGCTCGAGAAGCGCGTGGCGGTGTTCCGATGAGCAGTGTCCTCTACGACGTCCCGGGTCCGAAGGCTCGGCGGCGCTCCCTCATCATCTCGATCGTCGGCGGTCTCGCCATCCTCGGCGGACTCGTCGCGCTGGTCATGTTCCTCGCCGCGCCCCGCGTGAACGCGGGCGGCGTCGAGATCCCCGGCATGCTCGACCCCAGCCGGTGGGACATCGTGCTCGACCGCGCCTTCTGGCGCACCGTCTGGCGCGGCCTCCAGGGCACGCTGCAGATGGCGGGCGTCGCGGCGGTCCTCGCGATCGCCTTCGGCATCCTGCTCTCGATGCTGCGCACGGCGCGCACGGCGGCGGTCCGCATCCCGGCGGTCATCGTCCTCGAGTTCTTCCGCGGCATGCCCGTGCTGCTGCTCATGCTCTTCACGCTCCTCGTCTTCTCGACGGGCACGTACTGGGCGGGCGTCGCGGCGCTCGCGCTGTACAACGGCGCGATCATCGGCGAGGCGCTCCGCGCGGGCGTCGCGGCGCTGCCCAAGGGGCAGCGGGAGTCGGGGCTCGCGATCGGCCTGACGCCGCTGCAGACGCGCTTCCTCATCGAGTTCCCGCAGGCGTTCCGCCAGATGCTGCCGATCATCATCGCGCAGCTCGTGGTGCTCCTGAAGGACACCTCGATCGCCTACATCATCAGCTACCCCGAGCTCCTCGGCGTGTTGACGAAGCAGGCGCCGACGACGTTCGGCTCGAAGTACCTCTACACGTTCTTCTTCGTCACGCTCTTCATCTACCTCGCGATCAACCTCCTCCTCTCGTGGGTCGCGCGCTTCCTCGCCCGGCGCACCGCCTCGGGCGCGAGAGGCGGTCGCGGCGGGCGCAAGGCGGCCCGCGTCGTCGCGCAGCTCGGCGGCGCCGGGATGACGGGGGCGAGCGATCCGCTGAACCCGCCGGCGTCGCCCCCGACCGACGGCTCCGGCGGCACGGGACGGTAGCCGGGCGGCGCCCGTCCCGCCGCTAGACTCGATGCTCGTGTCCGACCCCACGCAGATCACCGACCGGGCGGTCCAGGATGCGGTGGAGTCCGCGCTGACGGCGATCGCCGCGGCGCACGACTCCGCCGCGCTCAAGGCCGCCCGCACCGCCCACGCCGCCGAGGCCTCCCCGCTCGCGCGCTTCAACGCCGCGATCCGCGAGCTGCCCGGCGAGCAGAAGGCCGCCGCCGGCAAGCTCGTCGGCCAGGCCCGGGCGCGGGTGAACCAGGCGCTGCAGGCGCAGGAGCAGGTCGTGCTCGAGGCGGAGGAGCGCGCCCGCCTCGACTCGGAGTCGGTGGACGTGACGGCCGTCGCCAGCCGCCGCCGCCCCGGCGCCCGCCACCCGCTGAGCCTGCTCATGGAGCAGATGGGCGACATCTTCGTCGGCATGGGATGGGAGATCGCGGAGGGGCCCGAGCTCGAGCACGAGTGGTTCAACTTCGATGCGCTGAACTTCGACGAGGACCACCCGGCGCGCGCCATGCAGGACACCTTCTTCGTCGACCCGGTCGAGCGGCACCTCGTGCTGCGCACGCACACGAGCCCCGTGCAGATTCGCTCGCTGCTCACCCGCGAGCTGCCGGTCTACGTCGTGGCGCCCGGGCGGGTCTACCGCACCGACGAGCTCGACGCGACCCACACCCCGGTCTTCCACCAGCTCGAGGGCATCGCGATCGACCAGGGCCTCACGATGGCGCACCTCCGCGGCACGCTCGAGCACCTCGCTCGCGCGATGTTCGGCGAGGGCGCGCAGATCCGCCTCCGTCCGAACTTCTTCCCCTTCACCGAGCCGAGCGCCGAGATGGACGTCTGGCAGCCGAACGCGAAGGGCGGTGCGCGCTGGGTGGAGTGGGGCGGCTGCGGCATGGTCAACCCGAACGTGCTCCTCGCCGCGGGCATCGACCCCGAGGTCTATCAGGGCTTCGCCTTCGGCATGGGGATCGAGCGCACGCTCCAGTTCCGGAACGAGATGAACGACATGCGCGACATGGTCGAGGGCGATGTCCGCTTCTCGGAGCAGTTCGGGATGGTGGTCTGATGCGCATCCCGCTGAGCTGGCTCCGCGAGTGGGTCGACCTCCCGGAGGACGCGAGCCTCGAGCACCTCCACGCGGCGCTCGTGCGCGTCGGCTTCGAGGAGGAGGACGTGCACGTCTTCGGCGTCGAGGGACCGGTCGTGGTCGGCAAGGTCCTCGGCTTCGAGGAGGAGCCGCAGAAGAACGGGAAGACGATCCGCTGGTGCCAGGTTGATGTCGGCGAGGACGAGCCCCGCGGCATCGTCTGCGGCGCCGGCAACTTCCTCGTCGACGACAAGGTCGTCGTGACGCTCCCGGGTGCGGTGCTGCCGGGTCCCTTTCCGATCGCGGCGCGGAAGACCTACGGGCACGTGTCCGACGGCATGATCGCCTCGGCGAAGGAGCTGGGGCTCGGCGAGGATCACGCGGGCATCCTGCGGCTCGTCGAGCTCGGCATCGACGCGGCCCCCGGCGCGGATGCGATCCAGCTGCTCGGCCTCGCGGACGCGGCGGTCGAGATCAACGTGACGCCCGACCGCGGCTACGCCTTCTCGATCCGCGGCGTCGCGCGCGAGTACTCGCATGCGACCGGCGCGGCCTTCCGCGACCCCGCGCTCGTGGCGATCGAGGACGGCGAGGGCTTCCCGGTGGAGATCCGGGACGAGGCGCCGATCCGCGGTCGCGCGGGCTGCTCCGTCTTCACGGCCCGGGTCGTGCGCGGCATCGATCCCGCGCGTCCCACACCGCCGTGGATGCGCGCCCGGCTGCAGCTCGCCGGCATCCGCTCGATCTCGCTCGCGGTGGACATCACGAACTACGTCATGCTCGAGCTCGGCCAGCCGATCCACGGCTACGACCTGGAGAAGCTCGCGGGCGGACTCGTGATCCGCCGTGCGGAGCCGGGCGAGGAGCTCGTCACCCTCGACGGACGGCGGCGGACGCTGGATCCGGCGGATCTCGTGGTCGCCGACGACTCCGGCGCCGTCGGGCTCGCGGGCGTCATGGGCGGCGAGTCGACCGAGATGTCGGAGACGACGCGCGACGTGCTCGTGGAGGCGGGGATCTGGGATCCGGTCACCATCAGCCGCACGGTCCGTCGGCACAAGCTCCCGAGCGAGGCCGCGAAGCGCTACGAGCGCGGGATCGACCCCGCCGTGTCGCGCGCGGGCGCCGCGCGCGTCGTCGAGCTGCTCGTGACCCTGGCCGGCGGCACCGCGGATCGGCTCGGCGCCGTCTACGACGCCTCGGCCCCCGCGGCGCGGATCGAGCTCGACGCGCGGGCTCCGGAGCGCCTCGTCGGCGTCGACTACGCGCGCGAGGAGGTCGTCGGCTCGCTGCGGCTCATCGGCGCCGAGGTCGAGGAGCAGGGCGACCGGCTTCTCGTGACGCCGCCGAGCTGGCGCCCGGACCTGACGGATCCGGCGACGCTGATCGAGGAGGTCGCCCGCATCACGGGCTACGACCGGATCCCCTCGGTGCTCCCGGTCGCGCCCCCGGGTCGCGGCCTCGCACGCGAGCAGCGCCTCCGCCGCCAGGCCGTGCAGGCGCTCGCCGACGCCGGCGCCGTCGAGGTGCTCGCGTACCCCTTCGTCTCGCAGGCGACGCTCGAGCGCTTCACGCCGGGTGAGCGCGGTGTGCAGCTCGCGAACGCGCTCGACGCGCAGGTGCCGTTCCTGCGGCGCACGCTGCTGCCCGGCATGCTCGAGATCGCGCGCCGCAACCTCGGTCGCGGCCTCACCGACCTCTCGCTCGTCGAGCTCGGCACGGTGTTCCTGCCCGAGCGGGATGCGGCGCACGGCACCGACGGCATCCCCGAGGGCGCCGCGCGCCCGGGCGACCAGGTGCTCTCGGAGCTCGAGGCCGGCATCCCCGCGCAGTCCTGGCGGGTGGGCACGCTCGCGCTCGGCGAGTCGCGCGCGAAGCAGCCGGGCGCGGCGGCGGAGCCCGCGGGCCTCGCCGACGCGCTCGACTCGGTCCGCATCCTCGCCCGCTCGGTCGGCGCCGAGGTCCGCGTCGTGCAGGGCTCGCATCCCGCGCTGCACCCGGGGCGGACGGCGTCGATCCTGGTGGGCGAGGAGGTCGTCGGCGTCGCCGGCGAGCTGCTCCCGTCGCTCGCGGCCGAGCTCGACCTGCCCCGCATCGTGGCGCTCGCCGAGGTCGACCTCGACCGGCTGGTGGCGCTCGCGCCGAGCGAGCTCCGCGCGCGGCCGATCGGGACGCTGCCGGCGGCGACGCAGGACCTCTCGCTCGTCGTCCGCGCGGAGGTCCCCGCGGGCGAGGTGCTCGCGTCGGTGCGCGAGGGCGCGGGCGAGCTGCTCGAGGCGATCTCGCTCGTCGACGACTACCGTGGCCGAGGACTCGAGGAGGGCGAGAAGTCGCTCACCTTCGCGCTCCGCTTCCGCGCGGCCGACCGCACGCTCACGGCCGCGGAGGCGAGCGAGGCGAAGCTCGCCGGTCTCGCGCTCGCGACGGAGCGACACGGCGCGACGCTGCGCGAGTAGCGCGATGCGGCCCGGCGGGCGGGCGGCGGCCGCCCGCCGGATTCGCCCCGCGCCCGCCGAGCGCAGTAGGGTGATCCTCGTGGACACCGCATTCGAGGGCTTCCGGGGCGCTGAGCTCCGCCTTCGCCGTGCGCGCCGAATCGGGGCGTCGTCCCGCCGCTGACCCCTGGGTCTCGCGCGACGACGCCGGCTCCGTTCCGTCCCCGTCGATCACCCCAAGGAAGCGCCATGTCCCTCTCCGTCGCCGTCGCCGGCGCGAGCGGCTACGCCGGCGGCGAGCTGCTCCGGCTCCTCGCCCAGCACCCCGAGCTCGAGGTGCGCACGGTCACCGCGCACTCGAACGCCGGCCAGCCGCTCCTCGCCGTCCACCCGCACCTCGTGTCCTTCGCGGACCTCGTGCTCCAGCCGACCGCCCCCGAGGTCCTCGCGGGACACGATGTTGTGTTCCTCGCCCTCCCGCACGGCGCCTCGGGCGCGCTCGCGGCACAGCTCCCGGACGACGTGCTCGTCCTCGACTGCGGCGCCGACCATCGCCTCGAGCGCGCGTCCGACTGGGCCGACTACTACGGCGGCGAGTGGGCGGGCTCCTGGGCCTATGGCCTCCCCGAGCTCATCACGCCGGGCGGCCGTCGGCGCGACGAGCTCGCGGGCGCCCGTCGCATCGCGGTCCCGGGCTGCAACGTCACCTCGATCACCCTCGGCCTCCAGCCGGGCATCGCCGCCGGCCTGATCGAGCCGGTGGATCTCGTGTCGGTCCTCGCGGTCGGGCCGAGCGGCGCGGGTCGCGCGCTCAGGGCGAACCTGCTCGCGAGCGAGATCCTCGGCTCCGCCTCCGCGTACCAGGTGGGCGGCGTCCACCGGCACACGCCCGAGATCGTGCAGAACCTCCGCACCGCGGGCGGTGGTGAGCCGACCATCTCCTTCACCCCCGTCCTCGTGCCGATGTCGCGCGGCATCCTCGCGACCTCGACGGCGCGCCTCGCGCCGGGCGCCGACGCGTCCGCGGTGCGCGCCGCCTGGGAGGCCGCCTACGCCGAGGAGCCCTTCGTGCACCTGCTGCCCGAGGGCGCGTTCCCCGCCTCCGGGGATGCGACGGGCGCGAACACCTGCCTCGTGGGCCTCGCGGTCGACGAGCGCGCCGGCCGCGTCGTCGCGGTGAGCGCGATCGACAACCTCGTGAAGGGGACCGCCGGGCAGGCGATCCAGGCCGCGAACCTCGCGCTCGGCCTCCCCGAGACGCTCGCCCTCCCCGTGAACGGAGTCGCCCCGTGACCGTCACCGCAGCACAGGGCTTCGAGGCGGCCGGCGTCGTCGCGGGCCTCAAGTCGAACGGCGCCCTCGATCTCGCCCTCGTCGTGAACCGCGGGCCGCTCAAGTCGGGCGCCGCCGTCTTCACCTCGAACCGCGCGAAGGCGAACCCCATCCTGTGGTCGGAGCAGGTGATCCAGGACGGCACGGTCGACGCGGTCGTCCTCAACTCGGGCGGCGCGAACTGCTTCACCGGCGCGGAGGGCTTCCTCACGACCCATCAGACGGCGGAGGCGGTCGCGGCGCGGGTGCCCGGCGTCTCCGCGGGCGACGTCCTCGTCTGCTCGACGGGCCTCATCGGCGAGCAGCTGGACCGCGAGCGGCTGGTCTCGGGCGTCACCTCGGCGGCGGCGCGCCTGTCGGCGCAGGGCGGCGAGGATGCCGCGCGCGCGATCATGACGACCGACTCCCGCCCGAAGACGGCCGTGCACCGGGCGCCCTCGGGCTGGACGATCGGCGGGATGGCGAAGGGGGCGGGCATGCTCGCGCCGGGCCTCGCGACGATGCTCGTCGTGATCACGACGGATGCGGTCCTCGACGGCTCGCAGCTCGATGAGCTGCTCCGCGCCGCCACCCGGGTGAGCTTCGACCGACTCGACAGCGACGGCTGCATGTCGACGAACGACCAGGTCACGCTGCTGGCGAGCGGCGCGAGCGGCATCCAGCCGGATCGGGAGGAGTTCCGGGCGGCGCTCGCGCGTCTCTGCATCGAGCTCTCCCGGCAGCTCCAGTCGGACGCCGAGGGCGCGAGCCACGACATCGAGATCGAGATCGTCGGCGCCTCGAGCGAGGACGACGCGGTCGAGGTGGGCCGCTCGATCGCGCGCAACAACCTCTTCAAGGCCGCGATCTTCGGCAACGACCCCAACTGGGGCCGCGTCCTCGCCGCGATCGGCACGACCTCCGCCGACTTCGACCCCTACTCGGTCGACGTGTCGATGAACGGCGTGCGCGTCTGCTCGGCGGGCGCGCCGGATCGTCCGCGAGACGAGGTCGACCTCGCGCCGCGCGCCGTCCACGTGCTCGTCGACCTCAAGGCGGGGCTCGAGCACGCCACGATCCTCACGAACGACCTCACCCACGACTACGTCCACGAGAACAGCGCGTACAGCTCATGAGCACCGAGGACCCCGGATTCGAGACTGCGCCGGTAAGCCCGGTCGCCGACCGCATGGCGGGCGCCGAGGCGAAGGCGCTGACCCTCGTCGAGAGCCTCCCGTGGCTCAAGCGCTTCGCGGGCGAGACCGTCGTCGTGAAGTTCGGCGGCAACGCCATGGTCGACGAGGCGCTGCAGCGCGCCTTCGCGGAGGACATGGTCTATCTGCGGCATGTCGGCATCCGCCCGGTCGTGGTGCACGGCGGCGGCCCGCAGATCTCGGCCATGCTCGAGCGGCTCGGCATCGCGAGCGAGTTCACGGGCGGCTACCGGGTGACGACGAGAGAGGCGATGGATGTCGTGCGCATGGTCCTCACGGGCCAGGTCAGCCGCGAGCTCGTGAGCCTCATCAACGAGCACGGCCCGCTCGCCTCCGGCATCTCGGGGGAGGACGCGGGGCTGTTCCGCGGCCGCCGGCGCGGGGTCGTCGTCGACGGCGAGCTCGTCGACATCGGCCAGGTCGGCGACGTCGTCGAGGTGGATCCGGCGGCGGTGCTCGCCGAGCTCGAGGCCGGCCGCATCCCGGTCGTCTCCTCGATCGCGCCCGACCTCGACGAGCCGGGCGCCTCCCTCAACGTCAACGCGGACTCCGCGGCGGCGGCCCTCGCCGTCGCGCTGGGCGCGGCGAAGCTCGTGGTCCTGACGGATGTGGCGGGGCTCTACCGCGACTGGCCCGATCGCGACTCCCTCGTCTCGGTGATCGACGTGCGCGAGCTCGCGGCCCTGCTGCCGTCGCTCGAGAGCGGCATGATCCCGAAGATGGCGGCGTGCCTGGAGGCGGTCGAGGGCGGCGTCGCGAAGGCGGCGATCATCGACGGCCGTCGGCCGCATTCGATCCTGCTCGAGATGTTCACGGACGCCGGCATCGGCACGGAGGTGGTGCCGGCATGAGCGGCGCGGAGACGACGGACCAGACCGGGACCGAGGGGGCCGCACTGGCCGAGCGCTGGCACGAGGTCATCATGCGCTCGACGCCGGCACCCTGGCTGGTGCTCGAGCGCGGCGAGGGCGCCCATGTGACGGATGCCGACGGGCGCGAGTACCTCGACTTCCTCGCCGGGATCGCGGTCAACGCCCTCGGTCACGCCCATCCGGTCTTCGTGGATGCCGTGGCGCGGCAGGCCTCCGCCGTCGCGCACGTCTCGAACTACTTCGCGACCCGGCCGCAGATCGCCCTGGCGGAGCGGCTCTGCCGGCTGTCCGGCGGCTCGCGCGTGTTCTTCGGCAACTCCGGGGCGGAGGCGATCGAGGCGGCGCTGAAGCTGGCCCGCCTGACCGGGCGGCCCCGCATCCTCGCGCTCGAGAACTCGTTCCACGGGCGCACGACGGGCTCGCTCGCGCTGACCGGGAAGCCGGCGCTCCGGCGCGACTTCGAGCCGCTCATGCCGGGGATCGAGCACCTCGACTCGGAGATCGCCTCCCTCGAGCGGGCGATCGGGCCGGACGTCGCGGCGCTGTTCCTCGAGCCCATCAAGGGCGAGGCCGGAGTCGTGCCGCTCTCCGACGAGTACCTCCGCGCCGCGCGCGAGCTCACGAGCCGCCACGGCGTCCTCCTCGTGGTCGACGAGATCCAGACGGGTGCCGGCCGCACGGGGGAGTGGTTCGGCTTCCAGCACGCCGGGATCACGCCCGACGCGATCACGCTCGCGAAGGGCATCGGCGGCGGCGTCCCGATCGGCGCCCTCGTGACCTTCGGCGCGGCGAGCGAGCTCTTCCAGACCGGGCATCACGGCTCGACCTTCGGCGGCAACCCGCTCGCGACGGCGACGGCGGATGCCGTCATGGCCGAGATCGAGCGCGCCGACCTCGTGGGCAACGCGCGCCGCCGCGGGGAGCAGCTCGGGGAGGCGATCCTCGGGCTGGAGTCGCCGCTCGTCGGCGAGGTGCGTGGGCGAGGGCTCCTCCTCGGCATCGGGCTGACGGAGCCGGTCGCGGCGCGCATCGCCTCGCACGCCCTCCAGGCGGGGCTCATCGTCAACGCGCCGAACGAGACGAGCATCCGCCTGGCGCCGCCGCTCACGATCGGCGACGCCGAGATCGGGGAGTTCCTCGAGCGCTTCCGCACCGCCCTCCATGCCACGATCCGCGAGCGCGACGAGCACATCGCGCGCACCGCCGCCCACGACGACGAAGGAGCCGAGTCATGACCCGCCACTTCCTCCGCGACGACGACCTCACGCAGGCCGAGCAGTCCGAGATCCTCGACCTCGCCGAGCGTCTCAAGGCGGACCGCTGGTCGGCGACGCCGCTCGCGGGCCCGCAGACGGTCGCGGTCATCTTCGACAAGTCCTCGACGCGCACGCGCGTGAGCTTCGCGGTGGGGATCGCGGATCTCGGCGGCAGCCCGCTCGTCATCTCGACCGCGAACAGCCAGCTCGGCGGCAAGGAGACGCCCTCCGACACCGCTCGCGTGCTCGAGCGGATGGTCTCGGCGATCGTGTGGCGCACCTACGCCCAGTCGGGGCTCGAGGAGATGGCGGCGGGTACGCGCGTGCCGGTCGTGAACGCCCTGAGCGACGACTTCCACCCCTGCCAGCTCCTCGCCGACCTCCTCACGATCCGCGAGCACAAGGGCGCCCTCGCCGGGCTCACGGTCACCTTCCTGGGCGACGGCGCGAGCAACATGGCGCAGAGCTACCTGCTCGCGGGCGCGACGGCGGGCATGCACGTGCGCCTCGCCTCGCCGGCCGAGTTCGCCCCCTCGGATGCGGTCGTCGCGGACGCCGATCGCCGAGCGCTCGAGACGGGCGGCTCGGTCGTCCTGTACACCGACCCGCAGGAGGCGGTCGCCGGTGCGGACGTCGTCGTCACCGACACCTGGGTGTCGATGGGCAAGGAGGACGAGAAGGCGCACCGCGTCGCGACCTTCGGCGGCTACCAGGTCACCGAGGAGCTCATGACGCTCGCGAAGCCGGATGCGGTCTTCCTCCACTGCCTCCCCGCCGATCGCGGCTACGAGGTCGAGGCCTCCGTCATCGACGGGCCGCAGAGCGTCATCTGGGACGAGGCGGAGAACCGCCTCCACGCGCAGAAGGCGCTCCTCGTCTGGCTCCTCGAGCGGGTGGGGTGACCGGGGCGGCGCTCGCGACGCCGTCCGCGGGATGGGCGGCGGCGATCCGCGCGCGCCTCGCCGCCTTCGGGCGCCCGCCTCGGATCCTCGGGGTGGATCTGGCCCGCGGCCTCGCCGTCCTCGGCATGTTCGGGGCGCATGTCGGCGTGACGGCCGAGGAGCTGGATGCGACGCGGCCGGAGACCTGGACGGCGATCGTCGACGGGCGCTCGGCGATCCTCTTCGCGCTCCTCGCGGGCGTCTCGATCGCGATCCTCTCGGGGGGCGCGGCGCCGGTCCGGGGCGAGGCGCTGCTCCGCGCGCGCCTGCGGGTCCTCGCGCGCGGCGGCACGGTGCTCCTCCTCGGCCTCCTGCTCGAGCTGCTCGGCACGGGCGTCGCCGTCATCCTGCCCGTCTACGGCGCGCTCTTCGTGCTCTCGGTGCTCGTCCTCGGCGTGCGGGTGCGCTGGCTGCTCGCCGGCTCGGCCGCGCTCGCGCTCCTCGCCCCGGTCGCGGTGACCCTGGTCGGGCCGGACACCGCGGGCAGCCTCGACCCGCTGCTCCTCGGCGTCTACCCGGTGCCGATCTGGATGTCCTTCGTGCTCACGGGGATGGCGGTCGGCCGCCTCGATCTCCGGTCCCTGCGCGTCCGCGTCATGCTGGCGGTCGCCGGCCTCGCGCTGATGGGGCTCGGCTACGGCCTCGGGGGCGCGCTCGCGGCGAGTGCGGCGGGGCCCTTCGGCGCCGCGCAGACGACGGGTCCAGGATCGGAGGCGCTCGAGCGCCTCGGCGCGCTGCTCACGATCGCGCCTCACTCGGGCAGCCCCTTCGAGGTGCTCGGCTCGACGGGCTTCGCGCTCGCGGCGCTCGCGCTCTGCCTCGCGATCGCGCGGTCGCTGCGCTGGCCGCTCCTCCCGCTCGCGGCGCTCGGCTCGATGCCGCTCTCCGCCTACATCGGGCACCTCCTCGCGATCGCGGCGCTCCTCGGGACGGCGGGGACGCAGGAGGACCAGTCCGCGTGGCTCGCCTTCTCGGCCGTGGCGCTCGCCGCCTGCGCGCTGTGGATGGTGCTCCTCGGCCGCGGGCCCGTGGAGCGCCTCCTCGCGCTCGTCGCCGACCTGGCCTCGGGGGATGCCGCGCGGCGGCTCCGGCGCGGCGACCCCGGCTCGCGACTCTAGACTTCTCGACGGAAAGGCAGCACTCATGGCATCATCCGGCGCGCTCTGGGGCGCCCGCTTCGCGGACGGCCCCTCGCCCGAGCTGGCGGCGCTCAGCCGCTCGACCCACTTCGACTGGTCCCTCGCGGCCTACGACATCCAGGGGTCCCGAGCCCACGCGAAGGCGCTCGCCGCGGCGGGCTTCCTCGACGCGGACGAGCTGCGGCGCATGCTCGAGGCGCTGTCGGAGCTGCTCGAGGGCGTCGAGTCGGGGCGCGTCCGCCCGCTCGAGTCCGACGAGGACGTGCACTTCGCGCTCGAGCGCGAGCTCGTCGCGATCGCAGGCCCCGAGCTCGGCGGCCGCCTCCGCGCCGGGCGCAGCCGCAACGACCAGATCGCGACCCTCGGCCGCCTCTACCTCCTCGACCACGCCGCGACGATCGCGCACCTGGTCACGCAGCTCGTGGATGCCATCGCCGCCCAGGCGGCCGCCCACGAGGGCGCCGTCATGCCCGGCCGCACCCACCTCCAGCACGCGCAGCCGGTGCTGCTCGCACATCACCTGCTCGCGCACGCGTGGCCGCTCGTCCGCGACCTCGAGCGCCTCCGCGACTGGCGGGTGCGCGCAGCGGAGTCGCCGTACGGCGCGGGCGCCGTCGCAGGCGGCGCGCTGGGCCTGGACCCCCGTCCGATCGCGGCGGAGCTCGGCCTCGGCGAGCCCATGCCCAACTCGGTCGATGCGACCTCGAGCCGGGACGTGACGGCGGAGTTCGCGTTCATCGCGGCGCAGATCGGCATCGACGTCTCCCGCTTCGCGGAGGAGATCATCCTCTGGGCGACGCGCGAGTTCCGCTTCATCCGCCTCCACGACGCCTTCTCGACGGGCTCGTCGATCATGCCGCAGAAGAAGAACCCGGATATCGCGGAGCTCGCGCGGGGCAAGTCGGGTCGGCTGATCGGCAACCTCAGCGGCCTCCTCGCGACCTTCAAGGCGCTCCCGCTCGCGTACAACCGCGACCTCCAGGAGGACAAGGAGCCCGTCTTCGACTCGGTGGAGACCCTCGAGGTGCTGCTCCCCGCCTTCACCGGCATGGTGGCGACGCTCGAGTTCGACACGGACCGCATGGCGGAGCTCGCTCCGCAGGGCTTCTCGCTCGCGACGGATGTCGCCGACCACCTCGTGCGCCGGGGCGTGCCCTTCCGCGAGGCGCACGAGATCTCGGGCGCGCTCGTCCGGCTCTGCGAGGCGCGCGGCATCGAGCTCGACGAGCCGAGCGACGAGGACTACGCCTCGATCGATCCCCGTCTCGACGGCTCGGTCCGGGCCGTCCTCACGGTCGAGGGCTCGATCGCGAGCCGCTCGGGCGTCGGCGGCACCGCGCCGGAGCGGGTCGCGGAGCAGCTCGCCCTCCTCACGGAGCGGGTGCGCGCGCTCGCGGCGGGCTGAGCCGTCAGATGACGGCCGCCGAGCTCGCGGCGTTCCTCGCCCGCCCCGCGACGGAGGTCGCGCCCCGCCTGCTCGGCGCGGTGCTCCGCGGCCGCGGGGCGGCGGTGCGCCTCACCGAGGTGGAGGCCTACCTCGGCGTCGGCGAGGACCCGGGCTCGCACGCGCACCGCGGCCGGACGCCGCGGACCGCACCCATGTTCGGGCCGCCCGGGCACCTCTACGTGTACCTCAGCTACGGCATGCACGCCTGCGCGAACATCGTGTGCTCGCCGGATGGCGCGGCCTCGGCGGTGCTGCTGCGCGGCGGCGAGATCGTGGAGGGGCGGGATGCGGCACGCGCCCGGCGCAGCACCTCGCGGGAGGACGCGGATCTGGCCCGCGGCCCGGCCCGGCTCGCGACGGCGCTCGGGCTGACCCTGGCCGACTCCGGCGCGAGCGCCCTCCACGAGCCCTTCGCGCTGGAGCTGCCGGCGGTCCCGGTCCCGGACTCCCGGATCCGCTCGGGCCCGCGCACGGGCGTCTCGGGCGACGGCGGCCTCGACAGCTACCCGTGGCGCTTCCGCATCGACGCCGACCCCACCGTCTCGCCCTACCGCGCACACAGCCCGCGCCGCCGCTGACGCCGCCTCCGCCGCTCGAGGAGCGCCCGCGAAGCGGACGCGTGTCGAGACCCGGCCGACCCCTACCCGAGCAGTCCGGACGGCGCGATCGCGAGTCCCGCGCAGGCGCCCGCCCAGAGCATGCTCGCGAGCGTGCCGATGATGAACCGCTCGCGCGCCTCCGCGCTCTCGAGGTCGGAGAACCGGCCGAGCCCCTTGATCGCGATGACGGCGGCGGCGATCTCGAGCCGGCCGAGCACGACGGCCGCGACGATGGCGGTCCGCTCGAGGTAGCCGACGGCGGCGCCGCCGCGCAGCACCTCGACCCGCGCCTCGCCGCTCTCCCGCTTCGCGAGGATCATGATCCCGCCGTGCTTCCCGCGCGGTGCCGGCTCGCCCCGCTCGGCCCAGTCGAGCACGAGGCTCGCGGCGGGGGAGCCGGCGACGATGCCGAGCAGCGCGAAGGCGAGCGACAGCACGGCGCCCCACGCGGGCGCCGGCGCGAGCGGCTGCGCGTCGAAGACGAGCAGCAGCACCCCGAGCACGATCGGCACGGCGCCGAGCAGCGCCGCGAGGGGCCGCCTCGCCCGGGGGAGGGCGAGCGCGAGGGCGATGGATGCGATGACGAGCGCGAGCTGGACGATCCAGAGTGCGGTCACGGGGTCTCCTCCTCCTGGACGACGCCGACGGTGCGCTCGGCGGCGTCGAGCAGCCGCTCGAGTGCGGCGCGCGCGGCGTCGTCGGTGCGCAGCTGCGCGGTCCGGGCCCGCTGGCTGACGGCCTGCGGGGTGATGGCGAGCCGCCGGGCGGCCTCCTGCTGGCTGATGCCCTCGGCGAGGAGGTCGTGCAGCTCCCAGCCCTCCTCGCTCCGCCGCTCGCGCTGGAGCAGGAGGAGGTCGATGAGCGGCTCGAGGTCGGCGTCGCGGTGGGCGGCGCCGTCGGCGATCCGGAGGCGGAATCGGCTGGGCCGCCGCTTCGCCTGCTCGACGGCCTCCCGCGCGAGCACGAAGGCCTCGCCGGCGCCGGCGCGCGTGCTGTCGGGGAGCGGGGTCCGCACAGGGCCGATCCCCAGGCCGATGCTCCAGTGCTCGTCGCGCGCGAGCTCGAGGACGAGGTCGAGGGCCGCGCGCGGGGCGTTGACGATCGCCTGTACCTCGTCGCCGGCGGTGCGCTCGGGCGGCAGGGGGAGGTGCTCGCCGCCGACCCGGCGGAGCGCGGCGAGCGCCCCCTCGACGAGGTCGGCGCCGCGTCGGCTCCCGATCTGGTCGGCCGTGATGACGTACATGACTCCTCCAGGCCTCTGGCTTGATTCCGCGATATCAAGGCTAAACCCTTCACTTCTCGTGATCAAGGCCCGAGCCCTGAGGGCGCTCGCCGCCGTCGCCCAGCGCACGAGGGGAGGATGCCGGCATGGTGCGATTCACCCCCGTCGAGCAGCGCATCGACGCGCTCGCCCACCGGCTCATCGACGCCGCGCCGGCCGATGGGCTCCGTCGCGTCCTCGTCGCCGTCCTCGTCTTCGGCGCGAAGCAGGCCTGGGCCTGCCTGTTCGGCGCGCTGCTCCTCGTCGCGATCCTCGCCTCCCGCCTCTGGTACCCCGAGGGTGCGGCGCTCGCCCGCAACGACGCCCTCACCCTCGCGGCGGTCGCGATCCAGGCCGGCATGCTCCTCGGCCGCCTCGAGACGCTCCGCGAGCTCCGGGTGATCCTGCTCTTCCACCTCGTCGGCACGGCGATGGAGCTCTTCAAGACCGACGTCGGCTCCTGGACCTACGACGGCGAGGGCGTGCTGCGGATCGCCGGCGTCCCCCTCTTCAGCGGCTTCATGTACGCCGCGGTCGGCTCCTACATGGTGCGCGTGGTCCGGCTCTTCGACCTGCGATTCGAGCGCTACCCGCCGCGCTGGGCGACGGCGATCCTGGCGGCGCTCATCTACGCGAACTTCTACACCCACCACTGGCTGCCGGACGCCCGATGGGTCCTCATGGCGGCGGTGGTCGCGCTCTGGTGGCCGACGACGATGCACGTGCGCGTGCTCCGCCGCACGTTCCGGCTCCACATCCTGGCCTCCTTCCTCGGCGTGGCGCTGTTCATCTGGCTCGCCGAGAACCTCGCGACCTGGGGCGGAGCCTGGGCATACCCCGATCAGCTGGCGGGATGGCAGCCGGTGGGCGTCGCGAAGCTCGGCTCCTGGTTCCTGCTCATGATCATCTCGGTCGTGCTCGTGACCTGGGTCGCGCCGCCCGAGGGGCCGGATCGGGATGCGGCGGCCGCGCCCGGCGGCATGGGCCCGAGCCGGTAGTCTTGCCGGGTGCACGACCCCGCAGACCAGCTCGCCGAGCCCGCGCTCGACCCGGCTTTCGAGGACGTCTGGGAGGAGCTCGTCTGGCGCGGGCTGGTCCACGTCTCGACCGATCCGCAGGAGCTCAAGGCCCTGCTCGCCGGGGAGCCGATCGCCTACTACTGCGGCTTCGACCCGACGGCGCCGAGCCTGCACCTCGGCAATCTCGTGCAGCTGCTCACGATGCGCCGCATCCAGCTCGCCGGCCACCGGCCCTTCGGGCTCGTCGGCGGCTCGACGGGGCTGATCGGCGACCCCCGCCCGACGGCGGAGCGCACGCTCAACGCGCCGGAGACGGTGACGGAGTGGGTGGGCCGCCTGCGCGCCCAGGTGGAGCGCTTCCTCGACTTCGGGGGCGCGAACCCGGCGACGATCGTGAACAACCTCGACTGGACGGCGCCGCTCTCGGCGATCGACTTCCTGCGCGAGGTCGGCAAGCACTTCCGGGTCGGCACGATGATCAAGAAGGATGCCGTGAGCGCCCGCCTCAACAGCGAGGCCGGCATCAGCTACACCGAGTTCAGCTACCAGGTGCTCCAGGCGATGGACTTCCTCGAGCTGCACCGGCAGCACGGCGTCGTGCTGCAGACGGGCGGCAGCGACCAGTGGGGCAACCTGGTCGGCGGCACGGATCTCATCCACCGGGCGGAGGGGCGCTCGGCGCACGCGCTCGGCACCCCGCTCATCACGAACAGCGACGGCACGAAGTTCGGCAAGAGCGAGGGCAACGCCATCTGGCTGGACGCCGAGATGACGAGCCCGTACGCCATGTACCAGTTCTGGCTCAACACGGACGACCGCGACGTCGCGACCCGGCTCAAGATCTTCACCTTCCTCGACCGCGCCTCGATCGAGGAGCTCGAGCGCGCCGTCGAGGCGGAGCCGTTCCGGCGGGCGGCCCAGCGCGCGCTCGCCTTCCAGGTCACCGCGACGGTGCACGGCGAGGCGGCGACCCGCGCGGCGGTCGCCGCGAGCACCGCCCTGTTCGGGCAGGGCGATCTCGCGGCGCTCGATCCCGCGACGCTGCGGGCGGCGGTCGCGGAGCTCCCGAGCACGACGGCCCAGCCCGGCGCCAGCGTCGCGCAGCTGCTCGTCGACACGGGCCTGACGTCGAGCCTGGGGGAGTCGCGACGCGCGATCCAGCAGGGCGGGGTCTCGGTCGACAACGCGAAGGTGACGGCGGAGGATGCCGTGCTGGGCGAGGCGTCCCTCCCGGGCGGGGTCGCGATCCTGCGCCGCGGCAAGCGCACCCTGGCGGGCGTCGTCCTGGGCTGATGCCCCCCGAAGACGCGCCACGCGGGGGCCGTCGGCGTCGCCGGTCCGTGACATTCCTCACATAGCATGGCCGCGGAGAGCGAACGGCGGGGAGCATGCACGAGACCTCAGGCGAGTGGAGCACGGACGACGCGGGATCGAGCGCGCCCCCGGAGCGCGGGTCGATGCCATCCTTCGGCTCGGTCCGCGATGTGGATGCGGCGCCCGTCGTCGGCGACCCGGCGCCGTGGCTGAGCGCCCCGCCGCCCGTCCCGGATGCGCCGCACGCGCCCTTCTCCGGCGAGGCGGCCGCCGCCTCGCCCGTCGAGCCCGCCGACCGTGCGCCGTCGCCCGCCCCCTTCTCGGCGGCGCCGCACGCCGCGACGCCCGATCCGGCCCCCTTCGGCGGCGCCGTCTTCCCGCCGCAGCCGACGCCCGATCCGGCCCCGAGCTTCTTCGACGCGCCGCCGCCGTCGTTCCCGCCGCCCTTCGCCGCGGAGTCCGCGCCGGCGCCGGCCGCACCGACGGCCCCGGCCGTGCACGACTGGGATGCGGCGACCTTCGCCGCCTTCGCCGCACCCGAGCAGGCAGCGCCCGAGCAGGTGGCACCTGAGCAGATCGCGCCTGAGCCGAGGAGCCAGGAGCCCGCGGGGCAGGCGCCGAGGGCCGTCGAGCCCGCTGCAACGCGCCCTGCGCCCGCCGAGCCGATCGCGCCGGAGCCGGCCTTCGCGGTCGCGCCGCCCGAGCCCGGGCGCATGCCGGGGCCGGCGGCCGCGACGCCCGCCGCCCCGCTCTCCCCACCCGCGCCGGCACTCTCGCCCGCCGACGAGCTCCCGCTCGAGACGGCCGCGATGCCGGTCCCGCTCGAGGAGCCGGCCTCGCCCGAGACCGGCTGGCATCTTCCCGCCGAGGCCGGGGCATTCGTCCGGGCGCCGGCGCCGACCGAGGCGCTCGCGGCCGAGGAGGCCCAGAGCCTCGCGGTCTTCGACGAGCTCTTCGAGGAGGGCGAGCCGCGGTCGGAGGTCGCGGCACCCCTCGCCGCACCGCTCGCGCCCGACCCCGCTCCGGCGCCGCAGCCTCCCGCTGCGCCGATCGCCGCCGCCTCCGCGTCGTCGCCAGCTCCCGCAGCCGGTGGCGCCCGATCCCGCGATGAGCCCGCGCCGTCGGGCTTCGCCTTCGGCCTCACGCCGTCGGTCGAGGTCGACGACGGCCGGCCGACGCAGGCCGATCGGCTTTCGGTCGTCTTCTCGCTGCTGCTCCCGCCGATCGGCGTCGTCTACAGCGCGACCCGCGGGGTGATGAGCCGCCGCCGTCGAGGTTTCGTCCCGAAGGTCGTCGCGATCTCCGCGGTGCTCGGCGTCGTGATGTCGGGCGCCGCCGCCGCCGGCGGCGCCGTCGCCGCGGGAGCGATCTCGGATCAGCTCGCGCACGACGAGGTGGTCCGGGCGAGCGCCGCCTTCTGCGGAGCGGTCGAGCAGGATCCTTCGTTGCTGTCCGCCGATCTCGGCTGGCCGGCGGTCGAGGGCACGGTCCGGTCCTCGATCCGGGCGATGGACGCGTTCGGCGAGCGCTGGACCGCGGTCGCCGCGATCTCGCCCGAGCCGGTCGCGGCCGCGGCCACCCAAGTGGCCGACGCCGGCGCCGCGATCCGCGAGTCCGTCGCCGCGAGCCGGACGATCGAGGACGCCGCGAACCGGGACCGGATGAGCGCGCTCGCCGCGCGCGGCACGCTCGTCGCCTGGCAGCGCAGCTACTGCCCGTGACCGCGAGGCCCGGAATCTCGGGGGAGTTGGTCGCGACACGCCCGGGATGCACCGCGATTTGGCGAGTGCCTGGCCCCTGCGTAAAGTAATCACTCGTCACCCCAAAGGTGCGGGAGAGCGGAAGGCCTGAAGGCCTCGCCCCCGGCCTCAAGAGGGACCAACTCCAACCAGGCGAAAGCCAGCCAGCAGGTTCAACTTGCACCGGCTTGGGCATCGACCTAGGATGGGGAATCCATCGCCAGACGCGGTCTCAGGATCGCGGCGAGTCGGTTTGACAGAGACCGACGCGGTGGTAAGTTAGGACAGTTGCCCTGAGACAGAAGCCGAGAGGCTGACGATCAGGAGCGTCCGATCCTTGAGAACTCAACAGCGTGCACTATGTCAAATGCCAAATTACCTCGTCGGCTGATCTGATCAGTCGTAGAGATTCCTTTGGATTGACGGATTGTCAGTAGACAATCCTTTAGTCAGATCAACTCGTCGCAGCCCACCGATTTTCCTCGGCAGCTGCGGCACACGATGTGCCGGCCAGTTCGCTGGTCGTGCAATCAAACATTTACGGAGAGTTTGATCCTGGCTCAGGATGAACGCTGGCGGCGTGCTTAACACATGCAAGTCGAACGGTGAAAGAGGGAGCTTGCTCCTTCTGGATCAGTGGCGAACGGGTGAGTAACACGTGAGTAACCTGCCCTTGACTCTGGGATAAGCGTTGGAAACGACGTCTAATACCGGATACGAGCTTCGGAGGCATCTCCAGGAGCTGGAAAGAACTTCGGTCAAGGATGGACTCGCGGCCTATCAGCTAGTTGGTGAGGTAACGGCTCACCAAGGCGACGACGGGTAGCCGGCCTGAGAGGGTGACCGGCCACACTGGGACTGAGACACGGCCCAGACTCCTACGGGAGGCAGCAGTGGGGAATATTGCACAATGGGCGCAAGCCTGATGCAGCAACGCCGCGTGAGGGACGACGGCCTTCGGGTTGTAAACCTCTTTTAGTAGGGAAGAAGCGAAAGTGACGGTACCTGCAGAAAAAGCACCGGCTAACTACGTGCCAGCAGCCGCGGTAATACGTAGGGTGCAAGCGTTATCCGGAATTATTGGGCGTAAAGAGCTCGTAGGCGGTTTGTCGCGTCTGCTGTGAAAACTGGAGGCTCAACCTCCAGCTTGCAGTGGGTACGGGCAAACTAGAGTGCGGTAGGGGAGATTGGAATTCCTGGTGTAGCGGTGGAATGCGCAGATATCAGGAGGAACACCGATGGCGAAGGCAGATCTCTGGGCCGTAACTGACGCTGAGGAGCGAAAGCGTGGGGAGCGAACAGGATTAGATACCCTGGTAGTCCACGCCGTAAACGTTGGGCGCTAGATGTGGGGACCATTCCACGGTTTCCGTGTCGCAGCTAACGCATTAAGCGCCCCGCCTGGGGAGTACGGCCGCAAGGCTAAAACTCAAAGGAATTGACGGGGGCCCGCACAAGCGGCGGAGCATGCGGATTAATTCGATGCAACGCGAAGAACCTTACCAAGGCTTGACATATACGAGAACGGGCTAGAAATAGTCAACTCTTTGGACACTCGTATACAGGTGGTGCATGGTTGTCGTCAGCTCGTGTCGTGAGATGTTGGGTTAAGTCCCGCAACGAGCGCAACCCTCGTTCTATGTTGCCAGCACGTCAAGGTGGGAACTCATAGGAGACTGCCGGGGTCAACTCGGAGGAAGGTGGGGATGAAGTCAAATCATCATGCCCCTTATGTCTTGGGCTTCACGCATGCTACAATGGCCGGTACAAAGGGCTGCAATACCGTAAGGTGGAGCGAATCCCAAAAAGCCGGTCTCAGTTCGGATTGAGGTCTGCAACTCGACCTCATGAAGTCGGAGTCGCTAGTAATCGCAGATCAGCAACGCTGCGGTGAATACGTTCCCGGGCCTTGTACACACCGCCCGTCAAGTCATGAAAGTCGGTAACACCCGAAGCCGGTGGCCCAACCCTTGTGGAGGGAGCCGTCGAAGGTGGGATCGGTAATTAGGACTAAGTCGTAACAAGGTAGCCGTACCGGAAGGTGCGGCTGGATCACCTCCTTTCTAAGGAGCACTGCACTCCTCGGAGTGACAGAGCCACACTGAGACGATCGTTCTCAGGTGGAGCTCATGGGTGGAACATTGACATAGGCCTCGGGCTGAACCTCGAGATCCAAGTACGTCCCTCGGGACAGGAACGGATCGACAGGGGAGGCGCGGGGCATGCACGCTGTTGGGTCCTGAGGGACCGGACATCGCCGGCTTGCCCGACGATGACGACTCTCTGGACTTCGGACGCTGCGGCTTGATGCCGCAGCCGACGGAGTACCGCCCGTATTTTGAGAACTACACAGTGGACGCGAGCATCTTAGATTCGCGATCGAGCTCTTCGGAGCGCGATCGAGAGTCAATGATGATCTGATTTATAGATCATTGGTCAATCTCCGCAGCCTTCGAGCTGCGGCGATCGATTCTGAATACTCATGTAGTCAAGTTTCTAAGAGCAAACGGTGGATGCCTTGGCATCTGGAGCCGAAGAAGGACGTAGCAATCTGCGATAAGCCTCGGGGAGCTGATAAGCGAGCCCTGATCCGAGGATGTCCGAATGGGGAAACCCCGCTGGGCGTACTTGTGCGACCCAGTGACTCCCGCCTGAATATATAGGGCGGGTAGAGGGAACGTGGGGAAGTGAAACATCTCAGTACCCACAGGAAGAGAAAGCAACCGCGATTCCGTTAGTAGTGGCGAGCGAAACCGGAACAGGCCAAACCGATCATGTGTGATAGCCGGCAGGCGTTGCATGGTCGGGGTTGTGGGACTCTCACGAACTTCTGCCGAAGTTCACGTTGACATGCGCGATATAGACGAACGGCATTGAAAGGCCGACCACAGTGGGTGCCAGTCCCGTAGTCGAAATGTCGCGCAGCGGCGGAGATCATCCCAAGTAGCACGGGGCCCGAGAAATCCCGTGTGAATCTGCGAGGACCACCTCGTAAGCCTAAATACTCCCAGATGACCGATAGCGGACAAGTACCGTGAGGGAAAGGTGAAAAGTACCCCGGGAGGGGAGTGAAATAGTACCTGAAACCGTTTGCTTACAAACCGTTGGAGCCTCCCTAGCAGGGGTGACAGCGTGCCTTTTGAAGAATGAGCCTGCGAGTTAGTGGTATGTGGCGAGGTTAACCCGTGAGGGGCAGCCGTAGCGAAAGCGAGTTCGAATAGAGCGAATGAGTCGCATGCCCTAGACCCGAAGCGAAGTGATCTATCCATGGCCAGGCTGAAGCGACGGTAAGACGTCGTGGAGGGCCGAACCCACTTGGGTTGAAAACCGAGGGGATGAGCTGTGGATAGGGGTGAAAGGCCAATCAAACTTCGTGATAGCTGGTTCTCTCCGAAATGCATTTAGGTGCAGCGTTGCGTGTTTCTTGCCGGAGGTAGAGCTACTGGATGGCCGATGGGCCCCAAAAGGTTACTGACGTCAGCCAAACTCCGAATGCCGGTAAGTGAGAGCGCAGCAGTGAGACGGTGGGGGATAAGCTTCATCGTCGAGAGGGAAACAACCCAGACTACCGACTAAGGCCCCTAAGCGTGTGCTAAGTGGGAAAGGATGTGGAGTTGCAGAGACAACCAGGAGGTTGGCTTAGAAGCAGCCACCCTTGAAAGAGTGCGTAATAGCTCACTGGTCAAGTGATTCCGCGCCGACAATGTAACGGGGCTCAAGCACACCGCCGAAGTCGTAGGATTCGCATATTTGGTAGGCCTTCGTGGTCCAGCCGTGCGGATCGGTAGGAGAGCGTCGTGTGGCGAGTGAAGCGGCGGAGTGATCCAGCCGTGGACGCTACACGAGTGAGAATGCAGGCATGAGTAGCGAAAGACATGTGAGAAACATGTCCTCCGAAAGACCAAGGGTTCCAGGGTCAAGCTAATCTTCCCTGGGTAAGTCGGGACCTAAGGCGAGGCCGACAGGCGTAGTCGATGGACAACGGGTTGATATTCCCGTACCGGCGAAGAACCGCCCAAGCTAATCCAGTGGTGCTAAGAGTCCTAATCCGGTTGACGGATCCCTTCGGGGTGAAGCTGCCGGCCTAACGCTCGACCCCATGCTGGTGCGGCTAGCGTATTAACAGGTGTGACGCAGGAAGGTAGCCGAAGCCGGGCGATGGTTGTCCCGGTGCAGGTGCGTAGGGGGAGAGATAGGCAAATCCGTCTCTCATATACCCCGAGACACTCGAGCGGAGTCGTAAGACGAAGTCGGTGATCCTATGCTGCCGAGAAAAGCATCGACGCGAGGTTCCAGCCGCCCGTACCCCAAACCGACTCAGGTGGTCAGGTAGAGAATACCAAGGAGATCGAGAGAATCGTGGTTAAGGAACTCGGCAAAATGCCCCCGTAACTTCGGGAGAAGGGGGGCCTAAGGCGTGATCGGACTTGCTCCGTGAAGCGCTGCAGGGCCGCAGAGACCAGTGGGAAGCGACTGTTTACTAAAAACACAGGTCCGTGCGAAGTCGCAAGACGATGTATACGGACTGACGCCTGCCCGGTGCTGGAAGGTTAAGAGGAGAGGTTAGCTTCGGCGAAGCTTTGAATTTAAGCCCCAGTAAACGGCGGTGGTAACTATAACCATCCTAAGGTAGCGAAATTCCTTGTCGGGTAAGTTCCGACCTGCACGAATGGCGTAACGACTTCCCAGCTGTCTCAACCGCGAACTCGGCGAAATTGCACTACGAGTAAAGATGCTCGTTACGCGCAGCAGGACGGAAAGACCCCGTGACCTTTACTACAGCTTGGTATTGGTGTTCGGTGCGGCTTGTGTAGGATAGGTGGGAGACTTTGAAGCGGGCACGCCAGTGTTCGTGGAGTCATTGTTGAAATACCACTCTGGTCGCTCTGGATGTCTAACTTCGAACCGTAATCCGGTTCAGGGACAGTGCCTGGTGGGTAGTTTAACTGGGGCGGTTGCCTCCCAAAAAGTAACGGAGGCGCCCAAAGGTTCCCTCAACCTGGTTGGCAATCAGGTGTCGAGTGTAAGTGCACAAGGGAGCTTGACTGTGAGAGTGACGGCTCGAGCAGGGACGAAAGTCGGGACTAGTGATCCGGCAGTGGCTTGTGGAAGCGCTGTCGCTCAACGGATAAAAGGTACCTCGGGGATAACAGGCTGATCTTGCCCAAGAGTCCATATCGACGGCATGGTTTGGCACCTCGATGTCGGCTCGTCGCATCCTGGGGCTGGAGTAGGTCCCAAGGGTTGGGCTGTTCGCCCATTAAAGCGGTACGCGAGCTGGGTTTAGAACGTCGTGAGACAGTTCGGTCCCTATCCGCTGCGCGCGTAGGAAATTTGAGAAGATCTATCCCTAGTACGAGAGGACCGGGATGGACGAACCTCTGGTGTGTCAGTTGTTCCGCCAGGAGCACCGCTGATTAGCTACGTTCGGAACGGATAACCGCTGAAAGCATCTAAGCGGGAAGCCGGCTTCAAGATGAGATTTCCATCCCTTCGGGGGAGAGGCTCCCAGCCAGACGACTGGGTTGATAGGCCGGATGTGGAAGTGGGGACTAAAGACCCATGAAGCTGACCGGTACTAATAAGCCGATAACTTGATAACACAGTATTCAAATGCTGCTTGCGTCCACTTTGTGGTTCTCGATTTACGGTCGGGAGCTGCGATTCAGATCATTCGATCTGTCCGCAAACGACACAAATCAATAGTGTTTCGGCGGCCATAGCGAAGGGGAAACGCCCGGTTACATTCCGAACCCGGAAGCTAAGACCTTCAGCGCCGATGGTACTGCGAGGGGGACCTCGTGGGAGAGTAGGACACCGCCGGACTTCTTTGTGAGATGGCCACCCAGCAATGGGTGGCCATTTCGCGTTAACAGGCATCGCATGCGCGCTGCCCACGCCGAGACAGGAAGATCCCCATGAGCGACGACGAGCGTTCCGAGCGCGACCGGCGTGAGCCGCGCCGCGACCGTCCGCAGCGAGACGGGGGCCGACCCGCGCGCCGAGACGCGCAGCGCCCGGGCCGTGACGGCGACCGTCCGCGGCGATCGGGCACGCCGCGCGACGACGAGCGCCGTCCGTTCCGCGGAGGCGATCGCGCGCCGCGCGACGGAGATCGTCCGTTCCGTAGCGGAGATCGTCCGCAGCGCAGCGGCGACCGGAACTTCCGCCAGGGCGGTTCCCGTCCGCAGCGTGATGGGGATCGTCCGTTCCGCGGTGGTGATCGGGACTTCCGCGACCGTGGTTCGCGTCCGCAGCGGGACGGGGATCGTCCGATTCGCGGCGGTTCGCGTCCGCAGCGTGACGGGGATCGCCCGTACCGCGGTGGGGATCGACCGCAGCGCTCGGGTGACCGTCCCCTCCGGAACGGAGATCGGCCCCAGCACTCGGACCGGCCGTTCCGTGGTGGGGATCGCTCGCAACGCGATGGCGGCCGTCCGGTCCGTGGCGGGGATCGGCCGCAGCGCGACGGCGACCGCCCGTTCCGTGGCGGTGGGGACCGGCCGTGGCAGCAGCGCGAGCGCGTCTCGGGCCCGCCGCGCGATCCCGATGAGGTCCGTCCGCGTCACGACGACCCGGAGCTGCCCGAGGACGTCAGCGCGCGGGATCTCGACAAGGGCGCCCGCGCCGAGCTCAAGACGCTGAGCAAGGACAACGCCGACGGCGTCGCGAAGCACCTCGCGATGGCGGCTCGCCTGATCGACGAGGACCCGGCGCTCGCGCACCGCCACGCCCTCGCCGCATCCCGCCGCGCCGGCCGTGTCGGCGTCGTCCGCGAGACCGTCGCGATCACGGCGTATGCGACCGGCGACTTCGCGCTCGCGCTCCGGGAGCTGCGCACCCACCGCCGCATCAGCGGCAGCAACGACCAGCTGCCGCTCATGGTCGACTCCGAGCGCGGTGTCGGCCGACCCGACCGCGCCCTGGAGCTCGGCCGCTCCGTGCCGCGCGCGCAGCTCGACGTCGCGGTGCAGGTCTCGCTCGCGATCGCGATGTCGGGCGCGCGTCTCGATCTTGAGCAGCCGGAGGCGGCGCTCGGCGAGCTGCAGATCCCGCAGCTCGACCCCGACCGCGCCTTCAGCTGGAGTCCCGCGCTGTTCGCCGCCTACGCGACCGTGCTGGAGGAGCTCGGGCGCGGCGAGGAGGCCGCGGAATGGCTGGCGCGCGCGGAGCGCGCCGAGGCGGCGCTCGACGATGCCGCTGCGGCCGACGAGGACGAGACGGTCGACGTGGTCGAGGAGGAGGGGCCGGAGGCTGACGAGGTCGAGGCGATCCCGGCGCAGCCGGACGAGCCGTCCGCCTTGCCGGTCGAGCGAGAGGACGACGCGGATGCCGTTCCGTCGGACGAAGACTGAGCCGACCCCGCTCGACGGCGTCGATCTGGTCCTCGCGGATCTCGACGGCGTCGTCTACAAGGGTCCTCACGCCATTCCGCACGCGGTCGAGAGCCTCGAGCGCGCCGCCGATGGGCGACGTGTCGGCTACCTCACGAACAACGCCTCGCGCACCGCCGCCTCGGTCGCGGGGCACCTCGCCGAGCTCGGGCTGAGCGTCACGGCGGACGATGTCGTGACCTCCCCGCAGGCCGCGGTCGTGCTCCTCGCGGATCTCGTGCCGGCGGGCTCCCGCATCCTCGTCGTCGGGGGCGACGGGCTCGTCGACGAGGTCGAGAAGGCGGGCTTCGCGGTCACGCGCTCCGCGCTCGACGAGCCGGCCGCCGTGATCCAGGGCTTCGCGCCGCACGTCGGCTGGACGGATCTCGCGGAGGCGTCCTTCGCGCTCGCCGGCGGCGACGACGGCATCCCGTGGGTCGCGACGAACACGGACTGGTCGATTCCCGTCGAGCGGGGCATCGCGCCCGGCAACGGCACGCTCGTCTCGGCCGTGCACAGCGCGGTCGGCCGCCTGCCCGTCGTGGCGGGCAAGCCGGAGCTCGCGATCTTCGAGGCCGCGACGCGGCGTTTCGGCGCGAGCAGCCCCCTCTTCATCGGCGACCGCCTCGACACCGACATCCTCGGCGCGAACCGGGCCGGCATGCGCTCGGCGCTCGTGCTCACCGGCATCGACCAGGCGAAGCAGGTGCTCGCGGCGGACGCGAGCATGCGCCCGACGATCATCCTCGGCGACCTCCGCGAGCTGCACGAGCCGTATCCGGCGACCGTCGAGTCCAGCTCGCGCCGGAGCGGCGTGCGGCGCTTCACGGTGCGGGATGCGGTGGTCGAGCTCGAGGGACGCGAGGTGCGGCTCGCCGAGCGCGGGGATGCGGAGGTCGACGTCCTCCGTGCGGGCGCCGCGGCGATCTGGGGCTCCGGTGCCGCGATCTACGCGCTCGAGGTGGACGAGCACCTCTACGCTTGAGCGCATGAGCGATGAGCAGCGCGAGCACCGCGAGGGCGCCGACGACGGACTCCTGCCGCGGCTGCGCGTCATCGAGGACCAGGTGCTCGGCGATCGAGCCGCCGCGTATGCACAGCTGCACGAGGAGCTCCGGTCGCGGCTCGAGGCAGGCGACGCGCGCCGGGATGGCTGAGCCGGCGCCGCGGCGGCTCGACGTCGAGCTCGCGGCCCGCGGTCTCGCCCGCTCGCGGGCGCACGCAGCCCAGCTCCTCGCGGAGGGGGTCGTCCGGCTCGACGGGGCGGTGGTGCGCAAGGCGGCGCTCCGCGTCGGGGACGGGCACGAGCTCCGGCTCGCCGTCGACGACCGCTACGTGAGCCGCGGCGCGCGCAAGCTGCTCGCCGGGCTCGAGGCGACGGGGATGGAGCTCGGCGGACGGCTCGTGCTCGACGTCGGCGCCTCGACGGGCGGCTTCACGCAGGTCGCGCTCGAGCGCGGCGCGCGCGAGGTGATCGCGCTCGACGTCGGCCGCGACCAGCTCGCGGCGGTGCTGCGCGAGGATCCGCGCGTCCGCGTCGTCGAGGGCGTCAACGCACGAGAGCTGGACCGGGAGCGCCTCGCCGCGGCCTCGGGCACCGCCGAGGCGCCCGGTGCGGTCGTCGGTGACCTCTCGTTCATCTCGCTCCGGCTCGTGCTGCCCGCGCTCCGCCCGCTCGCGGCGGCGGACGCCGACTGGCTGCTGCTCGTGAAGCCGCAGTTCGAGGTGGGCCGAGGCGGCATCCGAGGCGGGATCGTGCGGGATCCCGGGCACCGCGCATCGGCGATCGCGGGCGTGCTCGAGGCGGCGGAGTCGCTCGGACTGCTCGCGGGCCATGTGCTCGAGTCGCCCATCGCGGGCGCGGACGGCAACCGCGAGTACCTCGTGAGATTCCACGGCGAGGACGGACCGGGGCGTCCCGCCGCGGCGTGGCGCGCGCGGATCGCGGAGCTCGCGGCCGAGCGCTGAACGCCTCCTCCACAGGCCGGATCCTCCGGCATCCCTCCACGTCCCATGCGGTTCCCGGCGCGCGCCGGGCGTCGATCCGACAGAATGGGGGAGCACCATCCCCGAGCGAGAGGACGTCGATGACGGAGGACGCGCGCCACATCCTCGTGGTCGCCCACACCGGTCGCGCCGACTCGCTTGAGGCGGGGGTCGCCGTGTGCCGGCGGCTCGGTGCCGCGGGGCTCGTGCCCGTGCTCTCGGCGGACGAGCGCGCGGATCTGCTCGCGGCCGACCCGGGGCTCGGCGAGGTGCGCTCGCTCGAGGAGGTCGGGGTCGAGGCGCTCGAGCTCGTCATCGTCCTCGGCGGCGACGGCACGATCCTGCGCGCCGCCGAGCTCTCCCGGGGCGGCTCGGCGCCGCTCCTCGGGGTGAACCTCGGGCACGTCGGCTTCCTCGCGGAGCGCGACCGCGAGGAGCTCGACGAGACGGTCGACCGCGCGCTCGCGCGCGACTACGCCGTCGAGGAGCGCATGACGATCTGGGTGCGCGTGAAGCACGAGGACTCGGTCGTCTACGAGACCTGGGCCCTCAACGAGGCGACCGTCGAGAAGGCGAGCCGCGAGCGCATGATCGAGGTGCTCGTCGAGGTCGACCAGCGCCCCCTCTCCACCTTCGGCTGCGACGGCGTCGTCTTCGCGACCCCGACCGGCTCGACCGCCTACTCCTTCTCGGCCGGCGGTCCGGTCGTCTGGCCGAGCGTCGAGGCGCTGCTGCTCGTGCCGCTGTCGGCGCACGCGCTGTTCGCCCGCCCGCTCGTGGTGGGCCCCGAGTCCTCGCTCGGCGTCGAGCTGCTGACCCGCACGCGCGCCTCCGCCGTCCTCTGGTGCGACGGCCGCCGCGCCTTCGAGGTGCCGAGCGGCGCGCGCATCGTCGTGCGGCGCTCCGAGGAGCCGGTGCGCCTCGCGCGGCTCACGCCGGGGCCCTTCACGGACCGCCTCGTGAACCGATTCAACCTCCCCGTCGACGGCTGGCGCGGACCGCTCGAGGGCGAGGGCGCGACGACATGATCGAGGAGCTCAGCATCCGCGATCTCGGCGTCATCGGCCAGGCCTCGCTTCCGCTCGGCCCCGGCTTCACCGCCATCACCGGCGAGACCGGCGCCGGCAAGACCATGGTCGTGACGGCGCTCGGCCTGCTGCTCGGGGAGCGCTCCGACAGCGGCGCGGTGCGCCAGGGCGCGGGGGAGGCCGTCGTCGCGGGGACCTGGGAGGTCTCGGCGCACGGCGAGGCGGCATCCCGCGCCCGCGAGGCCGGCGGCGAGCTCGACGAGTTCGGCGAGGGCCGCGCGGCGCTCATGCTCTCCCGCTCGGTCGCGGCGAACGGCCGCAGCCGCGCCGTCGTGGGCGGGCGATCCGCGCCCGTCGGGGTGCTCCACGAGATCGGCGGCGGGCTCGTCGTGGTCCACGGCCAGTCCGATCAGATCCGCCTCCGCTCCGCGAGCGCCCAGCGCGAGGCGCTCGACCGCTACGCGGGCGAGGAGCTGCGTGAGCGGCTCGCCGAGTACCGGCAGGTGCACCGGCGCTGGCAGGAGGCCCGCGGCGATCTCGACGTGCTCGTCGCGGAGCAGGATGCCCGGGTCCGCGAGGCGGCGGAGCTGCGCGCCGCGATCGAGGAGATCGAGCGCATCGATCCGAAGCCGGGCGAGGACCGCGAGCTCGGGGAGCGCGCCGAGCGGCTCGGCAACCTCGAGGAGCTGCGGCTCGCGGCGGGCGAGGCGCTCGCGGAGGTCTCGGGGCAGGGCGCCGGCGACGCCGCGCCCGAGGGGCCGCTCGACGCCGCATCCCTCGTCGAGTCGGCGCGTCGCGCGCTCGATCGCGTCGCCGCCCATGACCCGGCGCTCGCGCCGGCGGCCGAGCTGCTCGCCTCCGCCTCGTACACGCTCGCCGAGGCCTCGACCGAGCTGGCCGGCTACCTCGACGGCCTCGACGCGGACCGCAGCCGGGAGCTCGAGCTCGTCAACGAGCGCCGGGCCGAGCTCGCGGGGCTCGCGCGCCGGCACGGCGAGGGCGGGCTGGAGGCCGCGATCGAGCTGCTCGAGCGCGGCAGCGCGCGGCTGCTCGAGCTCGACGGCGACGGCGACCGCATCGAGCAGCTCGCCGCCTCCGTCGAGGCGGACCTCGCGGAGGCCCGGCGGCTCGCCGAGCTGCTGAGCGCGCTCCGCATCGCGGCCGCCGAGCGGCTCGGCGCGGCCGTGACCGCCGAGCTCGCGGCGCTCGCGATGCCGGATGCGGTGCTCCAGGTGCGGGTCTCGCCGCAGGAGGAGATCGGCGAGCACGGCCGCGACCAGATCGAGCTGCTGCTGCGTCCGCATGCGGGCGCCCCGGCCCGGCCGCTCGCGCGCGGCGCCTCGGGCGGCGAGCTCTCGCGGGTCATGCTCGCGATCGAGGTCGTGCTCGGTGCGAGCGACCCCGTCCCGACCTTCGTCTTCGACGAGGTGGACGCGGGCGTCGGCGGCGCGAGCGCCATCGAGATCGGGCGGCGCCTCGCCCGCCTCGCGCAGAGCTCGCAGGTCATCGTCGTGACGCACCTGGCGCAGGTCGCCGCCTTCGCCGGCAACCACCTGACCGTCGTGAAGGACCGCGACGGGGCGATCACGGCATCCAGCGTCCACCGCCTCGAGGGCGAGGAGCGCGTCGCCGAGATGGCGCGGCTGCTCAGCGGCCTCGCCGAGAGCGAGAGCGGACTCGACCACGCGCGGGAGCTCCTCGCCCTGCAGGAGACCGTGTGAGGGCCCGAACGGGCATGATCGGCTCGTGCCCGCGAGGTGCTCGCGCTCACCTCACGCGGAGGGCCCCGATCCGCAACGCGCCCGACGGCGTCTCCACGCGACACGGAGCGCCCCGAGTCGGATACGATGAAACCCCGTGGTGAACAATTCCTCTGCGGCCGTGACCAAGCACATCTTCGTGACCGGGGGCGTGGTCTCCTCGCTCGGCAAGGGCCTCACCGCCGCCAGCCTCGGCAACCTCCTCACCGCCCGCGGACTGCGCGTCGTGATGCAGAAGCTCGACCCCTACCTCAACGTCGACCCGGGCACGATGAACCCGTTCCAGCACGGCGAGGTGTTCGTCACCGACGACGGCGCCGAGACGGACCTCGACATCGGGCACTACGAGCGCTTCCTCGACATCGACCTCTCGCAGGCCGCCAACGTCACCACGGGGCAGATCTACTCGAACGTCATCGCGAAGGAGCGCCGCGGCGAGTACCTCGGCGACACCGTGCAGGTCATCCCGCACATCACCGACGAGATCAAGCGCCGCATGCGCCTCCAGGCGCAGCCCGGCCCCGACGGGGAGCCCGCGCCCGACGTCATCATCACGGAGATCGGCGGCACCGTCGGCGACATCGAGTCGCAGCCCTTCATCGAGGCGGCGCGCCAGGTGCGCCACGAGCTGACCCGCCGCAACGTCTTCTTCGTCCACGTCTCGCTCGTGCCCTTCATGAACGCCTCCGGGGAGCAGAAGACGAAGCCGACGCAGCACTCCGTCGCCGCGCTCCGCTCGATCGGCATCCAGCCGGACGCGCTCGTGCTCCGCAGCGACCGCCCGGTCTCGGAGTCGAACCGGCGCAAGATCGCGCTCATGTGCGACGTCGAGGAGCAGGCGGTCGTCAACGCGGTCGACGTGCCCTCCATCTACGACATCCCGAACATGCTCCACTCGCAGGGGCTCGACGCCTACCTGATCGAGCAGCTCGGGCTCGGCGAGTCGGAGGTCGACTGGACCGGGTGGGAGTCGCTGCTCGAGACCGTCCACGACCCCAAGCACGAGGTGACGATCGGCCTCGTCGGCAAGTACATCGACCTGCCCGACGCCTACCTGTCGGTGACCGAGGCGCTCAAGGCGGGCGGCTTCGCGAACCAGGCGAAGGCGGTCATCCGCTGGATCCCCTCCGACGAGTGCGAGACGCCCGAGGGCGCCGCCCGCAACCTCTCCGACGTCGACGGCATCTGCGTGCCCGGCGGCTTCGGCGTGCGCGGCATCGAGGGCAAGCTCGGGGCGCTCCGCTTCGCGCGCGAGAACGGCATCCCCACGCTCGGCCTGTGCCTCGGCCTCCAGTGCATGGTGATCGAGTACGCGCGCCACGAGGCGCAGCTGCCCGGCGCCTCCTCGAGCGAGTTCGACCCCGACACCGAGTTCCCCGTGATCGCCACGATGGCCGAGCAGGTCGACATCATCTCGGGCGGCGACCTCGGCGGCACCATGCGCCTCGGCCTCTACGAGGCGGCGCTCGCCCCCGGGTCCGTCGTCGCCGAGACCTACGGCGCCGAGAGCGTCCACGAGCGCCACCGCCACCGCTACGAGGTCAACAACGCGTACCGCGACCGCATCGCGGCGGCGGGCCTCAGCTTCTCCGGCACCTCGCCCGACGGCACGCTCGTCGAGTTCGTCGAGCTGCCGCGCGAGGTGCACCCGTACTACGTCGCGACGCAGGCGCACCCCGAGCTCCGCTCGCGCCCGAACCGCGCGCACCCGCTCTTCCGCGGGCTCGTGCAGGCGGCCCTCGAGCGCCAGCGGGCCTCGCGGCTCTTCGAGGTGCAGGAGTCCGGCGCCGAGACCCCCGTCGAGGCCTGATGGATCTCGACGGCGTCCGGGACGGCGAGCTCCGCGACCACGCGGATCCGGCCGAGATCGTCGAGAGCGAGCGGGCCTTCGCCGGGAAGGTGTGGGACATCCGGCGCGACCGCTTCCGCTTCGGCGGGAACGAGCTCGTGCGCGAATACGTCGAGCACCCCGGCGCCGTCGCCGTGCTCCCCATGGACGAGCAGGGGCGCGTGCTCCTCATCAACCAGTACCGGCATCCGGTGCGCAGCCGCGAGTGGGAGCTGCCGGCCGGCCTCCTCGACGTCGAGGGCGAGCCGCCCCTCGAGGCCGCGCGCCGCGAGCTCGCCGAGGAGGTCGACCTCGAGGCCGCGGACTGGAGCGAGCTCGTGCGCTTCGCGACCTCGCCGGGCGGCAGCGACGAGGTGCTCCACGTCTTCCTCGCCCGCGGCCTGCGCGACGCCCCCGACACCTTCGCGCGCGCCGAGGAGGAGGCCGAGATCGTGACCCGCTGGGTGCCGCTCGAGGAGGCCGTCGCGGCCGTCCTCGACGGGCGGCTGGCGAACTCGATCCTCATCATCGCGGTGCTCGCCGCCCATGCCCGCCGCAGCTGAGCCAGACGGCGGCCGCGCGCCGCATCCCGCCCTCGCGCGCCAGCTCGAGCGCTACCTCCGGCACGTCTCGATCGAGCGCGGGCTCTCGCGCCACACCGCGGAGGCCTACCGCCGGGATCTCGGCGCGCTCCTCGACGCGCTGCCCGCGGACCCGGGCGCCGGCATCCCCGAGCTCCTCACGGCGGAGGCGATCGCGGGGTACCAGCGCTCGCTCCGCGACGGGCCGGGCGCGCTCGCGGCCTCGAGCGTCGCGCGCGTGCTCTCCTCGATCCGCGGCTTCACGCGGTTCCTCGTGGAGGAGGGCGAGCTCGCGGACGACCCCGCCGCCGACGCGCGACCGCCGAAGCAGCCGCGCCGCCTCCCCGAGACGCTCTCGATCGCGCAGGTCGAGCGGCTGCTGGGCGCGTGCGACGGCGACGACCCGGTGCGCCTGCGCGATCGCGCCCTGCTCGAGCTGCTCTATGCGACGGGCGCCCGCATCTCGGAGGCGGTCGCGCTGGATGTCGACGACCTCGTCGCGGGGGAGGCGGAGGACGGCGGTCGCACCGCCGCCGAGCTCGTGCGGCTGCGCGGCAAGGGCGGGAAGCACCGCATCGTGCCCGTCGGCCGCTTCGCGCGGGATGCCGTCAACGCGTACCTGGTGCGCGCGCGGCCCCGCCTCGCCGCGCGCGGCGTCGCCGACCCGGCCCTCTTCCTCGGCGCCCGCGGTGCGCGGTTCTCGCGGCAGAGCGCCTGGCTGTCGATCCGCGCCGCCGCGGAGCGCGCCGAGCTCGACCTGGAGCTCTCGCCGCACTCGCTGCGCCACTCGTTCGCGACGCACCTGCTCGAGGGCGGCGCCGACGTGCGGGTCGTGCAGGAGCTGCTCGGGCACGCGAACGTGCAGACGACGCAGATCTACACGCACGTCACGGCGGACGCCCTGCGCGACGCCTACACGGTCGCGCACCCGCGAGCGCGCTGAGCGCGGGCGCGCTGTCGCGGGCCTCGCCTCAGTCCATCGGCTCGCCGAGCGGCCACCGTGTGAAGGGATGGCCGACGTGCTCGGGGAGGTCCGCCTCGAGATCACCCCTCCGGCTCGCGTCGTCCTGCGGCTCGTAGCCGATCGCGCGACCGGGCCCCAGGTCGAACCAGGGCGCCCCGCCCGCCGAGACGCCCCACACGATCCGGTGACCCGGCTCCTCGAGACGGCTCACGGCATCCACGAGCCGGGCGGCGTCGTCGGGCGAGAACCAGGCCACGCGGTCGCGCGCGGCGTCGTCCGGCGCGGCGGTCGCGTTGACGATGCGGGCCGAGACGACCGAGAGGCCGTGCTGGTCCGCGAAGACCGAGCCGAGCGCCTCGAGCGCCGCCTTCGAGACGCCGTAGTAGCTGTCGGGCCGGGGGAGGAGCGGCCCCGGGGCGGCGGTCGCCTCGAGGCCCGCGAAGCCGACCGCATGGATGCTGCTCGCGAGGAGCACGCGGCGCACGCCCTGCCGCACGGCCGCCTCGAGGACGGCGCGGGTGCCGTCGATGTTGGCCGAGAGGATGTCGGCCCAGGCGCGCTCGGCGCGGAACGCCGCGAGATGCACGAGGAGGTCGGCGCCCGCGAGCGCGCCGTCGAGCGCCGCGTCGTCGAGGATCGAGGCCTCGACCGCCGTCTCGCCGTCGCCGGCCGGCGTCGGGAGCGGTGCCGTGTCGAGGAGGCGCAGCCGCCATCCCCGGGCGAGGAGCCTCGGACGCAGCAGCGAGGCGATCTCGCCCGAGCCGCCCGTGATGACCGCCGTGATCGCCATGCCGCCACGCTACCCGGGCGTGCGCAGACCTTCGACCTCAGCTTGAAGCGAGTCGGCCGGGCGCCTCGCGGGGCGCGACCTAGACTCGTCGGCATGACGGCGAAGCGGAACGATGTGGCCGAGCTCCCCGGGCTCGAGGCCGCCGCGGCGCTGGGCCCGACGGGCCGCCCGCGCACCGCGTTCCCGGTGCCCGAGCCGCTCGACTCGCACGGCCCGGCGCGCATCATCACCCTCTGCAACCAGAAGGGCGGCGTCGGCAAGACGACGACGACCATCAACCTCGGCGCGAGCCTCGCCGGCTACGGACGCCGCGTGCTCGCGATCGACTTCGACCCGCAGGGCGCCCTGAGCGCCGGCCTCGGGGTCCCGAGCCACGACGTCACGACGATCTACGACCTCATGCTCGGCACCTCGAAGGACGTCGAGGGCGCGATCCACCAGACCTCGACGCCCGGCCTCGACGTGATCCCGGCGAACATCGACCTCTCGGCCGCCGAGGTGCAGCTCGTCAACGAGGTGGCGCGCGAGCAGATCCTCGCGCAGGTGCTCCGCAAGGTGAGCGACCGCTACGACGTCATCCTCATCGACTGCCAGCCCTCGCTCGGCCTGCTCACGGTCAACGCGCTCACGGCCGCGCACGGCGTCCTCATCCCGCTCGAGTGCGAGTTCTTCGCGCTCCGCGGCGTCGCGCTCCTCGTCGAGACGATCGACAAGATCCGCGACCGGCTCAACCCGGCGATCCGGCTCGACGGCATCCTCGCGACCATGTACGACGCGCGCACGCTGCACTCGCGCGAGGTGCTCGAGCGGGTCGTCGACGCCTTCGGCGACGACGTGCTCGAGACCGTCATCGGGCGCACCGTCAAGTTCCCGGACGCCTCGGTCGCGGCGACCCCGATCCTCGCCTTCGCGCCCGAGCACAGCGCGGCGGAGGCGTACCGGCAGCTCGCACGGGAGCTGATCCACCGTGGCGCCGCCGCCTGAGGCCCCCGCCTCGGCGGATCCGGTGACCGCGCCCGCCGATGCGGCGGCCGCGGCCGAGACGGTCGTCGACGAGCCGGGCTTCCGGCTGCGCCTCGACAACTTCGAGGGGCCCTTCGACCTCCTGCTCTCGCTCATCACGAAGCACGAGCTCGACATCACCGAGGTGTCGCTGAGCCGTGTCACCGACGAGTTCATCGGCTACCTCAAGGGCCTCGAGACGGAGGAGGAGCTCGATCAGGCGAGCGAGTTCCTCGTCGTCGCGGCCACCCTCCTCGACCTCAAGATCGCGGGGCTCCTCCCGCGCGGCGAGCTCGTCGACGCGGAGGACGTCGCCCTGCTCGAGGCGCGCGACCTGCTGTTCGCCCGCCTCCTCCAGTACCGGGCCTTCAAGGAGGCCGCCGCCTGGTTCGGCGGGCACCTCGACGCGGAGTCGACGCGCCACACCCGCTCGGTGCGCCTCGAGGACCGCTTCCGGCGGCAGACGCCCGAGCTCGTCTGGACGCTCGGCCCCGAGGACCTCGCCGCGCTCGCCGCCCTCGCGATGGCGCCGCGCGAGATCCCCACGGTCGGGCTCGACCACCTCCACGCCCCGCTCGTGAGCATCCGCGAGCAGGCGGCGCACGTCGTCGGCCTCCTCCGCGCGGGGCAGCCGCTCACCTTCCGGCACCTCGTGGCGGGCGCGGAGCTGCGCGGCGTCGTCGTCGCGCGCTTCATCGCGGTGCTCGAGCTGTATCGTCATGCGGCGGTCTCCTTCGAGCAGCTCGAGCCGCTCGGGGAGCTCACGATCCGCTGGACCGCGCAGCACTGGAACGACGATCAGCTTGCGAACCTGGGAGCCGACTATGACGGATGAGGACCTCGCCGCCGGCGTGACCGCGACGGAGCCCGCCCCCGAGGCCGAGGAGTCGACCGCGCCCGTCCGCGCCCCGCGCACGCCGGACGAGCTCGACCGCGCCATCGAGGCGATCCTCATGGTCGTCGACGAGCCGCAGGGCGTCGTCGCGCTCGCGACCGCGCTCGACAGCCCGGTCGCGGCCGTGCGCGAGAGCATCGCGCGCCTCGTCGCCGACTACGCGGGGGAGGCGGGCGGGCCGGTCCGCGGCTTCGAGCTGCGGGAGGTCGGCGGCGGCTGGCGCGTGTACGTGCGCGCCGAGCACGACCAGGTCGTGAAGGACTTCGTCCTCACCCAGAACCCGACCCGTCTCTCGCAGGCGGCCCTCGAGACCCTCGCCGTGATCGCCTACCGGCAGCCGATCAGCCGCGGCGCGATCGCCGCGATCCGCGCCGTCAACGTCGACTCGGTCGTGCGGACGCTGCTCGGCCGCGGCCTCATCACCGAGTCGCACACCGACGTCGAGACGGGCGCGATCCACTACGCGACGACCGAGCTGCTGCTCCAGCACCTCGGCATCAACTCCCTCGACGAGCTGCCGCTCATCTCGCCGCTCCTCCCCGACGGCACCGAGGGATTCGAGGAGCGATGAGCGGCGAGGGCGGGCTGCCGCAGGGCGAGCGGCTGCAGAAGGCGATGGCCGCGGCGGGCGTCGCCTCCCGACGCGTGAGCGAGCAGCTCATCGCCGAGGGGCGCGTCGAGGTCAACGGCGAGGTCGTGACGGAGCCGGGACGGCGGATCGACACCGCGGTCGACCTCCTCTCGGTCGACGGCCAGGCCGTGCAGCTCGACCCCGGCAAGCGCTACATCATGCTCAACAAGCCGCGCGGGGTCGTCTCCTCGCTGCGCGACGAGCAGGGGCGCCCGGACCTGCGCGAGTACACCGAGCGCTACGAGGAGCGCCTCTACAACGTCGGCCGCCTCGATGCGGACACGACGGGGCTGCTCGTCCTCACGAACGACGGCGAGCTCGCGCACGTGCTCGCGCATCCCTCCTTCGGCGTCGAGAAGACCTACATCGCGACCGTGCGCGGGCTCGTGAGGCCGCAGACGCTCCGCACCCTCGAGCGCGGCATCGAGCTCGAGGACGGCCCCATCCGCGCCGACCGCGCGCGGCTCGTCGGCGAGCCCTCGCAGGGGCGGAGCATGGTCGAGCTGACCCTCCACTCCGGCCGCAACCGGATCGTGCGCCGCATGATGGCCGAGGTCGGGCACCCCGTGCAGGAGCTGGTCCGACGTCAGTTCGGTCCGCTGCACCTCGGGACCCTCGGCGCGGGCCGCACCCGCGACCTCACTAAGCTCGAACTCGGCCAGCTGCTCACGGTCTCGCGGGCAGGCACCGAGGAGAAGCAGGGCAGGACGACATGACGGAGCGCCGGCTCGCCCAGCAGGTGCGCATCGTCGGCAGCGGGCTCCTCGGCGCGAGCATCGGCCTCGGGCTCCGCGAGCACGGCGTCGACGTCGTCCTCGACGACGCCTCGCCCTCCGCGCGGCGTCTCGCGATCGACTACGGCGCGGGGCGCGCCCCGGCCGAGGACGACGCCCCCGGGGTCGTGGTCGTGGCCGTGCCGCCGGATGTGACCGCCGCGGTCGTGCAGGCGGAGCTCGAGCGCTTCCCCGATGCGCTCGTCACGGACGTCGCGAGCGTCAAGCTGCAGCCGCTCGAGGAGCTGCGCGCGCGGGGTGCCGACCTCTCGCGCTACCTCGGCAGCCACCCCATGGCCGGCCGCGAGCGCGGCGGCGCCGTCTCGGCGCGTGCCGACCTCTTCGCGGGACGCCCCTGGATCCTCGCCGGCCACGACGGGATCGCCTACCGCCGGGCCGCCGCCCTCGAGGACCTCGTCCTCGATCTCGGCGCGATCCCGGTCGAGATGGACGTCGCCGAGCACGACCGCAGCGTGGCGCTCGTCTCCCACGCCCCCCAGCTCGTCGCCTCCCTCCTCGCCGCCCGACTCCGCGACGGCGCCGACCGCGCGCTCGGCCTCGCCGGGCAGGGACTGCGGGACACGACCCGCATCGCCTCGAGCGATCCCGCGCTCTGGGTCCAGATCCTCGCCGCGAACGCCGACGCCGTGCGCGAGGTGCTCGAGCCGCTCCGCGCCGAGCTGGATGCCGTGATCGGCGCCCTCGGGGACATCGAGGCGCCCGGCGCCCGCCGCGTCCTCGCCGAGGCGATCGCCCACGGCAACGCCGGCGTCGGCCGCATCCCCGGCAAACACGGCCAGGACCGGCGCTTCGCGAGCCTCACCGTCAAGATCGACGACACCCCCGGCCAGCTGGCGCGGCTCCTCACCGAGATCGGCGAGGAGGGCGTCAACATGGAGGACCTGCGCCTCGAGCACTCGCCCGGCGCCCAGCTCGGCTTCGCCGAGATCGCCGTCGTCCCGGACGCGGCGGCGCGCCTCGCCGAGGCGCTCACGGCGCGCGGCTGGTCGCTCGTCGAGGCCGGCCGCTGACCCCGGCGACCCCACCATCAGGAGACCCATGAGCAGCACGGATGCCAGCACCGCAGACGCCCCCCGACCCGTCGTCGTCGCGATCGACGGACCCGCCGGCAGCGGCAAGTCGAGCGTGAGCCGTGCGGCGGCGCGCGCGCTCGGCTACGACTTCCTCGACACGGGCGCCGGCTACCGGGCGCTCGCGTGGCGCTCGCTCGACCTCGGCATCGAACTCGAGGACGCGGACGCCGTGCGTGCCGTGCTCGGCGGGTTCCGCTACGACGTGGAGCCCGGCGCGGACGGCGCCCGGGTGCACGTCGAGGGTCGGGAGGTCACGGAGGAGATCCGCGAGCCGCGCGTCTCCGGCGTCGTGAGCCTCGTGGCGCGCGTCCCCGAGGTGCGCGAGGCGCTCAACGTGCAGTTCCGCCGGCTCATCCGGGAGACCCCGCGGCCGGGGATCGTCGTCGAGGGGCGCGACATCACGACCGTCGTGGCGCCGGATGCGCAGGTGCGGATCCTGCTCACCGCCGACGAGGAGGTTAGAATCGCCCGACGCGCGAAGGAGCTCTCGCCCGAGCAGGCCGCCACGGCCCGCCAGCTGAGCGAGCGCGACCGGCAGGATGCCGGCGTCGTCGACTTCCTGACGGCGGCCGAGGGCGTCACGACCGTCGACTCGACCGAGCTCGACTTCGATGAGACCGTGCAGGCGGTCGTCGAGCTCGTGCGCCGGGCGGCGCAGAAGGACTAGAGGACACCATGGACGACCGCGAGCAGAGCGGGACCGGCGAGGCCGAGTTCCGCGAGCCCGAGGAGAGCGCCGAGGCGCTCGTCACCCGGCTCGAGACGATCGACGACGACGCGGCCGAGCGGCGTGCCGCATCCCTCCGCGCGGGGCTCGACGACTTCGAGCTCGACGAGGAGGACCTCGAGCTGCTCGAGGGCGCCGAGCAGGGGCCCGAGGGCATCACCTACCTCCCGGCGCTGCCGGTGCTCGCGATCGTCGGAAGGCCGAACGTCGGGAAGTCGGCGCTCGTCAACCGCATCCTCGGCCGCCGCGAGGCCGTCGTCGAGGACAAGCCGGGCGTGACCCGCGATCGCGTCACCTACAAGGCCGAGTGGCTCGGCCGCCGCTTCTCGCTCGTCGACACGGGCGGCTGGGAGCCCGATGCGCAGGGCATCAACGCCTCCGTCGCCGCCCAGGCGGAGGTCGCCGTCGATCTCGCGGACGCGGTGCTGTTCGTCGTCGACATCAACGTCGGCGCGACCGCGACCGACGAGCACGTCGTGCGGATGCTGCGCGCCTCCCGCAAGCCCGTCATCCTCGTCGCGAACAAGTCCGACGACGCCGTCAAGGACCCGCAGGCCGCCGAGCTCTGGGGCCTCGGCCTCGGCGAGCCGTGGCCGCTCTCGGCCCTCCACGGCCGCGGCGTCGCCGACCTCCTCGACCACGTCATGACCGTGCTGCCCGAGGTCTCCGCGGTCGCGAAGCAGGAGATCGGCGGGCCGCGCCGCGTCGCGATCCTCGGTCGGCCGAACGTCGGCAAGAGCTCGCTGCTCAACAAGGCCGCGGGGGAGGAGCGCGTCGTCGTCAACGAGCTCGCGGGCACGACGCGCGACCCGGTCGACGAGCAGGTCGAGCTGGCTGGGAAGATCTGGACCTTCGTCGACACCGCGGGCATCCGCAAGCGCGTGCACCTCCAGCAGGGTGCCGACTTCTACGCCTCGCTCCGCACGAGCGCGGCGCTCGAGAAGGCGGAGGTCGCGGTCGTCGTCATCGACGTCACCGAGCCCGTCTCGGTGCAGGACCTGCGCATCATCGACCTCGTGCTCGAGTCGGGCCGCGCGCTCGTCATGGCCTACAACAAGTGGGACCTCCTCGACGACGACCGCCGCCGCTACCTCGAGCGGGAGATCGAGCAGGATCTCGCGCACGTCGCCTGGGCGCCGCGCGTCAACATCTCGGCGCGCACCGGCCGGCACCTCGAGAAGCTCGTGCCCGCGCTCGAGCTCGCGCTGCAGAGCTGGGACACCCGCATCCCGACCGGCAAGCTCAACGCGCTCATCGCGGAGCTCACGGCGGAGCACCCGCACCCCGTGCGCAGCGGCAAGCAGCCGCGCGTGCTCTTCGGCACGCAGGCCTCGACGCGCCCGCCGACCTTCGTGCTCTTCACGACCGGCTTCCTCGACCCGCAGTACCGCCGCTTCATCACGCGGCGCCTGCGCGAGGTGTACGGCTTCGAGGGCACCCCCATCGAGGTCAACATGCGCGTGCGGGAGAAGCGCAAGCGCGAGCGCTAGGCCCTCGCGCCCGTCGCCCGCCCCGTCCGGCCCCTCCCGCTCGGGGGGTGTACCGGCGCGGTCTCCTCCGGGTACGGTGTGCTCACCGGAGCGGAAGGGGGACCGCGTGACCGAGTCGAGCACGAGCGCGTCCCGTCGTGCCCTGCTGGGGCTCGGCGGCGTCGCCGCGCTCTCCGCGCTGGCCTCGCAGGCATCGGCCGCCTCCGCCGCGCCGCTCGCCGCCGCACCGGCATCCGCGCCCGCGCCGGCCTCCGCCTCCCGACCGCCGGCCTCGCCCCGCGCCGTCGCCTTCCGCCCCATGCTCGGCGGCGGGCCGTCGACGGCGGATGAGAGCGCGGCGCTCGGCATGCCGGCCGCGGCGGCCGCCGAGGTGCCGGTCGGGAAGCAGTACACGACCTTCCGCGCCGCGGCGCTCGCCGCCCGCCGCACCCCCACCCCCCTCTTCGACGCCGGCACCGCGAAGTCGCACCTGCTGCGCCGCGCGACCTTCGGCCCTCGCGCGAAGGACGTCGCCGACCTCAAGAAGCTCGGCATCGACGGCTGGCTCGAGCGCCAGCTCAACCCGACGAAGATCGCCCAGACGGACGCCGCCGCCTGGACCTCGTTCCCGCTCGCCTTCGGCTCGAGCGCGAAGATCCTCGCGAACAGCAAGGACTACAGCTGGGACGGGATGCTGCAGACCTGCTACGCGGCGCTCGGCCTGCAGGTCTTCTCGAACCGCCAGCTCTTCGAGATCACGGTCGACATCTTCGCCAACCACCTCCACGTCCCGATGCCGGGCGAGCAGTGGGCGACCGGCCCCGACTACCTCAAGAACGTCATCCGCAAGCACGCCTTCGGCAAGTACTCGAGCATGCTGCGCGCGGCGATGAAGCACCCGGCGATGCTGAGCTACCTCAACAACGACGAGTCGCGGAAGGCCCACGTCAACGAGAACCTCGGGCGCGAGCTGCTCGAGCTCCACACGGTCGGGATCGCGGGCGGCTACACCGAGGACGACGTCAAGAACAGCGCGCGCATCCTCTCGGGCCGCTCCTGGGAGGGCTGGCTCGAGCGCTACCGCTCGACCTACGGGCAGTACCGCTACAAGGCAAACGACCACTACGTCGGCGCCGTGAAGGTGCTCGGATTCACGCACGAGAACGCGAGCGCGAGCGGCGGCGAGGCGGTCGGCGACGCCTACCTCGATTACCTCGCCCGGCACCCCGCGACGGCGCAGAAGATCGCCCGCAAGATCGCCGTGCGCTTCGTCTCCGACTCGCCGAGCAGCGACCTGGTGAACCGTCTCGCGGCCGTCTATCTCAAGCACGACACCGACATCCGCCAGGTCGTGCGCGCCGTGTTCCTCTCGAGCGACTTCTGGTCGGCGACGGGGATGCGGATGCGGCGCCCGCTCGAGGACGCGGTCGGCGCGGCGCGCGTGCTCGGCGTGACGCGCGGCACCGACGTCAAGAAGGCGCTGAGCCACCTCTACTGGTCGCTCAACGAGTCCGGGCAGACGCCGTACGGCTGGATGCCGCCCAACGGCTATCCGGACGTCGCGGCCGCCTGGCTCGGCGCGGGCGCCATGATCAGCCGCTGGAACGTGCACCGGAACTTCATCTGGTGGGGCTACGCCTTCGGCCGCACCGAGGCCCACAAGCTCGTGACCCAGACCACGACCATGACCGCCGACGCCTGGCTCCGCGCGATCTCGACGAAGCTCCTCGGCGTCCCCATGAGCGAGGCGCACCGCCGGGCGGTGCTCGCCGGCGCCGACCTCCGACCGGGGGATGTCATGCGCAGCCACTGGTGGAAGTCGGGTCGCGCGGTCGCGCTCGTGCTCGACTCCCCGTACTTCCAGCTCCGCTAGCCAGGAGGATCCGATGAGCGAGACCGTGAGCGCGCAGGACGACGCGATCCTGCGATCCATGCACCCCGACTGCACCGACTGGCAGACGCTCGGCCCGACGACTCGCGACGCCGCCATCCGCGCCGTCGCCGCGGGCGCCGAGCGCGAGAAGCACCAGCGCAAGGCGGCCTGGTCGAAGGGCTTCAACCGCCGCACCTTCCTCAAGGCGGGCATGGGGGTCGGCGTCGCGGCGCTCGGCTCGCAGCTCGTCACGAGCCGCGTCTCCTACGCCTCGGCGGCGACGCCCTCGAACGGCACCCTCGTCGTCATCTTCCTCCGCGGCGGTCTCGACGGGCTCTCGCTCCTCGTGCCCGACAACGACCCGTACCTCCTCAAGAAGCGGCCCGGCATCCTCGCCCGGAGCAGCGCGACGAACCAGCTCATCCCGATGGGGCGCGGCTTCGGCCTGCACCCCTCGATGAAGCCGCTGAAGCCGCTCATCGACCGCGGGCAGCTCGCGGTCGTCCCGGCGGTCAGCACGCCCGACCTGACGCGCTCGCACTTCCAGGCGCAGGACTGCCTCGAGCGCGGCTCCTCGAACTCGCTCACGACGGGCTGGCTGGATCGCGTGCTCGAGGCGGCGGGACCGGGGACGACCTTCCGCTCGGTCGCGGTGGGCGGCACCCTGCCCCGATCGCTCATGGGCGAATCGAGGTCGCTCGCGATGCGGGATCTCGACAGCCTCAAGATCAACGTCGACGCGCGCGAGGTCGGCGTCACGCGCGACGCCCTCGAGCGGCTCTACACGGGGCTCGACCACCCGATCGCGGCCCAGGCGGAGCTCGTGCTCTCCGCCCTCGACACCGCGAAGGCGATCCGCGACGCCCGCCCCGCGGCGCCCGCCGTCGTCTACCCGGAGAACAGCAACTTCGCCGACGCCCTCGCCTCGCTCGCCGAGCTCATCAAGGCGGGCGCCGGGGTCCGCGTCGCCTGCATCGACGTCGGCGGCTGGGACACGCACACCGGGATGGGGACGGTCGACGGCGGCGACATGAAGCGCCAGCTCGACGACCTCGCGGCGTGCCTGCGCGCCTTCACCGACGACCTCGGCGCCGACCACCTCGGGAACACGACGGTCGTCACGATGAGCGAGTTCGGGCGCCGCGTCGAGCAGAACGCGAGCGGCGGGACCGACCACGGGCACGGCGGCGCGGTCCTCGTGCTCGGCGGCGGGGTCAGCGGCGGCGTCAAGGGCCGCTGGGACGGGCTCGACGACGCGAAGCTCGCGAACGACGAGGGCGACATCCCGGGCTGGAACGACTACCGCGACGTGCTGACGGAGGTCGTGACGACGCGCCTCGACATCAGCCAGGGCGCCATGTCGAGCGTCTTCCCGTCCTGGAGCCCGAGCGCGATCGGGGTCATGGCCTAGGCCGTGCGCGAATCGGCCCGATCCGGCGTTCCCGAGCGGGGCTCGCGTCAGTAGACTGGCGCGACCCGAACGGAGTCCCCCATGGTCGAGCCCGCAGCCCCCCTGACCCTCGACGAGGCGGCCCGGCGCGTCGTACGCGAGCGCCGCCTCCTCATCGCCGTCATCCTCGTCGCCGTGCTCGCCGCCGGCGTGATCGGCTTCCTCTGGCCGAGCCGCTACGAGGCGACCGCGACGCTGACGGTCGAGCCCGTCGCCGTCGTCGACCCCGGCTCGAGCGCGACCGTCAACATGGAGACCGAGCGCGTCGTCGCGACCTCGACCGAGGTCCTGGGGCCGGCCGCCGAGTCGCTCGGCGGCACGAGCCCCGAGGCGCTCGCGGGCGCGCTCGAGGTCCTCGTGCCCCGCGGATCCCAGGTCCTGGAGTTCACGGTCACGGATGCCGTCCCGGCCCGCGCCGCGGAGGCCGCGAATGCGATCGCCGAGTCCTACCGCGAGCAGCGGGTCGCGAACGCGGAGGGCATCGTCCAGCAGGCGGAGTCGAATCTGACGGACCGGATCGCGGAGCTCGAGGCGCGCCTCGACGGGACGGCGGACGACAGCGCGACCGCACGATCGCTCGAGCTCCAGATCCAGACGCTCCAGGAGCGGCTCGCGCTCGTCGTCTCGAACACCTTCTATCCCGGCAGCGTCGTGAGCCCCGCGACGACGCCGACGGACGCGACGAAGCCGTCGATCCTCATCTTCCTCGCGGGCGGAGCGTTCCTCGGGCTGCTCGTCGGCGTCTTCGCGGCGCTGCTGCGGCGCCGGCCGGAGGATGCGGTGCCGGCGCCGGCGCCGGCGCCCGCACCGGCTGCGGCGACCCCGGCGGCCGCGGAGGCGGACGCCGCCGCGTCGGTCACGGCGTCGCCCGCGGCCTCGCCCGAGGCTCCGGCGGCCGAGCCCGAGGCGGGCAAGGCGGCGGGGAAGCCGGCTGAGGGCGAGCCGGCGCCCGCGCCCCGTGCGACGCCCGCGAAGCGCGCCCCCGCGAAGCGCACCGGCGGGACGACCGCGAAGCGTCCGAGTCGCGGCGCGTCGAAGCCCGGGCGCTCCTGAGCGGTGCCGCTCAGCCGGCGGGCCAGAGCTCGCGGGCGATGCCCGCCGTCGAGCGGATGTTGCCGTGCGAGGAGGCGCCGAAGACGACCGCCTCGATCTCGGGCCGGTCCCGCACCCACTCGAATGCCTCGCGCGGCGCGATCGCACCGGAGGCGAGCACCGACATCGCGATCGGCCGGAAGCGCCGCTCCGCGAGCGCGCGCTCGTAGCCCTCGATGCCGCCCGCCATCCGGAAGCCGATCGCGTTCATGTTCGCGCAGACGATCGGGTTCTCGACGCCCGCGCGGTCGAGCTCGTCGAGGAGCATCGGGAGGTTCATCGTGATGAAGCCGGGCTCGGCGCCGTAGCGGGTGCGGACGTGCTCGGCGAAGATCCGGAACGCGTCCGTGAAGCCGAGGCCGAGCAGCAGGTCGACCACGACGTTCTGCAGGAAGATCACCGGCGTCGAGAGCCCCTCGAACATCCGCATCTCGCTGTCGACGAGCACCGTGACGATGCCCTCGATGTCCTTCGCCGCGAGCGAGCGCCCGGACCGCAGCGCGGTGCTCAGCAGGCCCTCGCTCGGCATGAACCGCCTGAGCGCGCCGAGCATGCCGTCCTGCGTCACCGCGTTGGCGTACTTGTGGGCGTAGGGCATGCAGGGATAGAAGCGGTAGTCGGGGTAGCGCTCGGGGTTCCGGCGCACGTGGTCCGCGATCTCGGCGATCCGCTCGTGCGTCGTGCACATGAAGGTGCGGATGCCCTCCGCGTAGGCGGCGTCGAGGACCTCGACGATCGCCTCGGTCGACTGGAAGCGCATGGCCTGTGCGCGCGCCTTCTCCTCCGACATGTGGTTCACGCCGAAGAACTGGTTGTCGCCGAAGAGGAGGCGGTCGATGGGCGCGCTCACGACGCGCTCCTCGCCGCGCGGCGGAACAGGCCGCGTCGGGGGGTCGGCGCCGCGGCGCCGGCCGCCGCGAGACCGCCGGCCGGGAGCGAGGCGGACTCGGCGGCGGTGCCGGCCTCCGCATCCCGGAGGATGCGATCGATCACCCGGTCGGTCACGGCGGCGCTCGCGAAGGAGCTCTCGCCCGGGCGGCCCGCGGCGACCGCGCGGACGAAGTCGTCGAGCTGGGCCGAGTACTCCTCCCCGCGGAGATAGAACCAGACGGGCTCGGTGAGCTCGGTCGTGTAGCGCACGTTCCAGCCCGGCGAGTAGCCCTCGACGGCGGGTGCCGTGTCGCGGAGGTAGACCTGGATCTCCTGGCGGTCGGCGACGATGCGGCCCGCCGAGCCCCAGACGCTGAGCTTCGTCGTCATCTTGCGCTGCGACTCGTCGGACCAGTTGACCGAGAGCTGGGCGGTGACGCCGCCCGGCCAGCGCAGCGTGCTGTAGACCTCGTCATCGGTCTCGGCCGAGAAGATGCTGCCGAGCACGGAGCCGCGCGCCGACTCCGCCTCGCCGAAGCACCAGGCGAGGAGGTCGAGCGGGTGGGCGGCGTAGTCGTAGAGGCAGCCGCCGCCGACGCCGCGCCGGCTGCGCCAGGTCGAGCCCTTCGGCTTCAGCACGACGGGGCCGTAGGACTCGGCGAGCGCGTGCGACACGGTGCCGATCGCGCCGGCCTCGAGCAGGCGGTGCAGCTCGCGGAAGGCGCCGACGAAGCGGTTGTGGTACCCGACCGCCGTGACCAGCCCGCGCTCCTCGGCGAGACGCGACAGCTCGGTCGACTCCTCGCCGGAGAGGGTCAGCGGCTTCTCGCAGAAGACGTGGATGCCGCGCTCGATCGCCGTGCGGACGAGGGCCGCGTGGGAGGCCGTCGGCGTCGCGATGACGATCGCCTCGGGCCGGGCCTGATCGAGCATGCGCTCCACGTCGGTGAAGGTCGGCAGGCCGGTGTACTTGCCGAGCACGTCGAGGACGTAGGCGGCGGAATCGCAGACGCCGACCACGCGGACATCCGGGTGCGCTCGGACCATCGACAAGTGGGACAAGCCCATCTTGCCGACGCCGACGAGGGCGACGTCGACCACGGGTTCTCCATTCGGGGGAGTGCGGCCGCTGGGGGTGACGGCCGGATGACATGGAGTTTACTCAAGAACGTCCTCCGGGTATACAGTTCATCCACGAGGGGGCTCGACGCGAGGAGGTGCGCTGTGACCGCCCGGACCCCCCGGCTGCTCTGGGAGCTGAAGTCGCGGCTCGCGCAGGGCCCCGTCCGCGCCGCATCGCGGGCCATGATCGAGGCCGAGCGACTCGATCCCGAGCTGCTGCGACAGCGGTCGATCGAGCGCGGCATGGCCCTCGCGCAGCATGCCGCCGAGACGGTGCCCTTCTACCGCGAGCTGTATGCCGCCGTCGGCATCGGACCAGCCGAGCTGCGCGATCCCGAGGTCTTCGATCACCTCCCGACCGTCGACAAGGCCACGCTGCGCGAGGCGGGTGACGCCGTGCTCGACCCCGCACGCCCCGCCTCCGATCGCCTCCCCTCTGCGACAGGCGGCTCGACCGGGCAGCCGCTGCTCGTCCGCCACGACCGACGCGCGCCCACCGCCGCCATGTGGTGGCGTGTCTACGGGTGGTGGGGCGTGCACCCCGCCGACGACCATGCCTTCGTGCAGCGCGATCGGCGCTCCGCCGCGGCCCGGCGGCGCGAGCGTCTCGAGTGGTGGCCGAGCCGGCGCACCGTGCTCGACGCCACCCGCATGACGCCCGCCGCGATGGACGCGTTCCTCGACGAGCTCGCGGAGCGACGCACGGCGCTCCTCAACGGCTACGTCGGGGGCGTCCACGAGCTCGCGCGTCACGCCGCCGAGCGGGGGCGCCGCATCCCCGGGCTCCGCGCCGTCGGCATCACGGCGGCACCCGCGACCGCCGCCCAGCGCGCCGAGATCGAGGCCGCGCTCGGGGCGCCCGTGCACGATCAGTACCGCTCCGCCGAGGTCCCGTGGATGGCGGCCGAGTGCGCCGAGCGGGAGGGCCTTCATGTGCTCGCCGACCATCGCATCCTCGAGATCCTCGCGGCGGACGGCCGCCCCGCGGCGCCCGACGAGACGGGGGAGGTCGTCGTCACCGATCTCGCGAACGGCGTCCAGCCGATCATCCGCTACCGCCTCGGCGACCGCTCGGCACTGCTCGACGGCGTCTGCGCCTGCGGGCGCACGCTGCCGCGCATCCGCGCCGTCGAGGGGCGCGTGAGCGACGTGCTCCGCCTGCCCGACGGGCAGCGGATCGCGGGCGGCCTCACGGGGCTCTTCAACGCGCGACCGGATGCCGTGAGCCAGTTCCAGATCGTGCAGTCGGCCGACCGCTCGGTGCGGATCGACTGGCGGCCCGGGGCCGCAGCGGACGCCGAGGCGGTCGTCGAGGAGGCGGTCGCCGAGCTGCGCCGCATCGTCGGGGGTCAGGTGCCGGTCACCGCCCGTCGCGCCGAGCAGCCTATCGCGCACGACGGCGGCAAGTCGCGCGTGATCCGATCGGAGGTCGTCGATGTCTGAGTCCGCGCCGCAGCCCGCCGCCCGGCCCGCCGAGCACCCCGGCGTCACGGTCGTCGTGCCGACGCACGACCGGCCCGAGCTCATGGCACTCGCGGTGCGGAGCGTGCTCGAGCAGGATCACGAGGGGCCGATCGAGGTCGTCATCGTCTTCGACGCGGCCGAGGTGTGCATCCCCGAGCTCGTGGTGCCCGCCGGCCGCTCGATCCGCGGGGTGCCGAACAGCCGGACCCGTGGCCTCGCCGGAGCCCGCAACACCGGCATCCTCGAGGCCACGACGGAGCTCGTCGCCTTCCTCGACGACGACGACGTCTGGCTGCCGGCCAAGCTCCGGCGGCAGCTCGAGCGGCTCCGCGACGATCCCGCCGCGCTCCTGGTCGGCACCGCGATGCTCGTCGACGACGGCGAGCGGATCCACGAGCGGCTCGTCGGCGCCGAGCTCGTCGAGCGGCCGCAGCTCATCGCGAACCGGCTCCCCGGCCTCCACTCCTCGAGCCTCCTGTTCCGTCGCGAGGCGCTCCTCGGTGAGCTCGGCCTCATCGACGAGGAGCTGCCGATCAGCTACGGCGAGGACTACGACATCCTGCTCCGCACCGCCGCGATCGCGCCCGTGCGGGTCGTCGACGAGCCGCTCGTGAAGGTGCGCTGGACGGGGGAGTCGCACTTCATGGGGAAGTGGGCGAAGTACGCCGAGGCGCTGCGCTACCTGCTGCGCAAGCACCCCGACTTCCTCGACGCGCCTAGGCCGCTCGGCCGCATCCAGGCGCAGGTCGCCTTCGCGCTCGCGGCGAGCGGGCAGCCCGCGGTGGCGCGGCGCTGGGCCAGACGCGCCCTCCGCAACGATCCGCGGCAGCTCAAGGCGGCGATCGCGATCGCGATCTCGCTCCGGCTCGTGACGCCGGATCGCGTCGCCCGCGTCGCGCGGCGCTTCGGCAAGGGGATCTGATGCGCGTGCTCATCGTCTGCTCCTCGGGCGGGCACCTCACGCAGGCGCTCGCCCTGCGGCCGTGGTGGGGCGCGCACGAGCGGCGCTGGGTGACCTTCCCCGTCGAGGACGCCCGCTCGCGCCTCGCCGAGGAGGACGTCGTCGAGTGCCACTACCCGACGGTGCGGAACCTGCCGAACCTCATCCGCAACGTGGGACTCGCGCGTCGGGTGCTCCGCGAGTTCCGGCCCGACATCGTGCTCTCGACGGGCGCCGCGATCGCGCTCCCCTTCTTCGCGCAGGCGCGCCGACATGGCGCGGCGACGGTCTACATCGAGCCCGTCGACCGCATCGCCCGGCCGTCGCTCAGCGGCCGGCTCACCTACCCGTTCGCGGACCGCTTCCTCGTGCAGTGGCCGCAGCTGCGCGAGCACTATCCCGGTGCCGAGGATGTGGGGATGATCCTGTGACCGAGCCGCTCGTCGTCGTGAGCGCCGGCACCTACCATCTGCCGTTCACGCGGCTCATCGAGTGGGTCGAGCGGTGGACGGCCGCGCATCCCGAGGCGCGCGTCGTCGTGCAGCACGGGCCGACGAGACCTGTCGCGGGGGCGGAGAACCACGAGATCCTGCCGTACTCGGCGCTCCTCGAGCTGTGCCGTGCGGCGGATGCGGTGGTCCTCCAGGGCGGGGCCGGCGGCATCATGGACCTCCGCGCGCTCGGTCGGCGGCCCATCGTCGTGCCGCGGGTGCCGGTCGACGACGAGGTGGTCGACGACCATCAGCTGCGCTTCGCGGAGGTCGCGGACTCGCTCGGGCTCATCCACATGGCGCTCGCGGAGGAGGAGCTGCACGCGGCGCTCGACGGCGTGCTCGGCGGCACCCTCCCGAGCGCCGTGTCGGCGGAGGTCGAGGTGCCGGGTATTGGGACGGTCGCCGCGATGCTCGCGTCGCCGCCGTCAGCCCTGCCTCGCCGCGAGCGCGGACGGCGGCTTCGTCGGAGCGTCCGCGGGATCCTCGCCGACCGCCGCGGGCGCTGAGGGCTCGGGAGGGATGCCGCCGCCGTCGGCGGTGTCGCGGTCGCGCCGGCCGAGGAGCGAGTGCAGCACGCGGTCGAGGCCGAGGCGCCGTCGGAGCAGCCAGAGCACGAGCAGGTAGGGCACGGCGAGGGCGGCGAGCGCGAGCAGGGCGCGCCACGGGCTCGCCCCGACGAGGGGTCCGAGCAGGAGACCGGGACCGCCGACGAGCACGAGCGGGATCGCGGCGGGGAGGAGCAGGCGCCCCGGCTCGAGCCGCACGCGCATCCTCCGATGCACCTGCCAGGCGGCGAGCCCGAGATCGACGAGCATCGCGGCCGTCCAGGCGATCGCGGCGCCCCACAGCCCGATGAGCGGGAGGAGGGCGAGGTTCGCCGCGACGGCGACCGCGAGCGCCGCGGCCTTGTTGCCGAGCTGCCACGAGGCATGCCCGCCCTGCAGGAGCACGCTCTGCAGCATCCCCGTCGAGCTCTGGACCATGGCCGCCACGGCGATGACGGCGAGGACGCCCGCGCCCGCGGCGAACTCGGGGCCGAAGACGGCGAGGACCGCGGGCGCGAAGACGGCGAGACCCAGGTAGAAGGGCCAGGCCATGAGGATCATGACGCGGGTGACGGCCGTATGCAGGCGGCTCGCCTCGGCGACGTCGCCGAGGGCGAGGAGCGTCGAGATGCGGGGTGCGACGGCGATGCGCATCGCGCGGTCGACGACCTGCCCGGCGCGCACGCTCCGCGTGACGACCGCATAGACGCCGGCGGCCGCGGGGGAGGCGATGGCGGCGACGAGGAGCACGTCGGCCCACTCGGCGGCGGTCTCGAGCGCCGCGCCGACGCCGCGCGCGGAGCTGAAGCGCCAGAACTCCCGTGCGTGCGCGCCCGTCGAGCCGCGCGCGGCGCGGCGCTCGCGCCAGTCGCGCAGGAGCGGGCGGACGAGCAGGGCGATCGTGACGAGGAGCACGAGCGGGACGGGTGCGAGCCAGGCCGCGACCGCCGTCTGCGAGCCGAGTCCGAGGGCGAGCGCCGCGAGCACGGCGCCGAGGCGCGCGAGCGGCAGCAGCACGCTCTGCAGCAGCGTGAAGGCGGCGACGCCGTTGACCATGCGGGTGACGGTGTGGAGCACACCCATGGCCGCGGCGATCACGAGATAGGGGGCGAGGATGCGGAGGAGCTCGGCGAGGCGGCCGTCTCCGCCCAGCGCCCCCGCGAGCTGCTCGGCGGCGAGCCAGACCGCGAGCCCCGTGAGCGCGGAGGCGACGAGGACGGGCAGCACGGCGACGAGCGCCGTGCGCCAGAGCTCGCCGCGCGCGCCGACGGCCCGCTGCTCGGCGACGACGCGCACGATCGCGCTGTTCGTCCCGAGCTTGAGGGCCTGCGTGATCACGGTGAAGACGGCGACCGCCTGGAAGAAGCGGCCCGTGCCCTCCGCGCCCGCGCCGTTGCCGAGCACGACCGCGAGCGCGAGGGCGGCGAGCGCGGCGACCGCCGAGCCGACCAGGCTCGTGAGCCCGCCGCGGGCGAGGGACTCCCGGCGCTCAGGCACGCGAGCCCCCTGCCTCGGGGATCGCGCGCGGGCCGTGCCACCACGCGGATGCCGGGTCGGCGCGCTCGCGGAGGAGGACCGCGAGGACCAGCCCGATCGTGAGCATGTGCCGGTCGAGCCCGTAGTAGGTGCTCATGGCGAGCGCCGCGACGACGCTCGCATGCAACCACAGCCCGGTGTCGTCCGGGACGCCCCACGTGCGCGCGATCCCGCCGACGAGGAACCAGAGGAGCAGCGCGAGGCCGACGAAGCCGAAGCAGAACATCGCGTTCCACACCATCCCCTGCGTGCCGACGGAGATCTCGCTCCAGGTGGAGGGCCGCGGGGCGCCCCAGCCGAGGACCGGCGACTCGAGGGTCCGCCGCAGCGTCTCCTCGTAGAGCAGCGAGCGCCCCTCGGTCGTGTCGACGGTCTCCTGACGGTTCACGATGGCCGCCGCGAAGCCCGACAGCACGAGGAGCAGGGCCATGCCTGCGGCGAGGATCGCGACCGCGAGCACCTGCGCGAGGGCGCCGCGCGCGAGCGCCCGGACGAGCACGTAGGCGACCGCGATCGCGACGCCGACGAAGAGGCCGCGGTTGCTGCTCGCGATCGCGGGCGGGACGGCGGCGAGCGAGCCGAGCACGACGACGAGCACCGAGCGGGAGCTCCGGCGCAGCGCCGCGTTCGCGACGGCGACCGGTGTCAGGATCGCCATGGCCGCGCCCCAGCCGTTCGTGTAGGCGTACGGCGCCGAAGGGCGCACGAAGGGCTCCTCGGCGCCCCACGGCGTCTGCACCTCCGCGAAGGGCGGGAACACGAGGTCGCTGACGTACTCGTTCTCGCGGATCGCGGAGGGCAGGAGCTGGCCGATGGTCTGGGTGAGCGTGATCTCGGGCCAGAGCACGCCGAGCCAGCCCCCGAGGATCACGAAGACCCAGGTGAAGGTGAGGCCCGCGACGATGCGCCGGAGGGTGAGGGTGGTGGCGGCGCTCACGACGTAGAGCAGGATGACCGCGATCGAGGCGAACTGCGCGAAGCGCACGCCGAAGCCGATCATGCGGCCCATCGAGTCGAGCATGAGCGCGCAGGGGACCATCCACACGACGAAGGCGATCCAGGGCATGATCCCGGGCGGCACGGAGACCCGCCGGAGCGTGAGGAGCGCGGCCATCGGGAGCGCCATGACGACGCTCGCGAAGGGGAGCATGCCGAGCGCCCACCACACGGGCATGCCCCAGAGCAGGACGAGCACGGGCCACGCGGGCAGGGGCCGCGCAGCGGCGGGGGCGGCGGGGGCGCTCGCCGAGGTGGCGGGAGCGGGCCGGGGCGCGCGCGCGGCGACACGCCCCGGCCGGGTGAGCGCGGTGCTCATGCCGCGGCGAGCGCCCGGTACTTGCGCCGGACGGAGGCGGCCGCGGCCGCGAGGGTGAGGAGGAACAGCCCCGCGTACCCGGCCGTGAAGAGCACCGGCACCGCGAGCAGGGGGACGAGGAGGTAGAGGAACGCGGTGTCGAGCGGCAGCTTCACGACCGAGACCCACCAGGGTGCGTGCTGCGGGCTCGCGGGCGCGGGGGCGCCGAGCTTCTCGGCGAGCGTCTGCGCGAAGAACCAGCCGGAGGCGAGTGCCGCGAAGGCGAGGGCGAGCCCGGAGACCCAGAGGGGCTCGCCCTCGCGCAGCAGGGCGGCCGCGAGCGCGAGGTGCACGGCGGGCAGCCGGATCGCGTCGACGACGTGATCGAGCCACTCGCCGGCGACGCTCGAGGCGCCGGTCAGACGCGCGAGCTGGCCGTCGGCCGAGTCGAGCGCGTAGCCGAGGAGCAGGAGCGCGGCCGCGATCGTCGACCACAGCCACTCGTGCGGCGCGACGAGGATGACGGCGAGCCCGGCAGCCGAGGCGAGCCCGCTCAGGACCGTCACCGCGCTCGGCGTGAGCCTCGCGACGGCCGCGGCCGCCGCGAGCTCCCGGCCGAGGGCCCGGTTCACCCAGCGGAGATAGGCGGGAACGCCGTAGCCGGGCTTCTGGTGCGCGCGCAGGCGCGCGGACGCCTCCCGCCGCGTGAGCCGCGACGGTGAGGCGCCCGCATGCCGGGCGGTGTCGATCGCCACCGTCAGCCCCGGGTCGCGGTGAGCGCGAGGTCGAACGACACGCTGGGCGTGCTGCGGTAGTTGAGGTGCGTCGAGGCGGCGATCGTGTTCGCGCCGTCGACGAGCACCCCCGCCGGGATCTCGAAGACCGCCGTGTTCGCGGCGGCCGAGGCGAAGCTCGGCGCGGCGCTCGCGTAGCTGTTCTGCGTGAGGGTGCCCGCCGGGAGGTTGCGCCGACCGATCTCCTGGCCGTTGACGTAGACGACGACGCCGTCGTCCGCGCGCACGGTGACCTTCGCGCCGCTCAGCTCGGCGGCATCCTCGACCTGGACGGTGCGCACGAACTGCGCGCTGAGCGGTCTCGGCGTCGGCGCGCCGACCGTGAGGTCGGTGCCGACCGCACCGCCCCAGCCGAGGACCGCGGGGGCCTCGGGCCAGGCGCTCGCGTCGAAGCCGGCCGCGTTCCAGCCCGCGGGCCAGGCGGCGGAGTCGAAGCGCCAGTGCCAGCTCGAGCCGGTCTCGATGAGGGTGACGGCCTCGGGGTCCGGCTCCGGCTCGGGGTCGGGTGCGCTGAGCTGCAGCTTGGTGGTCGAGGCGGAGCGGTTCTGCCCCGCATCCACGGCGCGGACGAAGAAGCGGTCGCTCGGGACCGCCTCGGCGACCTGGAAGCTCCGGGCGGTCGTCGTGCCGATGACGCGGTCGTTCCGCAGCACCTCGTAGCCGGTGACGGCGCGGTCGTCGCTCGAGGCGCCCCAGCTCAGCGTCGCGCCCGCGCCCGACGCCGTGATCGCGGGCGAGCCCGGCCGCGTCGGGGCCTGCGTGTCACGCGCCCGGAATCGGGCGAAGCCGCCCGACCACTGGTTCGCCTCGCCGGCCCGGACCGAGCGGCTCAGGTCGCCGCCCGCCCAGAGCGTGCCGCGCGAGTCCTGGAACAGCGCCCAGACCCCGAAACCGCGCCGCGCCTGCATGAGCGGGGCGAAGTCCTGCGCGTAGGTGCCGCTCGCCGTGTCCCAGGCCCCGAAGAGGCTGATCTTGTCGGCCTGCGTCCACCCGGTGCCGACGCCGTCCCAGGTGTAGGCGTTCGAGTAGACCCAGTCGCCGCAGTGGCAGCCGCCGAAGACGAGGCCGCCGTCTCGGGAGGCCTCCACGGCCTGGAAGTCGCCGCCGGCCTTCGTGATGAAGCCGGTCTGCCGCTGGAAGCCCTGCCGCTCGTAGCCGAAGAGGCTGTGCTCCGAGCCGCCGAGCCAGACCTTGCCGCCGGCCTCGGCGACGCCGAGCTGCCAGATGTTGCCGGCGTAGTCGGCGCCCGGCTTGCTGAACTGCGGCAGCCAGACCGGCTGGACGACGGGCGCCCCCGCGGTCGTCTGGATCGCCGTGCCGGAGGGCGTGAAGACCTGCCCGCTCTGCTTGAAGTAGCCGGAGAAGTAGGCGCGGTCGCCGGCCTTCGCCGCCTCGACGCCGACCGAGGTCCCGTTGAGGAGCGGGTTCCACGAGCCGTCCGGGACCCCGGTCCGCACGTTGACGCGCCCGCCGTTCCAGGCGCTCGCCGCCTGCCCGTTCGGTCGGACCCAGTGCGTGAAGGCCCCGGAGAGGTAGAGCCAGTCGCCCTCGATCGACATGCCGCGCACGCTCGCGACGCCGCCGGTGTTGCGGTGCTGCACGTCGAGCTGCCAGCCGGTCGAGGTCGCACCCGTCGCGGGGTCGAGGATCACGAAGGGCGAGCGGGCCTGGCCGTTCACCTGCGTGAAGGCGCCGCCAACCGCGAGACGCCCGTCCGGGAGCGCGGCGAGCGCCTTGACCTGCTCGTTGAGGACGGGACGGAAGCCCGGCTTGAACTCGCCCGTGTCGACGTCGAAGGCGGCGAGATAGCGCTGCTCGACGCGGTCGGCACCGGCCTCCGTGCGCTGGACGTAGCGGAAGTTGCCGCCGACGAAGACCGTGTTCCCCACCTGGGCGAATGCCTGCACCTCGGTCGAGAGCTCCGAGTCGCGTCCGTTCGCGAGGCCCTGCACGCCCCACGTCGTGGTGATCGCCTCGCTCTCGGGGAGCGGGGTGCGCTCGATCGCCGTCGTGCCCGCGTCCTGGATCGCCGGATACGCGAGGTCGGCGGTCATGAGACGCGGCCGCAGCATCATCTGGGCGAAGGGTCGCGCGTTGCCGCCGCCGTTCGTCGAGGAGTAGAGGTAGGTGGAGGCCGAGTTCGTTCCGGTGACGCTCGCCCCGTAGGCGAGTCCGCCGACATAGGCCTGCGCCTGCGGTGCGTTCGTGTCGACGCGGCGGAAGGCGTTGTCGCCGCCGAAGCTGTTCGTCTGGCCGCCCGAGCCCGTGAGGCCGTCGAAGGTGTAGCTCGCGACGCGGTGCTCGGCGCCGAAGGTCCACACCCAGCGGTCGCGGCTCTGGTACTTGAACCGGACCTCCTGCCAGGCGGTGCCGGCGGCATCCCGCGCCCGGCGGATGCGGATGCCGTCCGTCAGCGAGTCGACGCGGCGGTTGTCGAGGAGTGCGTCGACCGTGCGCGACGGCAGCTGGGCGACCGCGAAGGCCCCCGTGCCGCTCGGGGTGTTCCGGATCGCCGCCGGCGTGCGCAGACCCTGGTACTGCGGCTTCCAGCCGTCGCGGCCGCGGGCGATGAGGACCCATCCGCCGCCCTCCGTCTCCTGGTCGCAGTAGAACTGCTGCGGCGCGACGAGGGCGGGGGTGACGAGCCAGTAGACGCCGCTGGGCGCCGCCGGGTTGAGCTGCTTGATCTCCCAGCAGGACGCCGCGGCCGTCTGCGAGGTCATCCCGTCGGGCGCGGGGGCGGCGCTCGCCGCCGCGGGGGCGGCGAGCAGCCCGCCGATGACGGCGGCGGTCGCGGTGAGCGCGAGCGCGGCGCTGCGCAGGCGACGGGTCGGGGATGCGGTGCGAGGGATCATGGGCATTCTCGCTCTCAGGAGCAGTTCGGGTTCCGGGATTCGGTGTCGGGGAGCTCATGCGTCACGAGCTTCCAGCGGCCGTCGAGGTACTGGGCGCCGTAGCGGTGGAGCACGGGTCGGTTGGGGCGGTACATCGCCTCCGCGAGGGAGCGGCCGGCGCCGTCGAGGACGTCGATGCCGCTGACGTCGACGCAGACGTCGAGGGTCATCGCCGCGGGGCGCTCGTCGAGGTCGACGTCGCGCACCGCGATCCGGGTCACGCGGGCGGAGCCCGTCTGGGTGTAGCCGAGGTCGGCGCGCTCGGCGGCGAGCGCCTCGATCTCGCCGCGGACGAAGCCGTCTGCGAGCTCGCCGACGTCGCCGGGCCCGGCCTCCGGATCCGCGGCGACGGCGTCGCCGAGCGCGAGGAGATCATCGACCGCCGCGCCGGCCTGCTTCGCGGCCGCCGACTCCTCGGCGTCGAGCTCGCGGCCCGGCTCCTCGGGCTCGGGCGCGGGCGCCGGGATCCGGCTCGTGCGAGGCTCCGGTTCGGCGGTGGACGCCGTCGTGGGAGTCTCGTGCGGCGGCATGGTCCCCAGGGCGATCCCGATACCGCCCATGACCGCCGTCAGCGCGACGACTCCCACGACGGCTGCTCGGGTGGCTGGTCGCGCGGGCCGTCGTCGCCCCGCGCGCTCCTCGGCGGGCTCAGTCATGCTGGCCCGCCATCGCCTCGGCGAGCACCGGCCGGCGCCCGCCCTGCTCGAGCAGCTCGAGGCTGCGGCGCAGCTTCGTGCTCGAGGTGGACATCGTGTAGGGGAAGTAGACGACCTGCACGCCGACCGCGGACATCTCGCGCTCGATGCGGCGGCCCTTCTCGGTACCGCGCCAGTCGTCCCCCTTGAAGAAGACGTCGAAGCGGAGCCGCTCCCACATCCGGAGCTTGTCCTCGTCCTCCGCGACCGCCTCGTCGACGACGTCGATGTGCCGGACGATCTCGAGGCGCTCCGCGAGCGGGACGATGGGGCCGCGCCCCTTCGTCGCCTCGAGCCGCTCATCGCTCACGACCCCGGCGATGAGCCGATCGCACCGGGATCGCGCGTGCCGGAGGATGTTGAGGTGGCCGACGTGGAACAGGTCGAAGCCGCCCGCCGCGTAGCCGACGATCTCGGACATCAGTAGGCCCCCGATCCCGTGACGATGACGCGGGCGGTGCGCCACATGATCATGAGGTCGCCGGTGATGGACCAGTTCTCGACGTAGTAGAGGTCGAGCCGGACGCTCTCCTCCCAGCTGAGGTCGGAGCGGCCGTTGACCTGCCACATGCCGGTGAGGCCGGGCTTGATGTAGAGGCGCCGGTGCACGTGGCTCTCGTAGCCGTCGACCTCGCGCTGCAGCGGGGGGCGGGGGCCGACGAGGCTCATGTCGCCGACGAGCACGTTCCAGATCTGGGGGAGCTCGTCGAGCGAGTACTTGCGCAGGATCCGGCCGAGGCGGGTGACGCGCGGGTCCTGGCGCATCTTGAACAGCACGCCCGCGCCCTCGTCCGCGTCGAGGAGCTCGCCGAGGCGGGTGTCGGCGCGGTCGACCATGGAGCGGAACTTCAGCATCGTGAAGGTCTCGCCGTTCCGGCCCACGCGCTCCTGACGGAAGACCGCGGCACCCGGGCTGTCGAGCCGGATCGCGATCGCGATCGCGGCGAGGAGCGGCGCGAGGAGGAGCAGCGCGAGGGCGGCGAGCGCGATGTCCATCGCCCGCTTCACGAGGTGCTTCGCGCCGGAGAACTGGGGGAGCTCGACCTGCACGAGCGGCAGGCCCTCGACGGGGCGGAAGTGGATGCGCGGTCCGGCGACGTCGGTGAGGCTCGAGGCGAGCACGAGCTGCGTCGAGCCGCCCTCGAGCGCCCAGCTCAGCCGCCGGACGTAGTCGCGGTCGCCGACCGGCTCGCCGACGACGACGACCGCGTCGGCGCCCACGCGGTGGGCGGCGCCCGCGACGTGCTCGAGATCGGCGAGGCGGGCGATCGATCGGCCGCCGATCTCGATCCGTCCGCCGGGGAGGTCCTCGTCGGTCGCGGCGCCGACGACGAGGTAGCCGGCACGGCGCCGGCGCTCCATGCGCCCCACGACGTAGGCGACCTCGTCGGCGCTGCCGACGACGAGCGCGGTCGAGAGGTAGCGGCCCTCGCGGCGCTGGACGCCGAGCCAGAGGCGCCAGATCCAGCGGGTCACGAGCAGGGAGGTGATGCCGATCGCGAAGAGGGCGAGGTAGCGCTGGAGCTCGGTGTGCAGGTCGAGCACCGCGAGCCCCGAGGCGACGAGCGCGAACGCGACGACGGTCGCGCGGGCGACCCGTCGATACTCGGTCGCGCCGACGCCGACGATGGAGGCCTCGCGGGTGCGGCTGGAGGCGAGGACTCCCAGCCAGCCGACCGCCACCACGACCGGGAGGCTCCACTCCAGGCCGGTGATGGGGGCGGTCGACCGACCGGGCTCGATGACGAGCCGGCTCGCCCACGAGCCGGCGACCGTCACGAGCATGATGACGAGCAGGTCGCTGACCGCGAGAAGCCGCCGGTAGCGGGCATCCCAGTGCGGGCTGCTCGTCGTCGTGATGCGCCGCGCGTGCGAGCGGGCGCCGTCGAGGGTCGCCGACAGGTGGCCGGCGAGGGAGGCGGTGGTCCGGGGGGCGTCGTGCGCGGTCATGGCGTCGCGTCCGGGCTGGGGAGCCCGGGAACGCGCGCGGTGCCGTGCTGGGTGTCGGGGTCGACGAGATGCATCGGGCGGTGTCCTGGGTAATCGGGGGACCAGGGGATGACGGAGGCTGGGGTTCTCCGGCGGGGGCGGGATCAGGGTTCGGGGTGCGCAAGCCCGGCCGCGACGGGGGATCGCGACCCGGTTGTGTCACTCGAGCCGACCGTGGGGGGCGGTGGATCAAGCGGTACCAGGTACCTTGCGTCGGGGAAGTGTGGGCGTCTTCCGGAGCATCCGATGCTGATATCGAGCACCGGGTGGACGGGGGTGTCCAATCGGTGCCGACCTGGGAACTATGCCCCCATCCGGGGGGTGCCGTCAAGCCTTATCTCGTGGAATGTTCGAATTTCTCCGAGGGTCCGTGTGATGGCGATCTGTCGTCGATCGGGTAGACCGAGCGTTCCTCGCCTCGCGAGACAATCCCAGATCAGGGTCGGGTTGCGGCGCGGGTTCGCCGCTCAGTGCTCGCGCCCGGCGGACTCCCGGAGGTCCTCGCGGCGCGTGAGCGAGATCTCGAGCGCGATCCGCACCCCCGTCGCGATCCGCTCGAGGGGGAGGGTCGGGATCCCGGGCCCGGACCCCGTATCAGGAGTCGCCGGGACGTGCAGGAACCCGGTCCGCGCGTCCGGTGCGAGCCCGTCCAGCCCGGGCAGCGAGTAGAGCACGTGGTTGCAGACGTAGGTGCCGGCCGTGTTCGAGACCTCGGACGGGATGCCGGCCTCCCGGATCGCGGCCGCGATCGCCTTCACGGGCAGCGTCGCGAAGCGCGCGGCCGGGCCGTCCGGCTCGATCCGCTCGTCCACCGGCTGCGCGCCGTCGGCATCCGGGATCCGCGCGTCCTCGAGGTTGATGCCGACGCGCTCCGGCGTGATCGCGGCGCGGCCCGCGGCCAGCCCGACCGCGATCACGAACTCGGGGCGGAGTCGCGCGACGGCCTCCGCGAGCCGCGCGCGTGAGCCGGCGAAGGAGACGGGGAGGCGCAGCGTCTCGAGCCGCGCGGGGCCCGACCAGTCCCGCGCGACGAGCTCCACGGCATCCCAGGACGGGTTCCGGGTCGCGCCGTCGAAGGGCTCGAAGCCGGTGAGGAGCGCGGTCGGCCGGGTGTCGGGCATGCCCCGACGCTACGCGACGACCGCACCGCCCGCCCGTCGCGCCGAGGATGTCCTCGGGCCGGCGCGGGAGGCGCTAAGCTTGCTGATCGTGCCGGTCCGCCGGCGCACAAGCCACGGGCTGTGGCGCAGCTTGGTAGCGCACTTGACTGGGGGTCAAGGGGTCGCAGGTTCAAATCCTGTCAGCCCGACGTAAGAGCCCAGGTGAGAGTAAGTTTCTCGCCTGGGCATCTGTAAGTCCGGGATTGTTTTCCGTGGCCCCCCTCTTGCCCCCGGTGCTCTCGCGGGTGGTCGTCTGTGGACGGCCGCGCCGCCCCGGACCTGCTTCCTGTGGATATGGGGACCAAGAGAGGGGACCAGAACGCTTCCGGGAGCACTCCCTGTTGCGCCCCGGGTCTAATGGAGGCTCCTGATATCCCGAAAGAGATGAGGAGCATGCCGAATTTGAAGAAGTATCCGCTCGAGTTGAGGGAGCGGGCTGTGCGGCTGGTTCTGGCCGCTCGTGACGAGGATGGCGGCCGCAGGGGTGCGTGCACGCGCGTCGGGCACGCGCCACGCCCTCGATGAGCGGCGTGAGGTGATGGAGCAGCGAGCCGACGCCGTCCTCGACACCGCTCTCGACCAGGGCGCCGCCTGGACCACACACCCCTTGGTACACGACCGCGGACGGCAGGCCAGCGGCGGGCGTGGCACCAGCAGACCAGGACGGTCGCGGCCTACCGCGACCGCTACGGCATCACCGACGACAGGCCCCTGGGTGCCCTGCCCGCATCGACCGCGCAGAAGACCGACGCCGCCCGCGCGAAGACCGCCCTCGACCACGCCAGCCGAATCATCAACAGCGCGGATGAGCCCACGACGCGTCGCAAGCAGGAGCGGGACCCGCTCAGTCTGTAATCACATGAACCTGAAGCAGGCTTGTCCGATCCGCAAGACCCACACCAAGCAGGTCCATCCTCTGAGCAAACGTCTCGATCACAGGCCCGTCACGGTGCCGTCGATCGAAACGGGGGCTGGGTCGGGTTCGTTCACATAGACCTGCGGAGGGGTCCAGGTGGCCCGTAGCCGTCGCGCGCCCTGATGGGAGGGGCCGAGCACGAACGAGTCGATCCTGGACGCGGCCTGGTCGGTGATCAGCCGCTCAGCGAACAGCAGGCGGGCCACCGGCCGCAGGACGCTGTCGTCCAGGCCCAGTCCCCGCAGTGGCGCCAGGGGATCGATCGGCCGCGCCATCCACCCCATCTGCTGACCGAGCAGCGAGGTGCCGAAGAGCCCGTCGGACAGCGCCCGCTGCCCGACCTCGTCGGCCGAGATCCCGTTGATGGAGGCGCGCATGGTCGAGCCTCGCTGCTCCTGGGTGACCAACGTCAGCCGTTCCTCATGACCGATCGTCGAGACGGTTCTAGTGGATAGCTCCACGATCTGCACCGGCAGCGCGGTATGAGGGGAGGCGAACGGGACACCGCCGGCCCGGTTGTCCCGCAGCCGCACCAGCTCGGCATGGACCGCGTCGCTGCGCACCGCCGCGGTGAGCGAGATCGTCTTCCCGTCGTTGGTGATCTCTCGCGCACGAAATAACGTCCGGCCCACCCGCACCCACGGCGCCAGCTCCTCCGCAGCCAACTCCTCCAGACGACGCCGCACCCGCCGACCGAGGTCGTCCGGGTCACTCCACGGACTCGTCGTGTACAGGTTGCGGGCACCCTGGATCAGATCGCGCTGCGCACCGTCCATCGCCCCGCCGGTCTCGCCGTGCACGAACAGACACAGCCGCAGGCCGTTGCGCTCGGCCTCCAAGAACTCCGCATGCGTGGCCGAGTACCCGTCGGGCATCCGCACGCCGTAACGCGAACCCCACATGCCCACGTAGACATCAGAGCTGCGAACACCGGAGAGGTAGGCCTGCTCGGCCGAGACGTCCTGTGCTCCGAGATCCTCGAACATCACCGCCGTCGCCCCGACCGACTCGATCGCTGCCCGCACCGCGGCCCGCTCGTCGGGCATGTCGGTGATCAGGCTGGACACGAACACCCGCCGCCCGCTCGCCCACGCCCGCACATCCTCCCTGGTGGCAGCCAGGGAGGCCGAGCGCTGGTCAATCAGCAACGACGCATCCTCCATGCCTCAAGTCCATCACGGACACGTCCAGACGCGTAGCGCACACGCGAGCGTTGGGGCGGGCAAGCTCGCCTTGCCTCTTCCGGGTGTCTGCGCGGCGTCGTAAACTGGCTGCCGAGGCGGCCTCTTATGCGGCGCTGTCGCTCCTTGCGACCGTATGACCTTCCCGGGAATGGGCGGTCCTTTCAGGTTCTTGTCGCCGAACCTTTGAAGAGGTCTGTCCATGCTCCGACTCATCTGGGCTCTCAGTGTCCACACCCGCTACTTCCTGCGCCGCTACATGCCCTCCAACATCCTGCTCGACGCCATCCGCACTCGCCGCGGACTGCGTTGGAGCCTTCCGGAGATGCTGCTGGCAATCCCGTACCTGTACGCCGCGAACCTCTGCGTGCAACTGATCGAGGGCGGCGGTCCCGGGTGGCTGCACCTGCTCGTGCTGCTGTTCATCTACGACGCGATGAAGTTCGCCATCATGGGACCGGTCAGCCTCGTCCACCTGCTCCGTGCCCGCCTTCGCGAGCACGCCGCACGCCGCCGTGAGCAGCGTGCCGACCCCCCGGCTCATGGTCGCCGCGTAGGAGGGGGTGTGTGATGGGCGCGTACGTGAAGAAGATCGCCCGGCGCCGCTACGACGAACGACAGTTCACCGTCCGCGCGGTGCACCGTGACCCGCCCGACCTGCACAAGCTTTGCGAAGCCCTGATCCGCCTCACCCTGCAAGAGGTCGGCCAGTCACGGGCACACCACCGCGCAGATGAGGTTCCCGAGACCTACCCGAGCCCCGTACAGCCGGACTCAGCACGAGAGAATGACTGAGCCCCGGCGACATGACCGAGGTCGGAGGTCCACCGGGGCTTGCGATTTTCAGGGTAGCCGCGGTGTCGGCGAGGCTCGCTAGCCTCAGAGCCGCCGCCGGTAAAGTGGGTAGCGAATGACGGCGGGCGACTGAGGGAGGCAGACCATGGCGCGTGCGGACCTGCTTCTCGACCTCGTCGAGGCCGAGCGTCGTGGCGATCGAGACCGTTTCCGCGTCCTCGTCGAAGCGGTGATCGCTGAGGAGCGAGCCAACCAGCATCATCTCGTCGCCGACCGCCTGTCCGAGCTGATCACCACCACCGGACAGAGCGCCCCGCGTGATGACCGCGCCGCAGCCATGCGTGACCTGGTGCAGGAGATCGTTCCTCATCGACGCCTGGACGAGCTGGAGCTTGCTCCGGTCCCGCACCGGGTCGTCACCGAGCTGATCGAGGAGCAGAAGCGCGCCGAGCTGCTGCGCAGCTACGGGATCGAGCCCCGCAATCGACTGCTGCTGTCCGGCCCGCCGGGCAACGGCAAGACTAGCGTCGCCGAGGCCATCGCCTCGGAGCTGATGCTGCCGTTCTACGTCATCCGCTACGAAGGGGTTGTATCAAGTTTCTTGGGTGAGACCGCGGCACGGCTCGACAACGCCTTCGAGTTTGCCCGCACCCGCCGCTGCGTGCTGTTCTTCGACGAACTCGACACCATCGCCAAGGAACGATCAGACGAGCACGAGACCGGGGAGATCAAGCGGGTGGTCTCGACCCTGCTGCTCCAGATCGACCAGCTCCCTCCGCACGTCCTGCTGGTAGGGGCGACCAACCACAGCGAACTTCTCGACCGGGCCGCGTGGCGGCGCTTCCAAATTCGCGCTGAACTCGAACCGCCCAGTCGTGCACAGGCCACCCGCTTCCTGGAACGCCTCGCCGCCCGCTTGGGCGGCGACCTCGGATTCGCCCCCCGGACCCTCGCGGACAAGCTCGCGGGAGCAAGCTTCTCCGAACTGGAGGAGTTCGCGTTGGACGTGCGCCGTAGAGCCGTGCTCGAACTGCCCGACAGCAACCTCCGGCGGATCGTCCAGGAACGTCTTGAGCACAGGCGAGATCAGGCGGCGGGGTGACCGCGGAGCGCCGGCCGCTCCTGGCGTTCGGGTCGCCAACGGTGGTAGATCGGCCCACACAAACGCCCCGGGACATGCCGCGCTTGTCCAGACCCAATGCCGGTCGTCAAGGGGAGCGGCTGACGCCGCAGTTCGGTGAGCTGAGCGCAGCGTTCGATGCCGAGCGGGCGCGTCTTTCCGCTGACACACCCGACGAGGTCGACCCAGCGCTGGTGGTCGTCTTCGACCTCGCCGGCAGCATCAAGGACTTCCGCAACGCGATCGACCAGATCGACGGACTGGAGTTCCTGTCCGAGCTGATCGGAGACCAGTCCGACCCAGACGACGACTTCCACATGACCGAGTCCGAGAGCGGCCGCACGGACAAGCCCGTCCAGCATTCCCTGTACTTGATGATGTCGAACGCCAAAGCGATTGACGAACTCCTGCGCCTGTTCACCGCCTGGCAAGCAGACCCGTCAGCATCGTTCGCCTACGGCTTGGGCAAGTTCAAGACCGCGTTCCAGCAGCTCACCGCGATCCGACGGTGGGGACCAGAGGATCGCATCCGAGAGACCGGCCTGCGCGAGCAGTGGCAGGAGAACCTCGACGTGGTCGGCCAGTCCGTCAGCACCGTGATGGTTGAAGTCGAGCTGTGGTACCGCCGCGACGCCACACAGCGCGCCACAGCACAGGCGCACGTCGAGCAGGTCATCTCCGACAGTGGCGGCCGTGTGCTTGACCGCTCCCAGATCGGCGAGATCAGCTACCACGCCCTGCTCGCGGAGCTGCCGATCCAACAGGTTCACTCGTTGCTGGCCGACGGGGCCGCGTCGATCCGGCTACTGACCACCGACGAAGTCATGTTCGTCAACCCGTTCACTCCCATGAGCGTCGCACCGCCGACCACAGAACCGGTCAGCGAGGTCCGCCTGCCTCCCGGAGAACGCACCGACGGCCTGCCCAGGGTCGCCCTGCTGGACGGGCTGCCGTTTCCCAACCACGACGCCCTTGCCGGCCGGCTGGTGGTCGACGATCCCGATGGGCTCGGCGAGAACTACCCGCTGGCCGCGCGCCACCACGGCACCGCGATGGCCTCGCTGATCATCCACGGTGACCTCTCGGCCGACGGCGAACCGCTCGACCGGCCACTGTATGTCCGGCCCATCATGCGACCCCATGAGTTCATGGCAGGACACGAGCAGATCCTCCCGGACCGGTTGCTTACGGATCTGCTGCACCGCGCGGTCAAACGAATCGTCGAAGGAGAAGCTGGTCGGGGTCCGGTCGCGCCGAGCGTGCGCATCATCAACCTCTCCATCGGTGCGCAAGCCCGAGCGCTCGTGCGCCGGATGAGCCCTGTCGGACGGCTACTCGACTGGCTCGCCCATTCCTACAACCTGCTGTTCATCGTCAGCGCCGGCAACCATCTTGGCCCGCTCACGATCCCAGCCGATGCCACCAATAACGCCGACTCGGCACGATCTGCTACGCTTCGGTCCGTCTACGACGCCGCGCTACTGCGAGGCATCCTCCCTCCAGGCGACGCCCTCAACGCGTTGACCATCGGGGCCACCCACGGCGATGGGCTCGGCGACATTGAGGTGCCGGACACCGCCTGGGACATCACCCACCAGGACGGCCCAGCCCACTACGGCGCGACCGGCCCCGGCGTCGACCGCTCCGTCAAGCCCGACCTGCATCACATCGGAGGCAGGGCGCTCTACGCCCGCCCTGTCACACCTTCCGGTGGGCAGGAATCCGTCGCGGTGGAACTGGCTTCGACCGCAGCGACCGGGCCAGGCCTGCAAGTGGCCGCGCCCGGGCGAGCGGGCGCAACGAACAACACCGTCTTCACCATCGGCACGAGCAACGCAACCGCGTTGGTGGCCCGTGAAGCCAGCCGCCTGTACGACATCCTCGAAGCCGGCTCCGACGATCCCGATGACGCGCCGCTCCCGGACCCGCAGTACCACCCGCTGCTCGTGAGAGCCCTCCTCGCCCACGCCAGTAGTTGGGGCGAATGGGAGGCGCGACTGCGCCGCGAACTCGGCCTCACCAACCAGCGAGCCCGCCGCCACTTGACTGCGCTCCTGGGGTACGGCCGGCTCGACACCGACCGGCTCGGAACCGCAGCCACGAACAGAGCGGTGCTGGTCGGCGGGGGACTGATCGCACGCGACCAACGCCACACCTACGAGTTGCCGCTGCCGCTTTCGCTTCGTGCGCGTGCAGAGTGGCACCGCTTCACCATCACCCTCGCCTACATGGTCCCCACCGTCGGCCAGCTCAACCGCTACCGGGGCGCCAAGGTCTACTTCGCCACGCCAGACATGCAACTCGCCGGCGGGGAGCGGATCGATGCCGAGCATAACTCGGTCAGACGGGGAAGCCTCCAGCACGAGATTGTGCAGGGTACCCGCACGATGGTGTTCGGCGACGATGGCACCTTCCCGATCCACGTCGAGTGCATGGACGACGCTCAACGGCTACGCGCCGGCAAGACCGTGCGATACGCGCTCGTGGTGTCCGTGGAGACTGCGGAGCAGACATCGACCACCATCCATGACGAGGTACGGGCGAGACTGCGCCAGCAGGTTCGCGATCGCGCACGCGGCCGGGTGCAGAGCTGATGCCCACGACGACAGGCCGCTCAACGCCCGCACCACGCAGAATCGAGGCCGTATGAGCGCGAACGAAGACCAGGCCGCCGCCATCGACCTCACTCGGGCGCCGCGCGGCGAGCTGGCTGCCGCCCAGCTCGTTGCTGCCGTCGCAGACACCGGCGATCTCGCAGAACGTCACTACCTCGAACTGAAGGGGCCGCCCGACCTCGCGACGAAAGTGGACAAGGCCAAGGTGGCGAAGTTCATCCTCGGCGCCGCGAACCGGTTGCCCGATCGCGCCGCTGAGGCCTTCGAGGGCTACGGCGTGATGATCGTCGGCATTGCCAAGCAGGGCATCGAAGGCATACCGCCGATCGAGATGCTCGCACTGTCCCAGGTGATTCAGCCGTTCCTCGGCGCGGCCGGCCCTCACTGGGACGTCGTGCGCGTCCCGGTGGAAGGCTCGACGAACCAGGTCTTGGTCATCCTTGTCGACCCACCGCAGGTAGGTCAGCCACCGTTCATCTGCCGATCCAACGGCGAAGGACTCCAAAGCGGGCGCATCTACTACCGGGGCGACGGTGAGACCCGCGAGGCAAACGCCGATGAACTCGATCTGCTGATGGCACGCGGAGCCTCACGCCCGCCAGCCCCCGTCGAACTCGATGTCGCGGTCGTTGGCACCGTCGTTCCCCTCATCATCGACGAGCAGACCGTCGACGACCTCATCACCAACGCGCGCCAACGCCTCCTCGCTGCGCTCCCGAAACCGGAACCCAAGCAGTCGCCAGCCACAGGATTCGCGATGGGGTCATCCGACGGCTTTCGCGCGGCCATGGGAGCCTCGTCAGCTCTCTCGCGCCTCCTCGCCGACCAGACGTCGGCCGCGAGCCGCTTTGCTGCCTTCACCGCCACGGAAGAGCCGGAGAAGCGCTCGGAGGATGAGTACCGCGCCGAGATCGATGCCTGGGAGGAACAGTTCCGCGCCGCATGGGCAGAAGCTGTCGAACTGTTCGCCGTCCACGCCCTGCCCGCGAACGAGGTAACCGTCGTCAACAAGACCCAGACGTTCCTGCACGACGTAGAAGTGAAGCTGCACCTCGACGGCGCCGTTGAAGCCGAAGAACGCCAAGGCTACGGAGACGGACCCGACTGGCAAGACCTCAAGTTGCCCCCTCCACCTCGCAAATGGGGGCCTTGGAAACGAGACCTCGGTCTCCACGCCGGCTATTCCGCCAGCCTCGCGACGTCGATCGCATCCCAGCCCTACGCGCCCCGTCCATACGTGCCACCCGACGCTTCCTGGAAGACGACCGGCTCGGTCGATGTTGAAGTTGTCGTCGGAGACCTCCGCCCGGAGGCAACCTTCCAAACAGAGGACGGTGAGGCGGTTCTTCTCATCCGCGGTGAGGCGCCCGAGCAGATACAAGGCACCTGGACAGCGACCGCCCGAGGCTACAACCAACTGTTCACCGGCGCCGTCCAGGTGACGATCGCCGAGCCGACTCATCTTACGAACCTGATCCGCGACTTCTTCAATCTCGACTGAGACGACCCATTCCCGCACCTTGGGTCGTGGTTCGCTCTGCCGCCGCAGTCATGATGTCGGTGCCCGCGGCTAGCCTCATCACAAGCCTGGAGTCGGGCCCGACGAACTCCGGCGGAGAGGCAGCACATGTACCAGTCTGAGGGGCTTCCAGCCCGTGGTGTGGTGTTCTGGCCGGTTGGGACCGGCGACAGCACGACTGTAGTCATCGACGATCTTGTCGTGCTGCAGGTCGATCTGCACGACATGGCGAAGGCAAATGACGAGGCCACGCCGGAGGTTGCGGTGGTTGACCGGCTCGTTGACGCGTTGCCGGTGGTGGACGGTCTGCCGTACTTGGCGACCTTCGCGCTGACGCACGTTGATAAAGACCATTGCCTGGGCTTCGCGGACTTGCTGGAGCGCGTCAGGATCGGCGAGTTGTGGTCGACCCCTCGGCTGTGGCGTGAGTACAACGATCCGGACGCGCCGGAACTGTGCAACGACGCGATTGCGTTCCGGGAGGAGTCAGAGCGGCGCATCGCGGCAACGATGGATGCCGTGAACGCTGGAGGTGTCCCTGCAAGTGGTGATCATATCCGTGTTATCGGCTACGACGACGAACACAGCTCCCACGCCTATGACGAGCTGCCGGATGCGTACCTGGCGTGGCCGGGCCAGTCGTTGACCGTGCTTGACGGGCACGAGCGTGCGGGCGTGTTTGAGGCATTCATCCATGCGCCGTTCAAGGACGATGCGGCGGCGGCGCGGAACGAGACATCCTTGTCCATGCAGGTCACCTTGACGGACGAGACGGGTATTGACGGCAAAGTGCTGCTGTTCGGCGACTTGGCTCACGACACGATCATGAAGATCTTCAACTACAGCGAGTACTACAACCGTGAGCAGTATCTTTCTTGGGATCTGCTTCTGGCACCTCACCACTGCTCCAAGCGCGTGATGTACAAGAAGGATCTTGACGGCAACGAACAGCTCCAGATGGATGTGCTCAACGCGTTCGAGCGCAACGCCCGCCCGAACGGAGCCGTCGTCTGCAGCAGCGCCGTGTTTCCCGACGTGGACGTGGACGGACACAACCCGCCGCATAGGATGGCGGCAGACCGGTACGCAGAGATCGCGGACGAGGTCATCTGCACTATGTCGTGGGTCGATGAGGCAGCGCCGTCTCCGGTCGTGTTCGGTGTCGACGCGGCTGGCGCACGGGTCATTCGGGGCGACCTCGTCAGCCGCGCGGCGACCGAGGCCAAGGTCGAGCTCGCAGCTTCTGCGACTGGTCGCAGGTTCGCTGCCATCACAGCAGCCGCTGTCGCTGTCGGGAACGCAATTCCAGCCGCTACAGCCAGCGCTGCGCCTTCGGGTGCCGGCCCGGAGCGTGTTGACGCGGCGGTTGCTGCCGACCGAGGTGGCAACAGCGCCCCGGAGACGCCGGTCGGGTTCGGTCGTTGAGCGAGCTGGCCCACCGGCAACTTTCCGACCTCGCCGAAGTCAGCGGTGGTGCGATTCAGTTACTGGAGGTCGAGAATGATGAGAAGGGCCTAACCACCTTCACTATCTCGCTCGATACGTCCGGGATCGTGACGAGTGAGCCGGGCATCCGCGTGCGCGCCCGCGAACGATTCGAGATCGTGGTCGGCTCGTCCTTTCCGTATCTGCACCCGGACGTCTATGTCACGCACCGCCGCTGGGCGGGGACGCCACATGTGCAGTGGGGGCGCGTCCTGTGTCTGTATGCGGCTCCTTCCGTCGAGTGGAATCCTGCGGACGGGATGCGCGGTCTGATCGCGCGACTCAACCTGTGGCTGCAGCGTGCCGCGGCCGGCGAACTCGATCCGGCCGGCCAGCCGCTGCATCCGCCGGTCGCGTACAGCTCGTACAAGAACGGCTGGGTAGTCGTTCGCCCCGACTTGGGCGACCTGGTTCCTTGGGCGGAAGCGGAACCCGACTCTGCGCGAGTGCGCCTTCTGTACGCCTGGTGCGCACAGTACGGCGAACGGATCGATGTCCTGGAGTGGCTGACTGGCCAGCAAATATACGAACGGTTCGTGGCTGACGAACTGCCAGCGCGCGACGACCGCGGCACTGCGCTCTTCGTCGCTCCGCTGGTCTTGATTAGCGACACCCTCGACATGGAGTACCCCGGCACAGCGGAAGCCCTCGCCGCGGCTCTCGACACTTACGGGTACAGCCGCGATGAACTGCTCAGGGCCCTCGTGAGCGCTCGCACCATCAACAAAGCAGTTGGTGTCGCACTCGACGGAGACGGCGCCGCACCCGCCATGATGTTGCTCGGCACTCCCGCGCGCAGGCTCGAACCCGGGCAGCCACTGGCCCACATCACGGCCTGGCACCTGGACGACCTTGGTGAGCAGATCACCGATCTGCTCCAAGACGTCAGCCCGGAACACGTCGAACTCACCCAACGGGTGCGAGACCTGGCAGACACCTGGCTAGGTCTCGCCAAGATTCAGTGGATGGTCATTCACGAGGCCCGATCGGAGGTGACACGTCGCCGCGACTCCGGATCGCCCGCCCAGTGGCTCGCTGGGCGCAAGGTGTTGATCTTGGGCTGCGGAGCACTCGGGGCACCGATCGCTGAACACTGCGTACGCGCCGGAGCGGCGCAACTGCACGTCGTCGACAAGGGCGTTGTCACACCCGGAATCCTGGTCAGGCAGCCGTACGACGACGCGGACATCGGCTACAACAAGGCCGAACGATTGGCGCAGAGGCTGGCTCGTATCCGCCGGGACCTCTCGGTCACGAGCGCGCGGGACAATATCGTGACTGGCACGCTCTCGACCCCTGAAACTCTGCTCCAGTACGATCTCATCATCGACGCGACGGCCGACGTGGGAGTGCGGGTCGGGATCGAACGAGCACGTGCAGCTACACGCGGACAATGGCCACCGACGATCAGCGCGCTGTTCGGACACACCGCGCAGCGCGGCGTCGCCACGGTATCGATGCCGGGCGCCACCGGAAGTGGCCACGACATTCTGCGGCGCGTTGCCATCGACACCGTCACTAACCCGCCCGCGGGCTGGAGCGCCATCGCAGAAGACCTGTTCCCGAACCCGCCGCGCACTGATCGGTTCTTCCCAGAGCCAGGCTGCTCAGCACCAACCTTCACCGGCGCAGCAAGCGAAGTCACGTCGCTTGCATCCGCGCTGTTCTCCGCCGCCCTCGCCGCCGTTGCCGACGCGAACACAGCACCGATGTCCGCGATCGGCTCTGATCTTGCACCCACAGCATCAGGCATCTGCCCCGTGCCGCTGATCTGGCAGAACGACATCACACTCACGGACCACACCGGCGATTATGAAGTCCGCATCAGCGAACGGGCGCTTGCCGAGATGCGCACCGAGGCACGGCGAGGACTACGAGTACGAGGGACGCGAGTCGAGACCGGTGGGATGATCCTGGGCAGCCTCGACGAAGCCACCCAGACCGTCTACATCGATGCCGCTACCGGCCCATCGCCCGACAGCCACCTTTCAGCCGCGTACTTCGACCACGGCATCGAGGGCACCCAGGACATCGTCACGAGCATCCGCACCGCGACCGTCGATCGGATCGGATTCGTCGGGATGTGGCACACCCATCCGCACGGACTCGCCGCCCCGAGCCCCACCGACGAGGACGGTATGGCCGACATCGTGTCGCCCGACGGCACTGGGCGCAGAGCCGTCATGCTGATTCTTGGTGGCAGGGGAAGCACCTGGCGGAGCTGGTTGGAGACAGGAACACCGCCGGATCTCTACGTGCGCGTGGTGAGCCGCGCGACCACAACCCGACCTGAGACGCCGACGGCACTTCATCTCATCTCGCCGGGTGCGTGGTTCCCCGGCGGCTACGCCTACCCGAGCCAGAGAACTTCTGACGAAGAGGAGCAAGAAGCTCCAGGTGGTGACCGATGACTACGAAGATCGGTCTTGCCCTCTCCGGGGGAGGGTTCCGCGCCACAGCATTCGGCCTCGGTGCTCTCCGAGCCCTCCATGACCGCGACGTGCTCGACAAGGTCAATGTCGTGTCAGGCATCAGCGGCGGCAGCCTCCTGACCGCAATGTGGGCGTACGGACCTCAGCGATTCGATGAGTTCGACGACACCGTCACCGCTCTGCTCCGAAGGGGCCTACAAGCCGAACTGGCGCGCCGCGCTTTTACTCCACGCGCCGCCTGTCGAGCAACACTGAGCACAATGCGTGCTCTCGGCACTCGGCAAGGTCGCTCGTACTCCCGTACGGACGCGCTGGTTGAGGCACTGGCCTCGCGCCCCTTCGGCGCCCAGAAGATGACCGAGGTCAGGCACGCCGGCCTGGACACTGTCATCTCTGCGACCGACATGAGAACCGGTAACGCCGTCAGGTTCGGCAGCGCCCTCAGCGCCTCTTCCCCCTACGGGCGGATCGTTGATGAGGTGCCCGTGGCCGATGCCGTCGCAGCCTCAGCAGCCTTCCCCGTCCTGCTACCCGTCTTGCATCGGCGATACGTGTTTCAACGAACCGATGGCACGCGCCACCACGAAGAGCTGGCGATGACCGACGGCGGTGTTTACGACAACCTGGGCCTCGCGCCCCTGCTGCCCGGTCGGTCTACCCGCTACAGCCCTCATGTCTACGACCTCGACTACATCATCGCAGTCGATGCTGGTCGAGGTCGCGGTGAACAAACCCCAGCTCGCTTCCTTACTGGACGACTCGCGCAGAGCTTCGACATCACTCACACGAAGTCGCAGGACGCTGCGCGAAGCCGAATTCACTCGATTGGAGAGGCAGCGGAGATCAAGGGATTTCTTCATGTCTACCTCGGCATGCATGACGACCGGCTCCCAACCCCTATGGCCGACCTGATCCCACGAGGCACGGTGCACGCTTATCCCACGAACTTCGCGGCGATGACCAAGAGCGATCTGGATGCGATCGTCATTCGCGGTGAGCAACTGACACGCTCACTGATCAACGCCTACACACCCGCCCTCGGCGCATGATGCACGTGCAGACTCCTCGCGGTGGCGATCCCGCCAGAAGCGGAATGGAGGGTGACTGGCCGAAGTGGACCAATCAAGTGACCAACAGCCTGCAAACGCTGCAAAACGAGATGCCGAGAGCAACCGGATGAAGCACAAAACCCGAGGTCAGAGGCGGTAGAGCCGTCGATTCCGGCACCTGGGGGTCAAGGGGGCGCAGGTTCAAGTCCTGTCAGCCCGACGGAAACGTCCTGATGAGATGCTGTCTCCCGTCCGGCGCTCGTGATAGCGATCAGCGGTGCGGTGAGGGCCAGCTCGCGCCGGAGATCCGCGATCGAATCGGCAGCTGCCGAGCACGCGAACGAGCGGTGCGATGGTCTTCTCGCTCGTCGAGGCCGAGCGCCACGTACGTCCACCGATCTCCGATGGTGACCGAGTCGTCCGCGAGGGTGATGCGGCGGTCGAGGCCGATGTTCAGTAGGTCGCTGCAGCGCCTCGACGGCTCCCTGCGCCGGCTAAGACGAGCCCGCGCGCCGGTCGATCCGCGGGTCGATCCAGCATGCTCGTGCCCTGATTCCGGAGTGACGGCGATTCGCGGCTGGGGCGTGTTGCGGAACTCATTGGCAGGTCGACCGGGGGTCCTGGCATTCGGGCTGTCCCTCACACGGATCGTTTGCGAGTACGAGGTGTCTTCGATCTGGCATCCGCGACACGCTCGTCCTGCGACGGACTGCCGCGATCCGAAGGCGAGAGCCGAGGCGGGACGGCACACGGATCCTCCGTAGGATGAGTCCTGAGCATCAGACAGGAAAGCCAAGGGAGCGTCGATGAGTCACGGCCGCACACGGATTCTCACCGCGGTCGGCGGGCGTCGAGGGGTTCGTGCCCTCCTGACGGCGACGGTGGCCACGGCCCTGGTGGTCGCGCCGTCGCTCGCGCACGCCGAGCCGTCCCTGGGCTCGGACGACGACGAGCTGTGGTACTTCGAGGACACGGGCATCTCCGAGCTCCACGAGACGGCCACCGGCGAGGGCGTGAGCATCGCGCTGCTCGACTCGGGTGTGAACCCGGACGCTCCTGCGCTGCGCGGCGCCGACATCGTGGGGACCGAGTTCTCCTGCCCGGACGGCGAGGGGACGGTGAGCGGTCTGCACGACGACGTGGAGGCGACGCATGGGACCCAGCTGGCCGCGGTGCTGGTGGGCAACGGCGAACCGGTCGACGGTCAGCCCGGTGTGCCCGGGATCGTTCCGGACGCGACGATCGTCTCCTACGACGTGGCGTCGGAGGACCCGATGACCCCCACGGTCGAAGAGGACTTCACGTGCGAGAAGAGCACCGAGCTGCTCCGGGACTCGATCCTCGACGCCATCGATCGTGACGTCGACCTCATCGTCACCGGCATCTCACGCTCCTACGGTTCGCAGGCCGTGACGGCCCTGATCCAGGCGATGAACTCGGGCATCGTCGTGGTGGCGGGGAACAGCAACATCAGCGAGCTGGCGCTCGAATCGAGTTCCAGCAGTATCCGGATCGATCAGTTCAACGGTGTCGTCTCGGTCGAGAACGCGACACAGGACGGTCAGCGTGACGATCCCGTCATCGCTCCGTGGATCACGGTGATCGCTCCGGGAACCGGCTACGTCACGTATGAGCGGGGCACCGGAGCGTGGAGCGAGCGATTCTACTGGGCGGCCTCCAACTCGCCTGCGACGGCCTACACCGGCGGCCTGCTCGCGCTGCTCAAATCGGCCTACCCCGAGGCGACCGGCGACCAGCTGATCCAGGCGCTCGTGCGGGGAGCAGACGGCGGCAACCCTGATCTCGTCCGGACGGATGAGAACGGGTACGGATTCGTCAGCCCCCGCACCATGATGGCGACCGATCCGACGACCTTCGTCGACGAGAACCCGCTGCTGCGCGACGAACCGGGGACCTGGCCGCTCCTGCAGGACTTCGAGGACGGCATCTTCACCGACGGCACCTGGGACTATCCCCTCGACGGCGACGGATCGGCCCAGGCGACGCAGGAGGGGGCGGGCGAGGAGAGCCCCCTCCCGGCGGGCATCTTCGTGATCCTCGGCCTGCTCGCGGCAGCGGCCGTCCTCGGGGTGGTCGTCGTCGTCATCCTCCTGGCACGGCGTCGCCGGAGGTAGCGCGAGGCCTCCCACCTCGAACACCGGCCGGGCGACGCGTCCTGACGCTCCTGCTCGGATCGTCGCAGGCCCCCACTCGGGCAGCTGCGCGGGAGCGCGCGCTCGTCACGGGGTAGCGTGGAGGCATAACCACGTGACACGGGGTGCCCCGCGGGGCTGAGATCACACCCGTCGAACCTGATCTAGTTCGTACTAGCGAAGGGATGTCGCGCATGACGCGCACGCCAGAAGACCTGCTCGATTTCACCTGCTCCGCACTGGACGGGGTGCGCGCCGGCGCGCCACTCGTCCAATGCATCACCAACAGCGTGGTGGTGAACGTCACCGCCAACGCGCTCCTCGCCCTCGGCGCATCGGCCGCGATGGTCGACATCCCGGCGGAGGCCGGCCCGTTCGCCCGGGTCGCGTCCGGTCTCCTCCTGAACCTCGGGACGCCGACGGCGGAGCAGCGGGAGGCGATGCTCGAGGCGGTGGCGGCCGCGAACGACGCGGGAACGCCGTGGGTGCTCGACCCGGTCGCGGTCGGCTCCCTCCCGGTGCGGACGCCGCTGGGTCATACCCTGCGGGATCTGCGCCCGACCGTCGTGCGAGGGAACGCGTCGGAGATCATCGCCGTGGCCGGCTCCGGCGCCGGGGGACGCGGCGTGGACGCCTCCGACGGCGTGGACGCCGCCGTACCGGCCGCGCGGTCGCTGGCCGAGCGCACCGGGGGAGTCGTCGCGGTCTCCGGCCCGGTGGATGTCGTCACCGACGGACGGGATCTGGTCAGGATCGCCAACGGCGACGCGCTGCTGACGCGGATCACCGGAGGCGGGTGCGCGCTCGGCGCGGTGATGGCCGCGTTCGCCGCGGTGGACGCCGACCGGTTCGCCACGACGGTCGCCGCGATCACCGTCTACACGGTCGCGGCGGAGCTCGCCGCCGAGCGCGCCTCCGGGCCGGGGAGCTTCCAGGCGGCGTTCCTCGACGCGCTCGCCGCCGTCGACGCCGGCACCGTGCGCAGCAGGGCGGCGCTGTCGTGAGCATCGATCTGTCGCTGTACCTCGTGACGGACTCGCGCCGTGCGGCTGCGGCCGGCCACGATCTGCTCGGTCTCGTCCGCGAGGCGGCGGAGGGCGGCGTGACGGTCGTGCAGCTGCGGGAGAAGGACGCCCCAGCGTGTGTGTTCCTGGAGACGGTGCTGCGCATCGCCGACGCCCTCCCGTCGGAGGTCGCACTGCTGGTGAACGACCGGGTGGACGTGTTCCTCGCCGCGCGCGCCGCCGGGGCCCGGGTCGCGGGCGTTCACGTCGGCCAGTCCGATCTGCCGGTCGAGGCGGTGCGCGAGCTGGTCGGCCCGCATGCGGTCCTCGGGCTGAGCGCGTCGACGCCGGAGCAGCTCCGTCTCGCCGCAGCGAGCCCCGCCCGGGTCGATTACGTCGGCATCGGGGCCGTGCACGCCACGACGACGAAGGAGGATGCGCCCGAGCCGCTCGGCCTCGACCGGTTCGCCCGGCGGGTGGCGGCGAGCGCGCTGCCCGCGGTCGGGATCGGGGGCGTCACGAGGGCCGATCTGCCGGCGATGCGCGCGGCCGGCGCGGCCGGTGCCGCGGTCGTCTCCGCGATCTGCTCCGCCCCCGATCCACGGGGCGCCGCGCGCGGCCTGCGCGAGGCCTGGGAGACGGCATCGTGACCGTGGCTCGGCAGGTGCCGCGCGTGCTGAGCATCGCGGGCACCGACCCGACGGGCGGCGCCGGCATCCAGGCGGATCTGAAGAGCATCGCCGCGAACGGCGGCTACGGCATGGCGGTGATCACGGCCCTGGTCGCGCAGAACACGCACGGCGTCCGCTCCGTGCACGTGCCGCCGGTCGAGTTCCTGACCGAGCAGCTCGATGCGGTCTCGGATGACGTGGAGATCGACGCGGTCAAGATCGGCATGCTCGCCACCGTCGGCGTGATCGACGCTGTGGGGGACTGGCTCGACCGTGTCCGCCCGCCGGTGGTCGTGCTCGATCCGGTGATGGTCGCGACCAGCCGCGACCGCCTCCTTGATCGGGATGCGGAACAGGCGCTGCGCGAGCTGGTCTCCCGCACCGACCTGCTCACCCCGAACATCCCGGAACTGGGCATCCTCGCGGGCGAGCCCACCGCGACCGACTGGGCGGCGGTCGTGGCGCAGGCGGGACGGGTCTCCGCACGGTACGAGGTGCGCGTCCTCGCGAAAGGCGGCCACCTCGACGGGACGGCGCTGCCCGACGCCCTCGTCGACGCGCGCGGCGACACCGTCGAGATCATCGAGTTCCCCGGTGTCCGCATCGACACGAGCAGCACGCACGGCACCGGGTGCTCGCTGTCCTCCGCCCTCGCCACCCGCTTCGCACGCACGGCCGACTGGGCCGGCGCGGTGGTGGAGTCCAAGCGGTGGCTCACGGAGAGCATCCGCCACGGCGCGGACCTGCAGGTCGGTTCAGGCCACGGGCCGATCAGTCACTTCGCGGGGCTGTGGGAACGTGGCGGCACCGAGACCCGCCCCACGCCCGCAGAGGTCGAAGCCGAATGGTGGGAGCACATCCGCGAGATCCGGGACGGGATCGACGAGCTGCCGTTCGTGACGGGGCTGGGCGACGGCACCCTCGACCGGGACTCGTTCCTCTGGTATCTCGCGCAGGACGCGCTCTACCTCCGCGACTACTCGCGCGTGCTCGCCGAGGCCAGCCGTCTCGCGCCCACGACCGACGAGCAGGCGTTCTGGGCCGGATCCGCGCAGGGCGCCATCGCGGCCGAGCTGCAGCTGCACGAGAGCTGGCTCGCCGCCGACGCGATCGAGGCGGCGCGGCCGAGCGAGACCACGACCGCCTACCTGAACCATCTGCTCGCGTGCGCCGCCCGCGGCGACTACCCGGTGCTGATCGCCGCGGTGCTGCCGTGCTTCTGGCTCTACCAGGACGTCGGAACCCGCCTCCACCCGCGCGCTCACTCCCGGCATCCCTACCGGTCCTGGCTCGACACCTACGCCGACCCGGCATTCGAGGCCTCCACTCGGCGCGCGGTCGACGTCGTCGCGCGTCTCGCCGCGACCGTGGACGAGGCGAGACGAGCCGAGATGCGCGAGGCGTTCCGCGCCTCGGCCGCTCACGAGCACGCCTTCTTCGCCGTCCCGACCTCCCCGCGACCCGCGCCGAGCGAGGAAGGACCGATGTCGCCGTAGGCGGTGCTCGCGAGGTGCTCGAGGAGACGGGCATCGTCGTGTGCGCTGGCGAGCGATCGTGGTCGCTCGCCTGATCTCGCTGCTGGTCGCCGACGGAAACCCGGTCGTCGGCGTGACGAGGCGATCTGCTCGGACCGCGGGCGCCGGACCATGGATCACACTGCGGGTCGGTCAGATCGCGCCGCGCGCCCAGGCCCTGGCCGTGGAGTCTGCGAGGTCGGCGATCTGCGTGTCGGGGAGCATGTGCTGCACATTGCCGCCGATGGCCAGGGCGGCGATGCCGTGTGCGAGCGACCAGAGCTCGGCGGCGCGTCGCGTCGTCTCCGCCGATGGCAGGTGCGCGCTCAACGCGGCCTCGAACTGCTCCTGCACTCGGAGGGTCTGTTGCAGGAGATCCTGATGCCGGGTCTTCTCGATCCCGTGGGCGAACATCACCTCGAACCGCGCGGGGTCCTCACGGGCGAAACCGAGATACTCCGTGGCGATCAGCGAGGCCGCGTCGGCGAACGTCGGAGGCATGGCGAGGCTGCCGAAGCGGTCCTCCAGTTGTCTGAACGCGGTCAGTGCGGCCGCAGCGAGCATGGCGTCACGGTCGGCGAAGTGCCGATAGGGGGCGGAGGTCGATACGCCGACGCGTCGGGCGGCCTCCGACACGCTGAATCCGCGGGCCCCGCGCTCGCGCACGAGCTCCGCGGTCGCCGCAAGCAGGGCGTTGCGCAGATCGCCATGGTGGTAACCACGCTCAGACATGGGTGAGGTGCCTCCTTCAGCGCCCGATGTTGCAGTCTCTCACATCGGCCGTCTACGCTCATGTGTGAACCTCTCACATGAGGGGCGTGCGGCTGTCTGTCGATGGCCGCCCTGACGAGTGAGGGGACGGGATGCGGTACGAGGCGACGACGGCGCTGGTGACAGGGGCGAGCTCGGGGATCGGCGCGGAGTTCGCCGGGCGTCTCGCTCGGCGCGGGGCGGATATCGTCGCCGTGGCCCGCAGGCTCGAGGAGCTGGACTCACTCGCGGAGCGCATCAGAGCGGAGACCGGGCGGCGGGTGCACGTCGTCCCCTTCGACCTGTCCCAGGAGCGTGCCGGCTACCGGCTGGCCGAACAGCTTGCCGGGGTGGGGTTGCGGGTCGACACAGTGGTCAACTGCGCGGGCGTCGGCGTGACGCGCGTCTTCGGCGATTCCACCGAGGAGCAGCTCCGGCGGCAGCTGCGGGTCAACATCGATGCGACCGTCGAGATCTCGCACGCGTTCCTTCCCCAGCTCATCGCATCCGGTGTGGGCGCGCTGATCAACGTGGGGAGCATGACGGGATACATGCCGGTTCCGGGCATGGCGGTCTATGCGGCCGCGAAATCATTCGTCGTGCACTTCACCGAAGCGCTGGCCCACGAGGTTCGTGCCTCGGGTGTGACCGTCATGGCCGTTTCCCCGGGGCCGACGGCCACAGCGTTCTACAGCACCTCGGGGACCACAGAGAAGGGGGTGCGGTTCCAGACGCCGGATCAGGTCGTCACCACCGCGCTGGATGCGCTCCAGCGCAAGAATCCGCCGGTCAGCGTCATCTCCGGCACTCGGAACCGCTGGACGAAGCGACTGGTCGGTGTGCTGCCCGTGCGCACGGTGCTGCGTGCTGCGGAGATCCGACCCGCCGATTCCTGAGCCCGCGGTCGGCGGATGCCGCCGCAGATCCGCGAGGCGTTCGGTCGTGATCTCGAGGGCCGGTGCGAAGTCGGCGATTCTCCGCCGCTCTATCTGACGATTCGTCGCGGCAGCGCACTCGTGCTCGCGGTGACGACGTCGTGCGGCGACGTACGGGCGACGGCGCTCATGTCGAGGCCATGCCGGCGATGGAACTCGGTCGCCACGACCCCGGGCCCGACCGTGCGCACGTCGCGCGCTCTCTTGCGTGTCCTTCGCGTAGGCTGGCGCGCGGCGCGTCGGGAAGTCTGGTCGACATCGACGCCGGCCTGCCTGGTCGGCGAGACGATCAGAGGAGTCTCGATGCGTGATCTCACGGCCGGCACACGATCGAGCCAGAAGATCGCGGCTGTCGGCGGGGCGATCGATGGCTGACGGCTCGGCGTCCCCTCGGCGGGTCCTGCTGGCGACGGCGGGAAGCCGCGGCGACGTGGAGCCGTTCCTGTCGCTGGCGGCTGCGCTCCGTGACGCGGGGCATGCCGTCCTCGTCGCGGCACCGGACGATCAGGACGACGCCGGCGACGACGTCGACGTCGTGACCCTGGGGGTCAGCTTCGCCGGCCTTGCGGAGGCCCTTGCCGGCGGGGGGATGCGGGCGTTCCGCGAGCACATCCGACCGGCGATGAGCACGGTCCTCGCGCGCGTCGTGGACGAGGCGATGCGGTGGCAGCCGGACGTGATCGTCGCGCATCCCAAGCTGCTGACGGTTCCGGTCGTGGCGGAGCATCTCGGCATCCCGTACCTGTCGGTCGAGCTCACTCCGGTAGTCACGCCGACGGGCGAGTTCCCTGCCGCGGGAGTAGTGAATCGCTCGCTCGGTCCCTGGGTCAATCGGCTCACCTATCGCGCGGCGGATCTGGGCGCGCGCATGTTCGCATCCGACATTCGAGCCGCGCGGCGACGCCTGGGACGCTCCGGCGAGGGGCACCTGCCCTCACCGTCCGGCTCGCTGGTCGCGGTGAGTCCGACGCTGTTGCCGCGACCGGCGGACTGGCCGTCGACCACCCATCTCACCGGTGACTGGCCGCGCCGTCCTCGACCTGACGCGGGGACGGACGGCGCCATCCGCGAGTTCCTCGCCGACGACGCTCCCTTCGTGTATGCGGGATTCGGGTCGATGAGGGGCGGGGATGCCGCCGGCCGGGCTGAGGCGATCATCGAAGGCGTCCGACGGGCGGGTCTGAGAACTCTCGTGGCGACCGGCTGGGGCGGCCTGCAACCTCCGGACCGGTGTCTGGGGACGGACGTGCTGGTCGTCACCTCCGTGCCGCACGCCACCGTCCTCCCGCACGCGGCAGCCGCGATCCACCACGGGGGAGCGGGGACCGTCCATGCCGCCGCGCGCGCGGGAACCCCGTCGGTGCTGGTCCCGTTTCTCGCGGACCAGCCGTTCTGGGCACGACTCCTGCGCCGGTCCGGGCTCGCCGGGCCGGCACTGCACCGCGACCGTTTGTCCGTGGACGGTGTTCACGCGGCGATCTCCGATGCGCTCGACCGCGCACCGGCCGTCCATCATGTCGCGGGTGAGATACGCGCGGAGGACGGGCCGGCCGCGGCATCCGCCATCGTCGCCGCAGTCGCCGCCGGCGAGAGCGCGTCGTGATCGGGAGCCCGCTGAAGGTTCCGGTCACGTCTGACCCGTGCTGACGCAGGTCGTGGCCTGGGTCAGTCCGCGAGCCCGCGGGCGATCATGCTGCGGCCGGCGGCGACGATCGCCTCGCGCGCGGGACGCGGGGTGATGCCGAGGACGCTGCGCGTCTTGGCGTCGGAGACCCGCTTGATGTAGCCGAGGTCCGCGGCGACGGACTTGTACTCGTCCCGGAACAGCGCGGTCAGCCGGACGACGAGGTTCGGGATCGACCGGGACGGGACCTTCGACGCCCTCGCGCCGAGCTCGTGCTTGAGGATCGCGCCGATCTCCTTCATCGCGATCGCCGGCTCCCCGGTGCCGACCAGGAACCGCTGTCCTGCCGCGCCGGGGGCGGTCATCGCCGCGACGTGGGCCGCCGCGACGTCGCGGACGTCGACGATGGGGACGAACATGTTCGGGACGCCGGGCATCTCACCCCGGAGCATGTTCTGGACGATGTGGTTGGCACCGGAGACGTCGGCGCCCATCACCGGTCCCATGACGGCGACGGGCAGGATCGTGGTCAGCTCGAGGCTCGAGCCGGGCTGGTCGACGAGATCCCATGCCGCCTTCTCCGCGAGGATCTTGCTGCGCCCGTACGCGTCCACGCCGGGCCCGTCGAGCGGCGACCAGTCGTCCTCGGTGAAGACGTGGTCGATGTGACCGTGGCCGAACCCGACGGCGTGGAACGCGGAGGTGAGCACCACGCGTCCGACTCCGGCGTCGCGGGCGGCGCGGAGGACGCGGAGCGCGCCATCGCGGGCGGGGGCGATGACGTCGTCCTCGTTCTCGACCTTGCCGGTGTGGATCGGGGAGGCGAGGTGGATGACGTGGTCAACGCCGGCGACCGCGTCCGCCCAGCCGGCGTCCTGCATCAGGTCCGCTTCGACGAAGGTCAGCGCCTCGTCGCGAGTGACCCCGGCGTCGCGGAGCACCATCCGGACGGCGGCCTCCTTGTGCAGCGAGCGGATGGTGGAGCGGACGGTGTGGCCCTGCTCCAGGAGCTGGACGATGACGTGTCCGGCGATGAAGCCGGACCCGCCGGTGACGAGAACGTGGGACATGAGTGGCCTTTCGGGGGCGTGAACGTCGAGCGATGACCCGATCCTCGGCGCCGGCGAGGCCGCGACCCAGACCCCTGCTGACACTGGGAGTGACAGGGAGTACCTTCCGTCCTTCGCCGGTCGATAGCGTGAGGCGCATGAGCGATGAGCCGAACACGCTGGGGGAGTACCTCCGAGCCCGGCGCGAGCTCGTCACCCCCGAGCAGGTCGGGATCCCGGTGCTCGGTGTGCGTCGTGTTCCCGGTCTGCGTCGAGAGGAGGTCGCGATGCTGTCCGGTATCAGCGCCGAGTACTATCTCCGCCTCGAGCAGGGGCGCGACCGCCGTCCCTCCGCCCAGGTCCTCCAGGCGATCGCGCGCGTCCTCCAGCTCGACGACGACGCGTATCTGCTCAGCCTCGCCGCCGAACGTCCTCGCGGCAGACGGCCCAGGCCCCGCCGCGAGGTGCTCCCCGCCAGCACCGCCCGCCTCATCGACGAGCTCCCGTTTCCGGCCTTCGCCGAGGGCCGCCATCTCGATGTCCTCGCGGCGAATCCGTTGGCTGCAGCCGTCTCTCCGCGACTGACCGCCGGCGGCAACCGGCTTCGAGACGTGTTCCTGGATGCGGCCGAGCAGAGTCTCTTCGAGGACTGGGAACGCGCTGCTGCGGCGCTGCTCGCCGGGTTCCGCAGGACCGTCGGCCAGAGCATCGACGACCCTCGCGTGGTCGAGCTGGTCGGCGAGCTGTCCTTGGCCAGCCCCGAGTTCCGACGGCTGTGGGCCCGCCACGACGTCGCCGAGCGCGCGGGTGCCCAGGTCACCTTCGACCATCCGGCCGTCGGGCGACTCCGCCTCGACCGCGAGAAGCTCGCCGTCGCCGGCACCGACGGCATCATGCTCGTGGTCTACCACGCCGAACCCGGCAGCGAGTCGGCGGAGCGTCTCGGCCTCCTCGGCTCGATGGCAGCCCCCGACGCTCCTGGCACCCGGACGGCACCGACACGTCTGTCCGAGCGGTAGGGCCCCCGCAGCATGGAATCGTCCCTCGTCGCCTTCTCGCTCGTCGCGGTCGTCCTCGTCCTCACGCCGGGGCCCGACTTCGCCGTCGTCGTCCCGAACGCCATGCGCGGGCGGGGAATCGCCACCACCCTCGGCACCGTCTCGGGCCTCACCGTTCACGCGGCGATCGCGGCCGCGGGTCTGTCGGTCGTCATCCTCGCCTCCGACGTCGCGTTCTCTGTCGTGAAGTATCTGGGAGCCGCGTTCCTCCTCTTCCTCGGACTGCGCACGCTGTGGCAGTCGCGCGGAGCGAAGGCCGATCGACCCCGGGTCGCTCCGCGAGGGAGCGAAGCGCTGCCCAGATGGCGAGCATTCCGTCAGGGATTGCTCGTGAACGTGCTGAACCCCAAAGCGCCGCTGATCTACCTCAGCGTGATGCCGCAGTTCCTCGCGCCGGGTGTCCCCGCGCAACCGCAGCTCGTCGCCATGAGCGTCCTGCTGGTGGCCATCGCCGCGGCCTGGTACCTCACCCTCACCGCACTCGTGCACCGGCTGCGGCCGATCCTCCGCCGGTTCAGCACCTGGATCGACCGCGCGACCGGCGCGGTCCTCGTCCTCCTCGGCGTCGGGACCGCGCTGCAGGTCCGATCGCCGTGACGAGCCCGCGTCGAGGGCTCTACGGCGTGACGTCCTCCTGGCGCGGCCGTGGCTCCAGCACTGCGCTCTCGATCTCGCGGAGCACGTCACATCGGAGCAGGTCCGCGTTTCGCCGAAGGTGAGCGCTGAGCGGCAGTGAGCCGTCGTTCCGCCAGTCCTCCAGGGACATGCGGAGCGTCCCCGCGGCCATCATCGCCGCGAAGCGGATCTCGATGAGGCGCGACTCGGCAGGCCAGAGCTCGGTCATCGCGGCGGCCAGATCGCGTTCGATGCCGAGCTCGACGGCGTCCTTGCGGGCGCGAAGCGTGGGAGAGCTCTGCATGAGCGCGTCCACCGCGCGGGATTGCTCGGTCTCGTACTGCGATGCGAGTTCCGTCAGGCAGTCCAGGGCCGTCGCGAGGGGGGAGGCGTCCGCGCGTCGGCCGTGCAGCGCGGCGGTGATGCGGGTCGACACGGCGCCCGCGCCGTGCCACGCCAAGAGCGCGTCATCCTTCGACGAGAAGTAGTAGAAGAAGGTTCGCCGCGAGATGCCGGAGGCCGCGGCGATGCCGTCGATGGTGGTCGCCTCGTAGCCGAGCTCGAGGAACAGCTCCAGCCCCGCCGCCGCGATCCGCTCGCGCGTCGCCACGCGCTTGCGCTCTCGCGCTCCCGGCATCCTGGCCTCCTCTGCCCGCTTGCCCGAATGTCGCACTGAGTGTAACATCCGGAGAGTTTCGCACTGAGTGCAATATTTCGTCGAGAGGGAAGTCGTGGCATCGAAGATCTGGTTCATCACCGGCGCGTCCAGCGGTCTGGGGCGCATCTGGGCAGAGGCCGCACTCGAACGGGGTGACTCGGTGGTCGCGACCGCCCGCGACGTCGGCGCCCTGTCCGGGTTGACCGAGAGGTTCGGGGCGCGTGTCCTCGTGCGATCTCTGGACGTGACGGATCGCGAGGCCGTGTTCGCGGTCGTCAGGGAAGCGCACGGGCGCTTCGGGCGACTCGACGTCGTCGTCGGCAACGCCGGCTACAGCTACACCGGCGCGGTCGAAGAGCTGGACATCGATGAGGCGAAGGCGAACTTCGACACCAACGTGTTCGGCACGCTGTCGCTGATCCAGGCCGTGCTGCCGATCCTGCGTGCGCAGGGTGGCGGCCACATCCTCACCGTCTCGAGCATCGGCGGCATCGCCAGCTTCCCCACCGGGGGTGCGTACGTGGCATCCAAGTTCGCGGTCGAGGCCATGAGCGAGGCCCTCGCCGTCGAGGTCGCCGCGCAGCGCATCAAGGTCACCATCGTCGAGCCCGGCAGCTACAGCACCGGATTCCGCTCCGCGACCCGATCGGCTCCCGCCATGGAGGTCTACAACCCGATTCGCGAGGCGATCCGCGGGTCCTTCGACCCGGCCAGGACCGGCGATGCGGCGGCGACGGCGCCGGCGATCCTCTCCGTCGTCGACGCCGAGAACCCGCCCCTGCGACTCCTGCTCGGCGACTGGCTCCTCGACCAGATGACCGACGTCTACGCCGCGCGCATCACGACCTGGAAGGACTGGGCCGAGGTCTCGAACGCCGCGCAGCGATGAGGCCGCGAGACGATATCGCGCCGACCCGGCGCGGCGCGTGATGCGTGTCGATCCGGGGCGCTGCCGTTCCGGTCAGCATCGGCCGGCGGAGGCCTGCACCTCGTCGAGCGCGTGTCGTGCGACGGGGCCGAACTCGACGTCCGCGTCGGATCGGATCCAGCGCTCGAGTGCGATGGTCGACGCGAGTGCGCCGAGCTCGGCCGCCACGCGCGCGGTGAGTTCGGGGAATCCTCGTCGTCTGAGCGCGTCGACCAGGGAGGCGGTCAGTCGAAGGCTCTTGAGCGCGTCGCGTTCCTGGAGCTCGGGGTTGGCGGCGATCACGGCCTGTCGTCGCACGATGAACGGCCGACGCGAAGGGGTGAAGACCGCGGCGCCCGCCGCGTCGAGTGCGCGTGCGATGGCGTCGAGCGGGGTGCTCCCCTCCGGCGCTTCGGCGATCGGGTCGACGAGCCAGTCATCGGTCTCGCCTCCGTGGAACAGCACCTCCCGCTTGTCCTGGAAGTGCCGGAAGAAGGTGGTCTTGCCCAAGCCGGCTCGTTGCGCGATGTCGATCACACTCGTCTGCTCGTAGCCTCGCTCGGCGAAGAGCTCGAGGGCGGCCTGAGACAGGCGTTCCGCAGCGTTCGGTTCCCAACGGGCCATGACGCAACTCTACGGGACTCGGTCCCGTCACGTGGTAGCGTGACGGAACCAAGTACCGTCACTGGCGTCGGCGCGGTCGGATGACGAGGCCGCGAGCGGCGCGTCGAACCAAGGAGAGTCGGATATGAAGCGCATCCAGTACAGCGAGTACGGGGGCCCGGACGTGATGACGCTCGAGCAGTTCGAGCCGGCACCCCTCCGAGCCGCCGAGGTGCTGGTCCGAGTCCGTGCCGCCGCGGCCAACCCGATGGACTTCGGGATCCGATCCGGGGCCATGAAGATGGTGACCGGGCGTCGGTTCCCTCGTGCGATGGGCTACGACTTCGCCGGCGTCGTCGAGGCGATCGGCGGCGGCGTCACCCGGTTCCGCGTCGGCGACGAGGTCTTCGGCGGCACGCCGATCGCGTCGGCAGGCGCATTCGCCGACGTGGTCGTCGCCCAGGAGCGGGGCATCGTCCACAAGCCTGCTGAGCTCTCCTTCGAGGACGCTTCTGCCCTCCCGACACCCGCCATCACCGCGCTGCAAGCGCTGTGCAAGGCGGGAAGGATGCGAGCCGGGGACCGCGTCTTCGTGCATGGCTGCCTCGGCGCGGTCGGCCGTGCCGCCGTGCAGCTCGCCGCGGCGCGCGGCGCCACGGTCGCAGGAAGCTGTCGCGCCGGTTCCGGGGACGAGGCTCGCGAGCTGGGCGTCGACCCGATCGTCGCGTTCGACGTCGACCCTGCTCCGCTGCGCAGGAGGTTCGACATCGTGTTCGACACGGCAGGCACGCTTCCTCACCATGCCGCGCGAGCCATGCTCAGACGAGGCGGCCGCATCGTCAGCACGCAGCCCACTCCGGCCAACCTGATCAAGAGCCTTCTGCCCGGTCCGTACCGCGCCGTCATCGCTCAGCCCGTCACGGCCGACCTCGAGCAGATCGCACAGGACGCACGGTCGGGAATGCTCAGGCTTCCCGTCGCCCGCACCGTCGTGCTCTCGGAGGCGATCCCCGCCCTGATCGATCTCGAACAGGGCAGGCTGGGCAAGCGCGGCAAGCTCGTCATCCTCCCGGACTGAGCAGGCGATCGCCGCAGCCGGTCAGCGCGGCGCACATCGGTTATCGGACAGACCCGTGCGCTGCCGCGGGGCGGTTCGCGACGAGGGTGCCGAGCAGATGGAGTGCGTCCTCGGAACCCGGCCGGGCAGTGATGACGATCATCGAGGCGTCGGCGGTGCGGGGGACGGGGTAGGCATCCCGTTCGATGTCGATCTCGCCGATCCGCGGGTGGCGGAGGGTCTTGCCGCCGTTGATGCGGTCGCGGACGTCGTGGCGAGCCCAGATCTTGCGGAACTCTGCGCTGCGCACGCTCAAGGCTCCGACGACGGTGATGGCGCGGGGGTGCTCGGGATCGCGCGAGATGGCCGTGCGGAGCATTCCGACGTAGTCCCTCGCCATGGCCTCGCACGACGGGTAGCGCAGTCCGGCGTCCTCGTGGAACAGCATCATCAGCACGTTTCGCTCCTCGGCCGGAATGCGGGTCGGATCGCCCAGCAGTTCCGCGGCGAGCGGGTTCCAGGCGAGGACGTCCAGATGCTGGCTGACGATGAACGCCGGGAGGTCGGTCGCCTCGAGCAGGATCCGCGAGCCCCGGGGGAGCTTGTCGGAGGTTCGCCGGGGCCGCGGGGCGGGTCGCCTCGCGGTGCGGGCGAGGCGACCGATGTGCTCTCGTTCGGTCGCGTCCAGATCGAGGGCGTCGCTGATGGAGTCGAGCGCCGCATCAGAGGGTCGAGCGCTGCGGCCCTGCTCGAGACGCTGGTAGTAGTCGGTGCTGAGGCCGGCGAGCACCGCCACCTCCTCTCGCCGCAGTCCGTCCACGCGCCTGCGAGTGCCGGGTTCGAGGCCGAGGTCCTCAGGACGGGTCTGCTCCCGGCGAGCTCGGAGGAAGGCCCCGAGCTCGCGCGCCGCCGCCACGGTCCCCTTCTCCACACCGGTCATTCTGCCCGGTGCGCGTCGACCAGAGGTGGTCCTCGCAGACCGGGGATACGGAGCACTCCCGAGGTCCCGGCCGTCCTGCGTAGCGTCACGGGAATGGCTCCATGGACTGCTTCTGATATCCCCGACCTCTCCGGCAGAACCGCGATCGTGACCGGTGCGAATGCCGGCCTGGGGTTCGTGACCGCCTCCGAGCTCGCTGCGCACGGCGCGGAGGTGATCCTCGCCGTCCGCAGTCTGACCAACGGCGATGCCGCCGCTGAGCGCATCCGCTCCGCCCATCCGGGCGCGAAGCTGTCTGTCCAGGTGGTGGACGTCGCATCCCAGGCCTCGGTGCGGCACTTCGCGGCCACCGTGACCGGTGAGCGGGACCGGCTGGATCTCTTGGTGAACAACGCCGGAGCGGAGAATCTCGGTGCCCGCCGCACGACGGTCGATGGATTCGAGTTCCATCTCGGCACCAACACCCTCGGCCACGTCACCCTCACCGGCCTGCTGCTCCCGGTGCTCGAGAAGGGCATCGATGCCCGGGTGGTCTCGCTGAGCTCCATCACCCACAAGAACGCGCATCTGGACTTCGACGACCTGCAGTCCGAGCGGCGCTTCGATCCGAACCGGGCATACGGGATGGCCAAGCTGGCCACCACCGTGTTCGGGCTCGAGCTGGACCGTCGGCTCCGACGCGCGGGATCGCCGGTGATCAGCGTGCTGGCTCACCCCGGCCTGTCTCGGTCCGACTTCATCGACAGCGCGTGGCGGGATCGGGGCGCGCTCGGTCGAGCTGCAGGCCGCCTCTTCTCGGCGATCGCGACGCAGCCCACCGAGCAGGGGGCGCTCCCGCAGCTGCATGCGGCCGCCTCACCCGGCGTGCGGGGTGGCAGCTTCTTCGGCCCGGACGGCCGGGGTGAACGTCGGGGCGAGGTCGCGTCCGTCCGTCCGTCCGCCGAGGCGGCCGACCCCGCGACGGGGACGCGGTTCTGGAACGCCGCGCAGGAGCTCACCGGCTGCGAATACCTCTGACTCGGTTGCGTTTTGATAGCTACCTTGCAATACTTGTCAGGTGCCAAACAAACAAGCGGATCCGAATCACGAGTCAGCCGGCGCCTGGGCGAAGAAGTACCACCTCGCCACCCGTCAGGTCATGGAGTCGGTGCTCCGACCTCATGACCTCGGTCCGACGCAGTGGTATGTCCTCTACCAGCTCGCCCTCGTCGGCGCGACCCCGCAGCGAGAGCTCGTGCGGATCCTCGAGGTGGAGCGGGCGACGCTGTCCGGTGTCGTCGCCGCGCTGACCAGAAAGGGACTCGTCGAGCAGCGGCCCGACCCATCCGACGCACGGCAGAGAGTCCTCCACCTCACGTCGCAGGGGCGCGTCCTGTGGGGGGAGCTGCCGGACCCGATCGAGCTGATCCTCCGGACGGCGTTCGCGGAGGTCTCCGACGCCGACCTCGCGACGACGACCCGAGTGCTGCGAACCGGAACGGCACGACTCCACGAGCTCCTCACGAAGGGAACACCTGCATGACCATCCTCGTCACCGGAGCCACCGGGCTCGTCGGCACCCGTCTCATCCCGCGTCTCGTCGACGCCGGCCACGACGTGCGCGCCCTCGTCCGCGCCGGGAAGACGGTATCGGGCGTCGACACCGTCGAGGGGGACCTGCTCGACCCGACCACGCTGCCCGGGGCCGTCGACGGCGTCGATCAGGTCGTTCATCTCGCCGCGGTGCTCCGCACCTCGGACCCCGCGGACGTGACCCGTGCGAACGTCGACGGCACGAGCAATCTGATCGCGGCCGTCGCCGAGCACGCACCGGCCGCCCGGACGATCATGGCCAGCACCGGACTCGTGTACGCAGCCGACCTGCCTCGTCCGGCCCGGGAGGGTGACCCCACGACGGCGCCGATGCCGTATCCGGCGAGCAAGGTCGTCGCCGAGCAGGCGCTTCGCGACAGCGGCCTGACGTGGAGCATCCTCCGATTCGGATTCGTCTACGGCGACGGCGACGGTCACCTGCAAGCGGCCCCGGGATTGCTCGGTTCCTGGGGCTGGCACCCGGCTGCGACCCTCAGCCTGGTCCATCACCGCGACATCGCGACCGCGATGCTGCTCGCGCTCGACGGTGGACTCGACTGCGAGACCGTCAACGTGGCCGACGACGCCCCCGCCACCGTCGCCGACATCGCCCGCCTGGTCGGCGCGGCGTATCCCGAGTCCAACGCCCCGCTGGAGAACCCGTTCAACGGGCACGTCGACAGCACCCGCCTCCGCGAGCTCGGCTTCACCCCGGCCGTGCGGAGCATGTATCAGGCTGCCGCAGAGCGATCGCTCTGACGTCGCCCGGGGCGACGTGAGAACGGGCCGGCTCCTCTTCGTCCCTGGTCGCCGTCGTCTCGGCAGGGAGGTACAGGTCGAGCGAGCGCATCATCGTGGTGAGCAGCTCGCGGAGTGTCTCCTGCTGCTCCGGGGTGAGGCCGGCGTCGTAGCGGTCGCTGTCGCGCGTGGTCTGCTGCACCTGTCGAAGGATGTCGGCACCGGCGGCGGTGATCCGGCACTCCATGATCCTGCCGTGCACCGGGTGCGGGGAGCGGGCGATGAGGCCCCGTTCCGCGAGACCGGCGAGGGCGGTGGACATCGACTGCGGTGTCACGCCCGACCGTGCGCTGAGCGTCGCACCGGACAGGCCGTCAGGGTGCGCGACGTCCAGGATCGCCAGGGCCGAGAGTTGCGACGGCGTGAGTCGGAACTCGCGCAGATCCTCGTCCAGGCGCTGGGACAGCGCGCCGTTCACCCGTCGAAGGAGGTAGGGCAGGCGCTGCCCGAAGTCCTCGGCCATCGTTCCTCCCTGCACTCGGAGCTCTGATAATATCAGTTGCCTTACATTATCTCTCGCCACGATTCCACTCCGTGGCCGAACGATCGGATCCCCATGAAGCTCGCGTCCGTACGCCTCATCACCAGCCGCCTCGACGAACTCGTCGAGTTCTACGAACTCGTCACCGGCGCATCGTTCGAGCGCCCCGCCCCGGTCTTCGCAGAACTCGTCACCGACGGCGGAACCCTCGCCATCGGCAGCGACGCGACCCTGCCGCTCTTCGCCGGCACGGGGATCACGACCGCATCGAATGCGAGCGCGATCCTCGAGTTCCAGGTCGACGACGTCGACCGGGAACGTCGGCGACTCGGCGACCGCGTGCAGGTTCTGCAGGAGCCGACCACCATGCCGTGGGGAAACCGCGCCATGATGCTCGCCGACCCTGACGGCAACCGCGTCAACCTCTACACGCCGCAGACCGATGACGCGAAGGCGCGCTTCGCCGGACGCTGAGACCCGCGCTCCCGGGAGCCGATCGCGACATCGCGGATACCCGACGAGATGACCCGTCGCCGGAGCATCGCGGTGAGACCGCTCATGGGCGGGCCCGCGGCGCGACTCCCCAGGCGGCGATGATCCCGCGCAGGGCCCGCGGCAGAGGATCCTCTCCGGAAGCCGGGGGTGCGGTGGTGGCCGTGGCGAGCTGGGGGAAGGCGCGGGCGATGGCGAGGACATCGTCCATGGACTGGCCGCCCGCCGAGGGGGCGGCCTCGGCGAGCGCTCGGCCGATGGTGAGCGCGGCGAGGGTGTTGATGAGCTGGAGCGCGTCGGCGGGCGAGAGCGAGCTCGTCCGGCTCAGCAGCTCGAGCCCTCGTTCAGCGAGCGCGAGCGCCTGCGGCGTCGCGACCGAGCGGGTGGCGACGAGAGGGAGCAGGTTGGGGTGCGCGACGAGCTGCGTGTAGACGCTGCAGAAGGCCTCGACGAGCTGCTCGGTCGCGTCGCCGTCGACGTCGATCCCGTCGATGGCGACCGTCGACCACGCTCGTTCCACGAGTCCGTCGAAGAGCGCCGCCTTGTTGGGCACGTAGTGATAGGGAGCCATCGGGTCGACGCCGAGGGTGGTCGCGAGCGTCCGCATGGTGAGCTTCTCGTGCCCGTGCTCGTCGACGAGGGCGAGGGCGGCGTCCAGCACCCGGTCACGCGTGAGCTGTCCCGTGCCCCTGGGCGGTCCCGAGTCGCGCATCGGCGCCATCAGTACCCCTTCTCACGCAGCCAATCCCGGACCGTGTTCTCCCGTGACGACGCCTCGCCCTCGGTCCATCTCCCGAGGGTCAGGGTATCGGTGAGCGTGCCGTCCGCGATGTAGAGGATGCGGTCCGCGCGCGTGGCGAGCGCCGGTGAGTGCGTCACCATCACGATGGTCGTTCCGGCGCGGTGCGCCTCGGTGAGCGCGCTCATCACCTCGAGGCTCATGCTGTGGTTGAGCGCGCCGGTCGGCTCATCGGCGAAGAGCACGCTCGGCCGGGTCGCGAGGGCGCGGCACAGGGCCGCCCGCTGCAGCTGGCCCCCCGAGACGGCGCTGATGGCATGCGCGCCCGTGGCGGTGATGCCGAAGCGCTCCATCAGGGCGTCGACGCGCTCGGCGACGTCGCGTTCCTCCGCTCGCGACGGTGCGGCTTTGAGCGCCGGGAGGAGGATGTTGTCGCGGATGCTCAGGCTGTCGAGGAAGTACGGCTGCTGGAAGACGAAGCCCATCCGTGTGAGCCGCAGTCGCGCCATGCTCTCGTCGTCCAGGGACGTGAGCAGCGTGCCCTCGAGGGCGACGGCGCCCTCGGTGGGCCTGTCGAGTCCGCTCAGGCAGTACAGCAGCGTCGACTTCCCCGACCCGCTCGGCCCCATGACGGTGAGGAACTCGCCGGGGGCGACGTCGACGTCGATGCCGTGCAGCACCGTCGTCGCCGAGGTCCCCGTCGCGTACGTCTTCGTGAGACCGGATGCCCGCAGCAGACCCGCTGCCGCAGTCCTCGTCGATGGTCGCGGGTTCGAGGCGTCGTTCATCGGAGTGCCCGTCCTTTCGTGGTGATCGTGGGCGGGGATCAGCGCAGCCATGACGCCCCGGTGATGCCGGGCAGCCGTCGTGTCGCCGCGATTGTGCTGAGCGCCCCGGCCGTCCCCAGGGCCAGGGGGTACGCCACCCACGCCAGCCAGGGGTCGGGCGTGAGCGTGAGGTGCGCGATCCCGAGTCCGAGGCCGGAGAGCACGGTGGTGATCGCGGTGTCGCCGAGTGCGGCGGAGACGGCCATGCCGACGAGCACCCCGACCCCGATCACGACGGCCGTCTTGCCCCGGATTCCGCGCGTGATCTCGGCGGTCGAGAACCCCAGGGTATGGAGGATGCCGAGGGGCTTCCGCTCGCGAGCGAGGAACAGCGTCAGGAACAGCGCGGTGATGAGCGCGACCACCACGGTGCCGAAACCGAAGGCGACGACGGATGCTCCGCGCAGCGACGTGGTCGCGAACGAGAGGGTCTGCTGCACGTATTCGCGCATCGGCACGGTGGTGGCCTCCGGAAGTCGCCGGTTGTAGTCGGCGGCGAGGGCGACCGGATCCGCGTCCCCGGTCACATCCGCGTAGACGACGAACGCGCTCGCGCCCGACGCCGCCGCGAGCGCGTGTCCGGGATCGTGGAGCTTCGCGGTGCGCCCGCCGCTCGTCACGTCCTGATAGATGCCGCTGACCTCCACCGTGCGCCGTTCGGTGCCGCTCGTCGAGACGCGACGCAGGTCGAGACGGTCTCCCGTGCTGACGCCGTGCTCGTCTGCCGCCAGGGCTGAGAGCGCGATCTGGCCCTGGTCGGGGCGCGTGCCGGTGAGGAACTCGAGTGGCGTGTCGGCGTAATCGCCGACCTCGACGGGCAGCGATCGCCATGCCTCCACGTCCGCGGTCGCGCCCGCGACCCGCACGTCGGCCAGGATGCGGGTGAAGGAGCGGACCGCGGTGAGCCGGGAGTCGTCCTCCATCGTCGAGATCAGCTGCCGGTGGGCGGTGTCGAGGTCGTCTCCGAACTGCAGGTCCGATCGCAGGTCGCTGTCGGGCGCACCCATGTAGGTGACGAATCGGGGATCCTCCAGCGTGGTCAGCAGGTTCGTCGGCACGGTGACGAGCACGGTGGCGAGGGCGAACACGAAGGGGAGCAGCGCCCAGCGGCGCCATTCGGCGCGAAGCTCGCGCAGCGACAGCCGGGTCGTGACCGGCAGCGCGCCGGAATCGAGTCGCGACCTGCGCGCACGCCGAGCCTCGCGTCGGGCTCGGCGCGCGACGCCTCGCTCCGTCAGGGTGCTCCCGTGCACGAGAGCGCGCACGGTGTCGATGCGACCGATCCGGCGCAGGATGCCGTGGCAGAGCGCCGTGATCACCAGGTAGACGAGGCCCAGGGCCGCGAGCGGGACGATCACCGACGCGAGCCCAGCGGGTGAGGACCCGTAGTTGGCCTGGATCCCGGAGAGGAGCAGCTCTGCGGTGAAGGGGGCGACCGCGCCGCCGATGAGGCAGGAGACGACGGCGATGAGGCGGTACTTCGCGAGATAGAGGCCGGCGATGCTCCGGCGACTCAGCCCGATCGCCTTGAGCGTCCCGATCTCGCGCACCTCGTCCTCGAGGGCGCCGCGGATCACGAAGCGGAGATTGACGAACGCGATCACCATGATGAGCAGACTCGCGAACACGAGCGCGACCGCCACCAGCCCGTCGCTGATCGCGTTCAGCATCCGGATCACGGCGAACGTGACCGCCTGGCCGTTGCGGGGAAGCTCCGGCGTCGCCTCGTACCGCGCTTGGAAGGCCGTCGCGGTGTCGGGATCCTCGAGCCGGTACTCGATGATCGCCTCGGGCTCGCCCCCCAGCCCCTCCAGCCGTGCGAAGTCGCCGGCGGACACCAGGAAGCGCGAGGACGAGGCGAACGACGACGCCATCTGCGCGTCTCGGACGAACCCGGTCACGCGAAGGGGGAGCGCGCTGTCGCCGATGCCGATGTGCAGTTCGTCTCCCCGCTGCAGGTCGTAGCGCTGCTGCTCGCTAACCGGCACATACACCTCGCCCGACGACGGACGGGGAGCGGCGCCGGTCTCGTCGAGGAGGAGGTCGAATTCGCGGTTCTGCGTGACGAACAGATGATCGACCAGGCTGTCGGCGAGGTTCCCCGCCGGGGGCGTGGTGTCCGTCTCCGGCGATGCCCGCCGCCACTCGATCGCCCCGCCGTCGAACCCGAGCATGCGCTCGACGAGCCAGGCGTCGATCTCGGGATGCTCCGCGGCGAACCGTGTGAGCGCGTCGACATCGACCGGTCCGCGATGCATCTGCAGGAAGTGCGGAGGCTTCGCCTCGTCGAACAGGCGGTCGACGGAGCCGAGGAGACGTTCCACGACGATGCCGCCCGACGCCATCAGCAGAGCGCTGATGACCAGCAGGACGGTCAGTGCCGCGGTCGCCGCGGGTCGTCGCCGGAGGTCTCGGGCGAGGAACCGTCGACGCACGTGCCGGATCACCTCAGGCCCGCCTTGCGCTGTGCTGGTCGGAAGCGCAGCGCGGCCACGAGGGCGAAGGCCGTCGTGAATCCGGCGAGGGCGCCGAGGGCCGGGGCCACGTCGGCCAGCCCGGCGGGCTCGAGGCTCAGCGTCCGCATGGCATCCAGGGCCCAATAGGCGGGGGAGGCGTGCGCCACGGCCTGCGCCCACCCGGGGAACGACGACACGGGCGCCAGCGCACCGCCGACGCCCGCCATGACCATTCCGCCCAGGCTGGCCGCGACGAGCGCATGCTCGGACGACGGGAAGACGGCGACCAGCATGACGCCGAACGCGACGAGCATCACGGCGAGGGCGAGCAGCACGAGTGCGATGGCGGCCGGCGAGCCCTGGGGGCGATAGCCGAAGACGAGTGCGCCGACGGCGATCACGAAGGTCAGCTGCGCGAGCTGCACGAGCAGGCACGCCGTGCTCCGACCGAGGACGAGGGCTCCCGCCGACACCGGTGCGGCGCGCAGCCTCTCCCAGGTGCCCCACTGATGCTCCCGGCCGAAGCCGGTCACGATCTGCTGCACCGCGAGGAACCCGAACAGCGCCGCGAAGCCCGGCACGACCTGTTCGGCCCCCGTCGCGGAGGGATACCCGGAGGCCTGCAGCTGGGCCTGTGCGCCGGGAAGCAGGAACGGCGTGAGGATGAGCGGGAGCGCCGCCATCACGACGGGTGTGGCCAGGTCGCCGCGCTGGATCCGCAGACTGACGCGGAGCATCGTCGCGAACCCGGTCATGCGTGTGCCCCTGCGCTGGTCGTGGCCGAGCCCGCCGCCGGGTCGGCGGACGCTCCGTCTGCAGACGTGGTCCATCCGATCCCCGTGAGGGAGCGGAACACGTCATCGAGGTCGGGTCGACGCAGCGACACATCGACGAGATCGTCCACGCTCCCCGGCTGCGCCGCGAGCGCGCCGATCGCGTCCGTCAGGTCTGCTCCCGGCGAGGCGCCGCCGGAGCGGACCAGCGCCGACCGATCGAGGCGGCGCCAGCCCCGGAGCGTCGGCGCGTCGTGTCGGAACCGCAGCTCGACGCTCGTCTCGGCGTGATCGCGCACGAGCTGCGGGATGGAACCCCGCGCCGAGATCCGACCGCCGTGCAGCACGGCGATCTCGGCGCGGAGCTCCTCGAACTCGCTCAGGACATGGCTGGTGTAGAGCACGGCGGTGCCGTCGTCGGCGAGGGAGCGGACCGCACGAAGGATGCGCCGTCGGGATTCGACATCGGCCCCGACGGTGGGCTCGTCCAAGAACAGCAGCCGGGGTCGGGACACCAGGGCCATCCCGGTGTGCACGCGGCGCTGCTGGCCCCCGCTCAGCTCGCCGACGACGAGCTCGGACTGCGCGTCCAGGTCGAGCGTCGCGAGCACCTCGTCGACCCGACGGCGCGCGGCCCGTCCGCGCAGACGTGCCAGCTCGGCGAAGATCATCAGGTTCTGCCGGGCCGACAGGGTGGGGTACACCCCCAGTCGCTGCGGCGCGAGCCCGATGCGGCTGGCGGCTGACAATCGCTTCCGCGAGATGTCGAGTCCCTCGACGAGCACGTGTCCGCTGTGCGGCTGCAGCAGGCCCGCGGCGACCGAGATGAGGGTGGACTTCCCGGCGCCGTTGAGGCCCAGGAGGCCCAGCACTGTGCCCCGGTGGATGGTCAGGTCGAGGTGGTCCAGCACGCGACGGGAGCCGTAGCTCACCGACACTCCGGTCATCTCCAGGGTGGGTCGGGAGGTCATACACTGATTCTACAACGTAGAATCTCATCGACACCTCCCTCATGGCGCGGGAAGATCGCAGCGTCGGCGAGACGTCCGCGACGTTCGGCGCCTCCAGCGCGGTCGTCTCCGGCGCTGTCGCCGCCCGGTGCTAGCGTCGCCAGGGACCCGAGGAGACGCGAGTGCACGAGATCAGCTGCCCGCATTGCGGCAAGGCCTTCACGATCGACGAGGCCGGCTACGCCGACATCGTGAAGCAGGTGCGCGACCGCGAGTTCGACGCGGCGCTGCACGAGCGGCTCGAGCAGGCGGCGCGCGAGCGCGAGAGCGCGGTCGAGCTCGCCGAGTCGCGGTTGCGGGAGTCGCTCGCGGCCGACGCCGCGAAGCAGCAGGCCGAGATCGAGCGGCTCAAGAGCTCGCTCGAGTCGACCGAGCTGGCGCAGCGGCTCGCGATCCAGGAGGCCGTCCAGGCCGTCGAGCAGGAGCGCGACGCCGAGACGGCGCGGCTCGAGCGGGAGGCCGCCGAGCGCGCCGAGGAGCTCGCCCGGCTGCGTGCCGAGGCGAAGGCGGCGGGCGTCGAGCAGCAGCTCGCCGTGCAGAGGGCCGTGGATGCGGTCGAGCGCGAGCGGGACGGCCTGAAGGGCGAGCTCGAGAAGGCCGAGCTCGCGCGGCAGATCGAGGAGACCGCGCTCAAGGAGCGCTACGAGGTCCAGCTCCGCGACCGCGACGACTCGATCGAGCGGCTCCGCGACATGAAGGCGAAGCTCTCGACGAAGATGGTCGGCGAGACGCTCGAGCAGCACTGCGAGATCGAGTTCGAGCGGCTGCGGGCGACCGCGTTCCCGCTCGCCGAGTTCGGTAAGGACAACGACGCCTCGACCGGCAGCAAGGGCGACTACGTCTACCGCGACCGCGACGCCGCGGGCACCGAGTACGTCTCGATCATGTTCGAGATGAAGAACGAGGCCGACCAGACCGCGACGAAGAAGCGCAACGAGGACTTCTACCGCGAGCTCGACAAGGACCGCACCGAGAAGGGCTGCGAGTACGCCGTGCTCGTCTCACTCCTCGAGCCCGAGAGCGAGCTCTTCAACGCCGGCATCGTCGACGTCTCGCACCGCTACCCGAAGATGTACGTCGTCCGACCGCAGTTCTTCATCCCCATCATCACGCTGCTCCGCAACGCCGCCCAGAGCACCGTCCAGGTGCGCACCGAGCTCGCCCGCATCCGCGAGCAGAACCTCGACATCACCGACTTCGAGACGAAGCTCAACGCCTTCAAGGACGGCTTCGCCCGCAACTACGGGCTCGCGTCGAACCAGTTCGGCGAGGCGATCAAGCGGATCGACGAGGCGATCAAGGATCTCGAGAAGACGAAGGAGATGCTCCTCAAGTCCGACAACAACCTCCGGCTCGCGAACGACAAGGCCGACCGGCTCACGATCAAGGCGCTCACCCGCGGCAACCCCACGATGGCCGCGAAGTTCGCCGAGCTCGAGCGCGCCGAGGACGGCGGCGGAGCCGAGTAGCCGGGGCGGCGGCGCTCAGCGCCGCCGCACCAGCACGATCCCGTCGAGGATCGTGCCCGCCTGCCCGTCCGGGCCCGTGAGCTCGCGCTCGCGGCGCTCCACGAGCTCCACCTCCCATGCCGACCGGTCGAGTTCGAGCGCCGCGAGGTCCTCCTCCGGCGACGCGAACGGGTGATCCGCCACCGTCTCGGGATCGACCCACGACGGCGGCGCGACGTGCGCCGTCACGAGCAGCCCCCCGCCGGCCGCGACGAAGCCGGTCGCGCGACGGAGGATCGCCGCACGCGGGATCTCGACCGGCCATGACTGCAGGAAGGATGCCGTGACGAGGTCCGCCGCCGAGACCGGCATCCAGTCCGCGAGGTCCGCCGCGATGAGCTCCAGCCGACCCGGCGGGATGCCGGCGGCGTCGGCGGCCGCGCGGCCGCGCGCGATCGCCGTGGGGGAGAGGTCGACGCCGGTCGTCTGCCAGCCCTGCGCGGCCAGCCAGACGGCGTCGCCGCCCTCGCCGCAGCCGAGGTCGATCGCGGTGCCCGGGTCCAGGCGCCCCGCCTCCGCCTCGAGGACGCGGTTGACGCGTCCGGACCAGGCGTGCTCCGTGCCGGCGTAGCGCGCCTCCCAGAACTCGGCGGCGCTCGTGCGGTCGTCCATGCCGGGATCCTCGCGCCCGCGGTGGCATCCCGGCAAGCCGTCGTGCCGAAATGGCAAGACGGCCCGGCGCGGCCGGCCACGCCGCGGCTAGGCTCGCGCTCGCGGGCGCGACCTCGGCGCCCGGCACCACCGGAAGGATCCCGTGACCCCTGACGCTCCGCGCGCGCCGCGCCCGCCCCGCCCCCAGATCACGCTCGAGGTGCTCCGCCGCGAGCAGCTCGCACCGCACCTCGTGCGCGTCCACCTGGGCGGCGAGGAGCTCGCGGGCTTCGCCGACAACGGCTTCGCCGACCGCTACGTGAAGCTCTGGTTCGCGAAGCCCGGGCTCGGACTCGAGCCGCCCTACGACCCGGTCGCGCTCCGCGAGCGCCTCGCGCCGGAGGACCTGCCGGTGACGCGCACCTACACGGTGCGCGAGCTCGACCTCGACGCCGGCCGCCTCGCGATCGACTTCGTCGTGCACGGCGACGAGGGGCTCGCGGGCCCATGGGCGGACCGCGCCGCACCCGGGCAGCGGCTCACGATGTCGGGACCGGGCGGCGCCTACTCGCCCGATCCGGAGGCCGACTGGCACCTCCTCGCCGGCGACGAGTCGGCGCTCCCCGCGATCGCGGCCGCCCTCGAGGCGATGGACCCGGCGGCCCGGGGGCTCGCCTTCGTCGAGGTCGACGGCGCGGCCGACGAGATCCCGCTGCGGCGCCCGGAGGGCGTCGAGCTCCGCTGGCTGCATCGTGCGCCGGAGCGGCCCGGCGCGTCGGCCGTGCTCGTGGATGCCGTGGCCGACGCCGACTGGCTCGAGGGGCGCGTCCACGCCTTCGTCCACGGCGAGCGGGAGACCATGAAGCGGCTGCGCGACGTGCTCTTCGCGCAGCGCGGGCTCGAGCGCACGCAGGTGTCGCTCTCGGGCTACTGGGCGATGGGCCGCACCGAGGATCGCTTCCAGGCGGAGAAGCGCGAGCCGATCGGCCGGATCCTCAGCTGATCGGGGTGCCGGGCTCGCGGCTCGCGAGGCCGGCGACGAGCAGCTCGACGCCGAAGCCGAGCTCGGCCTCGGCGTCCTTCGCGGGCGCGGGCGCGCCGGCGACGATCCCGAGGCGGTCGTACTGCTGCCGCTGCTGCTCGCGCCCCACCTGGCCGAGCACGAAGTGGAGCACGGCGCGGGCCGCGCGCCGCCGCGTCGCCTCGTCGTGGCCGCTGCCGGCGAGCGCGGCCTCGAGATGCTCGAGCGGCGCGGTGGCGCCGAGGTCGAGCGCGAGGGTGCTCTGCACGACCTCGGCCCCGTCGCGCGACGCGAGGAGCGCCCGGCGGAGGGATGCCGCGACGGCGTGGGTGCGGCCGCGCCAGTCCGCCGCGTCGCGCCGGTCCGTCCCGTGCGCCGCGCCGGCCGAGCCGACCCCGGCATCCAGTCGCGCGACGATCCGGTCGGCGACGGCCGCGAGCAGCGCCTGCTTGCTCTCGACGTGCCAGTAGAGCGCGCTCGGCTGCACCTCGAGCGCGGTCGCGAGCCGGCGCATGGTGAGCTCGGCGAGGCCGTGCTCGTCGAGGATGCCGAGGGCCGCGTCGACGACGTCGTCTCGGGTGCGGCGTCGCCCCGCGTCGCTCGTGCCGGCCATGTGGCGAGTATAGTGAACGGCGTTCAGGTGAACACCGTTCAGGAAACGTCCCACTCCGCGCACCCAGGAGGCAGCATGGCCCGCTCCACCCGTCTCGAGGTCGGCGACCTCGCCCGCATCGCCGTCATGGCGGCCGTGATCGGCCTGCTCGGCCTCCCCGGCAGCATCGGCGTCATCCCGGGCGTCCCGATCACGGCGCAGACGCTCGGCGTCATGCTCGCGGGGGCCATCCTCGGGCCCTGGCTCGGCGCGCTCTCCGTCACGGTGCTCCTCGCGGTCGTCGCGATCGGCGTGCCGCTGCTCGCGGGCGGTCGCGGCGGGGTCGGCGTCTTCGCCGCCCCCAGCACGGGCTACCTCCTCGGCTGGCTGCTCGGCGCGATCGTCGTCGGCCTCATCGCGCGCGCCGGCGGCCGCATCGTCTGGTGGCGCACGGCCCTCGCGATGCTCCTCGGCGGCATCGGCGCGATCTACCTCGTCGGCATCCCCGTGCAGAGCGCCGTCACCCGGCTCCCGCTCGCCGAGACCGCCCTCCAGAGCCTCGTGTTCGTGCCGGGCGACCTCGTCAAGGCGGTGCTCGCGACCGCGATCGTCGTCTCGCTCGCCCGGGCGTACCCCCGTGCGCTCCGTCTCGCGCCGCGTGCGGCCTCGGCGCGGGGCGCCGCGCGGGAGCCCGCGGCCGCCGGATCGTGAGCGTGCGGGTGAGCGCGAGCGCGCCTGCTCGCTCCGGCGCGCACCGCATCGCACCCGTCGAGCTCGCGGACCCGCTCGCGGCGCTGCCCGAGCTCCGGCGGCTCCGTGCCACGGGGGCGGTGCCGCTCGTGCTCGACCCGCGGCTGGCACCCCCGCATCGCGCCGAGGTCGTGGCCGCGGCGCGCGCCGCCGTGCCCGGCCCGGACGTCGCGTGGGCGGCCCTCACCTCCGGGTCGAGCGGGCGCATCCGCCTCGTGCTCCGCAGCGAGGCGAGCTGGTCGGCCTCCTTCCCGACCATCGAGGCGCTCCTCGGCGCGCGCCCGGGCGACGGCATCCACCTGCCGCTGCCGCCGGCCTCCTCGCTCACGCTCTTCTCGCTCGCCCACGCCCTCGCCGGCGGGCCGCAGCCCGCACCGGCCGGCGATGCCCGCCTCCTCCACGGCACGCCGGAGTCGCTGCGGGCCGTGCTCGAGGACGGCCGCATGCCGCGGCTCGAGGCGGCGCTCGTCGGCGGATCCCGCCTCGATCCGGAGCTGCGCCGCCGGGCCGAGGCACGAGGCATCCGCGTCGTGCACTACTACGGCGCCGCCGAGCTCTCCTTCGTCGCCGCCGATGAGGGCGGGGGGATGCGGGCCCTCCCCGGCGTGGAGCTCGCGGTCCGCGACGGCGTGCTCCGCGTGCGCTCCGCGACGATCGCGGAGTCCGTGCTCGGCCGCGGCGGCGCGCTCCGCATCGAGGACGACTGGGCGGACGTCGGCGACCGCGCCGAGCTGCACGACGGCGTCCTCCGACTGCTCGGGAGGGCGGACGAGGCGCTGCAGAGCGCGTCGGCGACCGTGATCCCCGAGGAGGTCGAGGCGGTGCTGCGCACCCTGCCCGGTGTCCGCGACGCGGCGCTCGTCGGCATCCCGCACCCGCGGCTCGGCGATCACCTCGCGGCGGTCCTCGAGCTCGAGGCGGGCGCCGTGCCGCCCGCCGCCTCGGCGCTCCGCGAGGCCGTGCGCGGCCGGCTCTCCCGGAGCCACCTGCCGCGACGCTGGCATCACGGCGAGATCCCGCGGACGCTCGCCGGCAAGCCCGCGCGCGCCGAGCTCGTGCGCCGCATCGTCGCGGGGGAGGTGGCCCGCTGTGCATGAGGCGGTCGTCGTCGCCGCGCGGCGCACCCCGATCGCGACGCGGGGGCGCGCCCTCGCGTCCGTCTCCGTCGAGCAGCTCGCGGCGGCGGCCGCCCGCGCGGCGCTCGACGATGCGCGCGCGGCCGGGACCGTGCGCGAGCCGATCGCCGATCTCGTGCTCGGCAACTGCATGGGCCCGGGCGGCAACCCGGCCCGCCTCGCCGCGCTCGCGGCAGGGCTCGGCGTCGAGGTCCCGGGCGCCACGGTCGATCGGCAATGCGGCAGCGGGCTCGCGGCCATCATCGACGCCGCGACCGCGATCCGGGCGGGCGATGCGCGGCCCCGGATCGCGGGCGGCGCGGAGAGCGCCTCGACGGCGCCTGTGCGCTCGCGCGACGGCGAGGCCTACGAGCGCGCCCCCTTCGCGCCCGAGGGCTTCCCGGATCCCGAGATGACCCGCGCCGCCGAGGACCTGGCCGCGCACGACGGCATCCCGCGCGGGCGCCAGGACGCCCACGCCCGCCGCAGTCACGAGCGTGCCCGCGACGCGCGCGACGCCGGACGGCACCGCGCGGAGATCGTGGAGCTCGCGGGCGCCCGCGAGGACGACGCGATCGGCGCGGGGGAGCGCACGATCGGCCGGATGCCGGCGCTCTTCCCCGGCGGCACGCTCACGGCCGCGACCTCGACCCGCATCTCGGATGGCGCCGCCGCGGTCGTGCTCGTGCCGCGGACGCCGGGCGTCGAGGGGCTCGCGGTGCGGGCGCACGCCGTCGTGGGCTGCGATCCGGCGCTCCCGGGCATCGGGGCCGCGCTCGCGATCGGCGCGCTGCTCGCGCGCGAGGGGCTCTGGCCCGGGGACCTCGCCGCCCTCGAGATCGTCGAGGCCTTCGCCGCGCAGCACCTCGCGGTCCTCGACCGACTCGGCATCGAGGAGGACGACCCGCGCGTCGGCGCCGACGGCGGTGCCCTCGCGTTCGGCCACCCCTGGGGTGCGAGCGGGGCGATCGCGGTCGTACGGCTCCACAGCCGCCTGATCCGGGCAGGGGCGCCGACGGGCGCGCTCGGCGTGGCCGCGGCCTCCGTCGGCGGCGGCCTCGGGATCGCGTGCCTCCTCGAGGTGGTCCGGTGAGCGCGATCGAGCTGGATGCGGCCGAGGTGCACCTCGGCGAGGTCGTCGCACTCCACGCGACGGATCTGCACCTCGACGCCGAGCGCACCGCCGTGATCGGCGCCAACGGCTCGGGGAAGTCGAGCCTCGCGCGGCTCGTCGGCGGGCTCGTGCCGGCGTCGGGCGGCGCGACGCGCGTGCTCGGCCTCGACCCCCGGCGGGATGCGAGGGAGCTGCGCCACCGGGTCGCGTTCGTCTTCTCGAACCCGGACGCGCAGATCATCATGCCGACGGTCGCGGAGGATGTCGCCTTCTCGCTCCGCACCGAGCGACTCCCGAACGGGGAGCGGGACGCGCGAGTCGCCGCCGCGCTCGAGCGCTTCGGCCTCGCCGAGCTCGCGACGCGCGCCGCGCACGAGCTCTCGGGCGGCCAGAAGCAGCTCCTCGCGCTCGCGGGCGCCTTCGTCCGCGAGCCGGAGCTCGTCATCGCCGACGAGCCGACGGCATTTCTCGACGCGCGCAACGCCCGCCTCGTCGCGGAGCATCTGCTGCGCCCGAGCGGCCACCGCCTCCTCCTGCTCACGCACGACCTGGAGCTCGCCGCCCGCTGCGAGGAGGCCGTGCTCGTGGATGCGGGCCGCGTCGTCGCCGTCGGCCCGTCGAGCGAGGTGGTCGGCCGCTACCGCGACGCCCTCGAGGAGCCCGCATGCTGAGCCTCTTCCGCCCCGGCACCGGGCCGCTGCACCGGGCGCCGGCCGGGGTGAAGCTGCTCCTCACGGCGCTCGTCGTGCTCGCGCTGTCGCTGCTCCCCGCGACATGGTGGGCGATCGCCGTGTGCGCCGCGGCGGTGCTCCTCGCCTTCGGCCTCGGGCGCCTCGGCTGGCGGACGCTCGGTGAGCGGCTGTGGTCGACCCGCTGGGTCGCGGCCATCACCGCGGTCGGACAGCTCGTGTTCCTCGGCCCCGCGCCTGCCGCCGCGAACACGGCGCGTGTCGTCGCGATCCTCGTGCTCGCCTCCCTGCTCGCGCTCACGACGCCCGCGCAGGAGCTGCTCGCGACGCTCGAGCGCGGGCTCGCGCCGCTGCGACGGCTCGGCGCGGACCCCGCGCGGGCCTCGCTCCTCGTCATGACGACGATCCACACGGTGGCCGTCCTCGGGCGCCTCGCAGCCTCGGTCCGCGAGGCGCAGCGGGCGCGCGGCGCGCGGGCCGGCATCCGCACCTTCGCGGTGCCGTTCCTCGTCCTCGCCTTCCGGCACGCGGACGAGCTCGGCGACGCCCTCGCGGCGCGCGGCGTCGACTAGGCGCGCGGCCACCACGCGGGGAGGAAGGCGTCCGAGAGCTCGAGGAGCCGCTCGCGGTCGCGGGGGGCGGGCGTCTGCAGCCAGGCGTCGATCGCGCCCACCCATCCGTCGGCGAGGAAGCGGGCCACGACATCCCGCTCGCCCTCGGGGACGGGCGGCACGACCGCGCCGTGCTCGAAGAGCTGGAGGGTCGACTCGCGGAAGTGGGCGCTGAGCATCGCGTGGAGCGCGGCCTCGTCGTGCGAGCCGAGCGCTCGACGGTAGACCTCGTCGTGCCGCTCGACGTGCTCGAGCACCGCGAGGGTGACCCCGCGGATCGCGGCCGCGGCGCCCGAGGGCTCGATCTCCGCCAGGTGGGTGCGGCGCGCCTCGTCGAGCTCGCCGCGCAGGACGAGGCGGAGCAGGCCGGCGGGGGACTCCGCGTGCTCGTAGACGGTGGAGCGGTGGACGCCGGCCTCGCGGGCGAGCTCGGCGACCGGGATGCGGCCGACCTCCCGGGTGGGCGCGAGGCGCAGGATGGCCTCGGCCAGTCGATCGCGGCTGCGCTGCATGCGTGCATCCATGGCTGCGATTGTAGGAGCCGCTAGCGTGTCGGAGATGGTTGTCCACAGCCCCTGCCCGTGCGGTTCCGGCGACCCCTCGGCGTCCTGCTGCGGCCCGATCCTCGAGGGCGCGCCCGCGCCGACGGCGGAGCGGCTCATGCGCTCGCGCTTCACGGCCTTCGCGCTCGGCGACCGGGCGCATCTGCTGCGCTCCTGGCATCCCGCGACGCGTCCCGCGGAGCTCGAGCTCGACGCGGCGACGCGGTGGCGCCGGCTCCAGATCGTCGACGCCGTCGGTGGCGGCGAGGGGGATGCCGAGGGGGTCGTCGAGTTCCGCGCCTCCTATCGCGACGGGGAGGGCGCGGGTCTCCTCCACGAGCGCAGCCGCTTCGCCCGCCACGAGGGGCGCTGGGTGTATCTCGACGGGGAGCAGCCCGGCTGAGCCGCGCCCCGCAGACGGGGAAGGGCCCCGGCCGCCACCAGGTGGCGGGCGGGGCCCTCCGTCATCGCGGCCGACACGGGATCAGCGCGGCGGCGCGATCAGCAGCCACTCGCGTGCGGCGTGCCGCTCGCGCGCCTCGCGGAGCACGAGCTGCTCATGGCGCCGGATCCGGCGCTCGCGCGAGGGGTGGTCGCGCAGCGTCCTGCGGCCGTACGCGATGAGCGCGAGACCGAGGTGCAGGGCGATGCGGTCGAGCAGCGGCACGGTGCGCGGCGCGTGGGGCGCCGTTCTCGCGCTCGCGGCGTGGGGCGGATGCTGGGTCGGGCGGGTGTCGACCGACAGGCGGGTGCTCATGATGGGTTCCTCGTGGGATCGTGGCGACGGCGCGCGGGCGCGCGGCGTCGGACGCCGCGGGAGGCGGCGCGGCGCGGCCACGCATCGGCTCAGGCCGATGGGGTCGCGGACGGGACGATCGATCCGCTGCGCGGCGGCGCCGGCGCTCGGGTCGTGAGCGCGCGGCGGTGCCGGTGGATCGGGGCTGCTCCAGCTGTCGTCACCGCATCGGGCGACGGCGAGTCGGCCCGATCAGGCGGTGAGGACGCCGGAGAAGCCGGCGCGGGACGGGAAGCCTGCTGCTCCCGTGATTCGGATGCTCATTGCCATGTCGCCAACTCCTCTCTCTGCTCGGCGTCCGCTCAGGCTAGCGGGACGGGTCGCGCGCGCACAAGGGCGACACGCCCGGGATTCACGATCGCTCGGACGCGTCGCCGTCGACGATCGAGATGCCGCGACCGCGGATGCGGCGGCGCTCCTCGGCGAGCGCGGTCAGGAGGCGGTCACGGGTGCCGCGGATGTGCGCGGCGGCGAGCGCCTCGGCAGCCGCGCCGTCACGGCGGCGGAGCGCCGCGACGAGCTCGCGGTGCTCGTCGCGGGCGTGGGCGCGGGATGCCGCGCTCCGCACCTCGAGCCAGCGGGTCCGCATGAGGCGGGTGAGGTCGCCGGCCACGCCGTCGACGAGGAAGCGGTTGCCCGAGAGCCCTGCGAGCGCGAGGTGGAAGTCGGCGCCGTCGCGGAGGTCCAGCTCCTCCTCGTCGCGGTCGCGATGCGCGTCGGCGATGGCCTCGAGCGCGTCGAGCGCGGCGTCCTCGGCCCGCTCGGCCGCGAGGCGGGCGGTGGCCCGCTCGAGCGCCTCGCGGTGCTCGAGCACGGCTCGCAGCTCGGCGAGGTCGATGGGCGTGACCTCCCAGCTGCGTCCGGCCCGGCGCGTGAGGCCCTCGCCCTCGAGGCGCATGAGGGCGGCGCGGATGGGGGTGCGCGAGGCGCCGAGCCGCGTCTCGAGGCCCCGTTCGCTGAGGCGCTCGCCCGGAGCGAGCTCGAGCCCGAGGATCGCGCGCCGCAGCGTCTCGGTCGCACCCTGTTCCGCCGGCACCGGCATCCCGACCTCCCTCGAGTCTGGTATACCAGCATGGTACGCCACGAGAGGAGCACGGGATGTCGACACACCGGGAGCAGGAACGTGAGCGCACGGCGGCCCCGCCCGCCGCCTGGCGGATGCTCGCGCTCGGCGTCGCCGCCCAGGCGATCGGCACGCTCCTCGTCTCGACCCCCGCCTACCTCATCCCGCACCTGCACCTCGAGCGCGGCATGCCGCTCGCGGAGGCCGGTCTCCTCGCCGCCGCACCCACCTTCGGCATGGTGCTGACGCTCGTCGCCTGGGGCGCCCTCGCGGACCGGGTGGGGGAGCGCTGGGTCATCGCCGGCGGGCTCGCGCTCACGGGGCTCTTCGCGCTCGCCGCCGCGCCCGCGGGCGAGCTCGGCGTCCTCGCCGTCCTGCTCGGGCTCGGCGGCGCGGCCTCCGCGAGCGCGAACGCCGCGAGCGGACGCGTCGTGGTCGGCTGGTTCCCGCGCGAGCGGCGCGGCCTCGCCATGGGCATCCGGCAGATGAGCCAGCCGCTCGGCGTGGCGCTCGCGGCGCTCGTCGTGCCGCCGCTCGCGGACGCCGCCGGCACCGCGGGGCCGCTGCTCCTGGCGGCCGTGCTCGCCCTCCTCGTCGCGGTCGCCTGCGCGATCGGGATCCAGGATCCGCCGCGCCCCGCGCCGCGGGAGTCCGCGGCGCCGTCGCCGACCCCGCGCCGTCTCGGCCCGTACCGCCGCGATGCCTTCCTCCTGCGCATCCACCTCGTGTCCGCGCTGCTCGTCGTCCCGCAGTTCACGCTCGCGACCTTCGGCCTCGTCTGGCTCATCGCCGAGCTCGGCTGGCATCCGGCGGCCGCGGGCGTCGTCGTCGCGCTCTCGCAGTTCGTCGGCGCCCTCGGGCGGATCGGGGTCGGGTGGCTGAGCGATCGGGTCGGCTCCCGGATCCGGGTGCTCCGCTGGGTCGCGCTCGCCGGGATCGCGGCGATGCTCGCCCTCGCGGCGGCCGGGGCGCTCGCGTGGAGCGCGGCCGCCGCGATCCTGCTCGTCGCCGCCGTCACGGTGAGCGTCGCCGACAACGGCCTCGCCTTCACCTCCGTCGCGGAGGCGGCGGGCCGGGACTGGTCGGGCCGGGCGCTCGGCGTGCAGAACACGGGGCAGTTCCTCGCCGCGTCCGCCGTCGGCCCGGGGATGGGCGCCGCGATCGCGGTGCTCGGCTACCCGCTCGCCTTCGCGCTCGTCGCGCTCGCGCCGCTCCTCGCGCTGCCGCTCATCCCCGCGGCCGACCGGCACGCCGACTGAGCGCCGCCGCGGGACCGGGATGCCGCGGCCACCCCGCCAGCGGCACGACGCGCGTGCGGCGCAATAGGCTGGTGGCGACCATCCCTCGACCGACGAAGGCGGAAGCCATGGCCCGAATCCACGACTCCATCACCGGCACCTTCGGCGGCACGCCGCTCGTGCGACTCAACCGCGTGACCGACGGCGCCGGCGCGACCGTGCTCGCGAAGCTCGAGTTCTTCAACCCGAGCTCGAGCGTCAAGGACCGCCTCGGCATCGCCGTCGTCGACGCCGCCGAGAAGTCGGGGCAGCTGCAGCCGGGCGGCACGATCGTCGAGGGCACGAGCGGCAACACCGGCATCGCGCTCGCGATGGTCGGCGCGGCGCGCGGCTACAAGGTGATCCTCACGATGCCGGAGTCGATGAGCCTCGAGCGCCGCAAGCTGCTCCGCGCCTACGGCGCCGAGCTCGTGCTCACGCCCGCGAGCGAGGGCATGAAGGGCGCCGTCTCGAAGGCGGCCGAGATCGCCGAGACGACCGGCGCCGTCCTCGCGCGCCAGTTCGAGAACGAGGCGAACCCCGCCATCCACCACGCCACCACGGGCCCCGAGATCTGGAGCGACACCGACGGCGCCGTCGACATCTTCGTCTCCGGCGTCGGCACCGGCGGCACCGTGACGGGCGCCGGCCGCTACCTCAAGGAGCAGAAGGCCGGACTCCAGGTCGTCGCCGTCGAGCCCGAGGAGTCGGCGATCCTCAACGGCGGTGCGCCCGGCCCCCACAAGATCCAGGGCATCGGCGCGAACTTCGTCCCCGAGGTGCTCGACCGCGAGGTCTACGACGAGGTGCTCGATGTGAACATCGAGCAGGCGGTCGCGATGGCCCGCCGCCTCGGCGCCGAGGAGGGCATCCTCGGCGGCATCTCCTCCGGCGCGACCGTGCACGCGGCCGTCGAGCTCGCGAAGCGCCCCGAGAACGCGGGGAAGACGATCGTCGTCATCGTCGCGAGCTACGGGGAGCGCTACCTCTCGACGGTGCTCTACGAGCACCTCGAGGGCTGACCCGCCCGCGATGGGGGTCCGGGAGGACATCCGCGCCGCGCAGGCGCAGGATCCTGCCGCGCGCGGCGCGTTCGAGGTGTGGCTGACCTACTCGGGGCTGCACGCCGTGTGGGCGCACCGGGTCGCGAGCCGGCTCTGGCGCGCGCGCCTGCGGCTGCTCGCGCGCGTCGTCTCGCAGGCGACCCGCTCGGTCACGGGGGTCGAGATCCATCCGGCGGCGGTCATCGGCCGACGGCTGTTCATCGACCACGGCATGGGGGTCGTGATCGGGGAGACGGCCGTGGTCGGGGACGACGTGCACCTGTACCACGGCGTCACGCTCGGCGGCACCTCCACCGAGCACGTGAAGCGCCACCCGACGATCGGCGACCGCGTCGTGATCGGGGCGGGTGCGACGCTCCTCGGCCCCATCGAGATCGGCGAGGACTCGGCGGTCGGCGCCGGCGCCGTCGTGCTCGTCTCGGCGCCGCCGCGCTCGCTGCTCGTCGGCGTCCCCGCCACGCCCCGCCCGCGGCGCTGAGGCGGCATCCCGGGCCGTGCGGGCGGGCGGGATGCGAGGATGGCGGCATGGACGCAGACCTCCACATCACGGGCGACGACGACGCCGACCGGCTGCTCTCGACCGACCCGCTCGCGCTGCTCGTCGGGATGCTGCTCGACCAGCAGGTCGCGATGGAGACGGCCTTCGCAGGGCCCGCGAAGATCCGCGACCGGCTCGGCGCCTTCGACGCGGCCGCCCTCGCCGGGCACGACCCCGAGGCGCTCGAGGCGGTCTTCCGGCAGACGCCGGCGGTGCACCGCTACCCGGGCTCGATGGCCGGGCGCGTGCAGACGCTCGCGCGGACGATCGTCGACGAGTACGCGGGGGATGCCGCCGCGATCTGGGAGCGCGATGCGCCCGACGGCGGCGAGGTGCTGAGGCGGCTGAAGGCCCTGCCCGGCTTCGGCGAGCAGAAGGCGCGCATCTTCCTCGCGCTCCTCGGCAAGCAGACGGGCTTCGACGGCGCCGGATGGCGGGATGCGGCGGGCGCCTACGGCGAGGCCGGCAGCTTCCGCTCGGTCGCCGACATCGTGGATGCCGAATCGCTCGGGAAGGTCCGCGCGACGAAGCAGGCGGCGAAGGCGGCCGCGAAGGCGAAGGGTTGACGGGGGCCGCACGCCTCCTCGTCCTCCTCGCTCAGTCGGGCAGCTCGAGCCCCGGTGCGACGCCCTCGAGCGCGGGACCGAGACCGATGTCGACGAGCACGAGCTCGCCCGCGAGGCGCGGCCCCTCGCCGAGCAGCAGTCCGGTCTTGAGCGCACCGAAGACCGCCGTCGCATCCGCGGGGAGGACGTTGCCGTCGGGCGCCTCGCCGGTGTCGGGGTGCAGGCCGCTCGGGAGGTCGACCGCGATCACGAGCGGCCGGTCCGGCTCCTCGAGCAGCGAGCGGAGCGTGCCGATCGCGGAGGCGGCCGGATCCCGCAGCGCGGGGGAGGGCGTGCTCCCGGTGCCGAGGACGCCGTCGACGAGCGCGCCCGCCTCGAGCGCCTCGTCGAGGAGCGCGCGCAGCTCCAGCTGCCGTGCGCCGGCGGCGACCGCCGCCGAGCGCGCCGCCTCGTGGATGCGGCCTCCCAGCGCGACGAAGGCGACGGGCCGCCCCGCCGCGGCGAGCTCGGCGCCGGCGTAGAGCGCATCCGCCCCGTTGTCGCCGGAGCCCGCGAGCACGAGCACCAGCCGGTCGGCCGGCACCCGCTCGCGCAGCAGCGCGGCGAGCCCCGCCGCGGCACGGGCCATGAGCGGCACGCCGGCCTCGACGAGCGGCCGCTCGGCCGCGCGGATCTCCGCCGCCGACCAGGCCCGCCGCATCCTCAGGACCCCGCGAGGAGGCCCGCGCGCTCCGGGTGCCGATCGAACCACTCCGCGACGAACCAGCACGTCGGGGTGATGCGGCCGTCACGCGAGGCGACGTCGTCGACCGCGTGCTCGACGAGCTTCGCCGCGAAGCCGCGCCCGCGATGGCGCGGCACGGTCACCGTGTGGTGCATCACGACGCTCGCGCCGTGGTCGCGGTACTCGAGCACGCTCACGAGCTCGCCCCCGACGTGCATGGAGTAGCGCTTCAGCTCGGGATCGTGGCGGAACTCGGTGCTCATGCCGCCACGCTACGCCCGACCGCCGTCGTCACGCCGGGCGATCGCCGCGCTCACGGCATCCGCCGCCTTCACGAGGGCGAGATGCGAGAGCGCCTGCGGGGTGTTGCCCATCGCGCGGCCGGTCGCCGGATCCAGCTCCTCCGCGAGGAGGCCGACGTCGTTCGCGGACGCGACGAGCCGGTCGAGGAGCGCCGAGGCGTCCCCGACGCGATCCGATTCGGCGTACTGCCGCACGAGCCAGAAGGAGCAGGCGAGGAAGGGGTGCTCGTCGCCCTCGAGCCCGTCCACGCCGGACTCGGTGCGGTAGCGGCGCACGAGGCCGTCCCGCATGAGCTCGGACTCGATCCGCTCGACGGTCCGCCGCATCCGCTCGTCGCCCGCCTCGACGAAGCCCGTCTGGGGGATCGCGAGCAGGGCGGCATCCACCTCGTCCGCGTCGTAGTGCTGGCGGAAGGCTCCCGTCGCCGGGTCGACGCCGCGTGTCTCGATCTCCTCGCGGAGCCGAGCGCGCACATCGCGCCACCGCTCGAGCGGGCCGCGCAGCCCGAGCTCCTCGATGGCGCGGACGCCGCAGTCGAAGGCCGCCCAGATCATCACGCGCGAGTGGGTGAACCAGCGCTCCGGCCCGCGGATCTCCCAGATGCCGTGATCGGGGCGGTCGAGCACGGTCTCGAGGTACTCCAGCAGCGCCACCTGGAGCGACCAGGAGAAGCGGTCCTCCGCGACCCCGATCCGCCGGGCGCGCTCGAGCGCGAGCATGACCTCGCCGAAGATGTCGCCCTGGAACTGCTCCGCCGCCTGGTTGCCGATGCGGACGGGGGCCGCGCCGCGGTGACCCGGGAGGTGCGCGAGGACCTCCTCGGGGAGCCGGCGCTCGCCGCCGACGCCGTACATGATCTGCAGGTCCGCGGGGTCGCCCGCGATCGCGCGGAGCAGCCAGGCGCGCCACTCGCTCGCCTCCTCGGCGTAGCCGTGGAGCATGAGAGCCTCGAGCGTGAGGGAGGCGTCGCGGAGCCACACGAAGCGGTAGTCCCAGTTCCGTTCCCCGCCGTCCTCCTCGGGGAGGCTCGTCGTCGCGGCGGCGACGACGCCGCCCGTCTCCTCGAGGGTCAGCGCGCGGAGCACGAGGAGGGATCGTCGCACCGCCTCCGGGTGGACGGCCGGCGCATCGCAGCTCGCGATCCAGTCGGACCACCAGGCCCGCGTCGCCTCGATCGCCGCGTCGACGTCGACGGGCGGCGGCGGCGCATCCCAGGAGCGGTGCCAGCCGAGCACCGTGTCGACGACCTCGCCTTCCGCCACCTCGAGCTCGGCGCGGTGCTCGTGATCCAGCGCCCGGAAGCGCGGCCCGCGGATCAGCGCCGCATCGGGTCCTGCGACCGCGAGGAGGGCGTGCTCGCCCGATCCCGCATGCTCGGGCATCTGCCGCATCCACGGCACGGCCCCGGCGTAGTCGAAGCGGATGCGGAGCGACTGCGTCATGCGCACCCGGCCGCGGACGCCTCGGATGCGCCGGATGACGACCGCGCGGTGCGCGCCGCGCGGCATGAGGTCGAGCACCTCGACCTCGCCGGACCCCGAGGTCTCGTCGTCGACGATCCAGCGCGTGCTGAGCACGAAGTCCTCGCCCTCGTAGCGGCGGGAGGTCGCCGGCTCCTCCGGGCCCGCGCCCGCGGGGGCGATGCGCCAGCGGCCCTGCTCCTCGTCGCCGAGGATCGCGGCGAACATGCTGGGGGAGTCGAAGCGCGGCGCGCAGAACCAGTCCAGGCTGCCGTCCCGGCCGACCAGCGCGGCCGTGTGGAGGTCGCCGATGAGCGCGTAGTCGCCGATGTCGCCGGGCATGCCGCCATCCTCGCGCACCCGCCTCCCAGCATGCCGGACGCGGGCGGGCCTAGGCTTCCGGCATGAGCCTCCGCGACATCCCCCTCACGACCATCGACGGCGAGGAGACCACGCTCGCGGCCTACGCGGACCGCGCGGTCATCGTCGTGAACGTCGCCTCGAAGTGCGGGCTCACGCCCCAGTACGAGAAGCTCGAGCGGCTGCAGCGCGAGTACGGCGAGCGCGGTCTCACGGTGCTCGGGTTCCCCTGCAACCAGTTCCTCGGACAGGAGCCCGGCTCCGCCGAGCAGATCCAGGAGTTCTGCTCCACCACCTACGGCGTGACCTTCCCCATGTTCGAGAAGACGAAGGTCAACGGCCGCCACCAGCACCCGCTCTACGCGGAGCTCACGCAGGTGCGGGATGCGGACGGCAAGGCCGGCAAGGTGAAGTGGAACTTCGAGAAGTTCGTGATCGCGCCGGATGACACCGTGACGCGCTTCCGTCCGGCGACCGAGCCGGATGCGCCCGAGGTCATCGCGGCCGTCGAGGCGGCGCTGCCCGCCGCCTGAGGTCAGCGACCCGGCCGGTGCTCCCGGGTCCGGTCAGCGCCCCTGCAGCCGGTCGAGCTCGCGCCGGTCGCGCTTCGTCGGCCGGCCCGCCCCGCGCTCGCGCACGCCGACGAGCACGCGCTCCTCGCGCGGCGGGGGCGGCGGCGTCCGATCCTCGAGGCACTCGGCCGCGATCGCGGCGCCCACCCGCTTGTGGATGAGGCGGCGCGCCACGACGATGCGGGTGCCGCCCTCCGTGAGGGCGCGCACCTCGGCGCCGAGGCGGACCGCCTGCGAGGGCTTCGCGCGCTCGCCGTCGATGCGGACGTGGCCCGCCTTGCATGCGGCGGTCGCCGCGCTCCGCGTCTTGTAGAGGCGTACCGCCCAGACCCAGGCGTCGACGCGCACGGCGGCCGGCTCAGCCACGGCCGCCCTCCGCTCGCACGCGCTCGACGAGCTCCCGCCAGGGGCCTTCGAGCTCGGGCTCCGGCACGCTCGCGCGGTGCTCGACGGTCGTCGTCCGGGCGACGATCGCCCAGACGAAGCGGTCGACGACGACGCGTGCGGCTCCACTCGACTCGGCGGGCGCCGCATCCCACGGACAGGCCTCGACGAGACTCGCCCAGGCGCTCCGCTCGGCGGGCTCGGGGTCGACCGCCCAGCGACGGGTCAGACCCGCGACGCCGCCCGCGCGCGCGACCTCGATCCGGAGGACCTCGTCACCCGGCGCTGCCGTCATCGATCTCGACTCCCACCCCGGCCCAGCCCGCGCGCACCGCGGCGGTCTCGGCCGATGCCTCACCGTATCGCGCGGTCGCGGCGGCCGCCGTCGCGGCCGCGAAGCCGGCGAAGTCGGTGGTCGGCGAGAGGCCGCCGGCCGTGAGGGCGTCGTACCAGATGCGCCCCGCGCGCTCCCAGGCCTCGCCGCCCAGCTCGACCGCCGCGAGATGGAAGGCGCGGTTCGGGATGCCCGAGTTGAGGTGGACCCCGCCGTCGTCCTCGCTCGTCTCGATGTAGTCGTCCATGTGGCCCGGCTGCGGGTCCTTGCCGAGCACGTCGTCGTCGTACGCGGTGCCCGGCGCCTTCATCGAGCGCAGCGCCGAGCCCTCCACCTCGGGTGTGAACAGCCCCTCGCCGATCAGCCAGCTCGCCTCGTCCGCCGTCTGCCCCGCGACCCGCTGCTCGACGAGGGCGCCGAACACATCCGACACGGACTCGTTGAGCGCGCCCGACTGCCCCCGGTAGACGAGCCCCGCCGTGTGCTCGGTGACGCCGTGGGCGAGCTCGTGCCCGATGACCGAGAGGGATGCCGTGAAGCGCCCGAAGACCTCGCCGTCGCCGTCGCCGAAGACCATGCGCTCGCCGTTCCAGAAGGCGTTGTCGTAGTCCTCGCCGTAGTGCACGCTCGCCTCGAGCGGCATGCCGTCGCCGTCGATCGAGTTGCGGCCGTAGACCTCGGAGAAGAGGGCGAAGGTGGCGCCGAGACCCTCGTAGGCCTCGTCGGCCGCGGCATCGCCCGTCGCGGGCTCGCCCTCGCGCCGCACGACGCGACCCGGCAGCGTCTCGGCCCCGCCGGCATCCGCCACCGTCCGGTTCGGCGCGTCGCTGAGCTCGGCGACGAGGCGGCCGCCCTCGTCGATGCTCAGCGTGATGCGCGCCGCGCGGAGCGGCTCGTCGGCGAGGAGGGTGCGGCGGGCCGCGACCGCCGCGCGCTCGAAGCGGGCGTCGCCCGCCTCGGCGAGCCGGGCGAGGAGGTACGGGGGGACGATTCCGGGGGTCATGACAGGAAGCCTAGGAGGGGCTCCCGACATGGTGGAGCGCCCGGTCCACCCGGACGCCTCGCGTCTAGGCTGTGGACATGTCCCGAGCGAGCCACGACCCGAGCGCGCGGCGCCCGCTGGGCTCGGGGGACGAATGGGTCGAGGGTGCGCGGGGCCGCTTCTGGGGCCGCTACGGCGCGGCCGGCCTGCTGATCCTCGAGGACGGCGACGCGCTCCTGCAGCTCCGCGTGGGCTGGAGCCATTTCGGCGGCACCTGGGGGCTCCCGGGCGGGGCGCGGAAGTCGGGGGAGTCCGCCGCCTCGGCCGCGATCCGCGAGGCGGACGAGGAGGCCGGCGTGCCGCCCGAGCTCGTCGAGGTGCTCGGCGAGCACGTCCTCGATCTCGGCTACTGGTCGTACACGACCGTCATCGCGCGGGCGCGCGAGCGCTTCGAGCCCTTCCTCGGCGATGCCGAGTCGGTCGCCCTCGAGTGGGTGCCGTGCGCTCAGGTGCCCGCGCGCGAGCTGCACCCGGGGCTCGCGGCGGCGTGGCCGGAGCTCGAGCTACGCGCGGGCGAGCTCGGCGGTCTCGGCCTCGGCCTCGGCGGCGAGTGACGCCTTCCAGGCGACGAGGCTCCGCACGACCCGGCTGTCGTCTCCGGCCAGCTCGTCCATGACGTCCGCGGGGACGAAGTAGTTCACCGCGACCCAGCCGCGGACCGCATCCGACTCGTCGTGCGCGAGGTCGCGGAGGAGATCGCAGGGCGTCGCCTCGTTGCGGGCGACGCAGGCGCGCACGCCCTGGTCGGCATCCTTCGCGAGCGTCGCGAAGAGGTCCGCGGGGGTGTGGGAGCTCGAGGCCACCGACTCCCGGATCTTGGGGTTCGCGTGCGTCGCGAGGAGGCGGAGGCGGCGGATCTTGCTCGCGGTCACGGGCGGCGCGGGGTGCAGCCGGGCGGCCTCCTCGGCGCTCAGCATCGCGGGGGCGGCGGCGCGCATCTGCGCGCGCTGCGCGGGGGTGTTGAAGCGGATGCACGACATGCGCACCAGGCTACGTCCGGCTCGCGCCCTCGCGCCGGGCAACACGCGGCGGCCGGGGGAGCAGCATGGGCGTCCGCCGGGCGTAGTCCGCGTAGCCGGGATGCCGCGACCGAGAGATCGACTCCGTGAACCGGGTCGATGCGTGGACGAGGAGCGTGAGCAGCAGCGCCCCGAGCGCCGTCCACTGGAGGAGGGTGCCGCTCGCGGCGGCCCCCAGCACGAAGAAGGCCCACCACTGCAACTGCTCGAAGAGGTGGTTGGGATGCCGCGACCAGGCCCACAGGCCCGTCGTCGGGAATCCCGGCCCCATCGCCCGGCCCTGCGCGACGGCCTCCCGCCGCGCCGCACGGAAGTCCCACTGCTGCTGATCGGCGATCGTCTCACCGGCGAGCGCGAGGAGGAAGAGGGCGGACGCGGCCGCATCGAGCGCGCCGAAGCGCTCGCCGCGGTGCTGGTACGCGGTGAGCGCCGGGAGGGCGATGAGGACGAGGATCGCGTGCCGGCCCAGCTGGATGACGAGCGCGTCGAAGGCGATCCACCGCCGCCGAGACATCCGCGCGCGCAGGATCGCCCAGCGATGGTCCTCGACGCCGCGGTAGCCGCCGCGCCGGGCGAGGTTCACGGTGAGCCGGGCGCCCCAGAGCGCCGCGAGGAGCGCCATGATGTCGAGCCGGGGATCGAGGAACCCGGCGAAGGCCGCGAAGACGGCGACGTAGACGGGCGGCGCGAGCGACCAGATCCGGTCGACCCACGAGGCGTCGCCCGTGACGCGGCCCGCGGTCCAGGTGCCGAGCGCGAGCGTCGCGGCGATCGCGAGCACGACGGCGAGCGGCTCCATGCGCGGATTCTAGCGAGCCCGCACTCTAGACTCGACAGCGGAGGTCGGTGGATGACGATGGTCAGCTCGAGGGTCGTGACGATCCCCAATCTGCTGAGCCTGCTCCGGCTCCTCCTGATCCCGGTCTTCATCGTGCTCATGGTGACCGAGCAGTACGGCTACGCGGTCCTCACCCTCGCCGTCTCGAGCATCACCGACTTCGCCGACGGCTACATCGCGCGCCGCTTCGGCCAGGTCACGCGCCTCGGCCAGCTGCTGGATCCCGCCGCCGACCGGCTCTACATCCTCACGACCCTGCTCGGCATCACGATCGCCGGCATCGTGCCGTGGTGGTTCCCGCTCGTCATCATCGCCCGCGAGGCCCTGCTGATCGGCCTCGGCCTCGTGCTCGCACGGCACGGCTACGGACCCCTCCCGGTGCACAGCCTCGGCAAGATGGGCACCTTCTGCCTCCTCCTCGGGTTCCCGGTCGTCCTGCTCGCGGCGGCCTTCCCGGCGGCGGCGCCGATCGCGGCGCCGATCGGCTGGGCCGCCCTCATCTGGGGCGCGTACCTGTACTGGTGGGCGGGCTTCGCCTACGCGCGGGAGACCGTCCGGGTGGTGCGTCTCGCGAGGGTTCCGCAGGAGGCGGGATCGGATACGCTGGACAGCTGAAGGAGGTCACGATGGTCGACCACGAAGCTTCCGGTCAGGGTGGACAGCACCCGCAGCCGGCATCCAGCCCCAGCGCCGACACGACGGCCCACTTCACCGACGAGTTCGTCCAGCAGCTCGCGGCGATGGAGGCCGGCGTCTCCATGGAGGAGCAGGAGGCCATCGGCGCCCTGCCCTCGGCCTCGGCGCTCCTCGTGGTGCGGCGCGGCCCGAACGTCGGTGCGCGGTTCCTCCTCGACGCCGACGTCACGACGGTGGGCCGCCACCCCGACGCCGAGATCTTCCTCGACGACGTGACCGTCTCGCGGCGCCACGCGGAGTTCATCCGCATGGGCACGGCGTTCCAGGTCCGCGACCTCGGCTCCCTCAACGGCACCTACTTCGACGGCGTCCGGATCGAGTCCGCGCTGCTCACGGACGGCGCCGAGGTCCAGGTCGGCAAGTTCCGCCTGACCTTCTACGCCTCCCGCCTGGATCTCGCGGCCGCGGCGGGCCGGTAGTGCCGGCCGGCGCCTCCCAGGCCAGGGTGCCCGGGGCCCCGTCGAGCCAGCTCCTCAGCATCGGGCAGGTGCTCGCGCGGCTGAACCCGGAGTTCCCGGATCTCACGCCGTCGAAGCTGCGCTTCCTCGAGGAGCGCCAGCTCATCTCGCCCGCGCGCACGGAGTCCGGGTACCGCAAGTTCTCCGGCGCCGATCTCGAGCGGCTTCGGCTCATCCTCTCGATGCAGCGCGACCACTACCTCCCGCTCAAGGTCATCCGCGGCTACCTCGACGACCTGGATGCCGGGCGCGAGCCGGTCCTGCCGGGCGGCCGGCAGGTCGCCTCGCCGTCGATGCTGCCGAGCGAGCGGCGGCTGTCGCGCGAGGAGCTGGTCCGGGAGGCGGGCGCGAACGCGATGCTCCTCTCGGATGCCGTGTCGGCCTCCCTCATCGTCCCCGCCGACCACTACGGCGAGGAGGCGCTCTCGGTGCTGAGAGCGCTCGTGGAGCTGCAGCGCTCGGGCATCGAGCCGCGCCACCTGCGCGGCTTCCGCGCGGCGGCGGAGCGCGAGCTGGGGCTCATCGAGAGCGCGCTCATCCCGGTCGCGCGTCGCAAGGACGCGTCGAGCCGGGCGAAGGCCGCCGAGATGGCGCGCGAGATCGCGGGCCAGCTCGAGGTCGTGCGCTCGAGCCTCATCCGCTCGGCGCTGAGCCGGCTCTAGGTGCGGGCCGGATCGATTTCGCGCGACACGCCGCGAGTTCGCACGGATGTCGTTGCCCGGGGGCGGTCGCGTGGGTAGCGTGAGGGACCACGGGAGCTTGCACCTCAAGCTCAAGTTGAGGGTTAGGAATCGTCATGAGTGAAGCGGGCCGGAGCGACGACTCCCGCTACGACCTCGGTCTGCTGTTCACCGACGGCCTCCCGGATCTGGACGCCGACGCGGGCTACCGCGGCGCCGTGGCGGCGCGGGCGGCCGGCATCTCCTACCGTCAGCTCGACTACTGGGCACGCACCCAGCTCGTCGAGCCGACCGTGCGCGGCGCGGCCGGCTCCGGGTCGCAGCGCCTCTACGGCTTCCGCGACATCCTCGTGCTCAAGCTCGTGAAGCGGCTCCTCGACACCGGCATCTCGCTCCAGCAGATCCGCACCGCGATCGGCCAGCTCCGTGAGTCCGGCGTCGACGACCTCGCGCAGACGACCCTCATGTCGGACGGCGCGAGCGTCTACCTCTGCACCTCCGACGACGAGGTCATCGACCTCGTCCGCCAGGGGCAGGGCGTCTTCGGCATCGCCGTGGGCAAGGTCCTCCGCGAGGTCGAGTCGAGCCTCGTCGAGCTCGACGCGCCCGAGCCCGCCGAGGACCCGGCGGACGAGCTCGCGGCTCGCCGTCAGCGCAAGGCCGAGGCCTCCTAGGCCTCCTCGCCGCGTCGACCGCTCCGCTGCTCTGCCGCCGCGGCGGCCGGTCGACTGCTCCGCCTCGCGTCAGCCCTGCGGCGGCGCCGCGGCGGCGCCCGCGGGGATCCCGATCCGCGCCGTGCGCAGCACCCGGTCGAGCAACACGTCGAAGTGGTGCGCCATCTCCTGCGCGCTCTCGCCGGGCCAGACGTGGAGCGGCTTCGCGGCGCCCTGCGCCTGCTGCAGCGAGGTGCGCTCCGGCAGCTGCGGCGAGAGCACGAGCGGGCCGAACATGTCGCGCAGCTCCTTGATGCGGAACTGGTGCTCGAGCGACTGCACCCGCGCGCGGTTCACGATGATGCCGAGCGGCTGGAGGCGGGGGGAGAGACCGCGGCGGATCTCCTCGATCGCGCGGAGCGCGCGGTCGGCGGCGGCGACCGAGAAGAGGCCCGGCTCCGTCACGACGGCGACGCGGTCGCTCGCGGCCCAGGCGGTGCGGGTGAGCGCGTTGAGCGAGGGCGCGCAGTCGATGAGGACCAGCTCGTACTCGCTCTCGACGTGCGCGAGCGCCTCCTCGAGCTTCCAGATGTCGCGGATCGAGGGGTGCGGCCCGTCGAAGTTGATGGCGGAGGGGGAGCCGATGAGGACGTCGATCGTCCCGCTGCGACCACGGGTCCAGCCGCTCGGGGCGATCGCCGAGCGGACGATCTTCTCCTTCGGCGAGGCGAGGACGTCGGCGACGTTGAGGTGGCCGGCGACCGCGATGTCCATGCCGGTCGAGACATCCGACTGCGGGTCCAGATCCACGACGAGCGTCTTGAGGCCCTTCGCGAAGGCCGCCGAGGCGAGCCCGAGCGTCACGGTGGTCTTTCCCACGCCCCCCTTCAGGGAGCTGACGCTGAGTACGTGCACGAAGAAAGACACTACCGCGGCCTGCCTGAAAGAACACAAGTTGATAACGACGGGGGATGGCGTGGAGACCCGGTCGCGCGCCCCTAGGCTTGGGGGGTCGAGAGGAATCGATGTTCGAGAAGATCCTGGTTGCCAATCGCGGTGAGATCGCGATCCGCGCCTTCCGCGCCGCCTATGAGCTCGGGGCCAAGACGGTCGCCGTCTATCCGTACGAGGACCGCAACTCGATGCACCGCCTGAAGGCGGACGAGGCGTACCTCATCGGGGAGAAGGGCCACCCCGTCCGCGCCTACCTCGACGTCTCGGAGATCATCCGGGTCGCGAGGGAGTCGGGTGCCGACGCCATCTACCCCGGCTACGGCTTCCTCTCCGAGAATCCGGACCTCGCCCACGCGGCGGCCGAGGCGGGCATCACCTTCATCGGCCCGCCCGAGCACGTGCTCGAGATGGCGGGCAACAAGGTCACCGCGAAGCAGCACGCGATCGACGCGGGCGTGCCGGTGCTCGACTCGAGCCCCGCGACGACCGATATCGAGCTTCTCCTCAGCGAGGCGGACCGCATCGGCTTCCCCGTCTTCGCGAAGGCGGTCGCGGGCGGCGGCGGGCGCGGCATGCGCCGTGTCGAGCGCCGCGAGGACCTCCGCGAGGCGCTCGAGGCCGCCATGCGCGAGGCCGACAGCGCCTTCGGCGACGCGACCATGTTCCTCGAGCAGGCGGTCATCCGCCCCCGGCACATCGAGGTCCAGATCCTCGCCGACGCCTCGGGGCACACGATGCACCTCTTCGAGCGCGACTGCTCGGTGCAGCGCCGCAACCAGAAGGTCATCGAGATCGCGCCCGCGCCGAACCTCGACCAGGCGACCCGCGACGCGCTGTACCGCGACGCGATCGCCTTCGCCGAGTCGATCGGCTACGTCAACGCGGGCACCGTCGAGTTCCTGCTCGACACGGCGGGCGATCGCAAGGGCGAGCACGTCTTCATCGAGATGAACCCGCGCATCCAGGTCGAGCACACCGTGACCGAGGAGGTCACGGACGTCGACCTCGTGCAGTCGCAGATGCGCATCGCCGCGGGCGCGACGCTCGCCGAGCTCGGGCTCGGCCCCGAGACCGTGCACCTGCGCGGGGCGGCGATCCAGGCCCGCATCACGACGGAGGACCCGGCCGACGGCTTCCGTCCCGACACCGGCAAGATCACGACCTACCGCTCGCCGGGCGGCGCCGGCATCCGCCTCGACGGCGGCACGGTGCAGACGGGCGCCCAGATCAGCCCGCACTTCGACTCCATGCTCGCGAAGATGACGGTGCGCGGCCGCGACTTCCCGGCCGCCGTCGCGCGCGCTCGGCGCGGTCTCGACGAGTTCCGCATCCGCGGCGTCTCCACGAACATCCCCTTCGTGCGGGCCGTGCTCGACGACCCGGCCTTCATCCGCGGCGACCTCTCGACGCTCTTCATCGAGGAGCGTCCCGAGCTCCTCCGCGGTCGCGAGTCGCGCGACCGCGGCACGAAGGTGCTCAACTGGCTGGCCGACGTCACGGTCAACCAGCCGAACGGCGCCCTCGGCCACGCGATCGACCCCGCGCTCAAGCTCCCCGCGCTCGATCTCGAGCAGCCGGCGCCGGCGGGATCCCGCCAGCGCCTCCAGGAGCTCGGTCCCGCCGGCTTCGCCGCGGCGCTCCGCCAGCAGACCGCCCTCGCCGTCACCGACACGACCTTCCGCGACGCGCACCAGTCGCTCCTCGCGACGCGCGTGCGCACCCGCGACCTCGTCGCGGTGATGCCGCACGTCGCGCGGATGACCCCGCAGCTGCTCTCGGTCGAGGCCTGGGGCGGCGCGACCTACGACGTCGCCCTCCGCTTCCTCGGCGAGGACCCCTGGGAGCGGCTCGGCGCCATGCGCGAGGCGCTCCCGAACGTCGCGATCCAGATGCTGCTGCGCGGCCGCAACACGGTCGGCTACACCCCGTACCCGACCGAGGTGACCTCCTCCTTCGTGCGCGAGGCGACCGCGACGGGCGTCGACGTCTTCCGCATCTTCGACGCCCTCAACGACGTCGACCAGATGCGCCCCGCGATCGACGCCGTGCTCGAGACGGGCACGAGCGTCGCCGAGGTCGCGCTCTGCTACACGGGCGACCTGCTCGACCCGGCCGAGGACCTCTACACGCTCGACTACTACCTCCGCCTCGCGGAGCAGATCGTCGATGCGGGCGCCCACGTCCTCGCGATCAAGGACATGGCGGGTCTGCTGCGCGCCGGCGCCGCCGAGCAGCTCGTCACGGCCCTCCGCGACCGGTTCGAGCTGCCCGTGCACCTGCACACCCACGACACGGCGGGCGGCCAGCTCGCGACGCTCCTCGCGGCCAGCCGGGTCGGCGTGGACGCGGTGGATGTCGCGAGCGCGCCGATGGCCGGCACGACGAGCCAGCCCTCGGCCTCCGCGCTCATCGCCGCGACCGCGCACACCGAGCGCGACACCGGCATCCCGCTGCAGGCCGTGAGCGACCTCGAGCCCTACTGGGAGGCCGTGCGCGGCGCCTACAAGCCCTTCGAGTCCGGGCTCCCGGGCCCGACCGGCCGGGTCTACAAGCACGAGATCCCGGGCGGGCAGCTCTCGAACCTGCGCCAGCAGGCGATCGCGCTCGGCCTGGCCGACCACTTCGAGAAGATCGAGGACTACTACGCGGCGGCCTCCGAGATGCTCGGCCGCCCGCCGAAGGTGACGCCGTCCTCCAAGGTCGTCGGCGACCTCGCCCTCGCGCTCGTCGCGGCGGACGCGGACCCGGCCGACTTCGAGCGGAACCCGCAGAAGTACGACATCCCCGACTCGGTGATCGGCTTCATGGCCGGCGAGCTCGGCGACCTGCCCGGCGGCTGGCCGGAGCCCTTCCGCTCGAAGGTGCTCGAGGGGCGCGACGTGAAGGCCGGCGTCGAGGCGGTCTCCGAGACCGACCTCGCCGCCCTCGCGGGGGAGCCGGCGGAGCGCCGCACGACGCTCAACCGCCTCCTCTTCGCCGAGCCGACGAAGCAGTTCGAGCAGATGCGGGAGCTCTTCGGGGACCTCTCGGTCGTCGACACCCTCGACTACCTCTACGGGCTGCGCCCGGGGGTCGAGCACGTCGTCGAGATCTCGCGCGGCGTCCAGCTCTTCGTCGGGCTCGAGGCGATCGGCGAGGCGGACGAGAAGGGCATGCGGACCGTCATGACGACGCTCAACGGCCAGCTCCGCCCCGTCTTCGTCCGCGACCGCTCGATCGAGGTCGAGGTCACGAGCGCCGAGAAGGCCGACGCCTCGAAGCCCGGGCAGGTGGCGGCCCCGTTCTCGGGCGTCGTGACCCTCAAGGTCGCCGAGGGGGATGTCGTGGAGGCCGGAGCGCCGGTCGCCTCGATCGAGGCCATGAAGATGGAGGCCGCGATCACGAGCCCGGTCGGCGGCACCGTCCGCCGGCTCGCGATCCCGACCACCCAGCAGGTCGACGCGGGAGACCTGCTCGTCGTCGTCGAGTGAGCCCCGGGCCGCGCGGGCGGCCGGGTCTAGACTGGGTCGGCTCCGCAGGAGGTGAGGTCGACCGTGTCCGATGACCGTCCGCCGCGCCCCGGCGCGGACTCCGACGGAGACCTCGCGGAGCCCTCGGGCGACGCGGGCATCTCGATCGCGATCCCCGAGAGCCTCACGATCGCCGTCGAGCTGCCCGCGGAGGTCCATGAGACGCCGGAGGACGAGCGCCATCTCGTGATCGCCGACGTGGCCGTGACCCCGAGCGCTCCCGCACCCGGCGGCACGAGCTCGATCACGATCCCGCCGCCGCGTCCCCGGAGCGAGGCGCCCGCGCCCGCGCCCTCCCGCATCCCGCCGCTTCCGGACGATGTGCGGCCGGACCGCGACGCGGCGCCGCGCACCCGCGCGCGCAGGCCCGCCGCGCCGACGAGGCCAGGCCGGCCTCCCGCGCCCGAGGGCTTCTGGCGGCACCTGGTCTACGCAGCCACGCTGCGCCTCGTGAACCTCGGCGACTCGGCGCCCGTCCGCGCCCGCAAGGCGCTCGACGCGCGCATCGCGAAGCCCTTCGCCGACGGCACCCGCTACGTGCCGATCCTGACGCGCAAGGGCGGCGTCGGCAAGACGACCATCACGACGCTGCTCGGGATGGCGCTCTCCGACGTGCGCGAGGACCGGGTCATCGCGATCGACGCGAACCCCGACCGCGGCACGCTCGCGGAGCGCGTCGCGCGACAGACGCGATCGACCGTGCGGCAGCTCATCGAGCTCGCCCCGAGCCTCACGAGCCCCGAGGCCCTCTCCGCGCACGTCTCGCGCGACGAGACCGGGCTCGAGGTCGTGGCGAGCGACGCCGATCCGCTGCTCGGCGAGGCCTTCGACGAGGACGGCTACAACGTCGTCGCGGATGTCGCCGCGCGTGTCGCGGGCGTCGTGCTCACCGACTGCGGCACCGGCATCGTGCACTCGGTCATGCGGCCGACCCTGCAGCGCGCGGACGCGATCGTCGTGGTCTCGGGCGGCAGCATCGACGAGGCGCGTCTCGCCTCCGAGACGCTCACCTGGCTCGAGGCCAACGGCGCGGGGCAGCTCGTCCGCGGCGCGGTCGTCGCGCTCAACACCGCCACCCCCGGCACGAAGCTCGCCCGGCTCGACGAGATCGAGGCCCACTTCCGCTCCCGCGTGCGCGAGGTCGTCCGCATCCCCTACGACCCCGAGCTCGCCGCGGGCTCCGTGATCCGGTATCACCTGCTCCGCCCGTTCACCCGCGAGTCGGCGAGGCACCTCGCCGCCGTCGTGATGGACGGGATCCCGACCGAGAGAGACTGACCCTCCACATGGCCGTGCGCCCCATCCGCCTCTTCGGCGACCCCGTCCTCCGCTCCGTCACCGACCCGGTGCGCATCGGCGCACCCGGCAACGCGGGACTCGTCGAGGATCTCGTCGACAGCGTCGCCCTCGAGGGCCGCGCGGGCGTCGCGGCGAATCAGATCGGCGTGGGGCTCCGCGCCTTCACGGTCAACGTCGACGGCCGCATCGACTACGTGCTCAACCCCGAGATCGTCGAGCTCGGCGGCGAGCCGGCGCTCGTCGACGAGGGCTGCCTCTCGGTGCCGGGCTTCTACTTCCCGCGGATGCGCCACCCCTACGCGAAGGTGCGCGGGCTCGATCTCGCGGGCGAGGAGATCGTCCTCGAGGGGGCGGGGCTCATGGCTCAGGCGCTCCAGCACGAGACCGACCACCTCGACGGGAAGCTCTACATCGAGGGTCTCGAGCCGGAGACGAAGCGGGAGGCGATGCGCGCCGTCCGTCAGGCGGAGTGGTTCGGGCGCTCCGTCGAGTAGCGGCCGGAACGGCGGGCGGGCGCCCTGCGCCCCGCCTCGGCGGGAGCGCACGACGCCGTCGCGACGGCGGGGCCGAGCCGCCTAGTGCACGAGCGACTGACCGCGGGTCTCCGCGTCGTTCGCGTACATCGACTCGATGACCGGCGCGAAGTCCTTGAGGATGACGCCCCGCTTGATGCTCATCTTGGGCGTCAGGTGACCGCTCGCCTCGGTGAACTCGGTCGGGAGGATCACGAACTTGCGGATCGACTCCGCCCGCGAGACGCGCCCGTTCGCGACGTCGACCGCCTTCTGGACCTCGGCGATCACCTTCGGATGCGTCGCCGCCTCCTCGAGCGCCATGTCGGCCGCCTCGCCGTTGTTGTTGAGCCAGACCGGCAGCATCTCGGGGTCGAGGGTCACGAGCGCCGAGATGAAGGGCTTCTGGTCGCCCACCGCGACGACCTGGCCGATGAGCGGGTTCGCGCGGATCGGGTCCTCGAGCCCGGCGGGGGCGACGTTCTTGCCGCCCGCCGTGACGATGATCTCCTTCTTGCGGCCGGTGATGGTGAGGTAGCCGTCCTCATCGAGCGCACCCAGGTCGCCCGTCTTGAACCAGTCGCCGTCGAAGACCTCGGCCGTCGCCTCCGCGTTGTTCCAGTAGCCGCCGAAGACGTTGATGCCCTTGACGAGCACCTCGCCGTCCTCCGCGATCCTGAGGCCGACGCCCGGGAGCGCCGGGCCGACGGTGCCGATCTTGAACCGCTCGACGAGGTTGACCGTCGCGGGGGCCGTCGTCTCGGTGAGGCCGTAGCCCTCGAGCACGCGGATGCCCATGCTGCGGAAGAAGTGGCCGAGGCGGGTGCCGAGCGGCGCCGAGCCCGAGACGGCGTAGACCACCCGACCGCCCATCGCCGCCTTGAGCTTCGAGTACACGAGCTTGTCGAAGAGCGCGAACCGCAGGCGCAGTCCCAGCGGGACGGCACCGGCGTCGAGCGCCTTGGAGTGCGCGATCGCGGTCTCGGCCGCGGCGTGGAAGATCCTCCCCTTCCCGCCGGCCTCGGCCTTCTGCTCGGAGGAGTTGTAGACCTTCTCGAAGACGCGCGGGACCGCGAGCAGGAAGCTCGGCTTGAAGCTGCCGAGCGCGGGCAGCAGCTGCTTCGTGTCGGCCTGGTGGCCGACCTTGACGCCGCCGTAGACGCAGAGCACGGAGATGAATCGCGCGAAGACGTGCGCGGTCGTGATGAAGAGCAGGGTCGAGGAGCCCGGCGCGAGGATCTCCTTCATCGCGACCTCGGCGTTGCGCGTCAGCTCGACGAAGTTCGCGTGGGTGATGATGCAGCCCTTCGGGCGGCCCGTGGAGCCGGAGGTGTAGATGAGCGTCGCGAGGTCGGAGCCGACGGCGGCCGAGCGGCGCTGCTCGACCTCCTCGTCGGCGATGCCGGCGCCGCCCGCGCGGAGCTTGTCGAGATCCCCGAGCTCGACCTGCCACACCTTGGCCACCTCGGGGAGCTCTGCGCGCACCTCGTCGAAGCGCGTGAAGTGCTCCGCCGTCTCGAGGATGAGCGCGGTGGCGCCGGAGTCGGCGAGGTTGAACTGGATCTGCGCGGGGGAGGAGGTCTCGTAGACGGGGACGAGCACGGCCCCCGCGAACCAGGTCGCGAAGTCGACGAGCGTCCACTCGTACCGCGTGCGGCACATGAAGCCGATCTTCTCGCCGGGCTGGATGCCGGCGGCGATGAGTCCCTTCGCGAGCTCGACCACCTGGTCGTGGAACTCGCGCACGCTGACGTCGCTCCAGCCGCCCTCGGCGGTCGGGAGCGAGAAGAGCGCGCTGTCGGGGCTCGCCCGGAGACGGTCGAGCAGGAGATCGGTCGCGTTCGCCTCGGGATCGGGCTGGACGAGGGCGGTGGTCTCGGATTCGTGCACGGCAGCTCCTTCGGTACCGGACGGCGTTCGGATGCTCCATCGTACCGGGGAGGTCGCATCCGGGCCCGCGCGCCCTAGACTCGTGATCCGTGCACGCAATCGGAATCGACATCGGCGGGACGAAGATCGCCGGAGCCGTCGTCACGGAGCTCGGCGAGATCCTCGCGGAGGACCGCCGGCCGACGCCCGCGGGGGACCCCGACGCGATCGTGGATGCCGTCGTCGACATGATCCGCGGCCTCGAGGCGCGGCATCCCGTGCGGGCGGCCGGCGTCGCGGCGCCCGGCTTCATCGACGCCGCGCAGTCGACCGTGTACTACACCCCCAACATCGCGTGGCGGAACGAGCCCGTGCAGCGCCGTCTCGCGGCGCTGCTCCCGCACCTCGACATCACGATCGACAACGACGCCAACGCGGCCGGCTGGGCGGAGTTCCGCTTCGGGGCCGGGCGCATGTCGAGCGACATGACGATGCTCACGATCGGCACGGGCGTCGGCGGCGCGGTCGTCGTCGGCGACCGGCTGCTGCGCGGCGGCTTCGGCTCGGCGGGCGAGATCGGCCACCTCCGGGTCGTCCCGAACGGCCTCCCGTGCGGGTGCGGCGCGCGCGGCTGCATCGAGCAGTACGGCTCGGGCCGGGCTCTGCTGCGCATGGCGGGCGAGATCGCGGATGCGGGCGGCATCGGGCAGGCGCTGGCCGCGGCCCGCGAGGAGCGGGGCGGGCGGCTCGACGGGGATGCCGTCGGCGGCCTCATCGTGCAGGAGGACCCCGGCGCGCTCGCGGCGCTGCGCGAGCTCGGCGGCTGGCTCGGACAGGCCTGCGCCTCGCTGAGCGCCGTCCTCGACCCGCAGATCTTCGTCTTCGGCGGCGGCGTCGCGGCGGCGGGGGAGCGGCTCCTCCACCCGGTGCGGGAGTCCTATCTCGCGCACCTCCCGGCCCGCGGCTACCATCCGGAGCCGGTCTTCCTGGTCGCGGAGCTCGTCAACGACGCGGGCGTCGTCGGCGCGGCCGATCTCGCGCGCATCCACTCGGGCGACCGGTAGGGAGAGCGATGTTCTACTGGCTGCTCAAGAACCTCATCGTGGGGCCCTTCGCGCTCACGGTGTTCCGTCCCCGCCTCCGCGGCGTCGAGAACGTCCCGCGATCGGGCGCCGTCATCTACGCCTCGAACCACCTCTCCTTCATCGACTCCGTGTTCCTGCCGCTCGTCGTGGACCGCCCGATCCGCTTCCTCGCGAAGAGCGAGTACTTCACGGGCCGCGGCCTCAAGGGCTGGCTCGTGAAGCAGTTCTTCCTCGGCATCGGCCAGCTACCGATCGACCGCTCGGGCGGCAAGGCGAGCGAGGCCTCCCTCAGCACGGGGCTCGAGGTGCTCTCGGCGGGCGGGCAGCTCGGCATCTACCCCGAGGGCACCCGCAGCCCCGACGGCCGGCTCTACCGCGGGCGCACGGGCGTCGCGCGCATGATCCTCGAGTCGGGCGCGCAGGTGGTGCCGGTCGCGATGATCGACACCGAGAAGGCGATGCCGACCGGCACGAAGCTGCCGAAGGTGCGCCGCATCGGGATCGTCTTCGGCGAGCCGCTCGACTTCTCCCGCTTCGAGGGGCTCGAGGGCGACCGCTTCGTGCTCCGCTCGATCACCGACGAGATCATGTACGAGCTCTCGCGCATCTCCGGGCAGGAGTACGCCGACGTGTATGCGACGAGCGTCAAGGCGCGTCGGCCCGCCAAGCGCCGCTGAGGGAGGCGGGTGCCGCGAGGGCGCGTCAGCGGGGCCCTGCCCGCTCCACTAGGCTCGGTCTCCTGGCGCCCGCGCCCGCATCCCGCATCACCCGCCCCTCCGGAGGACCCCCGTGTCAGACCCGTCCGAGCCCGTCGTCGTCGCCGATCCCGCGATCGTCGAGGGGCTCGACTACTGGCGCGGTCTCCCGATCAAGCAGCAGCCCGCGTGGCCCGATCGGGCCGCCGCGGCGGCCGTCTCCGCCGAGCTCGCGACGCTGCCGCCGCTCGTGTTCGCCGGCGAGGTCGACCTGCTCCGCGACCGCCTCGCGAAGGCGGCCCGCGGCGAGGCCTTCCTGCTGCAGGGCGGCGACTGCGCCGAGACCTTCGCGGGCGCGACCGCCGAGCAGATCCGCAACCGCGTGAAGACCCTGCTCCAGATGGCCGTCGTGCTGACCTACGGCGCCTCCATGCCGGTCGTGAAGATGGGCCGCATGGCGGGGCAGTTCGCGAAGCCGCGCTCGAGCGACAGCGAGACCCGGGGCGAGCTGACGCTGCCCGCCTACCGCGGCGACATCGTCAACGGCTACGACTTCACGCCGGAGAGCCGCGCGGCGGACCCGCAGCGGCTGCTGCAGGGGTACCACATGGCCGCCTCCACGCTGAATCTCATCCGCGCCTTCACGCAGGGCGGCTTCGCCGACCTGCGCCAGGTCCACAGCTGGAACCGGGGCTTCGCCGCGAACCCCGCGAACCAGCGCTACGAGGGCCTCGCGCGCGAGATCGACCGCGCGGTGAAGTTCATGGAGGCCGCCGGCGCCGACTTCGACGAGCTCAAGCGCGTCGAGTTCTACACCGGCCACGAGGGGCTGCTCATGGACTACGAGCGCCCCATGACCCGCATCGACTCCCGCAACGGGACCCCCGTCAACACGAGCGCGCACTTCCTCTGGATCGGGGAGCGCACGCGCGAGCTCGACGGCGCGCACGTCGACTACTTCAGCCGCATCCGCAATCCCATCGGCGTGAAGCTCGGGCCCTCGACGACGCCCGAGGTGATGGAGCAGCTGATCGACAAGCTCGATCCCGAGCGCGAGCCGGGTCGACTCACCTTCATCACGCGGATGGGCGCCGGCAAGGTGCGCGACGCGCTCCCACCGCTCCTCGAGGCGATCACGCGCATGGATGCGACCCCGCTCTGGGTGACGGATCCGATGCACGGCAACGGGCTCACGACCCCGAACGGCTACAAGACGCGCAACTTCGACGACGTCGTGGACGAGGTCCAGGGCTTCTTCGCGGCGCACCGCGCGGCGGGGACGCACCCGGGCGGCATCCACGTCGAGCTCACGGGCGACGACGTGACGGAGTGCCTGGGCGGCTCGGAGCACATCGACGAGGCGACCCTCGCGACCCGCTACGAGTCGCTGTGCGACCCGCGTCTGAACCACATGCAGTCGCTCGAGCTCGCCTTCCTCGTCGCCGAGGAGCTCGGGCGGAGCGCGGGCCGGTAGCCGCCGCGGGCGCGTCCGGAGACGCCTAGAAGTTCGCGCGGATCGTGATGGTCGCCCCGCGCTCGGCGCGCTCGTCCTGACTCGGCACGACCTCCTGCACGGTCGCGATGCCCCACAGCCCCTCGGGCGCGTTGGTCTCGATCTGCACCTCGAAGTCGGCCTCGCGGAGCGCGGCGGCGGCATCGTTGATCGAGCTGCCGACGACATCGGGGATGTCGACGAGGTCGGGTCCGCGCGAGATGACGAGCGTGATCCGGTCGCCCTCGCGGAACACGATCTGGGTGCCGCCCGTCGTCGTGACGATCGCCGAGACCTGCCCCTCCTCGTAGTCGCTCGAGAAGCGGCGCTCGCCCTCGACCGCCGTGAGACCGGCCTGCCGGAGCCGCTGGGCGGCCTCCTCGAAGCTGAGCCCGCGCACGTCCGGCACCGGTCCGAGCGAGACGACGAGCTGCACCGGGAGCCCCTCGCCGTACTCCTCCGTCTCGAGGAGGCTGTCGCCCTCGCCGTCGAGCACGTCGATGACCTGGCCCTCGGGCACCTTGTTCGCGAAGCGCCGATCCGGCTCCTCGGCCGTCCAGTTCGCCTCGTCGACGATCGCCTGCGCCTCGGGCTCCGGCATCCCGCGCTCGATCGTCATCGCCTTCGGCTCGGGCCCCTTGGAGAGGTGGAGCACGATCGGCGCGTCCTTCGCGGCGGGGATGCCGAAGCTCGGGTCGGACTGCGCGACGAGCTCGGGCTCGATCTCGATGTCGAAGACGGCGTCGCCGGGCTCCTCCTGGACCGTGAGGCCGCGCTGCTCGAGCTCGGCCTTCGCGTCCTCGAAGGTCATCCCGCGGATCTCCTGCGGCACGACGACGAGCGCGCCGGGCCCCGCGCTGAACCACCAGCCGGCGACGCCGCCCGCGATCGCGAGCAGCAGCACGATGAGGATGATGATCGGCCCGCGGCGGCGGCGCTTGCGCGACTGCACCGCCAGCGCCGAGGTGCTGTCGCCGATCTCGTCGGTGCGGTGCTGCTGCGGCACGAGCGCGCCGGCGCCCCCGAGCACCTGGGTGGCCTGATCGGAGGGCGCGGGCATCGCGGGCGCGGAGGGCAGGACCATGGTGCGCTGCACCTGGGTCGCGCTCGTGGGGAGCGCCGTCTGGAGGAGCGACTCGGTCTCGTGCAGCTGCTCGAGCAGTGCGCGGGCGTCGACGGGGCGCTCCTCCGGGTCGCGGGCGGTCGCCCAGAGCACGAGCTCGTCGAGCTCCGCGGGGACCTTCGGGTTGCGGCGGCTGGGCGGGGGCACGGAGTCGTTCGCGTGCTGGTAGGCGATCTGCATCGGCTGCTCGCCCTTGAAGGGCTGCTCGCCCGTGAGCATCTCGAACAGCATGATCCCGACGGCGTAGATGTCGCTGCGGGTGTCGGCGACGCCGCGGGTGACGAGCTCGGGGGAGAGGTAGGCGATCGTGCCGAGCAGGGCCTGGCCGGTCGCGGTGTTCGCGCTCGCGGCGCGCGCGAGGCCGAAGTCGCCGATCTTGATGCGGCCGTCGTCGGCGAGGAGCACGTTCTCGGGCTTGAGGTCGCGGTGGACGATGCCGGCCTTGTGCGCCGCGGAGAGGCCCGACAGCACGGCCTCGGCGATGTCGATCGCCTGCTCGGAGGTGAGCGCGCCGTAGTCGTGGAGGAGCTCGCGGAGGGTGATGCCCGGCAGGTACTCCATGACGAGGTAGGCGGAGTCGTGGTCCTGACCCTGGTCGAAGACGTTGACGACGTTGGGGTGCGCGAGCCGGGCGGCCGAGCGCGCCTCCTGGATGAACCGCTGCTTGAACTGCGTGTCGTCGGCCAGATGGCCGTGCATGATCTTGATCGCGACGCGCCGCTCGAGGCGGAGGTCGGTCGCGAGGTAGACGGTCGCCATCCCGCCGCGCGCGATGCGGGAGCGCACCTGATACCGGCCGTCGATGAGACGGCCGATCATCGGGTCGGAGGTGTTGACGCTCACGGGGTCGAGTCTAGGCGCGGAGCCTGGCGAGTCCTCGGGGCGACACGGGGCGCGCCGGTGCGGCGCGGACGGCTCAGCCGAGCTGGGCGAGCCAGGCGGCGGCGCTCTTCTCCCACTTGGCGTACGCGGTCGGGTGCGCCGAGATCTGGACGGCCTGCGCGGCCTTCGTGAGCGACATCGACTCCCAGCCGCGGATGTCGAGCAGGCCGCGCGTCTTGCCCTTGTTCGGGTTCGACGGGCCGCCGTAGAACAGGCGGGCCGCGTGGGCGGGGTTGAGGAGCTGCGACCTCGTGCCCCATCCGGTGCTCGGGCGCTGCTGGAAGAGGCCGAGCGAGTCGCGGTCGCCGTGGTCGATGTTGCGCAGGCTGGACTCCTGCATCGCGGCCGCGAGCGCGATGACGATCCCGCGGTCGCTCACGCCGAGCTGGCGGCCGACCGCGACGATGACGCGGGCGTTCGAGGCCATCTCGGCGGAGAGCGGCGTGACGGTGCTGCCGACGTCCGTGCCGCTGGTCGTCCCGGTCGTCGTGGTGCCGCCCTTGGCGGGGATGCGGAGGGTGCGGCCCGCGTAGATGATGCTCGAGGACTTCAGCCCGTTGGCGGCGAGGAGCGCCTCGACGCGCACGCCGAAGCGCTTCGCGATGGAGGTCACGGTGTCGCCCGAGCGGATCGTGTAGCTCGTGGCCGAGGTGCCGGTCGAGCCGCTGCCGCCCGTCGCACCGGTGGTGGCGGTCGCGCCGCCGCTCGCGGGGATGCGGATCCGCTGGCCGGGGTAGATGATGCTCGTCGCCTTGAGGCCGTTCGCGTCGAGCACGGCCTTCGTCGTGGTGCCGAAGCGCGCGGCGATCCTCGACACGGTGTCGCCGGAGCGGATCGTGTAGCTGCCGCCGGCCGTCGTGACGGCGGCGGTCGCCGGCTTGGTCGCGGCGGTGCCCGACCCGGCGCCCGCGGCCTGGCCGCCGAGCTTGAGCACCTGGCCGGGGAAGATGAGCGACTTCCAGCCGAGGCCGTTCATGGCGAGGACGGAGGCGGTCGAGAGGCCGTAGCGGCCCGCGATGCTCGAGACGGTGTCGCCGGCGGTGACGCGGTGGCTCGCGGGCAGCGCGGGACGGGCGGCCTCGCGGACCTCGCTCGGCGCGACCGCCGGCGCGGGGGCCGCGGCGGGGCGGATCTGGCCGCGCGGGCGCTCGGGCTTCTTCGGGGATGCGGCGGCGGGCTCGAGCGGGCCGGTGAGGCCCGTGACGGTCATGGCCCCGGCGATGACGAGCGGCATGGTGGTCATGAGGCCGCGGTTCCAGCGGCTGCGCGCGAAGGCGGCGGAGCCGCTCGTCGTCGCGATCTCGTCGGTGTTGCGCATGTCTGCCCCTCGCTCCCCGCCCCCGGGACGTCGATCGTCGATTCAGCCCCCAACGCTGTCACAGTTGTTTAACAGTGTCAATCCACGTGATTTGCGTGATTGATGTTACTGACGTGACTGATGTGACCTCGTCAGTCGCCCCCCGCGCCCCGAGCGCGTCGCCGCGTGGCAGGCTGGTCGCGTGACCACCCTCGAACCCAGCGCCTGGCTCGGCATGGCCGAGCTCGTCGAGCTCCTCGGCATCTCCCCGGGCCGCGTGCACCGGCTCATCGAGGAGCGCCGCCTCGTCGCGACGCGCGTCGACGGCGCGCTCCGCGTCCCCGCCGCCTTCCTCCGGGATGGCGAGCCGCTCCCCGAGCTCCGCGGCACCGTCCTGGTCCTCGGGGATGCGGGCTTCGACGACGACGAGATCGTCCGCTGGCTCACCTCGCCCGAGGGCAGCCTCGGCGACGTGCCGCCCATCGAGGCGCTGCTCGCCGGCCGCAAGGCCGAGGTGCGCCGGGTCGCGCAGGCGCTCGGCTTCTGAGCCGCACCCGCCTCAGCTCGAGCGGCGGGTCACCGCGTCGGCGAGCCGTGAGAGCTCCTCGCGAGCGGCGCGGCTGAGCGGCGCCTGGCCGAGCGCCGCGCGTGCCGTGCGCACCGAGTGGCCGATGATGCGGTCCACCTTGGCGACGGCGCCCGAGTCGCGGACGGTCGACTGCAGCATGGAGATCTGACCGGCATCCAGCTCCGGGTCCCCGAGCAGCTCGTCGAGCAGGCGGGCCGCCGAGGGCGGCAGGGCCTGCCGTGCGAGGGCGATGAGCACGGTCCGCTTGCCCTCGCGGAGATCGTCGCCCGCGGGCTTCCCCGTCTCGGCCGGATCGCCGTAGACCCCGAGCAGGTCGTCCTGCAGCTGGAAGGCGACGCCGACGGGGAGGCCGTAGGCCCGCAGCGCCTCGAGCTGCGGGAGCGAGGCCCCCGCGAGCGAGGCGCCGATCGCGAGCGGAGCCTCGACGCTGTACTTGGCGGCCTTGAAGAGGATGACGCGGTGCGCCCGGCGGATGAGGTCCTCGTCGTCGCGACCCCGCCAGGAGCCCTCCTCGAGGATGTCGAGGTGCTGCCCGAGCGTGACCTCCGTGCGCATGCGCGTGAACTCCAGGCGCGCCGCGATCCTGGCCCCGTCGTCGAGCCGGCGCAGCCCCTCGTCGAGGAGCTCGTCGCTCCAGCCGAGGAGGAGGTCGCCGAGCAGGAGGGCGCCGTTGCGCCCGAAGGCCGCCCGGTCGCCCGCGAGTCCGAGCTCGTGCGCGATCGCCTCGAAGCGCCGGTGCGCGGAGGGGCGCCCGCGTCGCAGGTCGGAGTTGTCCATGATGTCGTCGTGCACGAGGGCGGCCGCGTGGAAGATCTCGAGCGCGGCGGCGACCTCGACGACGGCGGGGAGGTGCTCGGCGGAGCGGCCGCTGTCGAGCGGGCCCTCCTCGTCCTCGAGCCCCGCGACGGCCTGCCACCCCCAGTAGCAGAACAGTGCGCGGAAGCGCTTGCCGCCCTGGAGAAGGTCGCCCGCGATGCGGGTGATGTCGGCGAGCTCCGGAGCGATCTCGGCCAGGTGCGATGCGTGCGCCTCGAGCGCCCGGTCGATGCGCTCCTGCACGAGATCGGTGAAGCGCAAACTCTCAGCCACGTGCCTAGCCTACTCAGGCGGGGAAGCCTAGAATGGTGGCCCGAACACGCCGCCACGATCGGAGCCCGAGATGCCACTGTCGGAGCAGGAGCAGCGTCTCCTCGATGAGATGGAGCGCAGCCTCTACCACAACGACGCGGACTACGTCGCGACGGTGGGCGCGAAGGGCCGGGCGAACTACACGGCGATCGCGATCGGCATCCTCATCGGCCTGGCTGGGGTCGTGACGCTCCTGGTGGGCGTCGGGCTCAAGCTCCCGGTCGTCGGCATCCTCGGCTTCGTGCTCATGTTCGGCGGCGCTCTCTTCGCGATCGCCCCGCCGCGCCGCATCCGCCGCGCGGCCGAGGCGCGTGACGCCCGCCGTCAGGCGAGCGGCTTCGCGGACTCCTTCGAGCGGGGCGGCCGCGAGGGCTAGCCCCCTCCGACCCCCACCGGGCTCGCGCGGCGCGAGCTCGAATTCGGCAGCCGGCCTTCGGGCCGGCTTTTTTCGTGCCCGGAATCTTCCACGGTACGGAATTCTCCTCCACCTTCCTCCACCGCCAACTCGCCTGCATTTGCAGGCGAGTTCTCGCGACACGGCCCCAGTTCGGGGCGTCTGCACTGTTTTTGTGGTTGAGAGTGGAGTAAAGTGGAGCAGACCTGGGTTCTGGCCGGAGGAGAGGGGGCCCGCATGCTGCTCGGCACGTTCGCGCCCAAGCTCGACGACAAGGGCCGCATCGTCCTCCCCGCCAAGTTCTGGGACGAGTTCTCGGGCGGTCTCGTCATGACCCGCGGCCAGGAGCACTGCGTCTACCTCTTCAGCCAGCGCGAGTTCGAGAACGTCCACGACCGCATCCGGCAGGCCTCCCTCACGAGCAAGGCGAGCCGCAACTTCCTGCGCCTGTTCCTCTCCGGGGCGACGCAGGAGATCCCCGACAAGCAGCGGCGCGTCACGGTGCCGACGATGCTCCGCGACTACGCGGGCCTCGACCGGGAGCTCACGGTCATCGGCACGGGCACGCGCGCCGAGATCTGGGACACCGCCGCCTGGAACGCCTACTACGCCGAGACCGAGGCGGAGTTCGCTGACACCGACGAGGAGGTGATCGCGGGCCTCTTCTGACCCTGGGATGCGACCTCCAGCCGCTCGCCCTGACGCACCTTCCCCGGTGTCAGGCCGAGAGGATGGGGATCGGATCCGAGGGCCGGCACCGCAGGACATGACCGAGCCCCGCCACATCCCCGTCGCCCTCGAGCGCAGCATCGAGCTGCTCTCGCCCGCCATCGAGCGACCCGGGGCCGTCCTCGTCGACGCGACCCTCGGCCTCGGCGGGCACGCCGAGGCGCTCCTCGAGCGCTTCCCCGAGCTCGTGCTCGTCGGCCTCGACCGCGACCCGCACGCCCAGCGCCTCGCGGGGGAGCGGCTCGAGCGCTTCGGCGACCGCGTCCACCTCGTCCACACGGTGTACGACCAGCTGCCGGAGGCGCTCGAGAGGCTCGGCATCCCCGCGATCTCTGGCATCCTCTTCGACCTCGGCGTCTCGTCGATGCAGCTCGACGAGGTCGAGCGCGGCTTCTCCTACTCGCAGGACGCCCCGCTCGACATGCGCATGGACGCCTCGAGCGCGCTCACCGCGGAGCGGGTCCTCGCGGAGTACGACGAGGCCGAGCTCCGTCGGATCATGCACGTCTACGGCGAGGAGAAGCTCGCCGGGCGCTTCGCGAAGAAGATCGTCGAGCGACGGAGGACGGCGCCCTTCGTGCGCTCGGGCGACCTCGTCGACGTCATCGCCGCCGCGACGCCCGCCGCCGTCCGACGCGCGGGCCACCCTGCGAAGCGCGTCTTCCAGGCGCTGCGCATCGAGGTCAACCAGGAGCTCTCGGTGCTCGAGCGCGCCATCCCCGCCGCGGTCGACTCGCTCGAGCTCGGCGGTCGGATCGTCGTGCTCGCGTACCACTCGCTCGAGGACCGCATCGTGAAGCGCGAGCTCCAGCGCCGCTCGACCTCGACGGCGCCCCGGGGGCTCCCCGTGGAGCTGCCGGAGCACCGGCCCGAGCTGAAGCTCCTCGTCCGCGGCTCCGAGCAGGCGGGCGAGACCGAGCGAGCCGACAACCCCCGCGCGGCATCCGTCCGCATCCGCGCGGCCGAGCGGATCCGGGAGGCCGCATGAGCACGAACCTCGCCCACGCGCTGCCCGCGCCGGCACCCGAGCGCGAGCTCGAGCCGCGCCGGCATCTCGAGGTCGCCCCGAGCCGCGCCCAGCGGCGCGCGCGACCCCGCATCGTCTACGCCCTCGTCACGGTCGGCGGCATCGGCGTCATCCTGCTCGCGCAGCTGCTCCTCAGCATCGTCGCCGCGGAGGGCGCCTACGAGATCTCGGCGCTCCAGGCTGAGCAGCGCGACCTCGTGCGCACGCAGCAGGACCTCGCCGAGTCGGCCGAGACGTGGAGCTCGACGCAGAACCTCATCCGGAACGCCGAGAAGCTCGGCATGGTCGCAAGCGGGAACCCCGTGTTCCTCGACCTCGCGACCGGCAAGGTCTCCGGCACGCCGACACCCGCGGGCGGGAGCCTCACCGACGGCCGCAACCGCATCGGCAACAGCCTCATCGACGCGAGCATGGTCGTCGACCCGAAGGCGCTCGAGCGCGCCGAGTCGCGCGAGTCGGGCGCCTCGACGAGCGAGGGCGAGTCGGCGCGCTCCGAGCAGCGCGAGAACGTATCGTCGGGATCGAGCCGGGAGGGCGGCGACACCACGCTCCCGTCCCCGACCACCCGATAGCACCGAGAAGGGGAGCCCAGCACCCGTGAGCCACGCCCGGAGCACCCGCCGCCGTCTCGCCGCCTCCGTCATCGCCGTCTTCGCGATCGTCGCGCTGTTCTCGGTCCGCCTCGCCGAACTCCAGTTCGTGCGGGCGGAGGACCTCAACGAGGCCTCCGACCAGAAGCGCGTGTTCTCGCTCGTCGACTACGGCATCCGCGGCGACATCGTCGACACGAACGGCGTCGTGCTCGCCGACAGCGTCGAGCGCTACAACATCACGGCGAGCCCGAAGAACATCGACGCCGAGGGCTACGACTACTTCCGCGACGGCGAGAAGGTCCACGTCCCGCTCGAGCAGTGGCTCGCGGAGCTCGGGGAGATCACGGGGCAGAAGCCGCAGCAGATCTACGACATCATCGCCGCGGCGCTCGCGAAGGACCCGGAGTCCGACTTCGTCTACATCAAGAAGAACGTGAAGCTCGGTGTGCTCAAGGCGGTCCGCGAGCTGAAGCTGCCCGGCATCTACGACGAGTACGTGCCCTCTCGCACCTACCCCAACGGCCAGGTCGCCGGCAACCTCGTCGGCTTCATCGGGACCGACGGGCCGCAGGCGGGACTCGAGATCGCGCAGGACGACTGCCTGCGCTCGCGCAACGGCACGTCGACGGTCGAGCTCAGCGCGGACTCCGTGCAGCTCCCCGGCACCGAGGTCGTCACGCGCAAGGCGCGCGACGGCGGCGACATCCGCCTCACGATCGACTCCAACCTCGAGTGGTACGCGCAGCAGGCGCTCGCGGAGCAGGGCGAGTCGCTCGGCGCCGAATGGGGGACCGCGATGGTCGTCGAGGTGAAGACGGGCAAGATCCGCGCGGCCGCCGACTGGCCGACGGTCGACCCCAACGACCCCGGCGGCGCCGACCGCTCGGCGCTCGGCGCGCGGCTGTTCTCCTCGCCCTACGAGCCCGGATCGACCGTCAAGGCCGCGACGATCGCCTCCTACATCGACGCGGGCGTCATCACCCCGACGACGAAGGTCACGGCCGTCGGCCGCTACACGAAGGGGCTGCCGGCCGGCAGCTACATCTCGGACGCCTGGGCGCACGACGACCTCCACTACACGACCGCGGGCGTCCTCATGAACTCCTCGAACACGGGCATCGCCGCGCTCACCGAGAAGCTCCCCTCGAAGACGGCGCGCCACGACTACCTCAAGGCCTTCGGCATGGGCGAGCCCACCGGCGTCGACTTCTACGGCGAGTCGAGCGGCTCGCTCATCCCGGCCGATCAGCTCGACTCGATCACGAACATCACCCAGCAGTTCGGGCAGGGCATGACCGCGACCTCGGCGCAGGTCGCCGGCATCTTCCAGACCCTCGGCAACGGCGGCGTCAAGATCCCGCTGTCGCTCGTGGAGGGATGCGAGAACGCCGACGGGACGACGACGCAGGTCCCGAGCGGGAAGGGCACGCGCGTCGTCTCCGAGTACGCGGCCGACTCGACCGTGCAGATGATGGAGACGGTCGTCAGCACGGGCTTCCTCGGCCCGATCCTCCAGGTGCCGGGCTACCGCATCGGCGCGAAGACGGGGACCGCGGAGGTCGCCGAGAACGGGCGCTACGGCGCCGAGCGCATCGTCTCGGTCGCGGGCCTGGTCCCGGCCGAGGACCCCGAGTACGCGATTGTCGTGACCTTCGCGAAGCCCGATACCATCAAGACGTCCGCCGCGGCGGCGCCCACCTTCAACCAGATCATGAAGCAGGTCATCAAGACCTTCCGGATCACCCCCTCCACGAAGCCGGCGCCGGATCTCCAGCTGGAGTGGTGAGCGGACCGCGGACCGGGTCGCCCCGGATCGCGGCAGGCTGTCAATGAACCGCTCGTCGAGCAGAAGCGAGGAAGCGTGGGCTCTCGGATCCCGCCCGTACTGCGACCGGAGCACCCCTCTCCGCGATCGCTGGCCCGACTCGTCCAGGAGTTCGAGCTCGAGCATCGCGGCGCCGTCGACGGCATCGAGATCTCGGGCATCACGCTGAGCACGGGCGATCTGCACCCCGGCGACCTCTACGTGGGGGTCCAGGGCGCGAACAGCCACGGCGCGAGCTACGCGACGGCCGCCGCGGAGGGCGGCGCGGTCGCGATCGCGACGGATGCCGCGGGCGCCGAGCTCGCCGCCGGAAGCGGGCTCCCCATCCTCCTCGTCGAGGAGCCGCGCGAGGCGCTCGGCGAGCTCGCCGCCTGGGTCTACCGCACGCGCGAGGACGCCCCGCTCCTCTTCGGCACGACCGGGACGAACGGCAAGACGTCCACCTCCTATCTCCTCGAGGGGATCCTCCGGCAGCTCGGCCTCGTGACGGGCCTCAGCTCCACCTCCGAGCGCCACATCGGCGACCTCACGGTCGTGAGCCGCCTCACGACACCCGAGGCGAGCGAGATGCACGCCCTCCTCGCCCGGATGCGGGAGGCCGGCGTCCGCGCCGTCGCGATCGAGGTGAGCGCGCAGGCGCTCTCGCGCAACCGCGTCGACGGGATCTGCTTCGACGTCGTCGGCTTCACGAACCTCAGCCACGACCACCTCGACGACTACGCCGACATGGAGGAGTACTTCCAGGCGAAGCTGCCGCTCTTCACGCCTGAGTTCGGGCGCCGCGGCGTCGTCTCCCTCGACACCGCGTACGGGCGGCGCGTCGTCGAGGCCTCGCACATCCCCGTGACGACGATCTCGGCGACACCGGGCGTCGAGGCGGAGTGGACCCTCGAGCTCCTCGAGGAGCAGCCGGCCTTCAGTGAGTTCCGGCTCACGGGCCCCGACGGGCGCGCGCTCACGACGCGGGTCCCGCTCATCGGCTGGCACATGGCGGCGAATGCGGGACTCGCGATCGTCATGCTCGTCGAGGCGGGCTTCGAGCTCGAGGCGATCGGCCAGGCGCTCGACGCCGACGGCGGCATCCGCGCCTACCTGCCCGGGCGCACCGAGCGGGTCTCGGGCGACCGCGGGCCGAGCGTCTTCGTCGACTTCGGCCACAGCCCCGACGCCTTCGAGAACACGCTCGGCGCGGTCCGCGCCTTCACCCCCGGCCGCACGATCATGGTCTTCGGCGCGGACGGCGACCGGGATGCCACGAAGCGCCACGAGATGGGGCGCGTCGCGGCCGAGGGCTGCGACATCCTCGTCATCACCGACCACCACCCGCGCTTCGAGGACCCGGCCTCCATCCGCCGCACCCTCCTCGAGGGCGCCGCGCTCGCGGAGCATCAGCCGGAGCGGACCCTCGAGGTGAGCCCGCCGGAGGCCGCCATCCGCGCCGCCGTCGAGCTCGCGCGCGAAGGCGACTCGATCCTCTGGGCGGGCCCCGGGCACCAGGACTACCGCGACATCCGCGGCGTCCGCACGCCGTACTCGGCGCGCGACGAGGCCCGCGCGGCGCTGCGAGAGGCGGGCTGGGCGTGATCGCGCTGCGCCTGGGCGAGCTCGCGCGCGTCGTCGGCGGCGAGCTCTCCGCCGGGGCCGACCCCGAGCTCCTCGTGGACGGCTCCGTCGAGACGGACTCGCGGGAGGTCGGGCCGGGCTCCATCTTCGTCGCCTACCGCGGCGAGGCCCTCGACGGCGCCGACTACGCGGCGGAGGCCGCCCGGGCGGGCGCCGCGCTCGTCGTGGCGGAGCGTCCGCTCGAGCTGCCCGTGCCGGTCGTCGTCGTCGACTCGGGCGTCGCGGCGCTCCAGGCGCTCGCGCGCCACGTCGTCGCCGAGGTGCGCGCGCTCGGCGGGCTGCGGGTCGTCGGCATCACGGGCTCGAACGGCAAGACGACGACGAAGAACCTGCTCCGCGAGATCCTCGGGGCCGAAGGCCCCACCATCGCCCCGCGCGGCTCCTTCAACAACCACGTCGGCGCCCCGATCTCGATGCTGCGGATCGACCGCGAGACGCGCTTCCTCGTCGTCGAGATGGGCGCGAGCTCCGAGGGCGACATCGCCCGGCTCGTCGACATCGCGACGCCCGACGTGTCGGTCGTGCTCAAGGTCGGACTCGCCCACGCGGGCGAGTTCGGCGGCATCGAGGTCACCCAGCGGGCGAAGTCGGAGATCGTGCGGACCCTCCCGGCGGCCGCCGCCGCGATCCTCAACCTCGACGACCCGCGGGTCGCCGCGATGCGCGAGCTCACCGCCGCGCGCGTCATCGGCTTCGGACTCGGCCCGGACGCGGAGGTGCGCGCGGAGGACGTGCGCGCGAGCGCCGAGGGCACGGCCTTCTGCCTCCGCATCGGCGAGGCGTCGCACGAGGTCCGCCTGCGCATCCTCGGCGAGCACCACGTCTACAACGCCCTCGCGGCCCTCGCGGTCGCCCGCGAGCTCGGGGTGCCGCTGGCGCGCGCCATCCCGGCGCTCGAGGGCGTCGCGCGTGCCGAGCGGTGGCGCATGGAGGTCCTCGAGCGCGCGGACGGCGTCACGATCATCAACGACGCCTACAACGCGAGCCCGGATTCGACGGCCGCGGCCGTCAAGGCGCTCGCGCAGGTCGCGGGGGAGCGGCGCACGGTCGCCGTCCTCGGCGAGATGACGGAGCTCGGGGAGGTCGCGGATGAGGAGCACGATCGGATCGGCCGGCTCGCGGTGCGGCTCGACATCCGCCAGCTCGTCGTCGTCGGGCACGGCGCCCGCCACATCCACAACGCCGCGGGCCTCGAGGGCTCGTGGGACGGGGAGTCGATCCTCGTCGAGGACGCGGATGCCGCCTACGATGTCCTGCGTGGTCTGCTCCGCTCCGGTGATGTCGTGCTCGTGAAGTCCTCCAACTCCGCGGGCCTGCGCTTCCTCGGCGACCGCCTCGGGGAGGCCTCCGCATGATCGCGCTCCTCATCGCCGGCGCCTTCGCCCTGTTCTTCACGCTGTTCATGACGCCCGTCTTCATCCGGGTCTTCAACCGGATCGGCTGGGGCCAGTTCATCCGCGACGACGGGCCGCAGACCCACCACGCGAAGAAGGGCACGCCCACCATGGGCGGCATCGTCTTCATCCTGGGCGCCTGCCTCGGCTACGTCGTCGGGCACCTCGTCGCGGACGAGCCGATGACGCGTGTCGGGGTGCTCGTCCTGGGCCTCATGGTGGGCCTCGGGATCGTGGGCTTCGTCGACGACTTCCTCAAGACGCGCAAGCAGCGCAGCCTCGGCCTCGGCGGCTGGGCGAAGATCGCCGGGCAGGTGATCGTCGGCACCGTGTTCGCCGTCCTCGCCCTCACGGCGCCGGACGAGAACGACCTGACCGCCGCCGGCTACGGGCCGGACCACCCGAACGGCTTCACGGTCTTCCTCTCGGCCGTGCGCGAGATCGAGTGGCTCAACCTCGCGATCTTCGGCACCGCGGGGATGGTCATCGTCTTCGTGCTCTGGACGAACATCATCGTGGTGAGCGCCTCGAACGGCGTCAACGTCGCGGACGGCCTCGACGGCCTCGCCTCGGGCGCCTCGATCTTCGCGATCTCGGCCTACATCTTCATCGGCTTCTGGCAGTTCAACCAGGCGTGCGGCGGTGTGAACCTGCTGCCCGAGAACGTCGAGAACTGCTACGTCGTGCGCGATCCGCTCGACCTCGCGGTCGCGGCGGCGGCGATCGCCGGCAGCCTCATCGGGTTCCTCTGGTGGAACACGAGCCCCGCGCAGATCTTCATGGGCGACACCGGCTCCCTCGGGCTCGGCGGCGCCCTCGCGGCGCTCGCGATCCTCAGCCGGACCGAGCTCCTCCTCGTCCTCATCGGCGGCCTGTTCCTCATCGTGACGGGCTCGGTCATCGTGCAGCGCGCCTACTTCAAGATCACGAGGGGGAAGCGCATCTTCCTGATGAGCCCGCTGCACCACCACTTCGAGCTCAAGGGCTGGGCGGAGGTGACGGTCGTCGTCCGCTTCTGGCTCATCGCCGGCCTCTTCGTCGCCTCGGGCGTCGGCCTGTTCTATCTCGAGTGGATCAGCGGCTGAGCATGCGGGATCTCTCCGCCCTGACGAGCTGGCACGCGGACTGGCGCGGGCTCCGCGTCGTCGTCCTCGGCCTGGGCGTCTCCGGCTTCGCCGCCGCCGACACCCTCGTGGAGCTCGGTGCCGAGGTGCTCGTGACGGCGCACCGCTCGCGCGGGCAGCACCGCGAGCTGCTCGAGGTCATCGGCGCGCGGTTCGCCGAGCAGCCCGACGAGGCCCTCGTCCCCGCCGAGCTCGACGCTTTCGAGCCGGAGCTCGTCATCGTGTCGCCCGGCTACCCGCCGAGCCACGCCCTCCCGAGCTGGGCCGCCTCCCGGGGTCTGCCCGTCTGGGGCGATGTCGAGCTCGCCTGGCGCCTGCGCGACAAGGTGGGCGCGCCCGCCGACTGGATCTGCGTGACCGGCACGAACGGCAAGACGACGACGACGCAGCTCACCGCGAGCATGCTCGTCGCGGGCGGGCTGCGCGCGGCCCCCGCCGGCAACATCGGCATCCCCGTCCTCGACGCGATCCGCGACCCGCAGGGCTTCGACGCCCTCGTCGTCGAGCTCTCGAGCCACCAGCTGCACTGGATCAACCGCCCCGGCGCCGCGGCGGACGGCGGGGCGGTGCGCGCGCTCGCGAGCGTCGTCCTCAACATCGACGACGACCACCTCGCCTGGCACGGGGGCCGCGAGGCCTACCGCGCCGCGAAGGGCCGCGTCTACGAGCACACCCGCGTCGCCTGCGTCTACAACCGCGCGGACGAGGCGACCATGCATCTCGTCGAGGAGGCGGAGGTCGAGGAGGGCTGCCGCGCGATCGGCTTCGGGCTCGACATCCCCGGCCCGAGCGATCTCGGGCTCGTCGAGGACCTGCTCGCCGACCGCGCCTTCCTCGACGCGCGCCGCACGAGCGCCCTCGAGCTGGCGACGCTCGACGACCTCCGCGAGTCGGGCCTCGGCGCGCCGCACTCGGTGCAGAACGTGCTCGCCGCCGCCGCGCTCGCGCGCGCCGCGGGCGTCGAGCCGGCCGCGATCCGGGCGGCGATCCGCGCCTTCCGCATGGACGGCCACCGGACCGAGACGATCGCGGAGGTCGGCGGCGTCCGCTGGGTCGACGACTCGAAGGCGACGAACCCGCACGCCGCCCACGCCGCCCTGCAGTCCTACGAGCGCGTCGTCTGGATCGTCGGCGGCCTGCTCAAGGGCGTCGACGTCGCGCCGCTCGTCGGCCGGCACGCGGAGCGCCTGCGCGGCGCCGTCGTGATCGGCGCCGATCGCACCGCGGTGCTCGCCGCGTTCGCGCGACACGCGCCCGGCGTGACGGTCGTGGAGGTGGATGCGACGGAGACTGAGCAGGTGATGCCCGCGGTCGTGCGGGCGGCAGCCGAGATGGCCCGCGAGGGGGATGTCGTGCTGCTCGCGCCCTCGGCGGCATCCATGGACCAGTTCGAGGACTACGCAGACCGCGGCCGGCGCTTCGCCGAGGCCGTCCGGGCGCAGGCGGGAGGAGCATCGCATGACGACGACGCGACCCCCCAGGACGGCGGATCGGCCGGCTGAGCCGCCGCGCGGCCGCGGCGCGGTCGTCGTCGTCAAGCGCCTCTTCGGGGCCGAGACCCCCGAGTACTTCTGGCTCCTCGGCACGACGCTGTTCCTCGTCGCCTTCGGCCTCGTCATGGTGCTCTCCTCCTCCTCGGTGACCTCGAGCCTCAACAACGAGGGCGACTTCTTCGGCGACTTCGCCCGACAGGCGCTCTTCGCCGCGATCGGCATCCCGATCATGCTCATCGCGGCGCGGATGCCCGCGACCTTCTGGCGGCGCTGGGGCTGGCGGCTCCTCATCGGCGCGGTCGGCCTCCAGCTCCTCGTCTTCGTCCCGGGCATCGGGTGGGGCACGGGCGGCAACAACAACTGGATCCGCATCGCGGGCTTCTCGCTGCAGCCCTCCGAGTTCGTGAAGCTCGCGCTCGTGATCTGGATGGCGGCCGTCATCACCTCGAAGAGCGCGCTGCTGCACCAGTGGAAGCACGTGCTCATCCCGATCGGCCCCGTCGCGGGTGCCGCGATCGGCTTCGTCCTCGTCGGCGGCGACCTCGGCACCGCCTCGATCATGCTGCTCATGGTGCTCGGCGCGCTCTTCTTCGGCGCGGTCCGCCTCCGCATCATCGCCGCGGGCACGGCGATCATCGGCGTCGTCGGCTTCCTCTTCGTCGCGGTCAGCGAGGGCAACCGGCGCGAGCGCATCGAGGCCTGGCTCTCCGGCTGCGTGAACGACGCCGACTACGACCGCTACTGCTGGCAGACGCTCCACGGCTGGTGGGCGCTCGCCTCGGGCGGCCCCTTCGGCGTCGGCCTCGGCAACTCGACCTCGAAGTGGTCGTGGCTGCCCGCCGCCGACAACGACTTCATCTTCGCCGTCATCGGCGAGGAGCTCGGCTTCGTGGGGGCCGTCGTCGTGCTCGTGCTCTTCGGCATCATGGCGGTCTCCTTCGTCCGCATCGCGCGGATGTCGCACGACCGCTTCGCGAAGATCGCGACCGGCACGGCCATGGTCTGGATCGTCGGGCAGGCCTTCGTGAACATCGCGGTGGTGCTCGGCCTCCTCCCCGTGCTCGGCGTCCCGCTCCCGCTCATCTCCTCGGGCGGCTCGGCGCTCGTGACGACCCTCGCGGCCGTCGGCGTCGTCCTCTCCTTCGCCCGACGCCGCACCGACCCGGAGCCCGCCGCCTCGTGACGACCTACCTCTTCGCCGGCGGCGGCACCGCCGGTCACGTGAACCCGCTCCTCGCGACGGCCGACCGCCTCCGCGAGCGCGAGCGCGACGCCCGCGTGCTCGTGCTCGGCACCGCCGAGGGTCTCGAGGCCCGCCTCGTCCCGGCGCGCGGCTACGAGCTGCTCACGATCCCGCGGCTGCCCTTCCCGCGGCGTCCCGGTGCCGCGGCCCTGCGCTTCCCGGGCGCCATCCGCGCCTCGATCGACCGCACGGCCTCCCTCATGGAGGAGCACGCGGTGGATGCCGTGGTGGGCTTCGGCGGCTACGCCTCGGCCCCGGCGTACCTTGCCGCGCGCCGCCTCGGCACGCCGATCGCGATCCATGAGCAGAACGCGAGGCCGGGGCTCGCGAACCGCCTCGGCGCGCGCCTGACGGACCATGTCGGCGTCGCCTTCGCGGGCACCCGCCTCCGCGGCGCGCGGGTCGTGGGGATGCCGCTGCGGCGTGAGATCGAGCGCCTCGACCTCGCGGCGGCCCGCGCCGCGGCCTTCGACATCTTCGAGCTCGACCCGCTCAAGCCGACCCTGCTCGTCACGGGTGGCTCGACGGGCGCGCGCAGCATCAACCGCACGCTCGCGGCCGCGATCCCCGCGCTCCTCGGCACGGGCTGGCAGGTGCTCCACATCGCCGGGGAGCGGGACGCGCTCGCCGATCCCGGACTCGCCGGCTACCGCCTCCTCGCGTACTGCGACCGCATGGAGCTCGCCCTCTCGATCGCCGACCTCGCGGTCTCGCGCGCGGGGGCGACGACCGCGAGCGAGCTCGCGGCGCTCGGCATCCCCGCCGTCTACATCCCGTACCCGGTCGGCAACGGCGAGCAGCGCGTGAACGCCCGGGAGGCGGTCCACGCGGGCGGCGCCATCCTCGTCTCCGACGCGGAGTTCACGCCGGAGTGGGCGCAGACCTCCCTCGTGGCCCTGCTCGAGGACCGCGCCTCGGTCGCGGAGATGGCCGCGCGCATGGTCGGCGTCGGCCGCCGCGACGGCGCCGACCGCATGGTCGACCTGCTCCTCGAGGCGGTCGGCGGCGCGGGCGCCGGGACCGTAGGGTAGGGGCGATGATCAAGCCGGACCTCTCGCTCCAGCTCCCCGAGGAGCTCGGCCGCCTCCACTTCGTCGGCATCGGCGGCTCCGGCATGAGCGGCATCGCGCGCCAGTTCCTGGAGTCCGGCCACACGGTCACGGGCTCCGATCTCCGCGAGACGGACGCCGTCCGCGAGCTGCGCGCGCTCGGCGCCCGGATCGCGATCGGCCACGCGGCCGAGAACGTCGGCGTCGCCGACACGCTCGTCGTGACCGGCGCCCTCTGGCAGGACAACCCCGAGTACCAGCTCGCGCTCGAGCGCGGCCTCCCGGTCCTCCACCGCTCGCAGGCGCTCGCCTGGCTCATCTCCCGGCGCCGGCTCGTCTCGGTCGCGGGCGCGCACGGCAAGTCGACCTCGACGGGGATGCTCGTGACGGCGCTGCGCGCGCTCGACGCGGACCCGAGCTTCGTCAACGGCGGCGTCATCCAGAACCTGGGCGTCTCGAGCGCCCACGGTGCGGGCGAGCTGTTCGTCGTCGAGGCGGACGAGTCGGACGGCAGCTTCCTCCTCTACGACACCGCGGTGGCGCTCGTGACGAACGTCGACGCCGACCACCTCGACCACTACGGCTCGCGCGAGGCCTTCCAGCAGGCCTTCATCGACTTCGCGGGCCGCGCCTCCGAGCTCGTCGCGATCTCGGCCGACGACCCGGGCGCCGCCGCCGTCGCCGACGCGCTCACGGGCCCCCGGATCATCCGCTTCGGCCGCGCCGAGCACGCCGAGCTCCGCATCCTCGCGATCGAGGCCGGCGACACGATCCGGCTGACCCTCGGCTGGCAGGGCGAGGAGCACCGCACCGTGCTCGGCGTCCCGGGCGAGCACAACGGCGTCAACGCGACGGGCGTCGTCGCGGTGCTCCTGGGCCTCGGCTACGGGCTCGCGGAGTCGATGGATGCGCTCGCCGGCTTCGGCGGGACGGGGCGCCGCTTCGAGCTCCACGACGCCGTGCGCGGGGTCCGCGTCTACGACGACTACGCCCACCACCCCACCGAGGTGGAGGCGGCGCTCCGCACGGCGCGCTCGGTGGTCGGCGCGGGCCGCGTCATCGCGGTGCACCAGCCGCACCTGTACAGCCGCACCCGCGACATGGCGGGCGAGTTCGCCGCCGTCTACGAGGAGCTCGCCGACCACACGGTCGTGCTCGACGTCTTCGGCGCGCGTGAGGACCCCATCGAGGGCGTCACGGGCGCGCTCGTCGTCGAGCGCTTCGCGGACGCCGACCGCGTCTCCTACCGGCCGGACTGGCAGGAGGCGGCCGATCGCGTCGCCGAGCTGGCGCGCGAGGGCGACCTCGTCATGACGCTGAGCTGCGGCGACGTGTACCGGATCATCCCGCAGATCCTGGACGCCCTGGGCGACGAGCCGCGGGGCTGAGCGTGAAGCGGCCCGAGGGGTTCGACCGGCCGGCGCCGGCACCGCCCGAGAAGCCGGCGCGGCCCGCGCTGGGACGGGGGAGCGGGCTCCGCGAGCAGGCGGAGCGCGTCTGGCGCTCCCGCTCGCAGCGGGATCGGGATGCGGGCGCGGCGGAGGCGGCCGGGAGCGCGGAGGCCGGGGAGCCGACGACGGAGCCGATCGCGATCGTCGGACCCGGGACCGCGGGGCCGTCGGACCAGGCGGGGTCGTCGGACGAGGCGGGTCCGTCCGCGACGGCCGGGGCGACTCCGGCGCGGGAGTCCGCGGAGCCCGCGACACGGTCGGCCCCGGCTTCCGCCCGCGAGGCGCGCGCCGAGCTCCGTCGAGCCGTGCGCGCCCGACGCCGCGCCGAGCGCTCCGAGCTGCGCCGCTTCACCCGGCGGGCGCGGACGAGGCGGATCGCCTGGATCACGGCGGCCGGGATCCTCGTGGTCTTCGGCGGGCTGATCGCGGTCGCCGTCTTCTCGCCGCTGCTGGCGCTGCGCACGATCACGGTCGAGGGCGCCTCGCGGCTGGATGCCGGCGAGCTCGAGCGCGCCGTCTCCGATCAGCTCGGCACGCCGCTGGCGCTGCTCGACGAGAGCCGCATCCGCGCGGCGCTGGGCGAGTACCGGCTGATCGAGAGCTACGCGACGGAGCTCGTGCCGCCGGGGACGATGATCATCCACGTCGTCGAGCGGACGCCCATCGGCGCGGTGCGGATCGACGGCGGCGTCGAGCTCATCGACCCGGCGGGTGTCGTGGTCGACACGCTCGAGCGCCGGCCCGCCGGCATCCCGGTCGTCCGGGTGCCGGACGACGGGACCGACTCGCCCGCGTTCCGGGCGATCGCCGAGGTGCTCCTCGCGATGCCGCCCGAGCGGCGCGAGAACGTGCGGACCGTGACGGCGACGACGCCGGACGACGTGAGCTTCACGATGACGGGCGGTCGCACCGTCGTGTGGGGGAGTGCGGAGCGCTCCTCGCACAAGTCGGAGGTGCTCGTGCGCCTCATCCGCGCGAACGCCTCGCGCCCCGGCGAGTACGACGTCTCGGCGCCCGGGAGCGCGGTCTTCCGGGCTCGGCGCTGAGCTGACGGATCGTTATTTCCCGCGACACGCGGGCTCGGTCCGGGGGGCGCCCGACCGCGCGACGTACCGTGAAGCCACATTCAGAGTATTGAGGAAAACTTCAAACCTCAAGTAGAGGTTGAAGGTTGAACTCGAAGGGGCCGGACGTGACTTCGAACCAGAACTACCTCGCCGTGATCAAGGTCGTCGGCGTGGGCGGCGGCGGCGTCAACGCCGTCAACCGCATGATCGAGCTCGGCCTCCGCGGTGTCGAGTTCATCGCGATCAACACCGACGCCCAGGCGCTGCTCATGAGCGACGCCGACGTCAAGCTCGACGTCGGCCGCGAGCTGACCCGCGGCCTCGGCGCCGGCGCCGACCCCGAGGTCGGCCGACGCGCCGCCGAGGACCACGCCGAGGAGATCGAGGAGGCGCTCGCGGGCGCCGACATGGTCTTCGTCACGGCGGGCGAGGGCGGCGGCACCGGCACGGGCGGCGCGCCCGTCGTCGCGCGCGTCGCGAAGTCCATCGGCGCCCTCACGATCGGCGTCGTCACGAAGCCCTTCGGCTTCGAGGGCAAGCGCCGCCAGCAGCAGGCCGAGCAGGGCGTCGCCGCGCTCAAGGACGAGGTCGACACCCTCATCGTCGTCCCCAACGACCGCCTCCTCGAGATCAGCGACCGCGGCATCTCCATGATCGAGGCCTTCGAGACGGCCGACCAGGTGCTCCTCGCGGGCGTCCAGGGCATCACCGACCTCATCACGACCCCCGGCCTCATCAACCTCGACTTCGCGGACGTCAAGTCCGTCATGCAGGGCGCGGGCTCCGCGCTCATGGGCATCGGCTCGAGCCGCGGCGCCGACCGGGCCATCAAGGCCGCCGAGCTCGCCGTCGCGAGCCCGCTGCTCGAGGCCTCCATCGACGGCGCGCACGGCGTGCTCCTCTCGATCCAGGGCGGCTCCAACCTCGGCATCTTCGAGATCAACGACGCCGCGCGCCTCGTGCAGGAGGCCGTCCACCCCGAGGCGAACATCATCTTCGGCGCGGTCATCGACGACACCCTCGGCGACGAGGTCCGGGTGACGGTCATCGCGGCCGGCTTCGACGGCGGCGAGCCGATCGCGAAGCCCGCGGCCGTGCAGGAGCGCCGCGCGAGCTACGTCGACGCGGGCGTCCCCGCGGCGGTCGGCGCGGGCGGCCTCGCCGCGGGCGCCGGCCTGCCCGGCAGCGTCGGCTCGGCCCCCTCGCCCGTCGACGCCGCGCCCGCCGCCTGGAACGCCCCCGCCTCGGAGGCCCCGGCCGCGGCGCCCATCGACCGCGAGTTCGATGACGACGACGACCTCGACATCCCCGACTTCCTGAAGTGAGCGAGCCGGGTCTCGCCGAGCGCCTGGCCTCGGTGGATGCCGGGATCGCGGAGGCCGCGCGCCTCGCCGGGCGGGACCCCGCGGAGGTCACCCGCATCGTCGTGACGAAGTTCCACCCCGCCTCGCTCGTCCGCGAGCTCGCCGCCCTCGGCGTGCACGAGGTGGGGGAGAACCGGCATCAGGAGGCGCAGGCGAAGGCGCGCGAGCTCGAGGACCTCGACCTCGAGTGGCATTTCGTCGGCCAGCTCCAGAGCAAGAAGGCGCGGCAGGTGCGCGAGTACGCGGCCGTGCTCCACTCGCTCGACCGCGACTCGGTCGTCGATGCGCTCGCCGGGGGCGAGCCGATCGTCGACGGCTTCGTGCAGCTCAACCTGACGGACGATCCGGGGCGCGGCGGCACCGGCGATGCCGACGCGCTGCTGCGCATCGCGGAGCGCGTCCTCACGGGGGGCGGCATCCGCCTCCTCGGCGTCATGGCGGTCGCGCCCCTCGACGTCGAGCCCGCCCGCGCCTTCGCCGAGGTGCGCCGCCAGTCCGAGCGCCTGCGCGAGCTCGCACCCGAGGCCGACCGGATCTCCGCGGGGATGTCGCACGACTACCGCGAGGCGGTCGCCGCGGGCGCGACACACCTTCGCATCGGGACGGCAATCACGGGAAAGCGCCCCGAGCGCGGTTAATCTCGACAGCGAACCGACGACGGAGGACGAAGATGGCGAACCCGCTGCGCAAGACCATGGTGTATCTCGGTCTGGCCGACGAGGAGTACGACGAGCCCCAGGACGCGCGCGAGGAGCGGCCCCGCGCGACCCAGCTCGCCGCGGCCCCGGCGCCGAAGGCCGCCGACCGCGCCCCGGTCACCCCGCTCCGCCGCCCCGCCCCCGTGCGCGTCACGGCCCCCGGGGACATGAACGAGATCCTCACGGTCCACCCGCGCCACTACAAGGACGCGCAGTCGATCGCGGAGAGCTTCCGCGAGGGGATCCCGGTCATCATCAACCTCTCGCAGATGTCGGAGCCCGACGCGCGCCGGCTCATCGACTTCGCGAGCGGTCTCTCGCAGGGCCTCTACGGCAAGATCGAGCGGGTCACGAGCAAGGTCTTCCTGCTCTCCCCGCAGCACGTCGCGGTGAGCGGGGACCAGGCCGAGCCGGACTCCGACGTCGACGCGCAGTTCTTCGCCCAGTAGGCCGCGCGCCGACGCCTCGCTCCCGGTCCTTGTCCGTGTCGTGGATGTGACTGGAGTGGTTGGTGTTGCTCAGGGCCGGGGCTGTAGGGTAGACGAGTCCGCCGCCCACGGCGTCGGACTCCTGACGTCGCGTCGTCCATGACGCGGAGCATCGAGATCGAGAGGTGATGACCATGGCGCTGACGCCGGAGGACGTGGTCAACAAGCGGTTCAACCCGACGAAGTTCCGCGAGGGCTACGACCAGGACGAGGTCGACGACTTCCTCGACGAGGTCGTCGTCGAGCTGCGTCGACTGACGCAGGAGAACGAGGAGCTGCGCCAGCGCCTCGTCCAGAGCGAGTCGCGCATCAACGAGCTGCAGCGCGGCGGCGGCGACGCGGCACCCGCGCCGGCGGCCGCCGAGCCCGTGCCCGCCGTGGTCCCGGAGCCGGTCGCGGCGCCCGTCCCCGCAGCGGCCCCCGTGGCCGACGACTCGGCCGGCGTCACGGAGAGCACGAACAACCTCCTCCAGCTCGCGCGCCGCCTCCACGAGGAGCACGTCCGCGAGGGCATCGAGAAGCGCGACGCGCTCATCGCCGAGGGGCACGCGACCGCCGCCCGCCTCGTCAGCGAGGCCGAGACCAGCTCGCGCGAGCAGGTCGAGCGCCTCGAGACCACCAAGGCCCGCCTCGAGGGCTCGATCTCCGAGCTCCAGAGCTTCGAGTCCGAGTACCGCGGCAAGCTCAAGGGCTACATCGAGGACCAGCTCCGCGAGCTCGAGCAGAGCGCGAGCTTCGGCGAGGGCGCGCCCGAGGTCGCGACCGCGCCGCAGGCTCCCGCCTCGCCCGCCGCCGCCTCGATCGCGCCGCCGCCCAGCAGCGCCGCGGCGGCGCCCTCGGCCGGATTCCCGGGCTCCGCCCCGGCCCCGGTGCAGGCGGCGCCCGGCTCGGCGTCCGCGCCGGCCTCGGCCGCCGCGCCCGGCTCGGCGTCCGCGCCCGCCTCCGCCGCCGTGCCGCCGTCGGCTCCGGCCCCGGTGCAGAGCTTCGGCTCGGCCCCGGCGCCGCAGTTCCCGACGCCGTCCTCGCCGTTCGGGACGCCGCTGCAGCCCTCGAGCGCCCAGCAGGCGCCGTCGGCACCCGACCAGTCCGGTCTTGGCGGCCGCTGAGCCCACGACACCCGCTGCCCCGTCCTCGCGGACGGGGCAGTGGAGTGTCCGGGTGCTGATCCTCCTCGCGCTCGTCGCGGTCGTCGTCTACGGCCTCGACCAGCTCGTGAAGGCGTGGGTCGTCGCCGAGATGGAGCTGTACGAGACCATCCCGCTCCTCGGCGAGGTCCTCCAGCTCCACTACGTCACGAACCCGGGCGCCGCCTTCTCGCTCGCGAGCGGCTTCACCTGGATCCTCTCCGCCATCGCCCTCGGCGTCGTCGCGTTCGTCGTCTGGTTCTCGCGCCGGATCCGCTCCATCGGGTGGGGCGTCATGTTCGGCCTCGTGCTCGGCGGCGCGCTCGGCAACCTCACCGATCGGCTCACGCGCCCCCCGGGCTTCCCCGAGGGGCATGTCGTCGACTACATCCAGGTCATCTACTTCCCCGCGATCTTCAACATCGCCGACATCGCGATCGTGTCGAGCATGGGGCTCTTCATCCTGCTCACGATCCGCGGGGTCCGGCTCGACGGGACCCGGCTCGGCCGGGACCCCGAGCCCGCCGGCGGCGGCGCCGCGGCCGAGGCGCCGGAGCCCGGCGCGGACGAGCGCTGACCGTGGAGCGCCGCAGCCTCCCGGTGCCCGACGGCCTCGCGGGCGAGCGCGCGGACGCCGCCATCGCGAAGCTCCTCGGCTTCTCGCGGACCGCCGCCGCCGAGATCCTCGAGGCGGGCGGGGCGAGTCTCGACGGCGCGGTCCTCGCCAAGTCCGACCGCCTCCACGCGGACGGCTGGCTCGAGGTCGAATGGCAGCCGAAGCAGGATCCCATCGTCGTGCCGGTGCTCGTGCCCGGCTTCGAGATCGTGCACGACGACGACGACCTCGTCGTGATCGACAAGCCCGTGGGCGTCGCCGCCCACCCGGCGGTCGGCTGGGACGGACCGACCGTGCTCGGCGCGCTCGCGGGCGCCGGGTTCCGCATCAGCACCTCGGGTGCGGCGGAGCGCGCGGGGATCGTGCACCGGCTCGACGTCGGCACGAGCGGCCTCATGGTCGTCGCGAAGAGCGAGCGCGCCTACACGGAGCTCAAGCGGCAGTTCCACGACCGCGAGGTCGACAAGATCTACCACGCGGTCGTGCAGGGCCATCCCGACCCCTTCTCGGGCACGATCGACGCGCCCATCGGCCGGCATCCCGGCTCCAGCTGGAAGTTCGCGGTCACGGCGGGCGGCAAGCCGAGCGTCACGCACTACGACACGCTCGAGGCGATGCGCTCCGCGACCCTCCTCGAGATCCACCTCGAGACGGGACGCACCCACCAGATCCGCGTCCACATGGCGGCGCAGCGGCATCCCTGCGCCGGCGACCTGCTCTACGGCGCCGACCCCTCGCTCGCCGCCCGCCTCGGACTCGAGCGGCAGTGGCTGCACGCCATGCGCCTCGGCTTCCGGCATCCGGGCAGCGGCGAGCGCGTCGAGTTCTCGACGCGGTACCCGGAGGACCTCGCGCACGCACTCGATGTCCTCCGCGCGGATTAGGCTGGAGGGGTACCACCCCCCCCTCGACCTTGACCGGAGCGAGCGTGCCCTCGAGCGATTCCTTCGTGCACCTGCACGTCCACACCGAGTACTCGATGCTGGACGGCGCCGCCCGGGTCGGCGAGCTCGTGACGACGGCCGCCGGGCAGGGCATGCCGGCGATCGCGATGACCGATCACGGCAACGTGTTCGGCGCCTACGACTTCTGGAAGAAGGCGACCGACGCGGGCATCAAGCCGATCATCGGCACGGAGGCGTACCTCACGCCCGGCACGCACCGCAGCGACAAGACGCGGGTGCGCTGGGGCAACGGCGGCGGCGACGACGTCTCGGGTGCCGGCGCGTACACGCACATGACGCTGCTCGCCGAGAACACGACCGGCATGCACAACCTCTTCCGCATGTCCTCGCTCGCCTCGCTCGAGGGCTACTATTTCAAGCCGCGCATGGACCGCGAGCTCCTCTCCACCTACGCGGAGGGGCTCATCGCGACCACGGGCTGCCCCTCGGGTGAGATCCAGACCCGCCTCCGCCTCGGCCAGTACGAGGCCGCGAAGCAGGCGGCGAGCGACTACCGCGACATCTTCGGCAAGGAGAACTTCTACGCCGAGATCATGGATCACGGGCTCGGCATCGAGCGCCGGATCATGTCGGACCTGCTCCGCCTCGCGAAGGAGCTCGACCTCCCGCTCGTCGGCACCAACGACCTCCACTACACGCACGCGCACGACGCGAAGGCGCACGAGGTGCTCCTGTGCGTGCAGTCGGGCTCGACCCTCGACGACCCGAACCGCTTCAAGTTCGACTCGCAGGACTTCTACCTCAAGTCGGCGGCCGAGATGCGCCAGCTCTTCAAGGACCACCCCGAGGCCTGCGACAACACGCTCGCGATCGCCGAGCGCTGCGAGGTGCAGTTCGACACCACGGCGAACTACATGCCGCGCTACCCCGTCCCGGAGGGCGAGAACGAGGAGAGCTGGTTCATCAAGGAGGTCGAGACGGGCCTCCACCGCCGCTACCCCGAGGGCATCCCGGACGAGGTCCGCAAGCAGGCCGAGTACGAGACCCGGGTCATCACGCAGATGGGCTTCCCGGGCTACTTCCTCGTCGTCGCCGACTTCATCAACTGGTCCAAGGACAACGGCATCCGCGTCGGCCCCGGCCGCGGCTCCGGCGCGGGCTCCATGGCCGCCTACGCCATGAACATCACCGACCTCGACCCGCTGCGCCACGGCCTCATCTTCGAGCGCTTCCTCAACCCCGACCGCGTCTCGATGCCCGACTTCGACGTCGACTTCGACGAGCGCCGGCGCGGCGAGGTCATCCGCTACGTGACCGAGAAGTACGGCTCGGAGCGCGTCGCGCAGATCGTCACCTACGGCACCATCAAGTCGAAGCAGGCGCTCAAGGACTCGAGCCGCGTGCTCGGCTTCCCCTTCGGCATGGGCGAGAAGCTCACGAAGGCGATGCCCGCGCCGATCATGGCGAAGGACATCCCGCTCGCCGGGATCGTCGACCCCACGCACGAGCGCTACAAGGAGGCGGGCGACTTCCGCGGGGTGCTCGAGGCCGACCCGGATGCCAAGCGCGTCTTCGAGACCGCGCTCGGCCTCGAGGGCCTCAAGCGCCAGTGGGGCGTCCACGCGGCGGGCGTCATCATGTCGAGCGAGCCCCTCATCGACATCATCCCGATCATGCGCCGCGAGCAGGACGGCCAGATCGTCACGCAGTTCGACTACCCGACCTGCGAGTCCCTCGGGCTCATCAAGATGGACTTCCTGGGGCTGCGCAACCTCACGATCATCGACGACGCGCTCGACAACATCGAGTCGAACCGCGGCCACCGCCCCGTGCTCGAGGATCTCGACTACGACGACCGGCAGGCCTACGAGCTGCTGGCGCGCGGCGACTCGCTCGGCGTGTTCCAGCTCGACGGCGGGCCCATGCGAAGCCTCATGCGCCTCATGAAGCCCGACAACTTCGAGGACATCTCCGCGCTCATCGCCCTCTACCGCCCCGGCCCCATGGGCGCGAACTCGCACATCAACTACGCGCTCCGCAAGAACGGCCAGCAGGAGATCACGCCCATCCACCCCGAGTTCGCGGAGTCGCTCAAGGACATCCTCGACACCAGCTACGGCCTGATCATCTATCAGGAGCAGGTCATGGCGATCGCGCAGAAGGTGGCGGGCTTCTCGCTCGGCGAGGCCGACATCCTGCGCCGCGCGATGGGCAAGAAGAAGAAGGCGGAGCTCGACAAGCAGTACGCGGGCTTCAAGCAGGGCATGAACGACAACGGCTACTCGGATGCCGCCGTCGAGAAGCTCTGGGAGATCCTGCTGCCCTTCTCCGACTACGCCTTCAACAAGGCGCACTCGGCGGCCTACGGCGTGCTGAGCTACTGGACCGCCTACCTCAAGGCGCACTACCCGGCCGAGTACATGGCGGCGCTGCTCACGAGCGTCGGCGACTCGCGGGACAAGCTCGCGCTGTACCTCAACGAGTGCCGCCGCATGGGCATCACCGTGCTCGCACCCGACGTCAACGAGTCGATCGGATTCTTCTCCGCGGTCGGCGAGGACATCCGCTTCGGCCTGGGTGCGGTCCGCAACGTCGGCTTCAACGTCGTCGAGCAGATCCGGCAGGCCCGCGAGGCGCAGGGCGCGTTCACGTCCTTCCACGACTACCTCGCGAAGGTGCCGATCGTCGCCGTCAACAAGCGCACGGTCGAGTCGCTCATCAAGGCGGGCGCGTTCGACACCATGGGGCCGACGCGCCGGGCGATGATCGAGATCCACGAGAGCGCGGTCGAGTCGGCCGTGAAGATCAAGCGCGACGAGGCGAACGGCAACGTCGGCTTCGACTTCGACAGCCTCTTCGACGAGCCGCAGCTCTCGAGCGCGCACGTGCCGGAGCGACCGGAGTGGGGCAAGCGCGAGAAGCTCGCCTTCGAGCGCGACATGCTCGGGCTCTACGTCTCGGACCACCCGCTCGCGGGGCTCGAGCTCCAGCTCGCGAAGCTCGCCAGCCACTCCATCGCGGATCTGCTCGCGAGCGAGTCGATCCAGGATGGCGACATCGTCACGGTCGCGGGACTCATGACGAGCGTGCAGCACCGCACCGCCCGCAACTCGGGCAACCAGTACGGCATCGTCGAGGTCGAGGACTTCGGCGGCACCGTCTCGGTCATGTTCCTCGGCAAGACGTACCAGGAGTTCTCGCCCGCGCTGACGGCGGACGCGATCGCGGTCGTCCGCGGCCGCGTGAGCATGCGCGACGACGGGCTGAACCTGCACGCCCAGAGCATGTTCACGCCCGACACCGGGCAGAGCCTCGGCGCCGGCCCGCTCGTCATCCAGCTCCAGGAGCAGCGGGCGACGACCGATGTCGTCTCCCGCCTCAGCGACGTGCTCATCCGCCATTCGGGCGACAACGAGGTCCGGCTCCGGCTCGTGCGCGGCGACACCGCCCGCATGTTCGAGATCCCGTACCCCGTGACCGTCACGGCCGACCTCTACGGCGAGCTCAAGAGCCTCCTCGGCCCGAACTGCGTGGTCTGAGCGCGACCAGCGCGCCGGCTCCGCGCAACCAGCTCGCCGCCGAGGCATCCGCGGCGCGTCGCCGCCTCAGCGGTCACCGTCGACCTGGCGCCCCGCATCCCGGCTCAGACCGCGGTCCTCGGCGTCCAGCGCCGCGGATCCGCGCCTGAGCCGGTCGGCCGCACGCGCGTCACGCGGACAGACGGGTCATCAGCTCGGCTGCGTCGCGGATCGCCCCCTCGGCCTCCGACAGAGAACGGCCTCCGCCGGATCCGGACATCTCGAGCTGATCCGCGAGCTCCGCGACGTCGACGGGGAGGAAGTCGGTGGCCCGCTCATGTCCGATCCGGTCGTGCCACCGCGAGGCGAGATCCGCGGCGCTCATCGATCCCGCGAGAAAGGGCTCGGCGAGCAGCGCCGCCGCCGCGAGCCAGGCGTCCGCCTCGCCTGCCCGGTCGAGGCCCAGCGCCACCAGCGACCGCTCCACGAGGGCGTCGACCTGGAACGCGTTCGCGGGACGTCGGAGAGAACCGAGCTCGACGATGGCCGGCTCGTCGATGCCGATCGCCAGGAGCGCGACGGCGGCATCGATCACCTGCTGCTCATCCGCCCGCCGCACGCTCCGGGCGTGCGCGACGCGCCGAAATCGGCGCACCGCGTCCATCAGACGAGCGTGCCCTGGTGGTACTCCGCGACCCAGCCGCCGCCCTCGCGGCGCCAGATCGTCGACCGGCGGGAGAGACGGCCCGCATCTTGCTCCAGGGCGTAGGTCGCGAGCCAGAGCCCGGGCGAGAGCTCGCGGGCGGCGAAGTCGGAGACCGTCCAGCCCGCGTCCTGCGGGGTGTCGCCGCGGTGCGCGAGGGCGTCGAGGACGTGCTCGCGGGCGTAGACCGCGCCCGAGGCGCCGACCTCCCAGAAGGCGGGCGAGACGAGCTCGCCGACGCGGCTCGGCTCGAGGTCCTCGGGGAGGCGGTGCAGCAGCGGCTCGAGGGCCTCCAGCTCGGCGGCGTGCGCGACGTGCGCGGCGTGGTCGGTCATCCGGTCCTCCAGGGTCCTCGGGCGGCTCAGTCGAGCATCAGCGGCCGGTGGTAGCCGCGCTCATGGTAGACGAGGGCCTCGTCGGGCTCGCCGAGGCCGCCGTCCTCGATCTGGACGACGACGACGGCGTTGTCGGCGATGTGCACGCGCTCGACGATGCGGCCGAGCATCCAGCTGGGGACGTCGCGCAGCAGCGGGAGACCGTGGGGGCCGGGCGCCCAGTGGTCGCCGTCGAAGCGGTGGTCGTGGTCGCCCGCCATGATCGCGGCGACGTCGCGGTTGCGGGCGCCGAGCAGGTGGATCACGACCCGCTCGCCCTGCTCGATCGCCGGCCACGCGGTCGACACGCGCGCCATGTTGAAGGTGGCGAGCGGCGGGACGGCGGCGAGCGAGGCGACGGAGGTCGCGGTGAAGCCGCGCGGGGTCCCGTGCGCGTCGAGGGCGGTCACGACGGCGACGCCCGCCGCGAGGCGGCGGAACGCGAGCTTGAAGGCGGAGAGGTCGTCGACGATGCGGGGCTCGTCGGGCGCGGTGCGGGTGTCGTCCATGGTCGACTCCAATCCTGCCCCTCCGGACGCCCGGTCCGCTGGCCGCCGATACGATTGCCCCGATGATCTCGACGCTCGACCTCCGCGGCCGCCCCCTCACGCGGGCTGAGCTGATCGGCATCCTGCCCCGACCCGAGCAGGATGCGACGCGCGCCGCCGACGGCGCCCGCGCCCTCGTGGAGGAGGTGCGGCACGGCGGCGGGGCGGCCCTGCTCGATCAGGCGGAGCGCTTCGACGGCGTGCGCCCCGAGCAGGTGCGCGTGCCCGCCGAGGAGCTCGCGGCGGCGCTGGAGGCGCTCGACCCGGCCGTGCGCGCGGCGCTCGAGCGCGCCATCGAGCGGGTCCGGCTCGCGAGCGCCGCACAGGTGCCGCCGCCGGCCGTCACCGAGATCGGGCCGGGCGCCCGCATCCGCCAGCGCTGGCAGCCGATCGGGCGCGTCGGCCTCTACGTCCCCGGCGGCAAGGCCGTCTACCCCTCGAGCGTCGTCATGAACGTGGTGCCCGCGCAGGTCGCCGGCGTCGCCTCCATCGCCCTCGCCTCCCCGCCGCAGCGCGAGCACGGCGGCCGGGTGCACCCGGTGATCCTGGGCGCCGCGGCGCTCCTCGGCGTCGAGGAAGTCTACGCGATGGGCGGCGCGGGGGCGATCGGCGCCTTCGCCTACGGCGCCGCCGACCTCGGCCTCGAGCCCGTCGATCTCGTCACGGGTCCGGGCAACGTGTGGGTCGCGGCCGCGAAGCGCGTCGTGCAGGGCGTCGTCGGCATCGACTCCGAGGCGGGACCGACCGAGATCCTCGTGATCGCCGACGACTCGGCCGACCCGGCCTATGTCGCGGCCGACCTCGTGAGCCAGGCGGAGCACGACGAGCTCGCCTCCGCCGTCCTCGTCACCGACTCTGCCGAGCTCGGGGATGCCGTGCGCGCCGAGCTGGAGCGTCAGGTCGCGGCGACCTCGGCCCAGGCCCGCGTGCGCGCGTCCCTCGGCGCCGTGCAGTCGGCGATCGTGCTCGTCGACGACCTCGACGCGGCCGTGCGCGTCAGCAACGCCTACGGGCCGGAGCACCTCGAGGTCCAGACGCGCGACCCCGAGGCGACGCTCGCCGGCATCGTCGACGCGGGCGCGATCTTCCTCGGCGCCCACGCGCCCGTGAGCCTGGGCGACTACCTCGCCGGCAGCAACCACGTCCTCCCCACGGGCGGCGTCGCCCGCTTCGCCTCGGGGCTGGGGGCCGCGACCTTCCTCCGCTCGCAGCAGGTCGTCGACTACGACCGCCCGGGCCTCGAGGCCGTCGCGGCGGACGTCCGCGCGCTGAGCGACGCCGAGGCGCTGCCCGCGCACGGCGATGCGGTGGCGATCCGCCTCGCCGCCCCCGGGGCGCGCCCCGCGGCCGAACCCGGCGACGCCGTCTAGCCTGTTCGCACCATGTACTGCCCCTTCTGCCGCCACCCCGACAGCCGCGTCATCGATTCGCGCACGAGCGATGACGGCACCGCGATCCGCCGCCGACGCCAGTGCCCCGAGTGCGGGCGCCGCTTCTCGACGACCGAGACCGCGAGCCTCACGGTCATCAAGCGCAACGGCGTGGTCGAGCCCTTCAGCCGCGAGAAGATCGTCTCCGGCGTCCGCAAGGCGTGCCAGGGACGGCCCGTGACCGACACCGATCTGGCGCTCCTCGCGCAGCGCGTCGAGGAGTCGATCCGGGCGACGGGCGCCTCGCAGATCGAGGCGAACGACATCGGCCTCGCGATCCTGCCGCCGCTGCGCGAGCTCGACGAGGTCGCCTACCTCCGCTTCGCGAGCGTCTACCAGGCCTTCGAGTCCCTGGACGACTTCGAGTCGGCGATCGGGCAGCTCCGCACCGAGCACGCCGACGGGGATGCCGGCGCCGCCGACCAGGCGGGGGAGCGCGGCCGGTCCTGAGCCCCGTCCGGCGCTCGCTATCCTGAGGCGGACATGTACCCGCTGCTGTTCCGCCTCATCCTCACCCGCATCGATCCGGAGCAGGCGCACCACCTCGCCTTCGCGGTGATCCGGGCACTCGGCCTGCCGGTCCTCTCGGCGCTCGCCCGCGTGGCCACGCGTCCGGCTCCCGGACTCGGCGTCGAGGCCCTCGGCCTCCGCTTCGACTCGCCCTTCGGGGTCGCGGCGGGCTTCGACAAGGAGGCGCGCGGGGTGGCCGGGCTCGGGGCGCTCGGCTTCGGGCACGTCGAGATCGGCACCATCACGGCGCACGCGCAGCCGGGCAACGAGCGCCCGCGCCTCTTCCGCCTCGTGCCGGACCGCGCCGTCGTGAACCGGATGGGCTTCAACAACGCGGGAGCCGAGGCCGTCGCGCCGCGGCTCGAGCGCATCCGGCGCCGCCGGAACCGCCCCGTCCTGGGCGTCAACATCGGCAAGAGCCGGGTCGTCGACGTCGCGGACGCGACCGAGGACTACCTCCGCAGCACCCGCCTCCTCGCGCCGCTCGCCGACTACCTCGTCGTCAATGTGAGCTCGCCGAACACGCCGGGGCTCCGCGGCCTCCAGGAGCTCGAGCTGCTCGCGCCCCTCCTCGAGGCGGTGCGGGATGCGGCCGGCGCCACGCCCGTCCTGGTCAAGATCGCCCCCGACGTCACCGACGAGCAGGCGGTGCGGATCGCGGGGCTCGTGACCGAGCTCGGCCTGCCCGGCATCGTCGCGACGAACACGACGCTCTCCCGCGAGGGGCTCCACACGGCCGGCGCCGTCGTCGAGGCGGCGGGCGCCGGCGGCCTCTCGGGGGCGCCGCTGCGGTCGCGCTCACTCGAGCTGCTCCGCATCCTGCGCGAGGCGCTGCCGGACGGCGTCTGCATCGTGTCGGTCGGCGGCGTCGAGACGGCCGCCGACGTCCAGGAGCGGCTGGAGGCGGGCGCGACGCTCGTGCAGGGCTACACGGGATTCCTCTACCGCGGCCCGCTCTGGGCGCGGCAGATCAACCGGGGGCTCGCGCGCCTCGCGCGCCGCTGAGCCGTCGCGCCCGGGACGGGGTCGCGCCGCCGCTACAGCGTCGGGTGCTGCCCGCGCTTGACCTGCGGCTTCGGCAGGCGGAGCGGCCGCAGCTGCAGCGCGCGCATCGCGGCGTACCAGCGGACCTTCTCGGCCTTGTCGCCGTACTTGTCGCGCAGCTGCTTCGTGAGCCGCTGCCCGAGGATCACGCAGTCGAGCACCGCGAGCAGGATGAACGCCCACACGCCGAGCAGGGCGTAGGTCGCGACGCGCTGGTCGGGCAGGAAGGTCGCGAAGATCACGAGGAACATGAGCGGCAGCAGGATCTCGCCGATCGAGAAGCGTGCGTCGACCGTGTCGCGCACGAAGCGCTTCTGCGGCCCCTTGTCGCGCGGCGGGAGGTAGCGCTCCTCGCCGTTCGCCATGCCGACGCGCTGGCGGTCGCGCTCGGCGTTCATCCGCGAGCGCGCCTCCTTGCGGTCGTTCGCGACGAGCGGCCGCCGGTTCGCGGCCTCCCGCTCGGCGCGGGTCGGCGTCGGGCGCCCCTTGCGCGCGCCGGCGTCGTCGCCGGTCTCGGCAGGGGCAGGGGTCTCGTTCTTGGGCTTCGCCACGTCAGGTCCTCGTCGTCTCGCTCTCCCTAAGATTACCCGCATGGCCGACACCGCCCCCACGCCCGCGAGTCCGAACGCCGAGCAGATCGCGGAGGCCGTCCACGCGGCCCTCCCGGCATCCATCGCGGAGCTCTCCCGACTGGTCCGCATCCCCTCCGTCTCCTGGGACGGCTTCGACCCGGCGCACGTGCGCGAGAGCGCCGAGGCGATCGCCCAGCTCGTGCGCGAGCTCGAGCTCTTCGACTCGGTCGAGATCGCGCAGTCGCGCATCGGCGACGGCGAGCAGCTCGGTCAGCCGGCGGTGCTCGCGACCCGAGCCGCGCGCAACGGCGCGCCCACCGTGCTGCTCTACGCCCACCACGACGTCCAGCCTCCCGGCAGGGACGAGGACTGGGCATCGGCGCCCTTCGAGCCGGCCCTGCGCGGCCAGCGCCTCTACGGGCGCGGCGCGGCCGACGACAAGGCGGGCGTGGTCGCGCATCTCGCCGCCATCCGCGCGCTCGTCGCGGCGCGCGGGGCCGACCTCGACCTCGGCATCGTGCTCTTCTTCGAGGGCGAGGAGGAGTTCGGCTCGCGCTCCTTCGCCAACTTCCTCGCCGATCACGAGGCGCAGCTCCGCGCCGACGCGATCGTCGTCGCCGACTCGGGCAACTGGTCGACGAGCGTGCCCGCCCTCACCGTCGGCCTCCGCGGCAACGTGACCTTCCGCCTCACGGTCTCGACGCTCGAGCACGCCTCGCACTCCGGCATGTTCGGCGGCGCCGTCCCCGACGCGATGCTCGCCGCGATCCGCCTCCTCGACACCTTCTGGGATGCGGACGGCTCGGTCGCGGTCGAGGGGATGACGGTGCGGGAGGCCGAGACCCCGGAGTACGACGAGGCGCAGCTCCGCGCCGAGACGGGCCTGCTCGAGGGCGTCTCGCCGATCGGCGACGGCACCATCCTCAGCCGGCTCTGGAACAAGCCGACCGTGACCGTCACGGGCATCGACGCGCCGAGCGTCGTGAACGCCTCGAACACGCTCATCCCCTCCGTCACGGTCAAGGTGAGCGCGCGCGTCGCGCCCGGGCAGCGCTCGGCCGACGCCCACGCGGCGCTCGAGCGCCACATCCGCGCGCACACGCCCTTCGGCGCGCACGTCGAGATCGGCGATGGCGACCAGGGCGACGCCTTCCTCGTCGACACGAGCGGCTGGGCCGTGGGGGAGACCCTCGCGGCGCTCGAGGAGGCCTGGGGAACGGCCCCGGTCGAGATGGGCGTCGGCGGCAGCATCCCGTTCATCTCGGACCTCGTCGCGCGCTTCCCCGAGGCGCAGATCCTCGTGACCGGCGTCGAGGACCCGGACTCCCGCGCGCACAGCCCCAACGAGTCCCTCGACCTCGGGAGCTTCCACCGATCGATCCTCGCGGAGGCGCTGCTGCTCAGCCGCCTCGACGCGCGCCGGCCGTGACCCGGCGTCCCGCGCCCGGGCGAGGTAGAATCGCGCCATGACCGACGCGACCATCGACACCGCGACGCACGGCGTGACCCTCACCGAGGCGGCGAGCACCAAGGTGCGCACGCTCCTCGACCAGGAGGGGCGCGACGACCTGCGACTCCGCATCGCCGTGCAGCCCGGCGGCTGCTCCGGCCTCATCTACCAGCTCTACTTCGACGAGCGCTCGCTCGACGGGGATGTCGTGAAGGACTTCGAGGGCGTCGAGCTCGTCGTCGACCAGATGAGCGTCCCGTACCTCGACGGCGCCTCGATCGACTTCGAGGACACCATCCAGAAGCAGGGCTTCTCGATCGACAACCCCAACGCGCAGGGCAGCTGCGCCTGCGGCGACTCCTTCCACTGAGTCCCGCACCGCGTCCGACGGGCGCCCGGCCATCACGGCCGGGCGCCCGTCCGCGTCTGCGGGGGCGCGCCCGGCGAGTCGACAGCCGTGGCGCGCCGGATTCGGGGCGTCGTCGGAGGCGCGTCTCAGGGTTATAGACTCGGGGGGTACAGCAACCCCCGCATGAGAGGTCTCTGGTGCGTCCGAAACACCGCAGTCGTCTGGCCCGCTGGGCCGTGATCCCGATCGGCGTCGCCGCCGCGATCGCCCTGGCGGGGTGCACCGAGGCGCAGTTGCGCGGGTACCTCCCCGGCGAGCCCGGCGTCACCGACCACACGGACGGCATCACCGCCCTCTGGGTCAACTCCTGGATCGTCCTCCTCGTGGTCGGTCTGGTCACCTGGGGCCTCGTCATCTGGGCCGCGATCGCGTACCGCCGTCGCAAGGGCCAGTCGGGCCTCCCGGTGCAGCTGCGCTACAACATGCCGATCGAGATCTTCTACACGATCGTGCCGCTCATCCTCGTGATCGGCTTCTTCGCCTTCACGGCGCGCGAGCAGACGAAGATCGAGGCCGACAACGACCCCGAAGTCCAGATCGAGGTCTACGGCAAGCGCTGGGCCTGGGACTTCAACTACGTCACCGACGACGTGTACTTCCAGGGCATCCAGGCGCAGACCGACGGCGAGGACGGCCGCGGCGACATCGTCGACGAGACCATCCCCACGCTCTACCTCCCCGTGAACAAGCGCGTCGAGATCAAGATCGAGTCTCGCGACGTCATCCACTCCTTCTGGATCATCGACTTCCTCTACAAGAAGGACATGATCCCGGCGAAGTCCAACTACATGTACTTCGAGCCGCTCAAGGAGGGCACCTACCAGGGCAAGTGCGCCGAGCTCTGCGGCGAGTACCACTCGCTCATGCTGTTCCAGGTGGAGGTCGTCTCGCAGGCCGAGTACGACGCCTACATCGAGGAGCGCCGCGCGGACGGCTTCGAGGGTCAGGTCCCGGCCGAGTACAACACGAACACCAACCTCCCCGGCAACGGCGCGAGCACGACCGAGATCGACTCGCCGCAGCAGACCGGAAGTCAGGACTGAGCATGAGCACGGCAGCCATCACGCCGGCGCGCGAGCGCAAGGGCAACATCATCGTCAAGTGGCTCACCACCACCGACCACAAGACGATCGCATACCTGTACCTGATCACCTCCTTCATCTACTTCTGCATCGGCGGCGTCATGGCGCTCGTCATCCGCGCCGAGCTGTTCACGCCCGGTCTCGACCTCCTCCAGACCCGCGAGCAGTACAACCAGCTCTTCACGATGCACGGCACGATCATGCTGCTCATGTTCGCGACGCCGCTCTTCGCGGGCTTCGCGAACGCGCTCATGCCGCTGCAGATCGGCGCGCCCGATGTCGCCTTCCCGCGGCTCAACGCCTTCGCGTACTGGCTCTACAGCTTCGGATCCCTCATCGCGGTCGCCGGCTTCTTCACGCCGCAGGGCGCCGCGTCCTTCGGCTGGTTCGCCTACGCGCCGCTGTCGAACCAGACCTTCTCGCCCGGACTCGGCGGCAACCTCTGGGTCTTCGGTCTCGCGCTCTCGGGCTTCGGCACGATCCTCGGCGCGGTCAACTTCATCACGACGATCATCACGATGCGCGCGCCCGGCATGACGATGTTCCGCATGCCGATCTTCACGTGGAACATCCTCGTGACCTCGATCCTCGTGCTCCTCGCCTTCCCCGTGCTCGCCGCGGGCCTCTTCGCGCTCGGCGCGGATCGGGTGTTCGGCGCACATCTGCTCGATCCAGCCAACGGCGGCACCATCCTGTGGCAGCACCTGTTCTGGTTCTTCGGGCATCCCGAGGTGTACATCATCGCCCTGCCGTTCTTCGGCATCATCTCCGAGGTGCTCCCGGTCTTCAGCCGGAAGCCGATCTTCGGCTACAAGACCCTCATCTACGCGACGATCGCGATCGCGGCGCTCTCGGTCACGGTGTGGGCGCACCACATGTACGTCACGGGCTCCGTCCTGCTGCCGTTCTTCGCGCTCATGACGATGCTCATCGCGGTCCCGACGGGTGTGAAGATCTTCAACTGGATCGGCACCATGTGGCGAGGATCGGTGACCTTCGAGACGCCGATGCTCTGGGCGATCGGCTTCCTCATCACCTTCACCTTCGGCGGGCTCACGGGCGTCATCCTCGCCTCGCCGCCCCTCGACTTCCACGTCTCCGACACCTACTTCGTCGTCGCGCACTTCCACTACGTGGTCTTCGGCACCGTCGTCTTCGCCATGTTCTCGGGCTTCTACTTCTGGTGGCCCAAGTGGACCGGCAAGATGCTCGATGAGCGTCTCGGGAAGATCCACTTCTGGACGCTGTTCATCGGCTTCCACACGACCTTCCTCGTGCAGCACTGGCTGGGCGTCATCGGGATGCCGCGCCGCTACGCGCAGTACCGCATCGGCGACGACTTCACCTGGATGAACGAGCTCTCGACGGTCGGCGCCATGATCCTCGGGGTCTCGCTGCTGCCCTTCTTCTACAACGTGTGGATCACCGCGCGCCGCGGCGAGAAGGTCACCGTCAACGATCCGTGGGGCTACTCCCGCTCGCTCGAGTGGGCGACCAGCTGCCCGCCGCCGCGCCACAACTTCACGTCGATCCCGCGCATCCGCTCGGAGTCGCCGGCGTTCGACCTCAACCACCCCGAGGCCGGGCCGCAGGTCGGGATCGGACCCGCGAAGGATGCGCCCGAACGACCTGTGCGCGATCTCGAGACCGGAGAGGTGAAGTAGTCCGATGCGCGTCAACATCAACCTCTTCTGGCTCCTCGCGGTGTTCTTCGCGCTCGCGGACGTCGCGTACATCGTCTGGTCGCTCATCGACCACGGCAGCGTCGAGTGGGTCGGCGCGGTGGCCATCGGCCTCTCGGCCGTCCTCTCGGTGTTCCTCGCCTTCTATCTGCGTCTGGTCCGCCGCTCGCAGGGCGGCGAGCTCCCCGAGGACCGCGTCGACGCCGACATCGACGACGGCGACCCCGAGCTCGGGCACTTCAGCCCCTGGAGCTGGTGGCCGATGGTGCTCGCGGGCGCGCTCGCGCTCGTGTTCCTCGGCATGGCCGTCGGCGTGTGGATCGCCCTCATCGGCGCCCCGCTCGTGCTGATCGGCATCGTCGGCTGGAACTACGAGTACTACCGCCGGAACTTCGTCCGCTGATGATCCGCCAGGCGACTGCGGCCGACGCCGACCAGCTCTTCGCACTCGTCGAGCAGCTCGGTCATGCGCTGGAGCCCGATCGCACCGGCTTCGAGCGGGTGCTCGCAGGCTATCTGGCGGGCGAGGAGCCGAGTGTCGTGCTGCTCGTCGCGGAGGAGGGCGATCGCGTCGTCGGCTACGCCATCGTGACGATCGCACCGCTGCTGTCCACGAGCGGCCCCGCGGCGCAGCTGCAGGAGATCGTGGTCGACCGCGGCATCCGCGGCTCCGATCTCGGCACCCAGCTCGTGCGCGCGGTCGAGGAGGAGTGCGTCCGTCGCGGCGTCCGCCAGCTCACCGTCGCCAGCCGGCGCGCCGGCGGGTTCTACGACCGGCTCGGCTATCACGAGAACGCCGAGTACATGCGGCGCTTCTTCGACTGACACGGCACCGCTTGCTGGTGCCGTCGTTCGCGACGACCTGGCGCCCGGCACCTGCACGCCGGGGCTTGCGGCGCGCATCGTGCGTCGACGTCTGGCGGTGTGCGCGTGCACCCCGGATCCGATCGACACCGTCGGGTCCCGCCGGCTGACGCCGATCCGCGTGCCGACCGTGCCTCGAACGCATCGACCGAGGCGCAACCTACGCCTCGGTCGACGCGACGCCGCCTCGGTCGATGCGGACGGCGGGCTGTGCATCGCCGGCTATGTGGCCGAGTGTGCCTGAACAGTCCCGACCGCGAGGGAACGAGCAGGCACGCTCGACGCTGTTCGCGCACGCTCGACCTTGTCGCGGCCGCTCTCGATGTGTGGCACCGCTCGAAGCTGTCTCATGCACACTCGAGGCTCCGGACGCACGCACGCACGCACGCACGCACGCACGCCAGCTCGCGGTGCCGCGGGGGATCGGCGTGTGCTGGTCCGCGACGACGTCCGGCATAGACGACGAGGCCGCCGCGCTCCTAGGGAGTGCGGCGGCCTCGTCGGTCGTGCTGCGGGCTTCGGCCTAGTGGTGGCCGTGCTCGTGCGCCTGCTCGATCTCCGCCTTCGTGACGGGAGCGATGCGGTCCTCGAAGAACCAGCCCGAGAGCGAGGCGCGGAGCCGCTGGCGCACCGTGATGCGACCGCGGGCATCGGGCCGCAGCATGAGCGGCTCGTAGTCGCTGTAGCTCACGAGCTTCCAGCGCTCGTACTCGTCGAGCTCCTTGTGCACCTCGACGAACTCGCCGCCGGGGAGCCGCACAATGCGGCCCGACTCGAAGCCGTGGAGGGCGATCTCGCGATCCTTCTTCTGGAGCGCGATGCAGATGCGCTTCGTCACGATGAAGGCGATGATCGGCCCCACGATGAGGATCGCCTGGATGAGGTGCGTGACCGCCTCGATCGACATCTTGAAGTGGGTCGCGATGAGGTCGGAGCTCGCCGCCGCCCAGAGCGCCGCGTAGAAGGTGACGCCGGCGGCGCCGATGCCCGTGCGAGTCGGGGCGTTGCGCGGACGGTCGGCGATGTGGTGCTCGCGCTTGTCGCCGGTGATCCACGCCTCGATGAAGGGGTAGACGGCGACGGCGCCGAGGAGGCCGATGAGGACCACCATCGGGACGAGCACGTTCATCGACCACACGTAGCCGAAGGTCTCGAACTCCCAGCCCGGCGGCACGAGGCGCAGCGCGCCGTCGGCGAAGCCGATGTACCAGTCGGGCTGTGTTCCCGCGGAGACGGGGGAGGGGTCGTAGGGGCCGTAGTTCCAGATCGGGTTGATCGTGACGGTCGCGGCGATCACCATGATGACGCCGAAGACGATGAAGAAGAACCCGCCGGCCTTCGCGGCGAACACCGGCATGATCGGCGAGCCGACCACGTTGTCGTTCGTGCGGCCGGGGCCGGCGAACTGGGTGTGCTTGTTGACGATGAGCAGCACCATGTGGATGCCGATCATCGCGATGACGATCGCCGGCAGCAGCATGATGTGGAGCACGTAGAGGCGGCCGACGATGTCGACGCCGGGGAACTCGCCGCCGAAGAGGAGGTAGGAGATCCAGGCGCCGATCACGGGCACGCCCTTGATCATGCCGTCGATGATGCGGAGGCCGTTGCCCGAGAGCAGGTCGTCGGGGAGCGAGTAGCCCGTGAAGCCCTCGGCCATCGCGAGGACGAAGAGCACGAAGCCGATCACCCAGTTGATCTCGCGCGGCTTGCGGAAGGCGCCCGTGAAGAACACGCGCAGCATGTGCAGGCCGATGGAGGCGACGAAGAGCAGCGCCGCCCAGTGGTGGACCTGGCGCATCAGCAGGCCGCCGCGGATGTCGAAGCTGATGTCGAGCGTCGACGCCATCGCCGCCGACATCTCGATGCCGCGCAGCGGCGCGTAGGAGCCCTCGTACTCGACCTCGACCATGGAGGCCTGGAAGAAGAAGGTCAGGAAAGTGCCCGAGAGCAGGATGACGACGAAGCTGTAGAGCGCCACCTCGCCGAGCATGAACGACCAGTGGTCGGGGAAGATCTTCCGGCCGAGCTCCTTGACGGCGCCCGAGATGCTCGTGCGCTCATCGATGTAGTTCGCCGCCCAGTTCGTGAAGCGGGTGCCGTTGGAGGCCTGCTGCGGCGCGCTCGCGGGGCCGGCGGCGGCAGGGGCGGCGGCGGGTGCCGCCTTCGTGGTGGTCTGGCCGCTCACTTGTTGCGCTCCCAGAAGCTCGGGCCGACGGGCTCGTGGAAGTCGCTGGTGGCGACCAGGTAGCCCTCCTCGTCGACGGTGATGGGCAGCTGCGGCAGCGGGCGCTTCGCCGGGCCGAAGATGACGGCGGCCTCGCGCTTGATGTCGAACTGCGACTGGTGGCAGGGGCACAGCAGGTGGTGCGTCTGCTGCTCGTAGAGGGCGACCGGGCAGCCGACGTGCGTGCAGATCTTCGAGTACGCGACGATGCCCTGGTAGTTCCAGTCCTCGCGGCCCGCGGAGACCTCGAGGTCCTCGGGCTTGAGGCGCATGAGGAGCACGGCCGCCTTGGCCTTGTCCTCGAGCGGGTGGTGCGACTCCTCGAGGTTCTCGGGGATCACGTGGTAGACCGAGCCGAGCATGACCTCGGAGGCCTTGATGGGCGTCGCGTCGGGGTCGCGGGCGAGGCGCGTGCCCTTCTCCCACATGGTGTGGCGGAGGAGGACGTGCGGGTCGGTCGCGGGGGCGAGGTCGCGGAAGATGACGATGCCGGGCAGCGGGAAGAGCGCGAGCGCGCCGATCAGCGTGTTGCGGATCATCTTCCGGCGCGAGAAGCCGGACTCCTCGTTGCCGAGCTTGAAGATCTCGACCGCGCGGGCGCGCGTCTCCTCGGAGCCGCGGGTGCCGTGGCGCATCTCAACGAGGTCGTGGCCGTCCATGAGGGACTTCGCCCAGTGGACGGCGCCGAAGCCGATGCCGAGGAGGCCGAGCGCGATCCCGAGGCCGAGGAGCAGCGTCATGTTGCGGACCGTCGACGGGTCCTCGCCGTCGAAGGGGATGACGACGTACGCGACGATCGCGGCGACGCTGCCGAGCATCGAGACCCAGAACCAGGCCACGATGCGGCGGCTCGCCGAGCGGTCGTTCTTCGGGTCGAGCTCGGTGACGCGCGGACGGTGCGGCGGGAACCCGGGGTTCTCGATCCGGTCGGAGGCGACGACGGCGGTGCCGGGGGACGCCTCGGGAGGCGTGCTCGTCTCGACGGCGGTGCCGGTGTCGGCGCTGCCCTTGTTCGCCATGCTGTGGTTCCCTCCGTGGGTGTTTCTGCTCGAGCCCTGGGGCCTAGTTCGACTTCGCGGTCAGCCACACGGTGATCGCCACGATGGCGCCGAGGGCGAAGATCCAGACGAAGAGGCCCTCCGACACCGGACCGAGACCGCCGAGGTCCAGACCGCCCGGCGAGGGGTTCGCGTCGAGGTACTTGAGGTACGAGATGATGTCGGCCTTGTTCTCCGGCGTGATGTTCAGGTCGTTGAACACCGGCATGTTCTGGGGGCCGGTCGCCATCGCCTCGTAGATGTGGGCGGGGTCGATGTCCTTGAGGTCCGGGGCGTACTTGCCCTCGGTGAGCGCGCCGCCGGCGCCGGCGACGTTGTGGCACATGGCGCAGTTGATGCGGAACAGCTCGGCGCCGTTCGCGACGTCGCCCTCGCCCGTGAGGTACTCGTCGGCGGGGATCTCCGGGCCGGGGCCGAGCTCGGCGACCCATGCGGCCATGGCGGCCGTCTGCTCCTCGGTGAACTGCACGGGCTTGACCTCGGCCTGCGGGCCCTGGAAGGCCATGGGCATGCGGCCGGTGCCGACCTGGAAGTCGACGGAGGCGGCGCCGACGCCGATGAGGCTGGGGGCGGCGCCCGTGCCCTCGCCCTCGAGGCCGTGGCAGCTGGCGCAGTTCGCGGCGAAGAGCTTGCCGCCCTCGTCGACGAGCTCGGCGGAGGCCGCGCTCGTCTCGGCCGACGCGCTCGCGGTGAAGGTCGCGTACGCGCCGCCGGTGGCGAGCAGCCCGATCACGAGGAGTGCGACGGAGGCCAGCGGCGAGCGGCGCCCTCGGGCGCGGCGCTTCTTGGGGGTCTCGGCGTTCTTCATGCGGTGCGGGTCGATCCGATCTGTGCGGTGCGGTCTGCGGCGGTCGGCGTGGGGCTACTTGAGCACGTAGATGACGAGGAAGAGGCCGATCCAGACCACGTCGACGAAGTGCCAGTAGTAGGAGACGACGATCGCGGTGGTCGCCTCCTTGTGCGTGAAGTGCTTGACGGCGTAGATGCGGCCGATGACGAGCAGGAAGGCGATGAGGCCGCCGGTCACGTGGAGGCCGTGGAAGCCGGTCGTGAGGTAGAAGGCCGAGGCGTAGGCGTCGGACTGCAGGCCGACGTGCTCGGTGACGAGGAGGGCGTACTCGTAGATCTGGCCGGTGACGAAGATCGCGCCCATCGCGAAGGTGAGGTAGAACCACTCGACGGTGCCCCACCGCCAGAACTGGAGCGGACCGCCGGTGCGGCGCGGACGCATCTTCTCGGCGGCGAAGACGCCCATCTGGCAGGTGACCGACGACAGCACCAGGATCGTGGTGTTGGCGAAGGAGTACCAGAAGTTGAGCTTGCCGGTCTGCTCCGCCCACAGCTCGGGGCTCACGGAGCGGAGCGTGAAGTAGATCGCGAACAGCCCCGCGAAGAACATCACCTCGCTGCCGAGCCAGACGATCGTGCCGACGGAGACGGTGTTCGGTCGGTTGATCACGACGTTGCGGGAGGTCACGGCGGCGGTGGTCACCATCCCATTATGCCCCCTGTGAAACGGCCCCCAGTTCCATTCGGCGGGTGTCATGGCTCGACGTCGATACGATTTCGGGCATGGCGACCGATCCGACCTGGCCCGCACTGCTCACCCGGCTCCTGGAGGGCGAGGATCTCGCGATCTCGGAGGCGTCCTGGGCGATGGAGCAGGTCATGCGCGGCGAGGCCTCGGCCGCGCAGCTGGGCGCGTTCCTCGTGGCGCTGCGGGCGAAGGGCGAGACGGTCGACGAGATCGTGGGCTTCCGCGACGCGATCCTCGCGCATGCGCGGCCGCTCGCCGTCGACCCGATGGCGGTCGACATCGTGGGGACGGGCGGCGACCGCTTCGGCACCGTCAACGTCTCGACGATGGCGTCGATCGTGGTGGCCGCGACGGGCGTGCCGGTCGTGAAGCACGGCAACCGGGCCGCATCCAGCTCTTCAGGCTCCTCCGACGTGCTCGGCGCGCTGGGGCTCGACCTGTCGATGGAGCCGGGTCGCGTCGCGGAGGTGCTCCGCGAGGTGGGCATCACCTTCGCGTTCGCCTCGGCCTTCCACCCCGGGTTCCAGCACGCCGGGGCGGTGCGCCGGGAGCTCGGCATCCCCACGGTCTTCAACTTCCTCGGGCCCCTCTGCAACCCGGCGCGTCCGGAGGCGAGCGCGGTGGGCGTCGCCTCGCTCGAGAAGGTGCCGCTCATCGTCGGCGTGTTCCAGACGCGCGGCGCGACCGCGCTCGTCTTCCGCGGCGACGACGGGCTCGACGAGCTCACGACGACGGGTCACAGCCACGTCTGGGAGGTCTCGCGCGGCTCGGTGACGGAGCACGACCTCGACCCGGCGGATCTCGGCATCCCGCGCGCCCGCATCGAGGAGCTGCGCGGCGGCGACGCGGCGCACAACGCGGAGATCGTGCACCGCGTGCTCGCGGGGGAGCCCGGCCCGGTGCGCGACATCGTGCTGCTCAACGCGGCGGCGGGGCTCGTCGCCTACCGGCTCGCCGAGGACCACGAGACGGGCGAGCAGGACATCCGCGCGCGGTTCCGGGCGGGGATCGCGGACGCGGCGCGCGCGATCGACTCGGGGGAGGCGGCGGCGAAGCTCGCGACCTGGGTCGGCGCGACGGGCGCCTGAGCCCGCCCGCATCCCCGCCCACCGGTGCCCCGGCCCTCGGCGCCCCGCACATGGCACGGCGCCCCGGACATGTCCGGGGCGCCGTGTCCGGCGCTGGAGCGCCGGGGTGATGCGAGCTACTGCACGTCGTCGTCGACCCAGTCGAAGGTCTTCGTGACGGCCTTCTTCCAGAGGCGCAGCTGGCGGTCGCGCTCGTCCGCGTCGAGCTCGGGCTTCCAGCGCTTGTCCTCCTGCCAGTTCTTCGCCAGGTCCTCGAGCCCGGACCAGAAGCCGACCGCGAGGCCGGCCGCGTAGGCCGCGCCGAGCGCCGTCGTCTCCGCGACGACGGGGCGCACGACCTCGACCCCCAGGATGTCGGCCTGGAACTGCATGAGCGCGTCGTTCGCGACCATGCCGCCGTCGACCTTGAGCTCCGCGAGCTCGACCCCGGAGTCCGCGTTGACGGCCTCCACGATCTCGGCCGTCTGGAATGCGGTCGCCTCGAGCGCGGCACGGGCGATGTGCCCCTTGTTCACGAAGCGCGTGAGGCCCACGATGGCGCCGCGCGCATCCGCCCGCCAGTAGGGCGCGAAGAGCCCGGAGAACGCGGGCACGATGTAGACCCCGCCGTTGTCCTCGACCGTCTCGGCGAGCTTCTCGACCTCCGGGGCGGAGGAGATGAGGCCGATGTTGTCGCGCAGCCACTGGATGAGGGAGCCCGTGACCGCGATGGAGCCCTCGAGCGCGTAGTGCGTCGGCTGGTCGCCGAGCTTGTAGCCCACGGTGGTCAGGAGGCCGTTCTTCGAGTGGACGATCTCGGTGTCCGTGTTGAAGATGAGGAAGTTGCCGGTGCCGTAGGTGTTCTTCGACTCGCCCTGCTCGAAGGCGGCCTGGCCGAAGGTCGCCGCCTGCTGGTCGCCGAGGATGCCGGCCACGGGGACCTCGCGCAGCAGCGAGGAGGCCTCCACGGTGCCGTAGACCTCGGAGGAGGAGCGGATCTCGGGCATCATCGACCGCGGCACCCCGAAGTCGGCGAGGATGTCGTCCCGCCATTCGAGGCTCTCGAGGTCCATGAAGAGGGTGCGCGAGGCGTTCGTGACGTCGGTCGCGTGGACGCCGCCGTCGGTGCCGCCCGTCAGGTTCCAGAGCACCCAGCAGTCGGTGGTGCCGAAGAGCAGGTCGCCCGCCTCGGCCTTCTCGCGTGCGCCGTCGACGTTGTCGAGGATCCACTTGATCTTCGTGCCCGAGAAGTAGGTCGCGAGCGGGAGGCCCACGATCTTCTTGTACTTCTCGACGTCGCCGCCCGCGAGCTCGTCGACGATCGACTGCGTGCGGGTGTCCTGCCAGACGATCGCGTTGTAGACGGGCTCGCCGGTCGTCTTGTCCCAGACGACCGCGGTCTCGCGCTGGTTCGTGATGCCGACGGCCTTCACGTCGTGGCGCGTGATGTCGGCCTTCGAGAGGGCCTGGCCGATGACCTCCCGCGTGTTGTCCCAGATCTGCTTCGGGTCGTGCTCGACCCAGCCCGGCTTCGGGAAGATCTGGTCGTGCTCGAGCTGGCCGGTCGAGATGATCGACCCGCTGTGGTCGAAGACGATCGCGCGGGTGCTCGTGGTGCCCTGGTCGATCGCGACGATGTACTCAGCCATGTCGGCTTCGCTCCTTTGCGTGGTGGGGGTGGGGGTGGGGATGCCGGGCGGCGTCCCGCTCAGAGGCCGGTCGGCAGGAGGAGCCCGACGTCGGCGGTGCCGGCGAGGAGGCCGGCGATGACGCCGCCGATGATGGGGCCGACGACGGGGATCCAGCTGTAGCCCCAGTCGCTCGAGCCCTTGCCCTTGATGGGGAGGATCGCGTGGGCGATGCGGGGTCCGAGGTCGCGCGCGGGGTTGATGGCGTAGCCCGTCGGGCCGCCGAGGGACGCGCCGATGCCGACGACGAGGAGGGCGACGGGCAGCGCGCCGAGCGCGGCGAGGCCGGCGGGGGACCCGCCCTCGGCGATGTTGAGCTGGCGGCCGAATCCGATGACGACGAAGACGAGCACGAAGGTCGCGATGATCTCGGTCACGAGGTTCCAGCCGGAGGAGCGGATGCCGGGGCCGGTCGAGAAGACGCCGAGCTTCGCGGCGGGCTCGGGCTCGTCGTCGAAGTGCTGCTTGTAGGCGAGCCAGCAGAGGACGGCGCCGATGATCGCGCCGAGCAGCTGGGCGAGGATGTAGACGAGGACGCCGCCGATGCCGCCCGAGATGGCGGCGCCGCTGGCGAGGAGGCCGAGGGTGACCGCCGGGTTGAGGTGCGCGCCCGAGGCGTACGAGACGGTGACGCCCGCGAAGACCGCGAGGCCCCAGCCGAAGTTGACGAGCAGGAACCCGCCCCCGTTGCCCTTCGTCTTCGCGAGGGCGACGTTCGCGACGACGCCGCAGCCGAGCAGCACGAGCATCGCGGTCCCCACGAGCTCCGAGAGGAAGATCACTCCCAGGTTGACGTCCACACTGACCTCCTGTGCGAGGGGGCGTCCTGACGAGGGTCGGGATCCTCGCCCGCTCTTCCTCACACCATAGACCGGACCTCCGCCCAGGGGACAGAGCCGATCGCGCCGCCGGACGGACGCCGGAGCCGGGCCCGGGCCGCACCTTCCCCAGGGCGCTCCGGCGGGGCTAGGTTGATTCCGAGAGCGGTTCCGGATCAGCGCGGATCGACCCTCCAGCGCACCCCCGCCGCGGAGAGGACAGCAGTGAAGAAGCTCATCAACGACCCGAAGGACGTCGTCGCCGAGGCCCTCCATGGCATCGCGCTCGCGCATCCCGACCTCCTCTCGGTCGTCCACGATCCGGCGTTCATCCACCGCGCGGACGCCCCGGTGCGGGGCAAGGTCGGCATCGTCTCCGGCGGCGGCAGCGGCCACGAGCCGCTCCACGGCGGCTTCGTCGGCCACGGCATGCTCGACGCGGCGGTCCCGGGCCCCGTCTTCACCTCGCCCACGCCCGATCCGATCGTCGCGGCGACGAAGGCCGTCGACGGCGGGAAGGGCGTCCTCCACATCGTGAAGAACTACACGGGCGACGTGCTCAACTTCGAGACCGCCGCCGATCTCGCCGCCGCTGACGGCGTCGAGGTGCGCAGCGTCGTCATCGACGACGACGTCGCCGTGAAGGACTCGCTCTACACGGCGGGCCGGCGCGGTGTCGCGGGCACCGTGCTCGTCGAGAAGATCGCGGGGGCGGCCGCGGAGCGCGGCGACGAGCTGGACGCCGTCGCCGGCATCGCCGAGAAGGTCAACGCGGGCGTGCGGACGATGGGCATGGCGCTCGCGCCCTGCACCGTCCCGCACGCGGGGGAGCCGAGCTTCACGCTCGCCGAGGACGAGATCGAGATCGGCATCGGCATCCACGGCGAGCCCGGGCGCGAGCGGATCAGGCTCGAGCCGGCCGACGCGATCGTGGACCGCCTGCTGGGGCCGATCCTCGAGGACCTGTCCTTCGCATCCGGCGACCGCGTCCTGCTCTTCGTGAACGGGATGGGCGGCACGCCGCTCGTCGAGCTCTACATCGCGTTCCGCCGCGCCGCCGAGGTGCTCGCGGAGCGCGGGATGCAGGTGGAGCGCTCGCTCGTCGGCAGCTACACGACCAGCCTCGAGATGCAGGGCTTCTCGATCTCGGTGCTCCGGCTCGACGACGAGCTCGTGGAGCTGTGGGATGCGCCGGTCGAGACGGCGGCGCTGCGCTGGGGTCGCTGAACGGATTCGATGACGGGCGGCCAGACCGCCCGGGAGGGAGCACGGCATGGGACTGGCACGCGACTGGGCGGTCGACTGGATCCGACGGAGTGCGGCGGTCGTCGCCGAGCACCGCGGCGAGCTGGTGACGCTCGACCGCGAGATCGGCGACGGCGACCACGGCGAGAACATGGACCGCGGCTTCCAGGCCGTCGTGCAGAAGCTCGAGACGACAGAGGACGCGGGCACCCCCGGCGAGGTCCTCAAGCTCGCCGCGACGACGCTCATCTCGACGGTCGGCGGCGCCTCGGGGCCGCTCTACGGCACCGCCTTCCTCAAGGGCGCGGGCGCGGTCGGCGATGTCGAGGAGCTCGACGCCTCGGCGCTCGCCGCGATGCTCGAGGCCGCACGCGACGGGATCGTGCTCCGCGGGAAGGCGGAGGTCGGCGACAAGACGATGGTCGACGCCTGGACGCCGGCCGTGGATGCGGCGGCGGCGGCCGCCTCGAGCGGACTCGCCCCGGCGGCGGTGCTGCGCGCCGCGGCCGACGCCGCGCAGACCGGCTCCGAGTCGACCGACCCGCTCGTGGCGCGCAAGGGCCGGGCGAGCTACCTCGGCGAGCGGGCCGTCGGGCACCGCGACCCGGGCTCGGTGTCGACGGCGCTCATCCTGGCGGCGGCGGCGGACGCGGCCGAGGCGCTCGCGTGAGCGTCGGCCTCCTCGTCGTCTCGCACAGCGCCGCGATCGCCGCGGGCGTCGTCGAGCTCGCCGGGCAGATGGCGGAGGGCGTGGTGATCGCGGCGGCCGGGGGCACGGACGAGGGCGGGATCGGCACGAGCTTCGATCTCGTCTCGGCGGGGCTCGCGGCGGCGGACTCGGGCGAGGGGGTCGTCGTCCTCTGCGATCTCGGCTCCGCGGTCCTCACGGCGGAGACCGCGCTCGACTTCCTCGACGAGGAGGCGCGCGAGCGCGTCCGGATCGCGGACGCGCCGATCGTCGAGGGCGCGGTCGCGGCGGCGGTCGCGTCGCGCACGGGCGCGGGGCTCGAGGGCGTCCTCGCGGCGGCCGAGTCGGCGCGGGCGGTCGAGGTGGACGGCCCTCCGGCGGCGTCGGCTGCGGGTTCCGCGCCCGGGCCTGCGGAGGTCCTCGAGCGGCGCGCGACGCTCGTCAACCGCTCCGGCCTCCACGCGCGTCCGGCCGCCGAGTTCGTCAAGACGGCGGCGTCGTTCGATGCGCGCATCACGGTGCAGGGGGTGGATGCGACGAGCCTGCTCCGCATCATGTCGCTCGGCCTGGGCGCGGGCACCGAGCTCGAGCTCACGGCCCAGGGCTCCGATGCGGCGCCGGCGCTCGACGCGCTCGTGGCGCTCGTCGACTCCGGCTTCGGCGAGGACTGACCCACCCCGAGGTGGGTTTCTCCGCATCCGCCGCGAGGATCCTCGCGGCGGATGCGGAGAAACCCACCTCGGGGAGGTCAGGGGCGCTCCGCGCCGCCCTCGACGTGGATGCGACGGCCCTCGTGGTCGAAGATGCTGAGCAGCTCGACGGGCTCGGGACCGGCGCTGCCGAGCCAGTGCGGCGTCGCGGTGTCGAACTCGGCGGCCTCCCCGGGCCCGAGCTCCGTCGACTCGCCCGCGAGGTGCAGCTCGAGGCGCCCCGAGATGACGTAGCACCACTCCCAGCCGCGGTGGGTGCGCGGCCGGACGCGCTCGTCGGCGCGCCGCGGCGGGATCACGACCTTGCAGGCCTCGACGCCGAGGCTGCGGCCCCCGAGCGGCAGGTAGATGCGCCCACCGCGGCGGACCGGGCGAGGGTGGATGCGGGGGTCGCCCGAGCCGGGCGCCCCGACGAGCTCGTCGAGCGGCACCCGGTAGAGCCGGGCGAGGGGGAGCAGCAGCTCGAGGCTCGCGCGCCGACCCCCGGATTCCAGCCGGGACAGCGTCGAGGAGGAGATGCCGGTCGCGGCGGAGACCTCGGCGAGGGTGAGTCCGCGGCGTCCCCGGATCTCGCGCAGCCTCGGGCCGACATGATCCAGGGCGGTCTCGAGCTCGGCGTCCACGGCGTCCTCCTCGTTTGCGGTTCCGGCAAGCAAGCTTGCCACGGCGGCGAGGCGGCTCGCAGGCTGGAGCCATGGAGAATCTGTTCGACGTCATCGTGATCGGCGGCGGCAGCGCCGGCCTCAGCGCGGCCCTCGGTCTGGGCCGCGCCCGCCGACGGGTGCTCGTCCTCGACGGCGGCTCGCCCCGCAACGGGGTCGCCGCCCACATGCACAACGTGCTCGGCCACGACGGACGCCCGCCCGCCGAGCTGCTGGAGTCGGGCCGCGCCGAGCTCGCGCGCTACGGCATCGAGGTGCGTCGGGCGGAGGTCGACGCCGTCGAGCCGATCCCCGCGGAGGAGCCCCGCTTCGCGGTCCTCGCCGCGGGGACCCGCCTCGAGGCGCGCCGCCTCGTCGTCGCCACCGGCATCCGCGATCGTCTTCCGGAGACGCCGGGCCTCGCGGAGGCCTGGGGTCGCGGCGTGGTCGTCTGCCCGTACTGCGACGGCTGGGAGGTGCGCGACCAGCCGATCGCGGTGCTCGCCTCCTCGCCGCAGAGCGCCCACCAGATCCAGATGCTCCGGCAGTGGTCGGCCGACCTCGTCTACCTGCTCGACGGGCAGCCGGAGCCGGACGCGGAGCTCGCCCGAGCGCTCGCGGCGCGCGGCGTCAGGGTCGAGCGTGAGCGGATCGCTCAGGTCGATGGGGACGACTGGAGCGACGACGCGCCCGCGATCTCGGCGCACCTCGCCGACGGGCGCGTGCTCGAGCTCGCGCGCATCTTCACCATGCCGGCGTCCGAGCCGCGCGACGCCATCCTCCGGGGCCTCGGGGCGGAGCCCGGCGAGGACTTCGGTCCCGCCTTCGTCCGGGTCGATGCCACCGGCCGCACCAGCGTGCCCGGCGTCTGGGCGGCGGGGAACGTCATCAACCCGGGTGCGAGCGTCGCGATCGCGATCGGCCAGGGAGCGATGGCGGGCGGCATGGTGAACGCCGACCTCATCGCCGAGGACACGCGGGCGGCGCTCGCGGCGACTGAGGCCGGCTGAGCGGCGCGGGCTCGTCGCCCATCGCCGCGCATGCGCGGCTCAGCCGATCGACGACACGCGCTCAGAGCGACGGCACCGCCTGCCCCGCGAGGAGCAGCGTCGGCACGAGCAGCAGCCCGGCGGCGAGGGCGCCGACCGCGATCCGGGCCGCGAGGGGGAGCGGGGCGGCGCCGATCCGCTCGATGCGGATGCGGGCGGTGGCCGCCGATTCGCGGCCGGGCGCGGCGACGAGCGCGATCGCGCGGCGGAGGGCGCCGGCGGAGGCGGTCCGGAGCGCCCGGTCGTCGGCGAGGAGCTCGACGAGGAGGGCGACCTCCCGGCGGGCGACCGAGGCGATCGGGAACCAGGGCAGCGAGAGCGACCAGGCCTGGAAGGAGGTCGTGAGCAGGTGGTGCCGCTGCTCGAGGTGCGCGCGCTCGTGGGCGATGACGGCCTCGAGCTCGCCCTCGTCGAGGAGGTCGACGAGCCCGGCCGAGACGACCGTGAGGGAGTCGGCCCCGTCGCCCGGGACGCAGTACGCGACGGGCGCGGGGTCGTCGATGACACGGGCGTCCGCCCGCAGCGGCGAGCTGAGGAGCTGCGCGAGCGCGCGGTGTCGGGCCCGCTCCCGGTACCCGGCGGCGGTCGTCAGCACGAGGGTGAGGAGGAGGTGCGCGAGCAGGAGGGCCGCGGAGCCGAGCGCGACGGTCGGCACGACGGCCGCGCCGGAGCCGGACCGGACCGCCTCGGCGAGGCCGGCCGCGGCATCCAGCAGGTCGTCGCCGAAGGGGGAGAGGCCGAGCACGGCGAGCGAGCCGATCATGGAGAGCCCGCCGGAGAGGGCGATGGCCTGCCAGAGCAGGGTCGCGCTGGCGGGCGCGCGGCGCGTCCAGGCGGCGCGCGAGAGCGCCACCGGCACGGGCACGGCGAGCGCGATCGCGAGGGCGGCGAGCGCGGCGGCGGCGAGGATCACGTCAGGTGCGCGGGGCGCCGAGTGCCCGGCGGAGCTGCTCGGCCTCGTCGGCGGGGATGGAGCCGATGAAGCGGGCGAGGGCGGCGACGCGGTCGGGTGCGGCGTCGAGGACCTCGTTCATGAGCTCGGCGACGTGCGCCTCGCGCGCGGCGACCGCCGTGTAGCGGTGCGGCCTCGCCGTGCGCTCGCGGACGACGAGCCCCTTCTTCTCGAGCCGCGAGAGCACCGTGAGGATGGTCGTCGGGGCGAGCTGCCGGCTCTCGCCGCCGGGGAGGCGCTCGAGCAGCTCGTACGCGGAGAGCGCCGCGCCGCTGTCCCAGAGCTGGTCCATGAGGGCGCGCTCGAGGTCTCCGAGGACTGCCATGCCGATGATCCTACGCGATCGAGGCAGTTCTTCTACACCGTGTAGAAGTTGCGCTACATTGGCCGCGATGGAGTTCTACGCAGCGTAGAAATCACGCGGCGCGACTCCCCGAGAGAACGGAATCCGGATGGACCCGCTCGAGATCGCACGGTGGCAGTTCGGCATCACGACCGTCTACCACTTCCTCATGGTGCCGCTCACGCTCGGCCTCGGCATCCTCGTCGCCACCATGCAGACGCGCTGGGTGCGCACCGGCGACGAGCGCTGGCTCCGGATGACCCGGTTCTGGGGGAAGCTCTACCTCATCAACTTCATCCTCGGCGTCGCCACCGGCCTCGTCCAGGAGTTCCAGTTCGGCATGGCGTGGAGCGAGTACTCCCGCTTCGTCGGCGACGTCTTCGGCGCCCCGCTCGCGATGGAGGGGCTGCTCGCCTTCTTCTTCGAGTCCGTGTTCCTCGGGCTCTGGATCTTCGGCTGGGACCGCCTCTCCAAGCGGCTCCACCTGGCGACCCTCTGGATCGCCGTCGTCGGCAGCGTCCTCTCCGCCTTCTTCATCATCGTCGCGAACTCGTGGATGCAGCATCCCGTCGGCGTCGAGTTCGTCGACGGCCGCCCCGTCATGACCGACATCTGGGCGGTGCTGACGAACAACACGGCGATCGCCGCCTACACGCACACCCTCTTCGGCGCGATCGCGGTCGGGGGCGGCTTCCTGCTCGGCATCGGCTGGTATCACCTGTGGCGTCGCCGGAAGGACGGCATCGACACCGTGGATGCGACGGGCCGCGTCGTCGTCGGCGAGGCCCCCGAGATCCCCGGCCGCGACCGCGCCGACCACGGGGTCTGGATCCGCTCGCTGCGCCTCGGAGCCGCCGTCGCGATCATCGGCTTCCTGGGCGTCTCGCTCACCGGCGACCTCCAGGCGAAGCTCATGTTCGACCAGCAGCCCATGAAGATGGCCGCCGCCGAGGCGGCCTGCGAGAACGGGACGAGCTTCTCCATCCTCGCGATCGGGGACTTCGCCGGCGACTGCGACGACGTCGTGGGCATCATCGAGGTCCCGGGCGTCCTCTCCTTCCTCGCCCACGGCGACTTCGACACCGAGATCCAGGGGGTCCGCGAGCTCGAGCCGCAGTACCAGGAGCAGTACGGCACGCACCTCCCCGACGACCCGATCTACGGGGAGCGCGCCGGGCAGGAGATCGACTACGTGCCGCTCATGGAGGTCACCTACTGGGGCTTCCGCCTCATGATCGGCTTCGGGGCGCTCGCCGCCTTCGCCGCCGCGGTCGCGCTCTGGCTGACCCGGAAGGGCACCGTGCCGCGCTCCGTCTGGATCATGCGGCTCGCGATCCTCGGCATCCTGGCCCCCTTCGCGGCGAACGTCGCCGGCTGGGTCTTCACGGAGATGGGCCGCCAGCCCTTCGTGGTCGTGCCGAACCCGAACCCGAGCGGCGTCGACGGCGTCTTCATGTTCACGGCCGCGGCCGTCTCGCCCGGGGTCACCTTCGGCGAGATCGTCTTCTCGCTCGTGAGCCTCGGCCTCGTCTACGGCGTGCTGCTCGTCGTCGAGGTGACGCTGCTCGCGAAGTACATCCGCGGCGGGGTCGCCTCCGCGATGCCCGAGCTCGACCCCCGGCACGACGACGACGCCGACGACGAGCACGACCGCCGCGACGACGTCCTCGCCTTCGCGTACTGAGAGGAATCGAGATCATGGACGTCCTCCCCACCGTCTGGTTCGCCGCCGTCGCGTTCCTCTGGATCGGCTACCTCCTCCTCGAGGGCTTCGACCTGGGCGTCGGCATGCACATGGTGCTCAGCGCGCGCACCGAGCGCCGCCGCCGGCTCATGCTCAACACCATCGGACCCGTCTGGGACGGCAACGAGGTGTGGCTCATCACGGCGGGCGCCGCGACCTTCGCGGCCTTCCCGCTCTGGTACGCGAGCCTGTTCTCGACCCTCTACGTGCCGCTCACGGTCGTCGTGCTCGCGCTCATCTTCCGCGCCGTCGGCATCGAGTACCGCGGCAAGGGGAAGACGGGGCGCTGGACGAGGGCCTGGGACCGGGCCATCGCGGGCGGCTCGCTCGTCGCCGCCTTCGGCGTCGGGGCCCTCCTCGCGCTGACGACCCTCGGCCTCCCCATCGACGGGAACGGGGATCGCGTCGGCGGCCCCCTCGCCTGGCTCGGCTGGGAGGCGGTGCTCGGCGGCCTCGCCGTCGTCGGCTACTGCCTCGTGCACGGCGCCGTCTTCCTCGCGCTGAAGACCGAGGGCGAGGTGCGCGAGCGCGCCGGGCGCTTCACGGCGCGCTGGCTCCCGCTCGCGCTGCTCCCGATGGCGCTCTGGGCGGCGATCCTCGCGTTCCAGGCGGGGCGCGTCGCGGGCTGGGTGCTCATCGCGGTCGCGGCGGCGGGGGCCGTCTGGGCCTGGGATTCCGCGCGGCGCGGGCGGGAGGGGCGCGCCTTCCTCGGCATGGCCGCCTTCGCGATCGCCGGGGCCGCGGCCGTCTTCAGCTCGGCGTACCCGGTCGTCATCCCCTCGACCATCGACCCCGCCTTCGACCTCACCGTCTCGAACGCCTCGAGCGGCGACTACACGCTCGGCGTCATGACCTGGGTCGCGGCCTTCGGGCTGCCGGTCATCCTCGTGTACCAGACCTGGACCTACTGGGTGTTCCGGCGCCGCCTCGCCGAGCACCACATCCCGGAGCCGCACCTCGCGGCGCCCGCCGTCCGCCGATGAGGCGCGGCGGGATCCCGCTCGGGCCGACCGCCCGGCGCACTGTCGCGGGCACGGCCGTCGTGTCGCTGCTGCGCGCCGTCGCGATCGTCGCCTTCGCGGACGCGCTCGCGCGGCTCGTCGTCGGGGCGGTCGAGGGGCGGCTCGACGAGAACGCGCTCGCCTGGGCCGCGGGGGCGCTCGTCGCGCGCGCGCTCGGCGAGTGGCTGGTGCGCGTCGTCGCGGCGCGCGGCGCCCTCGAGCTCGCGGGCGAGCTGCGGCTCGGGGTCGTGCGGGCCGCGATCGCGCGCGGCGACGACGCGGCCGCCACCGCGCTCCTCGCGGGGCGCCGCGTCGACGAGGTGCGCGAGCTGTTCTCGGGCGTCCTCCCGGCGCTCACGGCGACGGCGGTCGTCCCGCTCGTGGTGGGCCTGCGCATCCTCTCCCTCGATCTCGTGAGCGCGGTCGTCGTCGCGCTGACGCTGCCGCTCGTGCCGATCTTCATGATCCTCGTCGGGCGGCACACGCAGGATCGCGTCGACCGCGCCTCGGGCGCCCTCGACCGGCTCGCCGAGCATCTCGTCGAGCTCGCGCGCGGCCTCCCGGTGCTCGTCGGGCTCGGCCGTCTCGAGGATCAGATCCGGGCGCTCGACGGCGTCGGCCGAGCGCACCGGCGCGCGACCATGGGGGCGCTGCGCACCGCTTTCCTCTCGGCGCTCGTCCTCGAGCTCATCGCGACCATCTCGGTCGCGGTCGTCGCCGTCTTCATCGGGGTGCGGCTCGTCGCGGGGGAGCTGCCGCTCGAGGTGGGGCTGCTGGTGCTGATCCTCGCGCCCGAGTGCTACACGCCGCTCCGCGAGGTCGGCGCCGCCTTCCACGCCTCCCGCGCGGGGCAGGGCGCGCTGCGGGATGCGGAGGCGGCGATCGCGCGCCCCCGCGCGGCCGGCGTCGTGCGGCGGGGGCGGCCGTCGGGTCTCCGCGTCCGCGACCTCGTCGTCCGCTACGAGGGGCGCGCGCGTCCCGCCCTCGCGCTCGAGCGGCTGGATGCGCGGCAGGGCGAGCTGCTCGCGATCGCCGCGCCCTCGGGCGGCGGGAAGTCGACGCTGCTCGCCGCGATCCTCGATCGGCTCCCCGCCTCGGCCGAGGCGCGCGGCCGCGTCGAGCGGCCGGAGCGGCTCGCCTGGGCGCCGCAGTCGCCGACCTTCTCGCGCGATCGCGTCGACGCCGAGCTCCGGCTCCACGGCGGGCCCGGCGAGGAGCTCGCGGACGCCGAGCTCGAGGCGGTCCTCCGCTCGGCGGCGCTCGGCCGGCTCGCGCTCGATGCCGATCCGGCGCTGCTGAGCCCGGGGGAGCGGCGGCGGCTCGCGATCGCGCGGGTGCTGCTCCGCGTCCGCCGGGGCGCCGCGCTCGTCGTCCTCGACGAGCCCACCGCGCACCTCGACGACGAGGCCGCGGAGGCGGTCATCGACGAGCTGTGGCTGCTCCGCGGCACGGCGACCGTCGTCGTCGCGACCCACGACCCCCGGCTGCTCGCGCTCGCCGACCGGGTCGTCCGGCTGCCGGAGCCCGCCCGGGCGGACGGGCTCGCCGACGCGGCGGCGGATGCGACGCAGCCGGATGCGGCGGCGCCGCGGACCGCCGCGGCGATCGAGCCGACAGCACCCGAGGTCGCGCGCCCCGCGAGCATCGCGACGGAGACCGCCGCCCGCCCGCTCGGCCTCCGCGACATCCTGCGCCCCGTGCGCTGGCGGCTCGCCCTCGGCATGCTCCTCGCGGCCGGGTCGAGCGCCGCGGCGGCCGCGCTCACGGCCCTCTCGGGCTGGCTCATCGTGACCGCCGCCGAGCAGCCGCCGATCCTCACGCTCATGGTCGCGATCGTCGGCGTCCGCTTCTTCGGCATCGCGCGCTCGGCGCTGCGCTACGCCGAGCGGCTCGCGGTGCACGATGCCGTCCTCCGGCTCGCGGAGCGCCTGCGCCTGCGTCTCTGGCGGGTGCTCGCGGCGGCCGGCCCCGCGCACCGGCGGCTCCTCCGCGGCGGGACGGTCGTGGGCTCGCTCGTCGTCGCGCCCGACGAGGTGCGGGATCTCGCGCCGCGCGTGCTCGTGCCGCCCGCCGCGGCCCTCATGACCGTCGCGGGCGGCATCGCGGCGATCGCGATCCTCGCCCCGGCCGCCCTGCTCGCCCCCGCGATCGTGCTCGCGGCGACACTGCTCGCGGCGCCGGCGGCGGCGCTCCTCGCCGACCGGCGGGCCGCCGCGGGCGAGCTCGCCGCCTCGCGCCGCAGCGCGGGCGAGGTCGTCGAGCTGCTCGCCGCGGCGGCGGAGCTCGGGGCGCACGACGTCCTCGACGCCCCGCTCGCGGAGCTCGCCGCGCGCGACGCGCGCCGCACCGCGCTCGCGCGCCGCGCGGCGCTCGCCCGCGGCCTCGCGGCGGGGATCGCGACCGCGGGAGCGCTCCTCGCCTCCCTCGTGCTCGCGGCCGCGCTGCCGCCGCTCGTCGCGGCCGGTGCCCTCGCCCCCGCCGGCATGGCGGCGCTCGTCCTGCTCCCGCTCGGCCTGGTCGAGCCGATCCTGCTCGCCGCCGACGCCGTGCGCTCGCGGCCCGCGCTCCGCGAGGCCGTCTCGCGCCTGCTGCGCCCGGCGCCCGCGGCGGACGTCTCCGCATCCGGTCTCCCCGATCGCGCGGGGGATGCCGCCCTCGCGCTCGAGGAGGTCGACGCGCGCTGGCCGGGCGCTCGCCCCGTGCTCGAGGAGCTCTCGCTCCGGCTCGAGCCGGGCGAGGGGCTCCTCGTGCAGGGCCCGTCGGGCTCGGGCAAGTCGACGCTGCTCGCCGTCCTCCTCGGGCACCTCGCGCCCGAGCGCGGCCGCATCGCGGTCGCCGGTCGCGCGCCCGCGGAGGCCGCACGAGACCGCCGCGTCGCCTGGACGCCGCAGGAGTCGCTCGTCTTCGCAGCGTCGCTCCGCGCCAACCTCCGCCTCGCCCGCCCCTCGGGCGCCGAGCCCTCGGACGCGGAGCTCGAGGCCGCGCTAGAGGCGGTCGGGCTCGCCCCGCTCCTCGCCGCCATGCCCGAGGGCCTCGACACGCCCGTCGGCCGCGGCGGGGCGGCGCTCTCGGGCGGCGAGCGTCAGCGGCTCGCCGTCGCGCGCGCCCTCCTCAGCCGCGCCGAGGTCCTGCTCCTCGACGAGCCGACCGCCCACCTCGACGAGCCGACCGCCGAGGCGCTGCGCCGCGACCTGCCCGCCGCGGTCGGCGGTCGCACGCTCGTGGTCGTGTCGCACCTCGCCGCGGATGCCGCCCTCGCAGATCACGTGGTCGAGCTCGGACGTGATCCCCAGGGCCTGGACGGCGACTCCACCGCTCCCCGAAACACGATGTTTACCTCCGAGCGGCCCGCGTAACCGGCTCGAAACACGGCGACAGCGCCCGCGAAACCTCATCTCGCGACACTGGGCGGCGTACCCGAGCAGTCCCTCTCCGCGAGATCCAGCGACGGTGCGATCCCTGCCACAGTCAGAGAGGTTTGACATGGACCAAGGCAACACCGCCTTCCTGCTGTTCGCCGCGGCGCTCGTGCTGCTCATGACCCCGGGTCTGGCGTTCTTCTACGGAGGACTCGTCAAGGCGAAGAGCGTCATCAGCATGATGATGATGAGCTTCGGCGCGATCGGGCTCATCGGCGTCCTCTGGGTGCTGTACGGCTACGCCATCGCCTTCGCCTCGGCAGACGGCGTCGGCGCCCCCTTCGGCATCGACACCGCCGCGCTCGGGCTCAACAGCCTCCTCGAGGTCCCCGAGGACGCCGCATTCCCGCCGATCGCCTTCGCCGCCTTCCAGGCGACCTTCGCGATCATCACCGTCGCCCTCGTCTCCGGCGCCATCGCCGACCGCGCCAAGTTCGGCGCGTGGATGATCTTCGCCGGCATCTGGGCGACCGTCGTCTACTTCCCGGTCGCCTCGTGGGTCTTCAACTTCGGCCTCGCGGAGGACGGCAGCTTCTCCTACGGCGGCTGGATCACCTACGGCATGCAGGAGGCCTTCGGGGTCGGCGCGATCGACTTCGCAGGCGGCACCGCCGTCCACATCAACGCAGGCGCCGCGGCGCTCGCGCTGGCGATCGTCCTCGGCAAGCGCGTCGGCTTCGCCAAGGGCGCCCACGTGCCCCACAACCCGCCCTTCGTGCTCCTCGGCGCCGGCCTGCTCTGGTTCGGCTGGTTCGGCTTCAACGCGGGCTCCGAGCTCGCCGCCGACGGCACCGCCGCGCTCGCCTTCATCAACACGATCGCCGCCCCGGCCGCCGCGCTCCTCGCATGGCTCATCGTGGAGAAGATCAAGGACGGCAAGGCCACCTCCGTCGGCGCCGCCTCGGGCGCCGTCGCGGGCCTGGTCGCGATCACCCCGGCCTGCGCCTCGCTGCACCCGATCTGGGCGATCCTGCTCGGCGTCATCGCCGGTGCCGTCTGCGCCCTCGCGATCGACCTGAAGTTCAAGTTCGGCTTCGACGACTCGCTCGACGTCGTGGGCATCCACCTCGTCGGCGGCCTCATCGGCACGCTGTACCTGGGCTTCTTCGCCAACGGCACCGGCCTCTTCACCGGCGGCGACGGAACGCAGCTGCTCGTGCAGGCGATCGCCGCGATCGCGGTCCTCGTCTACTCCTTCGTGCTCGCGCTCGTCATCGGCTTCGCGATCGAGAAGACGATCGGCTTCCGCGTGAAGAACGAGGACGAGGTCGCCGGCATCGACTCGATCGTGCACGGCGAGGAGGGCTACGTCCTCACCGAGGTCAAGTAGTCCCGACATCCGACGCCGACGGGGTGCCGCTCCTCACCGGGACGGCACCCCGTAGCGTTGTGCGGGGCGCCCCCGGCGCCGGAAAGCGAGGGATGCGGTGGCGCTGATCCCGATCTCGCTCGCCGCGGCCGCGCTCATGGCCGTCGCGGTCGTCCTCGGCTCGCGCCCGTCGATCGAGCCGCCGCGCGTCTGGCAGCTGCTCCTCGGCGCGGGCGGATCGGTGCTCGCGACCCTCGCGCTCTCGCTCGCGGCGGGTGTCGGCCAGCTGCCGTTCCTGCTGGGCGCCGCGGCGGCCTCCGCGGCCGTCCTCGTGCCGCTGCTCGGCATCCTCTCGGCCTCGGGGCTCGGAGTGCGCGCCGCGACCGCCGCGGGCGCGCTGTGGAGCGTCGTCGTGCTCCCCGCCGCGCTCGTCGTGCCGCTCGCGCTCGAGGAGACGCAGCCGGAGGCGGGGCGGATCGCCGACTTCGGCGGCGCGCTCGGGCTCGTGATCTCGGCGGGCGCGTTCGCGCTCGCGATCCCGGCACCTGCCGCCGAAGGCCCCGTCGACGCGCCGCACGTGACCCGCCGCGTCCGCATCGCCGCCGCCGGCCTCCTCGCGATCGGCTTCACGGTCTGGCTCGCGAGCCTCGAGGGCGCCCTCGACGAGTACGTGTCCGGCGTCCTCCTCGCGGCGCTGCTCGCGCCGCCCGCGGGCGCACTCGGCTGGCTGCTCGTCGACCGCCTGACCGGCGCGCGCGCCCCGATCCGCCGCTCGATCCGCATGGGCCTCGCGGCGGGCGGCGCGGCCGTCATGTCGTGCGCGGTCGCCGTGCCGCTGCCGCTCGCCGTGCTCGCGGGCGGCGTGGCGGGGGCCGCGGCGGCCGGCATGCACGAATCGCGCCGGGGCCGTCGCATGAGCGTCGCGCGGCGCACGGGCCTCAGCGCCCTCACGGCCGGCGCCGTGGGGCTGCTCGCGAGCGGCATCGTGGGGGAGCGCTCGAGCTTCGCCGCGGATGCCGATCTCAGCACGCTCGGCGCACAGCTCGCCGCGATGCTCGCGGTCGCGGCGTGGGGCGCCGGCGTCGGCGCGCTCGGGCTGGCGCTGATCCGGCGCGCGAGCCGGGACCGGAGGGGGAGACGGTGGGCGATACCGGACTCGAACCGATGACCTCTTCCGTGTGAAGGAAGCGCGCTACCAACTGCGCCAATCGCCCGTCGGGGACATCATCCCACAGATCGGGGCGCCGCCAGGACACCCGCCGGACCCCCGGCCGACACGCTGGCGTCACCGGTTTTGACCTCGCCCGCCGATCGGGTACAGTCGAATCCGCACCCGGAAACGGGCGCGACATGCGGATGTGGCGCAGTGGTAGCGCATCACCTTGCCAAGGTGAGGGTCGCGAGTTCGAATCTCGTCATCCGCTCGAGTGGAGTCTTCTGGGTCTTCGGGCCCAGGGCCGCACACGTGGTGGCGTGGCCGAGAGGCGAGGCACCGGCCTGCAAAGCCGTTTACACGGGTTCGAATCCCGTCGCCACCTCACTCGCAAGTGAAGAAGTGCCTGTACTTCAGCACCACCGAACAGGCGCGATTGGCGCAGCGGTAGCGCGCTTCCCTGACACGGAAGAGGTCACTGGTTCGATCCCAGTATCGCGCACAGCAAGAGCCCCGGATCTCCGGGGCTCTTCGTGTCTCCGGGCCGGCGTCGACGTGCGGCGCCCGGGCCCCGCGCGAGGCCCCCGCCCGCCGCGACTACAGTTGACCGGGTGAGTGACCAGACCGGATTCGACCTCTTCTCCGACCGCTCCGTCGTCGCCATGCGCGTCGACGGCGAGCTCAAGGATCTGGCCGCGACGACGACCGCGGGCCAGCAGGTCGAGCCGGTGACGATCGATTCCGCCGACGGCCTCGCGATCCTCCGCCACTCCGCTGCGCACGTGCTCGCGCAGGCCGTGCAGAAGGTGAACCCCGACGCGAAGCTCGGCATCGGGCCGCCCGTGCAGGACGGCTTCTACTACGACTTCGACGTCGCCGAGGCCTTCACCCCCGAGGACCTCAAGGCGCTCGAGAAGGAGATGGACCGCATCGTCCGCGCCGGCCAGCGGTTCATGCGCCGCGTCGTCACGGAGGACGAGGCGCGCGCCGAGCTCGCCGGCGAGCCCTTCAAGCTCGAGCTCATCGGCCTCAAGGGCTCGGCCTCCTCCGGCAAGGACGGGGAGTCGGTCGAGGTCGGGGCGGGCGAGCTCACGATCTACGACAACGTCGACCCGAAGACCGGCGACGTGATCTGGAAGGACCTCTGCCGCGGCCCGCACCTGCCGTCGACCCGCATGATCGGCAACGGCGCGAAGCTCATGCGCGTCGCCGCCGCCTACTGGCGGGGGAGCGAGAAGAACCCGCAGCTGCAGCGCATCTACGGCACCGCCTGGCCGACGAAGGACGAGCTGCGCGCCTATCTCGGCCGCCTCGAGGAGGCCGCGAAGCGCGACCACCGCAAGCTCGGCAAGGAGCTCGACCTCTTCTCCTTCCCCGACGAGATCGGCTCCGGGCTCTCCGTCTGGCATCCGAAGGGCGGCATCGTCCGCCAGACGATGGAGCAGCACGCGCTCAAGCGCCACCGCGAGGCCGGCTACACCTACGTCTACACGCCGCACATCGCGAAGTCCGACCTCTTCCTCCAGTCGAACCACCTGGTGACGTACCGGGAGGGCATGTTCCCGCCGATCCGGATGGACGAGGAGGTGGATGCCGACGGCCACGTCACAAAGCAGGGCGCGGACTACTACCTCAAGCCCATGAACTGCCCCATGCACATCCTCATCTACAAGGAGCGCGGGCGCAGCTACCGTGAGCTCCCGCTCCGCTTCGCCGAGAACGGCACCGTCTACCGCAACGAGCTCTCGGGCGCGCTGCACGGCCTCACGCGCGTGCGCGGCTTCACCCAGGACGACTCGCACCTCTTCGTCACCCCCGAGCAGCTCGAGGGCGAGGTCGCGAAGGTCCTCGAGTTCGTGATCTCGATGCTCCGCGACTTCGGGCTCGACGACTTCGAGCTCGAGCTCTCGATGCGCGACGACGAGAAGGCGAAGTGGATCGGCTCGGACGAGTTCTGGGAGACCTCGACGCAGGCGCTCCGCAACGTCGCCGTCGCGTCCGGCCTGAAGCTCACCGAGGTGCCGGGGGAGGCCGCGTTCTACGGCCCCAAGATCGACCTCAAGACCCGGGATGCGATCGGCCGCGTCTGGCAGCTCTCGACTGTCCAGGTCGACCCCAACCTGCCGGAGCGCTTCGATCTCGAGTACACCGCGAGCGACGGCACCAAGCAGCGCCCGATCATGATCCACCGCGCGCTCTTCGGCTCCATCGAGCGCTTCTTCGCGATCCTGCTCGAGCACTACGCGGGCGCCTTCCCGGCGTGGCTCGCGCCCGTGCAGGTCGTCGGCATCCCGATCTCGGACGAGCACGTCGACTATCTGGGCGATGTCGTCGACCGGCTCCGGGCGGCGGGCATCCGCGCCGAGCTCGACGCCTCCGACGACCGCATGCAGAAGAAGATCCGCACGCACACGCAGCTCAAGGTCCCGTTCCAGCTCATCGCGGGGGCGACGGATCGCGACGCGGGCACCGTGAGCTTCCGCTTCCGCGACGGCACCCAGGACAACGGGGTGCCTGTCGAGGACGCGGTCCGCCGGATCGTCGAGGCCGTCGAGTCGCACGCGCAGGTCTGAGCATGCGGGACTACGACGGCACGGAGTACGAGTCGGTCGAGTCCTCGGCCGGGCTCGCGGGCGTGCCGGACGGTTTCCAGCGGCTCTGGAATCCGCACCGCATCGCCTACATCGAGCAGGGCGCGGCCTCGCCCGGCGACGCGTGCGTGTTCTGCACCGCACCCTCGCTGCCGGACGAGCAGGCGCTCATCGTGCACCGGGGCGAGCGCGCCTTCGTGCTCCTCAACCTGTTCCCGTACAACAGCGGGCATCTGCTGGTCTGCCCGTATCGGCACATCGCGACCTACGATCAGGCGGATGCGGAGGAGGTCGCCGAGATCGGCGCGCTCTCGCAGACCGCGATGCGCGTGATCCGGCAGACCAGCCGCGCGGATGGCTTCAACCTGGGCATGAACCAGGGCGCGATCGCGGGGGCCGGGATCGCGGCGCACCTGCACCAGCACGTCGTCCCGCGGTGGGCCTCGGATGCGAACTTCTTCCCGATCATCGCGCAGACGAAATCGCTGCCGAGACTGCTCGGCGAGGTCCGCGAGGAGCTCGCGGCGGCATGGCCGAGCGCGGACTGAGCGCCCTGCCGGGAGGGGATGGGGAGCACTCCCCATTTCGCCTCCGGACGCCCCCGAGTACCGGAAGATTCCTTAGTATGGAGGGCGGCACCGCGATCCGTGGCGGCGCCGCGGAGAGAGAGGCGTGACCGTGGCCGCAGAGTTCAGCATCGACCCGGATCTGGTCGAGCAGCAGGTGCTCGACCTGAAGAAGCTGGGCGAGCAGATGACGACGGCGCAGTCGCAGCTCGATCAGATCGCGGGCCGCCAGGACGCGAGCGCGTGGAGCGCCGGCGGAGGTCCCGGCTCCTTCGCGAAGGAGCTCACGGCGCAGACGACCGCGATCTCGCAGAACATCGGCAGCGTCGCGCTCTTCGCGGAGCAGCTCGCGGCCAATCTCCGCCTCGTCCTCGACGAGGTCGACACCATGGACTCGGAGCGACGCACCGCGCTCCTCAGCCTCGTCGCCGAGACCGAGGGCGTGATCGCGGGCGCGAAGGCGGGCGCGGCGGCCGGTGCCGCGGCAGGCGCCGGCAAGGAGAAGTCCGACGGCTCCGTCTTCGGCGGCGCGACCGCCTCGGGCTCCGCCTCGACCTCCGACTCCTCGGACAGCCCGTGGTGAGCCGTCTCGTCCGCATCCCGCTCGTCGCACTCACGGCGGGCGCGCTGCTCGCGCCCGGCCTCGCGGTGTCCGCGGCGGCCGACTCCGACGAGCTGTGGTGGGTCGAGGCCTCCGGGCTGCGAGCGGCGCAGGAGGTCGCGCGTGGCGAGGGCGTCACGGTCGCGGTGCTCGACTTCCCGATGGATCCGTCCGCTCCGGGCCTCGAGGATGCCGACATCCAGCCCGGGCTCGACACCTGCCCGAACGGCGATCCGCGCACGCTCGTCTCGAACTCGGCGAAGGCCGAGCACGGCACCATGATCGCAAGCTACATCCTCGGCAACGGCGAGCCGGTCGACGGCAATCCCGGCGTTCCCGGCATCGCGCCAGACGCGACGATCATCAACTACGGCGGCTGGGTCGGGGACTGCGATGACACCGAGGGCGAGTACGTCGCGGAGGCGATCGCGGATGCGCATGAGCGCGGCGCCGACATCTTCATCACCGCGTCGTCACTGGCCCTCTCGCCGGACCGTCCGGGCGGCGTCGCGATGCTCGACGCGATGCGAGACGGCATGATCGTCGTCGCCGCCGTCGCGAACGATCCGAACGAGTACGACACCGGGCGCACAGACGGCATCGAGCAGTTCAACGGCGTGGTGGCGGTCGAGAACGCCGACTCGGAGGGCGGACGCGACACCCCCGTCGAGGAGGACTTCGTCGCGATCGTGGCGCCCGGCGACGACATGCTCGTGTACCTCTGGAACCACGACGAGACCGACGGCGCGATGGACCTGCCGACGCTGCAGCTGCACTCGAACTCGCTCGCCGCGGCCTTCACGGCCGGGACGCTGGCGCTCGCGAAGTCGGCGCATCCCGACGCCACCGGCAACCAGATCCTGCAGTCGATGGTCCGCAACACGGGCGGCCAGGAGCACGAGCCGGAGCGGACGCCGGAGGCGGGCTTCGGCTTCCTCAACCTCGAGCGGCTCGTCTCGGTCGACCCGACGGGGTATCCGGACGAGAACCCCCTGCTGCGCGACGACGCGCTGCCGGCTCCCGCCGCGTTCTCCGCGCCCGCCGGCGAGTCGCCGGGCGCTCCCGGGGCCCCGGTCGGGATCCCCGGGTGGCTGATGGCGGTCGTCGTCGTCCTCGGGCTGCTGCTGCTCGCCGCGATCGTCGTCATCATCATCGTCGTCTCGCGGCGCGGCCGAACCGCCGCACCGCCACACCACCCCACGTCGCCGACCGAGCCGAGGAGCTGAGCATGGGCGCGAACATCGAACGACTCGAGCAAATCATCGCCACCGTCGAAAGCGGGGCGAACGGGCGCGCGAGTGTCGTCGGCGGCAGCAGCACGCTCGCCGAGACGCTGCGTGACATGGCCGATCTGCTCGTCAAGATCCGTCGCGACAGCGGCATCGAGGGCGAGACCGACAAGGCCTATGCGCAGAGCGTCGGCAAGGCGATCACGGCGCTCGACACCCAGGCGAGCCACCTCGACACGATCGGCAAGCGGTCGTCCGAGATGGAGTCCCACCTCGCGAAGGCGGCGGCGCGCTCGGCAGAGCTCCCGGGCTTCGATCTCAGCCCCGAGCAGCAGTCGATCATCGAGGGGGCCGCCGAGACCGGCGGCACCATCGTCGGCGGGCCGCTCGCGGGCTGGGCGGCCGGGAAGGCCGCTGACTTCTTCCTCGGCCTCAACGAGGACGAGCGCGAGAAGAAGGCCGGCGAGATCCTCGCGGACCTCGATTCGCAGAGCCTCGACGAGCGCGACGGCATTCCCAGGGTCGCCCGCTTCGACGAGCAGCTCCAGGAGACGGCGCCGCCGGAGTCGCCGACGGAGTCCACGCCCGGCACGGTCGGCGGCAGCACGCTCATCAGCAGCTCGGCCGGCAGCTCGGCCGGCGACTCCGGCTCGAAGTCCGGCGTCGGGAAGCAGCAGAACTCCGGTGAGTTCGTGGGACGGCCCCCGCAGATCGTCATCGACGACGGGGGGACCGAGCAGCCCGTGCGCCCGACGCGTCCGGAGGAGCCGATCACGGGGGGCCCCGGCCCCCGCCCGATCAACATCGACGGCGACGTGGGCGGCAACACCGGCGGCAACGGCGGACCCGGCGGCATCGGCGGCGGCATCGGCGGTGGCGGTGGGGCCGGCGGGATCGGCGGCAGCGCCGGCATGGCCGGCGCGGGCGTCGGCGCGGGTGCCCTCGGCGCATTCGCGGCGAGCCGTCTCGGCGGCGGCGCGGCGGGCGGCCTCGGTGCCGGCGGTCTCGGTGCCGGCCGTCTCGGCGGCGTCTCGGCCGGCGGGGGCGCCGGAGGCGTCCCCGGTGCCGCGGGTGTCGCCGGCCAGGGCGGCGCGGCCGGCGGAGCCGGTGGTGCGCGCGGCGGCATGATGGGCGGCGGTGCCGCGGGTGCCGGCGGCGGGTCCCAGGGCAAGAAGAAGCGCCGCAACGGCCAGGACCTCCTCGCGATGCAGCTCGACGACGAGGCGGCGGCGCCCGAGCTCGGCGCCGCCGGGCGCGCGGGAGGCCGGGGCGGCTCGGCCGATGTGGACGACTCGCCCGACTGGTAGGCCCACACGACACGAGGACGGGCCCGGTGCAGCGATGCACCGGGCCCGTCCTCGTGTCCGGCCGGCGCGGACCGCGACCGTCGTCCAGCGCGGCGACGGATTGCCGGGAGCGGGGCGCTCCCCGCTTCGGACCCGGACCCGGCGCTTCGGGCTGTCGGGTCCCGAGCCGATCGCGGAGCGGCGCCCTCGTCCTGAGCGCGCGCCGCGCATCCCGCTCCGCCCGCGAACGCGGAACGGGCCCGATCGCAGATGCGATCGGGCCCGTCCGAGGGTGCTCAGAACGAGGAGCCGGGACCGGGAGGCCAGTTGCCTCCGACGAAGGCCGCGCCGTTCGTGATGCTCGCGGTGACCTCGGACATCATCGCCGCCGCCGCGTTGTTCGCGTCGATGAAGGGGGTGATCATGTCGATGACCGCGGTGATGAATCCGATGATCGCCATGACGACCTCGAGGACGCCGGGAGGGGAGGTGTAGATGCCGGCGATCATCGCGATGCCCGCGATGATCTCGCCGATGAGCGCGAGCGCCGCGATCGCGAACGCGATCCAGAAGGCCTCGATCGCCGCCGCGAAGGTGTTGAGCTGGTTCTCGATCATCACCGTGCGCGCGTGGACCTCCTGCGCGGCCGGCTGCTGGGGGGCGGCCTTCGCGACGTAGGCGTCGTAGGGGTCGCCGCGCCAGGCGCCCGCGGTCGGCATGTTCTCGAGCTTGATGCCGGTCGTCGCATCGAGCGACGGCTCGCCGACGCCCGTGACCCAGAAGAGGCCCATCTCGCGGAGCCCCGAGGGGTCCCCGACGAAGGCGAAGACCTCCGCGACCTTGTCGGCCATCTTCTGCGCCTGCGCGAACATCTCCTGCACGCGCTCGCGGATCAGGTCGACGATGCCGCCGAGACCGGGGAACCACGAGATGACGTCGAGGATGCCGTTGATGATGTTCACGACGTTGTCGACGTGGTTGGGGACCTCGCTCGTGCAGCGGCGGCCGGTCTCGACGTCGCGCTGGAACGCGCCGCCGTCGCTCAGTCCGCCGGTGCCGGCCGGGTGACGGCCGGGGCCGTCGGTGTCGCCGCGGTTCGGGCTCGGGCTGGGGCTGGGGCTGGGGGTGGGGCGGGGTCGACCGCCGCCGGGGATTCTCGCCATGATCTGACCTCTCTCAGTTCCCGGTCCTGAACCGGCTCAGCAGTGATTCGCGTCGCTCGCCGTTCTGCGCGGCGGCACCGCCCGCGACCGCGGCGCCCTGTCCGCCGTCGGCGGGCTGCGCCTCGCCGTTCGCGTCGAGCTCGGGCACGAGCGTGTCCTCGAGGTCCCAGTAGCCGTCCTCGGTCGTGCCCTCGACGGTCGCCGGGTCGACGGCGTCGGCCGCCGGGGCGTCCGCGCCGGCTCCGGCGGATCCGCCGGCGCTTCCGCCCGGCGCGCCCGTCCCGCCCGCACCCGTCTCGGCGCCGGGGGTCTGCCCGCCGGTCTCGCCGTCGGCGACGGGGGCGTCACCGCCGTCGGTCGCGGGCGTGTCGTCCGTCGCGGGAGTCTCCGTCGCCGGGGTCTCCTCGGCCACGGGGGCATCGGGCTCCGGCGCGGGCTCAGGCTCGGGCTCGCCGACGAACTCGCCGTCGTCGCGCGGATCGCGCACGACGCCGGCCTCCTCGCCGCCCTCGGCGTTCGCCTCCTGCTCGACGAGCTCGGCGGCGCGGGCGCGCAGCTCGGCGGCCTCGGCACGGTGGTTCGCGGCCTCGGCACGCGCGTCGGCGGCGTCGGAGCGCACCGTCGCGGCCTGCCCGCGGACGTCGGCGGCCTGCTGGCGGAGCTCCTGCGCGTCGGCGCGGAGATCGGCAGCCTGCGTGCGCGAGGCGGCGGCGTCGGCGCGAGCCGCAGCCGCGCCGTCCACGTCGCCCGAGGCCTGCAGCTCGGCGGCGCGGCGCTCGGACGCGACGGCCTCCTGCTCCGCGGCGTCAGCCTGCGCCTCGAGCTCCTCCGCCTCGGCTTCGAGCGCATCGGCACGCTCATCGAGCTGGGCCGCCTCGTCGTCGAGCGCCGCGGCACGGGCATCCGCCGCCGCCGCGCGGTCGTCGAGCTCGTCGGCGTCGGCCTCGAGCTCCTCGGGGGTGCGGTCCTCGAGCTGGGGGTCCTCTCCGACCACGCCGCCGCCGCCCTGCACCTCGCCGTCGACGTTGACGTCGGCGTCCTGCTGGAGGTCGCCGCTCGGCGCGACCGAGCCGCCTCCGCCGCCTCCGCCGCTGCCCTGGCCGCTCGACTGCCCGCCGTCAGCGGTCCCCGGGCCGTTGCCGCCGGGGACGTCCGTGCCCTCGTGGGCCTCGCGAGAGGCCTGGTCGACGGCATCGATCTCGTCGGCGGTGGCGCGGAGCGCGGTCGCGAAGGCGTCGTGCTGCCCCTGCGCACCCGAGAGGAGGCCCGTCATCGCCAGCTGGAACTGCAGATAGGCGTTGTACGCCTCGCCGCCGACGAAGGAGAAGGCGGAGGCCGGGAGGGTCAGGCCCTCGGCCGTGCTCGCGATCGTCGAGTAGGACTCGCCGGCCGCCGTCCACCGGTCCGCGTCGCCGCGGATGAGGCCGGTGTCCTCGATATAGGTCTCAGCACCCATGATCTGCTCCTATCGGATGACGCCGAGGCGGCGCATGAGGTCTTCGGGATTGTGGGCGAGCTCGCGCACGGCGGCGAGCTCGGGGAAGCCGGACCAGGCCTGCTCCCTCGCATCCGCGGGGTTCCGCTCGGGGGAGGCGCTGCGCAGCGCGTCCGCGATGGTCCGCTCGATGAGGCCGTCGGAGGCGTTCTCCGCCCAGCGGCGATCGATCTCGACCTTCGACACGATGTTCGCGCTGATGACGACGCGCACCGAGCGATCGGGGGAGGAGCCGGCCGTCTCGGTGTTCTGGGCCGCCTTGATCGCGGCGGCGAATCCCTCCAGCTGCGACTCGGCGGTCGCGGCGAGCTCTCGCAGCTGATCGAGCGAGGCGCGCGCCTCGGTCGAGGTGGGGTCGCCGAGTCGGAAGCTCATGGGCGCGGGCTGCGGCGCCGCATCCTCGCCCTCGGGGCGCTCGATGCTCTCGTCCGACCACTGCTGCATGCGCGCGGTCGCGGCCTGCTGGCTCGCCTGGGCCACGGCCGGTCCGAGCCCGTCGACGCCGACGTCCTCGCGCCAGTCCTCGCCGAGCGAGACCCGGTCGAAGCCGCCCTCCGCGTCGAGGTGCACCGTGACGGCGCCCTCGGGGTCCTGTCCGCTCGCCGGCTGCATCGCCGCGGCGCGTCGGCGCAGCTCGCCGGCGAGACCGCTGAGCTCGCGCTGCGTCTCCGCCAGATCCGCCGCGATCCCCTGCAGGGATTCCGCTCCACCCGTGTTCATGCACCCTCCTCATCAGACGGGCTCCGGCGTCGCCGTGAGCCCCACTCACCATCGAAGTCTAGGGGCGGTGTCCGCTCAGGCGGATGGGGAGGAGTCCCCAATGCCCGCGCGCCCCCGTCGGCCCCGGCGGGCGCCGAGCCGGCCGAGCAGGAGCGCGATCGCGGAGATCGCCACGCCCGCCATGAGCGTGCCGAGCACGACCGCCCGCGTCGTCGCCATGGGGTCCGCGTCGCCGCCGATCGCGATGGGCGCGACGGGCGCCGCGCTGCGCTCCGGCGCCTCGTGGACGGGGGAGGCGGGGCCGGGCGCCGTGCCGTCGTCGATGAAGGCGATCGCCTCGGCGGGCCGGACCTCGCCCCAGCCGGTCTCGTCCGTGCGCGACCACGGATCGGCCCGCAGGGCCGTCGCCTGGAGCCGGTACGCCCAGTCGTCCGGGGTCTCCTCCGGATGCGCCGCGGCCACGAGCGCGGCGGCACCCGAGACGTAGCCGGTCGCCCAGCTCGAGGAGGGCGAGTCGCCGAGGATGCAGTCGCCGGCGGAGAGGTAGGCCGTCTGCACCTGGGAGCCGGGCGCGACGACATCCACCCAGTCGCCGGCGAAGGAGGCGTCCGCCTGCCAGATCCCCTCGATGTCGACCGCGGCGACGCCGAGCACGCCCGGGTACTCGGCGGGGAAGAATCGCGTCGGCGGGTCGTCCTGGTCGGCCGTGTTGCGGTTGCCGGCGCTCGCCACGACGAGCGCGCCGGCCGCCTGCGCCTTCTGGACGGCGCCGCGGAGGCGGGCGTCGTCGGCGCCGACCGAGAGCGAGACGTTGATGACGTCGGCCCCGTGCTCGGCCGCCCAGGAGATGCCCGCGGCGATCCGCTCGATGGAGGGCGCGATCCGCTCGTCGTTCGAGCCCTCCAGCACCTCGAAGGCCCGCACCGCGAGCAGCTCGGCGTCGGGCGCGACGCCGACGACGCCGGATCCCTCGACCTCGCGCGCCGCGATGATGCCGCCGATGGCCGTGCCGTGTCCGACGAGGTCGTTCTCGGGGGAGCCGGAGGCGCCGGTCGAGACGCCGTCCGCGACCGCGCCCCGCAGGTGCGCATTGCGGGTGTCGACGCCGGAGTCGACGATGGCGACTCGGACCCCCTCGCCCGTCGACTGCTGCCACGCGGTGCGCGCGCCGAGCCGCTGGAGGCCCGGCGGCTCGCCGGCGATGCTCGTCGGCCGGTCCGCGGAGCAGGAGGTGTCCTCCGCGGCGACGGCAGGCGCGGCGCCCAGGGTGCTGGCGGAGGCCGTGCCGAGCAGCAGCGCGAGCGCCGTGCCGAGGGCGGCCGCGCGGCGTCGGGCGATCACGGGCTCTCCATTGCCGCTTCCCGGCTGAGCTGCGGGCCCTCGCCGAGCAGGGCGGCCCAGGCCGACGGCACGTCGACCGCGTCCCGGGCCGTGTAGCCGAGGAGCGCGAGGTCGTCGGCGGTCGGGATCGGGTAGAGCGAGCCGTCCTCGCCCACGAAGCCGTAGGCGCGACCGCTGCCCGCGCCGCCGAATGCCGCGATGACGCCGCGCCCGGGCTCGACCTCGACACCCTCCGGCGTCTCCTCGGGCGCGCTGCTCAGCGACAGCCGGGTGCCGTCGGCGGTCGACTCGACGCGGACGCAGGGCTCGCCGTCGACCGCGGGTGCGACCGCGGACGGCCAGTCCTCGGGGGCGATCTCGCGCTCGTCGTCGACGAGGGCGCCCGCATCGGCGGCGCCCAGCGTCGCCGGGTCGGAGATGAGCGTGCGGTCCTCGAGGTAGGCCTGGTAGATCTCGAGCGCGAAGTCGTCGACCGGGACGAGCCGGGAGCGCTCCGAGACGAGGTACTGGCCGGTGACCCGCTGACTCGAGTCGACCGTGCGCACGAGCTGCCCGATGCGGAGGTCGAGCGTGCCGGCGGCGCCCGAGGCGTCCTCGCCCGCGCCCTCGATCTCGAGCGGCGCGAGCTCGGAGCCGGGGGAGAGCAGGTTGAGCCAGCGCCCGTCGACCCGGATCGGATCGGCCGGATGCTGGACCGCGACCGACATCGCCGGCACGTCGATGCGGGCGAGCTCGTGGCGTCGGGCGCCCGAGACGTAGTACGTCCGGCCGTCCTCGGTCTCGACCACGGCCGCGAGCTCGGCGGCGGGCGGCACGCCCTCCGAGCGGATCCGCGTCGAGATGCCGCCCTCCTCGCGGACGCACGCCGTCCAGGGGCCGTCGAGCAGACGCTCGGCGCGCGGCAGCGAGTCGGGCGCGCCGGGGATGCCGCGGAGCGTCCCGTCGCGGGGGACACCGTCGAGCTGGTCGGCATCCACCTCGAGCACCTCCGAGGTGCCCGTGATGAGGCGCGCGCTGGCGAGGTTCGCGACCGGGTAGAGCGTGCCCTCGACGGCGACGTAGCGGGTGCCCTCGCCCTTGACGACGACGATCGAGCCCTGCTCCCAGTCGGCGGGGAGGGTGCCGGTGAAGCTGCCCGCGATGAGCCCGCCGACGGCCACGAGCACGGCGATGATGATGCCGACCACGACGCCGCGGAAGGGGCGCGCGGGCTCGAGCTCGCGTCCGCCCGGCGCGCCGCTGACGAAGGCGGTCAGCAGACGCCCTCGGTTGAAGCGGTGGGCGTGGATGAGCTCCTTCTTGGAGGCCATGGCTCAGGCGAGCCCGCCCGCGAGGAGGGCGAGCGGCAGCAGCAGTGCGACCGCGACGATCTCGGCGGGGTCGGCGAGGCGGTTGAGGCCGAGCCGGTGGCGGGGCGCGACGAGCGCGAGGCCGATGACGAGCGCAGCCGCGGCGGCGAGGCCGATGATGATGCCGGCGCCCCAGGAGGGGTGCGCGAGGACCGCGGCGACGACCGCGATGACGATGCCGCCGAGGCTCGTCGAGGCGACCACGACGATGTCGACGCGCGCGTGGATCTGCCGGATGCCGAGGAGCATGCCGAGGTAGGTCGCGAGCGCGAGGCCGAGGCCGAAGCCGCCCGAGGCCGCGACCGGGACCGTCACGATGAGCGCGACCGCGCCGACGACGATGCGCAGCGCGACCTGCATGCGCAGCCCCCTCGCGTAGCGCTCGGCGACGAGCTCGCGCGAGATCGGCTCGGGCGCGGCGAGGATCTCGCTGTCGTCGCGCGCCTCCGGGATGCGGAGCGGCACGGCGGCGAGCGCGAGCCACGGCACGCCCAGCCCGGCGATGCCCGCGAGGGCGAGCGCCATCGCGAGGACCGAGGGGAGGGGGAGTCCCGCGACGCCGATGAGGCCGCCCGCGATCGCGAACACGAGCCCCGCGACGAGCGGGATGAGCGCGTACTCGCGGCCTCGGCGGACCAGCCCGAGGGAGACGGCGCCGACGACGGCCGCGGCGAGGCCCGCGAGCGCGGCCGGCACGCCCCAGCCCGCGGGCTGCCCGGTCGCGGTGAAGCCGGCGACGGCGGCGTGGATGGCGGCGACCTGGACGATCGCGACGGGCGCCTGCGCGGGCACCCCCAGGCGGTCGAGGACGGCGGCGGCGGTGAGGAGCACGATCGCGGAGAGCCCCCCGCCGATCGGGGCGAGCGGGCCCGGGGCGTCGAGCCCGGACAGGACGACGGGGATCGCGGCGAGCACGAGGAGCAGGGAGGCCGCCACGGTCGCGGTCGTCACGGTGTCGTCGGGCCGCCACGGCGCGGCCGCGTCGTCCACGACATCCGCCACCGCCTCGACGATGTCGTCGTAGGTCTTCTCGCCGCGCTCGGCGGCGCCCGCCTGCACGACGAGGAGGTCGCCGTCGCCGACACCCTGCGCGAGCAGCGAGCGGTCGAGGTCGAGCACGGAGCCGTCGGGCCGGTGGAGGCCGTAGCCGGCGTGCGCCTCGGCCGCGTCGAGGAGGCGGAGCCGGCGCATGAGCGAGGGCAGCACCTCCGCGAGGGGGACGGCGCCCGGGATCCCGATGTCGGTCCGGCGCTCGCCGGCCCGCACGGAGACCCGCAGGAGCGGTCCGGCGGCGACCGCCGCCTCGGTCCGCTCGACCATGTGCCTCCCCCGATCGGTTTCTGAGCCGTCAGCCAGTATATGGATGCGAGCGTTCGTCATCCGACGCGCCTCGGCGCAACACGCGGGCGATCGTGGCGGCTCCGGGCCCGCCGCCGCGCCGCGAGAAGGGCTCGGGGAGGCCCAGGGGAGCAGATGGGGAGTTCTCCCCCTTGGTCCTCGCAGGCAGACCTCTTAGAGTGAGTTTGCCTCCGGAAAGCCGGGGGCCGGGAACGGCACCAGCCGTCCCGCCCACGGGGCGCGAACGAGCCCATTACTCCAGGAGGTGACCGTGGCGAACGAAGTCTCCGCTGCGGATGGTGCTATCGAGCGCGGCGCGAAGATCGTCGCAGAGTCGAAGCAGACGCTGAAGAGCGAGATCTCGGCCCTCGAGGGCAAGCTCGCATCGATCGGATCGTCGTGGACGGGTGGGTCGGCGACGGCCTTCACCTCGCTCATGACGAACTGGAAGGCCCAGGCCAACAAGATCACGGACAACCTCGACGCGTTCGAGCAGAACCTCCGTGCATCGCAGTCCAACTACAGCTCGGCCGACGACTCGTCGTCGTCTGCCATGAACCGGCTCCAGGGCCGTCTCGGCTGATCGGAAAGGGAGACACGATGACGTTCAAGGCGAACTTCGGCGGGATCGCGGCGGCTTCGGCCGACATCGCGGGCGGCGCCTCGAAGATCGAGACCGCGCTCAACGACATGGACCGCCAGCTGGCGCCGCTCCAGTCCGACTGGACGGGTGCCGCGGCCGAGTCCTACCAGGCCGCCAAGGCCCAGTGGACCCAGGCGCTCAGCGACATGAAGATCCTCCTCCAGGAGATCGGCCAGCAGGTCGGTCGCGACGGCGAGGACTTCCAGGCGGCGGACAACCGCAACGCCCAGCGCTTCAGCTGATCCGCTGACGCAGGCAGAAGGCCCCGGACCTCAGGTCCGGGGCCTTCTCGCGTCTCCGGGCGCCGTCGCCGGGCGAGGAGCGGATGGCTCAGGAGCGGATGCCTCAGGCGCGGATGATGCGGATCTCGAGCTCCGCGAGCAGCACGCCGGCGCCCTCGGGGATCGCGATCCGCTGCTCCGGCGTGAGACGCCAGTTGCGACCGTCCTGGCGGCGCAGCGAGGTGCCGTTGCCGGAGCCCAGATCCTCGACCCACAGCGTCTCGCCCGCGAGCCCGAAGCGGGCGTGGGTGCGCGAGAGCTGCCGCTGCGGGTCGGCGAGCGTCACGAGCCGTGCGCCCGGATCCTGCGGCGCGGTCGGGGCTCGGCCCAGGTAGACGTCCGCGTCCACGGGCACGACCTGGCCGTCGGGCAGCACGAGCCGGACCGCGGGGCCGACGACGGGCGCGACGGGCGCCCCCGGCTGCGGCGCGGCGGGCGCGGCCGCGGCGGGCTGCGCGAGCGCGGGGCGCGCGGGCGCAGCGGCGACGGGCTGCGGGGCGGGGGCAGCGGGAGCCGGCGCCGGCGCGACGGGGGTCGCGGTGTATGCGGCCGCCGGCCGCGGTGCCGGGGGAGGCGGCGGCACGGCGAGTCGGCGGCGGACGTCGAGCACCTGCACGTCCGCGATGAGGTCGTGCGGCGCGCGGCGTCGGCCGCGGCGGTCGCGGCTGCCGGCGGCCGAGAGGATCACGGGCGCGATCACGACGAGGTGCGCCGCGCCCATCACGAGCGCCCGGAGCACCGCCCGGCCGAGCGCGGGCGACTCGTCGGTGCCCACCCGCACGGTGCGCAGCCGCATGGCGCGCTGCCCGACGGTCGCGCCCGTGCGCGCCTCGAGGGCGACCTGGACGACGAGCAGCTCCGCGACGGCGACGCCCCCGAGGAGCGGCGAGCCGCTGAGCAGCGTCCCGCCCGCCCCGATCGCGCCCGTGAGCGCGAGGTCGAGCAGATAGGCGACGAGGCGGCGGCCCCCCGAGGCGTCGGGGAACCCGGCCTCGTGCACGGGGGCGGCGCCCGGGGCGGGCGCGGCGGCGACGGCGGTCATGCGGTGAGCCTCCCGATGGCGTCGATGAGTCCCGAGCCGAGCAGCATGAGCCCGGGCGCGAAGACGAGGCAGAGCCCCTCGAGGATGTCGCCCGCGCGCGACCATCCGAGCGAGCGCCAGCCGCGCGCGATCGGGCCGATCGCGGCGATCGCGAGCACCCCGGAGCCGGCGAGCGCGAGCGCGCCCCAGGCCGGGTCCACGGGGAGCGCGGGGATGCCGAGCAGTGCGAGCGCGGCGAGCATGACCCCGGCGGCGGCGCGGGGCATGACCTTGGCGAGCCCGTGGTGGGCGCTCCGCGAGGAGAGCACGAGGCCCAGCGCGACGAGGCCGATCCCGGCGAGCGAGGCCCAGCTCGCGAGGGTGCCCTCCGGCGTCCCCGCGAGGACGACGAACGCCGCGACGGCCCCGGTCGCGCAGACCATGACGGCGCCGGCGTCGGTTCGCCGCGTGCCCGAGCGGATCGCGTCGCGCACCCGGTCCCGGTCGACGCGGCGGGGCGGGGGCGGGGTCGCATCCCGGACGGAGGGCGCCTCGCGGATGAGGTGCGGCAGGTCGAGCAGGTCGGTCTCGGGGATGTCGATCGCGGTCGCGGGGATGATGCGGAGCAGGAGCGGCACGGCGCCGACGAGCAGGGCGGCCGCGGTCGTCCCGGGGGTGCCGAGCATGAGGGACCCGACCGCGACGACCGAGGCGAGCGCCCACAGCAGGGCGGAGATGCCGGTCAGCGGCCGCAGCGGCTCGATCCGCCGCAGCGCGATCCCGTGGCGCACGCTGGCGACGGTCGCGCCGACGACGATGCCCGCGACGATCGCGCCGACCCGCTCGACGCCGACCGGCATCGCGGCGGCCGCGGCGCCGAGCGCGAGGGGCGGCGCGAGGAGCGAGAGGACCGCGGAGCGGCGGGAGGCGGGATGCGCGAGGAGCGCGACGGCCGCGGCCGCGAGCGGGACGGCGGCGATCGCCGTCCACCAGGCGCCCTCGCCCAGGAGGCTCGCGACGAGGAGGGCGCCGACGAGGACGAGGACGAGGACGACGGCGAGGGGCGCCGGCTCCACGCGGGCGCCGGCGGCGGCCCGCGCCGCGATCTCCTCCCGGCTGCGTCGCGGGTGCGCGCCGGCGTGCACGCTGAGGAGGAACCCGTCGCGCGCGTCCTCGCCGAGGACGGCATCCGGCTCGACGAGCTCGCCCGAGGAGCCGACGACCTCGACGGCGTCGGCGTCGATCCCGGAGGCGGCGAGCAGCTCGCGGAGGGTCACGCCGACCGGCACGGCGAGGTCGGCTCGGCCGTCGGCGCCCGCGAGGACGACGCGAACCGTCGCTGTCGCCATGCTCGTCCCGTCCTGCCGGTGCTGCTCCGGATCCGCTGTCCGCCGTGGTCGTCATACTATGACAGCACCTCGCCTATCGAGACTGGAGACGTCCGAGCCGCATGAGCCTTGACCAGCTGAACCGCCTGGCACCGCAGCACCCGCCGACCGGGCAGCTCGTCCTCCAGCAGCCCCCCGAGCTGCCGAAGCCCGAGGGCGCGACGAACACGATCATGATGGCCGTGCCCATGCTCGGCAGCATGGGCTCGATCGCGGTGATCGCCCTCGCGGGCGAGCCGACCGTGCGCACCTACCTCATGGGCGGCATGTTCCTCTTCATCGCGCTCGCGATGGTCGGCGGCAACATGTGGCGCCAGCGCTCCACGCACGAGACCGCCGTGCGCGAGACGCGCCGCGAGTACCTCGCCTACCTCTCGGAGACCCGCGAGACCGTCCGCGAGACGGCCCGTCGGCAGCGCGCTCACGGCGAGTGGATCATGCCCGCGCCGGAGTCCCTGCCGTTCATCGCGGAGGAGGGCACGCGCGTCTGGGAGCGCCGCGGCGACCAGGCGGACCGCCTCATCGCGCGGGTCGGCACCTCGACGCAGCCGCTCGCGCTCGAGCTCGAGGAGGCGCCGACCCCGGCCCTCGCCCAGCTCGACCCGGTCAGCGTCTCCGCCGCGCACCGCTTCGTGCTCACGCACGAGCTCCAGCCGGGCATGCCGCACGGCATCGACCTGGGATCCATCGCGCGCCTCGAGATCGCCGGGCCCGCGAACGCCGCCCGCGGCCTCGCCCGCTCCATCGCGACGCAGCTCGCGACCTTCGCCTCGCCGGATCTCGTGCAGATCGCGGTCCTCGCATCCCCCGAGTCCATCGCCCGCTGGGAGTGGGTGAAGTGGCTGCCGCACGCGCACTCGACGCGATCGAGGGATGCGGTCGGCTCGGCCCGCATGGTGGGGGAGACCTGGGCGGACATCGAGGGGCTCGCGGCGCCCGACATCGCCTCGCGCGCGCGCTTCCAGCTCGGCGCCCCCGCCTCCGGCCCGCACCTCGTGCTCATCGTCGACGGCGGCCGCATCCCGGCCGGCCACCCGCTGTCGGGCGGCGAGGGCGTGCAGGGCGTCACCGTGATCGACCTCCCCGCCACGTGGGACGAGCTCCAGGATCGCGACACGATCCGGCTGCTCCTCGGCGAGGGCGACGCGATGCACATCGTCCGTCGCGGCCTCGCGCCGCACCCGGCGCGCGCCGACCGGCTCGGCGTGCCCGTCGCGGAGGCGACCGCGCGCCGGCTCATGCCGCGCCTCGAGGACGCCGAGAGCGAGGAGTCGGGCGGCCCCGCGCGGGCGATCTCGGCCGAGCTCACCGACCTCCTCGGGCTCCCCAACGTCACCGAGTTCGATCCCGCCGTCGCCTGGCGCCCGCGGCTGCCGCGCGACCGGCTCCGGGTCCCGATCGGGCTCACGGCGACCGGCCAGCCGATGATCCTCGACATCAAGGAGTCCGCGCAGCAGGGCATGGGGCCGCACGGCCTCCTCATCGGCGCGACCGGCTCGGGCAAGTCGGAGGTGCTCCGCACGCTCGTGCTCTCGCTGGCCCTGACGCACTCCTCCGAGGACCTCAACTTCGTCCTCGTCGACTTCAAGGGCGGCGCGACCTTCGCCGGCATGGCCGACATGCCGCACGTCTCGGCGATCATCACCAACCTCGGCGACGACCTGACGCTCGTGGACCGCATGCAGGATGCGATCACGGGCGAGATGGTCCGCCGTCAGGAGCTGCTGCGCGACGCCGGCAACTTCGCGAACGTCGCCGACTACGAGACGGCCCGCAAGGGCGGCCGCGACGATCTCGATCCGCTGCCGGCGCTCTTCATCGTCGCCGACGAGTTCTCCGAGCTGCTCTCCGCGAAGCCCGAGTTCGCCGACCTCTTCGTCGCGATCGGCCGACTCGGCCGCTCGCTCCAGATGCACCTGCTCCTCTCGACGCAGCGCCTGGAGGAGGGCAAGCTCCGCGGGCTCGAGTCGCACCTGTCGTACCGGGTCGGCCTCAAGACCTTCTCGGCCTCCGACTCGCGCACCGTCATCGGCGTGCCCGACGCCTTCTCGCTGCCGGGCGGCGGCGGGCACGGCATCCTCAAGTCGGACTCGGGCGCGCTCACGCAGTTCCGGGCCGCCTACGTCTCGGCGCCGCCGAAGGCCACCCGGCGCAAGGCGCAGGCCGGCGCGCCGGTGCGCGAGGTCCGCGTCGAGCACTTCTCGGCCGCGCCCGTCATCTCGCGGACACCCGCCATCGAGCGCCCCGAGCCCGAGGTGCAGGCGGAGCCGACCGACAAGCGGGCGACCTTCGACATCGCGGTGAGCCGCATGGCCGGCAAGGGCCGCCCCGCGCACCAGGTCTGGCTGCCGCCGTTCGACCTCCCGCCGACCATGGACGAGCTGATGCCCGATCTCGCGGTCGACCCCTCGCTCGGACTGCTCTCGCCCGCGTGGCGCAGCTCGGGGACGCTCCGGCTCCCGATCGGCATGGTCGACCGGCCGCTCGAGCAGCGGCGCGACACCTTCGAGCTCGACCTCGGCGGCGCGGGCGGCCACCTCGCGATCGTCGGCGGCGCGCGCAGCGGCAAGAGCACGCTCGCCCGCACCGTCGTCGCCGGCCTCGCCCTCACGAACACGCCCGCCGAGGTGCAGGTCTACGTCATGGACTTCGGCGGCGGCGCCTTCACGCCCATGCAGCGCCTCGAGCACGTCGCGGGCGTCGCGACCCGCACCGAGCCGGATGTGCTCCGCCGGATGTACGCCGAGATCCTCGGCATCGTGAACACCCGCGAGGAGTACTTCCGCCACCACGGCATCGACTCCATCGAGACCTACCGTCGGATGCGGCGCGAGGGCACGGCGGACGACGGCTACGGCGACCTGTTCCTCGTCGTCGACGGCTGGCCGACGCTCCGCGCCGAGTTCGACCAGATGGAGATCGACCTCCAGACGCTCGCCGGCCGGGGACTCACCTTCGGGCTCCACCTCATCGCGACGACGAGCCGCTGGATGGACTTCCGCACCGCGATCCGCGACGTCTTCGGCTCGAAGATCGAGCTCCGACTCGGCGACCCGATGGACTCCGAGATCGACCGCAAGATCGCGAAGGGGGTGCCCGTCGAGCGGCCGGGCCGCGGCCTCACCATGTCGGGGCACCACTTCCTCGCCGCGCTCCCGCGGATCGACGGCGACCCCGAGGACGACACCCTCACGCAGGGCGTCGACGACCTGATGCAGCGGATCAGCCAGTCGTGGACGGGGCCGTCGGGGCCGAAGCTCCGCCTGCTGCCCGACCAGCTGCCGCTCGCGGCCCTCCGCTCCCAGGTGCAGGGCTCGAAGATGTCCGAGCGGATCCTGCTCGGCATCGACGAGGCGGCGTTCGCGCCGGTCGGGCTCGACCCGCGCCGCGACTCGCACCTGTACCTGCTCGGCGACATCGGCTCCGGCAAGTCCTCGTTCCTGCGCGGCATCTCGCGCGAGATCCAGCGGCTCGCGACGCCGAAGGAGGCGCAGATCTTCGTCGTCGACTACCGGCGTGCGCTGCTCTCCGAGATCTCCGAGGAGTACCTGGCGGGCTACTTCACGACCGCCGAGCAGGCGACGGGGGAGCTGCGGGACATCGCGGCCTACCTCCAGACGCGCCTCCCCGGGCCGGATGTGACGCCGAAGCAGCTGCGCGAGCGCTCGTGGTGGACGGGCGCCGACGTGTACGTCCTCGTCGATGACTACGACCTCGTCGCGAGCGCCTCCGGCAACCCGATCTCGGCACTCCAGCCGCTGCTCGCGCAGGCGGGCGACGTCGGCCTGCACCTCATCATGACGCGCCGGTCCGGCGGCGCCTCGCGTGCGCTCTACGAGCCCGTGCTGCAGTCCCTGCGCGACCTCGCGGTGCCGGGCATCCTGCTCTCGGGCAGCCCGGACGAGGGGCCGCTGCTCGGCTCGGTGAAGCCGCGGCCCGCGGTGCCGGGGCGCGCGCAGCTCGTCACCCGCGAGCGGGGGCTGCAGACGCTGCAGCTCGCCTACGCGCCGCCGAGCGTGTAGCGCGGCCCGGCGCGCCGGGCGACGAGGGCGCCGGGCGGGTCTAGCGCAGCTGCTCGACCTGGAACTGCATCCGCGGGTGCGCGTAGGCCTCCTGCGACTCGACGAGCTGCAGCTCGCGCTCGCCCGAGCGGTGGGTCGCCTCGAGGAGGTCGAAGACGCTCGACGTCGCGCGCGCCAGCGCGAGCGCGGGGTCGCCCGTGCTGCGGTAGTGGGCCGTGAAGAGCGCGGCCGTGACGTCCCCCGAGCCGTTCGCCTTGAACGGCAGCAGCGGCGTCCGCACGATCCACGCGCCCGCGTCGTCGACGACGAGCATCTCGATGGTGCCCTCGGGGCGGTCCGGGCGCTCGACGCTCGTGACGAGCACCGTGCGGGGCCCCATGGCCCTGGCGGCGTCCGCCGAGGCGAGGGTCGACTCGATCGTGTCCGGCTCGGTGCCGGTGAGGAAGCCGAGCTCGAACTGGTTCGGGGTGATGATGTCGGCGACCGGGACGACCCGCTCGCGGAGCAGCACCGGGATGGCGGGGGCGACGAAGCATCCCGACTTCGCGTTCCCCATGACGGGGTCGCACGCGTAGACCGCCGAGGGGTTCGCGGCCTTGACCCGCGCGGCGGCGTCGATCACGACGTCCGCGATGCCCTCGCCGCCCTGGTAGCCGGAGAGCACGACGTCGACGCCGGCGAGCGCGCCGCGCTCCTCGATGCCGGTGATGACCTCGCGCACGTCCTCGGGCGAGATGAGGGGCCCGCGCCAGGCGCCGTAGCCGGTGTGGTTCGAGAAGTTGACCGTGTAGACGGGCATCACCTCGACCCCGATGCGCTGGAGCGGGAACACGGCGGCCGAGTTGCCGACGTGCCCGTAGGCGACGGCGGACTGGATCGAGAGGACCTTCACCCGCACGATCATGCCACTCAGGCGTCTTTGGCACGGGCTCGAGCGGGGTGCGCGGGCGCGCGGCTCCCTACACTCGGCGATCATGAGCGAGCAGAGCACCCCCGAGATCGCCGGCACCCGCGTGAAGCGCGGGCTCGCCGAGATGCTCAAGGGCGGGGTCATCATGGACGTCGTCACGGCCGAGCAGGCGCGGATCGCGGAGGAGGCGGGCGCGACCGCCGTCATGGCCCTCGAGCGCGTGCCCGCCGACATCCGCGCGCAGGGCGGCGTCGCCCGCATGTCGGACCCCGACCTCATCGACGAGATCATCGCGAGCGTCTCGATCCCCGTCATGGCGAAGGCCCGCATCGGGCACTTCGTCGAGGCGCAGGTCCTGCAGGCGCTCGGCGTCGACTACATCGACGAGTCCGAGGTGCTGAGCCCGGCCGACTACGTCAACCACATCGACAAGTGGGACTTCACGACCCCCTTCGTCTGCGGCGCGACGAACCTGGGGGAGGCGCTGCGCCGCATCACCGAGGGCGCGGCGATGATCCGCTCGAAGGGCGAAGCCGGCACGGGCGACGTCTCGGAGGCGACGAAGCACATCCGCACGATCCGCGGCGAGATCGCCGCGCTCCACGGCCGCTCGAGGGACGAGCTCTATGTCGCGGCGAAGGAGCTCCAGGCGCCCTACGAGCTCGTCGCCGAGGTGGCGGAGGCCGGCCGCCTCCCGGTCGTGCTCTTCACCGCGGGCGGCGTCGCGACGCCCGCGGACGCCGCGCTCATGATGCAGCTCGGGGCGGACGGCGTGTTCGTCGGCTCCGGCATCTTCAAGTCGGGGAACCCGGCGGCGCGCGCCGCCGCGATCGTGAAGGCGACGACGTTCCACGACGACCCGGCGATCGTCGCGGACGCCTCGCGAGGGCTGGGGGAGGCGATGGTCGGCATCAACGTCGGCGACCTGCCCGCGCCGCACCGTCTCGCCGAGCGCGGCTGGTGACGGCGCTCCGCGTCGGCGTCCTCGCCCTCCAGGGCGGCGTGCGCGAGCATCTCGCGGCGCTGGGGTCGCTCGGCGCGGAGGCGGTGCCGGTCCGGCGCCCGGAGGAGCTCGCCGAGGTGGCGGGCCTCGTGATCCCGGGCGGCGAGTCGAGCGTCATGGACAAGCTGTGCCGCGCCTTCGGGATGCGGGAGCCGCTCCGCGCGCGGATCGCCGCCGGGATGCCGGTGTACGGCACCTGCGCCGGGCTCATCCTGCTGGCCGAGCGGCTCGAGGACGGGATCGCGGGCCAGCAGACCCTCGGCGGACTCGACGCGACGGTGCGGCGCAACGCCTTCGGGAACCAGAACGACTCCTTCGAGGCCGACCTCGACATCCCGGAGCTCGGCGCGCCGCCCGTGCGCGCGGTCTTCATCCGCGCGCCCGCCGTCGAGCGGACGGGCGAGGGCGTGCACGTGCTCGCGTCGCTCCCGGACGGCCGGGCGGTCGCCGTGGAGCAGGGGGCGATCCTGGCGACGGCCTTCCACCCGGAGGTCTCGGGCGAGCTGCGCTTCCACGCGCGCTTCCTCGACCGGGTGCGCGCCGTCATGCTGGAGGCATGAAGCTCTACGCCGAGATCCCCGCCCGCCGTGCCGCGCAGATCGCGGCGGACGTCGTCGCCCTCCTCGCGATCGGCCTCGCCGTGTGGCTCGGCGTCGCGGTGCACGGCCTCGTGGTCGCGCTCGCGGATCTGGGCCGCCAGCTGGAGGAGGCCGGGAGCGGCTTCCGCGGGACGATGACGGAGATCGGGGACGCGCTCGGCGGCGTCCCGCTCATCGGGGGCGGCATCCGCGCCCCCTTCGACGCCGCGAGCGGCGCCGGCTCGACCCTCGCGGACGCGGGCCGGACCCAGCAGGAGGTCGTCGAGACCGCGGCGGTGCTGCTCGGCATCGGGATCGCGGTGACGCCGATCGCCCTCGTGCTGCTCGTCTGGCTGCTCCCGCGCCTGCGCTTCGCGCGGCGCGCCGCGGAGGCGACGGCGATGCGCGCCCTGCCGGAGGGCACGGAGCTGCTCGCGCTGCGCGCGCTCGGCCGCGCGAGCGCGAGGGAGCTGCGAGCGGTGGGACCGGCGCCCCTCGCGAGCTGGCGACAGGGCGACCGCCAGGTGCAGCGCCGGCTCGCGCAGCTGGAGCTGACGCGCGCCGGACTGCGACTCGGCTGAGCCCGGTCCGCGGCGCAGGTAGGATCGTCGGGTCCCCCCACCCGACGAAGGAGCGCAGTGAGCGGCCATTCCAAGTGGGCGACGACGAAGCACAAGAAGGCGGTCATCGACCAGCGCCGTGCGAAGTCGTTCGCGAAGCTGATCAAGAACATCGAGGTCGCCGCCAAGATCGGCGGCGCCGACCTCAGCGGCAACCCGACCCTCGTCGACGCGGTGCAGAAGGCGAAGAAGACCTCCGTCCCGAACGACAACATCGACCGGGCGATCAAGCGCGGCGCGGGGCTCACGGGCGAGTCGATCGACTACGCGACGATCATGTACGAGGGCTACGGCCCCAACGGCGTCGCCCTCTACATCGAGTGCCTCACGGACAACAAGAACCGCGCCGCCGCGGAGGTCCGCACCGCGATGTCGCGCAACGGCGGCACGCTCGCCGACCCGGGCAGCGTCGCCTACAACTTCCACCGCAAGGGCGTCATCTCGATCACGAAGGCCGAGGGCGTCACCGAGGACGGCATCCTCGAGGCGGTCCTGGATGCCGGGGCCGAGGAGGTCAAGGACCAGGGCGGCGGCTTCGAGGTCGTGACCGATCCCTCGCAGCTCGTGGCCGCGCGCACGGCGCTCCAGGAGGCGGGCATCGACTACGACTCCGCCGAGGCCGAGTTCGTGCCGACCCTGCAGGTCGAGGTGGATGCGGACACGGCCCGCAAGGTCTTCCGGCTCATCGACGCCCTCGAGGACAGCGACGACGTGCAGAACGTCTTCTCGAACTTCGAGGTGCCGGACGAGGTGCAGGCGCAGCTCGACGCCGAGGACTGACATCCCCGCCGTCGCGAGGCGACGCGCCGCGCGGCTCGAACATGTGTACGAACCGTTCGGCTAGCCTTGCCGCATGCGCGTGCTCGGCATCGATCCCGGTCTCACCCGCTGCGGGTTCGGCCTCGTCGACGTCCGCCGCGACCGCCGCGCGAGCCTCGTCGCGGTCGGCGTGATCCGCACGGCGCCCGAGGCGCCCCTCGAGCGGCGACTCGCCGAGGTCTCGCGGGGGATCCGCGAGCTCATCGGCGAGCACGCCCCCGGAGCGATGGCCGTCGAGCGGGTGTTCGCCCAGCACAACCTCAGCACCGTGATGGGCACGGCGCAGGCGAGCGGCATCGCCCTCCTCGCGGCGGCCGAGCACGGCGTCCCGGTCGCGCTCCACACGCCGAGCGAGGTGAAGGCGGCCGTCACGGGCTCGGGGACCGCGGGGAAGCGGCAGGTCGCGACGATGGTCGCCCGCATCCTCGGCCTCGCCGAGCTGCCGCAGCCCGCCGACGCCTCGGACGCGCTCGCACTCGCCATATGCCACGCCTGGCGCGGCGGCGCATCGCCCGCGTCGGCGGGCGACGGACTCGGCGACGGCGCGGATGCGGCGGCCTCCCTCACGCCCGCCCAGCGCGCGTGGCGCGATGCGGAGCGCGGCTCGCGCGCCCGTAGGGTGGCGACGTGATCTCGAGCGTCCGCGGCACCGTCCTCTCCTCGCTCGGGTCCTCGGTGGTCGTGGAGGTCGGCGGGGTCGGGCTCCGGATCGCGGTCACGCCGCAGCACGCCCTCGGGCTCCGTCAGGGCGCCGAGGCGGTCCTGCACACGGCGCTCATCGTCCGCGAGGACGACCTCTCGCTCTTCGGCTTCGCGACCCCCGAGGAGCTCGCGGTCTTCGACCTCCTGCGCGGCGTCACGGGCGTCGGCCCGAAGTCGGCGCTCGGGGTCCTGGCCGAGCTCAGTCCGGAGGCCGTCGCGGCCGCCGTCGCGGGCGAGGACGACGCGGCGTTCCGCCGGGTCTCCGGCATCGGCCCGAAGACCGCCAAGCTCATCACCGTCTCGCTCGCCGGCAAGCTCGTCGTCAGCCGGTCCGCCGCGGCCGCGGGCGGCGCGGGCGCCGCACCGGTCGCCGACGAGGCCGTCGTCGAGGCGCTCATCGGGCTCGGCTGGGCGGAGAAGCCCGCGCGCGCGGCCGTCGGCGAGGTCGTCGAGCGCGCCGGGGACGCCGACCGGGTGAGCGTCCCCGCCCTCCTCCGACTCGCGCTCGCCGAGCTCGGCCCCGCCCCCCGGAGCGCGCGATGACGGGCATCGAGCCGGGGGAGCGCGAGGCGCCCGAGTCGGAGGCGGAGCTCGCCTTCGAGGGGGCGCTGCGGCCGCGGAGCCTGGCCGAGTTCGTCGGCCAGTCGAAGGTGCGCGGCCAGCTGCAGCTGCTCCTCCGCGCCGCGGCGATGCAGCAGCGCACGCCCGACCACATCCTGCTCGCCGGACCGCCCGGGCTCGGCAAGACGACGCTCGCGATGATCGTCGCCCACGAGAGCGGCCGGCCGCTGCGCATGTCGAGCGGCCCCGCCATCCAGCACGCCGGCGACCTCGCCGCCCTGCTCTCGAGCCTCGTGCCGGGGGAGGTCCTGTTCATCGACGAGATCCACCGCATGGCGCGGTCGGCCGAGGAGATGCTCTACCTCGCGATGGAGGACTTCCGGATCGACATCATGGTCGGGAAGGGCGCCGGCGCGACGAGCATCCCGCTCGACCTCGCGCCCTTCACCCTGGTCGGCGCGACGACCCGCTCGGGGCTGCTCCCCAACCCGCTCCGGGACCGCTTCGGCTTCACGGCGCACCTCGAGTTCTACGACGACGCCGAGCTCCACGAGGTCATCGCGCGCGCCGCGGTCAAGCTCGGCCTCGAGGTGCCGGACACCGCCCTCCGCGAGATCGCGGGGCGCAGCCGGGGCACCCCCCGCATCGCGAACCGGCTGCTGCGCCGGGTGCGCGACTACGCGCTCGTGCACGGCGGCGAGGCCGACCTCGCCTCGGTGCACGCCGCCCTCGAGCTCTACGACGTCGACGAGCTCGGCCTCGACCGGCTCGACCGCGCCGTGCTCGACGCGGTGCTCCGCCGCTTCGAGGGCGGTCCCGTCGGCCTCGGCACCCTCTCCGTCTCGGTGGGGGAGGAGGCCGACACGATCGAGAGCGTCGTCGAGCCCTTCCTCGTGCGGATCGGCCTGCTCACCCGCACCCCGCGCGGCCGGGTCGCGACGGCGGCCGCCTGGCGCCATCTCGGCGTCGAGCGCGCACCGAGCGGGGCGCTCTTCGACGATGACGTATGATTCAGCAGTGCCCTGAGGGTCGCGCAGTCCGCGCGCCCGGGGCGAGACCGCAGACCCCCGGAAGGCGTCGAGCTCCATGCCCATTGACCCGTTGACCATCGGCCTGTTCGCCGTCCTCGCGATCATGATCTTCTTCATGTTCCGCAACTCGAAGAAGCGGCAGCGCGAGGCGGAGGATCTGCGCACCCGCATGGTCCCGGGCGTCGAGGTCATGACGCAGCACGGCATCTACGGCACGCTGGTCTCGCTCGACGCGGAGACCAACGAGGCGATCGTCGAGACCACTCCCGGCACCCTGATCCGCCTCCACAGCCAGACGCTCGCGAAGGTCGTCGAGGAGGAGGCCCCCCTCGAGGACGAGGCGGACGACGCCCTCGGCGCCGACGCCGCGCTGGACGGGGACCCGGCGCTCCGCCGCGACGAGCCGGAGTTCGGCGAGCGGACCGACGACCCGACGCGCGCCCCCAAGAAGGACTCCGAGTAATCCGCCTGAGCCGGTGAGTCCGGCCCGGATCCCGGGCCGGCGGCGCCTCGCCTGCGATCCCGCGGGCCGGTCGAGAGAAAGCAGAACGACGTCGTGGCAACGAGAACGACCCCGGTCCGGAAGGCCTGGCGCGCACTGACCTGGCTCCTGGTCATCATCGTGGCCCTCACGGGTCTCCAGACCGCCGGCGTCCTGTTCTGGAAGTGGGACTGGACCCCCAAGCTCGCGCTCGACCTCGAGGGCGGCACCCAGATCATCCTCGCCCCGCAGCTGGAGTCCGGGCAGCAGGTCACGCAGGACCAGCTCACCCAGGCCGTCGCCATCATCCGCGATCGCGTGGACGCCGCGGGCGTCTCCGAGTCCGAGATCAGCACGCAGGGCAACGAGAACATCGTCGTCGCGATGCCCGGCACGATCGACGACGCGACGCGCGACCGCATCCAGGCCTCCGCCAAGCTCGAGTTCCGGCCCGTGCTCCTCGCGGACGTCCCCTCGGGCGACTCCATGGCGGATCCGAGCGCCTCGCCCTCGCCGAGCGGCGACGCCGAGGAGGCCGACCCCGCGCCGAGCGCGTCGCTCGAGTCGACGCCGTCCGTGAGCCCCACCGACGGCAGCGACACGAACTGGATCACGCCGGCGCTCCAGCAGCAGTTCGACGACTTCGACTGCGCCGACGTCGAGGACTCCGGCGCGAACGTCGCGCCCGCGGCCGAGCCGCTCGTCACCTGCGAGGCCGACGGCTCGGTCAAGTACCTCCTCGGGCCGACCGAGGTCGCCGGCTCCACGATCTCGGACGCCACGAACGGCATCCGCACGAACCAGCAGGGCGTCTCGACCGGGCAGTGGGCGGTCAACATCGTGTTCGACGACGAGGGCACGAAGCAGTTCGCGGACGTCACGACCCGTCTCAACGCGCTCGAGGGCGTGCGGAACCAGTTCGCGATCGTGCTCGACGGCGCCGTCATCTCGGCCCCCACGACGAACGCGGTCATCACGAACGGCAAGCCGGAGATCTCCGGCAACTTCACGCAGGAGTCGTCGAAGGTGCTCGCCGACCAGCTGAAGTTCGGCGCCCTGCCGATCGGCTTCCAGGTGCAGAGCGAGGACACGATCTCGGCGACGCTCGGCACGAGCCAGCTCCAGTCGGGCCTCATCGCCGGGCTCATCGGCATGATCCTGGTCATCATCTACTCGCTGTTCCAGTACCGGATGCTCGGCCTCGTGACGGTCGCCTCGCTCCTCGTGGCGGGCATCATCACCTACCTCGTCATCTCGATCCTGTCCTGGCGCGAGGGCTACCGCCTCTCGCTCGCGGGCGTCGCCGGCCTCATCGTCGCGATCGGGTTCACGGCGGACTCGTTCATCGTCTACTTCGAGCGGATCCGCGACGAGCTCCGCGACGGCCGCGGGCTCGTCGGCGCGGTCGAGGCGGGCTGGAAGCGCGCGCTGCGCACGATCTACGCGGCGAAGGGCGTCAACATGCTCTCCGCGATCGTGCTCTTCATCGTCGCGGTCGGCTCCGTCCGCGGCTTCGCGCTGACGCTCGGCATCACGGTCATCATCGACATCATCATCGTCGTGCTCTTCACGCACCCGGTGCTGCAGCTGCTCGCGACGACGCGCTTCTTCTCGAGCGGGCATCCGGCGTCCGGCCTCGATCCGAACGCGCTCGGCGCCGTCTACCGCGGCCGCGCGCAGTTCCGCACCTCGGTCGAGGAGCGCCGCCAGGGCGCCAGCCGCGAGGCGCAGCGCCGCCAGACGATCGCCGAGCGCAAGGCCGCGGGCACGAGCCCGCAGGGCGACGCCGACGATGCCGGCACCGGACGGAAGGACAGCTGATGGCCGGCGCATTCGCCAAGCTCGGCAACGACCTCTACACCGGCGCGCGCTCGGTGCCCTTCGTGGGCGCCCGCCGCATCTGGTACTCGATCGCGATCGCGCTCATGCTCCTCGCGGTCGCGACGCCCTTCATCCGCGGCGGCGGCGACTTCGGCGCCGGCTTCAACTTCGGCATCGAGTTCCGCGGCGGCTCGCAGTTCCAGGTGCTCGAGATCGACACGCAGGGCGCCGACTCGACCGAGCTCCAGGACCGCGCCGAGGAGGCCGTGCAGTCGGTCGTCCCGAACGCGGTCGTGCGCTCCTCGACGCTCGGCGACGACGCGGTCCGCGCGCAGACCGACCAGCTCGAGGAGGCGGAGCAGCGCGAGGTGCGCCAGGCCCTCGCCGACGAGTTCTCGGTCGACATCGACGACGTCTCGGCCTCGTTCATCGGCGCGACCTGGGGGGCCGACGTCACCGGCCAGGCGCTGTGGGGCCTCGCGATCTTCCTCGGCCTCGCCGCGATCGTCCTCGGGATCTACTTCCGCACCTGGAAGATGTCGCTCGCGGCGCTCATCGCGCTCGCACACGATCTCGTCATCACGGTCGGCGTCTACGCGGCGACCGGCTTCGAGATCACGCCGGCCGCGGTCATCGGCTTCCTCACGATCCTCGGCTTCTCGCTGTACGACACGGTCGTCGTGTTCGACAAGATCCGCGAGAACACGAGCGAGATGGGCTCGGAGTCGACGCGCACCTTCGGCGAGACGGTGAACTGGGCGGCGAACCAGACCCTCGTCCGCTCGATCAACACGGGCGTCGTGGCGGCGCTGCCGGTCGCGGCGATCCTCTTCATCGGCTCCTTCCTGCTCGGCGCCGACACGCTCCGCGACATCTCACTCGCGCTGCTCGTCGGGACGATCATCGGCACCTACTCGACGCCGTTCATCGCGGCGCCGCTCTACGCCGACCTCCGCCACGGCGAGGAGGAGATCAAGCGCGGCGACAAGCGCACGCTGGCGCTCCGCGAGAAGGCCGTCGCGGCCTGACGCCGCGTCCGGTGAGACCGCCCGCCCGCGCCTAGAATCCATGCAGGGAGGCGCCGCATGACCGAGACCCAGGCGAACGCGAGCAGCACCGCGACGCTGCGCACGATCCTGCCGCGCCTGTTCTCCAGGGCGCAGCCGACGGGCGCGGTCGACCGGCTCCTCCGGACCGTCCGCTCGCACCACCCGAAAGCGGACCTCGCGCTCATCGAGCGCGCCTACGCCGCGGCGGAGCGCGCGCACGACGGGCAGCAGCGCAAGAGCGGCGAGCCGTACATCACCCACCCGATCGCGGTCGCGCAGATCCTCGCGGATCTCGGCATCGGCGCGCGCACGATCGCGGCGGCCCTCCTCCACGACACCGTCGAGGACACCGAGTACACGCTCGACATGGTCCGCGCCGACTTCGGCGACGAGATCGCGATGCTCGTCGACGGGGTCACGAAGCTCGACAAGCTCAAGTACGGCGACAGCGCGCAGGCCGAGACGGTCCGCAAGATGGTCGTCGCGATGTCGAAGGACATCCGCGTCCTCATCATCAAGCTCGCCGACCGCCTCCACAACGCGCGCACCTGGGGCTTCGTGCCCGCCGCCTCCGCGAGCCGGAAGGCGCAGGAGACCCTCGAGATCTACGCGCCGCTCGCGCACCGGCTCGGCATCCAGGCGATCAAGTGGGAGCTCGAGGACCTCTCCTTCGCGGTGCTCTACCCGAAGCTCTACGTCGAGATCGAGAGCCTCGTGCGCGATCGCACGCCGCAGCGCGAGGAGTTCGTGCAGCAGGTGATCGAGGCCGTGCGCGACGACATGAAGACCTCGCGCATCAAGGGCCAGGTCGTCGGGCGCCCGAAGCAGTACTACTCGATCTACCAGAAGATGGTCGTCCGCGGTCGCGAGTTCGACGAGATCTACGACCTCGTCGGCCTCCGCGTGCTCGTCAACAACATCCGCGACTGCTACGCCGTGCTCGGCTCGATCCACGCGCGGTGGAACCCGATCCCGGGCCGCTTCAAGGACTACATCGCGACGCCGAAGTTCAACCTCTACCAGTCGCTGCACACGACCGTCATCGGGCCGAAGGGCCGGCCGGTCGAGATCCAGATCCGCACGCACGAGATGCACCAGCGCGCGGAGTTCGGCGTCGCGGCGCACTGGAAGTACAAGGAGCGCATGGCCTCCGGCGGCGTCGGGCCCGATCGCGGGCAGTCCGACACGGAGATGGCGTGGCTTGCGCACATCAGCGACTGGCAGGCCGAGACGGCCGACCCGGGCGAGTTCCTCGACAACCTCCGCTTCGAGATCGGGGCGAAGGAAGTCTACGTCTTCACGCCGCAGGGCAAGGTCATCGGCCTGCCCGCGAGCGCGACACCCGTCGACTTCGCCTACGCCGTCCACACCGAGGTCGGCCACCGCACGATGGGCGCGAAGGTCAACGGCCGGCTCGTCCCGCTCGAGAGCGCGCTCAACTCGGGCGACGTCGTCGAGGTCTTCACCTCGAAGAACCCCGACGCGGGCCCCAGCCAGGACTGGCTCGCCTTCGTCCGCAGCCCCCGCGCACGCAACAAGATCCGCGGCTGGTTCACGAAGGAGCGCCGTGAGGAGGCCGTCGAGCAGGGCAAGGACGCGATCGCCCGGGCGATGCGCAAGCAGAACCTGCCGCTCCAGCGCCTCCTCAGCCAGGATGCGCTGACCGAGGTCGCGACGCAGCTGAAGTACGAGGGCGTCGAGGCGCTCTACGCGGCGGTCGGCGAGGGGCACGTCTCGACGCAGTCGGTCATCGAGAAGGTCGTCGCGTTCATCCACCAGGAGGACGCGGAGGACACGGAGTTCTCCTTCACGCCGAAGCGCTCGAAGCCGCTGCGGACGAGCGACTCCGGCATCCTCGTGCGCGGTGCGCCCGACATCCTCGTGAAGCTCGCGAAGTGCTGCACGCCCGTCCCCGGCGACGAGATCGTCGGCTTCGTGACGCGCGGCGCCGGCGTCTCCGTCCACCGCGGCAGCTGCGTCAACGTGAAGTCGCTCCTCGAGGAGCCCGACCGCATGATCGACGTGGAGTGGGCCCCGACCTCGGCGAGCGTCTTCCTCGTGCAGATCCAGGTGGAGGCGCTCGACCGTTCGGGCCTCCTCTCGGATGTGACGCGGGTCCTCTCGGAGAATCACGTCAACATCCTCTCGGCGTCCGTGTCGACCTCGAACGACCGCCTCGCGATCAGCCGGTTCCTCTTCGAGATGGGTGACAAGGTCCACCTCGACCGCCTCCTCAACGCGGTCCGCCGCATCGACGCCGTCTACGACGTCTACCGCGTCAGCGCCTCCTGAGCCGCGATCTCGCGCAATCGGGAGGCGGCCCGGCGCCGATGCGGGCTGGGGAGCGAGTCGAGGATCTCGAGCACGCCCTCGGCGCCGCCCGCCGCATCGGCGAGCAGGAGCGCGATCGCGCGGCGGTCGACGTCGGCGAGCACCGCCCGGTCGCGGGCGAGGTCGATCGCGGTGAGCGCGCGACCCGTCACGCGGACGCCGTCGAGCTCGCGCACCTGCGCGGCCGGCAGGGTGCGCTCGCGCAGCCGGATCGCGCCGTCGAGCGGGCGCACGACCCGGCTCCGCAGCTCGACGCAGAGCTCGGGCGGCTCGGGCGGCGCGTCGCGTGCGCCCCAGATCCAGGCGGCCGTGCCGAGCTCGGCGACGAGGCGCGCATCCCGACGGGGGAGTGCGACGCCGGCCCGGAGCGCGGGCGAGTCGATCGCGTCCAACGGCACGTCGCCGAGCGCGAGCCGGGCGATCTCGCCGTCGAGGCGCATGGCGCTCCGCTCCGCCTCGGGGATGCCGTCGAGCAGCTGGGCGGGCGTGAATCGCATCGCATCATCCTGGCAGGAGGCCTCGGCGGCGCGGGCCGCCGAGGCGGCATCTGTGGAGAAGCGGTGCGGGATCAGCCGAGCGCGTCGAGCCAGACGCGGCGAGCCGCGAGCGCCTCCTCGGCGTCCTTGATCTTCCGCGTGTCGCCCGAGGCCCTCGCGGCCTCCAGCTCCGCCTCGAGCTTCGCGATGGCGCTCGTGAGCTGGCTCGCGAGGCCGGTCGAGCGGGCCTGCTTCTCCGGGTCGCTCTTCTCCCAGTGCTCCTGGTCGAGCCGGCGGACGTGGTCCTCGACCTTGCGCAGCCGGTCCTCGACGCCGCGGATCGCGTTCCGCGGGACCTTGCCGACGGCATCCCAGCGGCGCTGGATCCCGATGAGCTGGTCCTTGGCCTTCTGGCGGTCCTTCACGCCGAGCAGCTGCTCGGCCTCGACGAGGAGCGCCTCCTTCTCGACGAGATTCCCGCGGAACTCCTCGTCGTCGCGCGCGTCGACCTCGGCCTTCGCCTGGTAGAGCGCGTCGCCCGCGGCCTTGAACCGCGCCCAGAGCGCGTCGTCGACCTTCTTGCCGGCGCGGCCCGCGCGCTTCCAATCGTCGAGGAGGCGGCGGTAGTCGGGGATGCCGTCGGTGCCCTTGGGGATGAGGGCCTCGGCGCGCTCGGCGAGCGCCTGCTTGCGGGCGCGCGCCTCCTTGTGGGTGGCGTCGAGCTCGGCGAAGAAGGCCTTGCGGTGGCCGTCGAGGCTCGAGCGTGCGGCGCGGAACCGCTTCCAGAGCTCGTTGCCCTCGTGCTTGGGCAGACGCGGGCCGTCCTGCTGGTGGGCCTGCCAGCGTGCGAACAGCGCATCGAGCGCGGCGGTCGTCTGCTTCCACTGGATCGAGCCCGGGTCCTGGGCGGCGAGGCGCTCGGCCTCGACGACGATGGCCTCGCGCTCGGCGACCGCGGCCTCGAGGGCCGCGCGGCTCTCGGCGCTCTGCTTCTCGGTCAGCTCGCCGAGCGAGCCGCTGAGCTTCTCGAGCCGCTCGCGGAGCGAGGCGAGGTCGCCGACGGCGTTCGCGCTCTCGACGGCCGAGCGCAGGTGGGCGGCGGCCTTCGCGACGTCCGCCGCGGGCGCGCCCTTGATGATCCGCTGCTCGAGGAGGTGGACCTGGCCCTCGAGCTCGACGTACTTGCGCTCGTAGTAGGCGAGCGCCTCCTCCGGGGTCGCGTCGGGGTACTGCCCGACCGCCCGCTCGGCGTCGCCGTCGCGGACGTAGACCGTCCCGTCATCGTCGACACGGCCCCACGGGGTCTTGTCGTCTGTCGCCACTGGATCCACCTCGAGCTCGTCGCACGCGGCGCTCCGCCGCGTCGGTCCAGCCTATTGCACGCGCGGCGCCGCGAGACGAACGGCTATTCGACGGCCGCCGCGGTGAGGGTCGTCTCGACGACGGGGGCGCCGTCGCTCGACTCGGCGCCGTCCTCGCCGGGCTGGATGCCGGCATCGGCGATCCCGGAGACGAGCGCGTCGAGGCCGCTCGTGACGGTGCCGAAGACCGTGTAGCCGCCGGCCTCGTCCGCGGGGAGGGTGGTGTCCTCGAAGACGATGAAGAACTGCCGGCCGTTGCCGTAGGCGTCGCCGCCCGTGCGGGCCATGGCGATCGTCCCGGCGGGGTAGACGCCGTCCTCGGGCGCGTTCTCGATGGGACCGAAGGCGAACCCGGGGTCGCTCGCGGTCGTGCCGTCGGTCGAGCCGCACTGGAGGAGGCCGGCGCTCTCGGAGCGGACCATGCGCGCGCAGGTCGTGCCGACGAGGAACTCGGTCTCGATCTCGTCGAGGAACACGGCCGTCGCCTGGGGCGCCGCCTGCCCGTCGAGCTCGATCCCGAGCTCGATGTCGTCGTTGAAGGCGAGCGTGCCCGTCCAGCTGCGGTCCTCGGCGATCGAGGGATCGGGCACCTCGCCGACGTTCTCGCCCGCGGGCGCGGACGGCGAGGCGGAGGGCTCGGGGGCCGGGGCGCCGGGGCCCGCCGTGAAGAACCCGACCTGCGCCGTCGTGGCGAGGCCGACGACCACGACGAGGGCGACCACGCCGATGACGCTGTCGCGCACGCGGCGACGGCGCTGCTGCGCGTGGATCTCCTGTCGCGCGCTGTAGGCGCGGTAGCGGTCGCGCGCGAGGCGCGCCTCGCGGTCCTGTCTCCTCGATGCCACGGTGCTCCGGATCGGGTCGGGGCGCGACGAGTGCGCCGGATCAGCTGCCGGGGTGAACTCTAGCCAGCGCGCCCGGGCCGCGGCAAAGGCGTGTCGCCGGTGCGACCTACGATGGCAGGGTGAACGGCCAGCAGGGACTCCGCACGGGGTCGACGCCCCTCGCGGTGCGGATGCGCCCCACCTCGCTCGACGAGGTCGCGGGCCAGCGTCACCTGCTGCGCCCGGGCTCGCCGCTCGTGAACCTCGCGGCCGACCGCACGGGGGAGTCGGGCTCGGTGTCCGTCATCCTCTGGGGGCCGCCCGGCACGGGCAAGACGACGCTCGCGCAGGCGATCGCGCACTCCTCGGGCCGCCGCTTCGTCGAGCTCTCCGCGGTGACGGCGGGCGTCAAGGACGTCCGGCAGGTCATGGAGGAGGCGCAGACGCAGCGCGATCTCTACGGCACCGCGACCGTGCTCTTCCTGGACGAGATCCACCGCTTCACGAAGGCGCAGCAGGATGCGCTCCTGCCCGGCGTCGAGAACGGCTGGGTCATCCTCGTCGCCGCGACGACCGAGAACCCGTCCTTCTCGGTCGTGGCGCCGCTGCTCTCGCGCTCGCTCCTCCTCACCCTCGAGCAGCTCGGCGACGAGGACCTCGAGCTCCTGCTCGACCGCGCCGTCGCCGACCCGCGCGGGCTCCAGGGCGCCGTCGAGCTCGCGGAGGACGCGCGGGCGATGATCGTCCGGCTCGCCTCGGGCGACGCCCGTCGCGCCCTCACCGCGCTCGAGGCGAGCGCGATCGCGGCCGCCGCGGCCCACGACGAGGACGCCGCGGGCCCGCCCGTCGTCACGGCCGAGCTCGTCGCGGAGTCCGTCGACCGCGCGCTCCTGCGCTACGACCGCCAGGGCGACGAGCACTACGACGTCATCAGCGCCTTCATCAAGTCGGTGCGCGGCTCGGATGTCGACGCGGCCCTCCACTACCTCGCCCGCATGATCGAGGCGGGAGAGGACCCGCGCTTCATCGCACGGCGCATCATCATCTCGGCCTCGGAGGACATCGGGATGGCCGACCCGCAGGCGCTGCCGATCGCGGTCGCGGCGGCGCAGGCGGTCCAGCTCATCGGCATGCCGGAGGGCCGCATCCCCCTCGCGGAGGCGACGGTCTACCTCGCGACGGCGCCGAAGTCGAACGCCGCCTACGCCGCGATCGGCGAGGCGATCGGGGATGTCAAGGCCGGCCGCATGGGCCGGGTCCCCAAGCCGCTCCGCGACGCCCACTACCCGGGCGCGAAGCGCCTCGGCCACGGCACGGGCTATCGCTACGCGCACGACGCCCCCTTCGGCGTGGCCGAGCAGCAGCACCTCCCGGACGAGCTCCGCGGGCGCGAGTACTACCGCCCGAGCGGCAACGGGCTCGAGCGCGAGATCGGCCCGCGACTCGAGCGGCTCCGTGCGATCCTGCGCGGCGAGCCGATGCCGAAGCGGGAGGCCGCCGGCGGCCCCGACGCCGAGTCCGCCGAGGCGGGCGACGCGGACTGACCCGTCTGCTAGCATCTCCAGTGGCCTGAAACCGGTCTGCTCGCGTGCGGCTGCGTCGAGCGATCGGGGAAGGCGCCAGGATCTGTAGCCGATCCGGTGCCGCGGCCGACATCCCTCTCACCTGCACGGGAATCATCGTCGTGCGCTCCCGCGGGAGCGCGGTCGCCCGTGATCCGTTCGTCCAGACCAGCAGAAGGAAGCCAGACACCCGTGTCGACCACCTCGCGCACCCGCGCCAAGACCCGCCTCTCCCGCGCTCTCGGCGTCGCCCTCACCCCGAAGGCGGCCCGGATCATGGAGAAGCGCCCCTACGCCCCCGGCCAGCACGGCCGCACCAAGCGCCGCCAGGACAGCGACTACGCCGTCCGCCTCCGCGAGAAGCAGCGCCTGCGCGCCCAGTACGGCATCCGCGAGGCGCAGCTCAAGATCGTCTTCGCCGAGGCCCGCAAGTCGAAGGGCCTGACGGGTGAGAACCTCGTCGAGCTCCTCGAGATGCGCCTCGACGCGCTCGTGCTCCGCGCCGGCTTCGCCCGCACCACGGCGCAGGCCCGCCAGGCCGTCGTGCACCGCCACATCCTCGTCGACGGCAAGCTCGTCGACCGCCCCTCCTTCCGCGTGAAGCCGGGCCAGGTCATCCACGTCAAGGAGCGCTCCGAGTCGATGGAGCCCTTCCAGGTGGCGGCCGCCGGCGGCCACGCCGAGGTCCTCCCGCCCGTCCCGGGCTACCTCGAGGTCGAGCTCGACAAGCTGCAGGCGCGCCTCGTGCGCCGCCCGAAGCGCGCCGAGGTCCCCGTGACCGCCGAGGTCCAGCTCGTCGTCGAGTACTACGCGGCGCGCTGACGCACGTCGTCCACGACGGCCCCCGGCATCGCGCCGGGGGCCGTCGTCGTCTCCGCGGTGGCGAGGGCGGGCCGCGGCGACGGGGGGCGGCCTCGAGCCGCCCGACCCCGTAGTGTTGGAGCCTCGGGGCAACGGCCCCGGAACTCCTGAGGAGAGGGAAGCAGCATGTCGAGAGCGCTCTGGCTCATCGCCGGCGTCGTCGTCGGATTCGTCGCCGCCCACCAGGTCTCGCGCAGCCCCGAGGGGCGCGCATTCCTCGACGAGGTCGACCACAAGGCCCGGGAGTTCGGGGAGTCGGTCGTCGACGGCTACAAGGCTCGCGAGGCCGAGCTCCGCGCGGCGGTCGAGACCGCCGAGCAGAAGATCGCCGACCTCTCCAAGTAGCGCCGCGCGGCGCCGCGCCGCACCGCCCCCGCACCGACAGGAACCGCAGGACCCGTGCAGACCGCCGACATCCAGCGCCGCTGGCTCGCCTACTTCGGCGACCGCGGCCACACCGTCGTCCCCTCCGCCTCGCTCGTGAGCGACGACCCCTCGCTGCTGTTCACGGTGGCGGGGATGGTGCCGTTCATCCCGTACCTGACCGGCGTCGTGCCGGCTCCGTACGACCGCGCCACGAGCGTGCAGAAGTGCATCCGGACGAACGACATCGAGGAGGTCGGCAAGACCCCCCGTCACGGCACGTTCTTCCAGATGAACGGCAACTTCTCCTTCGGCGACTACTTCAAGGAGGGGGCGATCTCCTACGCGTGGGAGCTGCTCACCTCCTCGGAGGCGGACGGCGGCCTCGGCTTCCAGGAGAAGGACCTCTGGGTCACGGTCTACGAGGAGGACGAGGAGGCGCGCGCGCTCTGGAAGAAGATCGCCGGGCTCCCCGACGAGCGGATCCAGAACCTCGGCAAGGACTCGAACTACTGGTCGACCGGGCAGCCCGGCCCCGCGGGCCCCTGCTCGGAGATCTTCTTCGACCGCGGTCCCGCCTACGGTGCCGACGGCGGCCCCGCGACCGACGACGACCGCTACGTCGAGATCTGGAATCTCGTCTTCATGCAGTACGCGATCGAGAACGTCCGCTCGAAGATCGACTTCGACATCATCGGCGAGCTGCCGCGCAAGAACATCGACACCGGCATGGGCATGGAGCGCGTCGCCTTCCTCAAGCAGGGCGTCGACAACATGTACGAGATCGACCAGGTCCGCCCCGTGCTCGACCGCGCCGCGGAGCTCGCGGGGCGCCGCTACGGCGCCGACCACGAGGACGACGTGCGGATGCGCGTCATCGCCGATCACGTGCGCTCCTCGCTCATGCTCATGACGGACGGCGTCGCGCCGTCGAACGAGGGCCGCGGCTACATCCTGCGCCGCCTGCTGCGCCGCTCGATCCGCGCCATGCGCCTCCTCGGCGTCGACGCGCCGAGCTTCCACGAGCTCTTCACGGCGAGCCGGGACGCGATGGCGCCCGCCTACTCGGACGTGCTCGAGCAGTGGGACCGCACCTCGCGCCTCGCCCTCGCGGAGGAGGAGACCTTCCTGCGCACCCTCGCGAGCGGCACGACGATCCTCGACACGGCGGTGGCCAGGACGAAGTCCTCGGGCGCCGCCTCGCTCCCCGGTGCGACGGCCTTCCAGCTGCACGACACATTCGGGTTCCCGATCGACCTCACCCTCGAGATGGCGGAGGAGGCCGGGCTCTCGGTGGACCGCGTCGCCTTCGACGAGCTCATGACCGAGCAGCGCACGCGCGCGAAGGCCGACGCGAAGTCGAAGAAGGGCCGCATCGCGGATCTCGCCGCCTACTCGCCGTTCCGCGCACAGGGCGAGACCGTCTTCACCGGCTACGAGGAGCTCACGACGCCCTCCACGGTGCTCGGCATCCTCGTCGACGGCGTCTCGGCCCCCGTCATCTCGACGGGCGACATCGCGGAGGTCATCCTCGCGGAGACCTCGCTCTACCCGGAGTCCGGCGGGCAGTCGGCCGACGCGGGCAGCATCGTGGGCAACGGCTTCGACCTCGAGGTGCTCGACGTGCAGCGCCCGGTGAAGGGGCTCATCAGCCACACCGTGCAGGTCCGCTCCGGCGAGGTCGCGGCGGGGGATGCGGCGACCGCGGTCGTCGACCCGGTCGCCCGCCACGCGGCGGCGCAGGCGCACTCCGCGACGCACCTCGTCCACGCGGCCCTCCGCCAGACGCTCGGCCAGGACGCGCACCAGTCCGGCTCCTTCAACAAGGCCGGCTACATGCGCCTCGACTTCAGCTGGAGCCAGGCGCTCTCGCCCGACACCCGCAGCGAGATCGAGGAGGTCGCGAACGCGGCCGTGCGCGACAACCTCGAGGTCGTGACGCGCGTCATGCCGATCGACGAGGCCAAGGCGGCGGGCGCGATGGCGCTCTTCGGCGAGAAGTACGGCGACACGGTCCGCATGGTCGACATCGGCGGCCCCTGGTCGCGCGAGCTCTGCGCGGGCACGCACGTCGGCCGATCGGCCGAGGTCGGCGTCGTGAGCCTCGTCAGCGAGGCCTCCGTCGGATCGTCGAACCGCCGCGTCGAGGCGCTCGTGGGGCTCGACGCCTTCCGCGAGCTCGCGGCGGAGCGCGCCATCGTGCAGACGCTGACCTCCTCGCTCAAGACGCCGCGCGAGCAGCTGCCGCAGCGCATCGAGGAGCTCGTGCAGAGCCTCCGGGCGGCCGAGAAGAAGATCCAGGCCTTCGAGTCGAGCCAGCTGTCCGGGCGCGTCCCGGCGCTCGCCGGCACCGCGGGCCGCGCGGGCTCCGTCGTGCTGGTCGCGGAGGACCTCGGCGAGCTCGGCTCCGCCGACGACCTCCGCCGGCTCGCCCAGGGCGTGCGCGAACGGCTCGGCTCCGAGCCGTCCGTCGTCGCGCTCGCGGCGCGGATCGGCGAGAAGCCGGCCGTCGTCGTCGCGACGAGCGAGGCGGCGCGCGGGGTCGGCGCACGCGCGGGCGCGCTCGCGAAGCTCGCGGCCGGCGTGCTCGGCGGCGGCGGCGGCGGCAAGGACGACCTCGCGCAGGGCGGCGGCACGGACGCGGGCCGCATCGGCGACGCGCTGACGGCCATCCGCGCCGAGCTGGAAGGCTGATGCGGCCGGGAGTCCGGCTGGGGATCGACGTCGGCCGCGCCCGCGTCGGCGTCGCGAGCTGCGACCGCGACGGCCTCCTCGCGACCCCCGTCGAGACGGTCGCGCGCGGCGAGCACGAGCGGCGCATCCCCGAGCTCCTCGCCGAGTACGCGCCGATCGAGCTCGTCGTCGGGCTGCCGGTCTCCCTCCGCGGCGGCGACACGCCCTCGACCGAGGACGCGCGGGCCTTCGCCGAGTGGCTGGCCGGCCTCGGCATCCCCGTCCGCCTCGTCGACGAGCGGATGAGCACGAACGTCGCCCAGCGGGCGCTGCGGGCCTCGGGCCGCTCGGCGAAGCGCTCGCGCTCCGTCGTCGATCAGGTCGCCGCCGTTATCATCTTGCAGGATGCGCTCGACGCCGAACGGTCGTCGGGGCGCGAGCCCGGGATCCGGGTGGAATCGGGAGGACGGGCAGAGCGTGGCGACTGAGCCGAGCTGGGACGACATCTTCCAGGCGCAGCCGGAGGAGCCGCGGGCCCGCCGCTCCGAGGCGGGCCGGCCGGCCCCGGGGCCGGTGACGGGCGTCGCGGCGGCCGCCGCCGCCGCGAGCGCCTCGAGGCCGCTCCCGAGCCGCCGCGCGGCGCGCGAGGAGCAGGACGCCCGCGCGGCGACCCGCCCGCCGAAGCCGCCGCGGAAGCGCCGCTGGGGCTGGATCGTCGTGCTCGTCCTCGTCCTCGGCGCCCTCGGCGGCGCCGGGGTCGCCGCCTGGTCGCTGTTCGAGCCGCAGATCCGCGAGGTGCTCGGCATCCAGCTCCCGAACGACTACGAGGGATCGGGCAACGGCGAGGAGGTCGACGTCACGATCGTCGACGGCGACATCGGCGGCACGATCGCGCAGACCCTCGTCGACCTCGACGTCACGATGACCTACCAGGCCTTCTACGACCTCCTCCTCGAGAAGGAGGCCGCGGGCGAGGCCCCGAACTTCATCCCCGGCACGTACACCCTCCAGCGGGAGATGAGCGCCGAGTCCGCGCTCGCGGCGCTGCTCGACGAGTCGAACCGCAGGACCGCGACGGTGCAGATCCCCGAGGGCGTCGTGCTCGCGCGCGAGCTGGAGCTCATCAGCGCCGGCACCGGCCTCCCGCTCGAGGAGCTGCAGGCCGCGGCCGAGGACCCCGCCGACTACGGTGTCGACAACCCCGCCGGCACGCTCGAGGGCTACCTCTTCCCGGCGACCTGGACCTTCGACCCCGGGGTCACGCCCGAGCAGGTCATCCAGCAGCTCGTCGACCGCACCGTCCAGGAGCTCGACGAGGCCGGGGTGCCGGAGAAGGAGCGCCACCGCGTCCTCACGATCGCGTCGCTCGTGCAGCGCGAGGCGCGTCTGCCGGACGACTTCTACAAGGTCTCCCGCGTCATCCAGAATCGCCTGAAGGCGGACATGATGCTCCAGTTCGACTCGACCTCGCACTACGGGGCCGACTCGACCTCGGGCTCGGTCTTCACGACCGACGAGGAGCGCGCCGCGAAGAACGACTACAACACGTACCAGATGACGGGGCTGCCGATCGGCCCGATCGCGGCGCCCGGCGCGACCGCGATCGACGCGGCGATGAACCCGGTGGACGGCTCGTGGCTGTACTTCGTCGCGGTGAACCTGGAATCCGGCGAGACGGAGTTCACGAACACCATCGCGGAGCACGAGCAGGCCGTCGCGAAGCTGCACGCCTGGTGCCGGAGCAACCCCGACTACTGTGGCTGAGCGCCGCCTCGCGGTCCTCGGCTCGCCGATCGCGCACTCGCGGTCGCCGCAGCTCCATCTCGCCGCGTACCGCGTGCTCGGCCTCGACTGGTCGTACGAGCGGATCGAGGTCGCCTCGGGCGGGCTCGCCGCCTTCCTCGACGGCCTCGACGACCGCTGGCGCGGGCTCTCGCTCACGATGCCGCTCAAGCGCGAGGTCGTGCCGATGCTCGCGGAGCGCGAGGCGCTCGTCGAGACGGCGGGCGGCGCGAACACGGTCCTGCTGGACGGCGGCCGGCTCTCCGGCTTCAACACGGATGTCGACGGCCTCGTCGCCGCCTATGCGGAGCACGGCATCCGGCGGGTCGACCGCGCGCTCGTGCTCGGCGGCGGCGCGACGGCCGCATCCGTGCTCGTCGCCCTCCGGCGCCTCGACGCCGAGGAGGCCGTCATCGCGGTCCGGGAGCCCGCTCGCGCCGCGGAGCTCGCGTCGCTCGCCGAGGGGATCGGGCTCCGCCTCGAGCTCCGCCGGCTCGACGAGGCGCTGCCGCAGGATGTCGACGCCGTCGTGCGCTCGCTCCCGGGCGATGCGCGCGTCGATCCGGCGCGCCTGCTCGCGGCGCGGGATGCGGGCGCGAGCCTCCTCGACGTCGCCTACGAGCCGTGGCCGGGGGAGCTCGGGGAAGCCTGGCTCGCGGCGGGCCTCCCCGTGGTCCGCGGTCTCGAGATGCTCCTGCACCAGGCGCTCCTCCAGGTGAGGATCTTCGCCGGGGGCGCGCCCGGCGCCGCGCTCGAGCGGGAGGCCGAGGTGCTCGCGGCCATGCGCGACGCGGTCGGCCTGGGGTCGGCCGGCATGGGAGGATGATGCCCATGCTTCGCTGGTTGACCGCGGGTGAGTCCCATGGCCCCGAGCTCGTCGCGATCCTCGAGGGGCTGCCGGCGGGCGTCCCCGTCTCGCCCGAGCAGATCCAGGCCGACCTCCAGCGCCGCAAGCTCGGCTACGGGCGCGGCGCCCGCATGAAGTTCGAGCAGGACGAGCTCTCGATCTCGGGCGGCATCCGCTTCGGGGCGACCATGGGCTCGCCCGTGGCGCTGCGCATCGGCAACACCGAGTGGCCGCGCTGGGTCGACGTCATGAGCGCGACCCCGGTCGACCCCGAGACCCTGCCGAAGGGCCGCGGGGCGGCGCTCACGCGCCCCCGCCCCGGCCACGCCGACCTCGTCGGCATGCAGAAGTACGACTTCCCGGAGGCGCGCAACGTGCTCGAGCGGGCCTCCGCGCGCGAGACCGCGGCACGCGTGGCCCTCGGCGCCGTCGCGCGTGCCTTCCTCGGCGAGCTCGGCATCCGCCTCGTCGCGCACACGCTCTCGATCGAGACGGTGCGCGTGCCCGAGGGCTCGCCGCTGCCCGGCCCCGAGGACGTCGCGCGCCTCGACGGCGACCCGCTGCGCTGCTTCGACCAGGCGACGAGCGAGGCGATGGTCGCGCGCATCGACCGCGCGCACGACGAGGGCGACACGCTCGGCGGCGTCGTCGAGGTGCTCGCCTACGGGGTCCCGCCGGGGCTCGGCAGCTACACCCACTGGGACCGCCGGCTCGACGCGAGGCTCGCGGCCGCGCTCATGGGGATCCAGGCGATCAAGGGCGTCGAGGTCGGCGACGGCTTCGAGACGACCCGCCGCCCGGGCTCCCGCGCGCACGACGAGATCGTGCCGGGCGAGAGCCGGATCGAGCGGCTCAGCGACAGGGCGGGCGGCACCGAGGGCGGCATGTCGACCGGCACCGTGCTCCGCGTGCGCGCCGGCATGAAGCCCATCGCGACCGTGCCGCACGCGCTGCGCACCGTGGACGTCGCGACGGGCGAGGAGGCACAGGCCCACCACCAGCGCAGCGACGTCTGCGCGGTCCCCGCCGCGGGCGTCGTCGCGGAGGCGATGGTCGCGCTCGTGCTCGCGGAGGCGGTGCTCGACAAGTTCGGCGGCGACTCCGTCGGCGAGACGCGCCGCAACCTCGAGGGCTACCTCGCGGCGATCCCCGAGGCGCTCCGCACCGCGGGCGCCGAGGGATGACGCGGCAGGCCGAGCTCGTCCTCATCGGTCCCATGGGCTCCGGCAAGACGAAGCTGGGGCGCCGGCTCGGGCGGCTCCTCGACCTCCCCTTCGCCGACTCGGACAAGCTCGTCGTCGCGGGGCACGGGCCGATCGCCGACATCTTCGCGGAGCACGGCGAGTCCCGCTTCCGCGAGCTCGAGCGCGAGGCCGTGACGCGCGCGCTCGCCGGCGGCGGCGTCGTCTCCCTCGGGGGCGGGGCCGTGCTCGCGCCGGAGACGCGGGAGCTCCTCGCCGAGGAGCGCGTCGTGCTGCTCACCGTGACCCCCGAGGCGGTCGAGCCCCGCCTGGCGGGCGGCAAGCGACCCCTCGTGGCCGAGGGCGGCATCGCGGCGTGGATCCGCATCGCCGAGGCCCGGCGCCCGCTGTACGAGTCCCTCGCGGACACCGTCGTCGACACCTCGACGAGACCCTACGACCAGCTCGCGACGGAGATCGCCGACTGGGTGAGGAGCGCACCGTGACCGACCGCACCGCCATCCGCGTCGAGGGCGAGCCCGGCTACGACGTCGTCGTCGGCCGCGGGCTCGACGACGCGATCGCCGAGGCCCTCGGGCCGCGCGCCGCGAAGGTCCTCGTCGTGCACGCCCCGACGCTCGGCGCCCGCGCCGCCGCCCTCCGCGACGCGCTGCAGGGCCGCCTCGAGGTGCTCCTCGCGGAGGTCCCGGACGCCGAGGCCGCGAAGCGCGTCGAGGTCGCCGCCTTCTGCTGGCAGATCATGGGGCAGACGGACTTCACCCGCACCGACGCCGTCATCGGCCTCGGCGGCGGGGCGACCACCGATCTCGCGGGCTTCGTCGCCGCGACCTGGCTCCGGGGCGTGCGGCTCGTGCAGGTGCCGACGACCGTCCTCGGGATGGTGGATGCGGCCGTCGGCGGCAAGACCGGCATCAACACGGCGGAGGGCAAGAACCTCGTCGGCGCGTTCCACGCGCCCGCCGCCGTCGTCTGCGACCTCGACCACCTCGATGCGCTCCCGCGCAACGAGATCCTCGCGGGCTCCGCCGAGATCGTGAAGGCGGGCTTCATCGCGGAGCCGGAGATCCTCGACGTCATCGAAGCGGACCCGGAGCGCGCGATGGACCCGGCGACGCCGGAGTTCCGGCGCATCGTCGAGCTCGCGATCCGGGTCAAGGCGCGGGTCGTGGGGGAGGACTTCACCGAGCAGGGGCTCCGCGAGATCCTCAACTACGGGCACACCCTCGGGCATGCGATCGAGCACGCCGAGCGCTACCAGTGGCGTCACGGCGCGGCCGTCGCGATCGGGATGGTCTTCGCCGCGGAGCTCTCGCGGCTCACCCGCTCGCTGAGCGACGAGGCCGTCGACCGCCACCGCCGCATCCTCGACGCGCTGAGCCTGCCGACGACCTACCCGCTCGGCCGCTGGAAGACCCTCCTCGCGACCATGCAGCGTGACAAGAAGGCGCGCGCGGGGATGCTGCGCTTCATCGTGCTCGACGAGGTCGGCCGGCCGACCGTGCTCAACGGCGCCGACGAGTCGCTGCTCTTCGCCGCCTACCAGGAGATCGCCGACTGAGGCCGGGCGGCCGGATGCACCCGCGGCGCTAGGCTCGGGGCATGACCCGCGTGCTCGTCCTCAACGGCCCGAACCTCGGCCGGCTCGGCAGTCGCGAGCCCGACGTCTACGGCTCCCAGGACCCGGGCGCGCTGCGCGACCTGCTCGCCGCCGAGGCCGCGGACGGCACCGAGATCGACCTGCGGCAGACCGACGACGAGGGCGAGCTCATCGGCTGGCTCCACGAGGCGGTCGACGCCGGGATCCCCGTGATCCTCAACCCCGCCGCCTTCACCCACTACAGCTACGGGCTGCGCGACGCGGCCGCGCTGGTGACGAAGGCCGGCCTCCCGCTCGTCGAGGTCCACATCTCGAACCCGCACGCGCGCGAGGCCTTCCGCCACCGCAGCGTCATCTCGGGCATCGCGACGGGCGTCATCGCGGGCTTCGGCTTCGACTCCTACGCGCTCGCCCTGCGGGCCGTCGGCGCGGGCCGATAGCGCGCTCGACTAGACTCGACCGGGCTCCGGCCGCCAGACGGCGCGCGGGCCGCAGACGACCAGGCAACGGAGACCCCACTTGGCCACCACCAACGACATCAAGAACGGCAGCGTGCTCTCGATCGACGGGCAGCTGTGGAACGTCATCGAGTTCCAGCACGTGAAGCCCGGCAAGGGCGGCGCGTTCGTCCGCACGAAGCTCAAGAACGTGCTCAGCGGCAAGACCGTCGACCGCACCTTCAACGCGGGCACGAAGATCGACTTCGCGACGGTCGACCGCCGCGACTTCCAGTACCTGTACAAGGACGGCGAGGACTTCGTGTTCATGAACACGAGCGACTACGACCAGGTCACGATCCCGGCCGCGATCGTCGGGGACGCCGCGAACTTCATGCTCGAGCAGCAGGTCGCGACGATCGCGACGCACGAGGGCGACCCGCTCTACGTCGAGCTCCCCGCCTCCGTGATCCTCGAGGTCACCTACACGGAGCCCGGGCTCCAGGGCGACCGCTCGAGCGCCGGCACGAAGCCCGCGACCGTCGAGACGGGCTACGAGATCCAGGTGCCGCTGTTCCTGGAGACCGGCACGAAGGTCAAGGTGGACACCCGCACGGGCGCCTACCTCGGCCGCATCAACGACTAGGGGCCGGCGTTGAGCGCACGCACGAAGGCGCGCAAGCGCGCCCTCGACCTGCTCTACGGCGCGGACGTCCGCGGCGTCCCGGCCGCCGAGCTCCTCGTCGAGGAGGGCCGCCGGGCCGCCGGCGAGCCCGCTCGCGAGTCGTCCTGGCGCTACGCGCGCGAGATCGTCCAGGGCGTCATCGACCACCGGGACGAGCTCGACCGGGCGATCCTCGACCACGCCCACGGCTGGTCGCTCTCGCGGATGCCCCACATCGACCGCGCGATCATCCGCATCGGCGCCTGGGAGATCCTCCACAACGAGGAGGTCCCGGATGCGGTCGCCATCGCGGAGGCGGTCGAGTCGGCGACGGTCCTCTCGACCGACGACTCCGCGGGCTTCGTGAACGGCGTGCTCGCGGCGATCGCGCGCGAGCACGGCACCCCCGCCTCCTGAGGCGCGGAGGCCGCGAAGGTTTCCGAATGTGACAGCCGGTTTCGCCGGATGTCGCGGGCTTCCGTAGATTCGCGGACGTGAACCTCGCCGCCCCCGCGCCCTCGAGCGCCGCCGCGCTCCAGGTGAGCCTGCGCGGCGTCGGCCGTCGCTTCGCGGCGCCGGGCGGCGGGACGCGCACGGTCCTCGCGGGCGTCGACCTCGACATCCGCGAGGGCGAGATCGTCGCCCTCCTCGGCCCCTCCGGCTGCGGCAAGTCGACGCTGCTGCGCCTCGTCGGCGGGCTCGACGCCCCCGACGAGGGCTCCGTGGCGCTCGGGCGGCGTCCCGTCGCGGCCGTGGACCAGCGCTGCGCGGTCGCCTTCCAGGAGCCGCGCCTGCTGCCCTGGCGCACGATCGAGCGCAACGTGCGCCTCGGCCTCCCGCACGGGACCGAGCGCGAGGCGGGTCGTGCGCGCGTGGCGGAGCTGCTCCGTCTCGTGCAGCTCGACGCGGCGGCGGGCCTCCGCCCCCGCCAGGTCTCCGGGGGCATGGCGCAGCGCGCCTCGCTCGCCCGGGCGCTCGCGCGGAATCCCGGCGTCCTCCTCCTCGACGAGCCCTTCGGCGCCCTCGACGCGCTGACGCGCCTCACGATGCAGGACCTCCTCCTCGACATCCACCGCGCGGAGCCGGCGACCGTGCTCCTCGTGACCCACGACGTCGACGAGGCGCTCGCGCTCGCCGACCGCGTCGTGCTCCTCGGCGCCGACCCCGCGCGCCCGGATGCCGGGGCCGGCATCCGCGCCCTCGTCGAGATCCCGGGCGAGCGCCCCCGCGACCGCGCCGACAGCCGACTCGCCGACCTCCGCGCCGAGCTCCTCGAGGGGCTCGGCGTGCCCTCCCACCACCGCGTCGCCGTCTGAGCGCGCACCACCCGTAAGGAACGTCCACGACATGAGCCGCACCCGCATCGCGACCGCCGTCGCCCTCGTCACCGCGAGCGCCCTCGCCCTGACCGGCTGCGTCGCCGGCGAGGGCCAGCCGCAGGCCGACGCCTCGGGGGAGTGGAGCGCCTCGACGCTCACCCTCGACTACGCGACCTACAACCCGCTCAGCCTCGTCATCAAGGAGGAGGGCTGGATCGAGGCCGCCCTCGGCGACGACGTGACGGTCGAGTGGGTGCAGTCCGCCGGCTCGAACAAGGCGAACGAGGCGCTCCGCGCGGGCGCGATCGACGTCGGCTCGACGGCGGGCTCCGCCGCGCTCCTCGCCCGCTCGAACGGCTCGCCGATCAAGACGATCGACGTGTACAGCCAGCCGAACTGGGCGGCGCTCCTGGTCCCCGCCGGCTCCGACATCCAGTCGGTCGAGGACCTCCGCGGCAAGAACGTCGCCGCGACGAAGGGCACCGACCCGTACTTCTTCCTCCTGCAGGCCCTCGAGCAGGCGGGGGTGGGCATCGACGAGCTGTCGATCCAGAACCTCCAGCACGCGGACGGCAAGACGGCCCTCGAGTCGGGCGCCGTCGACGCGTGGTCGGGTCTCGACCCCCTGCTCTCGACGAGCGTCGCGGAGGCCGGCAGCGAGATCATCTTCGACGACATCGACCTCAACAGCTACGGCTTCCTCAACGCGACCGAGGAGTTCCTGGAGCAGAGCCCGGACCTCGCGCAGGTCGTCGTGGACGCCTACGAGAAGGCGCGCGCCTGGGCGCAGGACAACCCCGAGGACACCGCCGCGATCCTCGCGGAGGTCGCCGGCATCGACGGCGAGATCGCGACCGCCGTGCTCGTCGACCGCACGGAGCTCGACATCGACCCGGCCCCGGGCGAGGCGCAGCGCGCCGTGCTCGAGGTCATCGGGCCGATCTTCGTCGACTCGGGCGACGTCGCGTCCCAGGACCAGATCGACGAGGCGCTCGACACGCTCTTCGAACCGGCCTATGCCGACGAGGCCGACCCGGACTCGCTCTGATCGAGGGAACGGGATGACGGACCGGCTGACGACGGAGCTCGAGGCGCGACGCGCCGTGGGCGACGGGGCCACGCGCCCGCTGCGCTCTGCCGCGCCGCGTCGCTGGTGGACGATCCTCGGCGGCCTGCTCGTCCCGATCCTCATCCTCGCGGTGTGGTGGACGGCGTCCGCGACCGGGCTCGTCCCGGCGCACCGGCTGCCCTCGCCGCCGTCGGTCGTCGAGGCCGCGATCGACCTCGCGCAGCGCGGGCTCCTGTTCCGCGACATCGCGATCTCGACCCAGCGCGTGCTCCTCGGCTTCGCGATCGGCTCGGCCGTCGGCCTCGTGCTCGGCGCGCTCGTGGGGCTCTCGCGGACCGCGAGCGTCCTGCTCGCGCCGACGATCGGGGCGCTGCGGGCCGTGCCGTCGCTCGCCTGGGTGCCGCTGCTCGTGCTCTACCTCGGCATCTACGAGCCGCAGAAGGTCGTGCTCATCGCCATCGGCGCCGCGTTCCCGGTCTTCACGACGCTCGCGAGCGCGCTGCGGCACGTCGACCCGCTCCTCGTCGAGGCCGGGCGCGCCTACGGGCTCCGCGGGCTGCCGCTCCTCGCGACCGTGCAGCTGCCGGCCGTCATCCCCGCGATCGTGAGCGGCCTCCGCCTCGCGCTCGCGCAGTCCTGGCTGTTCCTCGTCGCGGCGGAGCTCCTCAACTCCTCGATGGGCCTCGGCTTCCTCCTCATCGACTCCGGCAACAACGGCCGCGTCGACCGGATCTTCCTCGCGATCATCCTGCTCGCGGTGCTCGGCAAGACGACGGATGCGCTCATCGGCGTGCTCGAGCGCCGGCTCCTCAAGCGCTGGGGGTGAGCCGGTCCGCCGTGGGCTAGACTGATCGGCGGTACACCGACCACCTTTAAATCCGTCCCGAGAGGCGGGGAAGGAGGTCAGACATGGCAGCGCGAACCGTGCTCCAGCAGGCTGACATCGCACGCGCGCTCACGCGCATCTCGCACGAGATCCTCGAGTCGAACCACGGTCCCTCGGATCTCGTCCTCCTCGGCATCCCCACCCGCGGCGCTCGTCTCGCGGAGCGGCTCGGCGGCATCCTCGCCCGCCTCGAGCCGGGCTTCGACGCCTCGCGCGTCGGCACGCTCGACGTGACGATGTACCGCGACGACCTCGACCGCCAGCCGACGCGCACGCCCGCGCCGACGCGCATGCCCGCGGCGGGCGTCGACGGGCAGACGGTCGTCCTCGTCGACGACGTGCTCTACTCGGGCCGCACCATCCGCGCCGCGCTCGACGCGATCGGCGATCTCGGCCGGCCGCGCGCGGTGCGGCTCGCGGTGCTCGTCGACCGCGGCCACCGCGAGCTCCCCATCCGCGCCGACTTCGTCGGCAAGAACCTCCCCAGCTCCGTCCACGAGCGCATCAACGTGCGCCTCGAGGAGACGGACGGCGAGGACCTCGTGGAGATCTCCGAATGAGGCACCTGCTCTCCGTGCGCGACCTCTCACGCGAGGAGGCGGTCGGCATCCTCGACATCGCGGAGGACATGGCCGAGGTCGCGACCCGCGCCGTCCCGAAGCTGCCCACGCTCCGCGGCCGCACGGTCGCGAACCTCTTCTTCGAGGACTCGACGCGCACCCGACTCAGCTTCGAGGCCGCGGCGAAGCGCCTGAGCGCCGACGTCATCACCTTCAGCGCGAAGGGCTCGAGCGTCTCGAAGGGCGAGAGCCTCAAGGACACGGCGCAGACGATCGCCGCGATGGGCGTGGATGCGGTGGTGCTCCGGCACGGCGCGTCCGGCGCCGCCGCGACCCTCGCGACGAGCGGCTGGATCGACGCCGCCGTCGTCAACGCGGGAGACGGGACCCACGAGCACCCGACGCAGGCCCTGCTCGACGCCTTCTCGATCCGGAGGCGCCTCCACGGCGGGGCATCCCGGGGGCGCGACCTCGACGGCATCCGCGTCGCGATCGTCGGCGACATCCTGCACTCGCGCGTCGCCCGCTCGAACGTCTGGCTGCTGCGCGCGCTCGGCGCCGAGGTCCAGCTCGTGGCGCCCGCGACGCTCCTGCCGGTCGGCGTCGGCTCGTGGCCGGCGAGCGTCGAGCACGAGCTCGACCGCGCGATCGCGGCCCGCCCCGACGCCCTCATGATGCTCCGCGTCCAGTCCGAGCGGATGCGGGCGGCCTACTTCCCGAACGAGCGCGAGTACGCGCGCTGGTGGGGCCTCGACGATGCGCGGCTCGCCGCCCTCCCGGCGGATACGATGGTCCTGCACCCCGGCCCCATGAACCGCGGCTTCGAGATCTCCGCGGCGGCCGCCGACTCCGCGCGCTCCGTCGTGCTCGAGCAGGTGGCGAACGGGGTCTCGATACGGATGGCGGTGCTCTACCTGGTGCTCTCGGGAACGACGGAGGCCTCCGCATGACGATCCTCATCCAGCACGCGACCCTCCCGGACGGGAGCCGCGCCGACCTCCTCGTCCGCGACGGCGTCGTGGCGGAGCGCGGCTCGGGCCTCTCGGCCGCGGGCGCCCGCGTGATCGACGCCGACGGCCTGCAGGCGCTGCCGGGGCTCGTCGACCTCCACACGCACCTCCGCGAGCCCGGCTTCGAGGCCTCCGAGACGGTGCTCACGGGCACGCGCGCGGCGGCGGCGGGCGGCTTCACGGCGGTCTTCGCGATGGCGAACACCTCGCCCGTGCAGGACACCGCGGGCGTCGTCGAGCAGGTCGCCTCGCTCGGCGAGCAGCACGGCTACGCGACGGTGCGGCCCATCGGCGCCGTCACGGTCGGCCTCGCGGGGGAGCGGCTCAGCGAGATCGGCGCGATGGCGCACTCGCGCGCCGGGGTCCGGGTGTTCAGCGACGACGGGAAGTGCGTCCACGATGCCCTGCTCATGCGCCGCGCGCTCGAGTACGTCCGGACCTTCGACGGCGTCATCGCGCAGCATGCGCAGGAGCCCCGGCTGACCGAGGGCGCCCAGATGAACGAGGGCGAGCTCTCGGGCGAGCTGGGCCTCGCCGGCTGGCCGGCCGTCGCGGAGGAGTCGATCATCGCCCGCGACGTGCTCCTCGCGCAGCACGTCGGCGCCCGGCTCCACATCTGCCATCTCTCCACGGCCGGGTCGGTCGAGGTCGTGCGCTGGGCGAAGGCGCGCGGCATCCGGGTGACCGCCGAGGTCACGCCGCACCACCTGCTCCTCACGGAGCAGCTCGTCGCGCGCGCGGAGCCGCCCTACGCGCCCGGCTACGACCCGCGCTTCAAGGTGAACCCGCCGCTGCGCCGCGACGAGGACGTGCAGGCGCTGCGCGCCGCGCTGGCGGACGGCACGATCGACATCGTCGCGACCGACCACGCCCCGCACCCCGTCGAGTCGAAGGAGTGCGCCTGGCAGGAGGCCTCCTTCGGCATGGTGGGCCTCGAGTCGGCGCTGTCGGTCGTGCAGGCCTCGGTCGTCGAGACCGGCCAGCTCGACTGGGCGGATGTCGCGCGCGTCCTCTCGCGGACGCCCGCCGAGATCGGGCGGCTCGACGGCTACGCGGCGCCCTTCGAGCCCGGCTCGCCCGCGCACCTGACGCTCGTCGACCCGGCGGCCCGCCGCGGCTTCGGCACCGCGCAGCTCGTCGGCAAGGGCGTCAACACGCCTTACCTCGGCCGCGAGCTGCCGGGCCGCGTCGTGGCGACCCTCCACGGCGGCACGCCGACCGTCCTCGACGGCCGCGTCCTCGACCCGGCGGAGCTCGGCGCATGAGCCGCGAGGTGGCGGCCGTGATCGTCATCGCGGTCATCGCGCTCGCGCTCGGCCTCATGGCGCTCGGCTGGCGGCGGCGGCGCGCCCGCCAGGCCGACCTCCCCGAGCTCGCCGCGGCGCCCGCGGACGCCGAGCTCGGCGACGTGCACTTCGCCGCCTCCGCGCTGCACGTCGCGACGACCCGCTCGGGCGACGCCTACGACCGCATCGCGGTGCGCGGGCTGGGCTTCCGCTCGGCGGCGGACCTCACGGTCGCGGATGCCGGGCTCGTCCTCGCCCTGACCGGCCAGCCGGTCCGCCTGATCCCCGTCGCGGCGCTCGAGGGCGTCGCGCGCGCCACCTGGACGATCGACCGCGCCGTCGAGCGCGACGGGCTCGTCCGCGTCACCTGGCGTCTCGGCGACGCCCGGCTCGACTCCGACTTCCGAACCGAGGACCCGGCCGCGCTCGTCCGCGCGCTGGGCCGCATCCTCCCCGCCACCGAAAGCGAGGCCGCATGACCGCCCCCGCCCCCGCCGTGCTCGTCCTCGAGGACGGCACCCGCTACACCGGCCGCGCCTACGGCGCCGAGGGCCGCGCGCTCGGCGAGGCCGTCTTCGCGACCGGCATGACCGGCTACCAGGAGACCCTCACCGACCCGAGCTACGCGGGCCAGATCGTCGTGCAGACCGCGCCGCACATCGGCAACACCGGCATGAACGACGAGGACATGGAGTCCCGCCGCGTCTGGGTCGCCGGCTACGTCGTGCGCGATCCCAGCCGCGTGGTCTCGAGCTTCCGCTCACTCCGCAGCCTCGACGACGAGCTCGCGCAGGACGGGATCGTCGGGATCTCCGGCATCGACACCCGCGCGCTCACCCGCCGGCTCCGCTCGGCCGGCTCCATGCGCTCGGGCATCTTCTCGGGCGCGGAGGCCGCGCTCCCGGATGAGGAGCAGCTCGCCGCCGTGCGCGCGGGCCGCGACATGCGCGGGCTCAACCTCTCCGCCGAGGTCTCGGTGCTGGAGACGCGCGTCGTCCCCGCCGCCGAGGGCTCGGAGCCGCTCGGCCGCCTCGCGGTGCTCGACCTCGGCGTCAAGGAGTCGACCATCCGGAAGCTCGCCCTCCGCGGCTTCGAGGTGCACGTCGTGCCCCAGACGATCACCGTCGAGCAGCTGCGCGAGCTCGGGCCCGCCGCGGTCTTCTACTCGAACGGCCCCGGCGATCCCGCCGCGAGCGACGCCCATGTCGAGCTGCTGCAGGGGGTGCTCCGCGACGGGCTGCCCTTCTTCGGCATCTGCTTCGGCAACCAGCTCCTCGGGCGCGCCCTCGGCTTCGGCACCTACAAGCTCGCCTTCGGCCACCGCGGCATCAACCAGCCGGTGCTCGACAAGGCGACCGGCCGCATCGAGATCACGGCGCACAACCACGGCTTCGCGGTCGACGCGCCCATCGAGGGCGAGATCGAGAGCCCCGCCGGCTTCGGGCGCGTCGAGGTCAGCCACGTCGGCCTCAACGACCGGGTCGTCGAGGGCCTCCGCGCGCTCGACATCCCCGCGTTCAGCGTCCAGTACCACCCGGAGGCGGCCGCCGGCCCGCACGACTCCGACTACCTCTTCGACCGCTTCCGCGACCTCGTCGCCGAGCACCGGTCCACCAAGGGAGCCGCCCAGTAATGCCCAAGCGCGACGACATCCAGTCCGTCCTCGTCATCGGCTCCGGCCCGATCGTCATCGGCCAGGCGGCCGAGTTCGACTACTCGGGCACGCAGGCCTGCCGCGTCCTCCGCGCCGAGGGGGTGCGCGTCATCCTCGTCAACCCGAACCCGGCGACGATCATGACCGACCCCGACTTCGCGGACGCGACCTACATCGAGCCGATCACGACCGAGGCGCTCGAGGCGATCATCGTGCAGGAGCGCCCCGACGCGGTCCTGCCGACGCTCGGCGGGCAGACCGCGCTCAACGCGGCGATCGCGCTCGACGAGGCCGGCATCCTCGCCAAGCACGGCGTCGAGCTCATCGGCGCGAAGGTCGAGGCGATCAAGAAGGGCGAGGACCGCCAGCTCTTCAAGGAGCTCGTGCTCGAGGCGGGCGCGGATGTCGCGCGCAGCCGCATCGTGCACACGGTCGACGAGGCGATCGCCGGCGCGGACGACCTCGGCTACCCGCTCGTCGTCCGCCCCTCCTTCACGATGGGCGGCCTCGGCTCGGGCTTCGCGTACGACGAGCCCGAGCTCGTGCGCATGGTGACCGACGGCCTCCACCAGTCGCCGACGACCGAGGTGCTCCTCGAGGAGTCGATCCTCGGCTGGAAGGAGTACGAGCTCGAGCTCATGCGCGACACGGCCGACAACACGGTCGTCGTCTGCTCGATCGAGAACGTCGACCCGGTCGGCGTCCACACGGGCGACTCGATCACGGTCGCGCCGGCGCTCACGCTCACCGACCGCGAGTACCAGAACCTCCGCGACATCGGCATCGAGATCATCCGGCGCGTCGGGGTCGACACGGGCGGCTGCAACATCCAGTTCGCGATCGACCCGGTCGACGGCCGCGTCATCGTCATCGAGATGAACCCGCGCGTCTCGCGCTCCTCGGCGCTCGCCTCGAAGGCGACCGGCTTCCCGATCGCGAAGATCGCGGCGAAGCTCGCGATCGGCTACCGCCTCGACGAGATCCCGAACGACATCACGAAGGTGACCCCGGCCTCCTTCGAGCCGACGCTCGACTACATCGTCGTCAAGGTGCCGCGCTTCGCCTTCGAGAAGTTCCCCTCGGCGGATGCGACCCTCACGACCACCATGAAGAGCGTCGGCGAGGCGATGGCGATCGGCCGCAACTACTCGACGGCGCTGCAGAAGGCGCTCCGCAGCCTCGAGAAGCGCGGCTCGAGCTTCCACTGGCGCGGTGAGCCCGGTTCGAAGGCGCAGCTGCTCGAGACCTCCCGCATCCCCACGGACGGCCGCATCATCACGGTGCAGCAGGCGCTCCGCGCGGGCGCGAGCGTCGAGGAGGTCTTCGAGGCCACCGCGATCGACCCCTGGTTCATCGACCAGATCGTGCTCATCAACGAGGTCGCCGACGAGCTCGCCGGCGCGGGGGAGCTCGACCGGGCGGCCTTCGAGCTCGCCAAGGACCACGGCTTCTCCGACGCGCAGATCGCGGAGCTCCGCGGGCTCGAGGAGGCGGAGGTGCGCGAGGCCCGCTGGCAGCTCGGCGTGCGCCCCGTCTTCAAGACGGTCGACACCTGCGCCGGCGAGTTCCCGGCGCTCACGCCGTACCACTACTCGAGCTACGACCTCGAGACGGAGGTCGCCCCGAGCGACGCGCGCAAGGTCGTCATCCTCGGCTCCGGCCCGAACCGCATCGGCCAGGGCGTCGAGTTCGACTACTCCTGCGTCCACGCCTCCTTCGCCCTCCACGACGCGGGCTTCGAGACGATCATGATCAACTGCAACCCCGAGACGGTCTCGACCGACTACGACACGAGCGACCGGCTCTACTTCGAGCCGCTCACCCTCGAGGACGTGCTCGAGGTCATCCACGCGGAGTCCGCCTCCGGCGAGCTCGTCGGCGTCGTCGTGCAGCTCGGCGGCCAGACCGCCCTCGGCCTCGCGAAGGGGCTGGAGGCCGCGGGCGTCCCGATCCTCGGCACGAGCCCCGCCGCGATCGACCTCGCGGAGGAGCGCGGCCTCTTCGCCGGCATCCTCCACGACGCGGGACTCGTCGCGCCCCGCAACGGGACCGCGACGGACGCCGTGAGCGCCGTGCGGGTCGCGGAGGAGATCGGCTACCCGGTCCTCGTCCGCCCCAGCTACGTGCTCGGCGGCCGGGGCATGGAGATCGTCTACGACACCCCGGCGCTCGTCGACTACTTCGAGCGGGTCGCCGACCAGGCGATCATCGGCCCTGGCCAGCCGCTGCTCGTGGACCGCTTCCTCGACGACGCGGTGGAGATCGACGTCGACGCCCTCTACGACGGCCAGCGGCTCTACGTCGGCGGCATCATGGAGCACATCGAGGAGGCGGGCGTGCACTCGGGCGACTCCGCCTGCACGCTCCCGCCCGTGACGCTGGGCCGCGACGTCATCGACCGCGTGGCCGAGGCGACCCGCCTCATCGCGGAGGGCATCGGCGTGCGCGGCCTCCTCAACGTCCAGTTCGCGATCGGCGCGGGGGTGCTCTACGTCCTCGAGGCGAACCCGCGCGCCTCGCGCACGGTGCCCTTCGTCTCGAAGGCGCTCGGCATCCCGCTCGCGAAGGCGGCGTCCCTCGTCATGACGGGCTCCACGATCGACGAGCTCGTCGCCTCGGGGATGCTGCCGGTGCGCGATGGCGCGGACGTCCCGCTCGACTCGCCCGTGTCGGTCAAGGAGGCCGTGCTGCCCTTCAAGCGCTTCCGGACGCACGAGGGCCACGTCGTCGACTCCGTGCTCGGCCCGGAGATGCGCTCGACGGGCGAGGTCATGGGCATCGACGTCGACTTCCCGCGCGCGTTCTCGAAGAGCCAGGATGCCGCCTACGGCGGACTGCCCGACACGGGCACCGTCTTCGTCTCGGTCGCCGACCGCGACAAGCGGGCCATCATCCTGCCGGTGCTGCGCCTCGAGCAGCTCGGCTTCGAGATCGTCGCGACGGCGGGCACGGCGGAGATCCTCGCCCGCAACGGCATCCAGGCGACGACCGTGCGGAAGTACTTCATGGGCCAGGAGGCGGTGGCGGGGGAGCCCTCGATCGTCGAGCTCATCAACGCCGGCCGCATCGACGTCGTCATCAACACGCCCTCGGGCCGCAGCGCCCGCGCGGACGGCTTCGAGATCCGCACGGCGACGGTCGCCGCCGACAAGCCGCTGTTCACGACGATCGCGCAGCTCTCCGCGGCGGTCGCGGCCTTCGACGAGGCGCACACGCCGATCCGGGTCCGCAGCCTCCAGGACTACGCGCGGGACCGCGCCGCATCGCTCGCGTGATGGGCTTCGGCGAGCGGCTGCGCACCGCCCTCGACGAGCGGGGGCAGGTGTGCGTGGGGATCGACCCCCACGCGCACCTGCTCGCCGCCTGGGGGCTGGAGGACTCGGCGGCGGGCGCGCGCGAGCTCGCGCTCCGCGTGATCGACGCGGCGGCCGACGGGGCGGGCGTCGTGAAGCCGCAGGTCGCGTTCTTCGAGCGCCACGCGGCGGCGGGCTTCGCGGTCCTGGAGGAGGTGCTCCGCACCGCGCGGGAGGCCGGCCTCCTCGTGATCGCGGACGTCAAGCGCGGCGAGATCGGCACCTCCATGGAGGGCTACGCCGACGCCTGGCTGCGCCCCGGCTCCCCGCTCGAGGCCGATGCCATGACCCTCAACCCCTACCTCGGCACGGGCTCGCTCGCCGCGACCCTCGGCCGCGCGGAGGACGCCGGCAAGGGCGCCTTCGTGCTCGCCGCGACCTCGAACCCGGAGGCCGCCGGGCTGCAGCGCGCGGTCGCGGCGGGGGAGTCGGTCGCCGCCTCGGTCGTGCGGGAGATCGCGGCGCGGAACGCCGGGGCGGCGCTCGGCGCGACCCGCCTCGGCGCGGCGGGCGTCGTGATCGGCGCGACCGTCGCGATGCCGGATTCGGGGATCGACCCGGCGGCCCTCGCCGCCACCCCGATCCTCGCCCCCGGATTCGGCGCGCAGGGCGCCCGCGGTGCGGACCTGGTCCGGCTGTTCGGCCGGGTGTCGCAGAATGTCCTGGTGAGCGCATCCAGGAGTCTCGTCGAGGGGGGCGCGTCGGAGGTCCGCTCGCGCATCGCCGCGCTCGACCGCGAGATCCGGAGCGCCTCGTGAAGCCCCCCGAGGTCGACCGCCGGGCCGCCGCGCTCGCGGCCGTCGCCGCCCGCCGTGCCCGTGCCGCCGTGAAGCGCGAGGTCGCGGAGCGCCGTCGCACCGCCCTCTCGGTCGCCGAGGAGTCCTGGCGCGGGGGCGACGCGACCGCCCCGGAGAGCTCGATGCGCGTGCGCGAGCTGCTCACGAGCATCCCGAGCATGGGCCCGACCCGCGCCGATCGCGTCATGGAGCGCCTCGGCATCGCGAGCTCGAAGAAGGTCGGCGGTCTGGGCGTCCGTCAGCGGACGAAGCTGCGCGAGTACCTCCAGCAGCGCGAGCGCGTGCCGCGCGCGAGCCGCCTCGTCGTGCTCGCCGGCCCGACGGCGGTCGGCAAGGGCACCGTGTCGCAGCACATCCGCGACCACCACCCCGACGTGCTCCTCAGCGTGTCGGCGACGACCCGGCCGCCGCGCCCCGGCGAGGTCGACGGGAAGCACTACTACTTCGTCTCCGACGAGGAGTTCGACCGCATGATCCGGGACGGCGAGTTCCTCGAGTGGGCGACCGTCCACAACTCGTCCCGCTACGGCACGCCGCGCCCGCCCATCGACGAGGCGATCGCGGCCGGCCGGAGCGTCCTCCTCGAGATCGACCTCCAGGGCGCGCGCTCGGTGCGCGAGGCGATGCCGGAGGCGCTGCTGCTCTTCCTGCTCCCGCCGAGCTGGGGGGAGCTGGTGCGCCGGCTGATCGGCCGCGGCACCGAGTCGAGCGAGGAGCAGGCCCGCCGGCTCGAGACGGCGAAGGTCGAGCTGAGCGCCCAGGACGAGTTCGACGTCAAGATCGTGAACCGGGATGTCGGTCAAGCGGCCGCCGAGGTCGTAGAATTGCTCGATGTGCCCGGCGCCTGACGCCGACCATCCGACTTCCGCGGGCCCGACCGGCCCGCGATCCGTCCCCGAATCGAGGAGCTGACATGGCCGACAAGAACGCCGGGATCATCGACCCGCCCATCGACGAGCTGCTGTCGAAGGTCGAGTCGAAGTACCAGCTCGTGATCTTCGCCTCGAAGCGCGCGCGCCAGATCAACGACTACTACGCCGACCTCCACGAGGGCTCGCTCTTCGACAACGTCGGCCCGCTCGTCGACTCGACGATCGACGACAAGCCCCTCTCGGTCGCGCTCCACGAGATCAACGAGGACAAGCTCAAGCTCACGCAGATCGCGGAGTAGTCGGCACCCGCCGCATCCGCGCATGAACGTCGTCGTCGGCATCACGGGCGGCATCGCCGCCTACAAGGCCGTCGGGGTCGTCCGCGGCCTCGTGCTCGCGGGCCACGACGTCCACGTCGTCGCGACGGAGGCGGCGCTCCGCTTCGTCGGCCGCCCGACGCTCGAGGCGATCAGCCGCAATCCGGTCCACACCGAGCTCTACGAGGGCGTCGCCGAGGTGCGGCATGTCGCGCTCGGCCAGCGGGCCGACCTCGTCGTGATCGCCCCCGCGACCGCGAACACGGTGGCGAAGCTCGCGGCGGGCATCGCCGACGACCTCCTCGGCAACACGGTGCTCGCGAGCCGGGCGCCGCTGCTCATCGCCCCCGCGATGCACACGGAGATGTGGGAGCACCCCGCGACCCGCGCGAACACGGCGCTGCTGCGCGAGCGCGGCGTGCATCTCGTGGGCCCCGTCGCCGGCCAGCTCACCGGGCAGGACTCGGGTGTCGGCCGCATGGCGGAACCGGACGCGATCGTCGCCGCGGCGACCGGGCTGCTGGCGCCCCGCGACCTCGAGGGGCGGCGCCTGCTCGTGACGGCGGGCGGGACCCGGGAGCCGATCGACCCGGTCCGCTTCGTCGGCAACCGGTCGAGCGGGCGCCAGGGCGCGGCGATCGCGCTCCGGGCGGCCGCGCGCGGCGCCGAGGTCGTGCTCGTCGCCGCGAACCTCGACATCGACCCGCCGCAGGGCGTCGAGCTCGTCCAGGTCGGCACGGCCGCCGAGCTCGAGCGGGCGGCGCGGGAGGCCGCCGGTCGCGCGGACGCGATCGTCATGGCCGCCGCGGTCGCGGACTACCGCCCCGTCGAGGTCGCGGAGGACAAGATCAAAAAGGACGAGACGGGCGACGAGCTCGAGCTGCGGCTCGTGCGCAACCCCGACATCCTCCGCGGTCTCGCGGATGCGCGCGCCGAGGGGCAGATCGTCGTCGGCTTCGCGGCCGAGACGGAGCGGGATCGTGAGCGCCAGCTCGAGCTCGGCCGCGCGAAGGCGGCGCGCAAGGGCGTCGACCTGCTCGTCCTCAACAGGGTCGGATGGCACGAGGGCTTCGCAACGGAGCGCAACGCGATCACGGTCCTGTCCGGGGTCGGCACTATCATGGCGGAGGCCGAGGGCACCAAGGCGGAGGTCGCCGATCGCATCCTCGATCTCGTGGCGGCCGCGCTCCCGCCCTCGGCGTCCCGCGGCTGACGACGGCCGCATCCACGCCCTCGCCGGCCCCGCGCCGGCGCCGATCCAGCCCCGGAGCCTGCATCCCGTGAGCACCCTGCGCCTCTTCACCTCCGAGTCCGTCACCGAGGGCCACCCCGACAAGATCTGCGATCAGATCAGCGACTCGATCCTGGACGCCCTGCTCCAGGTCGATCCCGCCGCCCGGGTCGCGGTCGAGACCCTCGTCACGACGGGCCTCGTGCACGTCGCCGGCGAGGTCACGACGAGCGGCTACGTCGACATCCCCGGCATCGTGCGCAAGCGCATCACCGACATCGGCTACACGAGCTCGGACGTCTGGTTCGACGGCCGCTCGTGCGGCGTCTCGGTCTCGATCGGCGAGCAGTCGCCCGACATCGCGGCGGGGGTCGACCACGCCGTCGAGTCGCGCGAGGGCTCCAGCGCCGATGCGCTCGACCGCCAGGGCGCGGGCGACCAGGGCATCATGTTCGGCTTCGCGACGCGCGAGACCCCGCAGCTCATGCCGCTCCCGATCTGGCTCGCGCACCGGCTCTCCGAGCGCCTCGCGGCCGTCCGCCACGAGGGGCTCGTCGACTGGCTGCGGCCCGACGGCAAGACGCAGGTGACGATCGGCTACGAGGGCCTCTCGCCGAAGAGCGTCGAGACGGTCGTGCTCTCGACGCAGCACGCCCCGAGCATCCGCCTCGACGAGCTCCGCGAGGAGATCTGGCGGCTCGTCGTCGCGCCCGTGCTCGACACGGTCGAGCTCGACACGGGCGACGTGACGCGCCTCATCAACCCGACCGGCGTGTTCGAGATCGGCGGCCCGCAGGGCGATGCCGGTCTCACGGGCCGCAAGATCATCGTCGACACCTACGGCGGCGCGGCTCGCCACGGCGGCGGCGCCTTCAGCGGCAAGGACCCCTCGAAGGTCGACCGCTCGGCGGCGTACGCGATGCGCTGGGTCGCGAAGAACGCGGTCGCGGCGGGGCTCGCCGACCGGCTCGAGGTGCAGGTCGCCTACGCGATCGGCGCGGCCGCCCCGGTCGGCCTCTACGTGGAGACCTTCGGCACCGCCCACCTGCCCGAGGAGCGGATCACCCGGGCGATCCGCGAGGTCTTCGACCTCCGCCCCGCCGCGATCATCCGCGACCTCCAGCTCCTGCGCCCCATCTATGCGCAGACGGCCGCCTACGGTCATTTCGGCCGCGAGCTGCCCGACTTCACCTGGGAGCGGCTCGACCGCGTCGACGCGCTCCGCGAGGCCGCGGGCCTCTGAGCGCCGACGACGCGGCGGGCGACATGGCGGGCGTGACGGCGGCGACGATCGCGAGGGTGCTCGTCGTCTCGCCCCTGCCGCAGCTCGATCGGCTCTTCGACTACCGCGTCCCGGAGGCGATGGGGGATGTCGCGCCGGGTGTCCGGGTGAAGGTCCCGCTGCGCTCGGCGGGGCGCATCGCGGACGGCTACGTCGTCGAGCTCGCCCACCAGGTCGACTACCCGGGGCCGCTGAGCGACGTCGAGGAGCTCGTCTCGCCCGTCCCGGTGCTGCGGCCGGAGGTCTGGGCGCTCGCGCGCGCCGTGTCGACCCGCGCGGCGGGCTCGGCGAGCGACATCCTCCGCCTCGCGATCCCGCCGCGGCAGGTGCGCGTCGAGAAGTCGCATCTCGCGGCCTCGGCCGCGCCCGTCGACTCGGCGCGCGAGACGACGCCGGTGCCGCCCGCGAGCGAGGATCTGCCGCCGGGGGCGCTCGAGGCGCTGCTGGAAGCTCGCGGGCGCGCCGCGCTGCAGCCGCGGCCGGGGGTCGTGGAGCTCGCGGCCGGCCCCGAGGCGGGGCGCTGGGTCGGGCGCTGGGCGAGGCTCCTCGCGACGGCGGCCGCCGCCTCCCTCGCGCGAGGCGGCTCGGCGATCCTCGTCGTCCCGGACTACCGGGATCAGGAGCAGCTCGTGCACGCGCTCTCGGATCTCGTCGACCCCGGGGATGTGGTGCGCTGGGATGCCCGGCAGCCGAACCCGGACCGCGCCCGCGGGCTCCTCCGGGCGGCGGGGGAGCGGCCCGCGGTCGTCGTCGGCACCCGCTCCGCGATCTACGCGCCCGCCGCCTCCCTCGGGCTCATCGCCGTCTGGGACGACGGCGACCCGCTCCACCAGGAGCCGCTCGCGCCCTACGTGCACGCGCGGGACGCCGCCCTCGTCCGGCAGGAGCAGCAGGGCGCCGCCCTCCTCCTCGCCTCGCACACCCGCTCCACCGAGACGCAGCGGCTCGTGGAGCTGGGCTGGCTCGAGGAGCTGCGTCCCGCCCGCGCGCCGCACCCGCGGGTCATCCCGACCGCCGACGTGCTCGGGCGCGAGCGCCTCGCGGAGCAGGCTCGCATCCCCTCGACGGCCTGGCGGCACGCCGCCGAGGCGGTCGCGAGGGGGCCCGTGCTCGTGCAGGTCGGCCGGCCGGGGTTCGCGCCGGGCCTCGTCTGCGGCGACTGCTCGGCGCCGGCGCGCTGCCGGCGCTGCGGCGGTCCGCTCCGGCTGCCGAGGCGGAACGCGCCGCCGACCTGCCTGTGGTGCGGCGTCGCCGACCCGAACTGGCGCTGCGCCGAGTGCCGGGGCGGTCGCCTCCGATCACGCGGCAGCGGCTCGCAGCGCACCGCCGAGGAGCTGGGCCGCGCCTTCCCGCGCGCCCGGGTCATCGTCGCGGACGGCGAGCGGACGGTGACCGAGGTGCCCGACAAGCCGGCGCTCGTCATCGCGACCCGCGGCGCCGAGCCGATCGCGGCGGGCGGCTACCGCGCCGTGCTCCTGCTCGACGGCGAGCGGATGGTCGCGCGCGAGAGCCTCCGCGTCGCGGAGGACTGCCTGCGCTGGTGGTCCTCGGCCGCGGCCCTCGCGGCCGACGGCGCCCCGATCGTGCTGGTCGGGGTCGGCGGCGGGCTCGCACAGGCCCTCGCGACCTGGACGCAGCCGGCCTTCGCGCGTGCCGAGCTCGAGGACCGCCGGGTGCTGCGCTTCCCGCCCGCCGTCCGCGTCGCGACGCTCACCGGGCACCAGGCGGCGGTCGAGTCGGCACTCGCGCGCGTCGCGGGCGAGGGCGTCGACGTCCTCGGCCCGACGGGCGAGGGCGAGGAGGTGCGCGCGATCGTGCGCTTCGACTATGCGGCGGGGGCCCGTGTCGCGGGCGAGCTCCGCGCCGAGGTCGTGCGCCTCGCGGGAGCGCGCCGCAAGCCGCCGCCGGGCGGCGCGCGCCGCGGCCGGCAGCCGGTGCCGCTTCGCGTCCGCATCGACGACCCCGAGCCGTTCGAGGAGTAGCGGGCGTCACCGCGTGCCACCGGGTGCGGCAGAATCGTCGGGTGCCTCCGCTCCGCCTGATCTTCGCCGGCAGCCCTGCCGCGGCCGTCCCGAGCCTCCGCCGGCTCGCCGCCTCCGAGCACGAGGTGGCCGCGGTCGTGACCCGCGCCGACACCCCGCAGGGACGCAAGCGCGTCCTCACGGCGACGCCCGTCGCGGATGCCGCGGAGGAGCTGGGCCTGCCCGTCGTCAAGACCCTGCGGCTCGGCCCCGTCGCGGAGGAGCTCCAGGCGCTCGACGCGGATCTCGGCGTCATCGTCGCCTTCGGCGGCCTGGTCCGCGAGCCGCTGCTCTCGGCGCCCCGCCTCGGCTGGATCAACCTGCACTTCTCCCTCCTGCCGAGCTGGCGCGGGGCGGCGCCCGTGCAGCGCGCGATCATGGCGGGCGAGGAGGAGACGGGCGCCGCCGTGTTCCAGCTCGTGGAGGAGCTGGATGCGGGTCCCGTCTTCGCCTCGCAGCGCACGCCCATCGGCCGCCGCCAGACGGCCGGTGCGCTCCTCGGGCAGCTCGCGGTCTCCGGCGCGGAGCTCCTCGCGGGCGTCGTCGCCGGGCTCGCCGACGGCACGGCCGCCGCGGTGCCGCAGACGGGCGAGCCGAGTCTCGCGCCGAAGCTCGAGCTCGCCGACGGCCGACTCGACCTGACGCGCACCGCGGCGCAGCTCGACGCCCAGATCCGCGGGACCACGCCCGAGCCCGGCGCCTTCGCCGAGCTCGATGGCGCGCGACTCAAGATCCTGGACGCGGGCCTCGCGCACGACGTCGCGGGCCTGCCGCCCGGCCGGGTCGAGTCGCGCGGCCGCGTGGTCGTCCTCGGCACGGGGGACGGCGCGCTCGAGCTCCGCACGGTCCTCCCCGCCGGGCGGCGGGCGATGCCCGCGGCCGACTGGATGCGCGGCCTCGGCGGCTCGGCGGTGCTGTCGTGACCGCCGGCGAGCGGGTGCAGCCGAGCCGCCGGGTCGCCTTCGCGGTGCTCGAGGCGGTCCGCGAGGACGACGCCTACGCGAACCTGATCCTGCCGAGGTACATCGTCGAGGCCGAGCTCGACGCGAAGGACGCGGCCTTCGCGACCGAGCTCGCCTACGGGACGCTCCGCCGCCTCGGGACCTACGACCGCATCCTCGCGATCGTGACCGCCCGCCCCGTCGTCGACATCGACCCGGCCGTGCTCGATGTGCTGCGACTCGGCGCGCATCAGCTGCTCGGGATGCGGGTGGCCTCGCACGCGGCCGTCGGCGAGAGCGTCGAGCTCGTCCGCGAGGCCGGGCACCCGCGGGCCGCGGGATTCGTGAACGGCACCCTGCGCACGCTCTCGAGGCGGAGCGCCGAGGAGTGGATGGCGCAGGCGCTCGAGAAGCTCAAGGGCGCCCGCCGCCTCGCGATCGAGCACGCCCACCCCCGTTGGATCGTCGACGCCCTGCAGGCGGCGCTGGATGCGGAGGGTCGCGGCGAGGAGATCGCGGCGCTGCTCGAGGCCGACAACGTCTCGCCCCGCGTCGCGCTGGCGGCCCTCCCCGGGCTGAGCGTTCCGGCCTCCCTCGTCGAGGAGCTCGGCGAGCGCGCCGAGGCGGGCGGCGTCTCGCCCGTCGGGGTCGTGCTCTCGGGCGGCGACCCCGGGCGGATCCCCGAGGTGCGGCGCGGCCGGGCGCGCGTCCAGGACGAGGGGTCGCAGCTCGCGGCCCTCGCGCTCAGCCGCGCTCGCGAGGTGCAGCCGGGGGAGCGCTGGCTCGACATGTGCGCGGGCCCCGGCGGGAAGGCCGCGCTGCTCGCCGCGGAGGCGGCCGAGCACGGGGCGGTGCTCATGGCGAACGAGGTCGCGCCGACCCGCGCGGAGCTCGTCCGGAAGGCGCTCGCGGCGCTCGACCCCGCGCCCGAGGTGCTCGTGGGCGACGGCCGCCGATTCGGCCGGGAGCTCCCCGGGCGCTTCGATCGCATCCTGCTCGATGCGCCGTGCACGGGCCTCGGGGCCCTGCGCCGCCGCCCCGAGGCGCGCTGGCGCAAGTCGCCCGAGGATGTCGCCGAGCTCGCCGCCCTCCAGGCCGAGCTCCTCGACTCGGCGGTCGCCGCGCTCAGGCCGGGCGGCCTGCTCGCCTATGTGACCTGCTCGCCGCACCTCGAGGAGACGCGCGGGATCGTGGTTGCCGCCCTCGAGCGCCACGCGGGCCTCACGGCGCTCGACACGCCCGCGGTCCTCGAGTCGGTCGCCGTCCGCCCGCTCGGGCTCGGCTCCGGTCCGGCGGCGCAGCTCTGGCCGCACCGGCACGGGACGGACGCGATGTTCGTCCAGCTGCTCACGACCGAGCCCTAGGCTGGCGGCGTGACTGTGCGCATCGAGCCGAGCATCCTGTCCGCCGACTTCGCGAACATGGAGTCGGAGCTGCAGCGGATCGCCTCGGCCGATCTCGTCCACGTCGACGTCATGGACAACCACTTCGTCCCGAACCTCACCTTCGGGCCTGCCATGGTGGAGCGCGTGCAGGCGACCTCGCCCGTGCCGCTCGACGTGCACCTCATGATCGAGGACCCGGACCGCTGGGCTCCCGACTACGCGGAGCTCGGCGCGCACTCGGTGACCTTCCACGCGGAGGCGGCCGCCGACCCGGTGTCGCTCGCGCGGCGCCTGCGCTCGATCGGCGCGCGCGCCGGCCTCGGCATCAAGCCGGGCACGGACGTCGCCCCCTATCTGGAGCTCCTCGAGGAGTTCGACCAGATCCTCGTCATGACGGTCGAGCCCGGCTTCGGCGGGCAGTCGTTCATGGCCGACATGATGCCGAAGGTCTCGGCCGTGCGGGATGCGGTGCGCGGCGCGGGGCTCGACGTCTGGCTCCAGGTGGACGGCGGCATCACCGTCGAGACGATCGCGGCCGCCTCGGCGGCCGGCGCCGACACCTTCGTCGCGGGCTCGAGCGTCTACGCGACGCCCGATCCCGGCGCCGCGATCGCGGAGCTGCGCGCCGCCGCGGCCGCGCACAGCCACTGAGTCGAGGCGAATGCCGTTGATGCGGTCGCCGGCGCCGCACGCCGCCGCGGAGCCCCGGCGCGGGTTGTCCACAGGCCGTGACGAGAGATCAGCGCCACGCGGTAGCCTCGCCTGCCATGTCGATGCTCACCGCCCCGCCGCACATCCGAACGTCCGGAGCCCTCGGCTGGCCGGCAGATCACGGCATCAAGTCGACGGCCGATTTCGAGGTGGAGAATCCCAAGCTCGCTGCGCGTCTCGTGCAGATGTCCGTGAGCGCGCGCTTGGCGTTCGCGATCGGTGCAGCGGAGTGGACCATGTGGCGGTTCGAGGGGATGAGCGATTTCGACGCTCCGCTCCAGATGGTCACGGCCGCGTGGGCGGGCTCAGTCGACATACGCTACGTCGCGATGCCGCCTGAAGCCGAGTTCGAGGAGCGGCGTGGGCCTGTCGACGGTGTGTTGCTGGCCGCGATGGAGCTCGTGGAAGACGCGCTGCGCTCCTACGACACGCCGCGGGCGCAGCATCTCTTCCACGTGGCGGTCTATTCCTACCAACTTGCCAAGCTGGTCTCGCCGGACCGGAAGCCGTTCGATGCGTGGGTGCGGATGGTCGTCGCGAGGCTCGTCGAGCTCTACCCGGCCGATGAGGCGGACATCAAGGGCGAGCCGGTGCCACGCGAGGTGCTCGACACGACCACGGAGTTCGAGCGCGGCAGCGAGCGCGAGCACCTGGCCAGATTCCTGGGGGAGCTGGTGCCCTCCGAGAACCGCTACCTGCGGACGCCGGACGAGCTGATCGCGGCGGGCTTCGAGGGCACTCCCTACCGGCTCCCGTGATCTCCGCCGCTCGCGGGTCAGGTGCGCACGGGCCTGCTGTCCACTCATCCAGGCCGCGCCGGCACGGCGCACGAACAAAGGACGCCCATGACGCTGTATCGCCCCGCACATGTCCGCCCCATCGCCGCCGGATCGCCGGTGTCGTGGCACTGGGAGGATCGAGACCCCGTTGCGGCCTACGAGCCCGGTGACGAGGTCGTGGCGTCGCGCCTCGGCCCCCTGGCGCGTCGGGCTCAGCTCGCGCTGGGGGTCGCGATCGGCGAATGGATCGTGTTCACCCTGGACGAGCTCGACTCCGACACCTGGCTGAGGGACTACCTCGAGGCGGCCTGGCTCGGGACCGTGCACTTCTCGTGCTGCCCCTACATGGAGTTCGCCGATGAGGAGTGGACGGGCCCCGTGCGCGGGCCGCTGCACTTGACCATGATGTTGCTCAACGACGCCCTGCATTTCGAGGGCGCGGAGCCGGCCGAGAACGCCGCATGGCTTTCGACGCTGGCGCAGCTCATCGTTCCGCGGGACGCCGGATACCTCGCGTGGCGCGATGCGGTGCTCGACCGTCTCGAGCGCTCGTTCCCCGCCGTCCCGGAGGACGAGGAGGACGTCGAGTTCGACTGGCAGGCGGCCGAGCCGCTGGTGCCGCGCGAATGCTTCGACCTCTCGACCCCGTTCGACGCCGCGGACAGCGCGGAGCTCGTCCGGCGGAGGTTCGCCGAGGTCGACTGGGAGGCGAACGCCTTCATGTCGACGCCGGAGGAGCGCCAGGAGGCCGGAGTCGTCGTGCCGGTGCTCGAGACTCCGTCAGCGGAATGACCTCTGCCTCCCAGCCGGAGCGACGGCCCGTGTCGGCGCGGTCTGCTTGACTGGTCGCATGACTGACAAGACCAAGCCCGAGATCGAGTTCATCGAGGGGCCCGCCCCCGAGGAGCTCGTCATCACCGACCTCGAGATCGGCGACGGCCCCGAGGCCGCCCCCGGCGCGACCGTCGACGTGCACTACCTCGGCGTCGACTTCGAGTCGGGCGAGGAGTTCGACTCGAGCTGGAGCCGCGGCCAGTCGATCCAGTTCCCGCTGCGCGGGCTCATCAAGGGCTGGCAGGACGGCATCCCGGGCATGAAGGTCGGCGGACGGCGCCAGCTGGTCTGCCCGCCGCACCTCGCCTACGGCCCCGCGGGCGGCGGCCACCGGCTCTCGGGCCGCACGCTCGTCTTCGTGATCGACCTGCTCGGCGTCCAGTAGGACCGCTCCGCTCTCCGCCGCACGAGGAGCGCCGCCCGCGGGCGGCGCTCCTCGTGCGTCCGGGCGCGATACCCTTGGGGATCGTGAAGACCTTCGACGCCCTCTTCGAGGCGCTGACCGAGAAGGCCCGCACCCGCCCCGCGGGCTCGGGCACGGTCGCCGAGCTCGACGCCGGCGTCCACGCGATCGGCAAGAAGATCGTGGAGGAGGCCGCCGAGGTGTGGATGGCGGCCGAGTACCAGAGCGACGACGAGGCGGCCGAGGAGATCTCGCAGCTGCTCTACCACCTGCAGGTGCTCATGCTCGCGAAGGGCCTGACGCCGGCGGACGTGTACCGACATCTCTGATCGGCCCGTCCCCTCCGTCCACCCCATTCCAGAAAGCAGCGTCATGCTCCGCATCGCCGTGCCGAACAAGGGCACGCTCTCCGAGACCGCCGTCCAGATGCTCCACGAGGCCGGCTACGCGACCCGCCGGGACTCGAAGGAGCTCATCGTCTCCGACCCGCGCAACGGCGTCGAGTTCTTCTACCTCCGCCCCCGCGACATCGCGACCTACGTCGGCTCCGGCGCGCTGGACGTCGGCATCACGGGTCGCGACCTCCTCCTCGACTCGCACTCCGCGGCCACCGAGATCGAGGCGCTCGACTTCGGCGCCTCGACCTTCCGCTTCGCGGGGCCCATCGGCGCGTTCGCGGAGCTCGGCGACCTGGCCGGGCGCCGGGTCGCGACCAGCTACGACGGGCTCGTCGCCGACTTCCTCGCCCGCGAGGGCGTGGATGCGACGGTCGTGCGCCTCGACGGCGCGGTCGAGTCGGCCGTGCGCCTGGGGGTCGCGGATGCGGTCGCCGACGTCGTCGAGACGGGGACGACCCTCCGCAAGCAGGGCCTCGACATCTTCGGTCCCGTCATCCTCGAGTCGAGCGCCGTGCTCATCGCGGCCGACGCCGAGCTCGCCGGGCTGCGCACCTTCCGCCGCCGCATCCAGGGCGTCATGGTCGCGCACCAGTACGTGATGATGGACTACGACCTCCCCGCCGAGCTGGTCGAGCCCGCCTCGGCGATCGCGCCAGGACTGGAGTCGCCGACGGTCTCGCCGCTCCGCGAGAGCGGCTGGGTGGCCGTGCGGGTCATGGTGTCGCGCGCCGACACGAACCAGATCATGGACGAGCTCTACGAGCTGGGGGCGCGCGCGATTCTCGTGAGCCCCATCACCGCCGCCAGGATCTGACATGGCGATCGTCACCCGGGTGATCCCGTGCCTCGACGTCGCGGACGGCCGCGTCGTCAAGGGGATCAACTTCAAGGGCCTCCGCGATGCGGGGGATCCGGTCCAGCTCGCTCGACGCTACGCCGAGCAGGGGGCCGATGAGCTGACCTTCCTCGACGTGACGGCGACGGTGGATGCGCGCGAGACCACCTACGAGATGGTGGCCCGCACGGCCGAGCAGGTCTTCATCCCGCTCACGGTCGGCGGCGGCGTCCGCTCGCCGGAGGACGTGGCGCGGCTCCTCGCCTCGGGCGCCGACAAGATCGGCGTCAACAGCGCGGCGATCGCGCGCCCCGCCCTGCTCGGCGAGATCGCCGACCGCTTCGGCGCGCAGGTGCTGGTGCTGAGCCTCGACGTGCAGCGGAGCGAGCGGATGCCGAGCGGCTTCGTCGTGACGACCCACGGCGGTCGGACGGAGACGGATCTGGACGCGCTCGACTGGGCCCGCGAGGCGATCGAGCGCGGTGCGGGAGAGCTGCTCGTCAACTCGATCGACGCCGACGGCACGAAGGACGGCTTCGACCTGGAGCTCACGGCCGCGATGCGCGAGCTGAGCACGGTCCCCGTCATCGCGAGCGGCGGCGCGGGCGCCCTCGAGCACTTCGCCCCCGCGATCCGGGCGGGCGCGGACGCCGTGCTCGCCGCATCCGTGTTCCACGACGGCGAGCTCACGATCGGGCAGGTGAAGGCGGCGATCGCCGCGGAGGGGATCGAGGTGCGATGAGCTGGACGCACGACAGCGACACCGACGACGCGCCCGAGGCCGTCATCGCCCGAGTCGCCTGGAATCCGGACGGCCTGCTGCCCGCGATCGTGCAGGAGGAGTCGAGCCGCGACGTGCTCATGCTCGGCTACATGGACGCCGAGGCGCTGCGCCGCACGCTCACGGAGGGCCGCGTGACCTTCTGGTCGCGGAGCCGGCAGGAGTACTGGCGCAAGGGCGACACGAGCGGCCACCGGCAGTACGTGCGGGGCGCGGCCCTCGACTGCGACGGCGACGCGCTGCTCCTCACGGTGCACCAGCTCGGCCCCGCCTGCCACACCGGATCGCACGCCTGCTTCGACGAGGACCCGCTGCGCCCGGTGCTCGGCTCGCCCGAGGGGGATGCGGCGTCGTGACGCCGGGTCGGCTGAAGGGCCTGAGCCTGCTCGTCCTGCTGGCGCTGAGCGGGTCGGTGATGCTCGCGTGGTCGCAGCCGTGGTTCCTGCTGCGGCTCGCCGGTCAGGAGGTCGACGTCGACGGGCAGACGGCGGCGGGTGCGCTCGCCCCCCTGGCGCTGTCGGGCCTGCTCGTGGTGCCGGCGCTCGCGATCGCCGGGCCCGCGTTCCGCGTCGTGCTCGGGGTGCTGCAGGCGCTGCTCGGCGTCTGCATCGCGATCCAGGCGCAGGTGTCGCTGGGCGATCCTGTCGCCGCCTCCGCGGGACTCGTCGCGGAGCTGACGGGCGACGGCGGCGCGGACGCGGCCCGCCGCCTGACCGAGTCGGCCGCGCCCACACCATGGCCGCTCGTGGCCCTCGCCGCCGGGATCGCACTCGTGGCGGCGGGGTTCGCGGTCGCCGCGACCTCGCGCGCCTGGCCGAGCTCGGCGCGCCGCTACCAGCCGGTCCGCTTCGCGCCCGTCGACGGCGAGGCGCCCGAGGGCGTGCCCGTCGCGGAGGACGGGCCCGCTGCGCGCGCCGATCGCGCCTCCGAGGGCGTCCGCGACCGCCGGGAGAGCCGCGCGGTCGAGGACTGGGACGCGCTGAGCGGCGGCGACGATCCGACCGATCGCGACCGCTAGACTCGGTGGCGATGCCGCGCAAGCGGCACCGTCTTGAGAAGGAGCCCCAGTGTCCGAAGAGAACGACCCCGGCCACGGCCACTCGCCGGCGGCCTGGACGGCCGTGATCATCATGCTCGTCGCCTTCACGATCGGCACCTTCGCCTTCTGGTTCGCGATCGTCTGGCTCGTCTGGGCCTCCGTCGCGCTCATGGTGGCCGGCCTCCTCGCGGGCGTCGTGCTCGCGCGTCTGGGCTACGGGGTCCGCGGGCCGAAGTACACGCCGAAGGCGCACGCCTAGGTGACCGCCGACCTGCTCGCCGAGCTCGTCACGGGAGCGGTCGCGGATGCGGCGGAGCGCCGTGCCGCGCGTCCCCTCGCCGAGGTCGAGGCCGCCGCCGCCGCGCAGGCCCCCGCCCTCGACGCGCTCCAGGCGCTCGCGCCGGCCGATCGCGTCAAGCTCATCGCCGAGGTGAAGCGCGCGAGCCCCTCGCGCGGCGCCCTCGCCGAGATCCCCGAGCCCGCGAGCCTCGCGCTCTCGTACGAGGCGGGCGGCGCGAGCGCCATCAGCGTGCTCACGGAGCAGCGGCGCTTCCTCGGCTCGCTCGAGGATCTGGCGTCGGTCCGCTCGGCGGTCGGCATCCCGGTGCTCCGCAAGGACTTCATCGTCGAGCCCTACCAGGTGCTCGAGGCGCGCGCCGCGGGCGCCGACCTCGTCCTGCTCATCGTGTCGGCGCTCGAGCAGCCCCGTCTCGCCGAGCTGCACGAGCTCGTGCTCCAGCTCGGGATGACGCCGCTCGTGGAGGCGCACGACGCCGAGGAGGTGGCCCGCGCGGTCGACCTGGGGGCACAGCTCGTCGGCGTGAACGCCCGCGACCTCTCGACCTTCGAGCTCGACCGGGACCTGTTCGGCCGGCTCGCGGACCGCATCCCCTCGGGCGTCGTCCGGGTCGCGGAGTCGGCCGTGCTCTCGCCGGCGGACGTGCGCCACTATCGCGACGCGGGTGCCGACGTGGTGCTGGTGGGCGAGGCCCTCGTGACGGGCGAGGACCCGATCGCGACCATCGAGTCCTTCCTGGCGGCGTGATCATGGCCCTGCGCGACAACCCCGGTCCTTACTTCGGCGAGTTCGGCGGGCGCTTCATGCCCGAGTCGCTCATCGCCGCGATCGAGGAGCTCTCCGAGGCCTGGGAGGCGGCGAAGTCCGACCCGGCGTTCCAGTCGGAGCTCGCCGAGCTGCACCGCAGCTACACCGGCCGTCCCTCGATCATCACCGAGGTCCCGCGCTTCGCGGAGCACGCGGGCGGCGCCCGCATCATCCTCAAGCGCGAGGACCTCAACCACACCGGCAGCCACAAGATCAACAACGTGCTCGGGCAGGCGCTCCTCACGCGCCGCATCGGGAAGACGCGCGTCATCGCCGAGACGGGCGCAGGCCAGCACGGTGTCGCGACCGCGACGGCGGCGGCGCTCTTCGGGCTCGAGTGCACGATCTTCATGGGGGAGGTCGACACGCAGCGCCAGGCGCTCAACGTCGCCCGCATGCGGCTGCTCGGCGCCGAGGTCATCTCGGTGGCGACCGGCTCGCGCACGCTGAAGGACGCGATCAACGAGGCCTACCGCGAGTGGGTGACGAGCGTCGAGACGACGAACTACGTCTTCGGCACCGCGGCGGGCCCCCACCCGTTCCCCGCGATGGTCCGCGACCTGCAGAAGATCATCGGCGAGGAGGCTCGCGCGCAGGTGCTCGAGCTGACCGGTCGGCTCCCGGATGCGGTCATGGCCTGCGTGGGCGGCGGCAGCAACGCGATCGGCATCTTCCACGCCTTCCTCGACGACGCGGACGTGCGCCTCATCGGCCTCGAGGCGGCGGGCGACGGCGTCGACACGGAGCGGCACGCGGCATCGATCGAGCGCGGGCGTCCCGGGGTGCTCCACGGGGCCCGCAGCTACCTGCTGCAGGACGAGGACGGGCAGACCATCGAGTCGCACTCGATCTCGGCCGGGCTCGACTACCCCGGCGTCGGCCCGGAGCACGCGCATCTCGCCGACATCGGCCGGGCCGAGTACCTCCCCGCGACGGACGCCGAGGCGATGGAGGCCCTCCGCCTCCTCAGCCGCACCGAGGGCATCATCCCGGCGATCGAGTCGGCGCACGCCCTCGCGGGCGCCCTGCGCCTCGGCCGCGAGCTGGGCCCCGAGGCGACGATCCTCGTGAACCTCTCGGGTCGCGGGGACAAGGACATGGCGACGGCGGGCCGCTGGTTCGAGCTGCTCGACGAGGGGGCGGTGCAGGAGTGAGCGTCGCGCAGCGCATCGCCGAGCGGAAGGCGTCAGGGTCCGGTGCCCTCATCGGCTACCTCCCCGTCGGGTTCCCGGATCTCGACACGAGCGTCGACGCCGCGGTCGCCCTCGTGGAGAACGGGGTCGACGTCCTCGAGCTCGGCCTCCCGTACTCCGACCCGGTCATGGACGGCCTCGCGATCCAGCAGGCGACGCAGCATGCGCTCGCCGGCGGCTTCCGCACGCGCGACGTGTTCGCGGCGGTCGAGCGGATCCGCGCGCGCGTCGACGTGCCGGTCCTCGTCATGACGTACTGGAACCCGGTCGTGCAGTTCGGCGCGGAGCGCTTCGCCGCCTCGCTGCGGGATGCCGGCGGCGCGGGCCTCATCACGCCGGACATCACGCCCGACTCGGCGGGGGAGTGGCTCGCGGTGAGCGAGGCGCACGGCCTCGACCGGGTCTTCCTCGCGGCGCCGACCTCCTCCGACGCCCGCCTCGGCGAGGTCGTGTCGTCGAGCCGCGGCTTCGTCTACACCGTCTCGACCATGGGGATCACGGGCGCGCGGAGCGACGTCGACCGCGCGGCGCGCACGCTCGTCGAGCGGCTCCGCGCGGCCGGCGCGACCGGTCCCGACCGGATCGCCGCCTGCGTCGGCATCGGCATCTCGACGGGCGAGCAGGTCCGCGAGGTGCTCGGCTACGCCGACGGCGCGATCGTCGGCTCGGCGCTCGTCACCTCGCTCGCCGCCGACGGCGTCGCCGGCCTCGCGCGCACCGCCGCCGCCCTCGCGGCGGGGGCCGCCCCCGCCGCGCAGTAGACTCGCTCCGTCCCTCCCGCCTCCCCGAGGCGCAGAACGCCGAAAGGTTCTCCGTGGTCCTTCCGCTCAGCATCCCGAGCCCCGACCCCGCCTGGCAGGTCTTCAACCTCGGCCAGTGGCTCCGCGACATCGGCCTGACCTGGTTCGGCTTCGACCTCAACATCCACGCCTACGCCATCTGCATCCTGGCGGGCATCGTGGCGGCGATCCTCGTGGCGAACCACCGGCTGAGCTCGCGCGGTGCGGAGCCCTGGGTCATCCTCGACGTCGCGATCTGGGCGGTCGTGCTCGGCATCATCGGGGCGCGGGCGTACCACGTGCTGACGCACCCCGGCGACTTCTTCGGCGCCGGCATCGACCCCTGGAAGGTCGTGCGCATCTGGGAGGGCGGCAACGCCATCTTCGGCTCGCTCATCGGCGGCGCCGTCGGCGTCTGGATCGGCTGCCGGATGTCGGGGCTGCGCTTCTGGAGCGTCGCCGACGCGATCGCGCCCGGCCTCCTCCTCGCGCAGGCCATGGGCCGCCTCGGCAACTGGTTCAACCACGAGCTCTACGGCCTCCCCACCGACCTGCCGTGGGGCCTCGAGATCGAGTCGTCCAACGGCGCCTACCCCTCGGGCCTGCCGGAGGGCACGCTGTTCCACCCGACCTTCCTCTACGAGATGATCTGGAACCTCGTCGGCTTCGCGATCCTCATGGCCGCGACGTACCGCCTGCGGCTGCAGTGGGGCAAGGTCCTCGGCCTCTACCTCGTCTGGTACGGCCTCGGCCGCAGCTGGTTCGAGTCGATCCGCATCGATCCCAGCGAGCTCTACCTCGGGATCCGCTCGAATGTCTGGGCCGCCGTCATCGCGCTCGTGCTCGGCATCGTGATCCTCATCGTGCAGTCCCGCCGCCACCCGGGCCTCGAGCCGAGCCCGTACGTGCCGGGGCGCGAGTGGACGCCCGATGCTGGGGTAGACTCCGACGACACCTACTCGGACGACGAGGACGACGATTCCGTCGACGAGGGCGATGACGCCGCCGCCGAGTCCGAGGAGCCCGCCACAAGCGGCGCATCCACCACCCGCTAGTCCGCGCACCACCGCGGTCGCGCGAAACCCGCGGGATTCCGGCCCGCCCACCTGCGTGGGAGAATCGGGCTCATCCCTCCCTGTCTGTTGGGCCGCCGACGTCCCATCACCTGCACCATCGTGAGGACGGTTCCCATGGCTGCCAGCACGCCCCAGCACGGCCCCTTCCAGCGCTTCAGCGCGATCCCGGCGGCGGCGGGTCTCTACGACCCCGCCAACGAGAAGGACGCCTGCGGCCTGGCCATGGTCGCGACCCTGCGCGGCACGGCCGGCCACGACATCATCGACGCGGCGCTCGACGCGCTCCGCCACCTCGAGCACCGCGGCGCGGTCGGCTCGGATGCGGGCACGGGCGACGGCGCGGGCATCGTCACCCAGATGCCGGACGAGTTCCTCCGCGCCGTCGTGCCCTTCGAGCTCCCCGGCCCCGGCGAGTACGCGGCCGGCATGGCCTTCCTCCCGACCGAGGAGGCCGAGCGCACGGAGCTCAAGGCCGGGATCGAGGGGATCGCGCGCGAGCACGGCCTCGAGGTCCTCGGCTGGCGCGAGGTGCCGACCGACCCTGAGCACCTCGGCACGCTCGCCCGCAAGGCGGCGCCCGTGTTCGAGCAGCTGTTCCTCGCGGGCGCCCACCCCGGCGAGCACGGTCGCGCCCTGAGCGGCATCGAGCTCGACCGCCGCACCTTCTTCGTGCGCAAGCGCGCCGAGCGCGAGCTCGGCGCCTACCTGCCCTCCCTCTCGGCGCGCACCATCGTCTACAAGGGCATGGTCACGACGCTCCAGCTCGAGCCCTTCTACCCGGACCTCAGCGACGAGCGCTTCGCCTCGAAGCTCGCGCTCGTCCACTCGCGCTACTCGACGAACACCTTCCCGTCCTGGCCGCTCGCGCAGCCGTTCCGGATGATGGCCCACAACGGCGAGATCAACACCGTGAAGGGCAACCGCAACTGGATGCGCGCCCGCCAGAGCCAGCTCGAGTCCGAGCTGCTGGGCGACCTCCAGCCGGTGCTCCCCATCGTCACGCCCGGCGCGAGCGACTCGGCCTCCTTCGACGAGACCCTCGAGCTGCTGACGCTCGCGGGCCGCTCGCTCCCGCACGCGATGCTCATGATGGTGCCCGAGGCCTGGGAGAACCAGGCCGACATGGACCCGACGCGCCGCGCCTTCTACGAGTTCCACTCCATGCTCATGGAGCCCTGGGACGGCCCGGCGGCGCTCGTCTTCACGGACGGCACGCACGTCGGCGCGACGCTCGACCGGAACGGCCTCCGCCCCGGCCGGTTCATCGTCACCGACGACGGCCTCATCGTCCTCGCGAGCGAGATCGGGGTCCTCGACTTCCCGGCCGACCGGATCGTCCGCAAGGGGCGCCTGCGTCCCGGCAAGATGCTGCTCGTCGACACCGCCGAGGGCCGCATCATCGAGGACGACGAGCTGAAGTCGGAGCTCGCCCACCAGGAGCCGTGGCAGGAGTGGCTCGACGAGGGCCGCATCCACCTCAAGGACCTCCCCGAGCGCGAGCACGTCGTGCACACGCCCGCCTCGGTCGTGCGCCGCCAGCGCGCCTTCGGATACACCGAGGAGGAGGTGCGGATCCTCATCCACCCCATGGCGCAGAAGGGCGCCGAGCCCCTCGGCGCGATGGGCTCCGACACCCCGATCGCGGTGCTCAGCGAGCGCCCGCGCCTGCTCTTCGACTACTTCACGCAGCAGTTCGCGCAGGTCACGAACCCGCCGCTCGACTCGATCCGCGAGGAGGTCGTCACCTCGATGTCCTCCGGGCTGGGACCGGAGCGCAACCTCCTCGCCGCCGGCCCCGAGCACGCGAAGCAGATCGTGCTCGACTTCCCGGTGATCGACAACGACCAGCTCGCGAAGGTGCACCACTTCGAGACCCGCTCGGGCCGGCGCCCGACGCGCGTGATCCGCGGGCTGTACCGCGTGGGCGACGGCCAGAAGGCGATGGAGCGGCGGCTCGCGGCGATGTGCCGGGAGGCCGACGAGGCGATCGAGGCGGGGGCGCAGTTTCTCGTGCTCAGCGACCGCGACGGCAACGCCGACCTCGCGCCGATCCCCTCGCTCCTCATGCTCGCGGCGGTGCACCACCACCTCATCCGCCAGGAGACCCGCATGAAGGTGGGGCTCATCGTGGAGGCGGGCGATGTCCGCGAGGTGCACCACGTGGCGCTCCTCATCGGCTACGGCGCGAGCGCGATCAACCCGTACCTCGCGATGGAGACCGCCGAGCAGCTGGTCCGCAGCGGCATGCTCTCGAGCGTCAGCCCCGAGCAGGCGGTCAAGAACCTCATCAAGGCGCTCGGCAAGGGCGTCCTGAAGATCATGTCCAAGATGGGCATCTCGGTCGTGAGCTCCTACGCGGGCGCGCAGACCTTCGAGGCGGTTGGCCTCTCCCAGGAGTTCGTCGACCAGTACTTCACAGGCACGGCGAGCCTCCTCGGCGGGGTCGGCATCGACGTGATCGCGGCCGAGAACGCGGCTCGCCACGCCTCCGCCTACCCGGAGGACGGCGCCGTCGTCGCGCACGAGCGCCTCCAGACGGGCGGCGAGTACCAGTGGCGCCGCGAGGGGCCGCCGCACCTCTTCAACCCCGACACGGTGTTCCGCCTCCAGCACGCGACGCGCGCCCGCCGCTACGACATCTTCCGCGACTACACGAAGCGCATCGACGACCAGGCGGAGGCGCTCATGACGCTCCGCGGGCTCTTCGCCTTCAAGACGGAGGGGCGGGAGGCGGTCCCGATCGACGAGGTGGAGTCCGTCGCCGACATCGTGAAGCGCTTCAACACCGGCGCGATGAGCTACGGCTCGATCTCGAAGGAGGCGCACGAGACCCTCGCGATCGCGATGAACCGGCTCGGCGCCCGCTCGAACACGGGCGAGGGCGGCGAGGACGTCGAGCGCCTGCTCGACCCCGAGCGGCGCAGCGCGATCAAGCAGGTCGCCTCCGGCCGCTTCGGCGTCACGAGCATGTACCTGACGCACGCGACCGACATCCAGATCAAGATGGCGCAGGGCGCGAAGCCCGGCGAGGGCGGCCAGCTCATGGCCCAGAAGGTGTACCCGTGGGTCGCCCGCACGCGCCACTCGACGGCGGGCGTCGGCCTCATCTCGCCGCCGCCGCACCACGACATCTACTCCATCGAGGACCTCAAGCAGCTCATCTTCGACGTCAAGCGGGCGAACCCGGCCGCGCGCGTCCACGTGAAGCTCGTGTCCCAGTCGGGCATCGGCGCGGTCGCCGCCGGCGTGACGAAGGCCCTCGCGGATGTCGTGCTCGTCTCCGGCCACGACGGCGGCACGGGCGCGAGCCCGCTCAACTCGCTCAAGCACGCGGGCACCCCGTGGGAGATCGGCCTGGCCGAGACCCAGCAGACGCTCATGCTCAACGGGATGCGGGACCGCGTCGTCGTGCAGGTCGACGGCCAGATGAAGACGGGTCGCGACGTCGTGATCGCGGCGCTGCTCGGCGCCGAGGAGTACGGCTTCGCGACGGCGCCGCTCGTCGTCGAGGGCTGCATCCTCATGCGCGTCTGCCACCTCGACACCTGCCCCGTCGGCGTCGCGACGCAGAACCCGGAGCTCCGCGCCCGCTTCACGGGCAAGCCCGAGTTCGTCGTCAACTTCTTCGAGTTCCTCGCCCAGGAGGTGCGCGAGTACCTCGCGGCGCTCGGCTTCCGCTCCCTCGACGAGGCGATCGGGCGCAGCGAGCTGCTCGACGTGGACCGCGCGATCGAGCACTGGAAGGCCGACGGCCTCGACCTCACCCCGGTGCTGGTCGGCCCGGAGTTCGCCGAGGACGAGCCGCGCATCAACCGCCGCGAGCAGGACCACGAGCTCGACGAGCACTTCGACCGCGAGCTCATCGCCCGCAGCGCCCCGGCGCTCGCGAGCCGGGAGCACGTCGCGATCGAGCTGCCCGTGCAGAACACGGAGCGCGCGGTCGGCACGATGCTCGGGCACGAGGTCACGAAGCGCCACGGCGAGCACGGCCTCCCCGACGGCACGATCGAGATCTCGCTGCACGGCTCGGCGGGGCAGTCGCTCGGCGCGTTCCTGCCGAACGGCATCACGATCCGTCTCGAGGGCGACAGCAACGACTACGTCGGCAAGGGCCTCTCGGGAGGCACGATCGTCGTGCGCCCGCCGCAGGGGTCCGTCTTCCCGGCGGAGCGGAACGTGATCGCCGGCAACGTCATCGGCTACGGCGCGACGCAGGGCTCCATGTTCCTGCGCGGCTGGGTCGGCGAGCGCTTCCTCGTCCGCAACTCGGGGGCCACGGCGGTCGTCGAGGGCGTGGGCGACCATGCGCTCGAGTACATGACGGGCGGCCTCGCGGTCATCCTCGGCGGCACGGGCCGGAACCTCGGCGCCGGCATGTCGGGCGGCACGGCCTACGTGCACGACCTCAAGCCGGAGCGCGTCAACCGCGACGCGATCGCCTCGGGCGATCTGCAGCTCCTCCCGCTCGAGAGCGCCGACGCGGAGATCCTCGTCGACCTCCTCGAGCGCCACCTCGCCGAGACCGGCTCCGCGCTCGCGGAGCGGATGCTCGCCGACATCGACCAGACGGTCGCGACGTTCGTGAAGGTCCTGCCTCGCGACTACGCCGCCGTGCTCAAGACCCGTCAGGATGCGCTCGACGCGGGGGAGGACCCCGACGGCGACGCCACCTGGCGCAAGATCCTGGAGGTGACGGTCAAGAATGGCTGACCCCAAGGGCTTCCTCACGACGCAGGAGCGCGAGCTCCCCGCCCGTCGTCCCGTCGCGCTCCGGCTCATGGACTGGAAAGAGGTCTACGAGCAGGGGGATGCGACCCAGCTGCGCCGGCAGGCGGGGCGCTGCATGGACTGCGGTGTGCCGTTCTGCCACCAGGGCTGCCCGCTCGGGAACCTCATCCCCGAGTGGAACGACCTCATGTGGCGCGGCGAGGGCCGGCAGGCGATCGAGCGCCTCCACGCGACGAACAACTTCCCGGAGTTCACCGGGCGGCTGTGCCCCGCGCCCTGCGAGTCCAGCTGCGTGCTCGGCATCAACCAGCCGCCCGTGACGATCAAGCAGGTCGAGGTCTCGATCATCGACCAGGCCTTCTCGAACGGCTGGGTGACCCCGCAGCCGCCGGAGCGCCTCACCGGCAAGACGGTCGCCGTCGTCGGCTCGGGCCCCGCCGGCCTCGCGGCGGCGCAGCAGCTCACGCGCGCCGGCCACACGGTCGCCGTCTACGAGCGCGACGACCGCATCGGCGGACTGCTGCGCTACGGCATCCCCGACTTCAAGATGGAGAAGCGTCAGATCGAGATGCGCCTCCAGCAGATGCAGGCGGAGGGCACCCGGTTCCGGGCGGGCGTCGAGATCGGCCGCGATCTCAGCTGGGACGAGCTGCGCCGCCGCTTCGACGCGGTCGTCGTCGCGACCGGCTCGACCGTGCCGCGCGAGCTGTCGATCCCGGGCCGCGACCTCCTCGGCGTCCATGTCGCGATGGACTACCTCGTGCAGCAGAACAAGGTCGTCGCGGGGGATGTCGTGCCCGAGCAGATCGAGGCCGAGGGCAAGCACGTCGTCGTCATCGGCGGCGGCGACACGGGCGCCGACTGCATCGGCACGGCGCACCGTCAGGGCGCGCTGAGCGTCACGAACCTCGCGATCGGCAAGCAGCCGCCGCTCGAGCGCCCCGACGCCCAGCCCTGGCCGATGATGCCGACCGTCTTCGAGGTGTCGAGCGCGCACGAGGAGGGCGGCGAGCGCATGTTCCTCGCCTCCACCGTCGAGTTCCTCGCGAACGAGGCCGGCGAGGTCCGCGCCCTCCGCGTCGCGGAGACCGAGTTCGTCGACGGCCGCCGCGTGCCGAAGTCGGGCACCGAGCGCGAGATCCCCGCGGACCTCGTGCTCATCGCGATGGGCTTCACCGGCCCCGAGACGGACACGATCGTGCCGCAGCTCGGCGTCCCGCTCGACGAGCGCGCGAACGTCGCCCGCGGGCAGGACTACCAGACCAGCGAGCCGGGCGTCTTCGTCGCGGGCGACGCGGGCCGCGGCCAGTCCCTCATCGTCTGGGCGATCGCGGAGGGTCGGGCGGCCGCCGCCGAGGTCGACCGCTTCCTCCAGGGCGATACCCTCCTCCCGGCGCCCGTGCGCCCCACCGACCGACCGATCGCCGTCTGAGCGAGCCGGCCGACGCTGCGGGCGCCGTATCCGCCCGGAGCACACCACCACCACCACGAAGGAAGTCATGAGACGAGCGAAGATCGTCGCGACCCTCGGACCCGCCACCTCCAGCTATGAGAGCCTCCGGGCGATCATCGAGGCGGGCGTCGATGTCGCGCGCATGAACCTCAGCCACGGCAGCCACGCCGTGCACGACGAGGTCTACGCGAACGTCCGGAAGGCCGCGGCCGACCTCGAGAAGCCCGTCGCGGTCCTCGTCGACCTGCAGGGCCCCAAGATCCGCCTCGGCACGTTCGCCGACGGCCCCCACGAGCTCGCCGAGGGCGACATCTTCACGATCACGACCGAGGATGTCGCGGGCACGAAGGAGCTCGTCGGCACGACCTTCAAGGGCCTGCCGCAGGATGTCGCCCCCGGCGACTTTCTGCTGATCGACGACGGCAAGGTCAAGGTCGAGGTCCTCGACACGGACGGCGTGCAGGTCCGCACCCGCGTCGTCGTGGCCGGGAAGGTCTCGAACAACAAGGGCATCAACCTGCCCGGCGTCGCGGTCAACGTCCCCGCGCTGAGCGAGAAGGACGAGGTCGACCTCCGATGGGGCCTCGCCCTCGGCGCCGACTACATCGCGCTCTCCTTCGTGCGCGACGCGCAGGATGTGACGCGCGTCCACGAGATCATGGCCGAGGAGGGGCGCCGCGTCCCCGTCATCGCGAAGATCGAGAAGCCGCAGGCGGTCGACGCGCTCGAGGAGATCGTCGACGCCTTCGACGGCATCATGGTCGCCCGCGGCGACCTCGCCGTCGAGCTCCCGCTCGAGGCGGTCCCGATCGTGCAGAAGCGCGCGGTCGAGCTCGCCCGCCGCATGGCGAAGCCCGTCATCGTCGCGACGCAGATGCTCGAGTCGATGACGAACAGCCCCGTCCCCACCCGCGCCGAGACCTCGGATGTCGCGAACGCCGTCCTCGACGGCGCGGACGCGGTCATGCTCTCGGGCGAGACGAGCGTCGGCGAGTACCCCGTCATCACGGTGCAGACCATGGCCCGCATCGTCGAGTCGACGGAGGAGCACGGCCTCGAGCGCATCCCGCCGCTCGGCACGAAGCCCCGCACGCTGGGCGGGGCGATCACGCTCGCCGCCGCCGAGGTCGCGGACTTCGTCGAGGCGCGGTACGTCTGCGTCTTCACCGAGTCGGGCGACTCGGCGCGCCGCATGTCGCGTCTGCGCTTCCGGATCCCGATGAAGGCCTTCACGCCGGACGCGTCGATCCAGCGCCGCATGTCGCTCACCTACGGCATCGAGTCGTTCCTCGTCGACCGTGTGAAGCACACCGACGCGATGTACGAGCAGGTCGACCGCATCCTCCTCGAGAAGGGCCTGGCCGCCGAGGGCGACAAGGTCGTCGTGATCTCCGGGAGCCCTCCCGGCATCGCGGGCTCGACGAACGACCTGCGCGTGCACACGATCGGCGATGCGGTCAACAAGAGCGCGCCCGTGTGGGAGAGCGGCGAGCACGCCGACTAGTCCGCGCGACGCGTCGAGGGGCGGTCGGGATCCTCGATCCCGGCCGCCCCTCGGCGTGCGCTCGACGCCGCGCTCAGCCGTGCGGCACCGGCGCGATGCGCTGCGAGACCGCGACCGCGACGCCCGCGACGACGAGGTGCATCGCCATGAGGGCGAGCACGGCGACGACGCCGGTGCCGGGGATGACGGGGGCGAGCAGCAGGATCGCGTTCGGCACGAGCGACGCGACGACGAGCACGGGCACGAGCCGGGCGAGCACCCGCCCGGGGCGTCGTGCTCGGCGGCGCACGATCCGCCAGCCCAGGTGCGCGAGGAGCAGACCGCCGATCGTGAAGCTCAGCCAGGCGGCCGGCTGGAACGGCGGGAAGCCGGCGTCGGCGCCGAGCGCGATCGCGAGCTGCACGAGCCCGAGATCGATCGCGGCGGCGACGACGGCGCCGAGGGCGAGCCACCCGGCGGTGCCGACGGCGGTGGCGGTGCGGGGCTGGGCGACGGCGGTCATGGATCCTCCTCTGGTCGGCGGCGGGTGCCGCTGCCGCCGACGCTAGGGGCGCACGGGGGAGCCGGCGCGGGATGTCGTCCCCGCGGAGTATCCCGGGCGCGCGGATGCCGCCCGGGGGAGCATCGGCCCTGCAGCTCCGGGCGACGCCGGACGGCACCTCGGGGTCTCCTCCGTGCCGCGTGGGAGTCGCACCCCGCCCGGTCGGGGGCGGCGAGGCTCGAGGCATGGACTTCTCTCCGCGCACCGCCATCGTGACCGCCTCCGATTCCGGGATCGGGGCTGCGACCGCGATCGCGCTCGCCCGCGCCGGCATGGACGTCGGCGTCACCTGGCGCAGCGACGAGGAGGGCGCGCGCGGCACCGCGCGCGAGATCGAGTCGCTCGGCCGCCGCGCCGTCGTGCGACGCCTCGACGTCGCCGACGCACCGGCGTGCGGGGATGTCGTGGACGAGATGGCCCAGGAGCTGGGCGGCGTCGACGTCCTCGTCAACAACGCGGGCACCGGCGGCGGCGTCCCCTTCTTCGAGCTCGACTGGGAGACCTGGCGGACCACGGTCGCGACGGACCTCGACGGGGCCTTCGTCGTGCTCCAGCGCGCCGCCCGCCGGATGGTGGAGGCCGGGCGGGGCGGCCGGCTCATCGCGGTCACGAGCGTCCACGAGCACCAGCCGCGCGTCGGCTCGGCGGCCTACGACGCGGCCAAGCACGGGCTGGGCGGGCTCATGAAGACCCTCGCCCTCGAGCTCGGCGAGCACGGCATCACCGCGAACGCGGTCGCACCGGGCGAGATCGCGACGGACATGAGCGAGTCGGGCGGCGAGGATCCGTACCGGGTCGCGCGCGCCGGCATCCCGCTCGGGCGCCCCGGCCACGTCGACGAGGTCGCGGCGGTCATCGCCTTCCTCGCCTCGCCCGCGGCCTCGTACGTCACCGGCGCCTCGTGGGCGGTCGACGGGGGGATGCTGCAGATGGGCCCGCAGGCGGGCTCCCACCTGACGGGCGGCGAGTGGCGACGCGTCTGACGCCGCGTGGTGCGGGTGCCGGATGCGGGGGTCGAACCCGCACGCCCTTCCGGGCAGACGATTTTGAGTCGCCCGCGTCTGCCATTCCGCCAATCCGGCTCGGCACGCGCCTCGGCGCGGCCGGGACCGACGATACCGTAGGCTCTCCCTGTGAGTGACAGCCAGACCACCCCCGCTCCGCGCCGCGTCGTCGTCGCGGAGGACGAGTCCCTCATCCGTCTCGACATCGTGGAGATCCTCCGCGACAACGGCTACGAGGTGGTCGGCGAGGCCGGCGACGGGGAGACCGCGGTCGCCCTTGCGACCGAGCTGCGCCCCGATCTCGTCGTCATGGACGTCAAGATGCCGCAGCTCGACGGCATCTCCGCCGCCGAGCGCCTCACCAAGAACCACATCGCGCCCGTGGTCCTCCTCACCGCGTTCAGCCAGAAGGAGCTCGTGGAGCGCGCGAGCGAGGCCGGCGCGCTCGCGTACGTCGTGAAGCCCTTCACGCCCAACGACCTCCTGCCGGCGATCGAGATCGCGCTGAGCCGCTACCAGCAGATCGTGACGCTCGAGGCGGAGGTCGCCGACCTCGTCGAGCGCTTCGAGACGCGCAAGCTCGTGGACCGCGCGAAGGGCCTCCTCAACGAGAAGATGGGCCTGTCCGAGCCGGAGGCCTTCCGCTGGATCCAGAAGGCCTCCATGGATCGCCGCCTCACGATGCACGACGTGGCGCAGGCGATCATCGACCAGCTCGCGGCCAAGAAGTAGCCTGCGCCCCGACCCCGACGGGTCGGCCGGGAATCCGCGTCCGCGCTGCCGGACGGTTCCGGAGCCGGCTCAGCGGTCCCGGAGGATGTTCGTCATGCGCACGGTCGAGAGGCGCCGACCCTGCTCGTCCTCGATCGCGATCTCGTGCGTGCAGAGCGTCCGGCCGAGGGTGATCGCGCGGCAGGTGGCCGTGACCCAGCCCTCCGTGACGGAGCGGCTGTGGGTCGCGTTGATCTCGATGCCGACGGCGTAGCGGCCGGCGCCCGCGTGGAGCGCGGAGGAGATCGAGCCGAGCGACTCGCCGAGCACGACGTGCGCGCCGCCGTGGAGGAGCCCGACGACCTGGCGGTTGCCCTCGACCGGCATCCGCGCGATGGAGAGCTCGGGGGAGAGCTCGAGGAACTCGATCCCCATCCTCTTCGCGAGCTCGCCGCCGCCCGTCCCGAGTCGATCGAGGAGCTCCTGAGGGGTGTCGGCCGGCAGCTTCGTCACGGGGCGAGCCTAGCCGCATCCGGGTCGCCTGGATCCGCGGACGCCGTGTCGGCGGCGGTGGCTAGGCTGGCCGGGTGCAGGACGACGACAAGCCCACGCTGCTCATCATCGACGGCCACTCGCTGGCCTTCCGGGCGTTCTACGCCCTCCCGGTCGACAGCTTCGTGACCCGCGACGGGCAGCACACGAACGCCATCCACGGCTTCATCTCGATGCTGCTGAACCTGCTGCAGAACGAGCGGCCGACCCACCTCGCCGTCGCCTTCGACATCTCCCGCTACTCGTTCCGCACGCGGGAGTACCCCGAGTACAAGGGCACGCGCGGCGAGACGCCGCCCGAGTTCATCGGCCAGATCCCCCTGCTGGAGGAGGCGCTCAAGGCGATGCGCATCCGCACGTTGAGCAAAGAGGACTACGAGGCCGACGACATCCTCGCCACCCTCGCCACGCGCGGCGCCGCGGACGGCTTCCGGGTCCTCGTCGTCTCGGGCGACCGCGACACGATCCAGCTCGTCGACGACGACGTGACGCTCCTCTACCCGAACGTGCGCGGCGTCTCGGAGCTCAAGCGCTACGACCGCGACGCGGTGCTCGAGCGCTACGGGATCGAGCCGCACCAGTATCCCGAGATCGCGGCGCTCGTCGGCGAGACGAGCGACAACCTCATCGGCATCGACAAGGTCGGCGAGAAGACCGCGGTCAAGTGGGTGCAGAAGTACGGCTCGGTCGACGAGATCCTCGCGCACGCGGACGAGATCACCGGCGTCGTCGGCAGCAACCTCCGCGAGCAGCAGGAGCGCGCCGTCCGGAACCGACGGCTCAACCGCCTCGTGCGCGACGTCGAGCTCGAGGTCGCCCCGGCCGATCTCGCACGCGGCCCGATCGACGCCGAGGCGGTGCGCGAGATCTTCGCGCGCCTGCAGTTCCGCACCCTGCTCGACCGCGTCATCAAGCTCGAGGGCACGGACGAGGATCTCGCGGCCGGCTCCGGCGGCCCGGTCGCCCCGGGCGCCCCCGCCGTGCGCCGGATGGTCGACGAGGAGCTCGCGGCCTGGCTGCGGAGCGCGACGACGGCGGGCACGCCGCTCGGCCTCCGCGTCGTCTCGCACGGCGGGGAGCTCGAGGGCGTGGGCATCGCGAGCGCGACGGAGTCGGCGTGGGTGCCCTGGGGCGCCCACCGGCCCGACTACGAGGCGCTCGAGGCGTGGCTCGCGGACCCGCGGCATCCCAAGGTCCTCCACGATGCGAAGCGGCAGCTCAAGGTCCTCGCGCACCACGGCATCGCGCTCGAGGGACTCGCCTTCGACACGGCCCTCGCCGCGTGGCTCCTGCGGCCCGGCACGAAGACGGAGGCGCTGTCGAAGCTGGTCGACTACCACCTGGGGGAGACGCTCCCCGAGCCCGACCCGAACCAGCTCGTGCCGGAGACGGATGCCGTGAGTCCCGCGACCGAGGCGTGGTACCTGCTTCGACTCGCGGACGAGCTCCGCGGCCGGCTCGACGAGGGCTCCCTCGGCGTGCTCGAGGACCTGGAGATCCCGCTCGTGCCGGTGCTCGCCCGCATGGAGATGCAGGGCGTCACGGTGGCGGCCGACTCCCTCGCCGAGCTCAACGCGCGCCTCTCGGGGCAGATCTCCGAGACGGCGGCCTCCGCCTTCGCCGAGATCGGCCGCGAGATCAACCTCGGCTCGCCCAAGCAGCTGCAGGAGGTGCTCTTCGAGCAGCTGGAGATGCCGAAGACGCGCGCGAACAAGACCGGCTACTCGACCGACGCCGCGGCCCTCGCCGATCTGCAGGAGCAGAATCCGCATCCGTTCCTCGGACTCCTGCTCCAGCATCGCGACGCGACGAAGCTCAAGCAGATGGTCGAGACGCTCGAGAAGGCGATCGGGCAGGACGGCCGCGTCCACACGACCTACGAGCAGACGGGCTCGTCCACGGGACGGATGTCGTCGAACGACCCCAACCTGCAGAACATCCCGATCAAGACCGAGACGGGGCGAGAGATCCGCGCCGCCTTCCGCCGCGGCGAGGGCTTCGAGACGCTCCTCACGGCCGATTACTCGCAGATCGAGATGCGGATCATGGCGCACCTCTCGGAGGATGCGGGGCTCATCGAGGCCTTCCACTCGGGCGAGGACCTGCACCGCTTCGTCGGGGCCCGGATCTTCCACGTGGATCCCGCCGAGGTGACGCCGACCATGCGCACCAAGGTCAAGGCCATGTCCTACGGACTCGCCTACGGGCTCAGCGCCTTCGGGCTCTCGAAGCAGCTCCGCATCGAGACCAAGGAGGCGAAGGAGCTCATGGCCGACTACTTCGCCCGCTTCGGCGCGGTGCGCGACTACCTGCGCGGCGTCGTCGAGCAGGCCAGGGTCGACGGCTACACGACGACCATCTTCGGCCGCCGCCGGCCCTTCGCCGACCTCACGAGCACGAATCGCGTGCTGCGCGACAACGCGGAGCGGCAGGCGCTCAACTCGCCCATCCAGGGCTCGGCGGCCGACATCATCAAGCGGGCGATGCTCGCGATCGATGCCGACATCCGCGAGCGCGGGCTCGACTCGCGCATGCTGCTCCAGGTGCACGACGAGCTCGTGTTCGAGGTCGCCTCCGGCGAGCTCGAGGAGATGAGCTCGATCGTCGAGACCCGGATGTCGGGTGCCGCGGAGCTGGCCGTGCCGCTCGAGGTGCAGGTCGGCACGGGCCGCGACTGGGACGCCGCGGCGCACTGATCGCGGTACGCGGCCGGCATGCCTGTCTTCCCAGGGATCCCCCAGAACGGGGGTGGGCGGGCAGAGATCAACATCGAGACGACACGCCAGGGTGCCCGTCACGTTGACAAGCGGACACAAACGGACTTACATAAGCCCAGAACCACAACGGTTCGCCTGCCACCACGGACGACGAGGTCGGATTGTACGCACCGGAGCGACACCAGCAGATCCTGGACACGGCACGCTCGCGCGGTCGCGTCGAGGTCGCCGGCCTCGCACGCGAGCTCTCCGTCACCCCGGAGACCGTCCGCCGCGACCTGACGGCCCTCGAGCGCCGCGGCGTCCTCCGCCGGGTCCACGGCGGCGCCATCCCGGTGGAGCGTCTCGGCATCGAGCCGGCGGTCGCCGATCGCGAGGCGCACGCCACGGGGGAGAAGGACCGGATCGCGCGCGCCGCCCTCGAGGAGCTGCCCGACGGCGGCTCGCTCATCCTCGACGCCGGCACGACGACCGTCCGCGTCGCCGAGCTCCTGCCGACCGACCGCGAGCTCACGGTCGTGACCCACTCGATCCCCGTCGCGAGCGCGCTCGTCGGGCGCGCGAACATCAACCTCCACCTCCTCGGCGGCATCGTCCGCGGTCGCACGCTCGCCGCGGTCGGCGAGTGGACGCGCAGCCAGATCTCCGAGGTCTTCGCCGACGTCGCCTTCATGGGCACGAACGGCCTCAGCGTCGAGCGGGGCCTCACGACGCCCGACATGGCGGAGGCGATCGTCAAGCGGGCCCTCATCGACGCGGCGCGGCGCATCGTCGTGCTCGCCGACCACTCGAAGTTCGGCCGCGAGGACTTCGCGCGCGTCGCGCCCCTCGCCGGCATCGACACCGTCATCACCGACTCGGGCGTCGACGCGGACTTCGCGGAGGAGCTCGAGAACGCGGGCCCCCGGGTGGTGATCGTGTGATCGTCACCCTCACGCTCAACCCGAGCCTCGATCGCACGGTCCTCGTCGACGAGCTGGAGCCGGGCGCGGTGCTGCGCACCTCCGAGCCGGTGCTCGAGCCGGGCGGCAAGGGCGTCAACGTCACGCGCGCACTCACGGCGAACGGCCACGAGTCGATCGCGGTCGTCGGCGTCGCCGGTCCCGAGGGGGCCGAGCTGACGCGCCTGCTGAAGTCCGCCTCCGTGCCGTGCCGCTTCGTTCCGGTCTCGGGCCGCACCCGCTCGAATCTCACGATCTGCGAGGCCGACGGCGCCGTCACGAAGCTCAACGAGCCCGGCTCTCCGCTCGGCGAGGCCGATCTCCGCGCCGTCGCGACCGCCGTGCGCTCCGCGGTCCGCGAGGGCGACTGGCTGGTCGTCTCCGGCAGCACGCCGCCGTCGATCGAGGGCAGCGACATCCGGAGCCTCCTCCGGGATGCCGTCCAGGCGGGCGCGTGCCTCGCGATCGACTCCTCCGGCTACGCCCTGGCGGCCTCCGTCGAGGTGAGCCCGCGCATCGTGAAGCCGAACCGGCAGGAGCTCTCCGAGCTCGTCGGCCGGGAGCTCGGCTCCATCGCCGCGGTCGTCGAGGGCGCGCAGGAGATCCGCGCCCGCGGCGTCGAGCTCGTCCTCGTCAGCCTCGGCGCCGAGGGCGCCGTGCTCGTCGGGCCCGACGTGGTCCTCGTGGGCGAGTCGCGCGTGCCGCGGCCCGTCTCGACCGTCGGCGCGGGGGACAGCTTCCTCGCCGGCTTCCTCTCCCGCTTCTCCGCCGACGAGAGCGATCTCGCCGGCGCGCTCGTCGAGGCCCTCGCCTGGGGCGCCGCCGCGACCGGTCTCCCCGGCAGCGCGGTCCCGGGCCCCGAGGACCTCGACCGCTCGATCGTCCAGCTGGTGTGGCAGCCAGATCTGGATCGGCCACTCGTGGCCACCTGACGCCGCAATCCATCCACCACCCTTCTCCGATCCGTACGAAGGAGTACCACCTGATGTCCGACTACACACCCGCCGCCTCCGGCACCGGTGCCCGAGCGAAGGTCCAGCGCTTCGGCGCGTTCCTCGCGGGCATGGTGATGCCGAACCTGGGCGCCTTCATCGCGTTCGGTCTCATCACCGCGCTCTTCATCCCCGACGGCTGGATCAACTCCCTCGCCGGCACGACCGATGACCCGCTGCCCATCACGGTGCAGCTCTCGACCCTCGTCGGCCCGCTGATCAACATCCTGCTCCCGCTGCTCATCGGCTACACGGGCGGCAAGATGGTGCACGGCACCCGCGGCGCGGTCGTCGGCGCCGTGGCGACGCTCGGCGCGATGCTCGCCCCGGTCGCGCTGCAGCTCACCGGCCTCAGCATCAACGGCGTCGAGCCGCTGCCCGCCCCGGAGAACATCGCCGGCATCGGGGCGAACTTCATCGGCGCGTTCATCCTCGGCCCGCTCACGGCGCTCCTGCTCAAGCTGTGGGACAACGCGATCTCGGGCAAGGTCCAGGGCGGCTTCGAGATGCTCGTCGACAACTTCTCGGCCGGCATCCTCGGCGGTCTCATGGCGGCCTTCGGCATCTACGTGGTCGGCCCGGCGACGTTCTACCTCGGCCAGGCGCTCGGCGCCGCGACGAGCTGGCTCGTCGAGCTCAAGCTCCTCCCGCTCGTCTCGATCATCGTCGAGCCCGCGAAGGTGCTGTTCCTCAACAACGCGCTCAACCACGGCGTCTTCACGCCGCTCGGCGCGCAGCAGGCCGATGAGCTCGGTCGCTCGGTGTTCTACATGATCGAGTCGAACCCCGGCCCGGGGCTCGGCATCCTCACCGCGATGCTGCTCTTCGGGCCGCGCGCGATCCGCCCGACGGTGCCGGCCGCGATGGTCGTCCACTTCCTCGGCGGCATCCACGAGATCTACTTCCCCTACGTCCTCATGAAGCCGATCCTCGTCCTCGCGGCGATCGTCGGCGGCGCCACGGGCGTGCTCTGGGCCGTCATCTGGGACCTCGGCCTCGCAGGCCCGGCATCGCCCGGATCGATCATCGCGTGGGCGCTCGTCTCGCCGCCGGACAAGATCCTGCTCAACCTGCTCGGCATCATCCTCTCGGCCGCCGTCTCGGCGATCATCGGCGCGCTGCTCCTCGGCTTCGGTCGCAAGGAGCAGGTCGACCCGGTCGACCTCGAGGCCGCGAAGGAGCAGTCCGCCGCGAACAAGGCCGCGTCCAAGGGCGCGACCGCGTAGCCTCTCAAGCAGGCTCAGACACGACAAGGAGAACCACATGGCAACCATCGACGGATCCAGCGTCAAGAAGCTCATCGTCGCCTGCGACGCGGGGATGGGGTCGAGCGTCATGCTCGCCTCGACCCTCAAGAAGCAGCTCGCGAAGAGCGGCGTCACGGTCGAGCACTCGCCGGTCGCGAACATCCCCAGCGATGCGGATGTCGTCGTGACGCAGTCGGCGCTCGCCGAGCGCGCACGCGGCGTCGTGCCGGAGGTGCCGGTCATCCCCTTCCAGCTGTTCATGGGCGACCCGGCGGTCACGAAGATCGTCAAGGCCATCCAGAACGGCGAGACGGTGGAGGTCTGATCCGTGTCGGATGAGGCTGCGACTCCGCTGACCGAGCTCCTGTCGGAGTCCTCGATCCGGCTGGATGCCACGGCATCCAGCCGGGACGAGGCGATCCGCCAGGCCGGTCAGGCCCTGCTCGAGGCGGGGGCGATCGATGACTCGTACATCGACGCCATGCTCGAGCGGGAGAACACGGTGTCCACCTACGTCGGCGAGGGTGTGGCGATCCCGCACGGCACCCTCGCCGGCAAGGACTCCGTGAAGCAGGACGCGCTGAGCGTCCTCCGCTTCCCGGAGGGCGTGGACTGGGACGGCAACGACGTGCGCGTCGCCGTCGGCATCGCCGCCAAGGGCAACGGGCACATCGCCCTGCTCTCCCAGCTCGCCACCGTGCTGCTCGACCCCGACAAGGCCGAGGCGCTCCGCAACGCCACCACCTCCGACGAGGTGTACGAGCTGCTGGCCGCCGAGGACGACGAGGACGAGTAGCCGTCCCGTGAGAGTCGCGAGGTACTACGCCCCGGGCGACATCCGCCTCGACGACGACCCGTCACCTGTCGTCGGCGAGGGGGAGCTGCTCGTCCGGGTGCGTGCGTGCTCGATGTGCGGCACCGACGTCAAGATCTCCCGATCCGGGCACCCCAACATGACCCCGCCACAGGTCATGGGGCACGAGATCGCGGGGGAGATCCACGAGGTCGGAGCCGGAGTCGACGGATGGACCGTCGGGGATCGCGTGCAGATCATCGCCGCGATCCCCGACGGGTCCTGCGCCGAGTGCCGTCGCGGCCATCTCGCCGTGTGCGAGAACCAGCGCTCCATGGGCTATCAGTTCCCGGGAGGCTTCGCCGAGCACGTCATCGTGCCGCGCGAGGTCCTCGCGGTGGACGGCGTGAACCGCATCCCCGAGGCGCTCTCGTACGTCGAGGCCTCGGTCGCGGAGCCGCTCGCCTGCGTCCTCAACGGCCAGGAGCTGGCGCGAGTCGGCGAGGGCGACACGGTCGTCGTGATCGGCTCCGGGCCGATCGGCTGCCTCCATGTCCGGCTCGCCCGGGCGCGCGGCGCCGCCCGGGTCATGCTGCTCGACGTCAACGCCGAGCGGCTCGCCCGCGCGGCCGAGCTGGTCGAGCCGGATGACGTCGTCTCCCCGGCGGACGACGCCTCCGCCGTCCAGGCGGTGCTGGATGCGACGGGCGGCCGCGGCGCCGACGTCGTCATCACCGCCGCCGCGTCCGGCCCCGCACAGGAGGCCGGGCTCCGGATGCTCGCACGTCGCGGCCGGCTCAGCCTCTTCGGCGGCCTCGCGAAGGACGCGCCCATGATCACGGTCGACGCGAACCTCGTGCACTACCGCGAGCTCACCCTCGTCGGCGTCAACGGCTCGAGTCCCGCGCACAACCGCGAGGCGCTCGAGCTCATCGCCTCGGGCCGCGTGCCCGTCGCGGATCTCGTGACCCACCGCCTCCCGCTCGATCGCGTGCTCGAGGCCTTCGACCTCGTCGCGAGCGGCGACGCCATCAAGGTCACGATCGAGCCCTGAGCGGCTCGCGCCCGAACCCCACCCCCAAGACCACCGCCCCCCGATCAAGGAGGAACCCCCAATGTCCGAACGCAAGGTCGTCGTCGCATCGTCGGTCGGGCTGCACGCCCGCCCCGCCTCGCTCTTCAGCCAGGCCGCCGCCAAGACCGGCGTCGCCGTGACGCTCACCTCGGCCGCCGGCAAGAGCGTCAACGCGGCGAGCATCCTCGGGGTGCTCTCGCTCGGCATCGGCCACGGCGAGGAGGTCACGATCGCCTCCGACGCGGAGGGTGCCGAGGCCGCGCTCGACGAGCTGCAGACGCTGCTCGAGACGGACCTCGACAAGGAGTAGTCCGCACCGTCCGCGAGGACGCTCCCGACGGCCCCGGGCCGCCCCGATGGGGGTGCGCTCGGGGCCGTCGCGTGTCCGTCGGGACCGGTCGTAGGGTGGAGCCATGACGGATGCGACGCAGCCCGCGCGGCCAGCCACCCCCATCGACGACATCGCGGAGCGGTGGGTCGACACCGAGCTCGAGCTCCACCCCGAGATGCACGTGTGGCTCGGACGGCCGGGACGCGAGGGCGAGTACTCCGACCTCTCGCCCGCCGGGCACGAGGCCTCGCTCGCGGCCGCGACGGCGACGCTCGCCGAGCTCCGCGGCGCGACGCCGCAGGATGCGGTCGACGAGGTCACGAAGATGGATCTGTCGCGCGAGCTTGAGCTGCAGATCGAGAAGCACGAGGCGGGCATGCACCGCCGCGAGCTCAACGTGATCGCCTCGGAGCCGCAGGGACTCCGCGACATCTTCGACCTGCTCCCCACGTCGACGGAGCAGGACTGGGCGCACATCGCGACGCGGCTGCACAACCTGCCCGGCGCGATGCGCGGCTACATCGAGACGCTCCGCGAGGGCATCCGCACGGGGCAGACGCCGGCGGTGCGCCAGGTCCGCGAGGTCATCGCGCAGGCGGAGAAGCAGATCGCGCCGACGGGCTTCTTCTTCGAGCTCGCGGGCGGTGCCTCGGCGGAGGACGGCAGCGCGCTCCCCGACTCGCTCCGCGCGGAGCTCCGCTCGGGCGCCGAGGCCTCGGCTGTCGCGTACGGCGAGCTGGCGGCCTTCCTCCGCGACGAGCTCGCGCCCGTCGCGCCCGAGAAAGACGCGGTCGGCCGCGAGCTCTATGCGCTCGCCTCGCGCGACTTCCTCGGCGCCGAGGTCGACCTCGACGAGACCTACGAGTGGGGGATCGAGGAGCTCGCGCGCATGGTCGCCGAGCAGGAGTCGATCGCGCGCGAGATCGTCGAGGGCGGCGGCGTCGAGGCGGCGGTCGCCTTCCTCGACGCGGACGAGTCGCGCAAGCTGCACGGCACCGAGGCGCTCCAGCGCTGGATGCAGGAGACGAGCGACCGCGCGGTCGAGGAGCTCGGCCGGACCCACTTCGACATCCCCTCGGAGATCCGCGCGCTCGAGTGCATGATCGCCCCCACGCAGGAGGGCGGCATCTACTACACGGGCCCCGCCGACGACTTCTCCCGGCCCGGGCGGATGTGGTGGAGCGTCCCCGAGGGCGTCACCGAGTTCGACACGTGGCGCGAGCTGACGACCGTCTATCACGAGGGCGTGCCGGGCCATCACCTCCAGATCGGGCAGGCGACGTACAACCGGGCGCAGCTCAACTCGTGGCGGCGCTTCGCGGGCACGTCCGGCCACGCCGAGGGCTGGGCGCTCTACGCCGAGCGGCTCATGGAGGAGCTCGGCTACCTCGACGACCCGGCCGACCGCTTCGGGATGCTCGACGGGCAGCGCATGCGCGCCGCGCGCGTCGTGCTCGACATCGGCGTGCACCTCGAGAAGCCGCTGCCGGACGGCTCGGGCACCTGGTCGGGCGATGACGCCTTCGGCTTCCTCGGCCGCAACGTGAACATGAACGAGGGCTTCGTGCGCTTCGAGGTGAACCGCTACCTCGGGTGGCCGGGCCAGGCGCCCTCGTACAAGGTGGGCCAGCGGATCTGGGAGCAGCTCCGCGACGACGCGAAGGCGCGGGAGGGCGCCGCCTTCGACATCAAGGCCTTCCACAAGCGGGCGCTGGACATCGGCGGGGTCGGGCTCGACACGCTGCGCGCGGCCCTCGGCGGCTAGGGGGCGGCCGCCCGGGCGGGGCGGACCGGGCGGTCCGCCCTTGCCGCCGTGTGCCCTCCGGGTGTAGACCAGGCGCTGGGGGACCGAGCAGACACCGGAGTCGCCGATGACCAGCCCCGCCCGCGCCCGCCGATCGACGGCCCGCGCCGCCGCATCCCTCCTGCTCGCGCTGCCGATCGCAGCCGGCGTCCTCCTGCCGCCGGAGCCCGCCGCGGCTGCCCCCGAGGGCTCCTTCACGATCGCGATCATCCCCGACACGCAGGGCTACACGGCCTCGGCGGCGCTCGCGCCCACCTTCACGGCGCAGACGGAGTGGATCGCCGCCCAGCGCGAGGAGCTCGGGATCGCGTTCGCGATCCACCTCGGGGACCTCGTGGAGTCCTGGCCGGTCGCGGCCCAGTGGGAGCGCGCGAGCGCCTCGATGGCGGTGCTCGACCGGGCGGGCATCCCGAGCTCGGTCCTGCCCGGCAACCACGATCTCGACTTCTCGACCGGCGGCTCGCCGCACTACGACCGGCTCTTCCCGCCGAGCCGCTACGCGGAGGCGAGCTGGAACTCGCCCGCCGTGAGCTACGGCGGCTACCTCGGCGACGGGCGGCTGGGCCGCGAGCCGGTCGACCGCGGCAACAAGGACAGCTACAGCCTGCTGAGCGCCGAGGGCCTCGACCTCCTGATCCTCAACCTCGAGTTCGAGAGCCCCGAGTACACGATCGGCTGGGCGCAGCGCGTCATCGACGCCCATCCGGACCGGCAGGTGATCCTCGCGACGCACGGCTTCATCCACACGGGCGGGGCGCGCTCGAACACGGTGGTCCGTCCCGACACGACCGTGCTCACGGCGAATCAGCTGTGGCAGCGGCTCGTGTACCCGAACTGCCGCGTCTTCATGGTCGTCAACGGGCACTGGCACGACGGCGAGAACGGGGAGGCGCGTCGCAGCGACCCGAACGCCTGCGGGCGGCCCGTGCACCAGATCCTCACCGATTATCAGAGCCGCGCGAACGGCGGCGACGGCTGGCTGCGCACCTACACCTTCACGCCGGCCGAGGACCGGATCGACGCCGCGACCTACTCGCCGACCCTCGGCCGGTACGAGGAGGATGCGAGCAGCCGCTTCTCGCTGAGCGCCGACCTGTCCGGGCGGACGCCCGAGGTGCTCCTCGCGGGCGGCGCGACGTGGCGCTGGCGCAACGACGCGGGAGCCTGGCCCGCGGGGTGGACGGGCGCGGGCTTCGCCGACGGCGGCTGGGGCTCCGCGCGGGCGCCGCTCGGCTTCGGCTCCGGCGTCGCGACCAGCATCGACGTGCCCCCGCCGAGCTCGAACCGCCCGCGCACGATGCTCTTCCGCCAGTCCTTCGACGTCGCTGACGCCGCCGGCCTGAGCGGGGCGACGATCACCACGCGCGCCGACGACGGCGTCGCGGTGTGGGTCAACGGCACGGAGGTCGGGCGGGCGGGGCTGCCGGCGGGCACGCTCTCGACGAGCACCTACGCGAGCGCCGCGCCCTCGACCTCCGCGGCGACGGCCGCGCCGCGCACCTTCGCGATCCCGGCGGGCCTCCTGCGCGACGGCGCCAACGTCGTCGCCGCCTCGACGCACCTCAACTACCGGGCGACGCCGGACGCGAGCTTCGACCTCTCCATCACGGCGCAGCGCGCCGGCGCTCCGACCGCGCCCGCGGCGCCCGTGCTGAGCGCCGCCGCCAGCGGGCCGGATGCCGTGACCCTGAGCTGGACGAGCGCCGGCCCCGGCGTCACCGGCTTCGAGCTGCGCCGCGACGGCGCGCTCGTCGCCACGCCCCCGGCATCCGCGCGGAGCTTCGCGGATGCCGGGCTCAGTCCCTCGACGCGCTACGAGTACGAGCTCGTCGCACGGGCGGGCGCCCTCGCCTCCGCCCCCGGGCGCGCCTCGGCGACGACGCCCGCGGCGCCCGTCGAGCAGCCGGCGACGCTCGTCGCCTCGGGCTCGAGCTGGCGGTGGCTGCGGACCCCGGCGGCGTGGCCGGCCGGCTGGACGGGGGCGGGCTTCGCCGACGGAGCGTGGGCGCAGGGGCGCGCCCCGCTCGGCTTCGGCTCGAGCTCGATCGCGACGAGCACCGACGTGCCGCCGCCGAGCTCCGACCGGCCGCGCAGCACGGTCATGCGCCACCGCTTCACGGTCGACGATCCGAGCCGCTGGCGCGAGCTCGTGCTGCGCACCCGTGCCGACGACGGCCTGGTCGTCTTCCTCAACGGCGTCGAGCTGGGCCGCGCCGGGATGCCGACCGGCGCGCTGAGCGCGCAGAGCTATGCGACGGCGGCGCCCCGGACGAGCACGGCGGTCGCCGCGGGCACGAGCTTCGCGGTCCCCGCCTCGGCGCTCCGGGCGGGGGAGAACGTGCTCGCCGTCTCGGTGCACCTCAACTACCGGGCGACGCCGGATTCGAGCTTCGACCTCCAGCTCGCGGGGCTGCGGCGCGGCTGAGGGGCGCGGTTGCCGGGCCTGTCCGGGCGGGGTAGGCTTGAGCGTCGCAATCGCGACTTCTATCCGCCTGCCCGGCATCACATCCCAAGCTCTCCGATGCCCGGGCCCGAGAGACGCCCATTACGGAGCAACAACTACATGACAACCGCAACGACCGCCACGGCCGCCAAGCAGGTCGCGATCAACGACATCGGATCTGCTGAGGACTTCCTGGCCGCGGTCGAGAAGACCCTCAAGTTCTTCAACGACGGCGACCTCATCGAGGGCACCGTCGTCAAGATCGACCGCGACGAGGTCCTCCTCGACGTCGGCTACAAGACCGAGGGCGTCATCCCCTCGCGCGAGCTCTCCATCAAGCACGACGTCGACCCCAACGAGGTCGTCGAGGTCGGCGACAGCGTCGAGGCGCTCGTCCTCCAGAAGGAGGACAAGGAAGGCCGCCTCATCCTGTCCAAGAAGCGCGCGCAGTACGAGCGCGCCTGGGGCGACGTGGAGAAGATCAAGGAGGCGGACGGCGTCGTCACCGGCACCGTCATCGAGGTCGTCAAGGGCGGCCTCATCGTCGACATCGGCCTCCGCGGCTTCCTCCCGGCCTCGCTCATCGAGCTGCGCCGCGTCCGCGACCTCACGCCGTACCTCGGTCAGGAGCTCGAGGCGAAGATCCTCGAGCTCGACAAGAACCGCAACAACGTCGTCCTCTCGCGCCGCGCGCTCCTCGAGCAGACGCAGTCCGAGTCGCGCTCGACCTTCCTCAACAACCTCCAGAAGGGCCAGGTCCGCAAGGGCGTCGTGTCCTCGATCGTCAACTTCGGCGCCTTCGTCGACCTCGGCGGCGTCGACGGCCTCGTGCACGTCTCGGAGCTCTCGTGGAAGCACATCGAGCACGCCTCCGAGGTCGTCGAGGTCGGCCAGGAGGTCACCGTCGAGATCCTCGAGGTCGACCTCGAGCGCGAGCGCGTGTCGCTCTCGCTCAAGGCGACCCAGGAGGACCCGTGGCAGATCTTCGCCCGCACCCACGCGATCGGCCAGATCGCACCGGGCAAGGTCACGAAGCTCGTCCCCTTCGGCGCCTTCGTCCGCGTCGCGGACGGCATCGAGGGCCTCGTGCACATCTCGGAGCTCTCCGCGAAGCACGTCGAGCTCGCCGAGCAGGTCGTGTCGGTCGGCGAGGAGGTCTTCGTCAAGGTCATCGACATCGACCTGGACCGCCGCCGCATCTCGCTCTCGCTCAAGCAGGCGAACGAGGGCGTCGACCCGAACAACGCCGAGTTCGACTCCGGCCTCGCCGCGCTGTACGGCATGGTCACCGAGTACGACGAGCAGGGGAACTACAAGTACCCCGAGGGCTTCGACGCGGAGACCGGCGAGTGGATGGAGGGCTTCGACGCCCAGCGCGAGGCGTGGGAGGCCGAGTACGCGGCCGCTCAGACCCGCTGGGAGGCCCACAAGGCGCAGGTCCTCAAGGCCGAGGAGGAGGGCGAGAAGGATCTGCTCCCCTCGTCGAGCTCCTACGGCGGCGGCGAGGGCGCGTCGTCCTCGGCGTCCTCCACGGGCGGCACGCTCGCGGACGACGAGTCGCTCGCGGCGCTCCGGGAGAAGCTCTCGAGCAACTCCTAATCACGCACCGACGGAGGGCCGATCGCGCATGGCGCGGTCGGCCCTCCGCCGTTCGCGGGCGAGGCGACGGCGGCGGGCGAGCACGATGAAGCCCGCGAGGAGGCCGCCGAGGCCGAGCAGGACGAGCACGGGCGCGACGAGCGCCGCGATCGAGAAGCCGATGCTGCCGGCATCCTCGATCGTCGAGAGCACCGGGGCTGCGACGCCGGCCGTCATCGCGTTCGCGGCGGGCCGGACGAGCGCCTTGCCGCCGTGCACGAGGAGCGCGATGAGGATGCCGATGACGATCGGCACCCATTCGCCGCGCTCGACGAACGCGGCCGGGTCCTCCACCACGGCGGTCTGCGCCCCGGCGCCCGAGCCGAACACGATGCCGCCCGCGGCCGGTCGGACGATCGTCTGGAGCCAGTCGTTGATCGAGTCGACCGCGGGAACCTTGTCGGCGACGACCTCGATGACGAGGAGCACGCCGAGCACGAGCTGCACCCAGCCGTTCTCGAGCCAGAGCCAGCCCGCCGGGAGGTTCACGACCTCCGTGAACCGGCTCGCGAGCCCGAGGATCAGCATCGGCACGTAGGCGTTGAGTCCGGCCGCCGCCGCGAGGCCCGTCCCGGTCAGCAGCTCCAGCATGCGGCGAGGCTAGCAGTCGAGCTGAGTAGGCTTCGGGGATGCGACTCATCGGCCTCACGGGCGGCATCGCCTCCGGCAAGTCGGCGGTCGCCGCCCGGCTGCGCGAGCACGGCGCGATCGTGATCGACGCCGATCAGGTGGCCCGGGAGGTCGTCGAGCCGGGGGAGCCCGCGCTGCTCGAGATCCAGGAGCGCTTCGGCGACGCCGTGATCGATGCCGGCGGGCGGCTCGACCGCCCGGCGCTCGGGGCGATCGTCTTCGGCGATCCGGAGGCGCGTCGGGCGCTCGAGGCGATCACGCATCCCGCGATCGGCCGCCGCACGCGCGAGCGCATCGCGCGCGCCCAGGCCGCGGATCCGGAGGCGATCGTGGTGTACGACGTGCCGCTGCTCGTCGAGAGCGCGCCCGAGGGACGCCTCCGCTTCGACCACGTGGTGGTCGTGCAGGCGGCGGTCGAGGAGCGGATCCGCCGCATGGTGGAGCTGCGCGGGATGCGCCGCGAGGAGGCGGAGCGCCGGATCGCCTCCCAGGCGGATGACGCCGCGCGCCTCGCGATCGCGGACACCGTGATCGATGCCGACGGCACGCTCGAGGAGACGCTCGCCCGGGTCGATGCGGCCTGGCCGGTCATCTCAGCACTCCCGTAGACACGTCTCTCGCGCCCCGGACGGCAAACCGATGTGGTCCGGGGCTGAGTTCGGGTGTCCATCGACGCTGGGCGGCTCAGCCGCGCGGATCGGCTTCGGGGACGCCCGGATCCGAGGCGGGGCCGCCGCCGCGCGCCCCGAGCAGCACCGCGAGGACGTTGCCGGCACTGACGAGCAGGAGTCCGGCCCACTGGAGCGGCGTCAGCAGCTGCTGCAGCACCAGGAGGCCCGCGAGCGCGGCGGCGGCGGGGTGGATGCTCTGCAGGATCCCGAACACCTCGCGCCGGAGGTGCCGGAGGACCACGAGGTCGATCGAGTACGGCACGACCGAGGCGAGCAGGCCGGCCGCGAGGAAGACGAGCAGCACCCGGGGCAGCTCGCCCTCCGGGACGTGGAGGACGGCGACCACGAGCAGCGGGAGGGTCGTGATGGTCGCGACGAGGCTGCCGATCGCGGTGCCCTGGAGCCCCGGAAGGCTGCGGCCGGCGACCTGATTGCACAGGATGTACCCGGCCCACGAGGCGGCGGCGAGCAGCGCGAAGGCGATCCCGAGCGGGTCGAGCCCCGACACGGTCCCGGTGAGGAGCACGACGCCGAGGCCCGCGAGCGCGGCGATGCCGAGATCCCGGCGCCGCCGCGAGGAGATGAGCGCGAGCGCGAGCGGCCCGAGGAACTCGAGCGTCACCGCGAGACCCAGCCCGATGCGCTCGATCGCGAAGTAGATGGAGACGTTCATCGAGACGAGCGCCGCGCCGAGGAGGAGCGCGGGCCGCAACTGCCGCCAGGTGAGCCGGTGCAGCCGCGGCCGGCTGATGCCGAGCAGGACGATCGCGGAGACGAACTGGCGCGCCGCGACGACGCCGACGGGTCCGACGAGGGGGAAGATCGTGGCGCCGATCGCCGCGCCGAGCTGGTTCGAGACGGCGCCCGTCATGGAGGCGGCCGCGGCGGCGCGCTCGGAGCGGATGAGGGGCATGGGTCAACGCTAGAGCCCCGGCGGACCATCCCCCGTCGCGGCGCGAGAAGGTTCGCCCGGCGCCGTGTCGGGGGCCCCGCCTAGGCTGGATGCCATGGAGATCACCCGCGCCGTCAGGCCGTTCGAGGTCATCAGCGAGTACTCCCCGAGCGGCGACCAGCCTCAGGCGATCCGCGAGCTCGCGGGGCGCATCAACGCGGGCGAGACGGATGTCGTGCTGCTCGGCGCGACCGGCACGGGCAAGTCGGCGACGACCGCCTGGCTCATCGAGCAGGTGCAGCGGCCGACGCTGGTGCTCGCGCACAACAAGACCCTCGCGGCGCAGCTCGCGAACGAGTTCCGCGAGCTCATGCCGAAGAACGCGGTCGAGTACTTCGTGAGCTACTACGACTACTACCAGCCGGAGGCCTACGTCCCGCAGACGGACACCTTCATCGAGAAGGACAGCTCCGTCAACGCGGAGGTCGAGCGGCTCCGCCACTCGACGACGAACTCGCTGCTCTCCCGGCGCGACGTCGTCGTCGTCTCGACCGTCTCCTGCATCTACGGACTGGGCGCGGCGGAGGAGTACCTGGGCGCCATGGTCGCGCTGCAGGTGGGCGACCGCATCTCGCGCGACGCCCTCATCCGCAGCTTCGTCGACATGCAGTACGACCGCAACGACGTCGACTTCTCCCGCGGCAAGTTCCGGGTCCGCGGCGACACCCTCGAGATCATCCCGATGTACGAGGAGCACGCGATCCGCATCGAGATGTTCGGCGACGAGGTCGAGGCGCTCTACGAGCTGCACCCGCTGACGGGCGACGTGATCCGGAGGATGGACTCGGTCTCGGTGTTCCCGGCGACGCACTACGCCGCGAGCCCGGCGACGATGCACCGCGCGATCGACCGCATCAAGGAGGAGCTCGCGGAGCGGCTGCCCGAGCTCGAGCGGCAGGGCAAGCTGCTCGAGGCGCAGCGCCTGCGCATGCGCACGACCTTCGACCTCGAGATGATGGAGCAGATCGGATTCTGCAACGGCATCGAGAACTACTCCCGCCACATGGACGGCCGGGCCCCCGGGGAGCCGCCGCACACGCTCCTCGACTACTTCCCGGACGACTTCCTCATCGTCATCGACGAGTCGCACGTCACGGTGCCGCAGATCGGCGCCATGTACGAGGGCGACGCGAGCCGCAAGCGCACGCTCGTCGAGCACGGCTTCCGCCTCCCGAGCGCGCTCGACAACCGGCCGCTGCGCTGGGAGGAGTTCCTGGACCGCGCGGGCCAGAAGGTGTACCTCTCGGCGACGCCGGGCCGCTACGAGCTCGGCATCACCGACAGCGTCGTCGAGCAGATCATCCGCCCGACGGGCCTCGTCGACCCGGAGATCGTGGTGAAGCCCTCGAAGGGGCAGATCGACGACCTCCTGGAGGAGATCCGCGCGCGCGTCGAGCGCGATGAGCGCGTGCTCGTCACGACGCTCACGAAGAAGATGGCGGAGGAGCTCACGGACTTCCTCGGGGAGGCGGGCGTCCAGGTGCGCTACCTGCACTCGGACGTCGACACGCTCCGACGCGTCGAGCTGCTCACCGAGCTCCGCGCCGGGGTCTACGACGTGCTCGTCGGCATCAACCTGCTCCGCGAGGGACTCGACCTGCCGGAGGTGTCGCTCGTCGCGATCCTCGACGCCGACAAGGAGGGCTTCCTGCGCTCCGGCACGTCCCTCATCCAGACGATCGGCCGCGCCGCGCGCAACGTCTCGGGCCAGGTGCACATGTACGCCGACAACATGACCGACTCGATGCGGAAGGCGATCGACGAGACCGACCGCCGCCGCGAGAAGCAGATCGCCTACAACGCGGAGCACGGCATCGAGCCGCAGGCGCTGCGCAAGCGCATCGCCGACATCACGGACGTGCTCGCGCGCGAGGGCGCCGACACGGCGAAGCTCCTCGAGGGCCGCGGGGACGGGCGCAAGCGCGCCGCGACCCCGAACCTCCGACGCGAGGGCCTCGCCGCGAGCGGGGCGAACGAGCTCGAGACGATCATCGCCGACCTCAACCAGCAGATGCTGGCGGCGGCGGCGGAGCTGAAGTTCGAGCTCGCGGCGCGGCTCCGCGACGAGCTCGGCGACCTCAAGAAGGAGCTGCGCCAGATGGAGGCCGCCGGCCACGTCCGCTAGCTGTGACCTCGGGTCGGCGATCCCGGCGTGACGGGCGCGGTCCGGACCCCCGGTCGACCTGAGAGCGAGACGCGTCGGACAGCCGAATGTCGGTGGTCTTCGTAGAATGGTGAGAGTGTCGATCACCCCTGTCTCCGGAACCCAGAAGCTCAGCGTCCGAGGCGCCCGCGTCCACAATCTGAAGGACGTCGATCTCGAGATCCCACGGGATTCGCTCGTCGTCTTCACGGGCCTCTCCGGCTCGGGCAAGTCCTCGATGGCCTTCGACACGATCTTCGCGGAAGGGCAGCGGCGCTATGTGGAGTCGCTCTCCGCCTACGCCCGCCAGTTCCTCGGCCAGGTGGACCGCCCCGACGTCGACTTCATCGAGGGGCTGAGCCCGGCGGTGTCGATCGATCAGAAGTCGACGAACCGGAACCCGCGCTCGACGGTCGGCACGATCACCGAGATCTACGACTACATGCGCCTCCTGTGGGCGCGCATCGGCGAGCCGCACTGCCCGGTGTGCGGCGAGCGGATCCAGCGTCAGACGGTGCAGCAGATCGCGGACCAGCTCATGGAGCTGGAGGCGGGCACCCGCTACCAGGTGATCGCCCCGGTCGTGAAGCAGAAGAAGGGCGAGTTCGTCGACCTCTTCAAGGAGCTCGCGGCCTCCGGCTACGCGCGCGCGGTCGTCGACGGCGAGGTGGTGCAGCTGACGGATCCGCCGAAGCTGAAGAAGTCGTACAAGCACGACATCGCGGTCGTGGTCGACCGTCTCGTGGCCGGCCCCGACATCCTCACGCGCCTCACCGACTCGGTGGAGACGGCGCTGGGCCTCGCCGACGGGGTCGTGCAGGTGGACTTCGTCGACCTCGCGCTCGACGGCCCGGACGCCGCCGCGAAGTTCCGCACCTTCAGCGAGAAGCTGAGCTGCCCGAACAGCCACCCCCTGCAGCTCACCGAGATCGAGCCGCGCACCTTCTCCTTCAACGCCCCGTTCGGCGCGTGCCCGGAGTGCTCGGGCCTCGGCACGAAGATGGCCGTCGACACCGACCTGCTCATCGGCGACCCGGAGCTGAGTCTCAACGAGGGCGTCATCCTGCCCTGGAACCAGGGTGGCAAGGGGCTCTACAACTACTTCCAGCGCCTCCTCGAGGGGCTCGCCCGGGATCTCGGATTCTCGCTCGACACGCCCTGGCAGGACCTCTCCGACGAGGTCCGCACGGCGATCCTCCGCGGCAACGACTTCGAGGTCGTGGTGCAGTGGCGCAACCGCTACGGCCGGCAGATGAAGTACTCGACGGGCTTCGAGGGCGTCATGCCCTACATCGAGCGGAAGTTCCAGGAGGCGGAGAGCGACTGGTCGCAGCAGCGCTACGGCGAGTACCTCCGCGAGGTGCCGTGCCCCGTCTGCGATGGCGCGCGCCTGAAGCCGGAGGTGCTCGCGGTGCTCGTCGCGGGGGAGAGCATCACGCGCGTCGCGGAGCTGAGCCTCCAGGACTCCTACGACTTCATGCAGCGGCTCGAGCTCACAGAGCGCCAGGCGCGGATCGCGGCGCAGGTGCTGCGCGAGATCCGCGTGCGCCTCGAGTTCCTGCTGGAGGTCGGGCTCGGCTATCTCACGATGGCGCGGGCGGCGGCGACCCTCTCCGGCGGCGAGGCGCAGCGCATCCGCCTCGCGACGCAGATCGGCTCGGGGCTCACCGGCGTGCTCTACGTGCTCGACGAGCCGTCCATCGGCCTGCACCAGCGCGACAACCGCCGCCTCATCGACACGCTGGTGAAGCTCAAGAGCCTCGGCAACACGCTCATCGTCGTCGAGCACGACGAGGACACGATCCGCACGGCCGACTGGATCGTCGACATCGGGCCCGGCGCGGGGGAGCACGGCGGCAACGTCGTCCACTCGGGCGACTACGCCTCGCTGCTCGAGAACCGCGAGTCGATGACGGGCGACTACCTGGCCGGCCGTCGCGAGATCGAGATCCCGACGTCCCGCCGCAAGATCGACCGGAAGCGGCAGCTGACGGTCGAGGGCGCGAAGGCGAACAACCTGCGCGATGTGACGGTGAGCTTCCCGCTCGGCACCTTCGTCGCGGTGACCGGCGTCTCGGGCTCGGGCAAGTCGAGTCTCGTCAACGACATCCTGTACAAGGTCCTCGCGAACCAGCTCAACGGGGCGCGCCAGGTGCCGGGCAAGCACAAGCGGGTCACGGGGCTCGATCACCTCGACAAGGTCGTGCACGTCGACCAGGCGCCCATCGGCCGCACGCCCCGCTCGAACCCCGCGACCTACACGGGCGTCTTCGACAAGATCCGGACGCTGTTCAGCGAGACCGCCGAGGCGAAGGCGCGCGGCTACCTGCCCGGCCGCTTCAGCTTCAACGTCAAGGGCGGCCGCTGCGAGAACTGCTCCGGCGACGGCACGATCAAGATCGAGATGAACTTCCTCCCCGACGTCTACGTCGCCTGCGAGGTGTGCCAGGGGGCGCGCTACAACCGCGACACGCTCCAGGTGCACTACAAGGGCAAGAGCATCGCGGAGGTCCTCGACATGCCGATCGAGGAGGCGGCCGGCTTCTTCGAGCCGATCTCCTCGATCCACCGCTACCTGAAGACCCTCGTGGATGTCGGCCTCGGCTACGTGCGCCTCGGCCAGTCCGCGACGACGCTCTCGGGCGGCGAGGCGCAGCGCGTGAAGCTCGCGACCGAGCTCCAGAAGCGCTCGAACGGCCGGAGCATCTACGTGCTCGACGAGCCGACGACGGGCCTGCACTTCGAGGATGTGCGCAAGCTCCTCCTCGTGCTCGGCGGGCTCGTCGACAAGGGCAACTCGGTCATCGTCATCGAGCACAACCTCGACGTCATCAAGAGCGCCGACTGGCTCATCGACATGGGTCCGGAGGGCGGCTCGGGCGGCGGGCTCGTGCTCGCGACGGGCACGCCGGAGCAGCTCGCGGAGCACCCGGAGAGCCGCACCGGCGAGTTCCTCCGCGAGATCCTGGAGCCGGCCGCGACGGCGCGGAGCCGGCGCAAGGCGAGCTGAGGTGGCGCGCGTCGAGCGGGCCGACGCGATCCCGTGGCGGCCGAAGGCGGGGGAGATCCCGACGAGCCCCGGCGTGTACCGGTTCTCGGACGCGCAGGGGCGCGTGCTCTACGTCGGCAAGGCGAAGAACCTGCGCCAGCGCCTCGCGAACTACTTCCAGCCGCTGCGGAGCCTCCACGAGCGCACCCGCGCCATGGTGCTGCGCGCCTCGGGCGTGGAGTGGACGATCGTCGGCACCGACATCGAGTCGCTCCAGCTCGAGTACACCTGGATCAAGGAGTTCGACCCGCCGTTCAACGTGAAGTTCCGGGACGACAAGACCTACCCGTTCCTCGCCCTCACCATGGCCGATGAGGCCCCCCGCGTCATCGTGACGCGCAACCGCCGCATCCCGGGTGCGCGCTACTTCGGGCCCTACCCGAAGATCTGGGCGGTGCGCGAGACCGTCGACCTCATGGTGAAGGCGTTCCCGATCCGCACCTGCTCGGATTCGAGCTACAAGCGGGCGATGCAGACCGGGAGGCCGTGCTTCCCCGGGCAGATCGGCCGCTGCGGCGGCCCGTGCTCCATGACGGTCTCGATCGAGGAGCACCGCGCCGTCGTCGAGCAGTTCGCGCACTTCATGGCGAGCCACGATCAGAGCGCCGTGGCGGCGCTGCGGCGCTCGATGGTCCGCGCCGCCGAGGAGCAGCGCTACGAGGAGGCGGGGCGGCTGCGCGACCGCATCCAGGCGCTCGAGAACGTGCTCGAGAAGAGCGCCGTCGTCCTCCGCGACGGCGTCGACACGGACCTCTTCGCGATCGAGCACGACGAGCTCGCGGCCGCGGTCCAGCAGTTCGTGGTGCGCGGCGGCCGCATCCGGGGCACCCGCAGCTGGGTGGTCGACAAGGAGCTCGACGTGCCCGTCGGCGAGCTCGTCGACTCGGTGCTCGAGAGCGCCTACGAGTCGGAGCCGCCCCCGCGCGAGATCCTCGTGCCCGAGCTCCCGGAGGACTCGAGCGCGATGGAGACCTGGCTCGCCGCCCGCCGCCCGCGCGGCGGCCAGGTGAGCCTCCGGACGGCGCAGCGCGGCGAGAAGGCCGCGCTCATGCAGACGGCGACGCTCAACGCGAAGCAGGCGCTCATGCTCTACAAGACGCGCCGAACGGCCGACTACGTGGCCCGCACCCAGGCCCTCACCGACATCCAGGACGCGCTCGGTCTCCCCGACGCCCCCCTCCGCATCGAGTGCTACGACGTGTCCCACCTCGGCGGCACCAACATCGTCGCCTCGATGGTCGTGTTCGAGGACGGCCTGCCGCGCAAGAACCAGTACCGGAAGTTCTCGATCGCCGAGTACGCGGACGACACCGCGGCGCTCTACCAGGTGCTCATGCGGCGACTGGCGCGCCTCGACGAGGAGACGGAGGCGGGCGTCGACGAGGAGGGCGCGCGGAAGCGCTTCGCCTACCGGCCGAGCCTGCTCATCGTCGACGGCGGCCAGCCGCAGGTCGAGGCGGCCGCGCGGGCGCTCCGCGACAGCGGCGCCGCCGACATCCCGGTCGTCGGGATCGCAAAGCGGCTCGAGGAGATCTGGATGCCGGACGACGCGTTCCCGGTCATCCTGCCCCGCAACAGCGAGGCGCTCTTCCTCGTGCAGCGGATCCGCGACGAGGCGCACCGCTTCGCGATCACCTTCCAGCGGCAGAAGCGCAAGGGCGACATCCAGACGGTGCTCGCCGAGGTCCCGGGGCTCGGCCCGTCGCGGATCACGGCGCTGCTCAAGCACTTCGGCTCGGTCGCCCGCCTGCGGGCCGCGAGCCCCGAGCAGATCGCCGAGGTCAAGGGTGTCGGGCCCGCGACGGCCGCCGCGATCGCGGCTAGGCTGGGCTCGTCGCCCACGCCCGCCGCCGACCCGCAGACGGAGCCATGACCGAGAACGACACCGCACGCGAGATGCTGCTCGTCACCGGCATGTCGGGCGCCGGCCGCTCGACCGTCGCGAAGGCGCTCGAGGACGTCGGCTGGTACGTCGTCGACAACCTGCCGACGCAGATGCTGCGCCCGCTCGTCGACCTCGCGAGCGCCTCCGCCGAGGCCATGCCCCGCATCGCCGCCGTCATGGACGTCCGCGGCGGCGCCCTGTTCCGGGACGTCGAGGCGACGCTCGAGTCGCTCCGCCGCGACGCGACGGTCCGCATCCTGTTCCTCGATGCCACCGACGCGGCCCTCGTGCGGCGCTTCGAGCAGGTCCGGCGCCCGCACCCGCTCCAGGGCGACGGCACGCTCCTCGACGGCATCACGACGGAGCGGTCGATGCTCCGCGAGCTGCGCAGCGAGAGCGACCTCATCATCGACACCTCCGAGCTCAACATCCACCAGCTCGCGAACCGCATCGTCGAGCGCTTCAGCGAGGCCGACGACGACGCGCTCCGGCTCACGGTGCAGAGCTTCGGCTTCAAGTACGGCATGCCCACGGACGCCGATCTCGTGGCCGACGCGCGCTTCCTGCCGAACCCGTTCTGGGTGCCGGAGCTGCGCCCGGGGACGGGCCGCGACCTCGAGGTGAGCGAGTACGTGCTCGCGCAGGAGGGCGCCGAGGCCTTCCTCGACGGCTACCTGCAGGCGCTGGTCCCGGTCTTCGCGGGGTACCGTCGTGAGAACAAGCGGCACGCTACGATCGCTATCGGATGCACGGGCGGCAAGCACCGTTCCGTCGCGCTCGCCGAGGAGCTGGCCCGCAGATTCCGTGAGATCCCCGGAGTCGCCGCCAGCGTCAAGCATCGCGACCTCGGCCGCGAATGACAGGAGAGGATCGCGTGGCACTGACCGCCGACGTCAAGCAGGAGCTGACCGCAATCGAGGTCGGCAAGACGACGGTGAGGGCGGCGGAGCTCGCGACGATCCTGCGCTTCTCCGGCGGCCTCCACATCATCTCGGGGCGGATCGCGGTCGAGTCGGAGGTCGACTCGCCGCAGATCGCGCGCCGGGTCCGCAAGGATCTCGCCGAGCTCTACGGCGTCCGCAGCGAGGCGACCATGATCTCCGCGGGCGGCGCCCGGAAGGGGCCCGCGTACCTGGTGCGCGTCGTCGAGGGGGGCGAGACCCTGGCCCGTCAGACGGGGCTCCTCGACGCCCGCCGCCGGCCGATCCGCGGCCTCCCGAACCGCCTCACGACCGGCAACCGCGAGGATCTCGCCGCCGTCTGGCGCGGGGCCTTCCTCGCGGCAGGCAGCCTCACGGACCCCGGCCGCTCCGCGGCGCTCGAGATCGTCTGCCCCGGCAACGAGGCCGCGATGGCGCTCGTCGGCGCGGCGGGCCGCCTCCGCATCCCCGCGAAGGCGCGCGAGGTGCGCGGCGTGCACCGCGTCGTCGTCCGCGAGGGCGAGGCGATCGGCGCGATCCTCCGGCTCATGGGCGCGGATGCGACGGTCGCCGCGTGGGAGGAGCTGCGGCAGCGCCGCGAGGTGCGCGCGACCGCGAACCGGCTCGTGAACTTCGACGACGCGAACCTGCGCCGCAGCGCGCAGGCCGCCGTCGCCGCGTGCGCCCGCGTCGAGCGCGCGCTCGAGATCCTCGGCGACGAGGTGCCCGAGCACCTGAAGTACGCGGGCGACCTGCGGCTCGCGCATCGCGATGCGAGCCTCGACGAGCTCGGCCACCACGCCGATCCGCCCATGACGAAGGATGCCGTCGCCGGCCGCATCCGGCGCCTCCTCGCGATGGCCGACAAGAAGGCCTCCGACGAGGGGATCCCCGGCACGGATGCGGGACTCCCGCCCGAGCTGGCGGAGTGAGCCTCCGCATCCGCTGACACGCGGCGTCATCCCGGACCCCGGCCCGGCGCCGCCGCCCCCGTCCTCGATAGGCTCGGAGCGTCGCCCGGCGTGGCGGATGCCATGCGGGGATCAACCTCTAGGAGAGATGAACGATGGCTGTCTACACGCTTCCCGACCTGCCCTACGACTACTCGGCGCTCGAGCCGCACATCAGCGGCAAGATCATGGAGCTGCACCACTCGAAGCACCACGCGACCTACGTCGCGGGCGCCAACACGACCCTCGAGAAGCTCGAGGAGGCGCGCGAGTCGGGCGACTTCGCGAACATCAACCGCCTCTCGAAGGATCTCGCCTTCCACCTCGGCGGTCATGTCAACCACTCGATCTTCTGGACCAACCTCTCGCCGAACGGCGGCGGGCAGCCCGAGGGGGAGCTCGCGGCGGCGATCGCCGACCAGTTCGGCTCCTTCGAGAAGTTCCAGGCGCACTTCGCGGCCGCGGCCGCCGGCATCCAGGGCTCCGGCTGGGCGGTCCTGGGCTGGGACCCGATCGGGCAGAAGCTCGTGATCGAGCAGCTCTTCGACCAGCAGGGCAACACGAACCTCGGCCTCACGCCGATCTTCCAGCTCGACATGTGGGAGCACGCCTTCTACCTCGACTACCTCAACGTCAAGGCGGAGTACATCAAGGCGGTCTGGAACATCGCGAACTGGGAGAACGTCGCACAGCGCCTCGCGGTCGCGCGCGAGAAGACCGACGGCCTGCTGGTACTGTCGTAACGGCTCTGCGACCGGGGCTCCGGCCCCGGTCGCGCGGCCTCACCACCACCACCCATCCCGCATCCGCGGACCTTCAGATCGCGTGCAAGCGCATCGAACAAGGAGTGCAATGAGCGTCAAGATCGGCATCAACGGCTTCGGCCGGATCGGTCGCAACTACTTCCGCGCCGCCCTCGCCCAGGGCAGCGACCTCGAGATCGTCGCCGTCAACGACCTGACCGACAACAAGACCCTCGCGACCCTCCTCAAGTACGACTCGATCACGGGCCGCCTCGACGCGACCGTCGAGTACGACGACGAGAAGATCACGGTGAACGGCAAGGCCATCACGGTGTTCGCGGAGCGCGACCCGGCCGCCCTCAAGTGGGCCGACCACGGCGTCGACATCGTCATCGAGTCGACCGGCCGCTTCACGAAGGCCGAGGACGCCCGCAAGCACATCGACGGCGGGGGCGCGAAGAAGGTCATCATCTCGGCGCCGGCGACCGGCGACGACGCGACCTTCGTCATGGGCGTCAACCACGAGTCCTACGACCCGGCGAACCACCACATCATCTCGAACGCCTCGTGCACCACGAACTCCCTCGCGCCGCTCGCGAAGGTCTTCAACGACACCTTCGGCATCGAGCGCGGCCTCATGACGACGATCCACGCGTACACCGCCGACCAGAACCTGCAGGACGGCCCGCACAGCGACCCGCGCCGTGCGCGCGCCGCCGCGATCAACATCGTCCCGACCTCGACGGGCGCGGCGAAGGCCATCGGCCTCGTGCTCCCCGAGCTCAACGGCAAGCTCGACGGCTACTCGCTGCGCGTGCCCGTCCCCACCGGCTCCATCACCGACCTCACCATCCAGGCCTCGCGCCCGGTCACGAAGGACGAGATCGACGTCGCGTACAAGGAGGCCAGCGAGGGCTCGCTCAAGGGCATCCTCAAGTACTCGGAGGACCCGCTGGTGTCGAGCGACATCACGACCGACCCGCACTCCTCGATCTTCGACGCCCCGCTGACGAAGATCATCGGCGACCAGGTCAAGCTCTACGCCTGGTACGACAACGAGTGGGGCTACTCGAACCGTCTCGTCGACCTCACCGAGTACGTCGCCGAGCGCCTCTAGGCGCCGGAACGCACCCCGGGATCCGACAGCATGACGCTGCGCACCATCGAGAGCCTCGGCGAGCTCTCGGGCACGACGGTCCTCCTGCGCTGCGACCTCAACGTCCCGCTGAAGGAGGGCGTCATCACGGATGACGGGCGCGTGCGCGCGTCCGTCCCGACGATCGACGCCCTCCTGACGGCGGGTGCGCGGGTCGTGGCCATGTCCCACCTCGGGCGGCCCGACGGCGCGCCCGACGCGCGGTACAGCCTCGCGCCGGTCGCGCAGCGGCTCAGCGAGCTCCTCGGCAAGCCCGTGTCCTTCTCCTCGACCACGGTCGGGGAGGAGGCTCGGGATGCCGTCGCCGGCCTCCCGGCGGACGGCGTCCTGCTCCTCGAGAACCTGCGCTTCGACGCGCGGGAGACCTCGAAGGACGCGGGCGAGCGCGAGGCCTTCGCACGCGAGCTCGCGGAGCTCGGCGACGTCCTCGTGTCCGACGGCTTCGGCGTCGTGCACCGCAAGCAGGCGAGCGTGTTCGAGCTCGCCGAGGCCCTGCCGAGTGCGGCAGGTCTCCTCATCGCCCGCGAGCTCGAGGTCCTCGATCGGCTCACCGAGAGCCCGGAGCGCCCCTACGCGGTCGTGCTCGGCGGCTCCAAGGTCTCCGACAAGCTCGGGGTCATCGAGCATCTGCTCCCGCGGGTCGACTCGCTGCTCATCGGCGGCGGCATGCTCTTCACCTTCCTCGCGGCGCAGGGCCACAAGGTGGGATCCAGCCTGCTCGAGGCGGATCAGATCGACACCGTGCGCGGCTACCTGGCCGAGGCCGAGCGCCGCGGCGTGGAGATCGTGCTGCCGACGGATGTCGTGGTCGCGTCGAGGTTCGGCGCCGACACGGAGCACATGGTGCGTCCCGCCGACGGCATCGAGGAGACCCCCTTCGGCGCCTCCGGACTCGGTCTCGACATCGGGCCCGAGACCGCCGCGCGGTTCGCGGAGATCGTCGCGGCGTCCTCGACCGTCTTCTGGAACGGCCCCATGGGCGTCTTCGAGCTCGCGCCCTTCGCGGCGGGCACGAAGGCGGTCGCCCAGGCGCTCACCGAGGTCTCCGGCCTCGGCGTCGTCGGCGGCGGCGACTCCGCCGCCGCCGTGCGCGCGCTCGGATTCGAGGACGCGCAGTTCGGTCACATCTCCACGGGCGGAGGCGCCAGCCTCGAGTTCCTGGAGGGCAAGCAGCTTCCCGGCCTGGAGGTCCTCGGATGGCAGTCAGCATGAACACCACGACCCGTCGCCCGCTCATCGCGGGCAACTGGAAGATGAACCTCGACCACCTGCAGTCGATCGCGTTCCTCCAGAAGCTCGAGTGGGCGCTCAAGGACGCGAACCACGACTACGGTGCGGTCGAGGTGGCGGTCTTCCCGCCGTTCACCGACCTGCGCAGCGTGCAGACGCTCGTCAGCGCCGACAAGTACGAGATCGCCTTCGGCGGCCAGGATCTCTCGGCGCACGACTCGGGCGCCTACACGGGCGAGATCTCGGGCGCGTTCCTCTCCGCGCTCGGAGCCGGCTACGTCATCATCGGCCACTCGGAGCGACGCCAGTACCACGGCGAGACCGACGAGCTCGTGGCGGCGAAGGTGGCTGCGGCGCACAAGCACGGGCTCGTCCCCGTGATCTGCGTCGGCGAGACCGCGGAGGACCTCGAGGAGCACGGTCCGAGTGCCGTGCCGGTCGCCCAGCTCCGGACCGCACTCGGCGGTGCCGAGCAGGGCAAGGAGGTCGTGGTCGCCTACGAGCCCGTCTGGGCCATCGGCTCCGGCCAGGCGGCGACCGCGGAGCAGGCCGAGCAGGTCTGCGCGGCGCTGCGTCCCGTGGTCGCCGAGCTGCTCGGCGAGGAGGCGGGCGAGTCGACCCGCGTGCTCTACGGCGGCTCGGTGAAGTCGGGCAACATCGCGGGCTTCATGCGGCAGCCGAACGTCGACGGCGCGCTCGTCGGCGGCGCGAGCCTCCAGCTGGAGGAGTTCTCCGCGATCGTGCGCTATCAGAAGCACGTGGTCTGACGCGCCGGGAGTCCTCCCAGCGGTTATGATGTACCCCGGCCGTTCGGCCGATGCGAAAGGTTCTCCGTGGAAATCCTCCAGGTCGTCATCCAGGTGCTGCTCGGCGTCACGAGCCTCCTGCTGACGCTGCTCATCCTCCTGCACAAGGGTCGCGGCGGCGGTCTCTCCGACATGTTCGGCGGCGGCGTCACCTCGAACCTCGGCGCATCGGGTGTCGCGGAGCGTAACCTGAACCGCATCACGGTCATCCTCGGCATCGTGTGGGTCTCGTGCATCGTCGTGCTCGGGCTCATCACGAAGTTCGACGGCGGCGGCGCCGTCTGAGCGCCGTGCGGCACGTAGCGCGCCGAATCACGTAGCACCCCACAGCACCGCCGCGACTCGCGCGGCACCCGAGGAAGGACACCACCGTGGCATCTGGTGGCAGCGCGATCCGTGGATCGCGGGTTGGCTCCGGCCCGATGGGCGAGCAGGATCGCGGTTTCCACGCGGAGCGGATCGCCGTCTCCTACTGGGACGCGTCCGGCAACGAGACCGTCCGCTACTTCGCGGCGAATCTCCCGGACGAGGAGATCCCCGACGTGATCGACAGCCCGACGACCGGCCTCCCGGCCGGCCGTGACAAGGCGAACCCGCCGCAGTCGCAGAAGTCGGAGCCCTACAAGACGCACCTCGCGTACGTGAAGGAACGCCGCAGCGAGGAGGAGGCCGCGCAGCTCCTCGAGGAGGCGCTCGTGCAGCTGCGCGCCCGCCGCTCGGGCGAGACCGCGAAGGCCTGACGCCCCGCAGCTCCTCACGTCGACGAGGAAGGCCCCGGCTCGCGAGAGCCGGGGCCTTCCTCGTCGGTCCCGAGGGCCGCCGCGCCGGCGCTCAGGACGGGATGTCGTGCGCGGCCGTCCAGTACTGGTTCGGCGCGATGAGCGCCTCCGGCACCTCCGCGGCGGCCGCCGCATCGACGAAGAACACCGTCCGCTTCCGTCCCTGGACCCCGGCAGCCGGCACCTCGCCGATGCTCGCGCCCGCGAGCGCGAGGCCGAGGGCGCCGGCCTTGTCGGCGCCGGCGAGCACGAGCCAGATCCGCTCGGCGGCGTTGATCACCGGGAGGGTCAGGGACAGTCGCGCCGCGGGCGGCTTGGGGGAGTCGGGCTCGGCGACGACGACCCGCGCCGTCTCGTGCACCTGCGCGTGCTCGGGGAAGAGGGAGGCGATGTGGCCATCCGGACCGACGCCGAGGAACATGACGTCGAAGCGCGGAGCCGGCGCCCCCTCCGGTGCGGCCTCCGCGAGCATCCGCTCGGCGGCCAGCGCGGCCTCCTCGATCGTGCGGTGCTCGCCCGGCGCCGGGAGGGTCTTGACCTGGTCCGGCTCGAGGCCGAGCGCGTCGAGCAGCGCCGCCTTCGACTGGGTGTCGTTGCGCTCGGGGTCGCCGTGCGGGAGGTAGCGCTCGTCGCTCCACCAGAAGGTGATCTTCGACCAGTCGACGCTCTCGCGCGCCGGGCTCGCGGCGATCGCCTCGAGCACGGCCGAGCCCATGGTGCCGCCCGTGAGCGAGACGTGCGCGTGGCCCTGCTCCTCGATCACGTCGATGATCTTCGTGATGAACCGTGCAGCGACGCTCCCGGCGAGCGATTCCTTGTCCGGATGGACGAGAACCCGTCTCTCGTTCGTCACGCGTGCTCCTCTGCTCGGGTCAGGACTCGGACGCCGCGGCGATGCCCAGGCGGTCGAGCCCCTTCTGCACGACCTCGCCGAAGAGGTCGTCGGGATCGAGCCTACGCAATTCCTCGGCCAGGCAGTCGCGGAGGCTGCGGCGCGGCAGGGAGATGTCGTGACGGGGCTGCTCGGGCTGCTCGAGGCGGGCCACCTTCGGCTGGATCCGCTCGAGGACGATGGGCCCCGCGGCGCGATGGAGGACCACGCGGTGGATGCCGCTCGAGCCCTCCTCGTGGTCGACGAGCTGCAGCTCCACGTCGACGTCGAGCTGCAGCTGCAGCCAGGCGGCGAGGAGCTCGGTCGAGGGCGAGTCGTCCGAGCCGCGGACCTCGATGCGCTCGACCGGCTGGTACGGCGGCTGATCGAGGACGGCGGCGAGCTGCGCGCGCCAGAGCGTGAGCCGGGTCCAGGCGAAGTCGGTGTCGCCGGGACGATAGCTGCGGGCGATCGCGGCGAGGGACTCGAGCGGCCGGGCGGTCGCGGCGGCGTCCGTGATGCGCCGTGTCGCGATCGCGCCGAGCGCGGAGTCGCCGGGATCGAGGGGATGCGCGCCCGGCCACCAGACGACGACGGGGGCGTCGGGGAGGAGCAGCCCCGTCACGAGGCCCTCCTCATCGCTCGCGACCTCGCCGTGGGCGCGGAGAACGATGACCTCGCTCGCGCCGGCGTCGCCGCCGACCCGGATCTGGGCGTCGAGCCGCGAGTCGCCCGCATCCCGGTCCGCCGAGAGCACGATGACGCGCATCGGGTGCTCGCGGGAGGCGTCGTTGGCGGCCTCGATGGCCTCCTCCTCCTCGCCGAGCGCCGTCGAGATGACGAGGGTGAGCACGCGGCCGAGGGCGACGGCGCCTCCCTCCTCGCGGATCTTGACGAGGGCCTTCGAGACCTTGCTCGTCGTGGTCTCGGGCAGTTCGACGATCACGGGCGCCTCCAGACGCGGCCGTCGCGGGCGAGGAGCTCGTCCGCGGAGGCGGGACCCCAGGTCCCGGGACGGTACTGCTCGGGCTGCTCGTCGAGCGAGGCCCAGTGCTCCTCGATGGGGTCGAGGATCTTCCAGCTGAGCTCGACCTCCTCGTGGCGCGGGAAGAGGGGCGGGTCGCCGAGCAGCACGTCGAGGATGAGCCGCTCGTAGGCCTCGGGGCTCGCCTCGGTGAACGCATGGCCGTAGCCGAAGTCCATGGTGACGTCGCGCACCTGCATGGTGGCACCCGGGACCTTCGAGCCGAAGCGGATCGTGACGCCCTCGTCGGGCTGCACGCGGATCACGAGCGCGTTCTCGCCGAGCGCCGAGGTCTGGCTGTCGGCGAAGAGATATTGCGGCGCGCGCTTGAACACGACCGCGATCTCGGTCACGCGGCGGCCCAGACGCTTGCCGGCCCGGAGGTAGAACGGCACGCCCGCCCACCGCCGGGTGCCGATGTCGAGTCGCATCGCGGCGTAGGTCTCGGACTGGGAGTCCGGGTTCATGCCGTCCTCCTCGAGGAAGCCGAGGACCTTCTCGCCGCCCTGCCACCCGCCGGAGTACTGTCCTCGGGCCGTCGCCGCCGAGAGGTCCGCGGGGAGGCGCACCGCCGAGAGCACCTTCTCCTTCTCGGCCCGCAGGTCGGCCGCGTCGAAGGAGACCGGCTCCTCCATGGCGGTCAGCGCGAGGAGCTGGAGGAGGTGGTTCTGGATGACGTCGCGTGCCGCCCCGATCCCGTCGTAGTAGCCGCCGCGCCCGCCGACGCCGATGTCCTCGGCCATCGTGATCTGCACGTGGTCCACGTGGTTCGCGTTCCAGAGGGGCTCGTAGAGCTGGTTCGCGAAGCGGAGCGCCAGGATGTTCTGGACGGTCTCCTTGCCGAGGTAGTGGTCGATCCGGAACACCGAGTCGGCGGGGAACACCGACTCGACGACGGCGTTGAGCTCGCGTGCGGTCTCGAGGTCCGAGCCGAAGGGCTTCTCGATGACCACGCGGCTCCAGGTGCCGTCGCGCTGCTCCGCGAGCCCGGAGCGCCGGAGCTGCTCGGTGACCTCGGGGAAGGACTTCGGCGGGATCGAGAGGTAGAAGGCGTGGTTGCCCATCGTGCCGCGATCCCGGTCGAGTCCCTCGAGCGTCGACTTGAGCTGCTCGAAGGCGGCCGCGTCGTCGAAGGTCCCCTGCACGAAGCGGATGCCCTGCGCGAGCTGGCGCCAGACCTCCTCGTCGAAGGGGGTCCGCGCGTACTGCTTGACCGCGTCGTGCACGACCTGCTCGAAGTCCTCGTCCGCCCAGTCTCGGCGCGCGAAGCCGACGAGGGCGAAGCCCGGGGGCAGCAGCCCGCGGTTCGCGAGGTCGTAGACGGCGGGCATGAGCTTCTTGCGCGAGAGGTCGCCCGTCACCCCGAAGATCACGAGGGCGCTGGGCCCCGCGATCCGGTTGAGGCGGCGGTCGCTCGGCAGCCGGAGCGGGTTGAACTCCGGGGTGATCTCGACGGGCATGCGTCTGCTTCCGTGCGGTGCGGGCGTCAGGCGATCGCGGACCGGATGGCGGCGGTCGCCGCGGCCGGATCCGTGACGGTCAGCGTCAGCACGGGGCGTCCGTGGTCGGCGAGGACGCTCGCGTCGCCCGCCGCCTGGGCCTGGATGAGCTGGCCGAAGGTGAAGGGCCGCTCCGGGATCTCGAGATCCTCGGACGCCGTGCCCACGACCTGCAGGAACACGCCCTGCGCGGGGCCGCCCTTGTGGTACTGGCCGGTGGAGTGGAGGAAGCGCGGGCCCCAGCCGAAGGTGACGGGCCGGCCGGTGCGGGCCGCCACGGCATCCCGCAGCCCGGTGAGCTCGGGGTTCGCCGGGCGGTCCAGGTAGGCCTGGATCGCCACGTAGCCGTCGGCGCCGAGCTGCGCGAGGAGCGCCGACACCGCGCCCGCGAGGGTGCGGTCGGCGATCTCGAGCCCGCCTGCGGTGCGCACCTCGATCCCGGCGTCGACGAAGACGGGCTCCGTCGGCTCGGGACGCTGGTCGAGCAGGCCGCGCGCGGCGATCTTCGCCGACTCCACGTCGGGCTGGTCGTAGGGGTTGATCCCGAGGAGGCGGCCGGCGACCGCCGTCGCGACCTCCCAGAGCAGCAGCTGCGCGCCGAGCGAGCCGGAGACCTCGATCTCGCCCTCCGCGACCTCCTCGGTGGCCTTGGCGTCGGCGACGAGCCGCACGATCTGGAGGTCGTCGATCACGACGTCGAGCTCGGGGGAGCCGGTCGTGAGCACGACGGGGAGCACGCCGCGGCCGTCCTTGCCGGTCGACTCCGCGATGAGCTGCTCGGCCCAGTCGCCGAGGCCCACGATGTGGGTGCCGTCGGGGACGATGCCGAGCTTGTCCTTGAGCGGCTCGGTGCCGGCGATCGCCGCGCCGAGCACGAGGCCCGGGTTCTCGGGCGAGTCGAGCGCGAGCTCGAGCTCCGCGGCCTTGGCCTCGTCGAGGAGCTGCTGGATGTCGACGCCGGCCAGTCCCGTCGGGACGAGCCCGAAGGCGGTCAGTGCCGAGTAGCGGCCGCCGACCGTCGGGTCGGCGTTGAAGACGCGGTAGCCGTCGGCGCGCGCGGCCTCGTCGAGCGGCGAGCCCGGGTCGGTCACGATCACGATGCGGCTCGTCGGGTCGATCCCCGCGGCGCGGAAGGCGCCCTCGTAGACGCGCTTCTGGCTGTCGGTCTCGACGGTGGAGCCGGACTTCGAGGAGATGACGACCGCCGTCTGCTCGAGACGGTCCTCGAGGGCGGAGCGCACCTGACCGGGGTCGGTCGCATCCAGGACGGTGAGCTCGTGGCCGTAGGTGCCCGCGATGACCTCGGGCGCGAGCGAGGAGCCGCCCATGCCGCCGAGGACGATGTGGGACACGCCCGCGGCACGGAGCTCATCGCGGAGGGCGAGGATCTCGGGCACGAGCGCGCTCGAGACCTCGGCGGCCTCGGTCCAGCCGAGGCGCTTCGCGCTCTCGGGCTCGGCCGCCTCGCCCCACAGGGTGGCGTCCTTCGCGAAGAGCCGGCTCGCGAACTCGTCCTCGACGAGTTGCGGCACGACACGGGCGACGGCCTCGGCCGCCGCACCGCTCGCGACGACCGTGGCGGTCACTTGGCCGCCTCCAGCGCCGCGGTGACGGTGTCGAGGAGCTCGTTCCACGAGACGACGAACTTCTCGACGCCCTCGCGCTCGAGGAGCGCGGTGACCTCGTCGTAGTCCACGCCGATCGCGGCGAGCTGGTCGAGGACGGCCTTCGCGTCGGCGTAGGAGCCGGTGACCCGGTCGCCCTCGATGCTCGCGTGGTCGAAGGTCGCCTCGAGCGTCTTCTCCGGCATCGTGTTCACGACGCCGGCGACCGCGAGCTCCGTCACGTAGAGCGTGTCGGGGAGCGAGGGGTCCTTGACGCCGGTCGAGGCCCAGAGCGGGCGCTGCGCGTTCGCGCCGAGCGCGAGGAGCTCGCGGGCGCGGTCGCTCGAGAACTCCTGCTCGTAGAGCTCGTAGGCGAGCTGGGCGTTCGCGACGCCCGCCTTGCTCTTGAGCGCTGTCGCCTCCTCGGTGCCGATCGCATCCAGGCGCTTGTCGATCTCGCTGTCGACGCGGGACACGAAGAAGGACGCGACCGAGTGGATCGTCGACAGGTCGCGGCCGTTCGCCTTCGCCTGCTCGAGACCCGCGAGGTAGGCGTCGATGACCGCGCGGTGGCGCTCGAGCGAGAAGATCAGGGTCACGTTGACGCTGATGCCCTCGGCGATGACGGCCGTGATGGCCTCGAGGCCCTCGATCGTCGCGGGGATCTTGATCATCGCGTTCGGACGGTCGACCTTCGCCCAGAGGCGCTTGGCCTCCGCGATGGTGCCGGCCGCGTCGTGCGCGAGACCCGGCTCGACCTCGATCGAGACGCGTCCGTCGATGCCCGCGGTGCGGTCGTAGACCGGGCGGAACACGTCGGAGGCGTCGCGGACGTCGTCCGTGGTGATCTCGAAGACCGCGTCGGTGACGCCGGTGCCCGCCTTCGCGAGCTCGGCGACCTGGGTGTCGTAGGCCTCGCCCTTCGCGAGCGCGGCCGCGAAGATCGTGGGGTTCGTCGTCACGCCGACGACGTCGCGCTCGGCGATGAGCTTCTCGAGTCCGCCCGACTGGATCCGCTCGCGCGAGAGGTCGTCGAGCCAGATGCTCACGCCGACGGCGGAGAGGGCTGCGGTGGGGGTGGTGGTCATGTCGTTGCCTGTGCTTCCTGGAGAGACGGCGTCGGTGCGTGCGTCGCTCAGCCGCGGGCTGCGGCGAGCGAGTCCTTCGCGGCGGCGACGGCCGACTCGGTCGTCATGCCGAACTCGCGGTAGAGGGTCTTGTAGTCCGCCGAGGCGCCGAAGTGCTCGATCGAGACGGAGCGGCCGTGGGCGCCGAGGTAGGGCGCCCAGGTGAGCGCGAGACCGGCCTCGATGGAGACGCGGGCGGTCACCGCGGCGGGGAGGACGGACTCCTTGTAGGCGTCGTCCTGCTCCTCGAACCACTCCTGCGAGGGGACCGAGACGACGCGCGCCCGGATGCCCTCGCCCTCGAGCTGCTCGCGGGCCTCGACGGCGATCTGCACCTCCGAGCCCGAGGCGAGCAGGATCACGTCCGGCGTGCCGTCGGCGTCCGCGAGGACGTAGGCGCCCTTCGCGGTCCCGGCGGCGGAGGCGAAGCCGCCCTCGCCGCGCTCGAAGACCGGGAGGTTCTGGCGGCTCAGCGCGATGCCGGCCGGGCCCTCGCGGCGCTCGAGGATCGTCTTCCACGCCCACGAGACCTCGTTGGCGTCGGCGGGGCGCACGACGTCGAGACCCGGGATCGCGCGGAGCGTCGTGAGCTGCTCGATCGGCTGGTGCGTCGGCCCGTCCTCGCCGAGGGCGACGGAGTCGTGCGTCCAGACGAAGATCGACGGCGCCTTCATGAGCGCCGCGAGGCGGACCGCGGGGCGCATGTAGTCGCTGAAGATGAGGAAGGTGCCGCCGTAGGGGCGCGTGTTGCCGTGCAGCACGATGCCGTTGAGGATCGCGGCCATGGCGTGCTCGCGGATGCCGAAGTGCAGCGTGCGGCCGTAGGGGTTGCCGGTCCACTCGTGCGTCGAGTGCTCCTCGGGGACGAAGGACGCGACATCGGGGATGGTCGTGTTGTTCGACTCGGCGAGGTCGGCCGAGCCGCCCCACAGCTCGGGGATGACCGGGCCGAGCGCCGCGAGGACCTTGCCGCTCGCCGCGCGGGTGGAGACGTCCTTGCCGGCCTCGAAGACCGGGAGCACCTCGTCCACGCCCTCGGGCAGCTCGCCCGTGAGCACGCGGTCGAGGAGCGTCTTGCGCTCGGGGTTCGCGGCGGCCCAGGCGTCGAAGCCCCGCTGCCACTCGGCGTGCGCCGCGGCGCCGCGCTCGAGCGCCTTCCGGGTGTGCTCGATGACCTCGGGCGCGACCTGGAAGGTCTGCTCCGGGTCGAAGCCGAGCACCTCCTTGAGCGCCGCGAGCTCGTCGCCGCCGAGAGCGGAGCCGTGGATCTTGCCCGTGTTCTGCTTCTTCGGGCTCGGCCACCCGATGATCGTCTTGAGGATGATGAGCGAGGGCTTCGAGGTCTCGCCCTGGGCGGCCTCGATGGCGCGGTGCAGCTCGGCGACGTCCTCGACGTACTCGCCGGTCTTCTTCCAGTCGACGACCTGGACCTGCCAGCCGTAGGCCTCGTAGCGGGCCTGCACGTCCTCCGTGAAGGCGATCTGCGTGTCGTCCTCGATGGAGATCTGGTTGCTGTCGTAGAAGGCGATGAGGTTGCCGAGCTGCTGGTGGCCGGCGAGCGAGCCGGCCTCGCTCGTGACGCCCTCCTGGATGTCGCCGTCGCCCGCGATCACATAGGTGAAGTGGTCGAAGGGGCTCTCGCCGGCGGGCGTCTCGGGGTCGAAGAGCCCGCGCTCGTAGCGCTGGGCGTAGGCGAAGCCGACCGCCGAGGCCAGACCCTGGCCGAGCGGGCCCGTCGTGATCTCGACGCCGTCGGTGTGGCCGTACTCGGGGTGGCCGGGGGTCTTCGAGCCCCAGGTGCGCAGCGCCTCGAGATCCTCGATCTCGAGGCCGTAGCCGCCGAAGTAGAGCTGCACGTACTGGGTGAGCGAGCTGTGGCCGGCCGAGAGGATGAAGCGGTCGCGGCCGATCCACTCGTTGTCGGACGGGTCGCGGCGCATCACCTTCTGGAAGAGGAGGTAGGCGAGGGGCGCGAGGCTCATGGCCGTCCCGGGGTGGCCGTTGCCGACCTTCTCGACCGCGTCGGCGGCGAGCACCCTCGCCGTATCCACTGCCTTGTCGTCGATGGGGTCCCACTGCAGAGCTGGCACGGTGATGCTGACCTTCCGATTCGATGCGGGGCGTCGGCCAACGTCCCCGCGGGATCCGCTCGCCGTCCGGGATCGGGCGCCGCCGCATCCGCGCGCCATCACGGCGTGGGGGAGGGCTCGGCGCTGGCGAGCACTCAAGATCATAGTCAGGTGAGGCACGCGCCGCAGACGCGCGTGCGGACGTGGGACGTCCGGCGTCGGCCCGCGGATCGCCTAGACTCTTCCTGCACAACCGTCCCGCGATCACGAGGTCCCATGCAGCTGACAGTCGACGGCCGCGTCGATCGGCCCCGCGTCGGCGTCCTCCGCAAGGCGAAGGCCTATGTCGCGCTGACGAAGCCGCGGGTGATCGAGCTGCTGCTCATCACGACCGCGCCCGTCATGGTCCTCGCCGCGCGCGGCATCCCCGACCTGTGGCTCGTGCTCGCGACGCTCCTCGGCGGCGCCCTCTCGGCGGGCTCCGCGAACGCCTTCAACTGCTACATCGACCGCGACATCGACCGCGTCATGAAGCGGACCCAGAAGCGCCCGCTCGTGACCGGCGAGCTGAGCGACCGGGAGGCGCTCGTCTTCGCGTGGGTGCTCGGCATCGGCTCGACCGCCTGGCTCGCCTGGACGACGACGCCGCTCGCGGCGGCGCTCTCGGTCTTCGCGATCCTCTTCTACGTCTTCGTCTACACCCTCTGGCTCAAGCGCCGCACGCCGCAGAACATCGTGTGGGGCGGCATCGCCGGCTGCATGCCGGTGCTCATCGGCTGGGCCGCCGTGACGGGCTCGCTGAGCCTCGAGGCGCTCATCCTCTTCGGCATCGTGTTCCTGTGGACGCCGCCGCACTACTGGCCGCTCTCGATGCGCTACCGGGAGGACTACGCCTCCGTGAGCGTGCCGATGCTCGGCGTCGTCCGCGGCGAGACCGCGGTCGGGCTGCAGGTCATCCTCTACGCCTGGGCGACGGTCGCCTGCTCGCTCCTCCTCATCCCGGTCGGGCAGATGGGGCTCGTCTACGCGATCGCGGCGGCCGGCTCGGGCGTCTGGTTCGTCGTCGAGTCGCACCGCCTTTACGCGCGGGCGATCCGCGGCGACGAGGAGGTCAAGCCGATGCGGGTCTTCCACGCCAGCATCACGTATCTCACGCTCGTCTTCATCTCGGTCGGCATCGACCCGCTGGTGCATCTGCCGATCCCGTTCTGATCGGGCGAGCCGAGCGGCGTCGCGGACCGGACGCCGCCTCTTATCCCCCGGGAGGGGATCGGGGCGACGCGCCGGCCCGGATGCGCTGACACGCCGCCGCGCGACGGGAACCCCTCCCGGAGGTGCCGGGAGCGCCGGCGATCAGCGCTTGAGCGAGAGCACCGAGGCGGTCGTGAGCGAGGCGAGCACGCAGGCGAGCACCATGTGCACGCCGACGAGGAAGGGCGGGAGGCCGAGTCGCGCCTGGATGAGCCCGACCGCGACCTGGACGAGCTGCGCCGCCAGCAGCGCCACGAGGAAGCGGCGAGGGGCCGTGATCCCGCGGAGCACGGCGATCCCGACGAGCACGACCGTCAGCGCGAGCATCGCGTAGGCGGGCCAGCTGTGGATGTGCTGCAGCAGCTCGGGGTCGAGGCCGTTGCGCGCGGCGCCGTGGTCGCCCGCGTGCGGGCCGGACCCGGTCGTGAGGATGCCGACGAGGATCGTGACGAGCACGATGCCGGACAGCGCGTGGACCGCGCCGGCGAAGGGCCGCGGCACGGCGAGCGCGCGCGGCACGGCCGGGTCGACGAGGTGCACGCGGTACACGAGGACGGTCGCGAGGCAGACCAGCCCGATCGAGAGCACGAAGTGCAGGCCGACGACGTAGGGGTTGAGGTTCGTGAGGACCGTGATGCCGCCGATGACGCCCTGCCCCGGGATGCCGAGGCCGAGCGCGAGGGTCAGCGCGAAGAGGTCGCGCCGCTCCCGGCGGAATCGCAGGATCGAGATGAAGGCCGCGAGCGCGATGAGGATGAGCGCGAAGGTGAGCAGGCGGTTCCCGAACTCGATGATCCCGTGGATGCCCATCTCGGGCGTCGACACGTAGCTCTCCTCGGTGCAGCGCGGCCAGGTCGGGCAGCCGAGGCCCGAGGCGGTGAGCCGCACGAGTCCGCCCGTGCCGACGATCACCGTCTGGGAGACGAGCGAGGCCCAGGCGAGGGCGCGGACGCGGCGGTCGGCGACGCCGGCGGGCAGCGCTGCGAGGAGAGCGCCGGCAGCGGGCGCAGAGGTTCCGGGCACCGGCGTGCTCCTGCTTCCTGGATGGGGCTCCCGCGATCGGCGGGCACCGCCATTCTACGAGCGTGTTCCTGTGCATCAGGACGGGGAGGACGCGCCGATGCCGGCACCCGGTGTGCCCGGCCAGGACGCGCGCGGCCCTGTAGACTCGTCGGGTTGAGGAGCGACGTCGCCCGCGGCGCGCCCGCCCCGGCGTGCGCCCGCAGCCGGGAACGAGAGCCCGGCGCCCGGAGACGACGGCGACCATCCCGACGGATGCCGATACGAGCAGGACAGCTCGACTCGGCAGGAGAAGAGGCAACGCATGTCAGATGTGCTCATCGACCGACCCGAGCTCGAGGGCCTCGGCCAGTACGAGTTCGGCTGGGCCGACTCGGATTCCGCCGGCGCCTCCGCCCGGCGCGGCATCAGCGAGGAGGTCGTCGCCGACATCTCGCAGAAGAAGGGCGAGCCGGAGTGGATGCTCCAGCGCCGCCTCAAGGCGTACAAGCTCTTCGGCATGAAGCCCATGCCGACCTGGGGCGCCGATCTGTCGGGCATCGACTTCGACAACATCAAGTACTTCGTCCGCTCGACGGAGAAGCAGGCGCAGTCGTGGGAGGACCTCCCGGAGGACATCCGGAACACCTACGACCGGCTCGGCATCCCCGAGGCGGAGCGCGCGCGACTGGTCGCGGGCGTCGCCGCGCAGTACGAGTCCGAGGTCGTCTACCACCAGATCCAGGAGGAGCTGGAGGCGCAGGGCGTCATCTTCATGGACACCGACACGGCGCTCAAGGAGCACCCCGAGTTCTTCGAGGAGTACTTCGGCACCGTCATCCCCTCGGGCGACAACAAGTTCGCGGCGCTCAACACGGCCGTGTGGTCGGGCGGCTCCTTCGTCTACGTCCCGAAGGGCGTGCACGTCGAGATCCCGCTGCAGGCCTACTTCCGCATCAACACGGAGAACATGGGCCAGTTCGAGCGGACCCTGATCATCGCCGACGAGGACAGCTACGTCCACTACATCGAGGGCTGCACGGCCCCGATCTACAAGTCGGACTCGCTGCACTCGGCCGTCGTCGAGATCGTCGTGAAGAAGGGCGCCCGCGTCCGCTACACGACCATCCAGAACTGGTCGAACAACGTCTACAACCTCGTCACGAAGCGCGCGGTCGCGCACGAGGGCGCCACCATGGAGTGGATCGACGGCAACATCGGCTCCAAGGTGACGATGAAGTACCCCTCGATCTTCCTCATGGGCGAGCACGCGAAGGGGGAGACCCTGTCGGTGGCCTTCGCGGGCCCCGGCCAGCACCAGGACGCCGGCGCGAAGATGATCCACATGGCGCCGCACACGACGTCCTCGATCGTCTCGAAGTCGATCGCGCGCGGCGGCGGCCGTGCGGGCTACCGCGGCGAGGTCCGCGTGGATGCGAACGCGCACCACGCGGCGAACACGGTGCGCTGCGACGCGCTCCTCGTCGACACGATCTCCCGCTCCGACACGTACCCCGCGATCGACATCCGGGTGGACGACGTCCAGCTCGGCCACGAGGCGACCGTCTCCCGCGTGAGCGAGGAGCAGCTCTTCTACCTCATGTCGCGCGGCATGGAGGAGGACGAGGCGATGGCGATGATCGTCCGCGGCTTCATCGAGCCGATCGCCCGCGAGCTCCCCATGGAGTACGCACTCGAGCTCAACAAGCTCATCGAGATGAGCATGGAAGGATCCGTCGGCTAGTCATGACGCTCGTCACTCCCGAACAGCACGGCGCGAAGGCGCACAGCGACGGAGGATGGGATGGCGCGGCGCGCCGTGTGCCCGTCCAGACGCGCTCGGAGCGCTTCCGCTCCGCCGTCCACGCCGAGTTCCCCGCGGTCACCGGCCGCGAGGTCGACTGGAAGCTCTCGCCCGTCGACCGCCTGCGCGACCTCATCGACGGCGAGCTCGACGGCTCCGCCTACGCGTTCGAGGCCCCCGAGGTCGAGGGCGTGTCGATCGAGTGGGTCGCGCGCGACGCCGAGGGGATCGGCGCCGCCGGCCTCCCGGAGGACCGCGCGAGCGCGAACGCCTGGTCGAGCTTCGAGCGGGCGCTCCGCATCCGCGTCGAGGGCGAGACGCAGCCCGTCTCGATCAGCCGCGCCGCACTCGATGCGCGCGCGCGCGGCGCGCACGTCCTCGTCGAGGCGGCGCCGCACAGCTCCGGCCTCGTCGTCCTCGACAGCCGCGGCCCCGCGAAGCTCGTCGAGAACGTGGAGATCGTGGTCGGCGAGGGCGCGCAGCTCACCCTCGTGAGCGTCCAGGGCTGGGATGACGACGCGATCCACCTCGCGAGCCACTTCGCCCGCATCGGCCGGGACGCGCGCCTCAAGCACATCGTCGTCTCCCTCGGCGGCTCGGTGGTCCGCGTGAACCCCTCGGCGCACCTCGCCGAGGACGGCGCGGATGCCGAGATGCTCGGCCTGTACTTCTCGGACGCCGGCCAGCACCTCGAGCAGCAGGTCTACGTCTTCCACGACGCGCCGCACTCGAAGAGCCGCGTGACGTACAAGGGGGCGCTCAACGGCGCGGGCGCGCGCAGCGTCTGGATCGGCGACGTGCTCATCGGCCGCGAGGCGACCGGCACCGACAGCTACGAGCAGAACCGCAACCTCGTCCTCTCGGACGGGACGCGCGCCGACAGCATCCCGAACCTCGAGATCGAGACGGGCGACATCGCGGGCGCCGGGCACGCGAGCGCGACCGGCCGCTTCGACGACGAGCAGCTCTTCTACCTGCAGGCCCGCGGGATCGAGGAGGCGGAGGCGCGTCGCCTCGTCGTGCTCGGCTTCCTCAGCGAGGTCGTGCAGCAGATCGGCGAGCCCGAGCTCGAGACGCGCCTCCAGGCGGCCCTCGTCGCCGAGCTCGAGGCGGCGCGATGACGGCGCAGCGCGCCTGCGCCGTCGCGGAGCTCGGTGTGGGCACCGCGCAGCGCGTCGTGCTCGACGGCGTCGCGATCGCGGTCGTCATCGACTCGGCGGGCGCCGTCCACGCGATCGGCGACGTCTGCACGCACGGCGACATCTCGCTGAGCGAGGGCTTCGTCGAGGACGACACGCTCGAGTGCTGGGCGCACGGCTCGAAGTTCGAGCTGACGACCGGCAAGCCCCTCACCCTCCCGGCCTACGAGCCGGTCCCCGTCTTCGCGGTCGAGATCCGCGACGGCGACGTGTACATCGACCCCAGCACCAAGCTCGCCGTCTGACGGCGCAGGAGAGAAGAACGAACATGGCGACACTCGAAGTCCGCGACCTCCAGGTCTCGATCGAGACCGACCAGGGCACGAAGCCGATCCTCAAGGGGGTCGACCTCACGATCAAGCAGGGCGAGATCCACGCGGTCATGGGCCCGAACGGCTCCGGCAAGTCGACCCTCGCGTACACGATCGCGGGGCACCCGCGCTACAACGTCGACGGCGGCACGATCACGCTCGACGGCGAGGACGTCCTCGAGATGAGCGTCGACGAGCGCGCTCGCGCGGGGCTCTTCCTCGCGATGCAGTACCCGGTCGAGATCCCCGGCGTCACGGTCGCGAACTTCCTCCGCACCGCGAAGACCGCCGTCGACGGCGAGGCGCCGGCGATCCGCGGCTGGGCGAAGACCGTCAACGAGTCGATGGAGAAGCTCCGCATGGACTCCTCCTTCTCGGCGCGCAACGTCAACGAGGGCTTCTCGGGCGGCGAGAAGAAGCGCCACGAGATCCTCCAGCTCGAGCTGCTGAAGCCCAAGTTCGCGGTGCTCGACGAGACCGACTCCGGCCTCGACGTCGACGCGCTGAAGATCGTCTCGGAGGGCGTCAACCGCGCGCACGCGGAGTCCGACATGGGCATCCTGCTCATCACCCACTACACGCGCATCCTCCGCTACATCAAGCCGGACTTCGTCCACGTCTTCGTCGACGGCAAGGTCGCGGAGGAGGGCGGCGCCGAGCTCGCCGACCGCCTCGAGGACGAGGGCTACGACCGCTACCTCGCCGCGCGAGCCTGAGCCGAGCCGCCTAAGCTGGCCGCAAGGAGGCCTCCATGCCCACCGCACTCGAGCCCGCGCTCTTCGACAAGGTCGAGGAGGGGCTGAAGGATGTCATCGACCCCGAGCTCGGGGTCAACATCGTCGATCTCGGACTCGTCTACGACCTGGCCTGGGACGAGGAGAACGATGCGCTCATCATCTCGATGACGCTCACCTCCGCCGGCTGCCCGCTGACGGATGTCATCGAGGAGCAGATCGGGCAGGCGCTCGACGGCATCGTCGAGCGCTTCCGCATCAACTGGGTGTGGATGCCGCCGTGGGGCCCCGAGCGGATCACCGACGACGGTCGCGACATGATGCGCGCGATCGGCTTCTCGATCTGACCCCCGCTCGGAGTCCCGGATGCCCCGCGCGCTGACCGACGGCTCGGCGGAGGACTCGGTGCGGGTCGGCGGGCACGAGGTCCACGGCCTCCCGGTCGACCTGGAGACGCGCTGCGTCCACTGGCATCAGCCGTGGGATGTCGTGGCGCTCGCCCTGCCATGCTGCGAGCGGCTGCATCCGTGTCGGGAATGCCATGACGCTGTCGCCGGGCACGAGGCGCAGCTGTGGCCGCCCGATCGGTTCGACGCGGAGGCGATCCTCTGCGGCGCCTGCGGATCCCCGATGTCGATCGAGCGCTATCTGGCGGCGGACGCCTGCCCCTGCTGCGCCGCGGTCTTCAACCCGGGGTGCCGTCTCCACCGTCACCGGTACTTCGCCGAGCAGCCTGCGTCGGCCGGGGCCGCGCGGGCGGGCTAGACTCGACGGCTGGCCCGCATTCCCGGGCCGACCACCTTCCCCTGAGAGAAAGCGACGTCCGCCGTGCTCGCCGTCACCGGCCTCGAGATCCGCGTCGGAGCCCGCGTGCTCATGGAGGACGTGGCTTTCCGCGTCGACAAGGGCGACAAGATCGGGCTGGTCGGGCGCAACGGGGCGGGCAAGACGACGCTCACGAAGACGCTCGCGGGGGAGGGGCAGCCGAGCGCCGGCGAGATCACCCGCACCGGCGAGATCGGCTACCTCCCGCAGGACCCGCGCACGGGCGACCCGGAGCAGACGGCCCGCACCCGCATCCTCGACGCCCGCGGGCTCGGATCGATCGTGCTGCGCATGCGGCAGGCGACCGAGGACATGGCGAGCGAGGATGCGCGCACCAGCGAGGCGGGCATGGACGCCTATGCGAAGGCCGAGGATCGCTTCCTCGCGCTCGGCGGCTACGCGGCGGAGGCCGAGGCGGCGTCGATCGCCTCGAACCTCGCCCTGCCGGATCGCATCCTCGATCAGCAGCTGAAGACCCTCTCGGGCGGTCAGCGGCGCCGCATCGAGCTCGCCAGGATCCTGTTCTCAGGCGCCGACACGATGATCCTCGACGAGCCGACCAACCACCTCGATGCCGACTCGGTCGTCTGGCTGCGCGAGTTCCTCAAGCAGTATCAGGGCGGCGTCATCGTGATCAGCCACGACGTCGACCTCGTCGACGAGGTCGTCAACAAGGTCTTCTACCTCGACGCGAACCGCCAGGTCATCGACGTCTACAACATGGGCTGGAAGCACTACCTGCGCCAGCGCGCCGCCGACGAGGAGCGCCGCCGCAAGGAGCGCTCCAACGTCGAGAAGAAGGCGACGCAGCTGCAGCAGCAGGCGGCGCGCTTCGGCGCGAAGGCCTCGAAGGCGGCTGCGGCGCACCAGATGGTCGCGCGGGCGGAGAAGATGCTCTCGGGCCTCGAGGAGGTCCGCCAGGTGGACCGCGTCGCGAAGCTCCGCTTCCCGGAGCCCGCCGCCTGCGGGCGCACGCCGCTCACGGCATCCGACCTCTCGAAGTCCTACGGCTCGCTCGAGATCTTCACCGCCGTGGATCTCGCGATCGACCGCGGCTCGAAGGTCGTCGTGCTCGGCTTCAACGGCGCCGGCAAGACGACGCTGCTCCGCATCCTGGCGGGCGTCGACCGCCCCGACACCGGCCAGGTGGAGCCCGGCCACGGCCTCCGCATCGGGTACTACGCGCAGGAGCACGAGACGATCGACGTCAAGCGCTCGGTGCTCGAGAACATGCTCTCCTCCTCGCCGCAGCTCAACGCGACCGAGGCCAGGCGCGTGCTCGGCTCCTTCCTGTTCACGGGGGATGACGCCGACAAGCCCGCGGGCGTCCTCTCGGGCGGCGAGAAGACCCGCCTCGCGCTCGCGATGATCGTCGTCTCGGGGGCGAACGTGCTGCTGCTCGATGAGCCCACGAACAACCTCGACCCTGCGAGCCGCGAGGAGATCCTCGGCGCCCTCGCCGGCTACTCGGGCGCCGTCGTGCTCGTCTCGCACGACGAGGGCGCGGTCGAGGCGCTCAACCCGGAGCGCGTGCTCATCCTCCCCGACGGGGTCGAGGACCACTGGAACAAGGACTACGCCGAGCTCATCACCCTCGCCTAGGTGCGCCCGCTGCCGGAGCGCTCAGCGTCCGGCGGCATCGAGCAGCGCGTCCTCCGCGTCGGCGTCCTCGCCGCCGCGTCCGCGGCGTCGCTCGGGGGCGGGCTCGCCGCCGGCGGCGACGCGCTCCTCCTCGAGCCGCGCGCGGCGCTCGTGGCGGATGCCCCAGAAGAGCGCGACGAAGGCGAGCACGCCGAAGGCGATCCACTGGAAGGCGTAGGAGAGGTGGGGGCCCTCGTCGGCGGGCGGGCGGACGACCGGCAGCGGGCGGCTGTCGGCGGCCGGATCCTCGGACTCGAGGAGGCCGTAGGCGCCCGTCCAGGTCTCGCCCGCGACGAGGTCCGCGACCTGGGGGAGGTGGATGGTCGAGATCTGGCCCTCGGGCGCCGAGCGGCCGGGGAGCGTCGGCTCGCCGGCCTTGAGGCGCGCGACCACCGTGACCACCCCTTCGGGCGGGGCCGGCACGACATCCGGCACATCGTCGACGCTGCCGAGCGGGAGCCAGCCCCGATCGACGACGAAGACCCGCCCGTCGTCGAGGCGGAGCGGCGTGAGCACCTCCCAGCCCGGCCCGCCGTTGCGGGGGCGGTTGCGCACGAGCAGCTGATCCTCCACGAGGTAGGTGCCGGTCATCACGACCGGCTGCCACTCCTGCGAGGGCGACCAGTCGTCGAGCACCGGCAGCTCCGCCTCGAGCGGCACGGGCGCCGCGTCGAAGTTCTGCTCGACGAGCTCGATCGCCTCGACGGCCTCGGCTCGACGGGACCACTGCCACCAGGAGAGGAGCCCGCAGGCGAGCGCGAAGACGACCGTGAGCGCGACGTACCCGATCCACCGCCTGGTGCCGTTCACGGCACCGCCCCGTCCGGCACGAGCTCCACCGTCTCGCCGAGCGGCGCGACGACGACCGGGAACCCGCGGCTCGAGAGATAGCCGGCGAGGTGCTCGCGGTGCGCGTCGCAGGCGAGCCACACCTTGACGCGCTCGGGGCCGTGGATGCGGGGGTTGCGCCAGTTGATCCCCCACGCCGCCTCCGACTCGCAGGCGGACGCCGAGCAGCGGATGCGGGTCTCGCCGAAGCCGATCACCGCGGCCCCTCGCGGCGGACCGAGGGGGCGACCGGCACGATCGCGCCGGGGCGCTCGACGACGGCCGCCGGCTTCGCGATGTGCGCGTTCGCGATGAGGACCGCGAAGTACGGGAGGACGATCGCGCCGACCGCCGGGATGACGAGCCACCAGCCGTGCACGAACACGCAGGCGACGATGCACAGCATGCGCACGCCCATCGCGATGCTGTAGCGCAGGACGCGCCCCCGCTGCTCCTCCTCGGGGGAGGCCGGCAGCTCCGTGATGCTGGAGGCGGGTGGACGGCGCATGACCGCTCCAGCCTACGCTCGTGCGCCGCCGTGCGCCGTGCGCGCGCCCCGCGTCGCTACGCTGGAGCGCATGACCCAGCGCACTGTCCTCATCACCGGCGGCAACCGCGGCATCGGCCGCGCCATCGCGGAGGCCTTCATCGCGGCGGGCCACCGCGTCGCCGTGACGGCGCGCTCGGGCGAGGGCCCCGAGGGCGCCCTCACCGTCCGCGCGGAGATGACGGACGCGGCCTCGATCGATGCGGCGTTCACGCAGGTCGAGGAGCAGCTCGGCGCGGTCGAGGTCGTCGTCGCGAACGCGGGCATCACGCGCGACACCCTCCTGCTCCGCATGTCGGAGGAGGACTTCTCGGCGGTCGTCGACACGAACCTGGGCGGCTCGTTCCGCGTCGTGAAGCGCGCCTCGAAGGGCATGCTCAAGGCCCGCTTCGGCCGCGTCGTGCTCATCTCGAGCGTCGTGGGCCTCTTCGGCGGGCCGGGCCAGATCAACTACTCGTCCTCGAAGGCCGGTCTCGTCGGCATGGCCCGCTCGATCACGCGCGAGCTCGGCGCACGCGGCATCACGGCGAACGTCGTCGCACCCGGCTTCATCGAGACCGACATGACGGCCGAGCTGCCGGAGGCGACGCAGGCCGAGTACCGGAAGTCCATCCCCGCCGGGCGGTACGGCAGCGCGGAGGAGGTCGCCAAGGCCGTGCTGTGGCTCGCGGGCGACGACGCGGCCTACATCTCGGGCGCCGTCATCCCCGTCGACGGCGGACTCGGGATGGGGCACTAGGCCGCTCTCGCCGCGGCGCGCTCAGACGCGGGGCAGCTGGAGCACGGCGAGCACGGCCGACAGGTCGCGCTCGTCGAGGAGCAGATCGGCGGCCTGCCGGACGGGGGCCTTCGCGTCGAAGCCGATCGAGAGCCCGCAGATCGCCATCATCTCGAGGTCGTTCGCGCCGTCGCCGATCGCGAGCGTGCGCGCGAGCGGCAGGTCGAGGGCCGCCGCCCATTCGCGCAGCGCGTCCGCCTTCGCGGCCGCGTCGACGACGGGCGGCACGACCTCGCCGGTCAGCGCGCCGTCGCGGACCTCGAGACGGTTGGCTCGCCAGAAGTCGAGTCGCAGCGCCTCGGCGACGGGGTCGATGATCTCGTGGAAGCCGCCCGACACGACCGCGACGGCGCCGCCCGCCGCCCGGATGCCGGCCGCCATCTCCGGGACGCCGCGCGTGAGCGTCACGCGCTCGCGCACCCGCTCGAAGACCCCGGCGCCGAGCCCCGTGAGGGTCGCGGCGCGCTCGCGGAGCGAGGCCTCGAAGTCGAGCTCGCCGTTCATGGCGCGGAGCGTGACCTCGCGGACCTCGTCGACGACGCCCGCCTCCTCGGCGAGGAGCTCGATCGCCTCCTCCTCGATCAGCGTGGAGTCGACATCGAGCACGACGAGGAAGGAGGGCACGGGCCCCGAGCCTAGCGGCCCCGCTCAGCCCGCCGCGACGCGCTCGCCCTTGCCGACCACGGTGATCCCCGAGTCGGTGACGGTGAAGCCGCGCGAGCGGTCGAGCGCGGCGTCCACGCCGACGGTCGCGCCGGACTCGACCACGACCTCCTTGTCGAGGATCGCGCGCTGCACCGTCGCGTCGTGCTCGATGTGGACCCGCTCGAAGACGACCGAGTCCACGACCGTGGCGCCCGAGTCGACCGTCACCCAGGGCCCGAGCACGCTGCGCTCGAGGTGGCCGCCCGAGACGACGCAGCCGAGCGACACGATCGAGTCGATCGCGGTGCCGACGCGGTCGCGGCCGTCGCGCACGAACTTCGCGGGCGGCGAGTTGAGCTGCTGGCTGAAGATCGGCCAGTCCTGGTTGTAGAGGTTGAAGACCGGGAGCGCCGAGATGAGGTCCTGGTGCGCTTCGAAGAACGAGTCGATCGTCCCCACGTCGCGCCAGTAGAAGCGGTCGCGGTCGGTGGATCCCGGCACCTCGTTGCGCTGGAGGTCGTAGACGGCCGCGTCGCCGCGGTCCACGAAGTCGGGCACGATGTCGCCGCCCATGTCGTGATTCGACTCGGCTCGCTCGCCGTCGCGGATCACGGCGTCGATGAGGACGTCGGCGTCGAAGACGTAGTTGCCCATCGAGGCGAGCACCTCGTCGGGCGAGTCGGCGAGGCCGACCGGGTCGGAGGGCTTCTCGCGGAAGGCCGCGATCCGGGTCGGGTCGTCCGCCTCCGTCTCGATGACGCCGAACTGGTTCGCGAGCGAGATCGGCTGGCGGATCGCGGCGACCGTGCAGCCGGCGCCGGAGGCGATGTGCGCCTCGATCATCTGCGAGAAGTCCATGCGGTAGACGTGATCGGCGCCGACGACGACGACGATGTCCGGCTTCTCGTCGCGGAGCAGGTTGAGGCTCTGCAGGATCGCGTCGGCGGAGCCCGAGAACCAGCGCTTGCCGAGCCGCTGCTGCGCCGGGACCGAGGCGACGTAGGCGCCGAGCATCCCCGAGAGTCGCCAGGTCTGCGAGACGTGGCGGTCGAGCGAATGGGACTTGTACTGCGTGAGGACCACGAGCTGGCGCAGGCCCGAGTTCACCAGATTGGAGAGCGCGAAGTCGATGAGGCGGTAGCCGCCGGCGAAGGGGACCGCGGGCTTGGCCCGATCCGCCGTGAGGGGCATCAGCCGCTTGCCTTCTCCGCCGGCGAGCACGATGCCGAAGATCTTCTTCGATGCCATGTCCTCAATCTAGGCCAGCCGCGCGGCCTGTACTACCGTCGGGTTCCATGAGAGTCGACGTGCTGAGCCGCGAGTATCCCCCCGAGGTCTACGGCGGAGCGGGCGTCCACGTCGCCGAGCTCGTGGCCGCGCTGCGTGCCGGCACCGACACGGAGGTCCTCGTCCGGGCCTTCGGGATGCCGCGCGAGGAGCCCGGCGTGCACAGCTACCTCGTCCCCGCCCCGCTCGGCGAGGCGAACCCCGCGCTCGCGACGCTCGGCGTCGACCTCCAGATCGCGCAGGACATCGCGGGCGCCGATCTCGTGCACTCGCACACCTGGTACGCGAACGGCGCCGGCCACCTCGCCAAGCTGCTCCACGGCATCCCGCACGTCGTCACCGCCCACAGCCTCGAGCCGCTGCGACCGTGGAAGGCCGAGCAGCTCGGAGGCGGCTACCGCGTCTCCAGCTGGATCGAGCAGACCGCCTTCGAGGCCGCGGATGCCGTGATCGCGGTGAGCGCCGGCATGGCCGCCGACATCCTCCGCTCCTACCCGGCGATCGACTCCTCCCGCGTGCACGTCGTGCACAACGGCATCGACCTCGAGCGCTGGCACCGCGTCGACGAGCCCGAGCTCGTCCGCTCGCTCGGCGTCGACCCGGACCGGCCGAGCGTCGTGTTCGTCGGGCGCATCACCCGTCAGAAGGGCCTGCCGTACCTCCTCGAGGCGGCGCGCCGACTGCCCGCCGACGTGCAGCTCGTGCTCTGCGCCGGCGCCCCCGACACGCCCGAGATCCTCGCCGAGGTGCAGGCGGGCGTCGCGGCCCTCCAGGCGGAGCGCTCCGGCGTGGTGTGGCTCGACCGCCTCCTCAGCCAGCCCGAGCTGGCGGCGCTGCTCTCCGCCGCGACCACCTTCGTCTGCCCCTCGGTCTACGAGCCGCTCGGCATCGTCAACCTCGAGGCCATGGCGTGCGGCGCCGCGGTCGTGGGAACGGCCACGGGCGGCATCCCCGAGGTCGTCGCCGACGGCGAGACGGGCCGCCTCGTGCCCATCGAGCAGGTGCAGGACGGCACCGGCACGCCGGTCGACCCCGAGCGCTTCGTCGCCGACCTCGCGGCGACCCTCACCGAGGTGACGCGCGATCCGGATGCCGCGACGCGCATGGGCGAGGCGGGTCGCCGCCGCGCGGAGCAGCACTTCAGCTGGGGCGCGATCGCGACGCGCACACGCGAGATCTACGACTCCCTGAGCTGAGGGCGACTAGGCTGTCACGCATCATGGGAAGCGTTCTCCAGCTCGCCGACGTCGCGGTGGTCCGCGACGGCAACCGCATCCTCGACTCCGTCTCCTGGACGGTCGAGCCCGAAGAGCGCTGGGTGGTCCTCGGCCCCAACGGCGCCGGCAAGACGACGCTGCTGCAGGTGAGCTCCGCGACCTTCCACCCCACCGAGGGCGAGGCCGTGCTGCTGGGGGAGCGCATGGGCCACAGCGACGTCTTCGAGCTCCGCCCCCGCATCGGCTTCGCCTCGACCTCGCTCGCGCGTCGCATCCCGGGCGATGAGACCGTGCTCAACGCGGTCCTCACGGCCGCCTACTCGGTCACCGGCCGATGGAACGAGACCTACGAGGACGTCGACGTGCGCCGCGCCCGCCGCGTCCTCGCCGAGTGGAAGCTCGACCACTACGCGGACCGCGCCTTCGGCACGCTGAGCGACGGCGAGCAGAAGCGCGTCCAGATCGCCCGGGCCGTCATGACGGACCCGGAGCTGCTGCTGCTCGACGAGCCGGCCGCCTCCCTCGACCTGGGCGCGCGCGAGGAGCTGCTGCAGCTCCTCGGCAACTACGCCTCCTCGCCCGAGTCGCCCGCGATGGTCATGGTGACGCACCACGTCGAGGAGATCCCGGCCGGCTTCACGCACGCGCTCCTGCTGGTCGACGGCTCGATCCGCGCCTCGGGCCCGATCGACGAGATCGTCACGGCCGAGCACCTCGGCGGCGCCTTCGGCATGGAGCTCGCGGTGAGCCGCACCGACGACGGCCGCTTCGCCGCCCGCGCCATCTGATAGCATCGACTTTTGGCCGTCTCGGCCACTTCTGACTTTCCCATCCGTTCGACTCACGAGGTTCCGCCATGAAGACCGACATCCACCCCGAGTACGCGCCCATCGTGTTCCGCGACCTCGCGAGCGGTGCCACCTTCCTCACCCGTTCCACCGCGACGAGCGAGAAGACGATCGAGCTCGACGGCGAGACCTACCCCGTCATCGACGTCGAGATCTCCTCGGCCTCGCACCCGTTCTACACGGGCAAGCAGCGCATCCTCGACAGCGCCGGCCGCGTCGAGAAGTTCAACACGCGCTTCAAGAACTTCGGCAAGTAACGCGTTCCTCACGAGTGGGCATCGGCTTCGGCCGGTGCCCATTTCGCGTTCCCGGGCGGGCGAGCCGATCGGCGCCGCCGCGCCTCAGCTGCGCCGGCGGGCGAGGATCAGCGGCACGAGGATGTCGCGGCTGAGCGGTGCGACATCGATCCCCTCGAGGGCGGTCGGCTCCACCCAGGCGAGCTCCTCGATCTCGGCCGCGACCGCGGGGCGTCCCGTCAGCGGGGCGTCGTAGACCTCGGCGTCGACCTCGAGGCCCGGCTCGTTCGCGGCGGGAGCCGAGAAGCGCCCGACGTAGCGCAGCTGGGCGGGGGAGACGTCGAGACCGAGCTCCTCCTCGAGCTCGCGCGCGAGCGTCTCGTCGGCCGTCTCCTCCGGCTCGAGCTTGCCGCCCGGCTGCATGAAGGCGGTCGTGCCGCGCTTGCGCACGAAGAGCAGCCGGCCGTCCTCGCCCTCGATGATGGCGGCGGCGATCCGCAGCGGCGCGGGCGCGTCGTCGCGGGACTCAGCCACGGACGGGCCAGGCGCCGTCGGACACGAAGGCGGGGTCCTTGACGCGGCGCATGTACTCCTGGAAGCTCGCCGACTGCTCCGAGCACCAGCCGACCTGCAGCTCGTGCAGCTCCGCTGCGGTGATGCCGAGCTCGGCGGGGTAGGCGCGCGCGATGGCCTGGGCCACCCGCCCGGCGGCCACGGCATCCGCCATCGCGTCGTGCGCGCCCTCGAGCTCGACCTCGTAGTGCTCGGCGGCGAGCACGAGGGTCCGCTTGCCCTTCCGGTAGCGGTCGACGCACTTGTCGATCACGAGCGGATCGATGATGGGCGAGGGCTGCTCGAGCGGGGCGAGCCCGTAGCGGCGCGCCTCGTGCGCGAGGAGGCTGAGGTCGTAGGGGGCGTTGTAGATGACGACGGGGGTGCCGCGGTCGAGGTAGCCGCGCAGGCTCGTCAGGATCTCGGCGACGACCTCCGGGGCCGGGCGGCCCTCGGTGCGGGCGCGCTCGGTCGTCACCCCGTGGACGGCGGTCGCCTGCTCGGGGATCTCGACGCCGGGATCCGCGAGCCAGTCGCGATGGGCGACGAGCGTGCCGCTCGCGTCGATGAGGCCGACGTGCGCCGTGACGATGCGCGCCGTGCGGACGTCCACCCCCGTCGTCTCGAGATCGAACACGGCGAGTGACTCTGCCCAGCTGCTCATGCATCCCAGGCTATGGGGTGCCTGGGACACTCGCCGACGCGCGGCTCAGTGGTGGTGCGTCGCCTGGTACCGCGCCTCGCCGACGTGGAGCCAGTAGAAGCTCTGCGTGCCGAGCGAGAGGTGCACCGAGCCGTCCGCGTCGACCTCCGGGAACTCGCCGCCGCCGAAGAGGTCGTAGAGCGGCTCCCCGGCGTCGTCCGGCAGCTGGATCCGGGCGGAGACGGCGTTGTGCGCGAAGCTGAACACGCACAGGATGCGCTCCGGCGCGTCCCCGAACTGGGTCCCCGAGCCCGGGTAGTCGCGGATGAAGGCGAGCACGGACTCGTGATCGGTCTCGAGCACCTGGATGGAGCCGAGGCCGAAGGTGGGATGCGCCTTCCGCACGTGGATCACGTTGCGCACCCAGTGCAGGAGCGAGCGCGACTGCGCGAGCTGCGCCTCGACGTTGATCTGGTTGAAGTGGTAGACGAGGGACTGCACGACCGGCAGGTAGAGCTTGCCCGGGTCGGCGGTCGAAAAGCCCGCGTTGCGGTCGGGCGTCCACTGCATGGGCGTGCGCGAGGAGTCGCGGTCGGGCAGCCAGATGTTGTCGCCCATCCCGATCTCGTCGCCGTAGTAGAGGAAGGGGGAGCCGGGGAGCGAGAACAGGAGCGCGTGCGCGAGCTCCAGCTCGGCGCGCGAGTTGTCGAGGAGCGGCGCGAGGCGGCGGCGGATGCCGATGTTGGAGCGCATGCGGGGGTCGTAGGCGTACCAGCCGTACATCGCCTGCCGGTACTCCTCGCTCACCATCTCGAGCGTCAGCTCGTCGTGGTTGCGCAGGAACACGCCCCAGGCGGCGCCCTCGGGCACGTCCTGGGTCTCCGCGAGGACGCGCTTGAGCTCCGCCGCCGACTGCGAGCGGAGCGAGTAGAAGATGCGCGGCATGACGGGGAAGTCGAAGGCCATGTGGCACTCCGGGTCCTCCTCGGTGCCGAAGAACTTCGCGACCTCGGCGGGCCACTGGTTCGCCTCGGCGATGAGCACGCGCCCCGGGTACTCGGTGTCGACCATCTCGCGCAGGTCGCGGATGAACTGGTGGGTCGGCGGCTCCGACTCGCCGTTGCCCTCCTCGGACTCGTACAGGTACGGGATCGCGTCGAGGCGGAGGCCGTCGACGCCCATGTCGAGCCAGTAGCGGACGACGTCGAACATCGCCTCCCGCACGGCCGGGTTCTCGAAGTTGAGGTCGGGCTGGTGCGAGAAGAAGCGGTGCCAGAAGAACTGCCGGCGCTCCGAGTCGAAGGTCCAGTTGGAGTCCTCGGTGTCGACGAAGATGATGCGCACGTTCTCGTACTTCTCGTCGGTGTCGCTCCACACGTAGAAGTCGCCGTACGGCCCGTCGGGGTCGCTGCGGGACTGCTGGAACCACTCGTGCTGATCCGAGGTGTGGTTCATGACGAGGTCGATGACGATGCGCATGTTGCGCTCGTGCGCCTTCGTCACGAGCTCGCGGAAGTCGTCGAGCGTGCCGAACTCGGGGAGGATCCCCTTGTAGTCCTGCACGTCGTAGCCGCCGTCGCGCAACGGCGAGGTGTAGATCGGCGGGATCCAGAGGCCGTCGATCCCGAGCCACTGGAGGTAGTCCAGCTTCGAGATGAGGCCCTGGAGGTCGCCCGTGCCGTCGCCGTTGGAGTCGACGAAGGAGCGGACCATGACCTCGTAGAACACGCTCCGCCGATACCACTGGGGGTTCAGGGCGAGGCCGGGCAGGGTGATCGGCGCAGTGAACGTCACCCGCCCCACTCTACGAACAGGCGACCGGATGTCGGGAGGGGCTCTCAGCATCCGCCCACCTAGACTCGACAGCGATGCCCGTCCCGTCGCCGTATGCCGAGAAGCTCGCCGCCATCCCCGTGAGGGAGGGCGAGCTGGAGGTGCTCGGCTCCCGGACCCGGTACTGGGACTACGGCCCGGCGGATGCCGAGACGGCCCTGGTGCTCGTGCACGGCTATCGCGGCGACCACCACGGACTCGAGCCGGTCGTCGCGCAGCTGCCGGAGCTGCGCATCCTCGCTCCCGACCTCCCGGGCTTCGGGCGCTCGACGCCGATGACCGCCGCGCCGCACTCGATCGAGGGCTACGGGCGCTGGCTGGCGGGGCTCCTGGAGGGGCTCGGGCTCGAGGGCCGCACGCCGCTGCTCGGCCACTCCTTCGGCTCGATCGTCGTCGCGCACGCGATCGCGGGCGGGCTCGAGAGCCCTCGCACGATCCTCGTGAACCCCATCTCGACCGACCCGATGGCGGGCGTCAACGGGGTGCTCGCCCGGCTCACGCGCCTCTACTACGCGATCGGGCGCCGGCTGCCCGCCGGGCTCGGCGCGGCGTGGCTGGGCAACCGGCTCATCGTGCGCTTCATGTCGGTGACGCTCGCGAAGACCGACGACGGCCGGCTCAAGCGCTGGATCCACGAGGAGCACGACCGCTACTTCTCGGCGTTCAGCGATCGCGACACGCTCGCGGAGGGCTTCGACGCCTCCCTCTCGACCGACGTGCTCCGCGCGGCAGGGTCGCTGACGATGCCGACGCTCCTCATCGCGGGCGACGACGACCTCGTCGCGCCGCTCGCGGGCCAGCGCGAGCTGGCTGCGCGGGCGCCGGGCGCGCGGCTCGAGGTCCTCGAGGGGGTCGGCCACCTCGTCCACTACGAGCGGCCCGAGGATGCGGCTCGCCTCATCCGGGCGTTCCTCGCGGAGGGCGCGGCATGAGGATCCTCGTCGACTGCCGCTACACCCGCCTCGAGCACCACGACGGCATCAGCCGCTACACGGCGCGCATCGTCGAGGCGCTCGCGCCGCGGGCGGGGGAGGCGGGGCACGAGCTCACGATGCTCGTGAGCGACGAGCGCCAGCTCGCGATGCTGCCGGAGCTGCCGTGGGAGCTCGCCAGCTCGCCGACGAGCCCGCGCGAGCCGCTCGTGGCCCGGCAGGTGAACCGCCTCGCGCCGGATGTCGTGTTCACCCCCATGCAGACCATGGGCTCCGCGGGGCGGAGCTACGGGCTCGTGCTGACGATCCACGACCTCATCTACTACTCGAACCCGACGCCGCCGCGCGACCTGCCGTGGCCCGTCCGCGCGCTCTGGCGGCTCTACCACCTCGCCTGGTGGCCGCAGCGGCTGCTGCTGCGCCGCGCCGACGAGGTCGTCACGGTCTCGCAGACGACGCGCGAGCTCATGGAGCGGCACCGTCTCACCCGGCACCGCATCACGGTCGTGCGCAACGCCCCCGATCCGGTCGGCGGCGGGATGGCGGGGCGGAGCGCGCCGGACGGCCGGGAGCTCGTCTACATGGGCTCCTTCATGCCGTACAAGAACGTCGAGACGCTCGCGCGCGCCATGCACGAGCTGCCCGGCTACCGCCTGCACCTGCTCAGCCGCATCCGGCCGGCCGATCGCGATCGCCTCGCGGCGCTCGCGCCGCAGGGCTCGCTCGAGTTCCACGACGGGATCTCCGAGGCGGAGTACACGGCGCTGCTCGGACGGGCGACCGCACTCGTCCACGCCTCACTGGAGGAGGGCTTCGGCATCCCGCTCGTCGAGGCCATGGCGCTCGGCACGCCCGTCGTCGTCAGCGACATCCCGATCTTCCGGGAGATCGGCGCGGAGGCCGCGGCCTACTTCCCGGCCACCGACCCGGCCTCGCTTGCGGCGCGCGTGCGCGAGCTCGAGGATCCGGCGCTGTGGGCCGCGCACTCGCGTGCGGGCTTCCAGCAGGCGGCGGTGTTCGACTGGGGTGCCTCGGCGCAGACGCTGCTCGAGGTGCTCGAGCGGGTGCACGCGACACGGACCGCGCGCGGCGTCTGAGGGGTGCGCTCAGCGCGAGATCGAGACCGGCTCCGCCTCGGCGAGCCGCATGAGGAGCGCCGGCGCGATCGGGAACAGCGATCGGTCGCTGCCGGCCGCCGCCCAGAGCTCCTCGAGCCCGAGCAGCTCGCGGTCGACGACCGTGCGGATGCGCTCGTCGTGCGCGAAGGGCGGCACCCCGCCGATGCTGTAGCCGCTCGCGCGCTTCACGAGCGCGGCATCGGCCTTCGAGATCGTCGTGCCGAGCTGCTCGCCGAGCCACGCCGTGTCGACCCGCGTCGGTCCGCTCGCGAGCACGAGGAGCGCGGCGCCGTCCGCCTCGAAGACGAGGCTCTTCACGATCTGCTCGACCCGGCATCCCAGCGCCTCGGCGGCCTCCTGGGCCGTGTGGGTGCGCTCGGTCATGACCCGGATGTCGAGCTCGACCCCGAGCGCCGCGACGCGCTCCCGGAAGCGCTCGACGCCGGCGCTCACGCGCGCACCTCGGACTCGCGGCCCTCGACGGCGTTCTGCTCGTCGAGGTCGCCAGCGCGCGCGCCGGCCGTCGCCGTCTCGATGGGATCGTCGAAGGCGAGGAGGCGGAGGGTCCCGTCGACGACCCGGAAGCTGTGGACCGAGCCGTTCCCGATCCGCCCGTGCTGGATGCCGGGCTCGACCTCGGTGAGCGCCGAGCGGATCGCGCCGCCGTGGCTCACGACGACGAGCGAGGCGCCCGGTCGCGCCTGCGCGAGGCGCACGAGCTCGGGGACGACCCGGGCGGCGACCTGCTCGCGCGTCTCGCGCCCCGGGACCCGCGCGCCCTCGGGGAATCGGCGGTCGATCTCCGTGTAGTCGAGGCCCTCGGCCGCGCCGTAGTCGCGCTCGACGAGCGGCTCGCTCACCGCCGGCTCGCCGAGCCCGAGCTCCGCCGCGATGATCGCCGCGGTCTCGGCGGCGCGTGCGAGCGGACTCGTGACGACGCCGTCCCAGCTGCGCCGAGCGAGGAGCCGGCCGGTGGCCCGCGCCTGCGCGCGGCCGGTGTCGTTGAGCGGGATGTCGGTGCGACCCTGGATGCGGCGGGCCGCGTTCCAGTCCGTCTCGCCGTGGCGCACGAGGAACAGCTCGGTCATGGGGGAGGAGCCTCCGTGGGGTGATCTGCGACGCGGGCGCCGCGCGGGTTCAGGCGAGCAGGCGGTCGCGCAGGGCGCCGAGCAACGTCGAGGTGCCGGCGTCGATCTTGAGGGTCGCGCGCGCGTCGCCGCGGGTCTCGCCTCGGTTGACGATGACGATCGGCACGCGGCGCTTCACCGCGATGTCGAGGAGGCGGATGCCGGAGTTCACGACGAGCGAGGATCCGGCGACGATGAGCGCGTCGGCCCGACGCACGATCGCGGCCGCCTCGCGGAAGGTCTCGGTGGGGACGAACTCCCCGAAGAAGACGACCTCGGGCTTGAGCCGTCCGGCGCAGACGGTGCAGCTCGGGAGCACCATGCGCTCGACCGACTCGACGGTGACATCTCCGTCGGGGTTGAGCTGTACGCCCTCGGGCGCGTCCAGCCAGGGGTTGTCGGCGGCCATGCGGTCCGCGATGTCCTCGCGGGCGAAGGCCTGCCCGCAGACCAGGCAGCGCACCCGGTCGACGGAGCCGTGGATCTCGACGACGCGCCGGGAGCCGGCGCGCAGGTGCAGGCCGTCGACGTTCTGCGTCGCGATGCCGCCGACGACGCCGCCCCGCTCGAGCTCGGCGAGCGCCGCGTGCCCCGCGTTGGGCTGCGCTGCCGAGAAGTGCTTCCAGCCGAGGTGGGATCCCGCCCAGTAGCGCTGCTGGGCCCGCTCGTCGGCGAGGAACTGCTGGATCGTCATGGGACTGCGGACGGGGGCGCCCGCGCCGCGGTAGTCGGGGATGCCGGAGTCAGTGCTCACGCCCGCCCCGGTCAGCACGGCGATCCCGCGTCCGCGCAGCAGCTCCTCGGCGCGGTCGACCGCCGCCTCGAGCCCGGTGCCGGCGTGGCCCGCCGTGTCCGTCGCGGTCATGCGATCGCTTCCGCCCTCCTGGTCGACCTCAGGATACGGCGTCTCGGATTCGGGTAAGTTGCCGTTCGCCGTGCGCGTGCGTCCTGTGCCCCGGCGGAAGGGCCCTCTCGTGCACATCGTCCCGGTCTCCGATCCCGCCGACGAGCGGCTCGCCGACTACCTCCGCCTCACCGATGTGGTCCTGCGGCGCCTGCAGGAGCCCGTCGACGGGCTCTACATCGCGGAGTCGACGCGCGTCGTGGAGCGGGCGATCCGAGCGGGCCACGTGCCCCGCTCCGTGCTGACGCAGGAGAAGTGGCTCGAGGAGCTGACCCCGCTGGTGGAGCCCTTCGACGTGCCGGTCTACGTGGGGGAGTCGGCGGTGCTCGAGCAGGTGACCGGCTACACGATGCACCGCGGCGCGCTCGCCTCGATGCACCGTCCGCCGCTGCGGCCCGTCGAGGAGGTCCTCCGCGACGCCAGCCGGGTGGTCGTCATCGAGGATGTCGTCGACCACACGAACGTGGGGGCGATCTTCCGGGCCGCCGCCGGTCTCGGCGCGGATGCCGTGCTCATCACCCCGCGCTGCGCCGACCCGCTCTATCGCCGCGCGGTCCGCGTGAGCATGGGCACGGTCCTGCAGGTGCCGTGGACGCGGCTCGCCGACTGGCCGGAGGGCGCGGAGCAGCTGCACGCCGCCGGCTTCGAGATCGCCGCTCTCGCCCTCGCGGACGGTGCGGTGGACCTCCGCGACTACGCCGCCTCGGCTCCCGATCGGGTCGCCCTCCTCCTCGGCACGGAGGGCGACGGCCTGAGCCGGGAGGCCCTCGCGGGCGCCGACCGGGTCGTCACCATCCCCATGTCGCACGGCGTCGACTCCCTCAACGTCGCCGCGGCGAGCGCCGTCGCCCTCTGGTCCCTCGCCCCCTGACCCCGCCCCGTCGCGTCCCACGTGACCACAGCGCACCCCCAGGAGTAGAGTCCGCCCATGTCGGACGCATCCGCAGGCAAGGGCCTCGCCACCGGCCAGCTCGGCCTCCTCGGCTCCACCATCATGGGCCTCGCCTCCACGGCCCCCGTCTACTCCCTGGTGGCGACCCTCGGCTTCACGATCACGGCGGTCGGCGCGCAGTCCCCGATCGCGTTCGTCCTGGCGTTCATCCCGATGTTCTTCATCGCGTTCGCCTACCGGGAGCTGAACCGCGCGATCCCGGACTGCGGGACGACGTTCACCTGGGCGACGAAGGCCTTCGGGCCGTGGGCGGGCTGGATGGGCGGCTGGGGCGTCGCGGTGGCGGGCATCATCGTGCTCGCGAATCTGGCGCAGATCGCGGGGATCTACCTCTGGATCCTGCTGGCGCCGCTGATCGGCGCGGATCTCTCGGGCGAGCTGTGGGTGACGACGGCGACGGGCGTGGGCTTCATCGCGGCGATGGTGGCGGTCAGCTACCGGGGCGTGGAGATCGGCGAGCGCCTGCAGAACGTGCTGCTCGGCATCCAGTATCTGGCGCTGGCGCTGTTCGTGGTGCTCGCCCTGTCGAGCGCACTGGGCGCCGAGCCGCCGGCGGACAGCCTGCCGCCGCAGCTGAGCTGGTTCGATCCCTTCGCCTTCGAGAGCTTCGACGGCTTCACGGAGGCGGTGCTGCTGGCGCTCTTCATCTACTGGGGCTGGGACACCTGTCTGGCGCTCAACGAGGAGACGAAGGACCCGAAGACGATCCCGGGGCGCGCGGCGCTGCTGTCGACGCTGATCCTCATGGTCACCTACGTGCTCGTGACGGTCGCCGCCATCAGCTATGCGGGGCTCGCGGCGCTCGACGGGCAGGACGACGTGTTCCTGGTGGTGAAGGATGCGCTGTTCGGGCCGTGGGCGTGGCTGCTGGTGCTCGCGGTGCTGATCTCGGCGGTCTCGTCGACGCAGACGACGATCCTCCCGACGGCGCGCGGCACGCTCTCGATGGCGGTGTACGGGGCGCTGCCTCGGCGCTTCGGCCAGGTGCATCCGCGGTTCCGCACGCCCGGCTTCTCGACGCTGACGATGGGCCTGGTGGCGATCCTGTTCTACGTGGGGATGACCTTCGTGAGCGAGAACTTCCTGGCGGACTCGATCTACTCGCTGGGGCTGGCGATCGCGTTCTACTACGGGATCACGGGCTACGCCTGCGTGTGGTACTTCCGCCGGGAGCTCTTCGCCTCGGCCTCGAACGTGATCTTCAAGCTGGTGTTCCCGCTGCTGGGGGCGCTGCTGCTCACGGCGGCCTTCGTGAAGTCGGCGATCGACATGCTGAATCCGGACTACGGCGCCACGGTCCTGTTCGGGGTGGGCGGCGTCTTCGTGATCGGGATCGGCTCGCTGCTGGTGGGCGTGGTCCTCATGGTCGCCTGGTCGCTCGTCGCGGCATCCCGGCCCTTCTTCCGCGGCGAGTCGCTGAACCGGGAGACGCCGGTGCTCGTGCCGGACGAGGAGGTCGCCTACGGCCGCTCGGTCGACGGCGGGCGGGTCTGAGCGGCGGGGCGACGCCCGGCGCATACGATTCCGTGGTGCCCCTCACCCGACGACAGATCTACCGCCGTCGCCGCGCCGCCGTCTTCGGCACGCTCGCCGCCGTGCTCGCGACGGCGATCTACCTGCCGCTGACGCTCCTCGCCCCGCTGGATGCGGCCACCGCGGTGGTCGCGGAGCAGCCGTCGGCGACGCAGGCGGCCGCGGAGCTCGACTTCCCCGGCTACGGCGCCTCGGCGATCGGCGCGCTCGACATCCCGGGCGTGCTCGCACAGGACGGGCAGGAGAAGGCGCTGCCGATCGCGAGCATCACGAAGGTGGTGACGGCGCTCGTCGCGCTCGACGCGAAGCCGCTCGGCGTCGACGAGGCGGGTCCGTCGATCGAGATGACGGCGGCGGACGCGGCGCTCTACGACCGGTACCTGGCGCAGAACGGCAGCGTGGTGCCGGTCGCGGCGGGACTCGCCTTCACGCAGCGGGAGCTGCTGGAGCTGACCCTCGTCAAGTCGGCGAACAACTACGCGGGGTCGCTGGCGATCTGGTCGACCGGCTCGCTCGAGGCCTTCCGCTCGGCGGCCGCGGCGTGGCTCGCGGAGCACGGGCTGGAGAACACGGTGGTCGTCGAGCCGACCGGCCTCTCGGCGGACAACCGAGCCCGAGCCTCGGATCTCGTCGAGCTGGGCCGCATCGCGCTGCGGGATCCGGTCGTGCGCGAGATCGTCGGCACGTCGCGTCTCGAGATGCACGATCTGGGACAGCTGCGCAACACGAACGCCCTCCTCGGCGATCTCGGCGTGGACGGCATCAAGACGGGCACCCTCGGCACGGCCGCGAATCTGCTGTTCTCGTCGACCTTCGCGGTCGGGGAGGAGGAGGTGACGGTCGTCGGGGTCGTCCTCGGGGGCCCGGGGCCCGATCACGGCGAGCTCAACCGCGGCATCCTCGCGCTCCTGAAGACGGCGCAGGCGGGGTTCCGCGAGGTCGTGGTGGCGGAGCCCGGCCAGGTCTTCGCGAGCTACCGCACGGAGTGGGGACAGCGCGCGGATGCGGTGGCCGCCGAGGAGGCGCGGATCGTCACCTGGTCCGACTCGCCGGTGACGACGCTCGTCGACGCGTCGCCCCTGGCGGTGACCGCCCGGGGCGCGGAGGTCGGCTCGGTGATCGCGACGGCGGGGGATCGGCAGGTGGAGGTCGCCCTGGAGCTCTCGCGCGCCATCACCGATCCGGGTGCCTCCTGGCGGCTGACGAATCCGGTCGCGCTGCTGGACTGACCCGCCCGTCCGGCGCGCTCAGCTGCCGGCGCCCTCGCCCCGGCGGACGACGCCGGGCTCGGGCCGCTTCGGGAGGATGCCGTCTCCGGAGGACTGGTGGCGCACGCGGCGCAGCACCCACGGCACGAGGTACTCGCGCGCCCAGCCGATGTCCTCGGAGCGCGCCTCGCGCCAGGGCCGCGGCGGGAGCGGCTCCGCCTCGAAGGCCTCGAGGTCGTTGGGCACGTTGAGCGCCGCGAGCACCATTCTGGCGATCGCCTGGTGACCGACGGGCGAGAAGTGGAGCCGGTCGGGCGCCCACATCCGGGAGTCGGCGAGCTCGCGGAGCGCCCACATGTCGGCGACGACGGCATCGTGGCGGGCGGCGACGGCGCGGACGTTCTCGTTGTAGATCGCGACCTTGCCGCGGATCCGCCCGAGGACGGGGGTGCCGCCGATGTCCGGTCCGTTGAAGACGACGACGGTCGCGCCGTCGCGGCCGAGCCGGGCGAGCCCCCGTCCGAGCCGCTCGGCGACCTCGTCGGGGTCGGTGCCGGGGCGGATGATGTCGTTGCCGCCGGCCGAGATGGTGATGAGGTCCGGCCGGAGCTCGAGCGCGGCGTCGACCTGCTCGTCGAGGATCTGCTGGAGGAGGCGGCCGCGGATCGCGAGGTTGGCGTAGGCGAAGTCCTCGGTGCCGCTGCCGAGCACCTCGGCGACGCGGTCCGCCCAGCCGCGGTGGCCTCCCGGGCTGCGGGGCTCGGGGTCCCCGATGCCCTCGGTGAAGGAGTCGCCGATGGCGACGTAGCGCGACCAGGGGTGGGACTGCTGCATGCGTCCAGGATGCCTCGTCTCCGGCGTCCCGCATCGGCATCCGCGCGCGTTTCGCCGGGTACCACTCGTCCGGGCGTTCTTTTCGCGACACTCAGCTGGGCGCCAGGTCACGCCCAGGCGACTCCTGATTGCCCTCCGGTTCCGGCAGGTGTTGGCTTGATGCGTCCCCACACGACGGGGATGCGGACGACACTGGGAGGTCGAAAAGACATGGGCATTCTCGCCTGGATCGTGCTCGGACTCATCGCGGGCGCCATCGCCAAGCTCATCCTGCCGGGCAAGCAGCCCGGCGGCATCATCGTGACGATCATCATCGGCATCGTCGGCGGGCTCCTCGGCGGATGGCTGGGCTCGCTGCTCTTCAACGAGCCGGTGGACGGCCTCAACCTCGGCAGCATCCTGCTCGCCGTCGGCGGGGCGATCATCGTCCTGCTCGTCTACGGCGCCATCACGGGTCGCCGGGGCAGCCGCGCCTAGCCGCGGACACCGGACCCGGAGGGGCGTCGGCCGATCGGCCGGCGCCCCTCCTCCGTGTTCCGGGCGCGCCCGCGGAACGTCGGTGCCGGGTGCGAGGATGTGGGCATGAGCAAGCAGGACGGCCGCGGCCGCCAGGTGAGCGTCACGGCGCCGCATGGCGAGGCCGGCGCGACGATCCTGCACGTCGACATGGACGCGTTCTACGCCTCCGTCGAGCTGCTCGAGCGGCCCGAGCTGCGCGGTCGGCCGGTCATCGTCGGCCACCGGTCGAGCCGCTCGGTCGTCACCGCGGCGACCTACGAGGCGCGTCGCTTCGGCGTGAACTCGGCGATGCCCATGGCGCTCGCGCTGCGCCGCTGCCCTCAGGCCGTCGTCCTCGAGCCGCACTTCGACCGCTACCAGGCGGCGAGTCGCCGGGTCATGGAGCTCCTCGGCGAGGTGACCCCGGCGCTCGAGCCGCTCAGCATCGATGAGGCCTTCCTCGACGTCGCCGGCGCGCGCCGCCTGCTCGGCGGGCCCTTCGCGATCGGCACCCGCATCCGCGAGCGCGTCCACGCCGAGACGGGGCTCGACTGCTCGGTCGGCGCCGCGGCGACGAAGTTCGTCGCCAAGCTCGCCTCGAGCCGCTCGAAGCCGGACGGCCTGCTCGTCGTCCCGCCGGCCGACACGGTCGCGTTCCTGCACCCCCTGCCGGTCTCCGCGCTCTGGGGCGTCGGCGGGCGGACGGAGGAGCAGCTCTCGCGCCTCGGCCTCCGGACGATCGGGGATCTCGCCGAGACCCCGGTCGAGACGCTCCGCTCCGTGATCGGGGACGCGGGTGCGGCCCGGCTCCACGAGCTCGCCTGGGGGCGCGATCCCCGCTCCGTCGAGACGAGCCGCGAGGAGAAGAGCATCGGCCACGAGACGACCTTCGAGCACGACGTCGTCGACCGCGAGCAGCTGCACCGCGAGCTCCTCCGTCTCGCCGACGGCGTCGGGGCCCGGCTCCGCCGTGCGGGCGTGACGGCCCGCACCGTCGTGCTCAAGCTCCGCTTCGAGGACTTCACCACCGTGACCCGCAGCCGCACGCTCGCCGAGCCGACCGATCTCGGCCGTCGCCTCGCCGAGGAGGCGCGCTCGCTCTACGATCAGGCCGCCCAGGGCGGCCGGCCGGTGCGCCTCATCGGCGTGCGGGCCGAGCAGCTCGGCGGCGAGGTCGCCGCGCTCGGCCTCTGGGACGAGGACGAGCAGTGGCGCGAGAGCGAGCAGCTCGTCGACCAGGTCGCGGCGCGCTTCGGCGCGGCGGCGGTGCAGCCGGCGAGCCTCATCGGGCGCGGGTCGCGTCGGCGGATGCCGATCCAGTGACGGTATCGTCTCATCGGGTGAGCAGCCCCGACCCGACCGCGCATCCGCACGGGTCCGCGGCTGCCGAGCAGCTCTCGCCGAGCTTCCCGGATCGCGCCGCCTGGGGCACCGTCTCGAAGCTCCGCGCGTGGCAGGAGGAGGCCATCGAGGCCTACTTCCGCGAGCAGCCGCGCGACTTCCTCGTCTCGGCGACGCCGGGGGCGGGCAAGACGACCTTCGCGCTCCGGCTCGCCTCGATCCTGCTCCAGAACGACATCGTCGACCGCGTCACGGTCGTGGCCCCCACCGAGCACCTCAAGGTGCAGTGGGCGGACGCGGCGCATCGCGCCGGCATCCGCCTCGACCCTCGCTTCACGAACCGCCACGGGCAGGAGGCGCGGCACTATCAGGGCGTCGTCGTGACCTACGCGCAGGTGGCGGTCCGGGCCTCGGTGCACCGTCGGCTCACCGAGTCGGCGCGCAGCCTCGTCATCCTCGACGAGGTCCACCACGGCGGCGACGCGCTCTCCTGGGGCGACGCCGTGCGGGAGGCCTTCGAGCCCGCCGTCCGCCGCCTCTCGCTCTCGGGCACGCCGTTCCGCAGCGACACGGCGCCGATCCCCTTCGTCCGCTACGAGCGCGACCGCCGCGGCATCCGCCTCTCGCAGGCCGACTACAGCTACGGCTACGGGCACGCCCTCAAGGACGGCGTCGTCCGGCCGGTCATGTTCCTGTCGTACGCGGGCTCGATGCGCTGGCGCACGCGACAGGGCGAGGAGATGGAGGCGACCCTCGGCCAGGGCGACACGAAGGACGTGACCTCGCAGGCCTGGCGCGCCGCGCTCGACCCCGAGGGCGAGTGGGTCTCGGCCGTGCTGCGGGCCGCGGACCGCCGGCTCAGCGAGGTGCGGCAGTCGATCCCGGACGCGGGCGGGCTCGTCATCGCGACCGATCAGACGGTGGCGCGGGCCTACGCCGACATCCTCGCCCAGATCACGGGACGACGTCCCGTCGTCGTCCTCAGCGACGAGGCGGAGGCGAGCGCGCGCATCGACGCGTTCTCGACGAGCGACGAACGGTGGATGGTCGCGGTGCGGATGGTGTCGGAGGGTGTCGACGTGCCGCGGCTCTGCGTCGGCGTGTACGCCACGAGCGCGTCGACGCCGCTGTTCTTCGCGCAGGCGATCGGCCGCTTCGTGCGGGCTCGTCGCCGCGGCGAGACCGCATCGGTCTTCCTCCCGAGCGTTCCGGTGCTGCTCGGGCTGGCGGCCGAGCTCGAGCGCGAGCGCGACCACGCCCTCGACCGCGAGTCGAGCGGGGAGGACGGCCTCCTCGACGACTCGATGCTGGATGCGGCGAACCGCGAGGAGCAGGCCTCCGACGCCCTGGTCGACGAGTTCGAGTGGAAGGCGCTCGGCTCGGTCGCGACCTTCGAGAAGGTCGTCTACGACGGTCACGAGTTCGGTCAGCTCGCCGAGCCCGGCACCGACGAGGAGTGGGACTTCATCGGGCTGCCGGGGATCCTCGAGCCGGAGCAGGTGAGCGATCTGCTGCGCCAGCGGCAGTCGAGGCAGTCGCGGCGAGCCGAGGAGCGGCGGCGCCGGGATCCGGGCGCGGTCGACGTGGCCGAGCAGTCCTCGCCCGCGGCGCTGCACCGCACCCTCTCCGAGCAGCGGAAGCTCCTCAACAGCCTCGTCTCGATCGAGGCGCGCGGCTCGGGGCGCACCCACGGCCAGGTCCATGCCGAGGTCCGTCGGGTCTGCGGCGGGCCGGAGGTCGCGCGGGCGACCGTCACGCAGCTGCAGGCGCGCATCGACCACCTCCGCCGCGGCCTCCACGGTCACTGAGCAGCATGCGGACGCGGCGCGCCGCCGCCTAGCGTCGGAGGGTGCAGACCTTCCTCCCGTACCCGTCCTTCGCCCAGAGCGCGGCGGTGCTCGATCCGCGCCGCCTCGGCAAGCAGCGGGTCGAGGCGCTCCAGCTGCTCCGCGCGAACACGGTGCCCGGCTACGGCTGGCGCCATCACCCCGCGGCGCGCATGTGGTCGGGCTTCCTCCCGGCGCTCACCGCCTACGGTCTCGCGATGACGGACGCCTGGACGGCACTGGGTCACGCGGATTCGACACGGTCGACGATCCTCGAGTTCGCCCCCGAGGTCGACGGCGCGCCGCAGGACTCGCTCGAGCTGCCGCCGTGGCTGGGCGACGAGGCGCTGCATCGCTCCCACCGCTCGAACCTCGTGCGGAAGGATCCCGAGTTCTACCGGCCGCGCTTCGGCGAGGTGCCCGACGACCTGCCCTACGTCTGGCCGGTCACTGGAAGTCCCGGGAGCGGTGGCTGACGCCCACCCCCAGCGCCTCCACGCGGTCGGCGACGAGGTTCACGACGCCTTCGCTGCTGCGCTCCAGGATGCCGCGGACGATGAGCGCGGGCGAGTCGCGCACGACGCGACGGTAGCGGCCCCACACCCCGACCGAGATGATGACGTTCGTGAGACCCGTCTCGTCCTCGAGGTTGAGGAAGGTGATGCCGCTCGCGGTCGCCGGCCGCTGCCGGTGGGTGACGACGCCCGCGACCTCGATGCGGCGTCCCGATTCGGTGTCTCGCAGCACGCCGTGGGCCAGCACGCCGCGCTCGTCCAGCCCGGCGCGGAAGTGCGCCATGGGGTGGTCCTCCGTCGAGATGCCCGTCGTCCAGAGGTCGGCCGCGAGGGTCTCGTAGGCGCTCGGGTCGGGGAAGAGCGGCGGCTGGATGCTCGTCACGCTCCCCGCGAGGAACTCGACCCGGTCGAGCGCGGCGCTCCCGGCCCGCCACATGGCCTCCCGCCGCCCGAGGCCCATGCCGTCGAAGGCGCCCGCCGCCGCCAGCGCCTCGAGCTGCGGGGTGGTGAGCCCCGTGCGCCGCACGAGGTCCTCCATGCTCTGCCAGGGGCCGCGCTCGGTGCGCTCGGCGACGAGGCGCTCCGCGAGGGCCGCGCCGATCGTGCGCACCCCGGCCAGCCCCAGCCGGACCGCGTGCTCGCCGTCCCGCCGGTGCTCGGCATCCCGCACCGGGGCGTCGGGGTCGTAGCCCGGATCCTCGGGCTGGCGGGGCTCGACGCAGGCGGTGAGCCCCGACGGCGGCCGGGCGCCCGGCGGGGCCGCGAGGTCGAGCGGCTCGAGCCCCGCCTCGGCACCCGAGCGGAGGAGGTCGGGGCGGCGCACGACGACCCCGTGCCGTCGCGCGTCGGCGGTGAGCGTCGAGGGCGAGTAGAAGCCCATCGGCTGCGAGCGGAGCAGCCCCGCGAGGAACACCGCGGGGTAGTGGAGCTTGAGCCAGGAGGAGGCGTAGACGAGGAGCGCGAAGCTCAGCGAGTGGCTCTCCGCGAAGCCGAAGTTCGCGAAGGCCTGGATCTTCTGGTAGATCTCGTCGGCCACCTCGCCCGTCAGCCCGTTCGCCGCCATCCCCGTGTAGAGCGTCTCGCGGAGCCGCTCGATCTTCTCGAGTCCGCGCTTGGAGCCCATCGCCCGGCGCAGCTGATCGGCGTCCTCGCCGGAGCAGTTGCCGATCGCGACCGCCATCTGCATGAGCTGCTCCTGGAAGACCGGCACCCCGAGGGTGCGCTCGAGCGGCTCGACGAGCTTGGGGTGGAGGTAGGTCACGGGCTCCTGCCCGAGCTTGCGCCGCACGAAGGGATGCACGGCGCCGCCCTGGATGGGGCCGGGGCGCACGAGCGCGATCTGCACGACGAGGTCGTAGAAGCGCCGCGGCTGGAGTCTCGGGAGCAGGCCCATCTGGGCGCGGCTCTCGACCTGGAAGACCCCGATCGAGTCGGCGCGGCAGAGCATGTCGTAGACGGCCGGCTCCTCCTTGGGCATGCTCTGGAGGGTCCAGTGCTCGCCCGTGTGCTCCTCCACGAGGTCGAAGCAGTGCTGGAGGGCGGCGAGCATCCCGAGCCCCAGGAGGTCGAACTTCACGAGGCCCATCCAGGCGGCGTCGTCCTTATCCCATTGGATGACGGTGCGCCGCTCCATGCGGGCGTGCTCGATCGGCACGACCTCGCCCACCGGCCGGTCGGTGAGCACCATGCCGCCCGAGTGGATGCCGAGGTGCCGGGGCAGCCCGAGCATCTCCTGCGCGAGCTCGGTCACGGGGGCGGGGATGTCGTGGTCGCCCGCGCTCGTGAGCGAGGCGCCCCAGCGCTCGACCTGCTTCGACCAGGCGTCCTGCTGCCCCGGCGGGTGGCCGAGCGCCTTCGCGGTGTCGCGGATGGCGTTCTTGGGGCGGTACTGGATGACGTTGGCGACCTGGGCGGCGTTCTCGCGCCCGTAGGTCTCGTAGACGTGCTGGATGACCTCCTCGCGCCGGTCGGAGTCGAAGTCGACGTCGATGTCGGGCTCCTCGTCGCGGAGGCTCGAGAGGAAGCGCTCGAAGGGCAGCCGGTAGAAGATGGCGTCGATCGCGGTGATGCCGAGGAGGTAGCAGACGGCGGAGTTCGCGGCCGATCCGCGGCCCTGGCAGAGGATGCCGCGGCCGCGCGCGTAGTCGACGATGCCGTGGACGATGAGGAAGTAGCCGGGGAAGTCCTTCTGCTCGATGACGGCGAGCTCGCGCTCGATGCGGGCGCGATCCTCCTCCCGGAGCTCCGGGTAGCGCTCGGGCACGGCCTCCCAGACGAGCTGCCGCAGCCAGGACATGGGCGTGTGCCCCTCGGGGACCCGCTGGCGGGGGAGCGCGGGCTTCGCGCGCCGGAGCGGGAAGGCGAGCTCGTCGGCGAGCTCGACCGTCCGCGCGACGGCACCGGGGTAGCGGGCGAAGCGGGCCTGCATCTCGTGCCCGCTGCGCAGGTGGGCGGCGCCGGCGGCCGGCAGCCAGCCCTCGAGCTCGTCGAGGCTGCGCTGCGCGCGCACCGCGGCGAGCGCGTCGGCGAGCCGCCGCCGGTCCGGGCTCGCGTAGTGGACGTTGCCGGTCGCGACGACCGGCAGCCCGCGCTCGGCCGCGAGGGCGGCGAGCGCGTCGTTGTGCTCGCTGTCGAGCGGGAGGCCGTGATCGTGGAGCTCGACGACGACCGAGTCCCGGCCGAAGCGGGCCGTCAGCCGGTCGAGCGCCGCGCCCGCGGCCGCGGCCCCGCCGCTCCGCAGCGCCTGCCGGACGGCGCCCTTGCGGCATCCCGTCAGGATGCGCCAGGTGCTCGTCCCGGTGTCGTCGCGCGCGCGCTCGGCGAGCTCGTCGAGGTCGTAGACGGGGCGCCCCTTCTCGCCGCCCGCGAGCTGCGCCGCCGTGATGGCGCCCGAGAGGCGGTGGTAGCCCTCCTCGCCGCGGGCGAGGACGAGCAGGTGGGCGCCCTCGGGATCGGGCTCGCCGTTCTGCGGGCCGCTCAGGCCGAGCGAGAGCTCGGCGCCGAAGACCGTGTGCAGCGCGGCGGGCTCGGCCGCCTCCGCGAAGCGCACGAGACCGTAGAAGCCGTCGTGGTCGACGAGCGCGAGCGCGTGGAGGCCGAGCCGCTCCGCCTCCTCGACGAGCTCCTCGGGGCTGCTCGCGCCGTCGAGGAAGCTGTAGCTGGAGTGCGCGTGGAGCTCCGCGTAGGGCGGCGCCGTCTCGTCGCGCACGATGTCCTCGGGCTGCCGGTAGCGCGGCCGCTTGAGGCTCCAGGCGGGGCTGTCGCCGCCGTCGACGTCGGGCGGGCGGTCGTTCGGGCGTCGGCGATCCGAGAGCGCGCGCTCGAACTCGCTCCAGCTGACCGGGGGGTTGCTCCAGCCCATCAGGCCGACCCCGCTCCGGGCTCAGTCATAGCGGCCCTCCGCCCACCAGCCGGAGTCGTCGAGCACGAGCAGCCAGGCCGCGCCCTCCGCGTCGACGAGCTGGAAGCGGTGGGCGCGCCGGCTCGCGACGGGATCCCACCAGCGCTCCTCGATCGGCCAGGGGCCGGCCCACGAGGTGACGTCGCGCCGCGCCCCGGTGCCTGAGACGAGCACGGCGGGCGCGCCGCTGATCCGCCCGCGCTCGTCGACCGCGACGGGGCGGCCCCGCCGGTCGTCGACGCGCAGCGGCCGCGGCACCTCGTAGACGGTCGCGGGCGCGGGCGGCGGGAGCGCGCCCGGCCAGGGCTGCCCGGGATCGCGGGCGACGATCGGGCGGTCGCCCCACGGCACGAGCGCCTGCCGGTCGACGGGGCGCCGTCCGCCCGAGGGCGCCGGCGTGAGGACCCCGCGATGGCCCACCATGCCCTGGATGCGGGAGAGGCCCGAGTGCACGCCCTCATCCGGGCCGGTGCCCCAGAGCCCGCGCTCGTGGCCCGAGAGCGGCTCGACGGTCTCGGGGGAGACGCGGACGGCGGCGACGGGGGAGCGGAGCGCCGCGGCCCCGCCATCGCGCTCGAGCGCACCCTGCAGCTGCCAGCGCACCCGGTCGACGACCTCGGCGGCCGTGAAGGAGCGCGGGTGCAGCCAGACCCGCTCGCTCGTCTCGCCCTCCTCGCCCGTGAGGACGACGCGGAGCGCGGTCGCGACGAGCCGCTCCTCGAGGAGGCCGTCGACGAGCGCCGCGGCGGGGGCGCGGAGGGCGAAGGCGACCTGGTCGACGCGCTCGAGCGGCGGCTCGAAGCGCGCCTCGGCATCGAGGTCGCGCGGCGGGATGCGGGGCGTCGCGGCGCGCAGGTCGCGCCCGCCCGCGAGGGCGTGGAGCCGCGCGCCGCCGGGCCCGAAGCGCTCGGCGACCTCCGCCTCGCCGAGGGCGGCGAACTCGCCGAGGGTGCGGATGCCGAGCCGCGGCAGGAGCTGCACGAGCTCCGGCTGCTCGAGGAGGCGCACGGGGAGCGGTGCGAGGAAGGCGGCGGCATCGCCCGCGGGCACGATCGTGACGGGCGCGTCCTCCCGCGGCGCGCGGGCGGCGCGCTCCGCCGCGAAGAGCCCCTCTGCGACGCCGGCGCGCGCCCGCCGTACGCCGAGCTCGCCGACCGCCGCGAGGATCGCGAGCGCCGCCGCCTGCTCGCCGCCGTAGTACCGGGCGGGACCCCGCGCCGCGACCGCGAGCGTGCCCGGTCGCACGGGGTGCACGCCCGGCAGCACGGCCTCGAGGCCCGCGATGACGGGCTCGAAGGCGCGGGCGTCGAGCGCGGCGTCGTAGGCGAGCACCCGGAGTCCCGGGCAGCGGGCCTGCGCCTCGCGAACGCGCAGCCCGCGGCGGACGCCCTCGTGCCGCGCCGCGGCCGAGCAGGCGTGCACCTCGCCCTTGAGCACGAGGGCGACGGGCGCCCCCTCGGGGATGCGCTCCGCGGCCATGTGCGCCGCGACCGGCCAGTCGGGCGCCCAGATCGCGAGCAGCCGGGGCGCGGCGACGCCCTCGGCGACGGCGGCGCGGCTGCGGCGCCGGCCTCCTGCCGCCCTGCCCCGCGATCGTTCTTCGAACATGTGTTCGAGTATGACGCACGCCGCCGACACGCGCTGGCCGACGGCGGGCGGACGCGGAGCGGCCCCGCACGCGGATCGCGTGCGGGGCCGTCCGGGGCCGTTCGGGGACTTAGCGCGTCACCGTGAGGCGCGCGGAGGCCGTGGCCCCCGACTGCACGCCCTCCAGCACGACCGTGTAGCGGCCGGGGGCGTCGGGCGCCTCGAAGCGGATCTGCGCCGAGCCGCGGATGAGGTCGGCGCGTCCGACGACCTCGCCGCCCTTCAGGATCGTCGCGGTCACCTGGCGGTCTCCGCCGAAGCGGCTCGCGGAGGCGGTCACCGCCTTCCCGGGCGCGACCGAGCTGCGCGAGAGCGAGACGCGGGCGCGGTCGCTCAGCGAGTCGAGGTCGCGCTCCAGGCCGAGCGTGCGCGCCATGGTGAAGAAGGTGTCCGTCTGGTCCGTGAGGCCGACGACGTTCGCCGCCCCCGGACCGTAGGCCGCCACGCGGAGCTGCGAGCCCGTGTGCTGCTGCGAGCCGCCCGCGGCGGCCGTGCCGTACGCGACCTTCATCGTCGTGCCGTCGGCTGTCGTGAGCGCCGTCGACAGCGTCGCCGGCGGGGTCGAGTCGACGATCTGCGAGGTGTGCGCGTGGTCGGCCGTCACGATGACGAGCGTGTTCCCGTCCTTCTTCGCGAAGGCGAGCGCCGCCTGGACCGCCTCGTCGAGGTCGACCGTCTCGCCGATCTGCCCGCATGCGTCGGCCGAGTGGTCGCGCTTGTCGATCGACGCGCCCTCGACCTGCAGGAAGAAGCCCTTGTCGCTCGAGCCCTTGAGGAGCGAGATCGCCTTCTTCGTCATGGACGAGAGCGAGAGCGCCGCCGGGAGCCGCTTCGGGTTCTCCGTGCAGGTCGTCGGGTCGAGGTCCGCGCCGCCGACGGTCGCCGTCGTCGCGCTGTAGCGGGTCGGCAGGTTGCCGGAGGCGAAGAGGCCGAGGACCGGCGCCTTCTGGCTCGCGCGCGTCACGCCCGCGAGGCCCGCCGCGTCCGAGACCAGCTGGTAGCCGCGCTGCGAGGCCTGCTCGGCGAGCGTCTCGCCCTCCCACGGTCCGGCCTTCGCGACCTGCTGGAAGCTCGCGGCCCCGCCGCCGAGGGTCACGTCCGGGCGGGTGTCGAGGAGCTGCTCGGAGATCGACCCGGGGCCGCCCTCCGCGAGCGCGTCGTCGCCGCAGCTCGTGCTGTCGGGGCCGTAGCAGGAGCGCGCGGCGACGTTCGCGACCTGGACGGCCGGGGTCGCATCCTGGATCTCGGCGGTCGAGACGTTGCCGGTCGCGAGCCCGTTCGCCTTCGCGATCTGGAGGATCGAGTCGTGCGGCCGGCCGTCGATGTCGACCGAGACGGCGTTGTCATAGGTCTTCCAGCCGGTCGCCCAGGCGGTCCCGGTCGCGGCGGAGTCCGGCACGTAGTCCGGCTTGCCCTTGTTCTCGCCCGAGTTGTAGAGCGAGTACGTCGTGTACTGGCCCGTCAGGGGGAGCGCGTCGATGCCGGGCAGCTCGCCCGCCGCGCCGTAGGCGTAGTTGCGGGCGATCGTGATCTCGGAGTCGCCCATGCCGTCGCCGATGAGGAGGATGACGTTCTTCGCCTTCCCTCCCTTGACGGCGGACTTCACGGCGCTCGTCTGGTCGCCCGCGTTGCGGGTCCACTGGCCGTCGGCGCGCTGGGGCGCGCTCGCGGTCGCGGCGAGCGGGACGGCGAGAAGGCCTCCCGCGAGGAAGGCCGCGCTCGCGATCGCGAGGGTGCGGCGGGTCGTTCGATTCATGCCATCGCTCCTGATGAGTGGGGGATGCGTCGGTGCGGCGCGCGCCCAGGCAAGTCCCGCCACCCGAACGGGGGGTCGCCGCGGGGGTGAACGACCGTCGTCCGCCAGATGAACCCGCGTCGTCAGCGCACGCGGATGCGGTAGCGCGCGCTCGCGCCGGGCTCGAGGCCCTCCGCCCGGCGCACGGCGGCCTTCACGGGCAGCACGTAGCTGCCCCGCGCGGCGTCGGGGAAGACCGAGGTGCGCCAGCTCGTCGTGCCGGTCGAGACCTCGACGGGGACGGCCCCGAAGCCCGCGGGCGGGCGGGCGCCGGCCGCGTCCCGCACCGCCTCGCCGAGCTCGGGCGGCAGCGTCACGAAGGTCCAGGCCTCCCGGCGCGCCTCCCAGAGCCACAGCTCGGCGTCGAACTCGCCCTCGGGGTGCCGCGGATCGCCCATGCCCTCATCCTGCCGCAGGGGCGGCATCCCATGCCGTGACGGGCGCGATGCGCTGATCGGCGCCCGGCAGCCAGAGGCGGCGCGAGCGCCCGCGGCCCGACCAGGCGCGGGAGGCGGAGGCGACCGTGACCTGCCGGGCCTGGAGGCGGCCGAAGCCCTGGCCGATGCCCGACCAGCTGCTCTCGGCGATGCTGAGCCGCGCCTCGCTCCGCGGCCAGTCGCCGAGGGCGACGAGCGCGGCCTCCCGCTGGCGCAGCCGGGAGGCGAGGCGCCCCGCCGCCGCCTCCGAGACGGGAGGGCGCCCGGGACGGCTCGGGGCGGGCGGCCGCACGAGCACGACCGAGACGACCTCGACGAGCGCCGCGAGCACGGAGAGCCACTGCTCGCCCGGGTGCGGCACGAGCACGAGCCGCTCGAGATCGATCCCGAGCCCCGCCGCCGCCTCGACGCCGAGATCCGGCAGGCCGACGACGGCGCACCAGGATCCGGCGCGGCTCGGCCCGAGCAGCAGCCCGAGTGCGAGGAGGGTGGAGCTCTCGACCGCGACGGCGGTGCCGGCCGCGAGCGCGCCCCCGGGCAGGAGCTCGGCGAGTGCCGGGTCGGTCGGCAGCGCGCGCGTGTCGAGCGTGCGCCGCTGCATGCCGCGGATGCGCTCCTGCAGCTCGCGCACGGTCTCGCCGCGGGGGTCGGCGGGGGCGACGAGGGCGGCGCCGGTCGAGCTGCTCATCCCTCCATGATCGAACAGATGTTCGAATGCGTCAATGCGGGAGGCCGGTCTCGATCGAGCGCGCTCAGAGCCCCTGGAGGATCGTCCGGAGTGCGGCCGCCGCGAGCGGCGAGGCGAGCAGCACGAGGGCGGTGACGTTGAGCACGACGCCGCCCCAGAGCGAGATGATGAAGCTCGTCTTCCGCGTCTTGTGCCGCAGGATCCGCTGCCCGAGCAGCGCGCCCGGCCATCCGCCGACGATGCCGAGCGCGATGAGCGAGCTCTCGGGGATGCGCCACCCGCCCGACGCGGCGGCGCGCTTGTCGGCCGCGTAGGCGAGGAAGCAGACGACGCTCATGCCGCCGTAGAGCAGCGGCACGAAGATCGGCAGCGGCCCCCAGGCCAGGTGGACGGCGATCAACAGGACGGGGAGCGCGACGACCGCGAGGATGCCGACGACGTCGCCCGCGGAGGCGGGGCGCCGCAGCGGCGAGGGCACCGCGACGGGCACCGCCCGGATCACCTCGACACGGCTCGCGCTGAGCCGGCCGCGCGCATCCTGACGCAGCTCGAAGCCCAGCCCGTCGCCGATCGCAGGCCGTCGCGGCATCTCCGGGAACGCGGAGATGTGCACGAACACGGGACCTCCGCCGCGGTCCGGCGTGATGAAGCCGTAGCCGCGATCGTCGTGCCACACCGTGATCGTGCCGGTGAGGCGAGCGGGACCGGGGAGCATGTGGGCTCATCGTAACCCGCACCGCGGGATGCGGCGGCCCGGTCCACGCGATCGCGACGGCATCCTTCGCGGCCGGTCCCCGCAACGGAGGAAGGCCCCGGATCATCGATCCGGGGCCTTCGCACTCGCGTGCGCGAGGGGGGACTTGAACCCCCACGCCCTATACGGGCACTAGCACCTCAAGCTAGCGCGTCTGCCATTTCCGCCACCCGCGCGAGTGTCCTGCTGCGATCCTCCATCAGGAGGGCCGAGAAGAGACACTAGCACGCTCCGGACCCGTGCCATGACCGCCGGGTAGCGTTGTGGGCATGACCACCTCCGCCGCAGCCGACGCCCCGCTCGAGGCGACCGCCGAGATCGCGCGCGATCTCATCCGCATCGACACCACCAACCACGGCGGGGGGAGCTCGGCGGGGGAGCGGGAGGCGGCCGAGTACGTCGAGGCGCGCCTGCGCGGGCTCGGGCTCGAGCCGCAGCTCTTCGAGTCGGCGCCGCGCCGCACGAGCGTCGTCGCGCGCGTGGAGGGCCGCGACCGCTCGCGTCCCGCGCTCGTCGTCCACGGCCACCTCGACGTGGTGCCCGCCGACCCCGCGAACTGGAGCGTCGACCCCTTCGGCGGCGAGATCCGCGACGGGATGCTGTGGGGCCGCGGCGCGGTCGACATGAAGGACATGGACGCCATGATGCTCACGGCGCTCGGCGACGTCCTCGACGGCGGCGGGCAGCCGGCGCGCGATCTCGTCATCGCCTACTTCGCCGACGAGGAGGCGGGCGGCCTCTACGGTGCGAGCTGGATGGTCGACCACCACCCTGAGGTCTTCGCGGGCGCGAGCGAGGCCATCAGCGAGGTCGGCGGCTACTCGATCGACCTCCAGGGCACGCGCGCGTACCTGCTGCAGACGGGTGAGAAGTCCCTCGTCTGGATCAAGCTCATCGCGCGCGGGACGGCCGCGCACGGCTCGCGCGTGATGCGCGACAACGCGATCACGAAGCTCGCGGAGGGGGTCGCGGCGCTCGGCCGGCGCGAGTGGCCGATCCAGCTCACGACGACGACGGACGCGCTCCTCGACGAGATCGCGCGCATCACGGGGGCGGATCGCACGCGGATCGGACCGGACCAGCTCGTCATGTCGACCGGCAGCGCCTCCGGCTTCCTCCTCGCGACGCTCCGGGCGACGAGCAACCCGACGCTCCTCCAGGCCGGGTACAAGCACAACGTGATCCCGGACCGCGCGGAGGCGCTGATCGACATCCGCACCATCCCCGGCGACGAGGCGCGGATCCTCGCGGAGGTGCAGGAGCTCGTCGGGCCGGAGATCGAGATCGAGATCGTGCATCAGGACGTCGGCCTCGAGAACCCGCTCGGCGGCGAGCTGGTCGATCGGATGACGGCGGCGCTCGGCCGTCACGACCCGGGCGCGCCGGTGCTCCCGTACCTGCTGAGCGGCGGCACCGACAACAAGTCGCTCTCCCGCCTGGGCATCGCCGGCTACGGCTTCGCCCCGCTGCGGCTCGGCCCCGGCCTCGACTTCCCGGCGATGTTCCACGGGGTCGACGAGCGGGTGCCGCTCGACGCGCTCGCCTTCGGTCGGCGCGTTCTCGGCGATCTCCTGCGCGACTGCTGATTGACTTCTCGGCCGTGAGTCTCCTCGAAGCGATCATCCTCGGCCTCGTCCAGGGCCTGACCGAGTTCCTGCCGATCTCCTCCAGCGCGCACCTGCGCATCGTGGGCGAGTTCCTGCCCTCGGCGCAGGACCCGGGCGCGACCTTCACCGCGATCACGCAGCTCGGCACCGAGCTCGCGGTCCTCATCTACTTCTGGAAGGACATCACCCGGATCATCGGCCGGTGGTTCCGCCACTTCAGCCCCTCGTCCGGCATCCCGAAGGGCGACTCGGACGTCCGCCTCGGCTGGCTCGTCATCATCGGCACGGTCCCGATCGTGCTGCTCGGCTACGTCGCGCAGGAGCACATCCGCACGGCCTTCCGCTCGCTCTGGCTCGTCGCGATCGTGCTCATCGTGTTCGGCATCCTGCTCTGGATCGCGGACCGGCTGGGCCGCCGCACGCGCGAGATGGAGGAGATGACCTACCCCTCCGGCATCCTGATCGGGCTCGCGCAGATGCTCGCGCTCGTCCCCGGCGTGAGCCGCTCGGGCGCGACGACGAGCGCGGGCCTCGCGCTCGGCTACACGCGCCCCGCGGCGGCGCGCTTCGCGTTCCTCCTCGCGGTGCCCGCGGTGTTCGGCTCGGGCCTCTACGAGCTCGTGCAGAGCATCCGGGAGCCGGGGGAGGCCGTGTTCGGGCCGCTCGAGACGGCCGTCGCGACGGCGGTCGCGTTCGGCGTCGGGCTCGCGGTCATCGCCTACCTCATGCGGTACCTGCAGAAGGGCTCGTTCCTGCCCTTCGTGCTGTACCGCCTCCTGCTCGGCGGCGTCCTCATCGTGCTGCTCGCGACGGGCGTCCTGCAGGCGTACTGAGGCTCGAGTCCGCTCGGGTGCTAGGGGCCGCCCGGGCGGTCCTCGCCCGGGCGGTCGCGGCGCCGGAGGTAGCGCTCGAACTCCTCGGCGATGGCATCGCCGCTCGCCTCGGGGGAGTCGACCGTGTCGCGCGCCTGCTCGAGCTGCGTGATGTAGGCGGCCATGTCCTCGTCGTCGCCCGCGAGGGCGTCGATGCCGCTCTCCCAGGCCGCCGACTCGTCGACGAGGTCGCCGCGCTCAAGCGGCCGGGGCAGGAAGTCGTCGAGGCGCTCCATCATCGCGAGGACCGCCTTCGGCGAGGGCGCGTTGTGCACGTAGTGCGGCACGGAGGCCCAGATCGAGAGGGTCGGGATGCCGCCCCGCTCGGCCGCGTCGGCGAGCACCGAGAGGATCCCGACGGGGCCCTCGTAGCTGGAGCGCTCGAGCTCGAGCTCGCGGCGGACCTCCGCGTTCTCGCTCGAGGTGAAGACCGAGATGGGCCGCGTGTGCGGCACATCGGCGAGCATCGCGCCGAGGAACACGACGGCGCGCGCCTCGACCGCGAGGAGCTGGTCGACGATCTCGGCCGAGAAGGTCTTCCAGCCGCGCGAGGGCTCGGTGCCGAGCAGCACCCGCACGCCCTCGTCGGGGGCGTCCGGCGCCGGTCCCCAGAGGACGACCTCGGGCCAGGTGAGGACCCGCTCCCCGTGCTCGTCGATCGCGACGCTCGGGCGGTTGAACTGGTAGTCGAAGTAGTCCTCGGGCTCGATCCGGCTGGTCGGCACGAGGTCGAGCTGGTCGCGCGCGGCGCGGGCGACGCCGGAGGCCGCCTCGCCCGCGTCGTTCCAGCCCTCGAAGGCGACGACGACGACGGGGCCGTCGCCGAATCCCGAGCCCTGGGTCACGCCTCGCCGTCCTTCCCGGCGCCGACCGTCCCGGCGCCGATCCTCCACCCTAGGCCCCTCAGGAGCGTCGGCGTCGGCACCCGTAGAATCGTGCCCCGTGACCAGCACCCTCCCCGCCGCAGTCCTCTGGGACATGGACGGCACGATCGTCGACACCGAGCCCTACTGGATCCGCGCGGAGGGCGAGCTCGTGCGCGAGTGGGGCGGCACGTGGAGCGCCGAGGAGGGCCTCCAGCTCGTCGGCTCCGGGCTGCGCGACGCGGCGGCCGTCTTCCAGTCGCGCGGGGTCGGGCTCTCGATCGACGAGATCGTCGACACCCTGACCGACCGCGTGCACGCGCAGGTCGTCGAGGTCGTCCCGTGGCGGCCGGGCGCCCGCGAGCTCCTCGCCTCGGTGCGCGCCGTCGGCATCCCGACGGCGCTCGTCACGATGTCGCTGCGCCGCATGGCGCTCGAGGTCGCGGAGGCGGTCGGCCCGGACGCCCAGGGCGACCCCTCCTTCGACCTCGTGGTCGCGGGCGACGACGTCGAGCGGCCCAAGCCCGATCCCGCCCCCTACCTGCTCGCCGCCGAGCGGCTCGGGATCGACCCGCGGGATGCCGTCGCGATCGAGGACTCGAAGCCCGGGATCGCCTCGGCGGTCGCCTCGGGCGCGGTCGCCCTCGCGGTGCCGCTCCATGTCGCGCTGCCCGAGAGCCCCGCGTACACCCGCTGGGACGGCCTCGAGGGGCGCACGGTCGAGGATCTCGCCGAGATCTTCGCGGCGAGCCGGGTCGCCCGATGAGCGGCACGCGGCGCGGCCCCTTCCAGCTCGGCGACCGGGTCCAGCTCACGGGCCCGAAGGGGCGGATGAACACCATCACGCTCCAGACCGGGCAGGCCTTCCACACGCATCGCGGCGTCCTCCAGCACGAGGCGCTCATCGGCCTCGACGACGGCAGCGTCGTGGAGAGCTCGAACGGCGACCGCTATCTCGCGCTCCGCCCGCTCCTCTCCGACTTCGTCATGTCGATGCCGCGCGGCGCCGCGATCGTGTACCCGAAGGACGCGGCGCAGATCGTCGCGCAGGCGGACATCTTCCCGGGCGCCTCGGTCGTCGAGGCGGGCGTCGGCTCGGGGGCGCTCTCGCTGTGGCTGCTCCGCGCGATCGGCTCGGAGGGGCGGCTGCGCTCCTTCGAGCGCCGCGAGGAGTTCGCGACGATCGCCCGTGCGAACGTCGAGAGCTTCCTCGGCGAGGAGCCCGCGAACTGGTCGGTCGAGGTCGGCGACCTCGCCGACACCCTCCCGCAGTCGGCCGAGCCCGGCACGGTCGACCGGGTCGTGCTCGACATGCTCGCGCCCTGGGAGTGCATCGACGCCGTCTCGGAGGCCCTCGCGCCCGGCGGCCTCCTCATCTGCTACGTCGCGACCGTGACCCAGCTCTCGCGCGTCACGGAGGCGATCCGCCGGACGGGCGGCTACACGCATCCGGACCCCTTCGAGACGCTCGTCCGCGGCTGGCACGTCGAGGGGCTCGCGGTGCGGCCCGATCACCGCATGGTCGGCCACACGGGCTTCCTCGTGACGGCCCGACGCCTCGCGCCCGGAGCGGAGCTCCCCGAGCTCAAGCGGCGCGCCTCGAAGAGCGAGTACGAGGACGCCGACGTCGAGGTGTGGACGCCGGGGGCGCTGGGCGAGCGGACCCGCAGCGACAAGCGGCTCCGCCGCGTCGTGCGGGATGCCGAGGGCATGGCCGAGCGGACCGCGCGTCGACCGGGCGGGGACGGCCCGCTCCCGCCGAGCCAGTAGCATTGTTCCGCTCCCCACCGAAAGTGAGACGCTCCGTGCGCAGAATCCCCGCGCTGCTGACCGCCGCCATCGTGCTGACCTCGCTGGCCGCGTGCGCGCCCTCCGGTCCCGGCGCCTCGGCCGGCTGCGATGCGCCGCTGCAGCCGGGCGCGGCCTCGGAGACCGTCACCGCCGAGGGCGGCATCGGCTCGGACCCGGAGACCGACTTCCCGAGCCCGCTCGTGACCGAGGGCTCGCAGCGCTCGGTGCTCGTCGAGGGCGACGGCGACACGCTGCGCGATGGCGACTCGGCCTCGGTCGTCTACAGCGTCTACGCCGCCGACGGCACCCCGCTCGGCTCGACCGGGTACGAGGGTGACACGCTCTCGTTCCGAGACGCGGGCGACAGCAACTCGATCGACGAGTCGATCGTCTGCTCGGCCGAGGGCTCGCGCATCGCGCTCACGACGACCGCGGCCGAGGCCTTCGGCGAGGGCGTGCTCTCCCAGAGCGGGGTCCAGGACGACGCCACCATCGTCTTCGTGATCGACGTGGTGGACCGCTACCTCGGCAAGGCCGACGGCCTCAACCAGCTGCCCGAGGCCGGCCTCCCCTCGGTCGTCACGGCGCCCGACGGCCAGCCCGGCATCACCTTGCCGACCCCGACCCCGCCGGACGGCGAGCTCCACGCGGCCGTCATCAAGGCGGGCGGCGGCCAGGCGGTCGCCGAGGGCGACCAGATCGTCGTCAAGTACACCGGCTGGGTCTGGGAGCAGGACCCGACGTCCTTCGACTCGGCCTGGGAGCGCGGCGTCCCGACCGCCTTCGACCTCGTGGCCTCCGACGGCGAGACCCAGGGGGGCCTCATCTCGGGTTTCGTGAAGGGCCTCGACGGCCAGAAGGTCGGCTCCCAGGTGCTGCTCGTGGTGCCGCCGGAGGAGGGCTACGGCGACAGCCAGGCCGGGTCGATCGCACCCGGCTCCACGCTCGTGTTCGTCGTCGACATCCTCGGCGTCGTCCGCTGATCCCGGCCCCCGCGGCCTAGGATCGAGAGCGTGCCGAAGGACGAGCAGGGAGCGGTGAGGAAGCCGCCGCGCGTGCCCGTCGAGGAGCGCCTGTTCAGCCTCGTGCTCGCGCTGCTCGCGACCGAGTCGGGGCTCACCAAGCACGACATCCTCTCGACCGTCCAGGGGTACCGCCAGAAGTACCGGGCGTCGGGCGACAACGCGAACCTCGAGCGCCAGTTCGAGCGCGACAAGGACGACATCCGGGATCTCGGGGTGCCGCTCGAGACGATCGAGACCCCCGGCGACGCGGGCAACAACCAGACGCTGCGCTACCGGATCCCGCGCGGCGAGTACGAGCTGCCGGCGGATGTGCGCTTCTCGGCCGAGGAGACGGCGCTGCTCGGCCTCGCGGGCATGGTGTGGCGCGAGGGCTCGATCTCCTCCGAGTCGCGGCGCGCGCTCCTCAAGCTCCGCGGCCTGGGCGCCGGGGTCGAGACGCCGCTTCTCGGCTACGCGCCGCGGCTCCGCCTGCGCGACGCCGCCTTCGAGCCGCTGAGCCAGGCGCTCGAGCGTCATCTCGTCACGCGCTTCCCGTACCTCAAGCCGGGGGAGGAGCGGGCCCGCGACCGCGAGGTCGTCCCGCTCGCGCTCGTGCAGTACCAGGGGCGCTGGCACTTCTTCGCCGAGGAGACCGGCACGGGCGCCGAGAAGATGTTCCTCCTGCGCCGGATCGTGGGACCGGTCGCGCTCGGCCGGGCCGCGCCGCCTCGGCCGGGCGACCACGGCGCCCGCGCGCTCGAGAGCCTCGAGCGGGTCTGGGATGCCGGCATCGCCGAGGTCCGCGTCGTGCCCGAGACGGATTCCGCCCGCCGCCTCGCGAAGCGCCGCGGCGCCTCCTCGCTCGGCGAGGACACGCTGCGCCTCCACTTCGTGGATCTCAACATCCTCGCCGACGAGCTCGCCTCCTTCGGCCCCGAGGTGCGGGTGATGTCGCCGCCCGCGCTCGTCGAGGCGGTCGTCGCGCGGCTCGAGCGATCGGCGGCCGATCATGGCTGAACGGCAGCAGCACCTCCAGGCGCGCGACAAGCTCGCGTTCCTGCTCGCCCTCGTCCCGTGGCTGGTCGACCAGCACCGCGTGAGCGTCGCCGACGCCGCGGCGCACTTCGGGATGACCGAGAAGGCCATCCGCGAGGCCGTCGAGCTCATCGCGGTGAGCGGCGTGCCCGGTGACACCTCGTCCTACCAGCACGCCGACCTCTTCGACATCGCGTGGGACGCCTTCGAGGACGATGACGAGATCGTCATCACGAACCTCGTCGCGATCGACGACGCGCCCCGCTTCTCGGCGCGGGAGGCGGCGGCGCTGCTCGCCGGCCTCCAGTACCTCTCCTCGCTGCCGGAGTACGCGGACCGGGCAGCGGTCGACTCGCTCATGGCGAAGCTCTCGCGCGGTGCGAGCGGACTCCCGAGCCAGGTCGCGGTCGAGGAGGCCGCGGCGGACGCCTCGCTCGCGCCCGTCCGCGACGCGATCGCGCGCGGGGTGCAGCTCGAGTTCGACTACCTCGGCGCCCGCGGCGGCCGAGAGCGACGCCGGGTCGATCCGCTCCGCCTCGAGAGCGTGGACGCGGACTGGTACCTGCGCGGCTGGTGCCACCTGCGCACGGCCCTGCGCACCTTCCGGATCGACCGCATCTCGGAGCTCGTCGTCGTCGAGGAGCCCATCCGGCACCAGCCCTCCGAGCTCGCCCTGCCCGAGACGCTGTTCACGGGCGCGCCCGAGGACATCCCCGTGACGCTCGAGCTCAGCGCCGCCGCCCTCCCGCTCATCGAGGACTACCTCCCCGACGGCGCGGCCGCGACGCCTCTGGGGGAGCGCGCGCGGGTCGACTTCCCGATCTCGCATCTCGGCGCGCTGACGCGCCTCGTCGCCGGGATGCCGGGCTCGGCCAGGGTCGTCGAGCCCGCGGACGCGCGGACCGCCGTCCGCGACTGGGCCGAGCGGGCGCTCGCCCAGTACCGCTGACTCCCCGCCGGCTCCGGGCCCGCGCCGAGGTGCTGGGGTAGACTGCGGGAACCGCTCGACGACAGGAACGGAACCATGGGAATCTTCGGCAACACCTTCACCGGATGGCATCTGGTCGTCGTCCTGCTCGTGATCCTGCTCCTGTTCGGCGCGACCCGGCTGCCGGCCCTCGCGCGGAGCCTCGGGCAGTCGACCCGGATCTTCCGCAGCGAGATCAAGAGCATGAAGGACGACAAGGGCGAGGAGACGGCCGAGGGCACGGCCGACGGGGTCACGCGGAACGAGGCCGGCACCACCGCCGCCGCGCGCGATTCCGCCGCGCGGGACACCGGGGCCTCGAGCCCGGGCACCGACCGAAGCTGAGCTCGATGGCCACGCGCTTCCAGCGGAGGGCGCGGAACCCGGAAGGCCGGATGTCGCTCGGCGCGCACCTCGTCGAGCTCCGGAAGCGGCTGTTCCGCTCTGCCATCGCGGTCGTCGTCGGCACGGTCGCCGGCTTCCTCCTCTTCGATCTCGTGTGGGCGTACCTGTCGACGCCCATCAGCGTGATCGAGGACGCGAAGACCGGCCAGGTCTCGGTCAACTACGCCGGCATCGCGACGGCCTTCGACATCCGCTTCCAGATCGCGCTCACGGTCGGCATCGTCATCTCGAGCCCGTTCTGGCTCTACCAGATCTTCGCGTTCCTCGTGCCGGGGCTCAGCCGCCGCGAGAAGCGCTTCACCTTCGGCTTCTTCTTCTCCGCCGTCCCGCTGTTCCTCAGCGGCTGCGCCGCCGGGTTCCTCGTCATGCCCCACATCGTCGAGCTCATGAACACCTTCGTCCCGGAGGGCGGCACGAGCTACTACGACGCGAAGTACTTCATCGACTTCATCCTCAAGCTCGTGCTCGCGACGGGCGTCGCCTTCGTGCTCCCCGTCTTCCTCGTGCTGCTCAACTTCATGGGCGTGCTCTCGGCGGCCGGGATCATCAAGGGCTGGCGCTGGGCGATCCTGACGATCACGCTCTTCACCGCCACCGCGACCCCCGCGGCCGACATCGTGTCGATGTTCATGCTCGCCATCCCGATGGTGGCGCTCTACTTCGCGGCCTACTTCGTGGCTTACTTCCACGACAAGGCGGTCGCCCGCCGCGCCGAGCGCATCGACGCCTCGCTGGCGGCGGAGGCGTGAGCGCGCGCGAGGCCGCGCGACCCTCGCCCTCGGAGCGCTACGCGGCATCCCGGGCTCGACGGGGGTCGCCGCGTCTCGAGGCCTTCCGGGTGGGGCTCGCCTACGACCTCGACCCGTACCAGCTCGCGGCCTGCCAGACCCTCGAGGAGGGGCGGAGCGTCCTCGTCGCGGCGCCGACGGGCGCCGGCAAGACGGTCGTCGCCGAGTTCGCGGTGTACCTCGCGATGTTCGCGCCGCGCGACAAGGTCTTCTACACGACGCCGATGAAGGCGCTCTCGAACCAGAAGTTCCAGGAGCTGCAGCGCGAGTACGGGGCCGATGAGGTCGGCCTCCTCACGGGCGACAGCAACATCAACAGCTCGGCGCGCATCGTCGTCATGACCACCGAGGTGCTCCGCAACATGCTCTACGCGGACTCGCCGCTGCTGCGCGACCTGCGCTACGTCGTGCTCGACGAGGTCCACTTCCTGGCCGACCGCTTCCGCGGCGCCGTCTGGGAGGAGGTCATCATCCACCTCCCGCAGCAGGTGCGCATGGTGTCGCTCTCTGCGACGGTGTCGAACGCGGAGGAGTTCGGCGACTGGCTGCAGGCCGTCCGCGGCGACACGGACGTCATCGTGAGCGAGGAGCGGCCGGTGCCGCTCGACCAGCACGTGCTCGTGCGCTCGAAGATGCTCGACCTCTTCGACTCCTCGGGCCAGGCGGCGACGAACCGCGTGAACCCGGAGCTCGCGCGGCTGGCCGCGGCGGGCGGACGCCAGATCCGGGGGCGCGCGGGCGGCGACCTCCGCCGCATCCACCACAAGGACACCGGCCGGCGCGACTTCCGCAACGCCGACCGGATGGACCGCGCCGAGGTCGTGCGCATGCTCGACGACCGGAACCTGCTGCCCGCGATCTTCTTCGTCTTCAGCCGGATCGGCTGCGAGTCGGCCGTGACGCAGGTGCTGCGCTCCGGCGTGGTGCTGACGCAGGCCTGGGAGCGCGAGGAGATCCGCGAGATCGCGGAGGAGCGCTGCCGCGCGATCCGCGACGAGGATCTCGGCGTCCTCGGCTACTGGGACTGGCTCGAGGGCCTCGAGCGCGGCGTCGCCTCGCACCACGCGGGCCTCCTCCCCGCCTTCAAGGAGGTCGTCGAGGAGCTCTTCCAGCGCAAGCTGCTCAAGGTCGTGTTCGCGACCGAGACGCTCGCACTCGGGATCAACATGCCGGCTCGCACCGTCGTGCTCGAGAAGCTCGAGAAGTTCAACGGCGAGGCCCGCGTCCCCATCACACCGGGGGAGTACACGCAGCTCACCGGCCGCGCGGGCCGTCGCGGCATCGACGTCGAAGGCCACTCCGTCATCCAGTGGTCGACCGGCCTCGACCCGCAGGCGGTCGCCTCCCTCGCGAGCCGCCGGAGCTACCCGCTCAACTCGAGCTTCCGGCCGACCTACAACATGGCGGTCAACCTGATCGAGCAGTTCGGCCGCGATCGCACGCGCGAGATCCTCGAGTCCTCCTTCGCGCAGTTCCAGGCGGACCGTGCGGTCGTCGACCTCGCGCGGAAGGTCCGGAGCCAGCAGGAGTCGCTCGACGGCTACGCGGAGGCGATGCGCTGCCACCTGGGCGACTTCGCCGAGTATGCCGGCATCCGACGAGAGCTGACCGATCTCGAGCGCAAGACCGGCAAGCAGGATCAGGCGGGCCGGGGGGAGCGGGATCGCCGCCAGCGCCACATGACGGAGCTGCGCAAGCGCATGCGGCAGCACCCCTGCCACTCGTGCAGCGACCGGGAGGCGCACGCGCGCTGGGCGGAGCGCTGGTGGCGGCTCAAGCGCGAGACCGACCAGATCTCGCGGCAGATCCGGGGGCGCACGGGCGTCATCGCGAAGGTCTTCGACCGCGTGTCGGAGGTGCTGCTCGAGCTCGGCTATCTCGCCTCAGGCGAGCACGGCCTCGAGGTCGCGGCCCCGGGACGCACGCTGCGCCGCATCTACGGCGAGCGCGACCTCCTCGTCGCCGAGTGCCTCCGGCGCGGCGCGTGGACCGGCCTGGACGCGCCCGCACTCGCCGCGATCGCGGTGTCGCTCGTCTTCGAGCCGCGTCGGGAGGATCGCGGCGCGGGGGAGGGCGGGCTCCCGAAGGGGCGCTTCCGGCCCGCCTTCGAGCAGACCGAGCTCATCTGGGCGGAGCTCAGCGACCTCGAGGAGGAGCACCGCCTCCAGGGCCGCGACCAGCCCGCCGCCGGTCTCGCCCTCGCGACCTTCCGCTGGGCGGGCGGCGCCCGACTCGACAGCGTGCTCCGGGATGCGGACCTCGCGGCCGGCGACTTCGTGCGCTGGATGAAGCAGGCCGTCGACCTGCTCGATCAGGTCTCGATCGTCGCCGACGGCGAGCTCGGCCGGACCGCGCGGCTCGCGATCGACTCGATCCGTCGCGGCATTGTCGCGGATTCGACGGTCGCATGACCCCGCGCACGGCGCCGCAGCACTCGCTGCCGCTCTGGGCGGCGTGCCTGGCGGCCGTGGCGGGCGGCATCCTGCTGGATGCGGCCTTCCCCGACCGCGACGTCTGGGCTCTCGCCGTGCCTTCTATCCTCGTGGCCCTCGTGATCGCGAAGGGCCGCCGCCTCGGCGGCGCGATGCTCGTCGGCTCGCTCTTCGGCTGGTCTTTCTACGGGGTGCACATCCACTGGGCGACCGAGTTCCTCGGCGTCGTGCCGTGGATGGCGCTCACGACGCTCATGTCGCTCTGGTGGGGTGGCGGAACGGTCCTCATCGCGCTCGCGTACCGCTGGATCCCGCGGGTCTGGCCCGGCATCCTCGCGCGCCTGCTCTTCCTGCCCGCGGTCGTCGCAGGGCTCTGGACGCTGCGGGAGGGCGTGGCGAGCGTGTGGCCGTACGGCGGCTTCGCCTGGGGGCGAGTCGCGCTGTCGCAGTCGGAGAGCCCGATCGCCGGCCTGTTCTCGCTCGTGGGCGTCGCGGGGGTCTCGTTCCTGCTCGTCTGGCTCGCGGCGGTCGCGCTCGAGGCCATCGAGGAGGTGCGGGTGTCGCGACTGGTCCGGGCGACGCTCGTCGCCGCGGTGGCGACGGGTCTCGTGGCGGCGCCGGCCTGGCCGATCGCGATCGAGGGGGGCCTGCGCGTCGCGGCGGTCCAGGGGAACGCGAAGGCGGGCTACTTCGATCCGCCCGAGCGCACGGGCGACAACCTGGGCGACCAGGTCGAGGCGAGCATCCCCGTGCTCGACGACGACGTCGATGTCGTCATCTGGCCGGAGGGCGGCAGCGACCTCGATCCCCTCCGGGTGCCGGCTGCGGCACGCGTGTTCGATGAGGTGTCGCGGGCCGCGGGGGCTCCGCTCGTCGCCGGCACCGTGACGATGCGCGGCGAGCAGTACTTCAACACCTCGCTCGTCTGGCGGGACGGCGAGGGCGCGGTCGACTTCTACGACAAGAAGCATCCGGTGCCCTTCGGCGAGTACATCCCGGATCGGGCCTTCTGGCGGCCCTTCGCGCCGGACCTCATCGATCTCGTGCAGCGCGAGTACACCCCGGGCACGACCGATACGGTCGCCCGGATCGGGGAGGTGCTCGTCGGGCTCGACATCTGCTTCGACATCGTCGACGACCGGATCATGCGGCGATCGGTCGCCGAGGGCGCGCAGGTGCTCGTCGCGCAGACGAACAACGCCGACTTCGGGCAGACCGACGAGAGCCGTCAGCAGCTCGCGATCGCCCGCATCCGGGCGATGGAGCTCGGGCGCTCGCTCGTGAGCGTGTCGACGGTGGCGTCGACGGCCGTCATCCGGGCGGACGGCTCCACCCAGGCGGCGCTGCCCGATTTCGAGCCGGGCGCGCTCGTCGAGGACGTGCCCCTCTCGACGACGACCACGCCGGCGGCGCTGCTCGGCGGTCAGCTCGAGTGGCTGCTCGCCCTCGGCGGCCTCGGGGCGCTCGCGGTCGCGGGCGTCGTCCTCCGCGGGCGTCGCCGCGCGGGCTGATCGCCCCCGGACACAGGTGAGGCGCGCCGGCCGTACCCGACGCGCCTGGTCCTGTGGGGGATCCGAGCCTAGGCGGAGCGCTTCGCTCCGCCTCGGCGGGCCCGGAGCAGCTCGAGCCGCTCCTGGAGGAGCTCCTCGAGCTCGTCGCGGGTGCGGCGCTCGAGCAGCATGTCCCAGTGGGTGCGGGGGGTCTTCGTCTCGACCTCCTCGACCTCGACGAGCGCGCCGTCGTCGCCGACGAGACGCCCCTCCTCACCCGTCTTGGGCGAGGGCCAGACATCCGGGATGTCGGCCTCCGCGGCGAACGTGACCTCGAAGGTCAGCCCCTCGGCCGTGCGATATGTGGACTTCTTGCGCGGCGAGAACTCGACCCCGATTTCGCTCTGTAGGCTCTGGGATCCGAGTCGCATGCCGCGCAGACTGCGATCTGCCATCGTGTGGCCTCCTCTGCGCTGTACCCAGGTCTAACGCAAGGGTCCTCCTCGGGATGCCCGATCCACGGCCGATCCAGACCATTCACAGGGCATTGCCCGGCGGCGGTCATGCGCGGGCGGCGAGCACCTCGACCGCGAGATCGGCCCGGTCGGTGACGAGTCCGTCGACGCCCAGATCCAGGAGGCGGTGCATCTCGGCCGGGTCGTTGACCGTCCAGATGTGGAGCTCGACCCCGGCGGCGCGGATCGCCTCGACGGCGCCTCGGGGAACGAGGTCGATGCCTTTCGCGCGCGGCGGGATCTGCACGGCGTCGATCCCGCGGACCAGGCGCCGCACGGCGGCCCGGGCGCCGAGCCGAGCCGCGAGGAGGAGCGGCGCGACCTCGGAGGCCGAGAGGGAGGTCGCGACGCCGGGGAGGCCCTCGACGACCGCGCGTCGGCGCGACCTGCTGAAGGACGAGATCAGCACGCGGTCGATCGCCCGCGCCTCGCGGATCGCCGCGATCGTCGGCGCGATCGCGTCCTCGGACTTGATGTCGATGTTGAAGCGCGCGTCCGGGAATGCGTCGAGCGCCTCCGCGAGGGAGCTGTAGCCCTGCGCCTCGCCGAGCGGGATCCGACGGAGCTCCGCCATCGTCAGCTGCGCGACCCGCACATCCCGCCCCGCGACGCGAACCAGATCGGGGTCGTGGCTCACGACCGAGACCCCGTCGGCCGAGCCGTGCACGTCGGTCTCGAGGTGCGTGACCCCGATCGCGAGCGCCTTGGCGAAGGCGAGCAGGGAGTTCTCCGGGGCCTCGAGCGCGAGGCCCCGGTGCGCGAGGATGCGCGGGGGAGCCGGGGAGAGGAAGCCCTCGCCCCCGCTACTGGCCGGGCGGCGTGCCACGGGGCGCGAAGAAGCCCTCGCCGATGCCCTTGAGGGCCTCGGTGAGCTCGGAGGGGATGATCCACATCTTGTTGGAGTCGCCCTCGGCGAGCTTCGGCAGGGTCTGCAGGTACTGGTACGCGAGCAGCTTCGAGTCCGGGTTGCCGGCGTGGATCGCGGTGAAGACGGTCTGGATGGCCTCGGCCTCGCCCTGCGCGCGCAGCACCGCGGCCTTCGCCTCGCCCTCGGCGCGGAGGATGTCCGACTGCCGGCGCCCCTCCGCCTCGAGGATCTGCGACTGCTTCGTGCCCTCGGCCGTGAGGATCGCGGCGCGGCGGTCGCGCTCGGCGCGCATCTGCTTCTCCATGGAGTCCTGGATCGAGACGGGCGGGTCGATCGCCTTGAGCTCGACGCGGCCCACGCGGATGCCCCACTTTCCGGTCGCCTCGTCGAGGACGATGCGGAGCTGGCCGTTGATGTTGTCGCGGCTGGTCAGCGCCTCCTCGAGGTTGAGCCCGCCGACGACGTTGCGGAGCGTCGTCGTGGTGAGCTGCTCGACGGCGCCCAGGTAGTTCGCGATCTCATAGGTCGCGGCGCGCGCGTCCGTGACCTGGAAGTACACGACCGTGTCGATCGAGACGACGAGGTTGTCCTCGGTGATGACCGGCTGCGGCGGGAACGAGACGACCTGCTCGCGCATGTCGACGAGCGGACGGAGCCGGTCGATGAAGGGCACGAGCAGGTTGAGGCCCGGCTGGAGGGTCTTGTGGTACTTCCCGAGGCGCTCGACGACGCCGGCGTAGGCCTGCGGGATGATCCGGATCGAGCGGAAGAGCATCACGATCACGAAGATCGCGACGACGACGAGCAGCGCGATGATGAAGAACTGGCCGATGAAGGCCCCGGAGTCAAGCATCCTCGCTCCTTTCTGCGGTGGGACTGGCGGTGGGAGCGGGCGCGACCTCGGCGGTCGCGCCGTGGATGCGGGTGACGACGATCCGGGCGCCCTGATCGAGCGGGATGTCGGTCGCGCCCGCGGGGGAGCGGCGCGCGGTCCAGGTCTCGCCGTTGTCGAGCTTGACCGTGCCGGCGCCGTCGGCGAAGGCGACCGTGACGCGCCCGCCGAGGCCGTGGAGCGCATCCACGTTGCTCGGGGTCGGATCGGCGCCCTTCTTGAGGGTCCTGAGCAGGAGCGGCCGGATGGTGAAGAGCAGCAGCGCCGAGACGACCGCCGCCGTGCCGATCTGGGCCCACCACGGCGCGCCGATGAGGTTCATGCCGAGCCCGCCGACGAGCGAGCCCGCCGCGAGCATGAGGAAGGTGAACTCGAGGGTCACGAGCTCGACGATCACGAACAGCACCACGAACACGAGCCAGACGATCCAGAGGTACTGGGTGAGGTCGGGGAACATCGGCACCCTCTCGTCGCGCGGGATGTCATGGCGACGCTATCACCGTGAGGACGACTCAGACGGCGGCGCGCAGTAGGGTCGGAGGGTGGATTCGACTGACACCCCCAACGTCCTCCCCGCAGGCGCCCTCGCGGGCAAGCGCGCCCTCGTGACGGGCTCCTCGCGCGGCATCGGCGCCGACACGGCGCAGTTCCTCGCGGCGGCCGGTGCGAAGGTCGTCATCAACTACCGCAACAAGGCCGCCCGCGCCGACAAGGTCGTGGGCCGGATCGAGGCGGCCGGGGGCGAGGCGATGGCCATCGGCGCCGACCTCACCGACCCGGCCTCGCGTCGAGCGCTGTTCGAGACGATCCGCACCGAGTGGGCGGGGCTCGACATCCTCGTCCTCAACGCCTCCGGCGGCATGGAGCAGGGCATGGCCGAGGACTACGCCATGCAGCTCAACCGCGACGCGCAGGTCGCGCTCCTCGAGGCGGCGATCCCGCTGCTCGCGGAGGGCAGCCGGGTCGTCTTCGTGACGAGCCACCAGGCGCACTTCATCAACACGGTCGAGACGATGGACGAGTACGACGTCGTCGCCCGCTCGAAGCGCGCGGGCGAGGATGGGCTGCGCGCCCGGATCCTCGAGCTCGAGTCCGCCGGGATCTCCTTCGTGGTCGTCTCGGGCGACATGATCGAGGGCACCATCACCGCGACGCTCCTCGAGCGCGCGAACCCGGGTGCGATCCAGTCGCGCCGCGAGGACGCGGGCCGTCTCTACAACGTCTCGGAGTTCGCGGCGGAGGTCGCGAAGGCGGCGGTCGAGCCCATCCCCGAGAACCACACCCGCTACGTCGGCGACGTCTCGGGCTTCCAGGGCGCCTGATGCGGGCCGCCGACCTCGAGCTCCTCACGACCGTCGGCCTTCCCTCGCTCCACCCCGACGGGTCCTGGGCGGTCGTGGCGACCTCGCGGCCGGACCTCGACGCCGACGCGAACGTCGGGCAGCTCTGGAGCGTGGCCCTCGAGGGCGGCGCACCGCGGCGCCTGACCCGAGGCCGCGCCGACCGCTCGCCGGCGTTCTCGCCCGACGGCTCCGCGATCGCCTTCCTGCGCCCGGTCGACGGCCGTCCCCAGCTGCACCTCCTCGACGCCCGCGGCGGCGAGCCGCTGGCGATCACGGCGCAGCCGCTCGGCGTGAGCGGCTTCACGTGGTCGCCCGACGGCGCGCGGATCGTGTTCGCGGCCCGCGTGCCGGAGCCGGGCCGCTACGGCACGGTCGAGGGGCTCGCGGCGGAGGCGGAGCCCGCGCGGCGCTTCACGGCGCTCGGCACGAAGTCGAACGGGCTCGGCTGGTCGCGTGATCGCCGCACGCAGCTCTTCGTGCTCGAGGTGCCGTCGCTCGACGCGGAGCCGCACTACGACCCGGCACCCCGCCCGGGCGACGAGCCCTCGGGGGATGCTGCCTCGCGCCTGCCCGAGGCGCGGCAGCTCACCTTCGCCGACGCCGATCACGCCAGCCCGGCGCTCAGCCCCGACGGCTCGCGCGTCGCCTTCATCGCATCCCTCCACGATTCCCGCGAGGACGACCTCCGCTCGGACGTGTGGGAGCTCCCGATCGACGCCGACGAGTCGTCGGAGCCGCGTCGGCGCACGGACGAGCACCCGCTCTCGATCGTCGACCTGCTCTGGGGCCCGGACGACCGCCTCTGGTTCATCGCCCAGGACCTCGGCCCCACGGCCCTCGACTTCGTCGCGCGCAATGCGGCCCTCCATCTCGTGGACGGGGAGCGGGTGACCCGGCTGACCGACCCCGATGCGCACGACCTGGCGGAGATCGGCGCGCACCTCTCGCAGGCCGGGCCGGGTGCGGTGCTCGCGCAGGACCGCGTCCGCGGCCGCGTGCCCCTGCTGCGCATCGACGACGCGGGGCGCGTCGAGGTGCTCGCAGCGGGTGACATCGAGGTCTCCGGGCACGCGAGCGCGGGGGAGGCCGTGGTCGTCGCGCTCGCGGCTCCGGACTCGCTCGGCGAGCTCGCGCGCGTCGAGCCGGACGGTCGCCTCACCCGGCTCACGGACTTCGGCGCGGCCGCGCGCTCGACCGGACTCGTCGCACCCGTCGAGCTCGAGGTCGTGGGACGATCCGGCCATCCCGTGCACGGCTGGGTCGCGATCCCGCCGGGGGAGGGGCCGCATCCCGTGCTCCTCAACATCCACGGCGGGCCCTTCGCGAGCTACGGCGTGCACCTCTTCGACGAGACGCAGGTGTACGTGGATGCGGGCTACGCGGTCGTCTACGGCAACCCGCGCGGCTCGGCGGGCTACGGACAGGCGCACGGGCGAGCCATCAAGGAGGCGATGGGCACGGTCGACCTCGACGACGTGCTCGACCTCCTCGACGGCGCCGTCGCGGCCCACCCCGAGCTCGACGGCGAGCGCACGGCCGTCCTCGGCGGCTCCTACGGCGGCTACCTCACGGCCTGGACGATCGCGCACGACCATCGGTTCCGCGCGGCGGTCGTGGAGCGGGGGTTCCTCGACCCGGAGGTCTTCATCGGCACGAGCGACATCGGCGGGTTCTTCGCGGACGAGTACACCGGCAGGGAGGCGGCGCACCGCGCGACGCAGAGCCCGCAGGCGGTCGTCGACCAGGTGACGACGCCGACGCTCGTCCTGCATTCCGAGCTCGACCTCCGTTGCCCGCTGTCGCAGGCGGAGCGCTACTACTCGGCGCTCAAGCGCAACGGCGTCGAGACCGAGCTCGTCGTCTTCCCGGGGGAGGACCACGAGCTGAGCCGGGCGGGCCGACCGCGCCACCGGCTCGAGCGCTTCGAGATCATCCTCGAGTGGCTCGCGCGGTATATCCCGGCGTCGACATGAACGCGGCGCCGCGATTCCGCGCCACCTCGCGGGTGATCCTCGTGGACGACGCGGGTCGGGCGCTGCTGTTCCTCAATCACGGCAAGACGCACGCCGTCGCGCCGCGCTGGATCACGCCGGGCGGCGGCGTCGACCCGGGGGAGACGCACGACGAGGCCGCGATCCGCGAGGTGCGCGAAGAGACCGGGCTCCGGATCGAGATCCTGCCGGCCCCCTTCCGCGAGGAGGACTTCGAGCCCGACCAGCGCTGGCATCCCTACACGGAGGGTCACCGGGCCTGGTACGGCATCACGGTCGAGCGCTTCGAGCCCGTGCGCGACGGCTGGACGGAGGAGGAGCTGCGCGATGTCGTGCGCTGGGCCTGGTTGAGCCCGGAGGAGCTCGCCGCCGATGGCCACGAGTGCGAGCCGCGTGAGCTGCCGGAGCTCATCCGCGCCGTCTCCGCGGCGGCCGGCTAGGCCGCGCCCCGCTCAGCGCGAGCCGTCGAAGGCGACCGAGCTCGGCCCGCCGGCGTGCGCGTCCTCCTCCGCGAGCCGGCGCTCCTCGCCGAGGTCGAGCGAGCGGGCGAGCAGGAGGTAGACGAGGGCGGAGACGCCGAGCCCCACGAAGAGTGCCACGTCGATCCCGCCCATGGCCGTCGCGACCGGCCCCGTGAAGAAGGAGGTCACGACGAAGGGCACCATCGCGAGGATGCCGAGCCCGTAGGCGAGCAGCCCGCGCCAGCCCCAGTTGCCGTACACGCCGCCGGGGACGAAGATCTCGCGCACCGCGTAGCGTCCGCGCCGCACGAAGTAGTAGTCGACGAGGTTGACGGAGGTCCACGGCACGAGCACGTAGAGCAGGACGACGAGGAAGCTGCTGAAGTTGTCGAGGAACTCGCCCGTGCTGAGGACGGCGCCGAGGAGGCCGGCGACGCCGACGACCGTGCAGGCGAGGATGCGAACGCGCCGGCTCGGCGTGATGGGGCGGAAGGAGTCGACGATCGTCACGAGCTCCAGCGCGGCAGCGTAGATGTTGACGGTGATGACGCTGATGAGCCCGGGGATGCCGGCGATGAGCAGCCAGAACCCGGAGCCGGGCAGGACCGCGTCGGCCGCGTCCCGGACGCCCTCGAGCGGCGAGACCCCGGCGTAGAGCGCGGCGACGAAAGCGCCGAGGACCATGAGCCAGGCGCCGCCGAGGAACACGCCGCCGAAGGTGTGGACGAGCGCGGCCCGCGAGCTCGTCTGCGGGGGCAGGTAGCGGGAGTAGTCGGAGACGTAGGGCGCCCAGCCGAGGCCGTAGGCGGCGGCACCGCCGAACTGGACGAGGAACGGTCCCCAGGCGAAGCCCTCGAGGCTGAGCTGCGCGGCGTCGAGGGGCAGGACGATCGCGGCGGCGACGGTGAAGACGCCGAAGGTCACGAGGAAGAGCGCCGTCAGCCACTTCTGGGTCGCATGGATCCAGTGGTAGCCCCAGATCGCGAGCAGGAGCGCGAGGGCCGTGATGACGACGTACCAGAGATCCGGCGCGTCGATGCCGGTCGTCATGACGACGACGTCGGCGGCGAGCATCTGATTGAAGATGTTGAAGCCGACGATGCTGAAGACGACGACGGCGCAGATCAGCACGACGCCGCGGTAGCCGAACTGCGCACGCGACTGGATCATCTGGGGGAGGCCGAGCTGGGGCCCCTGGGCCGAGTGGAACGCGGTGAACACCGTGCCGACGGCCATGCCGAGCACGATTGCGATCACGGAGCTCAGGAAGCTCGCGCCGAGCGCGGCGCCGAGCATGCCCGTCGCGAGCGTCGTGAGCTGCGCGTTCGACATGAACCAGAGGGGGAACAGCGTGCGCGGGCGCCCGCGGCGCTCGCCGATGGGCACCCAGTCGATCGACTTGCTCTCGATCGCGCGAACGGGCGCGGGGGCGGTGGTGGAGCCGTCGGCGGTCATCTCTCAGCCTTCTTCTCGGGTGGTCGGGGCGGTCGTCAGCGGTAGTGCTCGGGGCGGCGGTCGGCGAGCGCGTCGTTGCGGGGGCCGAGGCGCCGGTCGCCGGGGATCTCGACCTCGGCGTGCAGGGGACCGGCGGGTGAGGCCGCGACGACCCAGCCCTCGGCGGAGACGATGCAGCTGCCCCCGGTCCACTCGACGCCGCGCTCGCTCCCGTGCCGGTCGGCGACGACGACGGGGAGGCGGGAGGACCGGGCCGCCGCCATCGCCTGGACGACCTCGGGCGCCCGCTCGCCGGCGGGCCTCGGCACGAGCGGCCAGTTCGAGGGGAGCGCAAGCACCTCGGCGCCTTGCAGCGCGAGCGCGCGCGGCACCTCGGGGAACTCGTTGTCATAGCAGATCGCGACGCCGAGGCGGCCGACCGGGGTCTCGAGCACGGGCGCGGCGGCCGCACCCGGCATCCAGAGGTCCGGCTCGTCGCCCCACAGGTGCACCTTTCGGTACACGCCGAGCACGCCGTCCGCCGTGAGCACGGCGGCGCTGTTCGCGAGCGAGTCCTCCGCGAGCTCTGCAAAGCCGATCACCGCGACGGCGCCATCGGGGAGGTCTCGCCCGAGTGCGGCGAGGCGCTCGTCCTCGCCGTGCAGCGCGGCGGCTCGTGCCTCGTCCGGGCTCGCGAGGCTGTAGCCGCTCGTCGCGAGCTCGGGCAGCACGATGAGCGCCGCGCCCGCCGCCGCGGCATCCATGACGGCGCGCTCGATCGTGGCGAGGTTCGCGTCGAGCGCACCCGTGCGGATGGGCGGCGACACCGCGGCGACCCGGAGCGTGCGGCTCATGAGGAGGCGGCCTCGATCCGGATGAGGGCCGTGTCACGGTGGGCCGCCATCCCCTCGGACTGCGAGATCGTGACGACCGCCGGCGCGAGCTCCGCCGTCGCCGCCCGCTCGACCCGCTGCCAGGTGAGCGGCTTGAGGAAGCGCGAGACGGAGAGCCCGGCCGAGTGGCGCGCCACCCCGGCGGTCGGGAGCACGTGGTTCGTCCCCGCCATGCCCTTGTCCGAGTAGGCGACCGTGCTCCACGGGCCGAGGAAGATCGAGCCGTAGTTGCGGAGGCGGTCGTGATACCAGGCATCGTCGGAGGTCATGAGCTCGAGGTGCTCCGGCGCGAGGTCGTCCATGAGCCGTGCCGCGCTCTCGCGGTCGGCGGCGACCGTGACCGAGCCGTGGTCGCGCCACGCCGGCCCGGCGATCTCGGCCGTCTCGAGGCTCGCGAGTCGCGAGTCGACCGCCGCCACGACGCGCTCGGCGAGCTCGGGGGAGGTCGTGATGAGGGCGGCGGGGGAGTTCGTGCCGTGCTCGGCCTGGCCCAGCAGGTCGGCCGCGACCCAATCCGGGTCAGCCGTCTCGTCGGCGATGACCGCGACCTCCGACGGACCGGCGGGCAGGTCGATCGCGACGCGCCCGTAGAGCTGGCGCTTCGCCTCCGCCACGAAGGCGTTGCCGGCGCCGACCAGCATGTCGACCGGCTCCTCGCCGAGCAGGCCGAAGGCCATGGCGGCGAGCGCCTGCACACCGCCGAGCACGAAGACGCGGTCGGCGCCGGCGAGGTGCGCCGCGTAGACGACTGCGTCGTTGGCCCCGCCGTCTGGCTGCGGCGGCGTGCAGGCGAGCACGGTGGGGACTCCCGCCTCCTTCGCGACGCCGACGGTCATGAAGGCGGATGCCGTGAGCGGGAAGCGCCCAGCCGGCAGATAGGCGCCGACCCGGGCGAGCGGCACGTAGCGCACGCCCGTGCGGAGGCCGGGGACGGGCTCCTCCTCGAAGTCGGCGAGGTGCGCGCGGGTCGCGGCGGCGAAGGCCCGGGTCCTCGCGGAGCCCAACTCGATCGCCTCGCGCAGTGCCGGGTCGAGGCGGTCACCGCTCGAGGCCACCTGGTCGGGGGAGAGCTCGACCTCCGGCGAGCTCCAGCCGTCGAGGCGCTCGGCGTGCCGGAGCACGGCGTCCATCCCCTGGCGCTCGATCTCGAGCAGCATGGCGGAGACGGTGTCGCGGACCCGCGGGTCGAGCTGGGCGGCGGGCCCGGGCGCGGCCGGCACCTTGACGAGGCGCAGACGGTCCGAGAGGGATTCGAGGACGCGGTGGCTGAAGTGCATGAGGCGACGCTAGCGAGCCGGTGTCGCATAGGACAACGACGACATGTTCGAGGCCTGCCATAGGCTTCACCTATGCAGATCGCGCAGCTCCGGGCCTTCCTCGCGGCCGTCGACACCGGCACCTTCACGGCGGCCGCCGCGCGCCTCGGGGTCGCGCAGCCGACCGTGTCGGAACTGATCCGGCGGCTCGAATCCGACGCCGGCCTGCAGTTCTTCGTGCGCGGGGGGCGGCGTCTCGTCCTCACGGCCGCGGGGCGCGAGCTGCTGCCGTGGGCCCGCCGGGTCGTCGACGGCGTCGACGGCGCCGACGAGACGCTCCGGGCCGTGCGCGGGGTGACGGCGGGGGAGGCGAGCTTCGGAGTGCTCCGCAATGCCGAGCACTACGTGCTCTCCGGTCTCGCCGAGCGCTTCCATCGGGCGCATCCCGGGGTCCGCGTCCGGCTCGTCGGCCAGAACTCGGTCGAGGTCGCGCACGCCGTCAGGGACGGCGGGCTCGAGGCTGGGCTCGTCGTGCTCCCGATCGACGACGCGGGCCTCGCCGTGACGCCGCTGCTGCGCGACGAGGTCGTGTGGGTGACCTCCGAGCGCGGGCGCTCCCGCCGCCACATGACGATCGAGCGGATCGCCCAGCGGCCGCTCATCCTCTACGACGCGCACTACGGCGAGCAGGATCCCACGCGGCGCCAGCTCGCGGAGCGCGCCCAATCGGCTGGCATCCGCCTCGAGCCGGCCATCGAGGTCGAGAACGCCGCAACCGCGCTGGATCTCGTCGCACGCGGCCTCGGCGAGACCATGGTCGCGACCGCCGTGACCCGCAGCCCGGCCTTCGGCCCGGAGCTCCACGCCGTCGGCTTCGCGGAGCCGCTCTTCGACGTCATCGCGCTCGTGACCCGCGAGCACGCGACGCTGTCGCCCATGACGGAGCGGCTCGTGGCCGTCGCGACCGACATGCTGCTCGCCGCGGCGGGACGCGGCGCGACTGTCGCACCGACGCCGCGCTGACCGGGAGGTGCGGTGGCGTGGATCGTATAGCGCCGATAATGCACATTGCGCGGATGCTTCGGGGGAAGCAGCGGGCCGAGAAGTACGTGCGAAAGACGGCGGTCTGGCGCTCGAGCACCGATGCGCGGACCGGTGAGGTTCGCAAGCGTCGCCGGAAGGTGAATCGCCGGGTGAAGTACATGCGGGGTCACCGCGGATTCGTGAGCGTGAACGACGGTGTTGCGGCGGCGGCGGATATCGCTCGTCTCGTGAAGTGGTGGCGCGAGGACCGCGCGCTGATGTACGGCGAGGTGACGGAGGCCCCGGCGGGCATGGCTCCGATGGGCGCGGTCGAGCTGCTGAGCCTGCTGACGCTCGATCGCGGCGTCCTGGACGACGACGCCGGCTTCCACTTCGCGGACTGCGTGTGTCGCGCGGACTGGTCGTGCTCGAAGGAGCTGCGGGCGGGCGACTCTGAGGTTCACCAGGCGTTCGCCGCCGCTGAGGCGGTCGCTTCGACGGTGCCGGGCGCGCGGTCAGATGCGCCTAGCTTCGCGGATCGGCTCGTCTCAGGCGATCCGGAGACGCGTGAGCGTCTTGCGTCCCTCTATCGCTTCTGAGCGATCGCGGATCAACTGCGGTTGATTCTGAGCTCGCGGATCAACTACCGTTGATCCATGACGGAGCTCCGTGCGCAGCTTGAGCAGGTGGCCGCGTCGATGGCCGCTCTTCCTAGGGCGGACGGCGGTGACCTTGGGAATCTCGCGGCTATGCGCGCCGAGCTGGACGCGATCATTGAGCGCCGGGTGATTCAGCTTCGCCAGCGCGGTTGGCGATCGGGCGGCGCCGTCCACTGGTCGGTGATCGGAGACGCGCTCGGCATGACGCCCCAGGGAGCGCAGCAGCGATACCGTGATGCCCTGAAGAAGCAGGAGCGGTACCCCGGCTCCACGCTCTAGATCGCCTCGCCGCAGTGTGGGCAGACGGTCGGCCAGGGGCTGCGCTCGATCGCGATCGCGTCGAAGGTCTCGACGTCGTGAGCTTCGACGCGGATCGGTAGCCGGCTCTTCCATCGGCGGAACTCTGCGTCGGCTATCTCGCGCATCCGGTGTGCCAAGAAGGCGCTGCCGAGGGGCTCGGGGCTGATCTGCGACCAGGTGGGCCGGCTGCTGACCGTGATCCGCGATCGCACCTTCGATCCCAGCCCTGGTGTCTCTCTCGGCGGCTCGAATGTCTCCCGATCGGTGATTGCGCGCAGGCGGGCACGGTCGTCGTGGCGTGCCGGCGTGAGCGTGCTCGGCTCGGCTGCTGTTCGCCCCTCGTGCTGGATCGTCATCCCCTCCTCGATGGCAAGGGAATGCGTGGGCCGAGGCCCGGAGCGGAGCGGAGGGTGTCGGCGCGCGCGTTCCCGCGGCAGCCCTCGACGCGGTGCCGGCCGCCTCCTCGACGCTCCGACGGCAGCCTGGACGCCAGGTGTCGGACGCCCGTAGCGAGCCGCCCGCTCGGACGGATCGCCCGGGTCGATCGGCAGCGCCGCGGGCGGCTGCCGGCGTGCGCTGAGGGTCGGTCCGTCCGGAGCGTCAGCGGAGGGCGGATCGGACCGACTGGGGTCCGGGGGACGAGTCCCCCGGCTGGGGCCGGGCCAGCGGCCCGCGGCCACCTGAGCATCGTTCGTTGACCCCATTTCGGGAGGGTTCCGGGGGGCATTCCGGCCGGGCCCGTGGCGCTGGGCTTGTTATATGCGCCACAGTCTCCAACAACGCCCTAGGCAACCTGATGAGAGGCACGAGCATGGCGAACGAGACGACCCTGACGCTGGTCGGGAACCTGACCGCCGATCCGGAGCTGCGGCACACGCAGGCCGGTCTTCCGGTCGCGAACTTCGGGGTCGCGTGCACGGCGCGCAACCTGAACCGCGACTCGGGGGAGTGGGACGACCAGCCGACGGTCTTCTGGCGGGTGACGGTCTGGCGCGATCAGGCGAAGCACGTCGCTGAGTCGCTGCGCAAGGGCGTCCAGGTGATCGTCGTCGGCCACGCGGTGCAGACCTCGTGGCCGGACAAGGACACCGGCAAGCAGCGTTCCTCGATCGAGGTCGTGGCCTCGCACGTCGGGCCGGCGTTGCAGTTCGCGACGGCCACGGTCTCGCGTACCGGTCGCTCCGGCGACGGGCTCCCGGGTGACCCCGCCGCGCGCAAGCAGCCGGTCGCGGCGGGAGCGCCGTTCTGATGGGCGGCGTCGTGCACGAGGTCCCGGAGGCGACGGCGTTTGACCGGATCGTCGGCTACGACGTGCCGGTGGACCCGGCGTCGCTGATCGATTGCGAGTCCTGCCAGTGAGCCGCCGATCCGAGGAGCGCGCGTACCGCGACGGATACGACGATGGCCGTCTCATCGGTCGGATCGTCGCGGAGCCGCGCTCGATCGTCGGACCGCTGCTTGGCGGTCTCTGGCTCGGGTTCGTGCTCTTCCTGCTCGTGCCGGTCCTCGTCGTGGCGGCGCGCTCGTGAGCGGCGAGCTCGTCCCGGACGTGGATCTCTGGCCGGCGGTGACGATCGCGGCGACGCTCGCCGCTGTCCTCTGGATGGGCGCGGCGGTGCTCATGGCGTCGCCTCGGCTTCGTCACCGGCTCCGCAGGATCGGGGCGGACTCGTGATCTGCCCGTCCTGCCGTGGTGTGATGCGGCCGCTCTCCGTGGGCGGGCGGTTCGTGTCGTGCAACGTCTGCGCAATCGTCGGAGAGCTGCTGGTCTCGAACCGACCTGTCCTGGCGGTCGCGTCGTGACCCCGGCGGAGGAGCTGGTGCAGTTCGCGCTGGGCCTGCGAGAGCCGATCCGTCTCGTGCTCGGTCTGCTCGCCTTCGTCCTCGGTGGCGCGTCCGTGGCGGTGTTCAAGTGAGCGCCGCGCTCGTCATCCTCGTGCCGGCGTACGGCCTCGTCGTCGCCGTGCTGCTCGTCCGCGACGCCTTCATGGAGGCGTCGTCGTGACGATGACCACTGAACTCGCTCAGCTGTTCATGCTGGGTGCCGTGATGGTGCTGACGCACCGGCTAGCAATCGGAAGGAGGTGAACAGTATGGGTGCAACGAACTCCGTCGGCTCCGCCTTCGTGGCCGCGCTCGGCGACATCCAGGGCGAGCTCTGGATCGCGATCCCCGTGGGCCTCACGATCTTCGGCATCATCTACGGCCTCGGCCTCGTCAAGAAGGCCGGCAAGAAGGCCGCGAGCTGACCCGTCAGCTCACTTCAGCGCCGCTCACCGACCCCCCTCGGTGGGCGGCGCTGTCCGCATCCCGCTCGTCTCAGGAAGGCTCGTCATGCGCCGCACGGTACTCCGCTCGATCGCTGCCGCGTCCGCGGTCGCGGCGATCGTTCTCGGCTCGATCCTCGTCGGAGTGATCGCCCCGCCGGGAGCCGTCGCCGCGAGTCGCGGCCCGCTCGACCCGGGCTCGGCGTGGGACTACATGCTCACGATCAAGGGCGCCCAGCTCTACGACACGAACACGGACGCTGCGAAAGCGGCGTGGACGGATCAGTACAAGCGGCAGTCGGCCTCGAGCGCCACGGCGTACTCGATCGGCTCGCAGTACGGGCACTTCGAGCGCGACGAGCTCGCCGGGGTGATCCCGATCAACAAGATCAACGAGCCGATCAGCAAGTCTCGGTACAACTTCGGCAGCCGAATTCCGGCGTTCAAGGCGAAGGAGTTCTTCAAGCCGACCGCGGCGGGTGTCGGGGCGCTCGGCATGGCCGCGACGGGGTTCGCGTTCCGGGCTGACATGGCCAACGGCGCGTTGAGCTGGTTCGGCCTCGACGGTCAGGGGATGGTGTGCGCGGACCCGTTCTTCTCTGGCGGGTTCGCGAACTTCATCACCGGCCAAGACTGCGACATGTGGGCGCAGGCCGCCGAGTACGAGGCGTTCGTGAACTCGGATGTGGAGGCCGGCGTGAACCTCACGCTGTGCGGTCTCCCGATCCGCAAGAGCAACGCTGACACGGTCCTCGTCCAGGACGGCTGTCTGACTCGTCTCGGTCCGGCGACGCAGGGCAGCGCCCGCATCTGGTGCTTCGCGTCGAACTACGGCGGCCCGGACGCGACTGCGGTCATGCACGCGATCCAGATTCGGTGGGCGAGCCCCGGCGGCACGACCAAGCTGACCACCGCGACCCCCTCGCTCGGCTACCCGCAGACCGCCGACACGTCGTGTCGCGCTGCGCACGCGACCGCGAAGACGCAGTTCTACATCGGCACCGCGAGTGAGTCGCAGCAGTTCGACCCGGTCGCTATGCGCCCGTGGGTGAACGGCACGACGGGTCCGTGGACCGAGGTGACGGACCAGGAAGCTGATCCCGAGCGCACGCTGACGTGCACGATCACGCTGAACAACGGGTCGAAGATCAAGGACACGACGGCCCCGTACAAGGAGTCCTCCGGCTCGTTCCCCGAGCCGCGCTGCCCCCAGGTGCCGCCCGAGTTCTACCCGGTGCGCACGACGCTGACGGACTCCGAGGGCAACGTGCTCTGGGACGAGGAGACCAGCGACGACTTCCAGGAGTACATGGCGGAGGACCACCAGCGCTGCACGAAGGACCGCGATTGCGTGCTCGACCTCGTCTACAAGCCGACCGGGCTCTCGTGCTTCGGGATGGGCGACAAGTGCGACGGCTGGATGCTCAACAAGGCCGACTATCAGTGCCAGTACGGCGGGCGGAATGTGTCGATCGGGGAGTGCCACATCTACGCGCAGATCTTCAACTACCAGCGCCGCGTCGAGGGCCGGCCCTACGCCGACCCTCGCGACGGTGACGAGATCACGGGCACGACCGGCAGCCGATTCGATCAGCAGCTGTTCGCGCGCCCGTGGCAGGACCCGACGAAGGCCCGCTCCTGCGGCGGCGGCTCGAACTTCTCGGTGAACCCGCTCGACTTCGTCTTCCGCCCGGTCCAGTGCGCGCTTGAGTGGGCCTTCGCGCCGAGGCTCTCTGTAGTGCAGGGCACGAACGCGAACATCGGGCAGGCGTGGCGGAGCACGCCGCCGGGCAAGCTGATCGCGATCGTGCAGGGCTGGAATCTGAGCTTCAACGTGAACGGCTGCGGCGGCTTCCCGGCGCGGTTCGACTACGGCGACGCGACGGTGAACATCGGCATCCCGTCCGCGTGCCCGGGGACACCGCTTGCGGATGCCGCGAGCAAGGTCCGGCTGTTCAGCAGCATCGCGACGGTCTTCGGCGCTGCGTTCGCGATCCTCCGGATGGCCGGCGCCGCGATCGGTTTCAACGCGTCACCGGGGGAGGGGAAGTCCTGATGATCTTCGAGTACATCCTGACCGTCGCGCAGAACCTGATCGTCGCGTTCCTCAAGCTGTTCCCGGAGTGGACGCCGCCGGCGTGGCTGACGGACCTCGGCGGCAATCTCAACTCGGCCCTGAACATGCTGACTGGGCTCGCCGCGTGGTTCGACTGGGCGCTGCTCACGGCGTGCACGGGAGCCGTGTTCCTCGCGTGGGCGGTGTTCTTCGGCATCAAGCTCGCTCGGGTCGGCGTCTCGCATGTCCCGGGTGTCGGGGGCAGCGGATGAGCGGGCGCACGGCGTCCGAAACAGGCGCGTCAGCGCCGCTCGGATGCCGCGCGAACGCGCACCCGACCACCCACAACCAGGAGAACCGATCGTGATCTACGGCATGAAGCTCATCGGCATCCGCCTCGTCGTCCAGGTCCTCGTCGCGCTCGGCGCGGACCGCCTGCTTCGACGCATGTTCGCCCCGCGCTCAGATGCCGAGGCGATGCGAGCGCGGTACGGCATCCACGCCTTCGTCGGCGCGAACGGGTCCGGCAAGACGAACCTGATGGTCCGCCAGGCGGCTCGCGCGCTCGAGCGCGGGACGACCGTCTACAGCAACATCCCGATCTTCGCGGACCGCGCCACGGGCGAGCTTCACCCGAAGTACGTCGCGCTGACCAGCTTCGAGCAGCTCATGACGATCCGCGACGGCATCCTGCTCCTGGACGAGATGACCGGGATCGCGAACGCCCGAGACAACGCCCCGCTGCCCGGCCCGATCCAGCTCGTGCTCAACCAGCTCCGCAAACGCAAGCTGGTCTGCTACCACTCCTCGCCGGCATGGGAGGACACCACGGCGCAGATTCGCCGCGTCACCCGCGCGGTGACGTTCTGCGAAGGATCGTTCCCGGATCGCCGGGCGGTCGCCGCCGCGTCGAGCTCGTCGGACTTCGATGAGGCGTGGGTGCCGAATCGGTTCTTCCGCGCTCGCACGTTCCCGAAGGACAACCGCGCCGACTGGGGCCTGAGCGCCGCGGTCAAGCTCGGGCAGCCGCTGGTCGAGGAGTTCTACTGGGGTCCCGGCTGCCGATCGTTTCAGATGTACGACACGAACGCCGAGACCTTCGTCTTCGGCAGCTCGAACGACTACGGCACCTGCGTCGTGTGCGAGGGCTCGCGCCGACGGCTGGAGTGCACCTGCAACGACTATCAGGAGATGAAGGCCGCCCAGACCGCTAGACGCCCGTCGCGGCGCTCTGCGGCCCTCTCAGCGCCCCAGGAGCCCTCCGGCGCCTTCCACGACCACGATCACGACCACGGGACGCAGGAGGCCGCTCAGGACGCGCCCGCGCCGGCTCCCGAGGAGCAGCCGCTTGCGGTGTAGGGTCAGCTCAGAAAAGAGAACAGCCCCGCCTGGTCGGACGGGGCTGTTCGAGAATCGAGATTGGGCCTCGATATGCGTCAGCGTACACCCGTAGCACCGGCAGAGCCGGGAGCCGCGTTCGCTGTCGATCGCCGCATCCGCTCGGCCGAGGAAGTCCACGCGGCCGCAGCGCTGATCCCGAAGACGGTCGATCGCTGGCGCGGAGAGGCCGGCCCCCGGTGGCAGATCACGATCATGCCCGGGGGAGTGCGCCTCGGCTCGAAGGACTACGGGCGTCTGAATGCGTCCGAGAATGCGCGGATCGAGCGTGCTTTAAGAGAAGATCCCAGGGTGACCCTGGAACTGGCGCAGGAGCCCCGTAGCGGCTCGAGGCGGTCCATCGTGGCCTGGTCGGCGAAGTCGCGCGCAAACCTCGTCAGCGCGCTCTGTGCGCTCGACTATGAGCCGATCGCGGGGGACGGCACGGACCCGGCGATGCTGACGCTGACGCTGCCGGGCTCGTGGGAGGCGCTCGCGCCGACGCCGCAGGACTTCAAGGCGCAGGTGAACCGGCTCCGGTCGCGCTTCCTCGCGTCTTGGGGCAAGACGCTCGCGGGCGTCTGGAAGCTCGAATTCCAGCGCCGCGGAGCCCCGCATCTGCACATCTTGACGAGCGTGCCGACAGGGACCGCTGCGCGGCCGCTCGCGCCGGCGGAGGCCGCGCATCTTCGTGGGTGCAAGAGCCCCGCGACGTGCGGGAACACGGCTCATGTTCGCCCGCAGCTCGACTTCACGCTCTGGGTCTCGCACGCATGGGCGCTCTCGGTCGCGCCTCGCGGCATCGCGGAGTTCGAGGCCTACGCGCACTCCGGCGAGTTCGCCCGCCACCTCGCCGCCGGTACGGCGGTCGATCGCGATGCGACGCTGCGCTACGCCGATGCGAAGCGGATCGCGGCGTACTTCACGAAGCACGGGCTGTTCACCGCGAAGGAGTATCAGAACGAGCTGCCCGAGCTGTGGCTCGACGCGATCAAGTCCGGCGAGATGGGATCGCGCTTCTGGGGCTACTGGGTTGTTCGGCCCGTGCGCGCTATTCAGGAAACTGACCCAGCGCTGATAATGCACATTATGTCAGATTGCGTGAGCGAGACCGTGCCGCGACTCCACCTCCCGAAGAGCCTCGCCGTGCCTGATCGCCGACTGCCTCCGCCTTCTCGACGCGCGTCGCGTCCCGCCGGCGCGCACGCGCTCGGCTGCGGAGTTCGAGAAGATCGAATCGCCAGTCGGCGTCGCCCTCAGCGCGCCTCGAGCGCGACGCGCAGGGCGGCGACGTCCACCTCGTGCGGTCGGGTGAAGAGGAACTGCCGGGCACTTCCGTCCTCGAGCAGGAATCGCACGCCGTCCTCGTCGACCCTCGCCGAGCCGATCGGGGCGTTGTCGACCGTGAGCGCCGAGAGGGACGTCATGCTGAGCAGCCGGGTCCTCTCCCCCGCGTGGATGACGATGGCCTCCTCGACCTCGTCGGCGATGCGCACCTGGTGCTCGCTCGCGAAGCACCGGGTGGTGATGCCGGCGTCCGCGGCGGCCTTCTGTGGATCGAGCACACGCCGAGCGTAGAACGCCTCGTCCGCCCGCGGTCGCCCCAGAAATGGGGCCGGGCGGCTCCTGGATGCGTGCCCGGCCCGGGCTATCGTGAGCGGATGTCCGAGATCGAGCCGAGCCCCGCGCGCCGTCCCCGTCCGCGTCGGCTCGTGGCCGGCATCCTGCTCGGCGTGCTCGTCCTCGGCGCCGGCGCTCTGCTCGTGAAGGAGCAGCTCCGTCCGAGCTATACCCCGCCTGTCGCAGCGGCCGAGCCGCTCTCCGCGGACGTCGCCGCGCAGATGGCCTACCTCGACGAGCACTGGGAGGAGGCGAACGTCGACGAGTTCGGCACCCTCGGCGGCACCGACTGCGTCAACTTCACGAGCCAGACGCTCCTCGCACGCGGCTGGGGCATGGATGACGACTGGGGGCATTCCCGCTCGCTCGTCGGCGCCCACGCCTACACCCGCGCCTGGATCAGCTCGACCGCCTTCCGCGACTACCTCGCCGCGCGTCCCGAGCGTGCGACCGCGCTCGACGACACCCAGCGCGCCGAGCTCGCCGTCGGCGACGTCGCCCAGTTCGACTGGGACGCCTCCGGCGACCGGGACCACACCGCCGTCGTGACCGCGGTGATCCCCCGGGACGACGGGACGGTCGACGTCCGTCTCGGCGGCCACTCCCCCTCGTACCGCGAGATGCCCGTGGACCGGCTCCTCGCCGAGCACGAGGGCGCGGTCGTCCACTACTGGCACCTCGCCGACTGACGTCGTCGGGATCCCCAGGATCGCCGCCTAGCGTGGTGGGGTCGAGAGGAGACGACATGACCGAGCGCCCGACGCCCGCCCCGCAGTACGGGGTCTGGTACTTCATCTGCGCGACCTTCGCGTTCGCGGCCCCCGTGATCGCCTTCCAGGCCGCGGCCCAGCTCTGGGTGACGATCATGAGCCTCATGGTGGGCCTCCTGCTCGTCGTCGCGGGCGCGCGGCAGGCCGCTCGGGATCTGCGCTCCCGGCGCGAGGCGGACAGCGGCCGCTGAGCTCACGGCGCCGGGTCCGCGGATCGAGCAGGATCCGAGAAGCGCACCGGAACGGGCAGGGAGGATGATGGCGGCATGACCGAGAAGACGACCTCCACGAAGTCCGGCTTCAGCGCCGCCGAGCGCGCCGCCATGAAGGAGCGCGCGAAGGAGCTGAAGGCCTCCCAGAAGAAGGCGGACCTCCTGGAGGCGCAGCTGGCGGCGATCGCCGACATGCCCGACGAGGACCGCGTGCTCGCGGAGCGCGTGCACGCCATCGTCAGCGAGCAGGCGCCGCACCTCTTCGCGAAGCTCTGGTACGGGATGCCGTCCTACGCCGACGAGGACGGCAAGTCGGTCGTCTTCTTCAAGGGCGCCGCCAAGTTCGACGGGCGCTTCGCGACGCTCGGCTTCAACGACCCCGCGCAGCTCGACGAGGGGAAGATGTGGGCCACCTCCTACGCGCTCGTCGGGCTCGACGACGAGGTCGAGGCGGAGATCGCCCGGCTCGTGCGCAAGTCGGTCGGCGCCGCCTGATCCACTGCCGGCCGACTACTCCCGCGCGCCCGAGGTGAGCGCGACGAGCCGCGAGATCGCCCGGAGGTACTTCTTCCGGTAGCCGCCGCCGAGCATGTCGGCGCCGAAGACCTCGTCGAGCGGCGTGCCGCTCGCGGCGATCGGGACGCGCTCGTCGTAGAGGCGGTCGACGAAGGCGACGAAGCGCAGGGCGTCGGTCTGGTCGTGCAGGGTCGCGACCTCGCGGAGCCCGATCGCCGCGAGGCCGTCGACGAGCTTCACGTAGCGCGAGGGGTGCACGGTCGCGAGATGGTGCAGGAGCTCGCCGAAGTCGTCGTCCACGACCGGGCCGGAGGCCGCATCCAGCACGCGGTCGATGCCGGCGTCGTCGAGGACGACGGCCGAGCCCGAGACCTCGCGGCGGCGGTAGTCCTCGCCGTCGATGCGGAGGATGTCGAAGCGCGCCGCGAGCGCGTGGATCTCGCGGAGGAAGTCGACCGCCGCGAAGCGGCCCTCGCCGAGCGCGTTGGGGGGCGTGTTCGAGGTCGCGGCGATGCGGGTGCCCGACTCGGCGAGCTCGCCGAGGAGCCGGGTCATCATCATGGTGTCGCCCGGGTCGTCGAGCTCGAACTCGTCGATCGCGACGAGCGCCGCGCCCTTGAGCAGCTGCACCGTCGGCTGGAAGCCGAGCGCGCCGACGAGCGCCGTGTACTCGATGAAGGTGCCGAAGTAGCGCCGGCCCTTCGTCATGCCGTACAGGGCGGCGAGGAGGTGGGTCTTGCCGACGCCGAAGCCGCCGTCGAGGTAGAGCCCCGCTTTCGCGGCCGGCGCCTTGCGCCGCGAGAAGAGCCCGCCCCCTCCCCCGCCGCGGCTGCCCGCGAAGGCGCGCACGGCCTCCACGGCCTCCGCCTGCGAGGGATGGTCCGGATCCGGACGGTAGCTCTCGAGCGTCGCGCCGTCGAACTGCCGCGGCGGGACGAGGGATGCCGCGATCTCCTGGCCCGTCATGGCGGGCGAGCGGTCGCGGATCGAGGGGTGCGTCGCGCTGCTCGGGGTCTCGGGAGCCATGCCTGCCTTCATGTGTCGAACTCTGACGGCACGGCGGCGGGCCACGGGACGACTTCGTAGTCTGGACGGGGTCGATGATATCGACCCCGCACCCGACCCGCCGCACCCGAGGAGCTCCCATGACCGTCCCCGCCGACCCCTCCCCCCGCTTCGCGGACTACGCGCACCCCGAGCGGCTCGTGAGCACCGCGTGGCTCGCGGACCACCTCGGCGAGCCGGGTCTCGTCGTCGTCGAGTCCGACGAGGACGTCCTGCTCTACGAGACCGGCCACATCCCCGGCGCCGTGAAGCTCGACTGGCACACCGAGCTCAATCACCCGGTGACCCGGGACTACCTCGACGGCGCCGGCCTCGCCGAGCTGCTCTCCGCGAAGGGCGTGGCGCGCGACGACACGATCGTCGTCTACGGCGACAAGAGCAACTGGTGGGCGGCCTACGCGCTGTGGGTCCTGACGCTCTTCGGGCACGAGGACGTGCGCCTCCTCGACGGCGGACGGGCCCTGTGGGAGGCCGAGGGCCGCGAGCTCACGACGGCGCCCGCCGAGCGCGCGCGGACCGCCTACCCGGTCGTCGAGCGGGACGACCGCACCGTGCGCGCCTTCCGCGACGACGTGCTCGCGCACCTCGGCAGCCCGCTCATCGACGTCCGCTCCCCCGAGGAGTACTCGGGCCAGCGCACGACCGCCCCCGCCTACCCGGAGGAGGGCGCCCTCCGCGCCGGCCACATCCCGAGCGCCGCGAGCGTCCCGTGGGGCCGCGCCGCGAACGAGGACGGCACCTTCCGCACCGCCCGGGAGCTGGACGCGATCTACCGCGGCGAGGCCGGCCTCCGCGACGGCGACGACGTCATCGCCTACTGCCGCATCGGGGAGCGCTCGAGCCACACCTGGTTCGTGCTCGCGCACCTGCTCGGCTTCGAGGGCGTCCGCAACTACGACGGCTCCTGGACCGAGTGGGGCAGCCTCGTCGGCGCCCCCATCGTCACCGGCGCCGAGCCCGGCCCGGTCCCCGCACGGTAGCCCGCCGCGCGCGGGACGCGACGGGCGGGTACGGTGGCGGCATGCCCGATCCCGTCCCGCCGACGCTGCGCGGCATCCAGGAGGACTTCCTCGCGCTCGAGCAGCGCGAGCGCCTCCAGCTGCTGCTCGAGTTCTCGCAGGGCCTCCCCGAGCTCCCCGAGCGCTACCGCGACCATCCCGACCTCCTCGAGCGGGTCGAGGAGTGCCAGTCGCCGGTGTACATCTTCACCGAGCTCGACGAGGCGGGGCTCGTGCACCTGCATGCCACGGCACCGGAGCAGGCGCCGACGACCCGCGGCTTCGCCTCCATCCTCGCGCAGGGGCTCGAGGGGCTCACGGCGGAGCAGGCGCTCGCGATCCCCGAGGACTTCCCGCTCGAGCTCGGGCTCACGGAGGCGGTGAGCCCGCTGCGCATCCGCGGCATGATGGCGCTGCTCGGCCGGGCGAAGCGCCAGCTCCGGGAGCGGCTGGCCGCATGAGGCTCTCGCGGCTGCTCGCCGAGGGTGCCGTGCTCCCGGCCCCCGAGCACCTCGAGCTCGACGCCGCGGGCTCGCGCGACGCGCTGCGCGAGTGGTACCGGGGCGAGGCGGCGGGTGTCCGGATCGACCTCGTGCAGAGTCTCGACGGCAGCGCGCAGGGGCTCGACGGCACCTCCGAGACCCTGAGCTCGGGCGCCGACCGCGCGGTGCTCGGCGCGATCCGTGCCGAGTCGGATGTCGTCCTCATCGGGGCGCGCAGCTTCCGCGCCGAGGGGCCCCTGCTCCCCCGCCGTGCGCGCCTCGCGGTGCTGACGCGGTCCGGGGAGCTCGGCGGGGCGGCGATCCCGCCCGGCGGTCCGGCCTCGAGCGCCGTCGTGACGGTGCTCGCCCCGGCCACGGCCGAGGCGAGGGTGCGGGCGACGCTCGAGGGGGTCGAGCTCGACTTCGCGCCGCTCCCCGAGGCAGGCGCCGCGGGCGTCGACCTCGGGGCGGCGCTCGACGCGCTGCGCGACCGAGGGCTTCCCCGCATCGTCTGCGAGGGCGGCCCGTCGCTCGCGGCGGCCCTCATCGATGCGGGGCGCGTCGACGAGCTCTGCCTGTCGACCGCGGCGGCGATCACCGGCACGGGCGTGCCCGCCCTCGGCGCGCCGGGACCGCGCGGCGCGCGGCTCCGTCAGCTCGCCGCCGACGAGCTCGGCAACCTCTACACCCGCTGGGCGCTCTGAGGCAGCCCGCGCAGCCAGTCCCGGATCGCGCCGCTCCAGCGCTCCGGGTCGTAGTTCCAGAGCCGGGTGTGCCTCGCGGTGTCGAAGGCCTCGTAGCGGACGAGGTCGGGGCGGCGCGCGGCAAGGCGCCGCGAGGCGCTCGGCGGCACGAAGTCGTCGCCGTCGCTGTGCAGGATGAGCACCGGCACCGCGAGCTCGTCCGCCCGCGCGACCCAGTCGAGCGCGTCGAGGTCGATCGGCCGGTCGAGGCCGACGACGCGCGAGGCGAGCCGGGAGCCGAGCACGCCCTGCACGATCCGGCTGAGCGCCCGCGGGAGCCCGCGGAGCGCGACGATCTGCTGGTCGATGACCGTCCGCCAGTCGACGGCCGGGGAGTCGAGCACGGCACCGCGCACGAGCTCGGCGTGCGGCGAACGCGCGAGCGTCTGGAGCACCGTCGCGCCGCCCATCGACCAGCCCATGAGGACGAGGTCGCGGGCTCCGAGGCCGCGGAGCATGTCGAGGGCCGCATCCACGTCCCGCCACTCCTCGAGCCCGAGCGCATAGCGACCGTCCGGGCTCGCGGGCGCGTCGGGATCGTTGCGGTAGGACACCATGAGGACGCTGCGGCCGTCGGCGAGCATGGGCTCGATCGCGCGGAGGGTCTCGGCGCGCGTGACGGCGCGGCCGTGCACGAGGACGGCCCAGCGGGTGCCGTCGCCCTCGGCCGGGACCACCCAGGCGGGTGCGGGGCCGTGCGGCGTCGGGATCTCGATCGCCTCCCAGGCGTGCGAGAGCGTCGCGGGGCTGCGGTGCAGCCAGCCGCTCCAGCGACCGGATCGGGCCTCGCCGAGCTCCCCGGCCTCGACCTCGAGGATGCGCCGCACCACGCGGTCGGGCTCGCGCCGGAGCACCTCGCCGATCCGCGCGTAGCCCTGGTCGTGTGAGAACCACAGCCCGTAGCGCCCCGGCACGAGGGTCTCGGGACCGGCCTCGAGCGTGATCTCACCGCGATCGACGTCGACCTCGAGGATGCGGATGTCGTCCGGACGGCGCCGGGGAGGCGTGACGATGGTGCGCGCGATCGCGAGCGAGAGCCCGGCGACGCCGAGCGCTGCGGCGCCGCCGACTCCGGCGAGGACCGCCCCCGCGAGACACCAGCTGCGAGCGGACACCTGCCACCTCCGCTCGCGACATGTCATGGGACCGGCGGCGTGCCTGACGGCCGCGCGCCCAGGAGAACCCTAATCTGCCAACGTGGCCGATACGACGAGCGACGCCGGGGTCCCGGCAGCCTTCGGTGCCGCCGTGGCCGCCGTGCGGGCCGCCGCGGTGCGCCCCGAGCTGCAGATCGCGGAGATCACCGCCCCCGCGAACCTCGCGCCCTTCGCCGTGGCCCTCGCGGCGGATGTCCGCCCCACTCGGCACGCGAGCGACTCGGTGCTCGGCACGGGCCGCTTCGTGCTCCTCTACGACCCCGAAGAGCCGGACGCCTGGGGCGGGGCCTTCCGCATCGTCTGCTTCGCGCAGGCGCCCCTCGAGACCGACATCGGCGTCGACCCCTTCGTCGCGGACGTCGCCTGGTCCTGGCTGGTGGACGCGCTCGACGCGCGCGGCGCCGAGTACCTGGCCGCCTCCGGCACCGCCACGAAGATCCTCTCGACCGGGTACGGCGAGCTCGCCGGCCAGGACGGCGCGCAGCTCGAGCTCCGGGCATCATGGAGTCCTGTGGACCCCGCAAGCTCCGCGCACGTCGAGGGCTGGGCCGACCTCCTCGCGATGCTGGCCGGCCTGCCGCCCGCGACCGAGGACGGCGTCGCCCTGCTCTCCGCGAGACGGAGCACGCGTGGCTGAGCCGACCGCCGCCGCCGACGCGGCGCACGAGCACATCGACGTGATCGAGGACCGCGAGGGCTACCTGGCCGCGCTCGAGGTGCTGCGCGCCGGCCACGGCCCGATCGCGATCGACGCGGAGCGCGCCTCCGGCTTCCGCTACTCCCAGCGCGCCTACCTCATCCAGGTGTACCGCCGCGGGGCCGAGGTCTTCCTGTTCGACCCGATCGCGATCGGCGACATGTCGGAGCTCGGCGAGCTGGGGCGCGAGGAGGAGTGGGTGCTCCACGCCGCGAGTCAGGACCTCGCCTGCCTCCGCGAGGTCGGCATCCACCCGGTCCGGCTCTTCGACACGGAGCTCGGGGCGCGCCTCGCGGGCCTGCCGCGCGTCGGCCTCGGCACCGTCGTGCAGGAGCTCCTCGGCATCCACCTGGCGAAGGAGCACTCGGCGGCCGACTGGTCGACGCGCCCGCTCCCCCAGGCCTGGCTGGTCTATGCGGCGCTCGACGTCGAGCTGCTCGTCGACGTGCGGGATGCCGTCGCGGGCCTCCTCGAGGAGCAGGGCAAGGTCGAGGCCGCGGCGCAGGAGTTCCAGGCGGTGCTGGACCGCGAGACCCCCGTGCGCCAGGACCCGTGGCGTCGTCTCTCCGGCATCCACGGCATCCGCAGCCAGCGCATCCTCGCCGTCGCGAAGTCGCTGTGGGAGACGCGCGACGCCTACGCGCGCGAGATCGACACGGCGCCCGGCCGGCTCGTCCCCGACGCCTCGCTCGTCAACGCCGCGAAGGCCAACCCCGCCTCCAAGCGGGAGCTCGCGGCGCTCCGCGAGTTCACCGGCCGTGCGAGCCGCTCGCAGATCGACCGCTGGTGGGGCGCGATCGAGGCCGGCCGCGCGATGGAGGACCTGCCGGCGATCCGCGTGCCCGGCGACGGGCCGCCCCCGCCGCGCGCCTGGGCCGACAAGAACCCCGAGGCGGATGCCCGCCTGAAGGCCGCGCGCCCCGCCGTGCAGGCCGTCGCCGAGGAGCTCGGCCTGCCCGTGGAGAACCTCCTCACACCGGACCTGCTGCGCCGTCTGGCCTGGACGCCGCCCGAGGTCCACGACCGCGAGTCGATCGCCGCGGCCCTCGCCGCGCTCGGTGCGCGCCCCTGGCAGATCGACGCGACCGCACAAGCGATCGCGCAGTCCTTTGTGGATGGCCCCCAAGAGCCGCCGGAGCCCGTCGAGCCCGCTTCGTAGGAAGCGTCACAGGATTCCGCGCGCACCCAGGGCAGCTCCATAGGATCGGGGCGACCCTCCCGGAGCGCCGTGGACCGCCGCGCGCCCCGGGTCGACGAGATCTCACTTGGAGGCACCGTGGCCCACTCCCCCCGCTCCGGATCAGGAGCCGACGTCGTGTTCGTGGACGGGGTGAGGACCCCGTTCGGACGTGCCGGCGAGAAGGGCCAGTACTGGGGCACCCGCGCCGACGACCTCATCGTGAAGGCGATGATCGGCCTCCTCGAGCGCAACCCCGCCGTCCCGAAGGAGGCGATCGACGACGTCGCGATCGCCGCCACCACGCAGACCGGCGACCAGGGCCTGACGCTCGGCCGCACGGCCGCGATCCTCGCGGGGCTCCCGCTCAGCGTCCCCGGCTACGCGATCGACCGGATGTGCGCGGGCGCCATGACGAGCGTCACGACCGTCGCCGGCGCCATCGCCTTCGGCGCATACGACTTCGCGATCGCCGGCGGGGTCGAGCACATGGGGCGCCACCCCATGGGCTTCGACGCCGACCCGAACCCGCGCTTCCTCGCTGAGAAGCTCGTGAGCCCCGACTCGCTCAACATGGGCAACACGGCCGAGCGCCTCCACGACCGCTTCCCGCAGCTGACGAAGGAGCGCAGCGACCGCTTCGGCCTCCGCAGCCAGCAGAAGGTCGCGGCCGCCTACGAGGCCGGGAGGATCCAGCCCGATCTGGTGCCCGTCGCGATCCGCTCCGCCGAGGGCTGGGGTCTCGCGACGCGGGACGAGGGGATGCGGCCCGAGACCACCATGGAGGGCCTCGCGGGGCTCAAGACCCCGTTCCGGCCGCACGGGCGCGTCACGGCCGGCAACGCCTCGCCGCTCACCGACGGCGCCACCGTCTCGCTGCTCGCGAGCGCCGACGCCGCGAAGGAGCACGGGCTCCAGCCCAAGATGCGGCTCGTGAGCTTCGCCTACGCCGGCGTCGCCCCGGAGGTCATGGGCATCGGCCCGATCCCCTCGACCGAGAAGGCGCTCCGCAAGGCGGGTCTCTCGATCGACGACATCGGCCTCTTCGAGCTCAACGAGGCCTTTGCCGTGCAGGTGCTCTCGCTGCTCGACCACTTCGGGATCGACGACGACGACCCGCGCGTGAATTCCTGGGGCGGCGCGATCGCCATCGGCCACCCGCTCGCCTCGAGCGGCGTCCGCCTCATGATCCAGCTCGCCCGCCAGTTCGAGGAGCACCCCGAGGTCCGCTACGGCATGACCGCGATGTGCGTCGGCCTCGGCCAGGGCGGCACCGTCATCTGGGAGAACCCCCACTACACCGGGAAGCGGAAGTGACCGACATGACCGACGACACCAGCCGCTTCGACGCCCTCGTCGCCCTCGACGCCGACGAGGTCGTCACGCACTCCCACGTCCGCGACGTGCCGCTCCCCTCCGGCCGGACGCTCGCGCTCGTCACCCTCGACAACGGCCGCGACCACACGCGCCCCTCGACGCTGGGACCGGCGACCCTGCTCGAGCTCGGCCGGGTGCTCGAGGAGCAGCGCGCCCGCGGCGCGCGGGGTGAGATCCAGGGACTCGCGATCACGGGCAAGCCCTTCATCCTCGCCGCCGGCGCCGATCTCACGAAGGTGGGCGAGATCCCCGACCGCGAGACCGGCAGGCTCATGGCGCAGCTCGGGCATCACGTGCTCGGCAAGCTCCACGGCCTCGGCGTGCCGACCTTCGTCTTCATCAACGGCCTCGCGCTCGGCGGCGGGCTCGAGATCGGCCTCAACGCCGACTACCGCACGGTGGACGCCTCGGCGCCGGCGATCGCGCTGCCGGAGGTCTTCCTCGGCATCATCCCCGGCTGGGGCGGCGCCTGGCTGCTGCCGAACCTCATCGGCATCGAGAACGCGCTCGAGGTCGTCATCTCGAACCCGCTCAAGAACAACCGGATGCTGAAGCCCGCCCAGGTGAGAGAGCTCGGCATCGCCGACGCCATCTTCCCGCCCGCGAACTTCCTCGAGGACTCGCTGCGCTGGGCCGACGGCGTCATCGGCGGCGACACCCAGGTGAAGCGCCCGAACCAGCCGGGCAAGCTCGAGCGCGCCATGAAGTGGGATATCGCGATCGGCGTCGCGGAGAAGACCCTCAAGAGCCGGATCGGCGAGGTCGCGAAGAGCCCGTACCGAGCGCTCGAGCTCCTCAAGGCGGCGAAGAACACGGATCGCGCGACCGGCTTCGCGGCCGAGGACGAGGCACTTGCGGACCTCATCTCGGGCGACCAGTTCCGGGCGTCCATCTACGCCTTCAACCTCGTGCAGAAGCGCGCGAAGCGTCCGGCCGGCGCCCCCGACAAGGAGCTCGCCCGCCGGATCGGCAAGGTGGGCATCCTCGGGGCCGGGCTCATGGCCTCGCAGTTCGCGCTGCTCTTCGTCCGCCGTCTGCAGGTGCCGGTGCTCATCACCGACCTCGACCAGGCGCGGGTCGACAAGGGCATCGCGTACATCCACGAGGAGATCGACAAGCTCGCCGCCAAGGGCCGCATCGACGGCGACGAGACGAACCGCCTCAAGGCGCTCGTCACGGGCACGACCGACAAGGCCGACTTCGCGGACTGCGACTGGGTCATCGAGGCCGTGTTCGAGGAGCTCGGCGTGAAGCAGCAGGTCTTCGCCGAGGTCGAGCAGCACGTCTCCCCCGAGGCGATCCTCGCGACGAACACCTCGTCCCTGTCGGTCGACGACATCGGCGCGAAGCTCGCCCACCCGGAGCGGCTCGTCGGCTTCCACTTCTTCAACCCGGTCGCGGTCATGCCGCTCATCGAGGTCGTGAAGGCCTCGAAGACGGATGACGCGGCGCTGTCGACCGCCATGGTCACGGCCGCGAAGCTGCGCAAGAACGCCGTCATCACGGCCGACACGCCCGGTTTCGTCGTCAACCGCATCCTCGCGAAGCTGCTCGGCGAGGCGATGCACGCCGTCGAGAACGGGACGAGCCTCGAGACGGTCGTCGAGGCGCAGCGTCCGCTGGGGCTGCCGATGGACCCCTTCGTGCTGCTCGAGCTCGTGGGCCTCAAGGTGGGCGCGCACGTCCTCGACACGCACCATGGCGCCTTCCCGGAGCGATTCTTCGCCTCGCCCGCGCTCCACGAGCTCGCCGAGCACGGGAAGCTGCTCGAGAAGGACGCGAAGGACAAGGTGAAGGGCTACGACAAGGACGCCCTCAAGATCATCCGGAAGCACGTGCCGAAGGGCGCGAGCGGGTACACCGCCGAGGAGCTGCGCATCCGCATCGAGGACGGCCTGGCTGACGAGGTGCACCGGATGCTCGAGGACGGCGTCGTGAGCGCCGCCGAGGACATCGACCTCTGCCTCATCCTCGGTGCCGGCTTCCCGTTCCAGATGGGCGGCGTGACGCCCTACCTCGACCGCGTCGGCGCCTCCGAGCGCGCCTTCGGGGACACCTTCCACCACCCGCCGATCCGCGGGGTCGCATAGCGCCCTCGCCGCCGCGGCGCGGACGTGACGCGGGCGCCGGGGATCGCTCCCCGGCGCCCGCGTCGCCGTCTCGTGCCGAGGTCGCGGTCAGTGACCCAGGGGCGTCGAGCCCTCGCCGGGCGCGGTCGCCGGCTTCCGGACGAAGAACGAGAGCACGACGACGACGACCGAGATGGCCGCGCCGACCATGAACGCCTGGTGGACGCCGGCCGCGATCTCGGCGGCGCTGGCCGTCTCGACCGACTCGGCGCCCGATCCCAGCATCCCGATCGCGAAGAGCGCCACGAAGAGCGCCGTCCCGGCCGCGGCGGCGACCTGCTGGAGCGTGGAGACCGTCGCCGAGCCGTGCGAGTACAGGTGCGGCTGCAGCGAGCCGAGGCCCGTGCTGAAGAGCGGGGTGAACAGGAACGCGAGCCCGAGGCTGAGCAGGATGTGCGATGCCGCGACCATCCAGAGCGGGGTCTCCGGCCCGAAGGTCATGGCCATCACCCAGAACGCGGCGCTGAGGACGATCGAGCCCGGCACGAGGAGCGGCGTCGGGCCGAAGCGGTCGTAGAGCCGGCCGACGATCGGGCCGAGCACGCCCATGAGCAGGCCGCCGGGCAGCAGCAGCGCGCCGACGACGACCGGCTCCTGGCCGAGCGCGTTCTGGACGAACTGCGGGATGAGGATGACCGTCCCGAACAGCGACAGCATCGCGACCGCGAGCATGATGAGCGACATCGTGAACTGCCGTGAGCGGAAGGTGCGGAGGTCGAGCAGTGCGGCGTCGCGCTTCTGCAGCCCGATCTGGCGGACGACGAAGCCCGCGAGCACGGCGAGGCCGACCGCGACCGGGAGGATCGGCGGCACGAGGGTCGCCTCCCCCGCGGACTCGCCCAGCGAGGAGAGCCCGTAGACGAGCGAGCTGAAGCCGACCGCCGAGAGGATGACGGAGGGGACGTCGAGCGGGATCGACCGCAGCTCGGAGACGTTCGGCACGCGTGCGATGCCGACGACGAGCATGAGGACGCCGATCGGGAGCATGACGAAGAAGAGCCCGCGCCACGGCAGGACCGTGAGCAGGAGCCCGGAGACCGCCGGCCCGATCGCGGGGGCGACGGACATGACGATGGAGACGCGCCCCATGATGCGCCCGCGGTCCTGCGGCGGCACGATCGTGAGCATCGTCGTCATCATGAGCGGCATCATGATCGCGGTGCCCGAGGCTTGCACGACGCGGCCCACGACGAGCAGGCCGAAGACGGGCGCGACGGCCGCGAGGAGCGTCCCCGCGCTGAACAGGGTCATCGCGACGATGAAGAGCGTGCGCGTGCTGTAGCGCTGGAGCAGCCAGCCCGTGATGGGGATGACGACGGCCATGGTGAGCGCGAAGGCGGTCGTGAGCCACTGGCCCGTGCTCGCCGAGATCCCGAGGTCCTCCTGGATGTTCGGGATCGCGACGCTCATCACGGTCTCGTTGAGGAACACGGTGAAGGTCGCGGCGAGCAGGAGCACGAGCGCGGTGCGGTTGCGCTTCGCGGTCGCGGCATCGAGGGCCGGGGCGGGCTGCGGGCGGTGCGCGGGCGAGCTCTGCTCGTCGCGCGGGCCGAGGTCGTCGAGGGCGTCGCGGGTGGCGTTCTCGGACACGTGTCTCCAGATCGATGGAAGGCGGGATTCGCGCGTCAGCGCACGACGGATCGGTGCAACGGCGGCGGATCGGGATCGCATTCCCGAGCCCGCGATGTTCACACCGTCCACAAATGATAGGGCACGGCACCGACATCGCGGTGCTCGATTCGAGGCGGGAACAGGTGTGCTCGCCGAATCCCGGCGCGCTTGGCGCCGAGCCCGCCTAGTCCCGCTCGCTCCCCGAGTCGATCGGGCCCGTCTCGAGCGCGCCGGCCTCGAGCGCGATGTCGAGGTGCTCCTGGTCGAGGCGCCGGGCGACCGGGATGCGGGTGCCGAGCACCTGCGCGACGATGTCGCGCGCGATGTGCTGCTCGGTCAGCCCGACCTCTGCGAGCAGCTCGCTGCGCGAGCCGTGCTCGAGGAACTCGTCGGGGAGGCCGAGCTCGTCGACCGCCGTGTCGACCCCCGCCGCGCGGAGGTCCTGGCGGATGCGCGTACCGATGCCGGCGACCCGGACGCCGTCCTCGATCGTGACGACGAGGCGGTGCTCCCGCGCGAGCTCGATGACGCTGCCGGGGACGGGCACGACCCATCGCGGATCGACGACGGTCGCGCCGATCCCCTGCTGGGCGAGGCGGTCGGCGACCTTGAGGCCGAGCTCCGCCATGGGGCCGACGGTGACGACGAGCACGTCGCGGTGGGGCGCCTCGTGGAGCACGTCGACGCCGTCCGTCGTCCGCCGCTGCGCCTCGAACTCGGTGCCGACGACGCCCTTCGAGAAGCGCAGCACCGTGGGGCCGTCGTCGACCGCGACGGCCTCGCGCAGCTCCTCGCGGAGCCGGGACGCGTCGCGCGGCGCTGCGAGCCGGATGCCGGGGACGACCTGCAGGATCGCGAGATCCCACATGCCGTGGTGGCTCGGTCCATCCGGCCCGGTCACGCCCGCGCGGTCGAGGACGAAGGTGACGCCCGCCTTGTGGAGGGCGACGTCCATGAGGATCTGGTCGAAGGCGCGGTTGACGAAGGTGGCGTACAGCGCGACGACCGGGTGGAGCCCGCCGAAGGCGAGGCCCGCGGCGCTCGTGACGGCGTGCTGCTCGGCGATGCCGACGTCGAACACGCGCTCCGGATGCCGCTCCGCGAAGCGGTGCAGGCCGACCGGTCGCAGCATCGCCGCCGTGATGCCCACGAGCCGCTCGTCCTCGTCCGCGAGCTCGAGGATCTCGTCGGCGAAGACGGAGGTCCAGGAGGGGCGGCTCGGCGCCTCGATCGGCTCGCCCGTCTCGGGGTCGATCTGCCCGACGGCGTGGAACTGGTCCGCGACATCCGCGAGGGCGGGCTCGTAGCCGTGGCCCTTCTGCGTGATGACGTGGACGATGACGGGCGCCGCGTAGTCCTTCGCCTGCTGCAGGACCTCCTCGAGCGCCGCCTGGTCGTGGCCGTGGACGGGGCCGAGGTACTTGATGTCGAGGTTCGAGTAGAGGCCCTCGTGGTTCGCGAAGCGGCTGAGGAAGCCGTGCGTGCCGCCTCGGATGCCGCGGTAGATCGCGCGCCCCGGGGCGCCGAGCCGGTCGAACACGCGACGGCTGGAGGCGTGGAGGTCGCGATACGCGCGCCGGGTGCGGACCTGGTTGAGGAAGCGGGCCATGCCGCCGATCGTCGGCGCGTAGGAGCGGCCGTTGTCGTTCACGACGATGACGAGCCGGCGGGCGTTGTCGTCGCTGATGTTGTTGAGCGCCTCCCAGGTCATGCCGCCGGTCAGGGCGCCGTCGCCGACGACCGCGACCACGTGGCGGTCGTCCTGCCCCGTCATGGCGAAGGAGCGCGAGATGCCGTCCGCCCAGCTCAGCGAGCTCGAGGCGTGCGAGGACTCGACGATGTCGTGCTCGGACTCGGCGCGCTGCGGGTAGCCCGCGAGGCCGCCGCGCTCGCGCAGGCGGCTGAAGTCCTGGCGTCCGGTGAGGAGCTTGTGCACGTACGACTGGTGTCCGGTGTCGAAGACGAGGGCGTCCTTCGGCGACTCGAAGACACGGTGGATCGCCATCGTGAGCTCGACGACGCCGAGGTTCGGGCCGAGGTGCCCGCCCGTCTTCGAGACCTCCGTCACGAGGAAGCGCCGGATCTCCTCCGCGAGCTGGGTGAGCTCCTCGCGGCTGAGGCGGTCGAGGTCGCGCGGGCCGCGGATCGTGGCGAGCAGGGACATGCTCACGAGCCTACGGCGTCGGCTGCTCGTCCGCGGTGAGGCGGCGCTCAGGCGCGTGGAGTCTCAGCAGACGCCGATGCGCTCCGGAAGGCGGCCCCCGCTGATCGAGCCGCGAGACGATGACGGCGACGGCGGTCGCGAGCGGTACCGTCCACAGCGCCGGCTGCTCGAGGAGCACCAGGTCGCCGAGGAGCCCGCTCGCGTCCAGCGCGACCGCGCCGATGCTCGAGGCGGCGCCGACGAGCATCGCGGCGATCGCACCGCGCGCGGTGAGCCGCCGCCACCACACCCCCAGGAGCAGCACGGGCGACATGCTCGAGGCGGCGACCAGGAAGACGAGCCCCACGCTCGAGGTGAGCCCGCCCGGCACCGAGACGAGGGCGAAGCCGACCGGCACGATCGCGCAGCCGAGCGCCGCGATCCGGAACGCGCGCACGCCGCCCCCGAGGAGGTCCTCGCTCACCGAGCCCGCGAGCGAGACCACCAGCCCGGAGGAGGTCGAGATGAAGGCCGCGAAGGCGCCCGCGATGATGATCGCGGTGACGACCTCCCCCGCGGGGCCCGGCAGCAGGCGGGCGGGGAGGAGCAGCAGGGCGGAGTCGGCGACCCCGGGCTCGGCGAGATCCGGCGCCACCATCCTCGCGAGCAGCCCCATCGTGCTCGAGAGCATGTAGAAGACGCTGATGAGGGCGATGACGACCAGCGTCGTCCGCCGTGCGGAGCCGCCGTCGGGGTTCGTGTAGAAGCGGACGAGCACGTGCGGGAGGCCCATCGTGCCCAGCAGCAGGGCGAGCATGAGCGAGGCCGTGCGCAGCGGGTCCTGCCCGGACGGGCCCGCATTCACGGGGAAGAGCTCGGCGCCGGCGCCCGCGCTCTCGTGCCCGCCCGCGGCGATGAGCAGCAGCACCACGGGCACGCCCATCGCGGTGAGCTTGAGCCAGTAGTGGAAGGCCTGCACGAAGGTGATCGACCGCATGCCGCCCGCGGCCACGATGACGCCGACCACGAGCGCGACCCCGGCGGCGCCGAGCCAGGGCGGGAGCCCGGTCACGACGTTGACCGTGATCGCGGCGCCGTGCAGCTGCGGCACGATGTACAGCCAGCCGATCACGACCACGAGCAGGGTGGTCACGCGCCGAGCCGCCGGCGAGTCGAGGCGGGCGGCGAGGAAGGCGGGGATCGTCCGCGCCCCGCTTCGACGCAGCGGCGCCGCGACGAAGACCAACAGGAGCAGATAGCCGCCGCAGTAGCCGATCGGGAACCAGAAGGCGTCGGTGCCGTCGAGGAGCACGAGGCCGGTGAGCCCGAGGAAGGTCGCCGCCGAGAGGTACTCGCCGCTGATCGCCGAGGCGTTCCACCAGGTGCGCACCGTGCGGGAGGCGACGAGGAAGTCGTCGGTGGTCCGCGAGATGCGGAGACCGTGGACCCCGACGACGACGGTCGCCAGCACGACGAGCCCGATCGCGCCGAGCGAGAGCCCCGCGCTCACGCGCGCACCGAGAGCGCGCGCCAGCGCCGCTCGTTCCGTTCCGCGCCGACCGCGAAGGCGACGCCCCAGGCGAGCACGACCGGGTAGAGGCCGTAGGCCTGCAGGAGCCAGTCGAGGGGCACGCCCCCGGGGCGGATCTCGTGGATGCCGGGCCAGAGCGCGATGAAGAGGGATGCGGAGATGCCGGTCGCGAGGAATCCCAGCGCGACGGAGATGCCGAGCCGCAGCTGCGCGCGCCGGAGCGAGGCGGTGTAGACCGCGTCGTCATCGTGCGCCGGCAGCCCCGAGTCCGCCGTCCGCTCGCCGTCGGGCGCGGTGACCCGAGTGCGGCCGGGTGCGGGATCGCCGGTCATCGTCCCTCGCCGAGCCGCTCGCGCACCGCGGGCAGCAGACGCCGGCTCACCGGCAGCTCCAGGCCGTCGACGAGCACCGCCGGCTGACGTCCGAGCCGCAGCTCCGCGACCGCCGAGCGCGCCACGAGGAAGCCGCGGTGGATGCGCACGAAGCCCGCCGCCTCCCACCGCTCCGCGAGCTCGCCGATCGTCGCCCGCAGCAGGTGGCTGCCGTCCGCGGTGTGGAGGCGTGCGTAGTCGCCCTGCGCCTGGACGAAGCGGATGTCGCGCCGCCGCACCCGCCGGACGGCGCCGGAGGCGAGCACGGCGACCACCTCGTCCTCCGCCGGCTCGGAACCGGCGACGGCGAGGATGCGGTCGATCGTCGTGCGCAGCCGCGCCTCGCGCACCGGCTTCAGGAGGTAGTCGGTCGCGGCGAGCTCGAAGGCGTCGATCGCGCGATCCTCATCCGCGGTGACGAAGACGAGCGCCGGCGAGCGGCCGGCCTGACGGAGCGCCCGCGCGAGCTCGAGGCCGGAGGCGCCCGGCATGTGGATGTCGAGGAAGGCCGCGTCGACGGGTGCGGCCCGGAGCGCCGCGGCCGCCTCCCCCGCCGTCGCGGCGCGGCGGATCCGACCGACGCGCGCGTCGCGGCGCAGCAGGAACTCGAGCTCGTCGAGCGCCGGGCGCTCGTCGTCGACGATGAGCACCGAGAGCGTCATGCGAGGGCCTCGTGTCCGGGCTGCGACCGCGGGACCTCGAGTCGCACGAGGGTGCCCGCGCCGGGACCCGTGTCGACGACGAGCCCGTGCCGGGCGCCGTAGCTGCGCCGCAGCCGGCGGTCGACGTTGCGGAGCCCGACGTGCTCGCCGTCGCCCTCCCCCGCCCCGGCGAGCACGCGCTCGAGGACCGCGGGGTCGGAGCCGGCGCCGTCGTCCTCGACCGCGATGCGCACGAGCGACCCGGCCTCCTCCGCCGTGACGGTGATGCGGCCGCCGCGCTCCTGCGCCTCGAGCCCGTGGCGGACGGCGTTCTCGACGAGCGGCTGGAGGCTGAGGAACGGGATCACGGTCGAGAGCGTCTCGGGTGCGATGCGCAGGGTCACCTGCAGGCGGTCGCCGAAGCGGGCGCGCTCCAGCTGAAGGTAGGCGTGGATGCTGCGCAGCTCCTCGGCGAGCGTCGTGTACTCCCCCTGCCGCCGGAACGAGTAGCGGGTGAAGTCGGCGAACTCGAGCACGAGCTCGCGGGCGGCCGCCGGGTCGCGGGTGATGGTCGAGGCGATCGCGTTGAGCGCGTTGTAGATGAAGTGCGGGCTGATCTGCGCGCGCAGCGCTCGGAGCTCCGACTCCGCGAGGGCCGCGCGCGAGTGCTCGAGCTCGGCGAGGCCGAGCTGCGCGGAGACCCACGCCGCGACCTCGCCGGAGGCGCGCACGAGCGGCGCGCGCGCCTCCTGCGCGACCGCGACCAGGGCTCCGGCAGCCTGCGTGCCCGCCGAGAGCGGCACGGCGACGAGCTGCGGCGAGCGGCCGTCGCCGAGCGCGCGGATCACGGTCCGGCCGGTCTCGGAGGCGTCACGCGCGACGGCGCGGAGCGCCTCCTGCTCGGCGGGGCGCCCGCCGGCCGCATCCTGGACGATCTCGCCCGAGTGGTCGACGAGCGCCAGCGCCTCGCAGCCCAGCAGCGCGCGGAGCTCCCGGGCGGCACGGGGCGCACCCGCGCCGGCGAGCCCGTCGCGGAGGTGGCCGGCGGCGCTTGCCGCGAGGTGCAGCGTGCGGTGGCGCGCGTGCTCGGCGTCCGTCCCGAGCTGGCGCGAGCCGCGCGCGTAGCTGCGCAACAGCACGCCGAGCAGCGCGAGGGCGGCGCCGACGAGCGCCCCGAGGAGCGCGGCGACGACGGTCGGCTCGGCCATGCGCCGAGCCTATCGGCGGCTCAGCAGCACCGGCCGCCGGGCGCGAGCTCCTGGGCGCGATGCCGCTCCGCCCAGAACTCGCGCTCGCTCGGCGGCGCCTGCCCGGGATGCGCGGAGGCCAGGTGCGCGACGTAGTCGCGATAGGCGGTCTCGCCCATCACGCCGGCGACGTACCAGCGGATCGCGCGCAGCGCGCGGCGCACCGCACCCGGCCCCGGCATCCCTCAGTGCCCCCTCGTCGCGGGCCGCCGCTCGGCCGGCAGCGCATCCCACTCCGCCTGGATCCGCCGCTCCTCCGACGTCGGCAGGAAGCCCGCCGGGGCGAACACGCGGGACGGCGTGGGCGCGTCCTCGTGCTCCTCGCCGGCCGTGCCGCGGAGGGCGCGGACCGTGACGACGAGGGAGGCCGCGATGACGACGATCGCGAGGGTGACGAAGATGATCGAGAGGGTGCCCTGCACGGCGGTGTTGCGCACGACCGCCTCCATCGCCTCGACGCTCGTCGCGGTCCCGAAGCTCGTCTCGCCCGCCGCGAGCGCGTCGCGGAAGGCCGCGTGGTTGGCCCAGTAGCCGACCGCGGGCACGGGCGAGAAGATCTTGTGCATCGAGGCGGTGATCGTCACGACGGCCGCGAAGCCGAGCGGGAGCGCGACGATCCAGATCCAGCGGAAGGTGCGGCGCTTCGCGACGATCGCGAGGCACACCGCGAGCGCGATCGCCGCGAGCAGCTGGTTCGCGATCCCGAACAGCGGGAACAGGGTGTTGATGCCGCCGAGGGGATCGGTCACGCCCATGATGAGGATCGCGCCCCAGCCCGCGACCATGATCGCGGTCGTGATGAGGACGCCGGGGCGCCAGCTCGTGTCCTTGAAGCGCGGGACGACGTTCCCGATCGAGTCCTGGAGCATGAAGCGCGCGACCCGGGTCCCGGCGTCCACCGCCGTGAGGATGAAGAGCGCCTCGAACATGATCGCGAAGTGGTACCAGAAGCCCATCATCCCGGTGCCGCCGATGAGCTGCTGCATGATGTGCGCGAGGCCGAGCGCGAGCGTCGGCGCCCCGCCCGTCCGCGAGACGATGCTCTCCTCCCCGACCTGCTGCGCGGTCTGCGTGAGCATGTCGGGCGTGAGGTCGACGCCCGCGAGGCCGAGCGAGTTCACGAAGGCGACCGCGCCCTCCACCGTCCCCTGCGTGACGGCCGGCGAGGAGTTCATCGCGAAGTAGATGCCCCGGTCGAGCGAGATCGCGGCGACGAGCGCCATGATCGCGACGAACGACTCCATGAGCATGCCGCCGTAGCCGATGAAGCGGGTCTGGCGTTCCTTCTCGATGAGCTTCGGCGTCGTCCCGGACGCGATGAGCGCATGGAAGCCGGAGAGCGCGCCGCAGGCGATCGTGACGAAGAGGAACGGGAAGATCGCGCCCGAGAAGACGGGACCGGTCTCGCCCCCGGCGAATTCGCTGAAGGCGGGGACCGCGATCTCCGGGCGCACGAGCACGATGGCCCCCGCGAGCATGACGATCACGCCGATCTTCATGAAGGTCGAGAGGTAGTCCCGCGGCGCGAGGAGGAGCCAGACGGGGAGCACCGCGGCGATGAAGCCGTAGACGATGATGCCCCAGGCGATCGTGGTGCGGTCGAGGTGGAAGAGCGCCTCGCCCCACTCGGTGCCGGCGACCCAGCCGCCCGCGACGATCGCGACCATGAGCAGGACGAAGCCGATGATGGAGACCTCGGTGATGCGGCCGGGCCGCAGGAACCGGAGGTAGAGCCCCATGAAGATGGCGATCGGGATCGTCATCGAGACGCTGAAGACGCCCCAGGGGCTCTCGCCGAGCGCGTTGACGACGACGAGCGCGAGGATCGCGACGATGATGATCATGATGAGCAGCGCCGCGACGATGGCCGCGGTGCCGCCGATGCGCCCGAGCTCGTCGCGCGCCATCTGGCCGATCGAGCGGCCGCCGCGGCGCATCGAGAAGAACATCACGAGGTAGTCCTGCACGGCACCCGCGAGGACGACGCCGACGATGATCCAGACGGTGCCCGGCAGGTAGCCCATCTGGGCCGCGAGCACGGGGCCGACGAGCGGACCGGCCCCGGCGATCGCCGCGAAGTGGTGGCCGAAGAGCACGCGCCGGTCGGTGCGGACGAAGTCCTTGCCGTCGGCCTTCGCCTCTGCGGGCGTCGCGCGCCGGTCGTCGGGCTTCGCGAGGTACCGCTCGATGACCTTCGAGTAGAAGCGGTACCCGATGAGGTAGGTGCAGACGGAGGCGAAGACGAACCAGATCGCGTTGATCGTCTCGCCGCGCACGAGGGCGAGCATCGTCCAGGCCACGCCGCCGAGGAGCGCGATCGCGACCCAGAGGAGGATCTTGGGCAGCGTCCAGCGCTTCCGGGCTGCGGGCGAGTCGTCGATCGAGACGGGCGGCATCTCGGGATCTGGGGCGAGCGAGGCGCCGCCGCCAGCTCGATCATCCGGTCGGGGGCTCGTGTCGTGCATCGCGCACTCCTGTTCGCTCGCGTCGTTGCGGGGTCCCTCGAAGCGTAGGAAGCGGCCCCGCACGCACGGAAGCGCCGTGCGCCGAGCGGCATCAGCCGCGCGACGAACGGCGCTTCGCGAGCGCGCGCCCGATCAGACCAGGCTGCGGAGGACGTACTGGAGGATGCCGCCGTTGCGGTAGTAGTCCGCCTCGCCCGGGGTGTCGATGCGGACGACCGCGTCGAACTCGACCACGGACTTCCCGGCCGGCGAGTGCTCGCTCGGCTCGGCCGTGACGTGGACGGTCTTGGGCGTGCGGCCCTCGTTGAGCTCCTCGATGCCGGTGATCGAGAAGACCTCCGTGCCGTCGAGCCCGAGGCTGTCGGCCGACTCCCCCGCGGGGAACTGCAGCGGGACCACGCCCATGCCGATGAGGTTGGAGCGGTGGATGCGCTCGAAGCTCTCGGTGATGACCGCCTTGACCCCGAGGAGGCTGGTGCCCTTCGCGGCCCAGTCGCGGCTCGAGCCCGAGCCGTACTCCTTGCCGCCGAGCACGACGAGCGGGGTGCCCGCCGCCTGGTAGTTGGAGCTCGCGTCGTAGATGAAGCTCTGCTCGCCCTCGGCCGTCGTGAAGTCGCGCGTGTAGCTGCCCTCGACGTTGTCGAGGAGCTGGTTGCGGAGGCGGATGTTGCCGAAGGTCCCGCGGATCATGACCTCGTGGTTGCCGCGACGCGAGCCGTAGGAGTTGAAGTCCTTGCGCTCGACGCCGTGCTCCGTGAGGTAGCGGCCGGCCGGGGTGTCCGCCTTGATGGACCCCGCGGGGCTGATGTGGTCGGTCGTGACCGAGTCGCCGAGCTTCGCGAGGACGCGCGCGCCCTGGATGTCGGTCACGGGCGTCAGCTCGAGCGTGAGGCCCTCGAAGTACGGGGGCTTGCGGACGTAGGTCGAGGCCTCGCTCCACTCGAAGGTCGAGCCCTCGGGCGTCGGGAGCGTGCGCCAGCGCTCGTCGCCCTCGAAGACGCTCGCGTACTGCGTGTCGAACATGTCGGAGTCGATCGAGGAGTCGATCGTCGCCTGGACCTCGGCGGAGTCCGGCCAGATGTCCTTGAGGTAGACATCGTTGCCCTCGTCGTCGGTGCCGAGCGCATCGGTCTCGAAGTCGAAGTTCATGGAGCCCGCGAGCGCGTAGGCGATGACGAGCGGCGGCGACGCGAGGTAGTTCATCTTCACGTCGGGGTTGATGCGGCCCTCGAAGTTGCGGTTGCCGGACAGAACGGCCGTCACGGCGAGGTCGCTGTCGTTGACGGCGGTCGAGATCTCGTCGAGCAGCGGGCCCGAGTTGCCGATGCAAGTCGTGCAGCCGTAGCCGACGGTGTAGAAGCCGAGCGCCTCGAGGTCCGCCGTGAGGCCCGCCTTCTCGTAGTAGTCGGTGACGACCTTGGACCCGGGCGCGAGCGTGGTCTTGACCCAGGGCTTGGCCTTGAGGCCCTTCTTCGCGGCGTTGCGCGCGAGGAGGCCGGCCGCGAGCATGACGCTCGGGTTCGAGGTGTTCGTGCACGAGGTGATCGCCGCGATCGCGACCGCGCCGTGGTCGATCGTGAACTCGGTGCCGTCGCCGAGCGCGACCTTCGTCGGCTTCGTGACGCGGGCGGGCGCGTGGCTGGTGTGGCTGTGCGAGTGGGCGTGCGCCGAGTCCTCGTCCTCGGCCGTGAAGCCGACCGGGTCGGAGGCCGGGAAGGTGGCCTCGACGGCGGCGTCCACCATCGTGTGGTCGGTGTCGGTGTAGTTCGCGAGGTCGACCTCGAACTGGCCCTTCGCGGCGCTCAGCTCGATGCGGTCCTGCGGGCGCTTCGGCCCGGCGATCGACGGGACGACGGTCGCGAGGTCGAGCTCGAGGTACTCCGAGTAGCTCGCCTCGTTCGAGGGGTCGTGCCACAGCGTCTGGAGCTTCGAGTACTCCTCGACCAGCGCGACCTGCTCGGCGCTCCGGCCGGTGAGGCGCAGGTAGTCGAGGGTGACGTCGTCGATCGGGAACATCGCCGCGGTGGAGCCGAACTCGGGGCTCATGTTGCCGATCGTGGCGCGGTTCGCGAGGGGCACCTGCCCGACGCCCTCGCCGTAGAACTCGACGAACTTGCCGACGACGCCGTGCCCCCGCAGCATCTCGGTGATCGTGAGGACGACGTCGGTCGCGGTGACGCCCGTCGGGATCGCGCCGGTGAGCTTGAAGCCGACGACCTTCGGGATGAGCATCGAGACGGGCTGGCCGAGCATGGCCGCCTCCGCCTCGATGCCGCCGACGCCCCAGCCGAGCACGCCGAGCCCGTTGACCATCGTCGTGTGCGAGTCGGTGCCGACGCAGGTGTCGGGGTAGGCGCGGAGGACGCCGTCGACGCTGCGCGAGTAGGTCACCTTGGCGAGGTGCTCGATGTTCACCTGGTGCACGATGCCCGTGCCCGGCGGGACGACCTTGAAGTCGTCGAAGGCCGTCTGGCCCCAGCGGAGGAACTGGTACCGCTCGCCGTTGCGCTCGTACTCGAGCTCGACGTTGCGCTCGAGGGCGTTCTCGCTGCCGAAGAGGTCGGCGATGACGGAGTGGTCGATGACCATCTCGGCCGGCGAGAGCGGGTTGATCCTCGTCGGGTCGCCGCCGAGCTCCGCCATGGCCTCGCGCATCGTCGCGAGGTCGACGATGCAGGGCACGCCGGTGAAGTCCTGCATGACGACGCGGGCCGGGGAGAACTGGATCTCGGTGTCGGGGTCCGCCTCGGGGACCCAGCTTCCGAGCGCCTCGATCTGCGCCTTCGTGACGTTCGCGCCGTCCTCGGTGCGGAGCAGGTTCTCGAGGAGGACCTTGAGGCTGAACGGCAGCTTCTCGAAGCCGGGGACCTGGTCGATCCGGTACACCTCGTACTCGGTGCCCGTCACGCTGAGCGTGGACTTGGACTGGAAGCTGTTGATCTGCGACACGGTGCCGTCTCCCTCGTGCTCTTGGGGACCATCCTGTCCACGCGCCCTCGCGCTCGTCCAGCAAGGCAAGCCTAAGCCTCGCGGAGGATGGTCCGCCCGCCGCGGAGCGGCGGAGTTATCTCGACATCGAGATAGTTTACACGCCGGAGGCGGGCTCGCCGTCGTTCCGAGGCGTCCAGGCCGTGCGGACGAGGAGCCAGGTCACCCAGAGCAGGCCCGCGTAGAGCGGCACGCCCATCACGAGCTTCGTCGCGGCGAGGGCCTGCGTCTGCTCGAGCGCCCAGAGCGGGAGCTGCACCGCGAGCCGGAGGGCGGACAGCGCGGCCCAGAGCGAGGTCGCGATGACGGCGACCCGGAGCTTCGCGCGGTCCTCCCGCCACTCGGTCGGCTGGCCCGTGAGATAGCCGACGATGAGCCCGACGAGCGGCCAGCGCACGGCGATGCTCACGACCATGACGCTCGCCGTCCCGGCGTTGATGAAGAAGCCAGGCACGAAGTTGTTCTCGGCGCGGCCGCTGATGAGCGCGAGCGCCGCCGAGATGCCGACGCCGAGCACGCCCGCGAGGGCCGTCGTGACCGGCTGGCGCTGCACGAGCCGGGCGACCACGAAGACCACGGCGACCGCGAGCGGCGCGAGCACGGAAGGCAGGAGCTCCTGCGTCGCCGTGAAGACCACGAGGAACCCCAGGCCCGGGAGGATCGACTCCACGAGACCGCGCACGCCGCCCATCGCGCCGAGCAGGGCACGGGCGCTCGGCGCCTCCCCCGGGGTCACGCTGCCGAGGCCGGAGCGCCGTGCCGCGACCGCCAGCGCCTCCGAGAAGGTCTCCGGCTCGCGATCGGGGGCGCCCTCCCCCTCGGCGGGCCGCGCCGCCCGATCCGCGTCGTCCGCCATCAGACGCTCTGCGCGCCGCTCTGGCCCTGCTGCCCCTGGACGCCCTGCGGCACCTGGAGCGGGATGAGATCGCGCGGGGGCATCGGGGTCCCGCCGCGCACGACGACGATGCTCCGGAAGAGCTCCTCGACCTGCGCGGCCGCCGACGCATCCACGGCCGCCTTGCCGCTGATGACGCCGCGGAGGAACCAGCGCGGGCCGTCGACGCCGATGAAGCGGGCGATGCGGACGCCGCCGGGCTCGGAGCCGGCCGGCGCCGGGATCTCGGCGCGCAGCTCGGGGCCGAGCGGGCCGTCGAGGTGCTGGACCCGCCCGCCCTGCTTCGCGATCTGATCGCCGATCTGCGAGCGGATCTCGTGCCACAGCCCGCTCGTGCGCGGCGCCGCGAAGGGCTGCACCTGGAGCGTCGACTCGGCGAAGTCGAGCGCGACCGCGACGACGCGCTTCGAGCCCTCCTCGACCTCGAGGCGCAGGCCGAGCTCGGGGCGCGGGACGATCTTCACGCCGCCGAGGTCGACGTAGGGCCGGACCGGGTTCGCCTCGGACTCGTCGAGCGGTCCTGCCGTGTCCCGGTCCTCCGGGGCCGACTTCTCGGGGTCGAGGGGCTGGTCCTCCGAGCCGGTCGGCTCGATCGATGTGTCGCTCACTGCACTCCTGACGTGTCGGCGTACCCGGTGGAGCCGAAGCCGCCCTCGCCGCGATGGCTGCCGGGGAGGCGCTCGACGGGCACGAATCGGGCGCGGCTCACCGGCATGACGATGAGCTGCGCGATGCGGTCGCCGACCCCGATCGAGTAGGACTCGTCGGGATCGGTGTTGAGCAGGGTGACCTTGATCTCGCCGCGGTAGCCGGCATCCACCGTCCCCGGGCTGTTCACGATCGTGATGCCGTGCTTCGCGGCGAGGCCGCTGCGCGGGACGACGAAGGCGACATGGCCGTCGGGCAGGGCGATCGAGACGCCGGTGCCGACGAGCGCGCGCCGCCCGGGTTCGAGCACGAGCGCCTCGGTCGAGGTCAGGTCGGCGCCCGCGTCGCCCGGATGGGCGTACTCGGGGATGCTCGGCGCAAGGATGAGCACCTCGACGGGGTCGGTCACGACGTCGAGGCTACCGGTTCGTGATCGAATGGGTGCCATGCCTGCATTCCGCGAGCGGCTCCGGCCCGCCGTCTGGGTCTTCCTCGCCACCGCGCTCGTGATCCCGGCGAGCCTGCTCGTCTTCCTCGTGATCCAGCCGCTCGTCGGCGTCGTCGTCGCGATCGGCCTCTACACCGCGATCGTCGTGCTGCTGATCGCGGGCACGCCCCGGATCGAGGTCGCGGACGGCGTGCTGCGCGCCGGCCGCGCGAGCATCCCCCTCGAGCTCGTCTCGGACGCGACCGCCTTCGAGGGGCGCGAGGCGGTGCTCGAGCGGGGGCAGCGACTCGATGCGCGCGCCTGGCTGCTCATCCGCGGCTGGATCGGCCCGGTCGTCCGCATCGGCATCGACGATCCCGGCGATCCGACGCCGTACTGGCTCGTCTCCACGCGGCGGCCCGAGGAGCTCGTCGCCGCGATCGAGGCCGCGACGGCCGAGGCGACGAGCCGGGGATGACCGCTCCGGTCGCCCACTGTGCGCGTCACCCCTTCGACGCGGCGACCGGCGCCTGCGGCCGCTGCGGCCGCCCCATGTGCGCGCGCTGCCTCCGCGAGACGCCGGAGGGATGGCGCTGCCCCGAATGCGCGGCGATGCAGGGCGCCGATCCGCGGCCCGCGTCCGAGCGGCTCGGCGCCGCGGGCGACGGCGGGCGCGGCGTCGTGACGTTCTCGCTCATCGGCGCGAACACGGTCGTCGCGGTCCTCGCCGCCGCGAGCGGCCTGGCGGCGGGGCTCGACCTTCGCTCGGTGCTGCTCGGCGGGGTGACCCCGCTCCACCTGTGGGGTGCGCTCGACGCCGCCTCGGTCGCCGAGGGCGGCTGGTGGCGCCCCCTCACCAGCATGTTCCTGCACTACGGCGCGATCCACCTCGGCATGAACATGCTCGCCCTCTCGTTCGCCGGCCGCCCGCTCGAGGCGGCGCTCGGTCGCACGCGCTTCCTGCTGCTGTATCTGCTCGGCGGCCTCGGCGGCAGCATCGCGGTCGTGCTGAGCGGCACGACCGCACTCACCGCGGGTGCCTCCGGCGCCATCTTCGGGCTCTTCGCGGCGCTCGTCGTCGTGCTGCGGCGGCTCGGCCGCTCGGCGGGCGCCGTCCTGCCCGTCATCGTCGCCAACCTCGTGCTCACCTTCGCGGTGCCCGGGATCTCGATCGCGGGACACCTCGGCGGGCTCGTCGCCGGCGCGGTGGCGGCACTCCTGCTCACGCCGCGCGCGAGGCGCCGCGGCTCACGTTAGGCGCCGGCGCTCAGGCCGCGCACTCGTGGCAGATCGGACCGAGCTTGGACTCGTGGTCGATCTGCGAGCGGTGCTTCACGAGGAAGCAGTTCATGCAGGTGAACTCGTCCGCCTGGGGCGGGAGGACGACGACGTCGAGATCGACGTCGGCGAGGTCCTGGCCGGCGAGCTCGTAGCTCCCCGGGTTGTCGGCGTCCTCGACGTCGACCACACCGGACATCTTGTCCGGGACGCGCTCCTGCAGGGCCTGGATCGACTCCGTGTCCTCGTCGGTCTTGCGCGGTGCGTCGTAGTCGGTTGCCATGCCCATCCATTCACGAGGAACGCCGTCCAGCCTGAGACGGCGGCGACAGTCTGCACGATCGTGGAACGATTCGCAAACCGTTTCCGACAGGTGCAGTGCGCCCGATCTGGAACTCGCGGCGCGCCCGTGTTATTCCCCGGTTCCGGCGACGGATCGTGGCATCCTGACCGCGGGATTCCGCAATCTCTGGAGGTCGAGTCGACATGCAGGAGCTCAAGGTCATCGGGATCGAGGACGGCTCGCTCGTGCTCGGGTCGAGCGACGGCGCGCGATACCGCGTCGCGGTCGACGAGACGCTGCAGAACCGGGTGCGCCAGGCGCTCCCGAGCGCAGCCGGCGAGAAGCGCATCGCGCCGCGCGAGGTGCAGGCGCACATCCGCGCGGGCATGTCGGCGGAGGAGGTCGCCAAGGTGACCGGCGCCTCGCTGGAGTACGTGCAGCGGTTCGAGGGCCCCGTCGTGGCCGAGCGCGAGTACGTCATCGAGTCCGCGCTCAACGTGCGCGTGCACACCGCGGGCGACACGGATCCCGCCGCCGACGGCGCGAGCTTCGGCTCGGTCATCCGTCAGCGCCTGGCCGACGCCGGCGCGAGCGAGGAGTCATGGTCGGCCTGGAAGGAGGCCGCGGGCGGCTGGGTCGTCGCGCTCGGCTTCACCGCCGAGACGGTCGAGCGCTCCGCCCGCTGGAGCTTCGAGCCGCGCAAGCGAGCGCTGTCGCCGCTCGACCAGGAGGCGGTCCAGCTCTCGCAGCAGGGCGACATGCCGCAGAGCCTCATCCCCCGGCTCCGCGCCGTGCCGAGCTCGGAGTCGGAGGCGTCGCGCCGCTTCGACAGCGGCGCCTTCGCGGTCGACGACACCCCGGAGACGGGTCCGCTCCTCGAGCCGGTCCCCTTCGGCCGCCAGACCGAGGCGGACATGAACCAGACCGCGGACCTGCTCGAGGCGCTTCGACGCCGCCGTGGCGAGCGCGAGGTCGCCACCCCCGAGGAGTTCGCGGATCACGACCCTCGCGCAGAGCACCCCTCCGGGGCGATCCGACTCGTCGACGTCCCGCTCGACGGCCTCGGCGACCCGCGCGACGAGGAGCCGGCGGCCCCGCCCGCGGGCGATGCGGCTCCCGGCAGCCCGGTCACGAGCATGAGCGGCCGCAGCCGCAAGGGGCGCGCGTCGATGCCGAGCTGGGACGAGATCGTCTTCGGGGCGCGCTCGGACGAGGACTGACGCGCCGCTACGCGAAGGCCCCGAACCGCAGCAGCGGCACCGCGGTCTCCTCGGGGCTCAGCGCGCCGTGCTGGCCGATCATGCCCCGGCCCCGCGACTCGGGGTCGACGTAGAGCGCGATCCGGGTCCTGGCGATCACGAGCACCTCGCCGAGCCGCGGCAGGAGCGCCCGGTCGATCTCGCCGAGTGCGCCCGAGGCGACGAGCTCCTCGCGGCTCGCGACCCACGCGCGCTTCCCGAGGCGGGCCGCGAGCCGGGCCATGAGCGACGCCGCATCCGCGCCGGCCTCGAGGTGCAGCTGCAGCGCCCGCGGCTCCCCCGCGACGTGCCGTACCCCCTCCAACAGCGCGGGCTCGAGCACGATCTGCGCCTCGGCCGGGATGTCGAGGATGCCGTGATCGGCCGTCACGAGGAGACCGCGACCCGGCCCGTAGGCGTGGAGCCCCTGCCGCACCTCGCCGTCGAGCGCCTCGAGGGCGGCCACCCACTCGGCGGAGTCGACGCCCGCGCGATGCGCGATGACGTCGAGCTCCGGGACGTAGACGTAGACGAGAGAGCGGCCCGGCCGCCGGATCGCCGCGGCCGCCCTGGCCAGGCGGTCGGCGATCGAGGCGGCCGGCAGGTACTCGGCGCCTCGGAGCACGGCCCTTGTGAACCCCGAGTCGGCGTAGCGCGCCGGTCCGATCGCGAGCGCCCGGATGCCGTGCGCCGTCGCCCGCTCGAAGACGGTCGCGACCGGCTGCCAGCGCTCGGGCGCCATCCCGGCATCCCACCCGCTGAGCTGGTTGACGACGCGGTCGCGCGCCGGATCGAGCACCTCGTAGCCGAAGAGGCCGTGACGGCCGGGGCGCTCGCCGGTCGTCAGCGTCGCGATCGCCGAGGCGGTCGTCGTGGGGAAGCCCGAGCCGATCGCGGAGCGCGGCCCGAGGGCGCCGGCGAGCGTCCTCGCGTGCGCCGAGCGCTCCCGGAGCTGCCGCTCGCCGAGGCCGTCGACGAGCAGGACGACGGCGTGCTCGACCGGCGGGAGGCCGAGCGGCCCCGCCTCGCCGGAGAGCGCCGAGAGGCAATTCGGCATGACGTCCGCGAGGCTGAACCGGTGCGTGGAGGTCGCCGGTAGCATGGCGTCGATCTTATGACTCCCCCACGAAAGCCGTCCGGCTCGGACACCGCGAACCTGCCCGCTGGCGAGCGCATCGAGGAGGTCGACGTCTCGGCCGAGATGCAGGGCTCCTTCCTCGAGTACGCCTACTCCGTCATCTACTCGCGCGCCCTCCCGGACGCCCGCGACGGCCTCAAGCCCGTCCAGCGACGCATCCTGTTCCAGATGAGCGAGATGGGCCTGCGACCCGACCGCGGCCACGTGAAGTCGGCCAGAGTCGTCGGCGACGTGATGGGCCGGCTGCACCCGCACAGCGACACCGCGATCTACGACGCGCTCGTCCGTCTCGCCCAGGACTTCACGATGCGCGTGCCGCTGGTCGACGGCCACGGCAACTTCGGCTCGCTCGACGACGGCCCCGCGGCGCCCCGCTACACGGAGGCGCGGCTCGACGCCTCGGCCCTGGCGATGTGCGAGGGGCTGGATGAGGACGTCGTCGACTTCGTCCCCAACTACGACAACCAGTTCACGCAGCCGGCCGTGCTGCCCGCCGCCTACCCGAACCTGCTCGTCAACGGGGCGAGCGGCATCGCGGTCGGCATGGCGACGAACATGGCCCCGCACAATCTCATCGAGGTCGTCGGGGCGGCGCGTCACCTCCTCGAGCACCCCGAGGCGAGCGTCGCCGAGCTCATGGAGTTCGTCCCCGGGCCCGATCTGCCCTCGGGCGGCACGATCGTCGGCCTCGACGGCATCCGCGACGCCTACGAGACCGGGCGCGGCACCTTCAAGACGCGCGCCAAGGTCGCGGTCGAGCAGATCACGCCCCGCAAGTCGGGGCTCGTCGTCACCGAGCTGCCCTACCTCGTCGGTCCCGAGCGCGTCATCGAGAAGATCAAGGACGGCGTCCAGTCGAAGAAGATCAACGGGATCTCGGACGTCACCGATCTCACCGACCGCAAGAACGGCCTCCGGCTCGTCATCGGCATCAAGACGGGCTTCAGCCCGGATGCCGTGCTCGAGCAGCTCTACCGGCTCACGCCGCTCGAGGACGGCTTCGGCATCAACAACGTCGCGCTCGTCGAGGGGCGCCCGCAGACGCTCGGCCTGCGCGAGATGCTCCGGGTCTACCTCGATCACCGGATCCAGGTCGTCACCCGCCGTTCGCAGTACCGCCTCGACCGGCGGCGCGAGCGCCTGCACCTCGTCGAGGGCCTGCTCATCGCGATCCTCGACATCGACGAGGTCATCCAGGTCATCCGGTCCTCGGACGACACCGCGCAGGCGCGCACGCGCCTCATCGACGTCTTCGACCTCAGCCAGGTGCAGGCCGAGTACATCCTCGACCTCCAGCTGCGCCGGCTCACGCGCTTCAGCCGCATCGAGCTCGAGACGGAGCGCGACCGGCTGCGCGCCGAGATCGAGGCGCTGCTCGAGCTCCTCGGCGATCCCGCGAAGCTGCGCGCGCTCGTCTCGGAGGAGCTGGAGGAGGTCGCGGAGCGGTTCGGGACGCCGCGGCGCACGCTCCTCACGAATGCGAAGCCCTCGATCGCCGCGGCCGGCTCCCGGAAGGCGGCGGCCGCCATGTCGCTCGAGATCGCCGACCAGCCGTGCATCGTCCTCCTCTCGACGACCGGCCGCGCAGTCCGGGTGGATCTGCCGGAGGGCGCCGAGCGTCCCGGCGCGCCCGCACGACGGAGCCGGCACGACGCCATCCTCGCGAGCGTCGACACGACGACCCGCGGCGAGCTCGGCGCCGTCACGAACCGCGGCCGCCTCATCCGCTTCTCGCCCGTCGATCTGCCGGCCGTGCCGACCAACTCGGTCCAGCTCGGCGCGGGCGCGCGGATCCGCGACTACCTCGGCCTCGCCGACCGGAAGGAGCGGGTGCTCGCGCTCGTCTCGCTCGCCTCGGAGGTGCCGATCGCGCTCGGCACGCGCCAGGGCGTCGTCAAGCGGGTGGCCCCCGGCGCCTGGCCGAACCGCCCCGAGTTCGAGGTGATCGCGCTGAAGCCCGGCGACGAGCTCGTCGGCGCCGCACCCGGCCCGGACGGCCAGGAGCTCGTCTTCGCCACCTCCAATGCGCAGCTGCTGCGCTTCCCCGCGGCGTCCGTGCGCCCCCAGGGGGTCTCCGCCGGCGGCATGGCCGGCATCTCGCTCGCGAAGGACGCCGCCGTCGTCTTCTTTGGCAGCCTGTCGGCGGAGGGGGCGGTCGTCGTGACCATCTCGACCTCGGGCGAGACGCTCATGGGCGTCGATCCCGGGCGCGCGAAGGTCTCGGACTTCGCGGAGTTCCCCGCGAAGGGCCGGGCGACCGGCGGGGTCCGGGCGCACGCGCTCCTCAAGGGCGAGGTGGGGCTCTCCCTCGCGTGGGCTGGTCCCGGTCCCGCGCTCGCGGTCGGCTCCGACGGGTCGCAGCGCGCGCTCCCCGAGTCCGGTGCGAAGCGCGACGGCTCGGGCTCGAACCTGGACGCCGCCGTCGGCAGCATCGGCCGCAGCCGCTAGGAGTCGCGGGAGCCCGGCGTCGGGCGGTGCCGGGGCTCGCTCGGCCCGCACCAGCACAGGGTGGGTTTCTCCGCATTCGCCGCGCGGATCCGCGCGGCGAATGCGGAGAAACTCACCCTGCGGCGGGGATCAGACGTCGACGCGGATGTCGTCGAGCCCCTGGCCCTGGATGATGAACTCCTTGCGGGGCGCGACCTCGTTGCCCATGAGGAGCTCGAAGACGCGGGCGGCGTTCTCGGCGTCGTCGATGCGGACGCGGCGCAGGGTGCGGTGCTCGCGGCTCATCGTCGTCTCCGCGAGCTGGTCCGCATCCATCTCGCCGAGTCCCTTGTAGCGCTGGATGGGGTCCTGATACTTGCGCCCCGACTTCCGGAGGGAGGCGAGCACGCCGTGGAGCTCCTGCTCGGAATAGGTGTAGACGATCTCGTTCGGCTTCGAGCCCGGATTCTGGATGACGACCCGGTGCAGCGGCGGGACGGCCGCGAAGACGCGCCCCTCCTCGATCATCGGGCGCATGTAGCGGAAGAAGAGCGTGAGGAGCAGCGTGCGGATGTGCGCGCCGTCGACGTCGGCGTCGCTCATGATGATGACCTTGCCGTAGCGGGCCTGCGCGATCTCGAAGGAGCGCCCCGAGCCCGCACCGACGACCTGGATGATCGAGCCGCACTCGGCGTTCGAGAGCATGTCGGCGATCGAGGCCTTCTGCACGTTGAGGATCTTGCCGCGGATCGGCAGCAGCGCCTGGAACTCGCTGTCGCGCGCGAGCTTCGCGGTCCCGAGCGCGGAATCGCCCTCGACGATGAAGAGCTCGGTGTCGGCGACGTCGTTCGAGCGGCAGTCGACGAGCTTCGCGGGCAGCGAGGAGGACTCGAGCGCGTTCTTGCGGCGCTGCGTGTCCTTGTGGGCGCGAGCCGAGAGCCGGCTCTTCATCTCGGCGACGATCTTCTCGAGCACGAGCCCCGTCTGCGCCTTGTCGTCGCGCTTGGTGCTCGCGAAGCGCTCGGACATGGCCTTCGCGACGACCGAGGAGACGATCTGGCGGATCGCGGGCGTGCCGAGGATCTCCTTCGTCTGACCCTCGAACTGCGGCTCGGGGATGCGGACCGTCAGCACCGCGGTCATGCCGGCGAGGACGTCGTCCTTCTCGATCTTGTCGCCGCCGAGCTTGAGGCGCCGGGCGTTCTTCTCGGCCTCCGCGCGCATGAAGCGGAGCAGGCCCGCCTCGAAGCCGGCCTGGTGGGTGCCGCCCTTCGGGGTCGCGATGATGTTCACGAAGGAGCGGAAGACCGTCTCGTAGCCGGTGCCCCAGCGCAGCGCCAGGTCGACCTCGGCCTCGCGCTGCACCTCGGTCGAGACCATGTGGCCGTTCGCCTGGAGTACGGGCACGGTCTCGGTGTAGGTCCCCGTGCCCTGGATGCGCCAGGTGTCGGTGACCGCGGCATCCGGCGCGAGGTACTCGGCGAACTCGGCGATGCCGCCGTCGTAGCGGAAGCGCTCGCGCTGCGGCTCCTCGGCCCGCTCGTCGACGAGGTCGATCGCGAGGCCCGGCACGAGGAAGGCGGTCTGGCGTGCGCGGCCGAGGAGCTCCTCGAACTGGAACTCGGCGCCTCTGGTGAAGATCTGACGATCGGCCCAGTACCGGATGCGCGTGCCGGTCCGGCCCTTCGCGACCTTCCCGACGACGCGCAGCTCGCTCCCCGAGACGAAGGGCGTGAAGGGCGCGTCGGGTGTCGGCGCGCCCTCGTCCGCGAAGGTGCCCGGCTCGCCGCGGTGGAACGACATCGCCCAGGTCTTCCCGTCGCGGTCGACCTCGACGTCAAGCCGCTCCGAGAGGGCGTTCACGACGGAGGCGCCGACGCCGTGCAGGCCGCCCGAGGCCGCGTAGGAGCCGGAGCCGAACTTGCCGCCGGCGTGGAGCTTCGTGAAGACGACCTCGACACCCGTGAGCCCCGTCTTGGGCTCGACGTCGACCGGGATGCCGCGCGCGCGGTCCCGCACCTCGACGCTCTGGTCCGGGTGAAGGACGACCTCGATCTCGGCACCGTGGCCGGCGAGGGCCTCATCGACGGAGTTGTCGATGATCTCCCATAGGCAGTGCATGAGGCCGCGCGAGTCGGTCGAGCCGATGTACATCCCGGGGCGCTTCCGGACGGCCTCGAGCCCCTCGAGGACGGAGAGGTGCCGTGCGGAGTAGTCGTTCGCCACGTGTTCGGTGCTCCTGGGGTTCGGATCTGCATGCGGCCGGTCGGGAATGCCCCCGCCGAGGCCGCCGTTGAGTCTAGTGATCGACAGGGTCCCCATCCGGCCGACACCCGGGTGCCGAATCACATCCGAGCACGACCGGGGCGAGCAGGCTACGCGTTGAGCGAAATGCACCGCGCGCGTCCGGCGAGCCGGACCGGCTCGTGCTTACATGGAGCACGTACGAGGACCACTTCGAGCGAGAAGGAGCACCGAATGTCGCAGATCACCTCAGCCCCGGTCGACGAGCTCGACTCGCCCGCCCTCACCGCCTTCGACCGCTGCGACAGCTGCGGCGCCCAGGCCTACGTCCGGGTGACGCTGTCGTCGGGTGAGCTCCTCTTCTGCGCCCACCACGGCGCGAAGTTCAAGGAGAAGCTGTCGCCGACCGCGCTCAGCTGGCACGACGAGTCGAGCCGTCTCCACGACACGCGCACCGTCGTCGAGGACTAGGCGAGGGCCGCAGAGCCAGAGCGTGAAGGAGCCGCCCGCGATCATCGCGGGCGGCTCCACTGCTGTGGTCCGGACCGCGCCGCCCGGTCGGGTGGCCCGGCTCAGCCGCGGAGGCCGACGGCGGCGAGGATGCGGTCGCGGGCTCCCTGCGCGAGCGCGTCGGCGGCCTCGATCCGCGGCGAAGCGGCATCCACGGCGATCCCGGCCGCCGCGAGCAGCTCGTCCGCCAGCCCCGGGTTCTTCGCGAGGACCGGGCCGTGGAGCCGCGTCCCGATCGCGGAGCCGGAACGGGCGCCCTCCCGGCCTCCGCCGTCGCCCGTGCCGTGCACGACCCGGCCGAGCGGCGCGTCCTCGGAGCCGACGATGCCGCGCGCGTGGTTCTCGAAGCCCGCGAGCCGGAATCCAGCGGCATCGACCACGAGGTCGTCGGTCGCACGCGACGGCAGGGGTCGCGCGATGCCGCCGAACAGGCCGAATCCCCGAATGCGGCTCCCGGGCGCCGGCTCGATCGCCTCGGCGAGGAGCTCGAAGCCGGTTCCGACCGCGAGGATCGGCACGCCGTCCGACACCCAGCCGCGGAGCGCATCCCCGATCCCGGCGAGGGAGGCGGCGAGGGCCGGCAGCGCGGCGTCGACGGAGGATCCGACCACGAGCACGGCGGGCGCGGCCGGAGCCGGCTCGCCGAGCGCGAGCGGCTGGACGACCGCGTCGACGCCCGACCAGCGGGCGCGCTGAGCGAGGACGAGGGCGTTCTGCGCATCGCCGTTCACGTCGAGGAGCTCGGGGTAGAGGCTGAGGATCCGGTGCGTCACGAGGCCAGCCCCAGGTGGCTGCGGATGCGGCGCATCGAGTCGGCGGTGAAGATGATCGTCTTTACGCCGCGCTCGGGTGCCGGCAGGGCGAGGAAGTCGTCGACCGCGCGTGCGAGATCGAGCTCGACGCGATCCACCTCGACGCCGTGATAGGCGAGGTGCAGCGCGAACTCGTGCGCCTTGACGCCCGTCGCGATCCGCGCACGGCCGATCCGCGCGGGGTCGACGGGCCAGAAGTAGCCGGGATCGCGGACGTCGGAGCCCATGGCGACGAGCACCTGATCGAGCCCCTCGTCGAGCGCGTCGACGTTGAGCTGGTAGCTCGCGGGGTTCTGCACGAGCACGAACTCGACCTGCTGGCCGCGGACCGTCGTGATCTCGCCCCGCGCGAAGACGGCGGTCATGCCCGAGATCGCCGCGGCCGCCGTGCCCGCGTCGAAGTCGGCGCCGAGGATGCCGCGGGCGCTCGCGAGCGCCGCCGCGGCATCGAGGGCGTAGTGGAGGCCCTTCGCCGGCAGCGCGAGCTCGACCCGCGAGCCGTCGAGGGAGACGACCGCGGAGCGTCCCGTGCTCGACTCGACGACGACGCCGGATGCGAGGCGCTCCGCCGTCTCGCGCGCGAGCCCGAGCCCGCGCGGGGAGGCGTCGCGGACCTCGGCGGAGACCCCGAAGCGGTCGACGGCGACGCCGCCCGGCAACTCGAGCTCGGCGAGCATCGCGTCGTCCCCGTTGAGCACGACCCGCTCGCTCGCTCGTGCGGCGATGCGCCCCAGCATCCCCTGGACCCGCTCCGAGTCGAAGAAGCGATCGATCTGGTCGGTCATGACGTTCGTGAGCACCACGACACGCGGGCGGAGCCGCGGCGCGATCGCCGCGCCGTGCCCCTCGTCCATCTCGAGCACCGCGAGGTCGGCGTCGATGCGCCCCGAGAGCGACACCCGCTCGAGCAGCGCCGAGGTGAGCCCCTGCGCGATGTTCGCGGTCGAGGGGTTCGTGAAGACCCGGCGGCCGTGCGCCTCGAGGATCGTCACGAGCATCTTCGTCGTCGTCGACTTGCCGCTCGAGCCGCTCACCACCACGAGGCCGTCGCGGAATCCGGAGAGCGTCTCGGGCAGGAAGCCGGGCGCCACGCGGTTGACGACGAGCCCCGGGACGGCCGAGCCGCCCCCGGGCTTGCGCAGGCGCGCTACGAACCGCGCGAGCCTGCCGAGCAGGATCGCGGGGGCGAAGCGCAGGCCCACCGGCCTACTCGAGGTAGTCGCGCAGCGACTGCGAGCGCGAGGGATGCCGCAGCTTCGCCATCGTCTTCGACTCGATCTGGCGGATGCGCTCGCGCGTCACGCCGAAGGTGTCGCCGATCTGGTCGAGCGTCTTCGGCATCCCGTCGCCGAGGCCGAAGCGCATGCGGATCACGCCCGCCTCGCGCTCCGAGAGCGAGTCGAGGAGCGACTCGAGCTGCTTCTGCAGCATCGTGAAGCCGACCGCGTCAGCCGGGACGACCGCCTCGGTGTCCTCGATGAGGTCGCCGAACTCCGAATCGCCGTCCTCGCCGAGCGGCGTGTGGAGGGAGATGGGCTCGCGACCGTACTTCTGGACCTCGATGACCTTCTCGGGCGTCATGTCGAGCTCGCGGCTGAGCTCCTCGGGCGTGGGCTCGCGGCCCAGGTCCTGGAGCATCTGGCGCTGGACGCGCGCGAGCTTGTTGATGACCTCGACCATGTGGACCGGGATGCGGATCGTGCGCGCCTGGTCGGCCATGGCGCGGGTGATCGCCTGGCGGATCCACCACGTCGCGTAGGTGGAGAACTTGAAGCCCTTGGTGTAGTCGAACTTCTCCACGGCGCGGATGAGTCCGAGGTTGCCCTCCTGGATGAGGTCCAGGAACTGCATGCCGCGACCCGTGTAGCGCTTCGCCAGCGAGACGACGAGACGGAGGTTCGCGCCGAGCAGGTGGCTCTTCGCGCGCTGTCCGTCGCGGGCGACCCAGTTGAGCTCGCGGCCGAGCTGGCTGCGCTTCTCGCTCTCGCTCATCGAGGAGAGCTTCTCCTCCGCGAAGAGACCGGCCTCGATGCGCATCGCGAGCTCGACCTCCTCCGCGGCGTTGAGGAGCGCGACCTTGCCGATCTGCTTGAGGTAGTCCTTGACCGGGTCCGCGGTCGCGCCGGTGATGGCGGCCGAGTAGATGGGGACCTCGTCCTCGTCGTCGCCCATCGTGAGGCGGAGCGCGCCGGTCGGGAGGGGCTCGTCGCCCGCGGCCTCCGGCTTCGCGGCGCCGTCCTCGGAGTCGCCGTTCTCGGCGCCCTCGTCGTCGCCGGAGTCGGTGTCGTCGCCCGGGGTGTCGTCGCCCTCGTCCTCGACGACGTCCTCCTCCTCGTCCTCGCCGTCCTTCGACGCCTTGGCGGACTTCGAGCCGCGCGGGGAGGCGGACGCCGACGGCTTCTTCGCCGCGGTGGCCTTCTTCGACGCGGTCGCCTTCTTCGCGGCCGGGGTGTCGGCCGTCTTCTTCGCGGCGGTCTTCGCGCTGCTCGTCTTCGCGGCGGCGGACTTGGACGCCGGCGCGGACTTCGTGGTGGATGCGGCGGCGGCGGCGCTCGTCGCCGTGCCGCGCGCGTCCTCCTGTGCGGCCGTCTTTCGCGTAGCCATGAGACCCCTTCCCGGGTGCTTCTGGGCAGTACGTAGACCCGTGTCAAGGCCCCTGCCGTTCCGCGGCGCTGCTGGTGGGCAGTGCCGGATGCGGCGTTCCGGTGCGGGCGAACCGCGCCGGAGGGGTCAAGACCGGGTCTCGATCCTCAATTGTCGCACACGTCGAGACTCGCTCGCGTCATGCGGCCGGTCCGCCGCGACGGCGGAACCGGACATACAGTGCAACCCAGAGGGGGGCGATCGCTATTCCCTGCTCGTCGCGCATGCGCCGTCGGGTGCGGCGCCGGGCGACCAGCATCCCGAGGAGCGCGAGCCCCGCGATGCCCACCGGCACGAGCATCGCGACGCGGAAGGACTCGAGCGCGTAGAGGTCCGCGGGGAGCCCCGCCGCGCGCCGCTGCGCGTCGAGGACGTCGAGCACGAGCCCGATCCCCAGCATGCCGGCGAATCCCGCGATGAATCCCCCGGAGTTGACGATGCCGGAGGCCGAGCCGAGCGCGTGCGACGGGTTGAAGGTGCGGGCCACGTCGAAGCCGACGAGCGATCCCGGGCCGCCGGCGCCCGCGGTGACGAACATGGCCGCCACGAGCCACAGGGGCGGCTGGCCGGGCCAGAGCATCACCGCGAGCCACACGGCGAAGAGGATCGACATCACGGCGAGGACCAGGTTCGAGCGGCGGTTCGGGAACCGCGCCGCGAGGTAGCCGATGGGGGGTCCCGCGATGAGTCCGCCGAGCACGAGCAGCGAGAGGACGGACGCCGCCTGCGGCAGCGGGTAGCCGAGGCCCGCGGTGAGGAAGGGCGCGCCCCACATGATGGCGAGCACGGTCGCGGGAGCACCCGCGAGCATGTGCACCCAGAAGCCCAGCTGCGTTCCCGGCCTCGCCAGGCTCGCCCGCAGGCGGGCCACGACGCCGGTCGTCGGCACGGGACCCGTGAGCGGGGGCGCCTCGCCGCGCCGCACGAGCAGCGCGACGACCACGACCGCGAGGATCGAGACGGAGCTCGCCACGAGGAACGCGGGGCGCCAGCCCGCGCTGTGGAGGAGCAGGGCGAAGGGGAAGGCCGCCAGCAGCTGCCCGAGCTGCCCGAGCACGCCCACCCATTGGGAGAGCTGCGGCAGGATCCGCCCGCGGAACCAGGTCGGCAGCAGTCGGATGACCGACACGAAGGTGAGCGCGTCGCCGATGCCGACGAGGACGCGCGCCGCGAGCGCGAGGGCGAGGTGCTCGGAGAACGCGAGCAGCACCTGGCCCGCGGCCATGATGGCGGCGCCCGCCATGATGAGGGTCTTCGGCCCGAGCCGGTCGACGAGCATCCCGACCGGGATCTGCAGGCCGGCGTAGACGACGATCTGGACGACCGCGACCGTCGAGAGGGCCGCCGCCGTCACGCCGAAGCGCTCCGTCGCATCCACGCCCGCGACGCCGAAGGAGGTGCGCTGGGTGACGCCGATGAGGTAGGCGAGCACCGCGGCCGAGAAGACCACCCAGGAGCGCGCGCTGTTCACTCCCCCGAGGCTACCCGGCGCCTGTCGGATCAGGCTCGCCCCGACTCGCGGCTCGGTGGCCCTCGCCGCTCAGCGGTCCTCGTCGCGCGGCCGGTTCGCGAGGAAGCGCTCGAGCTCGGCCGCGATCGCATCCGCCGAGGGCAGCTCGCCGTCGACGTCCGCGAGCGGGGACGGCAGCGGGTTGTCCTCCATGTAGGTGTCGTGTCGCTCCTCGAGCGTGCCGACGAGCCGCTGCAGCTCCTGATTCGACTGCACCTGGTCGTCGACCTTCGCGAGGAACTCGCGGTTCTCCTCGCGGAGCGACTCGGTCGGGAAGATGAGCCCGGTCGCCGCCGTGATCGACTCGAGGGCCGCGACGGCGGCCATGGGGTACTCCGTGTCGGCGAGGTAGTGCGGGATCAGCAGCACGAAGCCCGCGATGGGGTGCCCGATCTCCTGCAGCCGGTACTCGACGAGGTGCAGCGCGTTCGAGGGCACCTGCGTCTGCGGCTTCCACACCGACATGCTCTCGATGAGCTCGGCGCGGTTGCCGCTCACCGTCACGCCGATGGGCCGCGTGTGCGGCGTCGGCATGGGGATGGCGTGGACCCAGGTCGTGGAGCGGACGCGGTACCGCGCGACGAGCTGGAGCACCGCCGCCGTGAACCGCTCCCACTGGAAGTCGGGCTCGAATCCCGTCAGCAGCAGGAAGGGCTGGCCGAGGTCGTCCTTCATGAGCCGGAGGGACAGCGTCGCGGGCCGGTACTCCGAGAGGTGGTCCTGATCGAAGTACATCGTCGGGCGCCGGGCGCGGTAGTCGAGGAGCGCGTCGGCGTCGAAGACGGCGACCTCGCTCGACTCGAGGCGCTCGAGGAGGAAGTCGCTCACGCGGCTCACGGCGGAGCCCGCGTCCGCGAAGCCCGTGAGCCCCGCGACGAGCGGGAGGCCCTCGGGCACGAGATCGACCATCGTGCTGAGGTCGTACAGGCCGTCGGGATCGCGCATCCTCGAATTCTAGATCCGGCCCCGGACGCGATGCCGGGTCCGGAGGGCCGCGGGGGCTCGCCCTGAGCGAACGGCGCCTCCGTAGGATCGGAGCATGACCGTCCCCGTGCTCCGCCTCTCCGCCGACTCGCCCACGACCACGGATGCGGAGGTGCTCGTCCTCGGCGTCCGCGCCGGCGCCGATGGGCCGGAGCTCCTCTCCGACGACCCGCTGCTCGCCGAGCTCGGTGCGGGACTCGGCCGCCTCGGCGTCCGCGGCGGCCAGGACGAGCTCCTGCGCGTGCTCGTCCCCGGCGTCCGCGCGGCGGTCGCGCTCATCGGCGTCGGCGCCGCGGTCACCGCCGACTCGCTCCGCGACGCCGCCGGCAGCGCGGCCCGCCAGCTCACCGGCGCCGCCTCCCTCGCGATCGCGCTTCCCGCGGAGTCGGCGGAGCACACCGCCGCCGTCCTCGAGGGCGCCGCGGTCGGCGCCTACGCCTTCACGGCCTACCGCTCGGCGACGCTCGAGCGGACGAAGCTGCCCGCCGGCGAGATCACCGTGCACGGACCGGGCGAGGACGCGGCGATCCGTCGCGCCGAGGCGGCGGCGACCGCGGTCCACACCGTGCGCGACCTCGTGGCGACCCCGGCATCCGATCTCTATCCGGAGAGCTTCGCGAGCCGCGTCGTCGAGCTGGCCGAGGGGCTGCCGGTCGAGATCGAGGTGCTCGACGAGGCCGCGCTCGAGGCGGGCGGCTACGGCGGTCTCCTCGGCGTCGGGCAGGGCTCGGCCCGCGGCCCGCGACTCGTCGTCGTACGCTACGCGCCCGCCGAGGCGACCGAGCACATCGCCCTGGTCGGCAAGGGCATCACCTTCGACACGGGCGGGCTCTCGCTCAAGCCCGCCGCCTCGATGGTCGGGATGAAGTACGACATGACAGGCGCCGCGAGCGTCCTCGGCGTCGTGCTCGCCGCGGCCCGGCTCGGGCTGCCGACCCGCGTCACCGCTTGGCTGTGCCTGGCCGAGAACATGCCGTCCGGGACGGCCACCCGGCCGAACGACGTCCTCCGCATCCGAGGGGGCCGCACGGTCGAGGTGCTCAACACGGATGCAGAGGGCCGGCTCGTGCTCGCCGACGGCATCGTCGCGGCGAGCGAGGAGCACCCCGACGCCATCGTCGACGTCGCGACCCTGACGGGCGCCGCGAAGCTCGCGATGGGCGAGCGCGTCGTGCCGATCATGGGCGACGCCGCGCTCGCCCAGGACATCGTCGAGGCCGGCGCCGCCGCGGGCGAGCCCATGTGGCGGATGCCCCTCCCCCCGGAGCTGCGCCGCATCCTCGACTCCGACCTCGCCGACATCGCGAACGCGAAGCCCGGCAGCCCCGCCGGCGGCATGCTCGTCGCGGGCCACTTCCTGCAGACCTTCGTCGGCACGCAGGAGGGCTCCGACGCGAGGATCCCGTGGGCCCATCTCGACATCGCGGGGGCCGCGAACAACGGCGGTCGCGGCTGGGGCTCGACGCCCCGGGGATCGACCGGCGTCGCCGTCCGGAGCCTGCTCGAGTGGCTCGAGCGGCGTCCGGATCGCACCGCGGATGCCGTGTAGGGTTTCAGAGGCAAGGAACCCCTTGCCGAAGCCGAGCGCCCGGCCTCACCCCATCTCGGGCGCTCGAACCGCGAGACGCACGAGGGAGACACTGAGTGTCCGAGCAGAACTTTGACCTTGTCGTGCTGGGCGCAGGAAGCGGCGGCTACGCCGCGGCCCTCCGCGCCAGCCAGCTTGGCCTGACGGTCGGGCTGATCGAGAAGGGCAAGGTCGGCGGCACCTGCCTCCACGTCGGCTGCATCCCGACGAAGGCGCTGCTCCACGCCGCCGAGGTCGCCGACGTCACCCGCGAGGCCGCGAAGTACGGCGTCTCGGCCCAGTTCGGCGGCGTCGACGTGCCGGCCGTCTCCGCCTACCGCGAGGGCATCGTCGCCTCGAAGTGGAAGGGCCTGCAGGGCCTCATCAAGGCGCGCGGCATCACGACCATCGAGGGCGAGGGCCGCCTCACCGGGCCGAACACCGTCCAGGTCGGCGAGACGACCGTCACGGGCAAGAACATCGTCCTCGCGACCGGCTCCTACTCCCGTTCGCTCCCGGGCCTCGAGATCGGCGGCCGCGTCCTCACCTCCGAGCAGGCGCTGCAGCTCGACTTCGTCCCGAAGAAGGTCGCCGTGCTCGGCGGCGGCGTCATCGGCGTCGAGTTCTCCAGCGTATGGAAGAGCTGGGGCGCGGACGTCACGATCATCGAGGCGCTCCCCCACCTGGTCCCGAACGAGGACGAGGCGATCTCGAAGCAGTTCGAGCGCGCGTTCCGCAAGCGCGGAATCGACTTCAAGCTCGGCACGCGCTTCCAGAGCGTGACGCAGCACGAGCACGGCGTGGTCGTGACGCTCGAGGACGGCTCGACCGTCGAGGCCGAGATCCTGCTCGTCGCCGTCGGCCGCGGCCCCTCGACCGCGAACCTCGGCTTCGAGGAGGCGGGCATCACGATGGACCGCGGCTTCGTCATCACCGACGAGCGCCTGCGCACGAGCGTCCCGGGCGTCTACGCGGTCGGCGACATCGTCCCGGGCCTGCAGCTCGCGCACCGCGGCTTCCAGCAGGGCATCTTCGTCGCCGAGGAGATCGCGGGGCTGGAGCCGATCGTGGTCGCCGACTCGAACATCCCGAAGGTCACCTACTCGGATCCCGAGGTCGCCTCCGTCGGGCTCACCGAGGCGAAGGCGGTCGAGCAGTACGGTCAGGATGCCGTGCAGTCCTACGACTACAACCTCGCCGGCAACGGCAAGAGCCACATCATCGGCACCGCCGGCTCCGTCAAGGTCGTCCGCGTCAAGGAGGGCCCCGTCGTCGGCGTGCACATGATCGGGGCGCGCGTCGGCGAGCTCATCGGCGAGGCGCAGCTGGCGGTCAACTGGGAGGCCTACCCGGAGGACATCGCGCCGCTCGTCCACGCCCACCCGACGCAGAACGAGGCGCTCGGCGAGGCGTTCCTCGCGCTCGCCGGCAAGCCGCTGCACGCGATCTGACCATTCGGCGACGCCGAACCCTAAACTAGACATTCACGGTTGTAAGGAGCATCACACGATGAGCGAATCCGTCAGCCTCCCGGCGCTCGGCGAGAGCGTCACCGAGGGCACGGTCACACGCTGGCTGAAGCAGGTCGGCGATCGTGTGGAGGTCGACGAGCCCCTGCTCGAGGTCTCCACCGACAAGGTCGACACCGAGATCCCCTCGCCCGTCGCGGGCGTGCTCGAGGAGATCCTGGTTCCCGAGGACGAGACGGTCGAGGTCGGCACCGCCCTCGCCCGCATCGGCGACGGCTCGGGCGGCGGCGACGCGCCCAGCGAGGCACCCGCCGCCGAGCAGCCCGCGCAGGAGCAGCCCGCGCAGGAGCAGCCCGCGCAGGAGCAGCCCGCGCAGGAGCAGCCCGCGCAGGAGCAGCCCGCGCAGGAGCAGCCCGCGCAGGAGCAGCCCGCGCAGGAGCAGCCGACGCAGGAGCAGGCCGAGCAGGAGCAGCCCGCGCAGGAGCAGCCGACGCAGGAGCAGCCGACGCAGCCGACCGCCGAGCCGGCACCTGCCGCGGAGCAGCCGAGCCAGTGGGCCCCGGCTCCGACGAGCGCGCCGGCCGCCGAGCCCGCGCCGTCGACCGAGCAGCCCGCCGGCGCCGAGGCTCCGGCCGCGCCTGAGCAGGTCGCCGAGGCGAGCGCCCCTCAGGGCGCCGGTGCGCCCGAGCAGCCCGCTGCTGAGGCCCCCGCCCAGTCCGAGGCGCCCGCACAGGAGGCGCCCGCCCAGTCCGAGGCGCCCGCCCAGTCCGAGGCGCCCGCCCAGTCCGAGGCGCCCGCCCAGGAGGCTCCGTCGCAGCCGGTGGCCTCGGCCCCTGCCGCGAGCGGTGCCGCCGTGCCGTCCGCGTCCGCGGCGCCGGTGGCCGGAGCCCACGCGGGCTACGTGACCCCGATCGTCCGCAAGCTCGCGAACGAGAAGGGCGTCGATCTCTCCGGACTCACCGGCTCCGGGGTCGGCGGTCGCATCCGCAAGCAGGATGTCCTCGCCGCCGCCGAGCAGGCGCCGGCCGAGGCTCCCGCGGCCGCCTCCGAGGCCCCGGCCGCCCCCGCGGCGGCGCCGCTCGAGGTGTCGCCGCTGCGCGGCACGAGCGTGCCGATGTCGCGACTGCGCAAGGTCATCGCGGAGCGCGCCGTCGTCTCGATGCAGTCGAGCGCGCAGCTCACCTCGGTCGTCGAGGTGGACGTCACGAAGGTCGCGGCCTTCCGCGACCAGCACAAGGCGGCGTTCCACGAGAAGACCGGCGCGAAGCTCTCCTTCCTGCCGTTCTTCACGCTCGCCGCGGCCGAGGCGCTCCGCGCCTTCCCGATCATCAACGCGACGATCGACGGCGACAGCATCGTCTACCCGGATCACGAGAACATCAGCATGGCGGTCGACACCGAGCGCGGGCTGCTGACCCCGGTCGTGAAGAACGCGGGCGACCTCGACCTCGCCGGCATCGCGACGCAGATCGCGGACCTCGCCGAGCGCACGCGCGAGAACAAGCTCAAGCCGGACGAGCTCGCGGGCGGCACCTTCACGGTGACGAACACGGGGTCACGGGGCGCGCTCTTCGACACCCCGGTGGTGTTCCTCCCGCAGGTCGCGATCCTCGGCACGGGCATCGTCACGAAGAAGCCGGTCGTGCAGTCGGTCGACGGCTCGGATGTCATCGCGATCCGCTCGATGGTCTACCTCGCGCTCTCCTACGATCACCGCATCGTGGATGGCGCGGACGCCGCCCGCTTCCTCACGGCCGTCAAGACGCGCCTCGAGGGCGGCGACTTCGCGGGGGTCCTCGGCCTCTAGCCCGGGTCCGCCCCCGCGCCCGGGACGATCTCCCGGATCCGCCAGCCGGCCTCGCTCCTCATCACGAGGAGCGAGGCCGTCGGCGTCTCCGGCCCCGTCGCGAGCAGCGCGAGGTCGCCGACGCGGTCGACGGCCCGCGCCGTGCTCGGGTCCCACGGCGTCGAGACCGACGCGTCGTCGACGCCACCACCGCGGTCGATCGCCTCGAGGAGCTCGCGGTCGCGGTGCCACTGCACGGAGCCCGGCTGCAGCACGGCCTCCAAGCACGCGATCGACCGATCCCGGAGGCAGCGCTCGCGGGTCGCCAGCAGCACCGGGGCCGCGGCGAGCGGGTCATCGCCCTCGACCGCGGCCGTCTCGCCGCCGGCCGGCGCCGGGCTCGCGGACGGCCGGGCACCGCCCGGCGCGGCGCCACCCGACGACTCGAGGCTCGATTCAGTCGGCCGCGATGCCTCCGAGGTGCTCGGGGGCGGCTCAGCCGGGATGAGGAGCACCGCGAGGATCGCCGCGGCCGCTCCGGCTGCCGCGGCGACCGCGATCCGCCGTCGACGCGGATCGAGCGCGGACCAGCGGGCGCGGACCGCGCCCCGGAGCGACGCGCCACTCGGCACCGCCTCGGCGAGCATGACCAGCATCGGGTCGACGGCGCCCGCCAGCCCCGCGCGCGCCGCGGGAGCGACGGGCGCGTTCCGCGTCACGTCCGCGCGACCTCGCGGGCCCAGCGGCTCGGGCGCGGAGCCGGCCGGGTCCTCGTCGAGGTGCACGGGCGATCCCGGCGCGAGCGCGAACAGCCGGGCGGCGAGATCGGCGAGCTGCTTGTGGGCCGGGACCCCCGCGCTCGACTCGACCGCGACGCGCACGAGCGCCGCCTCCCGCACCGGGAGGCGGTCGGCGAGCCGCTCGACGAGCTGCATCGCCTCAGCGCGATCGGCGACGACCTCGCTGCGCGCGTCGATCGCCGCGGGCGTGAGCCCCGCCGGGAGCGCGAGGATGCCCGGCAGCGGATCGAGGAGCGGCGTTCCGCGTGCATCGAAGCGGATCCGCTCGGCGGTGACGCCGCGCGCCACGACGCCCGCGGCGTGCATGGTGCCGAGCGCGTCGAGGATGGGGGCGCAGATGGTCACGAGCTCCCCCGCGTCGAGCCCGGCCCGGCGCTCGAGCAGCTCGGCGACGCTCCAGCCGGGAGCCGCTCGGGTGACGACGGCGACGCCGCCCTCGCCAGCATCCGCCAGATCATGGAGCGCGGGGAGGTGCGGGTGCGACACCCGGGTCGCCGCCCGCGCCCAGTCGCCGACGGCGTCGCGATCGGTCACCCGACGGACCTCGACGAGCTGCGGCGGCGAGCTCGCCGCCGCGTCGACGAGCCAGCGCTCGTCGCCCGACAGCCGGCGCACCGGACGACACCCCGCGGTCTCCGGCCCCGGCCGCATCGGGGTCTGCTGCATGCTCATGACGCGATCCTCTCCCCTGTCGGGCGCGGGCGATCCCGTCGACCGCCCGACTGTGGACGACCGGGCCGCGCCGCGCCCTGTTGAGGACGGCGCGCGGCCCGCACCATGCGTAGACTCGACGCGTGGTCGACTACGTCGTCACGGGGCTAAGCGCCAACTCCGTGCCGTACTTGACGGCCCTCGCCGACCAGCGTGCTCTGCACGCCGAGGTGGCGAGCGGCCGGGCGCCAGATACCGTCATCCTCCTCGAGCACCCCTCGGTCTACACCGCGGGCAAGCGCACCGAGGCCCATGAGCGGCCCGACGACGGCGCCCCCGTCGTCGACGTCGACCGGGGCGGCAAGATCACCTGGCATGGGCCGGGCCAGCTCGTCGGATACCCGATCCTCCGCCTCCCCGATCCGATCGACGTCGTCGCCTACGTGCGGCGCCTCGAGGAGCTGCTCCTGGCCGTGCTCGGCGAGCTGGGCATCCGAGGCGAGCAGGTGGAGGGCCGGAGCGGCGTGTGGCTGCGTGGCCGCGACAAGATCGCCGCGATCGGGATCCGCGTCGCCGAGAGCACGACGATGCACGGCTTCGCGCTCAACTGCAGCAACGACGACGCCCCCTATCGGCACATCGTCGCCTGCGGGCTCGCCGATGCGGGCACGACGAGCATCAGCCGTGAGCTCGGCCGCACCGTGACGCCCGAGGAGGTCGCGCCGATCGTCCAGCGGCTCTTCGAGCCGATCGTCGTGGCCCCGACGCGGACGGCGGTGATCGCGTGAGCGCCGAGCCCTCCGGACGCAAGCTCCTCCGCCTCGAGGTCCGCAACGCGCAGACGCCGATCGAGCGGAAGCCGGAGTGGATCAAGACCCGGGCGAAGATGGGGCCGGAGTACACGAGCCTCCAGCAGCTGGTGAAGAGCGAGGACCTGCACACGGTGTGCCAGGAGGCCGGCTGCCCGAACATCTTCGAGTGCTGGGAGGACCGCGAGGCGACCTTCCTCATCGGCGGCAGCCAGTGCACGCGCCGCTGCGACTTCTGCCAGATCGACACCGGCAAGCCCGCCGACTACGACACGGACGAGCCGCGTCGCGTCGCCGAGTCGGTCACGTCGATGGGCCTGCGCTACGCGACCGTCACCGGCGTCGCGCGGGACGACCTCCCCGACGAGGGGGCCTGGCTCCATGCCGAGACGGTGCGCGCGATCCACGCGGCGAACCCGGGCACGGGGGTGGAGATCCTCGCGACCGACTTCTCCGGCAACCCGGACCACCTCGCCGAGGTGTTCTCGAGCCGCCCCGAGGTCTTCGCGCACAACGTCGAGACCGTGCCGCGGATCTTCAAGCGCATTCGGCCGGCCTTCCGCTACGAGCGCTCGCTCGGCGTGATCACCGCGGGCCGGGATGCCGGGCTCATCACGAAGTCGAACCTCATCCTCGGCATGGGCGAGGAGCGGCGCGAGATCAGCGAGGCGCTCGTCGACCTGCGGGAGGCGGGCACCGACATCATCACGGTCACGCAGTACCTGCGGCCGAGCCCCCGCCATCTGCCGGTGGCCCGCTGGGTGCGCCCCGAGGAGTTCGTCGAGATCAAGGAGGAGGCCGAGTCGCTCGGATTCCTCGGCGTGCTCGCGGGGCCCCTCGTGCGCTCGAGCTATCGCGCCGGCCGGCTCTGGGCGCGCTCGATGATGGCGAAGGGACGCGACATCCCCGAGGAGCTGCAGCACCTCGCGGACGCCGAGCTCGGCTTCGCGCAGGCGGTGTCCTGAGGAGCGCCCGGCGGAGCCGGCCGCGTCTCGACGGGCGGTGTCCTGAGGCGTCCGGCTGACGGGTATCCTCGACACCATGGCCCGCACCACCGCCCCCGCCGCCAAGGAGCCCGGTCGCATCAAGCAGATGTGGCAGGTCTTCAAGATGACCCAGCGATACGACTCGCTGACCATCTGGTACCTGCTCGCCGCGTTCCTCGTCCCCCTCGGGGTGGGCCTCGCGCTCGCGTTCCTGCTCTCGGCGGGCAACGTGATCGGGATCATCCTCTACGTCCTCGTGGGCCTGCTCGGCGGCGTGCTCGTGCTGCTCATCGTGCTCGGCCGCCGCGCCGAGCGGGCCGCCTTCTCGCAGATCGAGGGCCAGCCGGGGGCCGTCGGCTCGGTCATCAAGACCTCCCTGCGCCGCAGCTGGGTCGGCAGCGAGATGCCGGTGAACGTGAGTCCGCGCACGCAGGACGCGGTGTACCGCGCGGTGGGCAAGGGCGGCGTCGTGCTCATCGGCGAGGGACCGCGCTCGCGCACCGAGCCGATGCTCAAGAAGGAGAAGGCGAACGTCGCGCGCATCGTCCCCAATGTGACGGTGCACGTCATCCACGTCGGCCCGGATGCCGACTCCGTTCCGCTGTACAAGATCGTCCCGACGCTGTCGCGCTTCAAGCGCAGCCTCAACCGCGCCGAGATCCACGCGGTCTCGAGCCGTCTCAGCTCGCTCTCGCGGACGCCGGGCAACATCGGCATCCCGAAGGGCATCGACCCGACGAAGGTCCGCGCACCCCGGCCACGCTGATCCCGCCCGCTCAGATGCGGACGAGCAGGGTCCCGGCGATGATGTCGTGGCCGCCGCGCTGATCGCGGTTCCAGATCACCGCCGGGATCACGAGGCAGAGCAGCAGGGTCCGAACGAGCGGCTGCCAGATCCGGAGCCGCCCGCCCGCGAGCGGGACGACCCGCATCCCGAGCACCAGGTGCCCGATGCTGCCGCCCATGAGCGTCACGGCCACGATCTGCAGCGCCGCGAACACGGCGAGGGTCGCGAGCGCCTCGTACTGGAAGAACGCCACCGAGATCACGATCGCCGGCACGTAGTCGATGATGAGCCCGAGGATGCGGCGGCCGGGCCGGGCGATCGAGCGGGGCCCCGACTCGGGAAGGCCGAGGCGGCGCCCCGGCCAGTCGGAGGGCTGCGGTTCGGGTCTCGCGGGGCTCACCCGACGACCCTACCGGCGGGGGCGCTGCGTAACATCCCGGAAACATCGGCGTCACGGTCGGGAAACTCCTCGCCCCTATCGTGCGCAATAGGCTGGTCTCGCAGTCCGATCCGATCCATGGCCATTGGAGTTATCACCGTATGTCCACCCCCCTGTTCAGCGACTCGTCCGAGGTCCTCAAGTTCATCAAGGACACCGACGTCAAGTTCGTCGACATCCGCTTCACCGATCTGCCCGGCATCCAGCAGCACTTCAACATCCCGGCCTCGACGGTCGACGAGGACTTCTTCGCGGTGGGCCAGCTCTTCGACGGCTCGTCGATCCGCGGCTTCCAGTCGATCCACGAGTCCGACCTGCAGCTCATCCCGGACGTCTCGACGGCCTACGTGGACCCCTTCCGGACCGAGCGCACGCTCGTGATCATCTTCGACATCTACAACCCGCGCAACGGCGAGATCTACGGCCGCGACCCGCGCCAGGTCGCCAAGAAGGCCGAGAAGTACCTCGCCTCGACCGGCATCGCCGACACCGCGTTCTTCGCCTCCGAGGCCGAGTTCTACATCTTCGACGACGTCCGCTACGAGGTGAAGCAGAACAAGTCGTACTACGAGGTCGACTCCTCCGAGGCCGCCTGGAACACGGGCCGCGAGGAGGAGGGCGGCAACCTCGCCAACAAGACGGCGTACAAGGGCGGCTACTTCCCCGTCTCCCCCGTCGACCAGCACGCGGACCTCCGCGACGACATCGTCCTGAAGCTCATCGAGGTCGGCCTCGAGGTCGAGCGCTCGCACCACGAGGTCGGCACCGCCGGCCAGGGCGAGATCAACTACAAGTTCGACACCCTCGTGCACGCGGGCGACGACATCCTCAAGTTCAAGTACATCGTCAAGAACACCGCGCTCGAGTGGGGCAAGACGGCGACCTTCATGCCGAAGCCGCTCATGGGCGACAACGGCTCGGGCATGCACACGCACCAGTCGCTGTGGAACGACGGCGCGCCGCTGTTCTACGACGAGCAGGGCTACGGCGGCCTCTCGGACACGGCTCGCTGGTACATCGGCGGCATCCTCCACCACGCCTCCGCGGTCGCGGCGTTCACGAACCCGACGGTGAACTCGTACCACCGCCTCATCCCGGGCTTCGAGGCGCCCGTCAACCTCGTGTACTCGGCGGGCAACCGCTCGGCCGCGATCCGCATCCCGATCACGGGCACCAACCCGAAGGCGAAGCGCATCGAGTTCCGCGCGCCCGACGCCTCCGGCAACCCCTACCTCGCCTTCGCGGCGCAGCTCATGGCGGGCCTCGACGGCATCAAGAACAAGATCGAGCCGCACGAGCCCGTCGACAAGGACCTCTACGAGCTCCCGCCCGAGGAGGCCAAGTCGATCCCGCAGCTGCCCGGCTCGCTCGACGCGGCGCTCCTGGCGCTCGAGGCCGACCACGACTTCCTCCTCGAGGGCGGCGTGTTCACGAAGGACCTCATCGAGACCTGGATCGACTACAAGCGCGAGAACGAGCTCCTGCCGTTCGCGCAGCGTCCGCACCCCTTCGAGTACGAGCTGTACTTCGGGGTCTGATCCGCTCCAGTACGAGCCCGAGGGCCGCATCCGCATCGCGCGGGTGCGGCCCTCGCGGCGTTCCGGGGCGGCTCAGCGCGCGGTGCGGAGGTGGACGAAGTGCCGGCGGCGCAGGAGCCGCAGGATGATCGCCGTCCGGCCGAAGGCGCGGAGGCCGTCCGAGGCCGGGTACGGCGTGATGCGGTCGATGTGCGTCACGACGTCGCCGCGCACGACCTCGCAGCCGCCCGCCGCCACGATGTCGCGATACCACTGCACCTCGGGCCCGGAGGTGAGCTCGGCGATGAAGCCGTCGGGCGCCTCCGAGGGGGCGTATCGAGGAGTTCATCGGGGCAGCCGCACGCTCGGGGCTCCTCACCTCGCGCGGGTCACGCGCCCCCGCGCGGGTTCCAGCGCTCGCGGTTTGCGCCGGTCTCGTAGCTCAGCGGGATCCGCTCGGCGCTGAGGTCGTAGTAGGCGTCGAAGCCGACCCCCTGGGCCTCCGCCGCCTCGTAGCCGACGAACAGCAGGAGCTCACCGTATCCGAGCAGGTCGTCGTCGGGCCACGGAAGCGTCCGATCCCGGAGGGCGGCCGTCCAGGCCTCCCGTCCGGCGAGCAGCGTATCCGCGCGGATGTACAGCGCCAGGTCGTCGGCCGGCGGGCCGAACCCCATCGGATCGCGCTCGGCATACCAGTCGTAGGCGACCGGGTCGTCGATCGCGTGCAGGGCAAGCGTCATCCGGGCATCGAAGGCGATGACGGCGTCGATGGGGCAGGCGGCGAGCTGGGAGCTGAGATGGCGGAACCCGGATTCGGGGTCGTCCAGCGTGGCGAGCTCGCCGATCGAGTCGACGAGCGGCCAGAAGACGTCCTCGTCCAGGGCGACGGCCTCGGCCTGCGCGGCGAGCCCGGCCCCGGGACCCGGATCACTCGCGACGGCCGCCGCGGCCGGGATCGGGCAGGGCCCTGCGATCTCGACGGTCGGCGCCTCATCCGCGCCGTCGGAGCCGATGAGCTCGTCGATCAGCGTCGGGACCGGGAATGCGACGCATCCGGCGAGGCCGAGCGCGACGACGAGCGCGAGCGACGAGAGCGCGACCGGGGTCCAGCGGGATGGCATGGCGCGAATCTAGCGGACCGGGGGCGCCGGCCCGCGAGCCGGACGCCTCCCAGTCCGGGGGGCTTCTCAGGCGAGCGGCGCCAGCACGCGGACCTCGCGGAGCCCCGGCGCCGGCGCGAGCCCCAGACCCCGCACGGTCCACCCCGCCGCGCGCCAGGCGGCCGAGTCGAGGCAGCCGCGTGCGTCGACCACGTGCCGCGCGCGCACGAGCGCGCCGAGCGCCACGGGATCGGCCCCCGCGAACTCCGGCCACTCGGTGAGGACGAGCACCACGTCCGCGTGCTCGACCGCCGTCGCGAGGTCGTCGGCGAAGCCGAGCGTCGGGAAGGTTCGCCGCCCGGTCTCCCCCGCCGCCGGATCCATGACGGTCACCTGCGCGCCGCGGAGGTGGAGCGCGGCCGCGACATTGAGCGCGGGCGAATCGCGCACATCGTCCGTATCGGGCTTGAAGGCGGCGCCGAGCACGGCGACGCGGCGGTTGAGGACCGAGCCGCCGCAGGCCTCGTGCGCGAGCTCGACGACCTTCTGGCGCTGCCCCATGTTGATCTCGTCGACCTGCTGCATGAGCCCCACCGCCTGCGTCGCCCCGAGCTCCCCCGCCCGGTGCATGAGCGCGCGGATGTCCTTCGGCAGGCAGCCGCCCCCGAAGCCGAGGCCGGCGTTCAGGAACTGCCGCCCGATCCGCGCGTCATGCCCGATCGCATCCGCGAGGACGCCGACGTCCGCGCCGGCGGCCTGGCAGACCTCGGCGATCGCGTTGATGAATGAGATCTTCGTGGCCAGGAACGCGTTGGCGCTGACCTTCACGAGCTCAGCCGTCTCGAGGTCGCACTCCACGACGGGTGCGCCCTCCGCGATCGGGGCGGCGTAGAGCTCGTGCATGAGCGCGCTCGCCCAGGACGAGGCGCCGCCGAGCACGATCCGGTCGGGGTGCAGCGTGTCGGCGACCGCGCGTCCCTCGCGCAGGAACTCGGGATTCCAGATGAGCTCCGCGCGGATGCCCTCCGGCGCGAGGGCGGCGACGAGCTCTCGCAGCCGGGCCGCGGTGCCGACCGGCACCGTCGACTTGCCGACGATGAGCGCGTCGTGCGTGAGGTTCCGCGCGAGCTCCGAGACCGCCGCCTCGACGTAGTCCAGGTTCGCGGCGTGGCTCGTGAGCCGCTGCGGCGTCCCCACGCAGATGAAGTGCACGTCGGCGAGCCCCGCCGCCTCCGCGGTCGAGCTCGTGAAGCGGAGGCGCCCCGAGTCGAGCTGCCGAGCCGCGAGCTCCTCGAGCCCCGGCTCGTGGAACGGGATACGGCCGGCCTGGAAGGCGGCGACCTTCCGCTCGTCGGGATCGGCCCCGACGACCTCGAAGCCGAGCTCGGCCATCGCGGCCGCGTGCGTGGCCCCGAGATAGCCCGTGCCGATGACGCTGACGCGCGGGGCGCCCTCCGTGCGATCCATGTCCCGCTCCTCCCTGCTCGTCGTGCCGTTCGCCGTGCCGGTCATCGGGGTGCCCGCCGCTCGAAGCCCGAGCCGCTCGCGAGCAGCCCCTCCTTGAACGCCGCGAGCGAGTCCGCCCGCGAGGTGATGCGCCAGTCGTTGGTCGCGAGCGAGCCCTGCACCGAGCTCGTCACGGTGAGGTTGAACCAGCTGAACCCGATCACGTCCTGGTTCTCCGGCAGCGCGAGGTTCTTGAAGAGCGAGCGGATCCAGTGCGGCTTGCCGCCGCCGATCTCGGAGGCGCCGATCTCCGCCAGGAACACCGGCTTCCGCGCGACCTGCCGCAGCTGGGCGAGGGTCTTCGAGAAGGTCTCCTCGAAGGTGAACTGCGTGCCCTCCGCGTAGGGCGGCCGGAGGTAGCCCGACATCCCGACCCAGTCGACGTACTCGTCGCCCGGGTAGAGGCTGCGCAGATACTCGAGCGACCGCGCCGAGGCGGCGAGCTTGTCGATGCGGTTCGGCGCCCACACCCAGATGACGTAGTCGTTCGCGCCGGCCTTCTCGAAGATGTCGTGGACGTGCCGCCACATCTCGGCGTACTCGCCGGGCGAGTTGCCGTTGACCTGCTCCGACCAGGGGTACCAGTCGCCGTTCATCTCGTGGTTGAGCCGGATGGCGAGCGGGAGGCCGGTCTTCCGGATCGCCTTGGCGTAGCGCGTCAAGTAGGCGTCGAAGTCGCCGTCGATGATCTTCTGCAGACGGTAGGCGGGCTCGTCGACGACGTCGTTCGCCGCCTCGAGGGGCCGAGACTCCCAGGTGAGCAGGGGCAGCATCCCGCGCTGCCAGCTGCGCGTGACCGCATCCGCCCGGAAGTCGCCGTCCCAGCCGCCGAAGTACCCCGCGATGCCCGGCTCCGAGCCGATGCGCCTGGCGGTCGCGTCGAGCTCGGCCCAGTTGTACGGCGACTGCTGGGTGTACATGCCGAACAGGTCCTTCGAGGGCGCGACGAGCGCCGACCGCGGTGGGGCGCTGATGGTCGCGGTGCCGTCGCCGCTCGCGCCGCCTCCCCCGGAACCGCCCTCGCCGCCCGAACCGGATCCGCCCGACCCGGATCCGCCCGCGCCGAGCGCCGCCTCCCGATCCGCGTCGCCCTTCGCGTCCGCCTCGATCCGCCCCTCGAGGCTCCAGATCTGCTGCTGGAGGTCGTCGATGAGGGATTCGGCGCGAACCGAGTCGGCGCCCGAGGCGTCGAGATCGAGCCGCGCGGCCTCGAGCTGCGCCGTGAGCTCGCCCACCTGCGCCTGCAGCTGCTGCTCGCGCGTGTCCTGGCCGGTGACGGCCTGATAGAGCTCGCCGGCCCGCGTGACCGGCGAGATCTCGGGCGAGACCCAGACGGCGGCGCAGGCGACCGCGAGGCCCGTGGTCAGCGCGATCGCACCGATGGCGGTGGCGCGCGCGTTCCGGGTGCTGGACGCCCACCACGCGCGTCCCGAGCTGAAGCTAGACAATGACGATCGCCTCCAATGCGAAGATGCCGATGCCGATGAGGTACGGGATGGCGGCGAGCGGATTGAGCCGACGGCGCCGGGTGCGGCGCCCCACCGGAGCGGCCGGGGCCCGGCGGGCGGTCGGCGCCTCGACCCGCGTCGGGGCCAGACCGGTCAGCACGCCGCCGTGCTCGAGGTCCCCGCGCGGCGAGCGGTCGATGCCGGGGGCGTCCACCGGGGAGACGGGGATGCCGGCGGCATCCGTCGGGAGGGCGACCCGTCCGCCCTGCGTCATGATCACCTGCGCGCCCTGCGCCGCCGCGGCCTCGAGCTCCGCATCCTGGCTGCCGCCGGCGTAGGCGCCCGCCCGGGTCCCCCACCCGCTCGCATGGGCGAGGCGGAAGAAGCCGATCAGTCGCACCGGCATGAGGAAGAGCGTCGAGACGATGATGAACACGGGGAGCCGGAAGAAGTCGCTCGGCTTCTCGGCGAGGTGCCGGAGCTGGCGGATCGCCATGCTCAGCACGGACGACACGACCATGAGCCCGAGCACCCAGACGATGCCGGAGCCGACCCCGTACTCGCGCAGGATCCCCTCGTAGAGATTGATCCCCTGACCCGTGACCGTGCGGTACAGCCAGCCGAGGATGACCCCGTAGAGCAGGAAGGGCAGGACGATGTCCATGATGAAGAACACCGCGAGCACGGGGGCGTGACCCAGCATCCACGGCAGCATCCGAAGCGTGTTGTACTGGCTGCCGCGTGCCCAGCGCAGCTGCTGCTTGAAGAGCTTGCGGACCTGGAGCGGCGCATCCGTGTAGACGAGGCTCGTGTGCTGGTAGACCGTGCGGTAGCCGGCCTTCAGCGTGAGATTCGTGAGGGTCCGATCGTCGGAGACCTCGAGGAACACGCCGAGGAAGCGGGCCGTCATGAAGTCGTGCATGACCCGCATGAGGATCGAGCGACGGAAGGCGATCGTCCTGCCGGGCAGGCAGCCGACCTGCCCCAGGACGCTCTGCGCGGGCATCGAGTAGAGCGAGCGCGTGTTCTCCAGCCAGTCCGCCCAGCGCGTGATCCAGCTCCGTTCCGGCTCCAGGATGCGCTGGCGGGTCGTCACGCCGCCGATGCTCGGGTCGGCGAAGGGCCGCACGAGCTCCGGGAGCGTGCCCTCCGTCCAGACGGTGTCCGAGTCGACGAGCACCGTGATCTCGCCGCGCGAGAGCTCCGTCCCGATCTTCACGGCGTTGCGCTTGCCGGGGATGGGCGTGTGCACCCAGCGGACCAGCGGCGCGTACTCCTCGCAGACCGCGACGAGTCCCGGGTTCGGCGCCCCGTTGATGACGACGATGATCTCGTCGGGACGCTGCTCGACCATCCGGCCGATCACGTCGCGGAAGAGGTCGAGCGGCTCGTCGACCACCGGGACGACGACGCTCGTGGATCCGGAGAACTCGCCCGTGAAGGGCCGGTAGCGGCTCGACAGCAGCACCTTGAGCAGCCAGAGGCCCCAGATGAGGGCCGAGTACACGGCGAAGAGGTAGAGCTCCGGATGCCCCTCGAGCATGTGCCGGAGCTGAAGCAGGAAGATGAACACGCCGTGCCCCCCTGGTCGTCGGTCGTGGTGCTTCCGCGTCCTCGGGGAAACCTGTGGGTGATGCGTCCTGATCATGGAGGGTGATCGGCGGGTGACACAAGACCGGTCGGTCTCCCCCCGCTCGGGTGCCGGTCGGGGGACAGCGTGGCGAGGTCCGCGAAAGGGCGGACCGCGGCATCCGCCCCTCGAGGCCCGTCCAGACGGGGCGAGCGCGCGATGCGGGAGCCGGTCGACGACGACGGGGTACGCCGCGAGACGGGCCGCGGATCTCATCAGGATGAGAGCATCCTCAGACGGCGTCCCGGGCGTGTCGCGCCCCGCTAAGGGGTCTCGCGCGGCCCGTAGAAGCGCCGCTCGAAGACCTTCCGCGCCTGCCGGGTGACGCGGAGGTAGTCCTCCTCGAGCCGGCTCGCGGAGCCCGGCGGGTACTCCATGAGCCGTGCCGCGGCCTCGAGCGCCTGCCGCTCGACGGGCAGCGAGTCGGCCGTCTTCGCGGTCGCGAGCGTCACCGCCGAGCGCGCCCGGCTCGCGATGATCCAGGCGTCGCGGAGCCGGGAGGCCTCGGACGCCGGGAGCAGGCCCGCCTCGACGACCGCCTCGAGCGCCTCGAGCGTCGAGGTGGTGCGAAGCGCGGGAATGTCGGCGGCGTGCTGGAGCTGCAGCAGCTGGACGAGCCACTCCACGTCGCTGAGGGACCCGCGGCCGAGCTTGAGGTGGCGCGCGGGATCGGCGCCGCGCGGCAGCCGCTCCGACTCCACCCGCGCCTTGATGCGCTTCACCTCGCGGACCGCCTCCGGCGACGCCGACGCCGGGTAGCGGATCCCGTCGGCCATCTGCAGGAACGCCTCGGTCAGCGCCTCCTCCCCCGCGACGCCGGAGGCCCGGAGCAGCGCCTGCGCCTCCCAGGTCAGCGACCAGCGCGCGTAGTAGGCGCGGTAGGACTCGAGCGAGCGGACCACGGGCCCGTTCTTGCCCTCGGGGCGCAGATCGACGTCGAGGTCGAGCGGCAGCCGCAGGTCCTCGGTGAGCCGCACGAGCTGCTTCACGATGCGCTCGGCCGCGCGCTGGGCGTCCTCCGGCTCCGCACCGCTCGGGCGGTAGACGTAGAGGATGTCGGCGTCGCTCCCGAAGCCGAGCTCGCGGCCGCCGAAGCGGCCCATCGCGATGATGCCGAACTCGAGACCCTCCTCGCCGCGTCGGGCGAGGTCGAGCATGCCGCGGAGCAGGGCGGTCGAGATCGCGCTGAGCCCGTGCCCGATCGCCTCGATGCCGGTGAGCCCGAGGATGCCGCCCAGCGCGACCCGGAGCGTCTCGCGTCGGCGTGCGGTCCGCAGCGCCGCCGCCGCGGACTCCACATCGTCGCCGTGCCGCTGCAGGATCGCGCGGCCCTCCTGCTCGAGCACCTCGAGCGGCCGCGGCGCGAGCTCGGCGTCGTTCTCGAGCCACCCGGCCGCCTCCGGGATCCGCTCGAGGAGCGCGCCGACGAAGCGCGAGCTCGACAGCACCTGGGTGAGGCGCTCGGCCGCGCCCGAGCTGTCCCGGAGCATCCGGAGGAACCAGTGCGTCTCCCCGAGGTCGTCGCTGAGCCGTCGGAAGGCGAGGAGGCCCGCGTCCGGGTCGGCGCCCTCCGAGAGCCACCGGAGCATGACGGGCAGCAGCGTCCGCTGGATGGCGGCGCGACGTGAGACGCCGCCCGTGAGCGCGGCGATGTGACGCAGCGCCCCGGCCGGATCGCGGTAGCCGATCGCCTGGAGCCGCGCCTGGGCCTGGGCGCTCGTGAGGACGGCGCCCTCGTCCGGGAGCGCCGCGACCGCCGTGAGGAGCGGGCGGTAGAACAGCCGTTCGTGGAGGCTGCGCACCGCCGAGCGGACGCGCTGCCAGGCGGCCGTGAGCTCGTCGGCCGTCGCCGCGAGGCCGCTCGCCCGCGCGAGCGCGCGGCGGGCGTATTCCTCGCGCGGCATGAGGTGCGTCCGGCGCAGCCGGGAGAGCTGGATGCGGTGCTCGAGCACGCGGAGGAAGCGGTAGTCGGCGGTGAACTCCGCGGCCTCCGCGCGGCCGATGTAGCCCTGCTCCGCGAGCGCCGTGAGCGCCGCGAGCGAGGAGCGCTGGCGCACGAGCGGATCCGACTGGCCGTGCACGAGCTGCAGGAGCTGCACCGTGAACTCGATGTCGCGCAGCCCGCCGGGACCGAGCTTCAGCTGGACGTCGACCTCCTCAGCCGGGATGTGGGCCGTGACGCGCTCCCGCATCCGCTGCACCGACTCCACGAACTGCGCGCGCGAGGCGACCGACCAGACGGAGGTCGACACGCCCTGCACATAGCGCTCGCCCAGCTCGAGGTCGCCCGCCATGGCGCGGGCCTTGAGCAGGGCCTGGAACTCCCACTCCTTCGCCCAGCGCTCGTAATAGGCGAGGTGGGAGTCGAGGGTGCGCACGAGCGCGCCGTCCTTGCCCTCGGGGCGCAGGTTCGCATCCACCTCCCACAGCCCGGGCTCGACGGCGAGCTCGTCGACCGCCTTCGCCGCGTCGATCGCGAGCCGCGTGCCGATCTGCACGGCGCGGTCGTCATCGATGCCGTCGCCCTCGACCACGTAGATCACGTCGACGTCGCTCAGGTAGTTGAGCTCGCGGGCACCGGCCTTGCCCATGCCGATGACCGCGAGGCGCACCCGCGCGACATCCGCGGCCGGGAACGCGCTGGCGCGGCGGGCGATGCCGATCGCGGCATCCAGTGCGGCCCCGGCGAGATCCGCGAGGCCGGCGGCGACGCGGTCGAGCACGGCCGCGGCGTCGCGGGCCTCGAGATCCCAGGCGGCGAGCCGGAGCAGCTGGCGCCGGTAGGCGACGCGCATCGCGACCCAGGCGGCCTCGCCGCGCAGCTCGCCGACCGCCTCCTCGAGGAGCGCGAGCGACTCGGCCTGATCGAGCGGACGCACGAGCGGCGCCTCGAGCGCATCCAGCGCGCCCGGTCGGCGCAGCAGGAAGTCGGCGAGCCCCTCGGAGGCGCCGAGGATGCGGATCAGCCGGTCGCCGGTGCGCTCGTCGTCGAGCAGCCGTCTCGTGACGGGGCCCGCCTCCGCGTGCTCGAGGAGGCGGAGCAGCAGCCGGAGCGCCTGATCGGGGTCGGCGGCCGCGGCGAAGCGGGGCGCGATCCCCTCGGGCGCCTCGGCGAGCCGTGCCGAGGCGCGCTCCAGGTCGGAGAACCCGAGCCTCGCGAGCTCGGTCAGGGTCGAGCTCGACCGCGACATCCTCGTCCCCGCCGCGCGGCGCTAGAGCGCCTCGAGGCTGGACTCCAGCTCGAAGGCCGTGACCTGCGAGCGGTAGGCCGACCACTCCTGGCGCTTGTTGCGCAGCACGTAGTTGAAGACGTGCTCGCCGAGCGTCTCGGCGACGAGCTCGCTCTCCTCCATGAGCCGGAGGGCGCGGTCGAGGCCGGCGGGCAGCGGCTCGTAGCCGAGCGCGCGGCGCTCGGCGTCGGACATGTTCCAGACGTCGCCGTCGGCCTCGGCGGGGAGCTCGTAGCCCTCCTGGATGCCCTTGAGACCCGCGGAGAGCATGAGCGCGAACGCGAGGTAGGGATTCGCGGCCGAGTCGATCGCGCGGTACTCGACGCGCGCGCTCTGCCCCTTGTTCGGCTTGTAGAGCGGCACGCGCACGAGCGCAGAGCGGTTGTTGTGACCCCAGGTGACGTAGCTCGGCGCCTCGTCGCCGCCCCAGAGCCGCTTGTAGGAGTTCACGAACTGGTTCGTGACGGCCGTGATCTCGGGCGCGTGGCGGAGGAGGCCGGCGACGAACTGCCGCCCGATCTTCGAGAGCTGGTACTGCCCGGCCGCGTCGTAGAAGGCGTTCGCGTCGCCCTCGAAGAGCGACATGTGCGTGTGCATCCCCGAGCCCGGCTGCCCCGAGATCGGCTTCGGCATGAACGTCGCGTAGACGCCCTGCTCGATCGCGACCTCCTTGACGACCGTGCGGAAGGTCATGATGTTGTCGGCCATCGTGAGCGCGTCCGCATAGCGGAGGTCGATCTCGTTCTGACCCGGGCCCGCCTCGTGGTGGCTGAACTCGACCGAGATGCCGAGATCCTCGAGCATCCGCACGCTGCGCCGACGGAAGTCGTGCGCCGTGCCGCCGGGCACGTTGTCGAAGTACCCGGCCGAGTCGACCGGCACCGGCCGGCCGTCCTCGAGCTTCGAGGACTTGAGCAGGTAGAACTCGATCTCGGGATGCGTGTAGAAGGTGAAGCCGTGCTCGGCCGCCTTCGCGAGCGAGCGCTTGAGGACGTTGCGCGGATCGGCCACGGAGGGCTGCCCGTCCGGCGTCGTGATGTCGCAGAACATCCGCGCCGTCGGGTCGATCTCGCCGCGCCACGGCAGGATCTGGAAGGTCGAGGGGTCGGGCTGCGCGAGCACGTCCGCCTCGTAGGAGCGGGTGAGGCCCTCGATCGCCGAGCCGTCGAAGCCGAGGCCCTCCGCGAACGCGCCCTCCACCTCCGCGGGGGCGATGGCGACGCTCTTGAGCGTGCCCACGACATCGGTGAACCAGAGGCGGATGAACTTGACTCCGCGCTCCTCGATCGTGCGGAGGACGAAGTCCCGCTGCTTGTCCATCTGACCCCTCTCGGCTCGGTCACTAGGCTAGCGGCATGGCCCGACTCCGACCGGCACCGGCACCCCGCGGTCGCCTCTGGACGGTCCTCTCGGTGGCGCCCTTCGCGGTCGTCGCCGCCCTCCACCTCGCCTCGAAGCTCACCGAGGCGACCGGGCTCGACCTCCTCACGAAGCCCCTGCTCATGCCGACGCTCGCGCTCGCCTTCCTGCTGCTCGGGCGGGGGCTCGCGCGGCAGACGCAGGCGCTCATGCTCGGCGGGCTGCTCTTCTCCTGGATCGGCGACATCACCGTCGAGAGCATCGTCGTCGGGCTCTCGTTCTTCCTCCTCGCGCACCTCTGCTACATCTGGCTCTTCCTGGCGACCTTCGACCGGCCGTACTCGTGGTGGAGCCTCATCGCCGTCCCCTGGTTCGCGGCACTCGTCCTGGCGCTCGCCCCCGCGCTCGGATCGTTCTTCGCGCCGGTGCTCGTCTACGGCCTCGTGCTCGGCTTCATGGCGGCGGCCTCCACCCGCGCCAACCTCGTGACGGCGCTCGGCGGCGCGCTCTTCCTCGCGAGCGACAGCCTCCTCGCCTTCCGGCTGTTCACGCCGGCGCTCCAGTCGAGCGGCGAGGACTTCCTCATCATGCTCCTCTACATCGCCTCCCAGCTGCTGCTCGTCGTCGGCGTCCTGAACCGGGATGCGGCCGGAATCCCCGGCAACGGCCGGGGTGCGAGCCGCCTGGCGAGGGAGCACGCGGCGCGCGGCTAGGCTGACGGCATGTCAGACGGAGTGGTCAAGCGCGTCCGAACCCGGCACTTCCAGAACGCGAAGCGCGACGGCATCAAGATCACGGGGCTCACGAGCTACGACCAGCTCACCGCCGCGATCTTCGACCAGGCCGGGATCGACTTCCTGCTCGTCGGCGACTCCGCCGGCAACAACGTCTTCGGCTACGACACGACGCTCCCGGTCACGATCGACGAGCTCATCCCGCTCACGCGATCGGTCGCGAACGCGGTCAAGCGCGCCTTCGTCGTCGCCGACATGCCGTTCGGCTCGTACGAGACCGGGCCGGACGAGGCGCTGCACACGGCCTTCCGCTTCATGAAGGAGACGCGCGCCCACGCGGTCAAGCTCGAGGGGGGCGTCCGCAGCGCCGAGCAGATCCGGCGCATCGTCTCGGCCGGCATCCCCGTCATGGCCCACATCGGCTTCACCCCGCAGAGCGAGCACGGCCTCGGCGGGCACGTCATCCAGGGCCGCGGCGACCGGGTCGAGCAGCTCATCGCCGATGCGCGCGCGGTGGAGGACGCGGGCGCCTTCGCGGTCGTGCTCGAGATGGTGCCCGCGGAGGCGGCCGCGAAGGTCACCGAGCTGCTCGAGATCCCGACGATCAGCGTCGGCGCCGGGCCGCACTGCGACGGCCAGCTCCTCGTCTGGACCGACTGGGCGGGCCTCACGACGGGCCGCATCCCGAAGTTCGTGAAGCAGTACGCCGATCTCGCCGGGATCCTCGGGGAGGCCGCGCGCACCTGGACGGCGGACGTCGCCTCGGGTGCGTACCCCGGCCCCGAGCACAGCTACGACGACTGACCCGAGTCCTCGACGCTCAGCGCTCGTCGCCCTCCTCGGCGGCCCACTGGCGGGCCCGCTCCTTCGCGATCTCGGGCGCCCTCGCGGCCGCCTCGCGCGAGTCGAAGGGGCCGTCGCGATCCGATCCGAGCGACTGCGCGCCCTCCTCGACCTCGCCGGTCCTGTGGTTGTACCACCACTGCGTCGTCATAGGCTTGACCCTATGCCTCGGGACCAGCACGGACACCTCGCTCCCGGCCTCCTCACACCGCGGCGCGAGGTCCCGACGCGAATCCCGCGGCCCGAGTACGTCGGCCGGCCGGGGCCGGCGCGCTACACCGGCGACGACCGCTACACACCGGACGAGGTCGAGCGGATCCGCGCCTCGGGCCGCATCGCCGCGACCGCCCTGGACGCCGCCGCCGAGGCCATCCGGCCCGGCGTCACGACGGACGAGCTCGACCGCATCGTCCACGAGGTCGTCGTCGCCCACGACGCCTACCCCTCGACGCTCGGCTACCGCGGCTACCCGAAGTCGAGCTGCACCTCGATCAACGAGGTCATCTGCCACGGGATCCCCGATGACACCGTGCTCGAGGAGGGCGACCTCATCAACCTCGACGTCACCGCCTTCAAGGACGGCATGCACGGCGACCTCAACGCGACCTTCGTCGTCGGGGACGCAGCGCGCGAGACGGTCGATCTCGTCGAGCGGACCCGGGAGGCGCTGAACCGCGGCATCAAGGCGGTCGCGCCCGGTCGGCAGGTCAATGTGATCGGCCGCGCGATCGAGAGCTACGCGAAGCGCTTCGGCTACGGCGTCGTGCGCGACTACACGGGGCACGGGGTCGGCACCGCCTTCCACTCGGGGCTCGTGATCCCCCACTACGACGCCGCGCCGGCGCACGACCAGATCATGGAGCCCGGCATGGTGTTCACGATCGAGCCGATGCTGACGCTCGGCGGGACCGAGTGGGACCTCTGGGACGACGACTGGACGGTCACGACCCGCGACCGCAGCCTGACCGCGCAGTTCGAGCACACGCTCGTCGTCACGGAGCGCGGCGCCGAGATCCTCACGCTGCGCTGAGGGCGCACGGCGGGCGGATCGCCGGAGTAAGGGAGACTGGAGCACATGACGGACCTCGCGATCGGCATCGACATCGGCGGCACGGGCATCAAGGGGGCGGTCGTCGACCTCGCGACGGGCGAGCTCGCGACCGACCGCATCAAGCGCTCGACGCCCGAGGGCGGGAAGCCCGACGACATCGTGGAGGTGGTGGTGGAGCTCGTCGACGCGCTCGCCGGCGAGCACCGCGACGCGCCGGTCGGCGTCTGCTTCCCCGCGATCGTGCTCGACGGCCGGACCATGTCGGCGGCGAACGTCGACGACGCCTGGATCGGGCTCGAGGCGGAGGCGCTCTTCGAGAAGGCGCTCGGCCGCGACATCCACTTCGTCAACGACGCGGATGCCGCCGGCGTCGCGGAGCTGCGCTACGGCGCCGCGAAGGGGCGCGAGGGGCTCGTGCTCATGACGACGCTCGGCACCGGTATCGGCTCCGCCCTCATCAACCGGGGCGTCCTGGTGCCGAACACCGAGCTCGGCCACCTCGAGGTCGACGGCAAGGACGCCGAGAAGCGCGCCGCGTACATCCAGAAGGAGCGGCACGAGTGGAGCTGGGAGCAGTGGGCGAAGCGCCTCCAGCGGTACTACTCCCACCTCGAGCTCCTCTTCTCCCCCGACCTCTTCGTCGTCGGGGGCGGTGTGTCGAAGCATCATGAGGAGTTCCTGCCGCTGCTCGACCTGCGGACGCCCATCATCCCGGCGACCCTGCGCAACAACGCCGGCATCCTCGGCGCCGCCGCGCTGGCGGTGAAACCGGCCCCCGTCGCGTGAACTCCCCGTGAAACACGGGACATGCGACCGCCGCTCGTGTTAGCGTGACCACGTTGTTGTGTTGCGCAAGTGCATGTGAGGCGCCGAGGCCGTCGGTCGAGGCGCCCGAGTGAGTCTGCGGTATCAAGGCACCTCGACACGCGTCCTCGATGGCCGGGGATGCACAGCATGTGAAGGAAAGACAACATGGCGACTGGCGTCGTGAAGTGGTTCAACGCGGAGAAGGGCTTCGGCTTCATCTCCCCCGACGAGGGCGGCAAGGACGTGTTCGCGCACTACTCCGCCATCGAGTCGAGCGGCTACCGCTCGCTCGAGGAGGCGCAGCGCGTCGAGTTCGACGTGGCGCAGGGCCCCAAGGGCCTCCAGGCGGAGAACATCCGCCCGCTCTGATCCGCGAGTGATCGCGAGGGGGCCCGCAGCCGATCGGCTGCGGGCCCCCTTTCGCGTGTGCGGGAACGCCTCGACGCCCGGCTCACGCCCTCCGATAGCGGTTCACGAGCGGGCAGTCGAAGGGGTCGCGCGCCGAGAGGCCGACCCGATTGAGGTAGGCGATGACGGCCCGGTAGGACTCGAGCAGCGTGGCCTCGGTGTACGGGATCCCCTGCACGGCGCAGTGCTCGCGCACGATCTCCCGCGCCCTGGCGAGGGCGGGCCGGGGCATGCTCGGGAACAGGTGGTGCTCGACCTGGTGGTTGAGCCCGCCGAAGGCGAGCGTCATGCCCCAGCCGCCGCGGATGTTGCGGGAGGTGAGCACCTGCTTGCGGAGGAAGTCCATGCGCGTGCCGGCCGGGATGATCGCCATCCCCTTGTGGTTGGGGGCGAAGGACGCGCCCATGTAGATCCCGAACACCGCCAGCTGCACGCCGAGGAAGGCGAAGGCCATGCCGACCGGGAGCGTGAGGAACAGCACCGCGAGGTACGCGAGGATCCGCGTCGCGACGAGCGAGATCTCGAGCGCCCGGCCGTCGATCCGCTCCCGTCCGAACAGCGTGCCCATCGACCGGACGTGGAGGTTGATCCCCTCGAAGGCGAGCAGCGGGAAGAACAGGTAACCCTGCCTGCGCGTCAGGAGCGCGCGGAGACGCCCTGCGGACGCCGCATCCTCTTCGAGGAACGAGATCGTGTCGAGCTCGATGTCCGGGTCGCGGCCGACCATGTTCGGGTTGGCGTGATGCCGCGTGTGCTTCGTCATCCACCACGAGTAGCTGATCCCGACGACGCCGGCGGCGAGGATGCGGCCCGCGCGGTCGTTCGCGCGGCCCGACTCGAAGACCTGGCGGTGCGAGGCCTCGTGCGCGAGGAACGCGAACTGCGTGAAGACGATGCCGAGCGCCCCCGCGATGAGCAGCTGGAACCAGGAGTGCCCGAGGAGCACGTAGCCCGCGACGCAGCCGCCGAGCGCGAGGACGAGGACGCCGAGCACGATCGCGTAGAAGCCGCGCCGGCGGCGCAGCAGCCCGGCCTCGCGGACGGTCGCGAGCAGCGCCGAGAAGGTGCTCACCGGGTTTCCCTCGCCTGCCCTGCGAGGAGCGGTGGTGCGGATGGGGCCGAGCGCGGTGGGGTTGGTCACATGAGCCTTCGGGTGTCGGGATCGACTTCCCAGCCGGCGTGGTCGAGCGGACGCTCGCAGATGCCTTGAGCGTACCTCCCGCACCTGAGTGCGGCGGGTGTGAACGGGCCGGCCGATACGCCGGGTTCTGTACGGCTCGCGCCGTGACGGTCATCTCTCTCGGCGACACGTTGCCGTGCCGCTCCAGCGGCCTACCCGACACCTCGGCGAGCAGCCTCGGCGGCGTCTGTCTGGCCTTGCTCCGGGCGAGGTTTACCCAGCGAGCCCGATCACTCGGGCCCCTGGTGGTCTCTTACACCACCGTTTCACCCTTACCCCGCCCTCCGAGGAGGACGTGGCGGTCTGCTCTCTGTTGCACTTGCTCGCGGATTGCTCCGGGTGGGTGTTGCCCACCGCCCTGCTCTGCGGAGCCCGGACGTTCCTCGGCGCCGCCGCACGAGGCGACGACGACGCGACCGTCTGGCCGACCCGTTCGGGAACAGGATAGCGCCGCGCTCAGCGGTCGAAGGAATCCCGCCGGTCCATGGCCTCGTTCGCGAGCTTGTCGGCACGCGAGTTCTCGAGCCGCGGGATCCATTCGAAGCGCACGTCGACGCCCGTGAGGAGGTCGCGGGCCTCGCTCGCGAGCACCTTCATGTCCGCGTGCTTGATCTTCCACCGGCCGCTCATCTGCTCGACGACGAGCTTGGAGTCCATGCGGATGCGGAGGCTGGCACCCGGCACGATCTCGAGCGCGCGCGCGATGCCGGCGATCATGCCCCGGTACTCGGCGACGTTGTTCGTCGCCACGCCGACGTAGCGGCCGATCTCGGCGAGCACCTCGCCCGTCGCCGCCTCGACGACGATCGCCCCGCTCCCGGCCTGGCCGGGGTTGCCGCGGGAGCCGCCGTCGGCCTCGATGATGAGCTCGGTCACAGGCCCGACTCCGCGGTGCGGATGAGGACGGCGTTGGAGTCGGGGCACAGGATGACGTCGTCCGGTGCGGCGCGTCGCACGCTCGCGAGGTCGGAGGCCGTGAGGCTCACGCCGCTCGCGCTCGTGACGCCGCCCCGGAGGTGCGAGGCGCCGAGCCCGTAGCGCGCCCGCTGCTTCTCGTACAGCGCCAGGAGCTCGGCGGGCACGCGTCCGGCGATCGTCTCGCGGTCGCGCTCGGCGGCCGTGCGGTCCTCGCCGATCGTGCCGAGGGCCGCATCCCGCGAGGTGCGGGCGGCGACGACCTCGTCCTCGAGCGAACGCAGCCCGACCCGGGTCTCCTCGAGCGCGGCCTCGCGCAGCTCGGCCACCTCCATGACCTGCAGCTCGATGTCCTCGAGGTCCGAGCGCCGGCGCGCGAGCGCCTGCAGCTCCTGCTCGAGCGCCTGGATGTCCTTCACGGAGGAGCTCTGCTCCAGACGCCGCCGGTCGCGTGCGATGCGCGCCTCGACGACCGCGACATCCCCCTCGACCCGTCCGAGCTCCGCCTTGGCGTCCTCCCACTCCCCCGTGCGCTCGGCGAGGGTGCGGGTCAGCTCGTCGCGGCGGGTCGAGAGCTGCTCCAGCGCCGCGGTCTCGGGCAGCCGGGCGGCGCGGTTGGCGAGCTGCTGGAGTCGCGTGTCGAGCTCCTGCACCTCGAGGAGGAGCGCCTGATCGGCCGGGTCGGCCTTGAGGAGGGGCATGGTCAAATCCTTTCGGGTGGTGCGGCGCTACTGCGTGACCGCGAAGTCCCACGGGTCGGTGCGGAGCTCGCTGACCGTGACGTCGAGCTCGGGGAGCTCGGCTCGCAGCTCGGCCGCCGCGACCTCGAGCCAGAGCCATTCGGCGGCCCAGTGCGAGGTGTCGAGGAGCATCAGGCGCTCGGCGATGCGGCCGAGCTCGCGCGCCTCCGAGGCCGGGTGGTGGCGGAGGTCGCTGGTGATGTACACGTCGGCACCCTGCACGAGCGGGTGGCCGAGGAGCGAGTCGCCCGCGCCCGCGCAGACCGCGACACGACGCACGGGCGCATCCCACTCGCCGGCGCCGCGGATCCCGGTCGCCGTGGGCGGCAGGATCTCGGCGAGGCGCTGTGCGAGGTGGCCGAGCGTGGTGGCCTCGGCCAGCTCGCCGACCCGGCCGATGCCGAGGCCGCCGTCGCGCGCGATCGGCTCGATCGGCTCGGCATCCCGGAGGCCGATGCGCTCGGCGAGGATCGCGGAGGTGCCCGAGGCGACGACGTCGGCGTTCGTGTGCGCCGCGATGAGCGCCACGCCGCCGCGGATCAGCCGCGCGATCGCGGCGCCCTTCGCGGTCGACTCGGGCAGCGCGGTCACGCCCCGGAGCAGGAGCGGGTGGTGGACGAGCAGCGCCTGCGCCCCCGCCCCGACCGCCTCGTCGACGGTCTCGACGACCGCGTCGACCGCGAGATGGATGTGGCGGACGATCGCGTGCGGATCGCCCGAGAGCAGGCCGGGGGCATCCCAGGAGGCGGTGCCGTCGGGCGGCCAGAGCCGCTCGACGACGGCGTTGAGCTCAGCGACGGTCGTAGGCACGAGTCGAGTCTAGGAGGGGGCGCCGCGATCAGGCGTGCGCCGCCTCCTGCTTCCGGATGACGGGGATCGCGACGACGAGCGGGATCAGCAGGCCGAGGACGAAGGCCGCGAGCACGCCGACGTCGCTCGCACCGAGCGCCGAGTCGAGCGGGATGCCGACCGCGGAGAGCAGGTAGCCCTGCCAGCCGAGCCCCGTGACGGTCGACGTCGTGAGCCCGAAGCCGACGCCGGCCGCGAGGAGGAGGCCGAGGAGGTTGCCGATCCGGATGGCCGGGTACACCCCGCCGCGTGCCGCGAGGGAGGGCGCGTGCAGGCGCCGGCGGATCGCGAGCTCCGAGCCGAGGATGCCGATCCACGCCGCCACCGGGACGGCGGTCGTCGTCGCCGCATCCCGCACGATGAGGACCGCGTCGAGCTGCAGGAGGAGGAGGGCCCCGGCGACCGCGGCCGCGAGCAGACCCGCGATCGCCGTCGTCACGGCCCGGTGGGCGCCGAGTCCGAGCGCCTGGAGCGCGAAGCCGCCCGAGTACACGGAGAGGATGGCGGCGGCGAGGAGGCCGAGGATCGCGGCCGCGAGGAGCGGGACGGGGTACCAGGAGGGCAGCAGTCCGGCGAGTGCCGTCAGCGGCGCGCTCGCGAGTCCCGCGGCCAGCTGCGCGTCGGAGGCGGCGAGGAGGGCGCCCCAGACGATCAGCGCGAGCGAGGGGATCGCGACGCCGAGACCGGTGAAGGCCGAGGTGCCGCCCGAGCCGGTGGCGGGCCGCTGGTACCGGGCCACGTCGCCCCCCGTGTGCGCCCAGGCGATGCCGAGCACGCTGAAGACGAGGACCGCGCCGCCGAGCACCAGGGTCCAGTCCCCGTAGGGCGTGCGGACCGCTGCGGCGAGGTCGATGCGGCCGGCGGTCAGGGCGATGATCCCGGCGACGAGCACGAGGCTCAGCACGCTGAGCACGAGCTGCACCTTCGAGAGGAGGCCGAAGCCCATGACGGCGACGAGGATCACGACGAGCGCGGCGCCGCCGAGCGCGGCATAGCCCCACAGCACGGCCTCGGTCGTCGAGACGAGCCCGGCCGTCTCGAGCACCTCGGGCACCGAGGAGGCCGCGAGCCAGAGGAGCGCACCGCCCCAGAAGGCGCGGGCGAGCACGGCGACGAGGGCGGGGACGGCGTTGCCGACGATGCCGAAGCTCGCGCGCGACACGACGAGGGTCGGCTGCCCGGTCGCGCGGCCCGCGACGGTGCTGAGGATGAGCGGGATCGTCGAGAGGGCGACGCCCGCGAGGATCGCGATGATCGCCTGGCTGATGCTGAGCCCGAGGCCGAGCACGACCGCACCGAGCGCGAGGCTCACGACGGAGGCGTTCGCCGCGAACCAGATCCAGAGCATCCGCACGGATCGGCCGGCGCGCTGCTCGAGTGCGGTCGGCTGGACTCCCGTCGACTCGACGCGGTGCGCCGGCGGATTCGAGGGCTCCACCAGGGGCGAGCGGTGCTCTCCCGTGGGCGTCGTCGCGACGGGGACCGGGAGGAGGGGCGGCTCCATCGGCGCCGTCGGCGGCGGGGCGGCCGCGGCCGCGGCGGCGGCCGCGACGCCGTCGACCGGCACGGCCGCGCGATCGGAGGGGTCGACGCTGTCGTCGTCCTCGTCGCGGTAGTCCGAGTCGGTGGCGCGCGAGGCGATGTCGGCGTCGGCGCCCGGTCCCGCATCCGAGGTGGGGACGGGAGGCGGCATCTCGGCCAGGCGGGACGCCGTCGCCGACGGCGGGGGCATGTCGGGGGCCGCGGGGCCGACGGGCGCGGGCAGCTCGCGCGGGTCCGCGAGCGCGGCAGCCGAGGACGAGACGGCGGCGGCACTCGGCGGAGCTGCCGCGGGCTCTGCGGCGGCGGCAGCCGCCGACGGGGGCTCGGCCTGCGCGAGCAGGGCCGAGAAGTCGAATGATCCGGTCGTCGGCGCCAGGGGGCGCGGCTCGTCGAGGATCTCGTCGCCGGAGATCGTCGCGCCGGCGGGGGCGCTCTGCGGCAGCGCCGGCTCCTCGGGCTCGACGAGGGGCGGCGGAGGCGGCGGTGCACCGCTCCAGGGCGCGGCCTCGACGGGCGGCGCCGCCGGCGTGCCGTAGGGACCGGGCTCGACGAGCGGCGGCGGCGGTGCTGATGCCGCGGTCGCCGCGTCGGCGGAGGTGACGTCCTGCCGGATGGTGAACGGCGCGGAGGCGAGCGCCTCGCGGAGCTCCTCGTCCGTCGGCTGCGCGACGGGCGCCGTGATCTCGACCGGCTCGATCACGAGGGCCGGCTGGGCCAGCGGGCTGCCGCCGACCGGCTCCGTCGCAGACGGCGTCCCCGGCGCGGCCTCGGGCGTGCTGTCGGCGAGCGCGGGATGCGGCGGCGTCGACGCGGCGTCCGGCGCCTCGGAGACCGCCTCGGTCTCGAAGCCGGGCGGGGGCGGGGCATCGGCGCCGCCGGCCGCCATCGACGGATCGGGGGGCGGCGCGAACGCGAGCTCGGGCGGCAGCCCGAGACGCGGCTCGACCTGGAGCGGCGGGGTCTCGGGGGCGGCGGCCTCGGGAGCCACGGCCTCCGGCGCGACGGCCTCCGGGGTCACGGCCTCGGACGCCTCCGCCGGGGTGCTGCGGAACCACGGCTCCCCCGCGACCTGCCCGCTGCCGTCGGGCGCCGAGGCGTGCGAGGCGTCGTCGACGCGCGGGACGGGCTGCTCCGCATCGTCGAGGGGCCTCTGCGCCGCCTCGCCGAGGTCCGGAGCCGGCTCGGCCGGCGCCGCCTCGCGCTCCGTCGAGATCGGCACCGCCGCCGCCTCGACGGGCGGCGCGGGCGGGACGGCCCAGGTGCTCGGAGCCGCCTCCGCGGCGTCGAGATCCCAGAACGCCGCGAGCGGGGATGCCGGGGGCGCGGTCGCCTCCTCGGGCGGGTCCGCGGCCGACGCCGCCTCGCTCGCCTCCCCCGCTGCGACGGCCGGCTCGCTCGCCCAGCTCGGCCACGAGACACCCGAGCGCCCGTCGGATGCCGGTGCGGGGTCGGGCGTCTCGGACGCCACCTCGGGCTGGGCGGGCTCGTCGACGGGAGCCGTCGCCGGCACGACATCGGGGGCGGCCGGAGAGCCGACCGCAGCGGCGAAGTCCTCGCCGCGCGCGTAGGCGGCCGCGACCTCGGGTGTGATCACCGGGATGAGGCCGGACGGCAGGTAGGACGCGGCGATGGCGTCCGCGAGCGCGTCGTCGTCGAGGTAGCCTCCGTCGTCGCCCGACGGCACCGCCTGCCCGGCGGGCATGCCGGCATCCCGATCGTCGTCGCTCACGGCGCGAGTCTATGAGGATGCCGGGAGTTTCCCGGCGCGACGTGCCGAGGCGAGGACGAGGAGCCCCGCGAGGACGAGCGCCATGCCGACCCAGCCGGGCGCCGTCAGCCGCTCCCCCACCACGAGGACGGCGAGCAGCGTCGCGACGACCGGCTCGAGCAGCGTCACGGTCGTCGCCGTGCTGCTGCGCACGGTGCGCAGCCCGATGCCGAACAGGACGTACGCGGCCGCCATCGGGCCGAGGACGAGGTAGGCGGTGATCCCGACGCTCTGCACCGACCCGAGGAGCGGCGCGCCGAGCGCCAGCAGCACGGGCAGCAGCACCAGCGCACCCGAGCCGAACATCGCGCCCATCACACCGCGGCTCGGCAGGCCGACGGCGATCGCGCGCGAGGACGCGTACGTGTAGAGGGCGTAGGAGGCGCCCGCCACCAGGCCGAGGCCGACCCCGAGCGGCACGGAGCCCGCACGCGCGCCGTCGACGTGCGCATGCCCGAAGACGGCGAGCAGCGCGACGCCGGCGAGCGCGAGCCCGGTCGAGAGCGCCCAGCGCACCGAGAGCCGGCGCCCCTCGAGCACCCGCTCGAGGACGGCCGCGAAGACGGGTCCCGAGCCCAGCGACACCACGTTGCCGATCGCGACCCCCGCCTCTGCCATCGAGGTGTAGAAGGCGAGCGGATACACGACGACGCCGATCGCGCCGATGAGCACCCAGCGGCGGGCGGGGCGCGAGGCCAGCACGTGCCGGACGAGCCGCGGCGCGGTCGCCGCGAGCAGGAGGCCCCCGAGCCCCATCGTCGCCGCACCCGTCGCGAGCGGGCTCACGCCGTCCGGCAGGAAGCTCGCGGCGGTCCCCGTCGTCCCCCAAAGCACGGCGGCCGCCGCGAGCGCGAGCATGCCGGCACGCTGCACGGCTCCTCCTCGCCTCGCTCCCCGCGGCGGGGAGGCGTCGAGTGGGCCCTGAGGGACTCGAACCCCCGGCATCCTCGGTGTAAACGAGGCGCTCTACCAGCTGAGCTAAGAGCCCGTCGCGCGTCGGCGCGGTCCGATCGTATCGGGCCCGGGCTCAGGCGACGGGAGCCGGCAGCACCTCGTCGAGCGCCGCGCGGTAGTCGGCGATCGAGCGCGGCTCGCCGGGCGCCGTGATGAAGGAGGCGCGGATGATGCCGTGCGCGTCGATCACGAAGGTCGCGCGGTTCGCGAAGCCCTTGTGCTCGAGGAAGACGCCGTACTCCTTGGCGACCTGCCCGTGCGGCCAGAAGTCGGCCAGAAGCGTGAAGTCGTAGCCCTCCTGCTCGGCCCAGGAGCGGAGCGAGGCCTTCGAGTCGACCGAGATGCCCAGGAGCTCGACCCCGTGCTGCTTGAAGAGCGCGAGGTTGTCGCGGAGTGCGCACAGCTCGCCCGTGCAGTTGCTCGAGAACGCCAGCGGGAAGAACACGAGCGCGACGGGGCGCTTCCCCCGGAAGTCGCTGAGCCGGACGTGCTCCCCGTACTGGTTGGGGAGGTCGAAGTCGGGTGCCTGGGTGTCGTTCTCCAGCGCCATGGTCCTGTGCGTTCCTTCCGCCTCCGGCGTTCCCGGCGGCACAGCGAGCGATGATACGCCTGGAGGCGGCGTTCTGCCGGTGGCGCTCCGCCATGTGCCGTGCGCGCCCGCGTGAGAACTAGAGTGGGAGCGGCGTGCGCCACACCCCCCGCGACTCCACCACGATGCACCGGGGCGCGCACGCGCCGAATCTGACTTTCGAACAGGAAGAGGTCAAGGGTGACGGTGCACGACCAGGATCCGTACTCGGTGAACCACATCGACCAGGATCCGGAGGAGACCTCCGAGTGGCGCGAATCGCTCGACGCGCTCGTCGAGCAGCACGGCCGCGGTCGCGGCCGCGAGATCATGCTCAGCCTGCTGAAGCGCTCGAAGGAGCTGCAGCTCGGCGTCCCGATGGTCCCGACGACGGACTACATCAACACGATCGCCTCCGAGAACGAGCCCGCCTTCCCGGGCGATGAGGACCTCGAGCGCCGCTACCGCGCCTGGATCCGGTGGAACGCGGCGATCACCGTGCACCGCGCGCAGCGCCCCGGCATCGCGGTCGGCGGCCACATCTCCACCTATGCCTCCTCCGCCGCCCTCTACGAGGTCGGCCACAACTGGTTCTTCCGCGGCAAGGACCACGCCTCGGGCGGCGACCAGATCTTCTACCAGGGTCACGCCTCCCCCGGCATGTACGCCCGCGCCTACCTCGAGGGGCGCCTCGGCGAGGCCGACCTCGACGGCTTCCGCCAGGAGAAGAGCCGCGCGCCGCACGCGCTCAGCTCCTACCCGCACCCGCGGCTCATGCCCGGGTTCTGGGAGTTCCCGACCGTCTCGATGGGTCTGGGCCCGATCAACGCGATCTACCAGGCGCAGTCCAACAAGTACCTCGCGAATCGCGGGATCCGGGATGCCGGCGAGCAGCAGGTGTGGGCCTTCCTCGGCGACGGCGAGATGGACGAGGTCGAGAGCCGCGGCGCCCTCCAGTGGGCGGCGAACGAGAAGCTCGACAACCTCAACTTCGTCATCAACTGCAACCTCCAGCGCCTCGACGGCCCGGTCCGCGGCAACGGCAAGATCATCCAGGAGCTCGAGAGCTTCTTCCGCGGCGCGGGCTGGAACGTCATCAAGGTGGTCTGGGGCCGTGAGTGGGACTCGCTCCTCGAGCGGGACGTCGACGGCGCGCTCGTGGACCTCATGAACCAGACGCCCGACGGCGACTACCAGACATACAAGGCCGAGAGCGGCGCGTACGTCCGCGAGAACTTCTTCGGCCGCGACGAGCGCACCCGCAAGCTCGTCGAGGACCTCAGCGACGAGCAGATCTGGAACCTCAAGCGCGGCGGCCACGACTACCGCAAGGTCTACGCCGCGTTCAAGGCGGCGACCGAGCACACGGGCCAGCCGACCGTCATCCTCGCGAAGACCGTCAAGGGCTACGGTCTCGGCCCCAGCTTCGAGGGCCGCAACGCGACCCACCAGATGAAGAAGCTCACGCTCGACAACCTCAAGCAGTTCCGCGACGAGATGCGCATCCCGATCACGGACGCGCAGCTCGAGGCGGACCCGTACCAGCCGCCCTACTACCACCCCGGTCCCGAGGACCCGGCGATCCAGTACCTGCAGGAGCGGCGCTACGAGCTCGGCGGCTACGTCCCCGAGCGCCGGACGAAGTACACGCAGTTCGAGCTCCCCGAGGCGAAGTCCTACGAGATCGTCAAGAAGGGCTCCGGCAAGCAGGAGATCGCGACGACGATGGCGTTCGCGCGCCTGCTCAAGGATCTGCTCCGCGCCCCCGGGCTCGGCCAGCGGATCGTGCCGATCATCCCCGACGAGGCGCGCACCTTCGGCATGGACGCCTACTTCCCGACGGCGAAGATCTACAACCCGAACGGCCAGCACTACACCTCGGTCGACCGCGAGCTGCTCCTCGCCTACAAGGAGAGCCCGCAGGGTCAGATCGTCCACGTCGGCATCAACGAGGCGGGGGCCTTCGCGGCCTTCACCGCGGCGGGCACGAGCTACGCGACGAACGGCGAGCCGCTCATCCCGGTCTACGTCTTCTACTCGATGTTCGGCTTCCAGCGCACGGGCGACGCCATGTGGGCGGCGGGAGACCAGATGGCGCGCGGCTTCATCATCGGCGCGACGGCCGGCCGCACGACGCTCACGGGCGAGGGCCTCCAGCACGCCGACGGCCACTCGCACGTGATCGCGGCGACGAACCCGGCGGTCGTGTCCTACGACCCGGCCTACGGCTACGAGATCGGCCACATCATGCGCGACGGCCTGGAGCGCATGTACGGCGGCAGCCACCCCGACCCGAACGTCATGTACTACCTCACGGTGTACAACGAGCCGATCGTGCAGCCGGCCGAGCCCGAGGACCTGGATGTCGACGGCGTCCTCCGCGGGATCTACCAGCTGAAGCGCTCCGAGCACCCGGGCCAGAAGGCGCAGCTGCTCGCCTCGGGCGTCGCGGTGCCGTGGGCGCTCGAGGCGCAGGAGCTCCTCGCGAGCGACTGGAACATCTCGGCGGATGTCTGGAGCGTCACCTCGTGGACGGAGCTGCGCCGCGACGGCCTCGCCGCCGACGAGCACAACCTCCTCAACCCGACGGCCGTGCCGCGCGTGCCGTACGTCACGCAGAAGCTCGCCGCCTCCGAGGGACCCGTCGTCGCGGTCAGCGACTACATGCACGCGCTGCCCGACCAGATCCGGCCGTTCGTGCCGGGCGACTACGCCACGCTCGGCGCCGACGGCTTCGGCTTCAGCGACACGCGCGCGGCGGCGCGCCGCTACTTCACGATCGACGGCCCGTCGATCGTGGTGCGGACGCTGCAGTCGCTCGCGCGTCGCGGCCAGATCGACGCCGGCCTCGTGGCCCAGGCGATCGAGAAGTACCGCCTGCACGACGTGACGGCCGGCACGACCGGCACGGCGGGCGGCGAGAGCTAGCCCGACGTGCCTGCGCGCTCCAAGGAGCAGACCCTCGCGCGGCTCCGGAACCTCTCCGGAGAGCTCGCGACGGCGACGCTCAAGCGGCTCGACGACACGCTGCCGTGGTACCGGGACATGCCCCCGGGCCGCCGCAGCGCCGTCGGGCTGGTCGCCCAGGCCGGCATTACCTCCTTCATCTCCTGGTTCGACGACCCGAAGGCGACGCCGTGGATCGCGGCGGACGTCTTCGGGGCGGCGCCGCGCGAGCTGCTCCGCTCGGTCAGCCTGCAGCAGACCCTGCAGCTGATCCGCGTCACGGTGGAGGTCGTCGAGCAGCGCGTCGGCCAGGACGAGACCCTGCGCGAGGCCATCCTGCTCTACTCGCGCGAGATCGCCTTCGCGGCGGCGGACGTGTACGCGCGCGCCGCGGAGGCACGCGGCCTCTGGGACGCGCGGCTGGAGGCGCTCGTCGTCGACTCGATCCTCACAGGAGAGTACGACAGCGAGCTCCCGAGCCGGATCGCGGCGCTCGGCTGGAACGGCCACGGCTCGGTGAGCGTGCTCGTCGGCACGGCGCCGCGCATGCTCGACGTCGATCAGCTGCGCCGGACGGCGCGCCACCTGGATGCGGATGTCCTCATCGGCGTGCAGGGCAGCCGGCTCGTGCTCGTGGTGGGCCGGGTGGATCCGCCCGAGGACGAGGAGGCGCGCGAGCCGCACAGCTTCCTCGCGATCGCGCAGCAGCTCGAGCCCGGCTTCGGGCCCGGTCATCTGGTGCTGGGCCATGAGGTCCCCTCGCTCGTGGATGCGGCGAAGAGCGCCCGCGGCGCACTCGCGGGATTCGCCGTGGCGCGGGCGTGGCGCAACGCCCCGCGGCCGACGCTCGCCGACGACCTCCTCCCGGAGCGCGCCCTCGCCGGGGACCCGCTCGCGCGCGCGACGCTCATCACCCGCATCTACTCGCCCTTGCAGGCGCACTCGAAGGAGCTCCTCACGACGCTGTGGTGCTACCTCGACAACGGCCGCTCGCTCGAGGCCACGGCGCGCGAGCTGTTCGTGCACCCGAACACCGTGCGCTACCGCCTGAAGCGCATCAGCGAGGTGATCGGCTGGGATGCGACGGGCGCGCGGGAGGCCCTGATCCTGCAGGCCGCGCTCATCGTGGGCTCGATCGCGGACACCGCGCCGCCGTCCGGCCGCTGAGTCCGAGCGGGCGCGTTCCCGCATCCGCGCACTATCGCCGGAAACGATTCCGGCGTATCCTCGCACCAACCCGAAGATGTACGGACTCCTTACAGAATCGGAAGGTGCACCATGTCCCACCACACCCGCTCACGAGGCGCGCTCGGCGTGCTCGCGGCGCTCGCGCTCGCGACCGGCGCCGTCGTCCTGGCGTCGCCGGGATCCCCGGCCGCCGCCGAGGTGCGCGAGCACACGATCACCGGCTTCTGGCAGAACTTCGACAACGGCGCCGAGGTCCTCCGCCTCGCCGACATCCCCGACGCCTACGGCATCGTCGCCGTCGCCTTCGCCGAGTCCGTGCCCTCGACACCCGGCGCGATCGACTTCGCCCTCGACCCCGACGTCTCGGCGCAGCTCGACTACGACGAGGCGGACTTCACCGCCGATGTCGCACGGCTGCAGGCTGAGGGCCGTCGGGTGGTCATCTCCGTCGGCGGCGAGAAGGGCTCCATCACTCTCCCCGACCAGTCCGCGGCCGACGCCTTCGCGAGCTCGACGCTCGCGCTCATGGACGAGTACGGCTTCGACGGCGTCGACATCGATCTCGAGAACGCGCCGAACCTGCAGTACATGACCAGCGCCCTGCGCCAGATCAGCGCGGCGGCGGGCGACGACCTCGTGCTCACGATGGCCCCCGAGACGATCTACGTGCAGCCCGGCGGCAGCTACCTGCAGCTCATCGACGAGGTGAGCGACATCATCACGGTCGTGAACACCCAGTACTACAACTCGGGCAGCATGCTCGGGCGGGACGGCAAGGCGTACTCCGCGGGCACGGTCGACTTCCAGACCGCGCTCGCCGACATCCTGCTCGACGGCCACCTCCGGCCCGATCAGGTCGGGCTCGGGCTCCCGGCCACCAGCCGCGCCGCCGGAAGCGGCTACGTCGACCCCGAGGTCGTCGGCGACGCGCTCGACTGCCTCGCGGCGGGCGTGAGATGCGGCAGCTACACGCCCGCGAGCACCTACCCCGCCATCCGCGGCGCCATGACGTGGTCGGTCAACTGGGACGCGACGAACGGGTACGACTTCGCCGAGACGGTCGGGGCGCGCCTCCAGACCCTCGGCGAGGGCGGATCTCCCGATCCCGACCCCACCGAGGACCCCGACCCCGCGGGATGCGAGGGCACGAGCGCCTGGAGCTCCGGCGCCGTCTACACGGGCGGCAGCGAGGCGAGCCACGACGGGGCGCTGTGGCGCGCCAGGTGGTGGACGCAGGGCGAGACGCCGGGCGGCGCCGACGTCTGGGAGCGCCTCGGCGACTGCTGACGCGGGCGCGCGGGGCGGCGCCGTTGTGGACTTCCGCCAATGTCCCGGCCGGATCTTCGTGGTCCCGGTTGCGCCGCCCGGCCTCCGTGTTGGCAGACTGGTGTCGTGAGCGTCGTCATCGTCGCGCCCGGACAGGGCTCGCAGACCCCCGGATTCCTGACCCCCTGGCTCGAGGACCCCGCCTTCGCGGACCACCTCGGCGAGCTGTCGGAGGCCGCCGGCCTCGACCTCGCGGCCCACGGCACGACGTCGGACGCCGACACGATCCGCGACACCGCCATCGCGCAGCCGCTCATCGTCGCCGCCGGCCTCGCGACCCTCCGCGCGCTGCTCGGGGATGCGGCCGAGGCGAGGCGGGCCGGCCTCGCGGGCATCGCGGGCCACTCGGTCGGCGAGCTGACCGCCGCCGCCGGCGCCGGCATCCTCGCCGAGGGCGACGCCATGCGGCTCGTGCGCGAGCGCGGCACGGCCATGGCCGCCGCCGCCGCGGAGGTCGCGACCGGGATGAGCGCCGTGATCGGCGCCGACGAGGCCGAGCTCCTCAACGCGCTCGCGCAGCTCGGCCTCGAGCCCGCGAACTTCAACGGCGGCGGCCAGATCGTCGTCGCCGGCGAGCTGCCCGCCCTGGAGGCGCTCAGAGAGCGACCGCCGGCGGGTGCGCGCGTCATCCCGCTCCAGGTCGCGGGCGCCTTCCACACGCGCTTCATGCGCGGCGCCGTCGAGCACCTCCGCCGCGTCGCGGCCGAGCTCCCGGCGGCCGACCCGACGGTCTGCATCTGGACCAACCGCGACGGCTCGACGGTCGCCGGCGGCGCCGACTTCGTCGAGCTGCTCGTCGGCCAGGTCGCCTCGCCCGTCCGCTGGGACCGCACCATGGCCTCCTTCGCCGAGGCCGGGGTCACCGGCATCATCGAGCTCGCCCCCGCCGGGGCGCTCACCGGCCTCGCCAAGCGCGGCCTCAAGGGCGTGCCGACCGCCGCCGTCAAGACCCCGGACGACCTCGCGGCCGCCCGCGACCTCCTGGATGGAGCCGCATGACCGCCCTCAAGCAGGCCACCGGCCCGCAGTACACCCGCATCCTCGCCCTCGGCGCCGCCCGCGGCGACCTCGTCGTGACGAACGACGAGCTCGTCGAGGCGATCGACTCGAGCGACGAGTGGATCCGCCAGCGCACCGGCATCGTCACGCGCCGACGCGCGAGCAAGGGCCTCGACGCGATCGATCTCGCCGAGACCGCCTCGCGGGAGGCGATCGAGCGGGCCGGGATCGATCCCGGCGAGATCGGCGCCGTGCTCGTCTCCACGATCAGCAACGTCGCCGTCACGCCGTCCATGTCGGCCCTCCTCGCCGATCGCGTCGGCGCGAACCCGGCCGCCGCCTACGACATCGGCGCCGCGTGCGCCGGCTACACCTACGCCATCGCGCAGGCCGACGCCCTGATCCGCGCGGGCGCCGCCCGCTACGTGCTCGTCGTCGGCGCCGAGAAGCTCTCGCAGTACGTGCACCCCGAGGACCGATCCATCTCCTTCCTCCTCGGCGACGGCGCGGGCGCGGCGATCGTCGGCCCCGCGGAGGAGGCCGGCATCTCCGGCAGCGTCTGGGGCTCGGACGGCTCCAAGTGGGATGCGGTCGGCATGAACGCGACGTTCGAGGAGTACCTCGACAAGATCAAGCCCTGGCCGACCATGCGCCAGGACGGCCAGACCGTCTTCCGCTGGGCCGTCTGGGAGATGGCGAAGGTCGCGAAGCAGGCGCTCGAGGTCGCGGGCATCGAGCCCGGGGACCTCGCCGCCTTCGTCCCGCACCAGGCCAACATGCGCATCATCGACCAGCTCGCGAAGGAGCTGGGCCTCCCCGAGCACGTCGCGATCGGCCGCGACATCGAGACCACCGGCAACACCTCGGCCGCCTCGATCCCCCTCGCCACGCACCGCCTCCTCGAGGAGCACCCCGAGCTCTCCGGCGGCCTCGCCCTCCAGATCGGCTTCGGCGCGGGCCTCGTCTTCGGGGCCCAGGTCGTGCGCCTGCCCTAAGCTTGTCCCCGGTCATCCGACACCCCAAGGAGTAAACACAATGGCACTGTCCAACGACGAGGTCCTCGCCGGCCTCGCTGAGCTCGTCAACGACGAGACCGGCATCGCGACCGACACCGTCCAGCTCGACAAGTCCTTCACGGACGACCTCGACATCGACTCCATCTCGATGATGACCATCGTCGTCAACGCCGAGGAGAAGTTCGACGTCAAGATCCCCGACGAGGAGGTCAAGAACCTCAAGACCGTCGGCGACGCGGTGACCTACATCACCAACGCCCAGGCGTAGTCCTGACCGGGCGGGGGCCGACGCCCCCGCCCGTCTTCATCCCCAGGGAGTCCTGCACATGACCAAAAAGATCGTCGTCACCGGCATCGGCGCCTCCTCGCCCCTCGGCGGCACGGCCCCCGAGAGCTGGGCCGGGCTGCTCGCCGGAGAATCCGGCACGAGCACCATCGAGCAGGACTGGGTCGCCCAGCACGAGCTCCCCGTCACCTTCGCCGCGCAGGCGCGGGTGCGCCCCGAGGAGGTGCTCGCCCGCCCCGAGGTGAAGCGCCTCGACCCCTCGGCGCAGTTCGCCCTCGTCTCCGCCCGCGAGGCCTGGGAGGACGCGGGCGCCCCCGACGTGGACCCGATCCGGCTCGGCGTCGACTACGCGACCGGCATCGGCGGCCTCTGGACGCTGCTGGACGCCTGGGACACCCTGCGCGAGAAGGGTCCGCGACGGGTCCTCCCCATGACGGTCCCGATGCTCATGCCCAACGCCGCAGCGGCCGCCGTGAGCATGAACCTCAACGCGCGGGCCTTCGCGCGCACCGACGTCTCGGCCTGCGCCTCGAGCACCGAGTCGATCTCGAACGCCTACGATCACCTGCAGCAGGGGCTCGCCGACATCGTCGTCGCGGGCGGCGCGGAGTCGTGCATCCACCCGCTCCCCCTCGCCGCCTTCGCCTCCATGCAGGCGCTCTCGAAGCGCAACGACGAGCCGGCCACGGCATCCCGTCCCTACGACGTGACCCGCGACGGCTTCGTGATGGGCGAGGGCGCGGCATCGATCGTCATGGAGACCGAGGAGCACGCGCTCGCCCGCGGCGCCCGCATCTACGCCGAGATCGCCGGCGGCGGCGTGACGAGCGACTCGTACCACATCACCGCCCCCGACCCCGAGGGGCTCGGCGCCTCGCGGGCGGTCGTCGCCGCCCTCGAGCAGGCGGGCGCCCGCGCCGAGGACGTCACCCACATCAACGCGCACGCGACGAGCACGCCGGTCGGCGACATCGCCGAGTACAAGGCGCTGCTCTCGGTGCTCGGCGATCGGGTCCGCGACATCCCCGTCTCCGCGACGAAGGCGGCCACCGGCCACCTCCTCGGCGGCACGGGGGCGCTCGAGGCGATCTTCTCGATCCTCGCGATCCGCGACCGCGTCGCCCCGCCGACGATCAACGTCACCGAGCAGGACCCCGAGATCCCGCTCCGCATCTCGGGCGAGGCGCAGCCGCTCGGCGACGGACCGCAGCTCGTGCTCAGCAACTCCTTCGGCTTCGGCGGCCACAACGCCGTCGTCGCGATCCGCAGCTACGAGGGCTGAGCGCCCCGAGCCATGCGCTGTGGGCGCGCGCGGCACCGGGCGGCGCGCGCACCGAGCGATCAGGCGCGCGGCCGCTCCGAGCGGCGACTCAGCTCCGGCCCGCGATCGCGCGGTTGCGGAGCTCGCGCTGGAGGAGCCAGGCGCCCGCGCTGGCTCGACGGCGCGACCAGCGGCCGAAGGGCAGGCGCCTCAGGATCGTCGTCATCGCTCAGCCCACCTTGTGCAGCCAGACGACCGGGGAGTCCTCGGTCGCGTACCGGAACGGCTCGAGCTCGTCGTCCCACGCCTGGCCGAGCGCGAGGCGGAGCTCGCGATGCAGCTCGAACGCGTCCGAGCCGGCGAGCTCCATCGCCGAGCGGACCCGATCCTCCGGGATCACCGTGTTGCCCGCGGTGTCCGTCTGGGCGTGGAAGATCCCGAGATCGGGGGTGTGCATCCAGCGGCCGCCGTCGGTGCCGAGCCCGGCATCCTCCGTGACCTCGTAGCGGAGGTGCTCCCAGCCGCGGAGCGCCGACGCGATGACCGCACCGAGGCCGCGCTCGCCCTGCCAGAAGAAGGCCGCCCGCTGGGCGCCGTCGAGCACGGGCTGCTCTCGCCAGTCGAAGCTGACGGCATGCCCGAGAGCGCGACCCGCCGCCCATTCGACATGGGGGCAGAGCGCGCGAGGTGCGGAGTGAATCAGGATCACTCCGCGCGCAACCGTTGCAACCACTTTCCACTCCGTTCCTCAGATGCGACTTCCCCATCGATCTGCGGTGCGGAGAACCAGTGGCTCCGGGACCAGTATGCCCCGTGATCCCGCGGAATCACAACACTGTCATTCCTGGGAGTTCCGGGCGTGTCGCCTTACTTCGCGTCGGCGTAGCGGTCGACGACCGCCACCTGGACCGGGAATTCGACGCCCGCGGCCGGGAAGAGCATGCGGCCCGCCTGCGCCGCCGAGACGCGCATCGCCTCCGCGACCTCCTCGGCGAGCTCCTCGGGCGCGTGCACGATGAGCTCGTCGTGGAGGAAGAAGACCAGGTGCGGGCGCCGCGCGAAGGGCTCGACCGCACCGGCCGGCGCCTCCCGCTCCCCCATCGACCACAGCCGCGAGCGCAACGCGCCCATCCAGCACATCGCCCACTCCGCGGCCGTGCCCTGGACGACGAAGTTGCGGGTGAAGCGACCCCAGGAGCGGGCGTCCTGCTGCGCGCGACGGCGCTCCGCATCCGTCCGCGTCTCGTCGTAGGCGGCCGGGCCGTCGGCCGCGCCCTCGCCGCGGCGGGGCGAGGTCCGCCCGAGCCAGGTCCGCACGCGGCGGTCCTGCTCGCCGTCGCGCGCCGCCCGTTCGACGAGCCCCATCGCCGCGGGGAAGGCGCGCGTGAGGCGCGGGAGCACGCGCGCACTCGCTCCCGTCGTACCGCCGTAGATCGCGCCGAGCATGCCGTACTTCGCCTCCTGCCGATCGGCGACGGCGCCGCTGCGCACGATGCCCTCGTACATGTCCACCGCCTGACCCGCCCGAGCCATCGCGGCATCCCCCGACATCGCCGCGAGCACGCGCGGCTCCAGCTGCGCGGCATCGGCGACCACGAGCTTCCAGCCGGGATCGGGCACGACCGCGCCGCGGATGCTGTGCGGCAGCTGCAGCGCGCCGCCGCCGTCGCTCGCCCAGCGACCCGTCACGACGCCGCCGACGACGTAGACCGGGCGGAAGCGGCCGTCATGGACCCACTCGTCGAGCCAGTGCCAGCCGTTCGCAGTGAGCATGCGGTGCAGCTTCTTGTATTCGAGCAGCGGCGCGACGACGGGATGGCGCTGCTCCTGCAGCTCCCAGCGGCTCGTGCTCTGCACGCCCAGGCCGGCGACCTGCAGCGCCTTGAGCAGCGCGGGTGCCGAGTCCGGGTTCAGCCCGGGCGCGCCGAGCTCGTCGCGGATCCGCTGCGCGAGCGCCTCCATGCGGTCAGGCCGACTGCCCCCATCACGGCTGCCGAGGAGGTCCTCGAGGATCGCGCGGTGGCGCTCCGCGCTCCAGGGCAGGCCGGCATGCGACATCTCGGCCGCGACGAGCGAGCCGACGCTCTCCGCTGCGAGGAGGAGGGCGAGCACGCCCGGCTCGCGGCTCGCCGCGACCGCGGCGCGCTGCCGAGCCAGCTCGGCGACCGCATCCCCCGGCGGCGCCCCGCGCTCGAGCTCGAACAGCCCGCCGCCCTGAGCGGCGGGCGGCGGCGGGGCATCCCAGGCATCGCGCGGGAGCGTCGCGATCGGCGTCCCGGCCGCCCCCTCCGCGAGTCGGAGGATGCGGCGGCAGAGCCGCAGGTCGAGCGCGCGGTCCACGCGGACGCCGGCCGCGAGCAGCGGCGGATACCAGCCGGCCGTGTCGCTCCACACCCACCGAGGGGACTCCTCGGCCTCCGTCTCGGCGACGAGCTCGGGGAGCTCGTCCCGGTCGAGCTCGAGCTCCTCCGCGGGAGTGCCCGCGTCGTCGCACCACACCGCGCGGACGGCGCCGGCATCGAGCGACTCGAGGACCACATGCACGTCTCCATCCTCGCGTGCGCCGCCGACACCGCGCGACGCCGCCGCATCCCGTGCGGAGGACGGCCGCCTGCCGCCCCGCCCCGCCCCGACGCGGTCAGCCGCGTCAGCCGTGCGAGCACGTCGGCCGCACCAGTCGCGTCACCCGCGTCGGAAACTCAGGAGTCGACGCCGCATCCCGCGTCGCCTCCGGACCGCCCGACTCCCAGTCGCCGGACTCTCCTGAGTTTCCGACGCATCCACACCGGCCGCTCGATTCCGGCATCCGTCACGCCGCCGCGAGTCGCGTCGGAAACGCAGGAGTCGTCGCCGGCTCTCGCGCCGCTGCGGAACCGCGGCGCGTCATGCGCCCGGACTCTCCTGAGTTTCCGACGGACGCGCCGTGGGAGAGCGGCACGGGGATGCGTGCGGCGAGGCGCTCGCGAGGGATCCCGGCCGCCGGGCCGGCCCGCCCGATCGAGCGGGCCTCGAGCAGCCGGCGCTAGTGCAGGAGCGCGCCCTCGCGGTCGAGCACGTTCTTCTCGCCCGCGCGGATCGGCACGCCGAAGCGGTTCTGCTTGGGCGGCATCGGGCAGTTGAAGGCGTAGCTGAAGGCGCAGGGCGGGAGCACCGCCGTGTTGAAGTCGAGCACGACCTTGCCGTCGGCGCGCGGGGCGACGAAGAGGAAGCGGCCGACGCTGTAGGTCTCCTCGCCGCTCGTCGCGTCAGCGAAGACGATCTGGATCGCGCGGCCCGACTTGAAGCCCGCGAGGTCGTAGTCGACGCCGTCCTTCGTGAACGTGATGGAGCCGGGGATGACCTCCTCGCGCTCGGCGCCCTCGTCCTTGATGTGCTGGAAGCCGAGGGTCGTGCCCTCGGGATTCGGGGCGAAGTCCGCCACGACGACCCAGGAGGCGTCGTAGTCGTAGGCGTCGATGCCGCCGAAGCGCTGAATGGCCTCCGACTGGCTGTCCCAGACGCGGAGCGCGTAGCTTCCGCCCTCCTGCGCGATGACGGTGCCGATCGTGTGCTCGTCGAAGACGATCGACGAGGGCGATGCGTCGTCCTTGCCGCGCACCGTCACGGTGCCGTCGACGAGCTCGCCGTCGACGCGGAGGCCATCCGCTGCGGTGGCGGTCACAGTGAGGCCGGACCCGCCGTCCTCCCTCGGAGCCCAGGTGCCCGCCACCCCCCAGACCGGCTGGGCGGAGTCGACCCACTGCGTGTTGACGAGCGCGAGCGAGCCCATGGGCTGCACGACCGACTCGGCGCGGCGGGAGCGGAAGGTCGCGAGCCGCTCCTCCGGGGTGGGAGCGGGCGCGGGGGCGTCGGCGTCGGTCATGGCATCCATCCTGTCGCGGGCCACCGACGCAACCACGACGACACGGCGGCTATTCCCGCCCCGTCCCTCCTCAACAGGGGCCGGCGTCGGAGGCCGTCCACCATCACGGAGTTTCGATCGGGTTCGACGGGATGGCGTCCCTAGACTCCGACCATGACCCGAGCCCCGAGGGATTGGAGCGAGGGCGTCGCCGACGCGCTCCTCGCCACAGCCACCTGCCCCAGATGCGCCGCGATGCTCGTGACGACGGGCCCGTGCGGGCGATGCGGCGCCGTCCTCGGCGGCCCCGAGGGCGTCGCGGTGTGGGAGGCGTCGCAGCGCGCGGCCGCAGCGGTGCTGGAGCGGCGGCGGCTGATCGGCGAGCTTCCGACGGCTCCGCTCGCACCGCCGACGACCGTGCCGCGGGCACCCGCCGCCGCGAGCGCGGCCCCGGCACCCGGCGCCGGCATCCCGGCGGCGGTCCCGGCTCCGAACGCACTCCCGCAGCGCGAATCGCAGATCAGCGTGCAGTCCGTCCTCGCGGTCGCGGGCGCCGGGCTCTTCGCCGTCGCCGCCTTCGTCTTCACCTTCCTCAACCCCGACCTCACCGACATCGCGGTGCGGACGACGATCATCGGCGCCATCTCGGTGCTGTTCCTCCTCGGCGCCTGGCAGCTCCACCGTCGCGGGCTGACGTTCTCCGCCGAGGCCATCGGGGCGCTGGGGCTCGTCTTCGTGGCCCTCGACATCCGCGCCTTCGCCGACCTCGGCTCGACGGCGGAGCTCGGCTGCCTCTATGCCGCGATCGGCACCGCCTTCGCCGGCACCGCGATGCTCGCGATCACCTGGCTCGTCCGACTCCGCACCTGGCTCTGGCTCTCGCTGCTGGGGCTCGCATCCGTGCCGGCCATGCTCGGCTATGCGAGCGGCGAGACCTTCGGCGCGGTCGTCGGCCACCTCGGCGCCATCGCCGCGGCACTCGCGGCGCAGCGCGCGCTGCCCGTCCTCGAGGCGCGGTTCGAGCGCTCCCTCCGCGCCGACACCGTGACCCTGACGGTCGTGCACGCGGTGCTCGTGGTGGTCGTCGTCATCCAGCTCGTCGCCCTCGACACGACCCCGGCCTGGGTCCGGGTGCTCGGCGCCGCGGCCGTCCTCACCGCACTCGCGGCCTCCGCCGTCCTCGCCACGGCCCACCGCATCCCCGCCGTCTGGAGCGCGGCCGCCGGCGTGCTCGCCACCGCGGCACTCGCGATCCTGCCGGTCTCGCTCCCCGACCCGAGGCCGGAGCTGCTCGCGCTGCTCATGCCCTGCGCCGCCGCCCTCGCGGTGCTCCTGCTGGGCCTCGCGCCTCGGGCGATGCGGGTGCGAGCCGCCGCGCTCGACGGCGGCGCGCTGGCCGTGGCCGGGCTCGTGGCGATCCCCTCGGCGACGATCGCGCTCGGCTGCCTCCTGCTCCCCCTCGGCGACCTCCTCTCCGCGGGATCCGGACACGATCCGCTCCTCGACCCCGCGTGGGTCCCGCGTGACGACGTGCTGCTGCCGCTCCTCGGCGCCCTCGGCGCCATCGCAGCGCTCGCGGGATCCTCCTGGGCCGCCTGGCGCCGCGAGCGGCGCGACCCCTCCCTGCGCATCGGCGCAGCCATCGTGCTCGCGGTCGTCCTCCTCCACGCCCTCCTCGCCTGGCTGCCGCTGCCGCGCATCGTGGTCATCCCCCTCGTCCTCCTACTCGCCGCCGGCTCCGCGGCGACCGCGATCCGCCTGACGACGAACGGGCGCCCGCTGCGGATCCGGGTCGCGCTCGCGACCACCGCGCAGACGCTGCTCGTCCTCGCGGCCATCCAGAGCTGGATCGACCGCTGGCTCGGCGTCGCGACCGCGGCGGGCATCCTGCTCGTGCTCGTCCTCGCGACCCGCGCGCTGCCGCGGGTCATGCGCCCGACCTGGCTCGCGCTGGGCTACGCCTACGGGCTCGCGGCACTCGGCGTCGCGCTCGACCTGCTGGGCCTCGACCCCGAGGTCGTGCTCGCCCTCGTGACCGCGGCGGGCGCCGTCGTCGCGCTCGTCGCGACCGCGATCCCCGCCGTCCGCGCACGCTCCTGGTGGGCGATCCTGCTCGTGACCGGGATCCCCTTCCTGCTCGGCATCGTGTCCGTGCTCATCGAGCGCAGCGGATGGACGGCCCTCTCGACCGGCCTCGTCTTCCTGCTGGCGCTGACCCTGCTCCTCACGCGGAGGTCCGGGCTGACGGTCGTCGTGCGCGCCCTCGCGGCATCGATCCTCGTGCCCTCGCTCGCCGTCGTCGTCATCAGCCTCGGCGCCCAGCTCCTCGCGACGAGCGCGTCGCCGGTCACGCTGCCGGTCATCGGCGTGCTCGTCGCGGCCGCGCTCCCCTCGACCCGGGCGCTCGGCGCGCTGCTCGCGAGACGCGGCCACGGCTCCCGGAGCTCGCGCGCCGCCGCACTCGCGGTCGAGCTGAGCACGCTCCTCACGGCGGGGCTCGCGCTCGTCCTCGCGCTCGCCCGCGAGGCGGCCGGGCTCACCACGGCTTGCATCGTCCTCATCCTCATCGGGATCGGCGCGGCGGCCGCACGGCTGTCCGCCGGGAGACGGTACGGATGGTGGCTCGCCACCGCCGCCTGGACGGGTGCGCTGTGGTGCGTCTGGGCGCTCGCCGGGGTCGACATCCTCGAGCCGTACATCCTCCCGCCCGCGCTCGCGGCCGCGACGATCGGCGCCATCGCCGTCGCGCGCCGCGGTGTCGGCGTCGCCCTCGCGACGAGCGGGCTCGCCTCGGCGATCCTGCCGAGCCTCGTCGTGCACGCCGTCGTCGGCAGCGGCACAGGCTCGGTGCTGCCGTGGCGGGCGATCGGACTGGGAGCGGCCGCCGTCCTGCTGCTGGCGGCCGCGCTCGCGATCCGCGGCGAGGGCGCCGGTCGGCGTCTCGTCGCGATGCGGGTGCCGCTCCTCGCCTTCGCCGGCCTCACGGCGGGGTCCGCGCCGCTCCTCGGGATCCGCTGGGGTCTCGGGCTCGACACGATCGCCGGGGTCGCGCCCGCGCTCGTTATCCTGCCGGTTCTCGGGACCTCGCTCGCCGCCGCGCTCCTCGGACTCGTCGTCGCGCACCACCTCGTGCGGTCGGTGCGCCGCCATGAGCCGGGGGCCGCCCGACTTCGCCCGGTGCTCGAGGCCCGACTGCTCTGGCTGCCCGTCGCGCTCTACGCCGTAGTCGCGCCATGGACGGCGATCCGTCGCGACTGGACCCCGATCTGGCTCACGTGGGCGCTCATGGTGATGCTGCTCGTCGGCATGGTCGCCATCGCGATCCGCGACCGCCGGAGCCCCACCAGCCTCCCCGCTGCGGCGTGGATCTACCCGCTCGCCTGGATCACGGGCGTCGTCGGCTGGAGCCAACGCGACCTGCGCGTCGAATGGTTCTCGCTCCCGCTCGGACTCGCGGTGCTGGCACTCGGGATCGTCGCACTGACGAGACGCGACCGCATCCGGGAGGTCGCTCGGCCGCGCCTGCTCGACTGGCCATTCGGCTACCGCGGGTCGTGGCGTGTGCTCGGACCCGGCATCGTCCTCACGATGCTCCCCTCGGTGCTCGCGACCGGGACCGATCCGCAGACCTGGCGCGCGGTCCTCGTCATCGCGCTCGCCCTGCTGGCGATCCTCGTCGGGTCGAGCCGACGCCTGGCCGCCCCCTTCGTGCTCGGCCTCGTCGTGCTCCCGATCGAGAACGTCATCGTCTTCGCGGTGCAGATCGGCCGGAGCATCGGCGCGCTCCCCTGGTGGATCACGCTCGCGACGGCCGGCGCCGTGCTCCTCGCGATCGCGGTCGGCTCGGAGCGGCGGACCGCGAGCGGCACGGGCGTCGCGGCACGACTCCGGGAGCTGGAGTAGCCCCCTCCGGGCTCGACCGGCGGCCGCTCGCGCTCAGTGCGAGGCGTCGAACTCGTCGATGACCGACTGCTTGATGCGACCCCGCGACGGCAGCTCGATGCCGCGTCCGGCAGCCCAGACGCGGATCGCCGCGAGCTTCTCCGGCGAGGTGCGACCCGACCCGCCTCCCGAGGACCCCGACTTGCGGCCGCCCGAGGACGCGCCCGTCCGGACCGCCACCTCGATGAACGGCTCGAGCGCCTTCTCGAGCGCCGCGCGGTTCGCCGAGCCGAGGTCGATCCGGTACTGCGCGCCGTCGAGGGAGAACGTCGTCGGCGAGGTGCCCGCGGGGAGCTCCTCCCCGTCGAGATCGTCGATGAGGATGACCGTGGTCTTCGTCGCCATGAGGCGAGACTATCGCGATCTCGGAATAGACGGAGACCATTTCGAAAATGAGACCGGGAAATCGGGAAATCGATATCGGGAAAACAATGCAGAGAATGCAATCGGTAGGGCGGACGGGACTTGAACCCGCGACCGATGGATTATGAGTCACACCCGAACCCTCAGTCGCGGACGCGGGAGTCAATGAATTGCTGGCCTCATCTGGCCTTCGCCCGAAGTCGCCTCCTCGTACGACCTCGTCCGACGTCGTGGCGTTGGATGCACAATAGGATGCACAAGCGGCCGCGCGGCAGAGTCGCGGAGCATCCTCCGTTCACCCGACTCTGGTGGTTTCCTCAGCGCGCGATTGCGGCCGACGTCTTCGGTTCGGATGCACCACACGGTCAGTCGCGATCGGTCCTCGCGACAGAATCTCACGTAACCGTGAGCCGGCAATCGGCTAGATTCGACTCACCTGGGGCGATAGCTCAGCTGGTTAGAGCAAGGCACTCATAATGCTTCGGTCGCGGGTTCAAGTCCCGCTCGCCCCACCACGAGGAGATGCAATCCGTGAGCTTCAAGATCATCTCGGTGTTCAACCACAAGGGCGGCGTGTCGAAGACCACGACCACGTTCAACCTGGCATGGATGCTAGCCAGGCAGGGCAAGCGGGTGGTGATGGTCGACGCCGATCCGCAGTGCAATCTGACCGGAGTTGTTCTTGGGCTGAATCCCGAGTGGCCGGAGGACGATCTTGCCCTCGATCTGCCGGATGACGAAGAGTCGAGCGAGTTCGCGGCAACTCAAGACCGCGCTGCGAACTTCTGGGAAGAGAACTTCGAGCGAACCCTGTTCGGCGCTCTCAAACCAGCATTCGACTCCGAACCGCGGCTCCTCGAAGCCGTCGATTGTGTTGAGGTCGAGGGGCGCCCCGGGCTGTACCTGCTCCCCGGGCATCTGCGCCTTGGAGAGTACGAAGTCTCCCTAGGAATCGCACAGGAGCTCGCGGGGTCGATCTCTTCGCTGCGAAACCTTCCTGGGGCCGTTCACTATCTACTCACTCAAACCGCCGAGGAGCTCCAGGCGGACTACGTGATCATCGACATGAGTCCTAGCCTGGGCGCACTCAATCAGAATCTCGTCTCCATCAGCGACCTACTGATTGTTCCGACGTCTCCCGACTTCTTCTCCATCATGGCGTTGCAGTCTCTGTCGCAGGTGTTGCCGCGATGGGCGCGCTGGGCCGCGGCCGCGAGTGAGAACGAAATCTTGCGTGACGCGTCCTATCCGTTCCCTCCGCTCCGGCTAAAGCTTGGCGGGATTGTCATTCAGCGATACCGCCTCTACCGGTCTGCGACTGACGACAACCCCTACGGGACGCCGACGAGCCCGTTCCGTGCCTGGATCGACCGGGTCCGAGACGCGGCACATACGCAGTTCATCCCAGCCTTGAGAGACGCCGGCCTCACGCTTGCGCCCGAGACTTACGGTGAAGCCGGAATGGACGAGGGCCTAGTGCTGGCTCAGGTCCAAGAGTTCAACAGCCTCCTGCCCAAGTCACAAGATCATCACGTGCCGGTCTTCGAGCTCACCGCCGAGCAGCTTGATCAGGTGGGAGTCGTGCTCGAAGGTTCACAGGCTCAGATCGAAAGCCTCGATCGGATCTTCGACTCGATGGCGACCCGAGTTACGAGCCTCCTGGACTAGTCGTGCCCACGACGCTGGCGATGGACATCTTTCGTCGACTGATGACCCAAGTGGATGAAGTCGAGAGTGCCGCAGCTGAGGCCGATCTCCGAGGCGCCATTGCAGGACCCATTCTTCGCAGAAGTGGCTACGTCTTGACGGTCGCGGCACTGGACTCGTACTTCCACGAGCGTGGAATCGAGATGCTGGCCACTTACGCCCGCAGCGGGACGACCCCCTCAGTGACCGTGGCGAACTACGTTGGCAGCGTGGCAGCAACCGTGTTGGCTGGCCCGACGGCCGAGTCACACGTGCGACTGCGGCTTTCCTTCAAGACTCTGGTAGCACCGGACAAGATCGACAGCATGATCATTGCGTCCGGACGCGATCCAGGTCCGGTATGGATGAACGTCGCGATGGACGTGGCAAGCCGTCCCGATCGCCTCCGACGGTTGAGCGAGCTGGTCTTTGATCGCAGGAATCAGATCGCGCACGAGGCGGATTGGGACGTCGGGCGGCTCGACTTCCGCCCCATGTACAAGTCAACACTGGACGAGTGCCGCGAGCACGTGACAACCATCGTTGAGGGATTCGAAACTCACCTTTGAATTGACCGAGCCTCGCATGACGTGCCCGACTCGGCCAGCTGAAAGGCGGCAGATCGGCCTCTCCTTCACGCGAAAAAACCATCGGTTACGGAGGCGAAATCCTTGGATGCACCATTGGATGCACTACCCGCTGCAAGAGCCCCAAATTCTGGGCGAGCAAGGCAACACGCGACGGATTATGAGTCCACTGCTCTGACCAGCTGAGCTACCGCCCCGCGCGCCGGAGCGCGGCAGCACCACGATATCCCGCCGCCTGAGACGACCGCGGAACGATCACTCGCCGGGCGGCGTGTCCCCGCGGTAGAGCGCCTCGAAGGTGTCGAGGGTGCGGTTGATGTCGTGCGCCGTCACGAGCTCGAGGCTCGCGCGCTGCATCCGCTCGCGCTCCTCCGGCGCCGCACGCATGACCTGCGTCAGGCGCGCCGCGAAGCCCTCGATGTCGCCCGGCTGGAAGAGGTAGCCGTTCTCGCCGTCGTGCACCAGGTGCGGGAGCGCCATCGCGTCGGCCGCGACCACGGGGAGGCCCGAGGCCATGGCCTCCATGGTGGCGATGCTCTGCAGCTCGGCACGGGAGGGCATCGCGAACACGGTCGCCGCCGTCAGCGTCGCGCGGAGCTCCTCGTCGCTCACCTTGCCGGCGAGGCGCACGCGGTCCTCGACGCCGAGCTGCTTCGCGAGCGCCGCGATCTTGTGGCGCTGGTCGCCGTCGCCGATGAGCGTCACCTGCGCGTCGAGCTCGGGGTCGAGCAGCGCGATCGCCCGGACGAGGTCGTCGAGGTGCTTCTCCTCGTCGAGGCGCCCGACGAACACGATCCGGTTCGCGGAGCGCGGCGTGAGGTCGGGCGTGTAGTTGCGCATGTCGATGCCGCAGGAGATCGCCCGCACCCCGCGCAGACCCGTGTTCTTCTCGAAGTAGTCGGCGGCCCGCCGCGTCGGGGTCGTGACGGCATCCGCCTGACGGAAGACCCGCTCGGCGGCGCGCCACTGGATGCGGATGAGCCCGCGGAGCATCGGCTTGGGCATGATCTGCACGTGCTGCACGATGTTCTCGGGCATGGTGTGGTTCGTCCCGACGAGCCGGATGCCGCGGCGGCGCGCACCCCAGGCGAGGCCGATCCCCGTCACGATGTGGGACTGGAAGTGCACCGCATCCGGCTTCACCTCGTCGATGACGCGCGCGGCGTTCGCCTTGATGCGCCACGGGAGCGCGAAGCGAAGCCACTCGTGGAAGAGCCACTTCCAGCTGTAGAGGCGGTGCACCGTCATGGGCTCGCCCTGGTGCTCCTCCACGCGCGCCCCGACGAAGCCGTCGGCGGCGCCGGGCGCGAGGACGTGCACCTCGTGCCCGCGCTCGACGAGCCCGGCCGCGAGGCGGGCCGTGAAGACGGCCGCGCCGTTCATGTCGGGCGGGAAGGTGTCGCATCCGATGAGGATGCGCAGCGGTCGGGAGGCGGGGGTCGACCCGTCGGTCACAGCTCTCGTGCCCCTTGGATTCGGCGGAACAGAACGTGCCAACGCTACCTCAGCCCTCGCGCGGGCCGGGGAGCTCAGCGGTGCGTCTGCGGATGGTGCCGCGCCAGCTGGAAGACGCCGTAGACCGCGATGCTCGCGGAGACGAGCCAGATCGGCAGCACCCAGACCGGGACATGGGCGGCCTCGCCGAGCACGACGATGCCGATCGCGACCGCGATGAGCGGGTCCACGACGGTCAGCCCGGCGATGACGAGATCGGGCGACCCGACCGAGTAGGCGGTCTGCACGAAGTAGGCGCCGAGCGACGCCGCCGCGATGAGCGCGGCGATGCAGACGAGGGTCAGCCACTCGAAGCTGCCGTTGCCGATGCGGTTGATCACGACCTTCGCCAGCGAGGCGACGAAGCCGTAGAGGACGCCGGCGGCCGTGATGTAGAAGATCGCGCCGAGCCGAGCCCGGAAGAAGGCGAAGACGAGCGCGAGGGAGGCGATCGCGAAGCCGAGGATCGCGAGGATGACGAGCAGCTGGTCGCCCTGGATCGCGCGCTCCTGGGCGAAGATCGCGGCGAACACGACGAAGATCCCGACCCCGCCCACGCAGAAGGCGATCGCGCGGATCGAGAGCCGGTCGAGGCTCACCTTCGAGACCCGGGCGTTGACGATGGCGGTGATCACGAGGGCGACGACACCGAGCGGCTGCACGACCGTGATGGGTGCGAACACGAGGCTCGTGAGCTGGAACACGATCGCCAGGCCCAGCATGATCGTGCCGAACAGCCAGGAGGGGCGTCCCAGGAGGCGGAGGAGCTGCCGCAGGCTGAGCCCCTGCTTGTCGCCGCTGCCGTGGCTCGCCTCCACCTTGCCGACACCGCGATGCTGGAGCTGGGCGCCCAGCGACAGGAACACCGCGCCGATGAGGGCGATGACGATGCCGACGACCGGGATCGAGCCCACGAAGCTCCGGGCGGCATCCTCGATGTCTAGCACCCGGTGAATCTACCCCGTGCGCGCTGGATAGTCTTGGCGAATGGCCGTACTGCCGATCAGAATCACGGGCGACACCGCGCTCCACACCCCCGCGAGGCCCGTCGAGCGCATCGACGACGAGGTGCGCCAGCTCGTGAGCGACCTGTACGACACCATGCGCGAGGCGCCCGGGGTGGGGCTCGCGGCCCCGCAGGTCGGCGTGCCGCTGCGCCTTTTCGTCTACGAGTGGGCCGATGAGGACGGTCAGCTCTTCCGCGGCACCGCCATCAACCCGACCCTCCTCATCTCGCCGCCGCCCGTCGGCGAGCCGGACGAGGACGTGGACGCCGAGGGCTGCCTCTCCGTGCCGGGCGAGCGGTTCCCGCTGCTCCGGAGCGAGCGGGCGCTGCTGCGCGCGACCGACATCGGCGGCAACGACGTCGAGATCGAGGCGGAGGGCTGGCTCGCCCGGATCTTCCAGCACGAGTACGACCACCTCGACGGCCTCCTCTACATCGACCGACTCGCGCACCCGCACGGCAAGGCCGCCCAGAAGGCGATCCGCAAGCAGGGCTGGGGCTCCCCCGGGCGCAGCTGGATGCCGGGCGTCGACCGGCTCGAGGGCTAGGCGGCCCAGCCGAGCGCGCGGAGCAGCGCCGCGACCGCGGCCGCGGCGACGACGACGAGCGCGAACGGCGCCCGCAGCGCGAAGAGCACGGCCGCGACCGCCAGCGCCGGGACGCGCGCGTCGAGCTGGATGCCGCCCTCCCGCTCGAGGGTCTGGACCGCGACGAGCGCCGCGAGCAGCGCGACCGTCAGCAGGTCGGCGATGCGCGCGGGGCGGGGGCGCTCGAGAACGGATGCCGGGACGAGCGAGCCGAGCAGCTTGAGCCCCAGCACCGCGATCGAGGCCGCGATGACCACCTGCCAGATCGTCACGACGCCGCCCCCTCTCCCGCCGGGCCGCTCGCCGCATCCCGCCCCGGACGCCCGCCGAGCAGATCGGTCGCGCCGACGACGACGGCGACGACGGCCGCCGCGAGCACCGGGAGGCCGGGGCTGAGCACCGGGGTGAGGACGGTGGCGACGACGGCCGCGGCGATCGCGACCGCGACCGGCTGCAGTCGGCGCAGACGCGGCCAGAGCAGCCCGAGGAAGGCGGCGGCCGCCGCGGCGTCGAGCCCCACCGCCCGCACGTCGCCCAGCAGGTCGCCGAGGAGCGCGCCGAGGAGCGTCATGAGGTTCCAGCCGAGGTAGATCGTGATCCCCGTCGCCCAGAACCCCGCCCGCTGGGCCCGGCGGTCCGGCTGCGCGGTCGCGACGGCTGTGGTCTCGTCGATCGTCCAGTGCCCGGCGAGGAGCCGACGCCACACGCCGAGCCCGGCGAGGATCGGCGTGAGGCGCATCGCATAGAGGCCGTTGCGCACCCCGAGCAGACCGGCGCCGGCGATCGCGGGCAGCGCCGCCGACGCGCCGCCGCTCGCGAGCACCCCGATGAGCGCGAACTGCGAGCCCCCGGAGAACATGAGCAGGCTGAGCACGCAGGTCTGCCAGATGTCGAGCCCGGCGGCGACGGCGAGCGCGCCGAAGGACACGCCGTAGGCGGCCACGGGGATGCCGACCGACAGCGCGGCGCGGATGGCGCGGGCGACCTCGGGATCCCTCGGCGCCCCCTCGCGGACGCTCACGCTCCGCCCGCCGCGCCCGCACGGCGGACCGGCAGCCAGGCCGTGACGGTGAACCCGACGCCCGGCAGCCGCGCGGCCTGGAGCGAGCCGCCGTAGACCTCGGCGCGCTGGCGCATCTCGGTGATGCCGGGCCCGGCCGGCACCTCGACGAGCGCATCGAGGTCGGCGTGCTGATCGACCGCCGTCGGGAGCGCCGCCGCGGCACGCGGTGCGTCCTCACCCTCCGGAGCGCTCGCCCCCGGCCCGCCCGCGTGCTCGTCGCCTGCCGCGGCCGCGCGCGCGGCGGCCTGCTCGCCGTCGTCCTCGATGAGGATCTGCAGCCTCGTCGGCGCCCAGCGCAGCGACACGCGGGTCCGCGTGCCCTCGCCGGCATGCGCCCGCACGTTCTCGAGCGCCCGCTGCACGATCCGCACGGCCGCGATCTCGGCACCGTCCGTGAGCTCGCCGGCCTCGCCGATCGTGCTCAGCTCGACCGCGAGCCCGGACTCCCGTTCGAGCGCGAGCAGCTCCTCGAGCGAGCCGAGCCCCGGCATCACCTCGAGCACGCCGGCCGCCTCCCCCTCGAGCGCGAGGGCGGCACTCCGACGCAGCTCGGCGAGGGCGCGACGGGCTCGCTCCTCGACGACCGCGACGGCGCGCAGTGCGGCCTCGGCATCCGCGGCCTGGTAGCGGGCGACCTCCGCCTGGGCGGCGACCGCGCGGATCTCCGCCGCCGCGATCTCGTGCAGCTCGCGCACGGTGCGCAGCCGCCCCGTCTGCTCGGTGAGCTCGATCTCGAGATCGAGCCGGTCGCGCTCGAGACCCACGCGCGCGGCCTCCGCGACCGCGGCCCGCCGCCGCGTCCGGGCGAGCAGCACGAGGAGGACCGCGACGACCAAGGCCGCGCCCCCGAGCACGACGAGGATCGCGACGGCGGCGGGCCCCGCGAGCAGCGGCTGATCCACGTTCACCTCCCGCGCATCGGGGACGCCGGATGCGCGGGACGAGACTATCGCGGCCGCCGGAGGTCAGCGGCCGGGAGGAACCGGCGCGTTCGCGCGGAGGACCTCGAGCCGCGCTCGGTACTCCTGCTCCTCGATGTCGCCGTTCGCGAAGCGCTGCGCCAGCGTCGACTCCGCGCTCCGGGCCCCGTGTGCGGCCTGCGCCCACGGGACGCCCGGCCCCCAGACGCCACGGCGTCGGCGGGGGACGAGGGCGAGCGCGAGCGCCGCGATGCCGAGCCAGAGCAGCGGCACCACCACGAGCGCGAGGAGGATGCCGGGGCCGCCGGCGGCGGGTCCGCCCCCGTGGGCGGCGATGGGTGCGAGCTCCGTGAGCATGGGGTGTCCTTCCGATCCGCGGGGCTCGGATGCCCCGACGGTCCCAGACTCGCGCGGGAGGACGTCCCGCGGATCCGCCGCCGGGATGCTCCGCGGCTACTCCCGGGAGCGCAGACCGTGCCGGGCGGTGCTCCCCCGGTCGGCGCTCCCCGCACGGACGAGCCCCGACTCGTAGGCGATGACCACGAGCTGCACGCGATCGCGCGCGAGGAGCTTCGACATGATGCGCGAGACGTGGGTCTTCGCGGTCAGCGGGCTGAGGAAGAGCGCCCGCCCGATCTCCTCGTTCGTGAGCCCCTGCCCGACCAGCGCGAGCACCTCCCGCTCGCGCTCGGTGACGCCCTGGAGCCGGGCCGCGTCGGGCGGGTCCTGCAGCGCCCCGGCGACCCGCTCGAGCAGCCGGCGCGTCACGCGCGGACTCAGCAGCGCATCCCCCTCCGCCACGACGTGCACGGCCCGGATCAGCTCCACCGGCTCGGTGTCCTTGACGAGGAAGCCGCTCGCGCCGGCCCGGATCGCCTCCGCGACGTACTCGTCGAGCTCGAAGGTCGTGACGACGACGATCCGCGTCCCCGAGAGCGCGGGGTCGGCCGCGATCTGACGCGTCGCCCACAGCCCGTCGCCGTCCGGCATGCGGATGTCCATGAGGATCACGTCGGGCCGCTCGCGGCGCGCGAGCGACACGGCCTCCCGCCCGGTGGCCGCCTCGCCGACCACCTCGAGGTCGGGCTCGGCGTCGAGGAGGCTGCGGAAGCCCGCCCGGATGAGGTGCTGATCGTCGGCCAGCGCGACGCGGATCATCGTCATGGGGTGTCCTCCGTCATCTCGCGGCGCGGGACGGGCAGGCGCGCCTCGACCCGGAACCCGCCCTCGGGGCGTGCCCCCGCCTCCAGCTCGCCGCCCAGGAGCTCGGCGCGCTCGCGCATCCCCCGGATCCCGCGTCCCCCACCCGGTGATCGCTCGCCGCCCTGGACGCCGCGGCCGTCGTCCTCGACGACGATGCGCAGCGAGTCGCCCTCGCGCAGCAGGCGCACCGTGACCCGTCCGGCTCCGGCGTGCCGGCCGACGTTCGTCAGCGACTCCTGCACGATCCGGTAGGCCGCCGACTGGATCGGTCCGGGCGGGGCCGGCGAGCCGGATCGGTCGTCGAGCTCGGCGGCGATCCCGTGCGCGGAGGCGCCCTCGAGCAGCTCGGGGATGCGGGCGAGATCGGGCTCGGGTGCACGAGGCGGCTGGGCGCCGTCCTCGTCGCGGAGCACGCCGAGCACGCTCCGCACCTCCTCGAGCGCCTGGCGGCTCGTGTCCTTGATGCTCGCGAGCGCCTCCGCGGCGAGCTCCGGCTGGCGCTCCAGGAGGTGGAGGCCGACGCCGGCCTGCACGTTGATCTGGCTCAGCGAATGCGCGAGCACGTCGTGGAGCTCCCGCGCGATCCGCACCCGCTCGGCCTGGATCTCCTCGCGCCGCTGGTCCGCCATCCGGCGGCGGATGTCGCGGTAGCGCTCGCGGCGCGTCCGGACGAACTCGCCGATCCCCATCACGATGAGGATCGAGAGGGTCAGGACGGTCACGCGCGCGGGCTGCCAGGCGGCGCCCGAGGCGATGACGAGGGCGAGGCTCCCCACCCAGCACACGGCGACCGAGGCGAAGGCCCAGACGCGGGCGCCGCGGGCGATCGCGCCGATGATCGCGAAGGCGAGCGCGATCGAGGGCGGTCCGCCCGGGTCGCTCAGGAAGAGGTCGACGGCGGCGACGAGCGCGACACCCGCGACGACGGGGCCCGGGAGGCGGCGCGCGGCGATGAGCAGGAGCGGGCCGAGGAGCGCGAGCGCGATCGTCACGGCCCCGCGCCACCCGGGGACCTCCTCGGTGCGGACGACGAAGACGGCGTGCGGCACCTGCACCAGGAACGAGATCGCGACGGGCACCCAGAGCCGCACGGCCGCAGGCGGCTGCCAGGGTTCCGCGATCTCGCGACGGCCGAGGCCGGGCACCTCGCGGCGCACCCAGGGCGCGCGCCCGCGCTCTCGGGGCGCTGCCGGGCCGACCATGGCTCGATGCTACGCGGGCACCCGGGTGCCGGGATCCGCCCGCCGGCGCCATGGCGTGCTCCCGGCTACTCCCGCGGGAGTACGGCGCCGCCGGCGCGGCCGGCGCCACCGGTGCCCGCCCGTGCCCGCGTCGGAAACTCAGGAGTCGGGCGCGCACGACGGCGCACGCCCACCGGAGCCGCGCCGGCCTCCCGACTCGACTCCTGAGTTTCCGACGTGCGGTCAGCCGTGGGCGAGGATCGCGCGGATCCGGGCGGCGAAGTCCGCCGCGGCATCGACGGCGGCCCCGTCGAGTGCGCCCTCCGCGAGCTCCGCGGCCAGGTGCTCGCCGATGACGCGGTCGTCGTGCGCGAGCGCGTTGTGCACGACCGCGAGGATGAGCGCGTCGTACTCGTCCGGCACCTGCCCGCGGAGCGAGCCGAGCGACCGCGGGTCCCAGGCCCACGCCTCGTCGCGGCAGCGCTCGAGCTCCTCGGGCAGCAGCAGCCCCGTCTCCTCCTCCTCACGGTCGAAGTCGAGCACGTGGCTCGCGGCCGAGGCGAGCTGCGAGAGCTCCTCCGCGACGAGGCGCACGGCGCCCGGACGGTCCGGGTCGTAGACCTCCGCCTGGAGCGAGAGCAGCGCTCCGTCCGCCTCGAGCACGAACTCGATGACGGGATCCGTGCGGCGCTCGTGCTCGACCTCGTAGGAGCGGATGCCGTGCAGCCGCTCGACGGGCAGGTGGAGATGCCGCAGCGGGTTCCGTGGCGGGCCGCCCCAGAGCGCGATGCCGTCGCCGCGGACGACGAGCGTCGCGGTCCGCGGCGGCTGCTCGCCGTTCGCGAAGCCGAGGACGACGAGCCGGCGCCAGACCTCGCCGCCGTACGGGGCGGCCGTCGCGATCACCGCATCCGGGTAGACGGCGCGGAGCGAGGAGGCCCGCTGGTCGTCGGTGCCCGCGAGGGCGGGGATCACCCAGAGCGGCATCGCGAGGGCGAGGGCGCCGATGACGCCCAGGGCGAGCAGGGCTCCGGTCGGCACCTCCCACGCGCTGCCGCGCACCTCGGGGAGCACGACGGCGGTCACCAGCGCGAGCACCGCCGAGGTGCCGAAGAGCGCCGCGAGGACGCCCGAGCGCGGCCGGCCCGTGCCTGACTCCGCCATGCCGCGACTCCCCTCAGCCTGTCGTCCCGCCGAGTGCCGGCACAATGGCGAAGCCCCGGCAACCAAGGGCTGACCGGGGCTTTCTGCTCCCCCACTTGGACTCGAACCAAGAACCTACCGGTTAACAGCCGGTTACTCTGCCAATTGAGCTATGGGGGATCACGCGGAATGCGACTCCGAAACTCTAGCAAACTCCGCGAGGTGCTCCCAACCGCGGCCGGCCACCGGCACGAGGTGCGTGGGGCTCGGCGCGGGCGTCGGCTCGCCGAGCACCTCGGGGAGGCCGTCGCCGGTGATCCGGAAGCTCGAGATCGTGCTCGAGCGCTCGTTCGCGACGTGCAGCTCGCCGCCCACGACCGCGAGGTGACGCGGCCAGCGGCCGCCGCAGTCGACGTCCCCGATCCCCGAGAGCCCGTCGCCGCGACGCTCCAGGACGGCGACGCGGTCGACGCCCCGGATGCCGACATGGATGCGGTCCGTCGCCGCGTCGAGCGCGATGCCGGCCGCGTGGCTGCCGGGCTCGAAGCCGGGAAGCGCGACGCTCGCCTCGAGCGCGGGCACGTCCTCCCCGGTGTCGAGGAGATGCAGGGTCCCGTCGATCTGGCCGAGGAGCAGCACCCGGCCGTCGGCGAGCAGCTCGAGATCGCGCGGCCCGGTGCCGGACGGGAGCCGGAGCGCGCCGAGCCGCTCCCAGCGGCCTCCGACGCCACGCGTCCAGCTGCTGAGCTCGTCGGCGCCGAGGTCCGCGACGAGCAGGCGCCCGTCCTCCAGCTCGAGGCTCGCGTGCGCCCGGGCGTGCGCCTGGTCCGCGTGCGGCCCCGAGCCCTCGAGCCTCAGCACCTGCGCGGGCCCGGCGAGCGCGCCGAGCGGCCCCTCGGCCGCGAAGCCGTGCACCGACACCGTCCCGTCGCCGTAGTCGGCGGCCGCGATGCCGTCGGAGAGGGCGCCGAGGTGACACGGACCGGCCCCGCCGACCGGCACCGCGCCGAGCGGCTCGAGCCGACCCGCGCGAAGGTGCAGGGCGAGGATCTCGTCCGAGCCCTCGAGGGCCGCGTAGACGTGCTCGGCGATGACGAGCAGCCACGACGGGGATGCCGCCTCGGCGACCGCGCCGAGGTACCGGAGGCGGCCGTCCGCCTCCCGCCGCGCGATGCCGATGCCCCCGGCCGTCCCGCCATCCGCCGGCCCGTAGCCGCCGACGAGGACGAGGGTCACGCGCGCACCCGCGTCGGCAGGGTGCCCTGCGTCCGGGCGAGCTGCGCGACATAGGGGTGGAGCGGCGTCGCGAGCACCTCGTCGACGTCGCCGTAGCCCACGAGCATGCCGGCGTGCATGACCGCGATCTGCTGCGTCATGCTCCGGAGCTCGCGGAGGTCGTGCCCGATGACGAGCGCGGAGAAGCCGAGCTCGCGCTGCAGATCCGCGATGACGGTGAGGATGCGGCCGCGGACGAGGACGTCGACGCCCATGGTCGGGTCGTCCGCGACGAGCAGCTTCGGGTCGAGCACGAGCGCCTTCGCGAGCGCCACGCGCTGCCGCTGCCCTCGGCTCAGCTCGTGCGGGAAGCTCGTCATGACCGAGAGCGGCAGCCGGACCGCATCGAGCAGACGCGCCACCATGCCGCCCGCCTCGAGTCGGTCGAAGCGGCGATCCCGCGCGTAGATCGGGTCGGCGACGTTCTCGCCGACCGTCAGCTGCGGCAGGAGCGAGGAGCCGCCGTCCTGCGGGAGGTAGCCGACCTCGAGCGTCAGCGCGTCGCGCCCGCGACGGGAGATGTCGCGCACCGGCCTCCCGAGCACCTCGAGCGCGCCGCCGACGATCCGCGGCGCACCGCGCTGATCGTCCCGCGCACCCCCCGCGACCGCGCGCGCGAGCGTCGACTTGCCGGAGCCGGCCTCGCCGAGCACCCCGAGGGTGTGCCCGAGCGGGATCTCGAAGCTCACGCCGTCCACCGCGCTCGGGGCTCCCGGGCGCCGGTCGTAGGCGATCGACAGGTCCTCGGCGCGCACCGCGAGCACGGCGCCGCCGTCCTGCTCGGTGCTGGTGCCCGCGATCTCCACCCTCGGCCTCCCCGGTCGGTCGTCAGTCAACCGTACCGGCGAGACGCGCCTCCCGTCGCGCCGCCTGCTCCGCCGGATCCGGGACCGGGAGGGAGGCGAGAAGGCGTCGCGTGTAGGCGTCCTGCGGGGAGCCGAGCACCCGCGCCGTCGGCCCCTGCTCCGCGATCCGCCCGCGATGCAGGACGACGATCTCGTGCGCGAGCTGGTCGACCACGGCCAGGTCGTGCGTGATGAACAGCGAGGCGAAGCCGAACTCCGCCTGGAGCTCCGCGAAGAGCTCCAGCACCCGCGCCTGGACGGAGACGTCGAGGGCGCTCGTCGGCTCGTCGGCGATCAGCAGCTTCGGCTCCAGCGCGATCGCCCGCGCGAGGGAGGCGCGCTGGCGCTGGCCGCCCGACAGCTCGTGCGGGTAGCGGTCGCCGAAGGCCTTCGGCAGCTGCACCGCCTCCAGGAGCTCGTCGACCCGCCCGCGGGCCGCGCGCGCATCCCCCGCCGCGCCGTGCACGACGAGCGGCTCGGCGACGCACTCCGCGATCGTGAGCAGCGGGTTGAAGCTCGTCGCCGGATCCTGGAACACGAATCCCAGGTCGCGTCGGCTCGGCTTGAGGTCACGCGGCCGCGCGCCCGCCATCTCGACGCCGAGCACCCGCAGCGAGCCGCCCGTGACGCGCGTGAGACCCGCCATGGCGCGCCCGATCGTCGTCTTGCCCGAGCCGGACTCGCCGACGAGCCCGAGCACCTGCCCCGGCGCGATCGTGAAGGAGACATCGTCGACGGCGTGGAAGCCGCTGCGGCCGAGACGGCCGGGGTAGACGATGTCGAGGTGCTCGGCCACGACCACCGGCGCCGGATCCGCATCGGGAGCCGGCTCGAAGCGCCGGTCGGCGATCTCGAGCCGCGGCACCGCCGCGAGCAGCGTGCGCGTGTACTCGGCCCGCGGCGAGGCGAACAGCTCGGCCGCCCCCGCCTCCTCGACGAGCTCGCCCTGGTACATGACCGCGACCCGGTCGGCGAGATCCGCCACGACGCCCATGTTGTGCGTGATGAGGACGATCGCCGCCCCGAACTCGTCGCGACAGCGCCGGAGCAGGTCGAGGATCTCGGCCTGCACGGTGACGTCCAGCGCCGTCGTCGGCTCGTCGGCGACGATCACGGACGGCTCGAGCACGAGCGCCATCGCGATCACGACGCGCTGCTTCTGACCGCCGGAGAACTGGTGCGGATAGTGATCGACGCGCACCTCCGGGTCCGGGATGCCGACCCGGCCCAGGATGTCGATCGCCTTCGCGCGCGCCTCCTTCCGGCTCATCCGGCCGTGCGCGCGCAGGCCCTCGGCGATCTGCCAGCCGACCGTGAAGACCGGGTTGAGGGCCGTCGAGGGCTCCTGGAACACCATCGCGACCTCGGTGCCGCGCAGCTCGCGCAGCCGCGAGCGCGGGATGCGGACGACGTCCTCGCCGCCCAGCACGACCGCGCCGCGCGTCGTCGCGGTCTCCGGCAGGAGCCCCAGGATCGACTTCGCGGTCACCGTCTTGCCCGAGCCCGACTCGCCGACGATCGCGAGCACCTCCCCCGGGCGGACGTCGAGGTCGATGCCGCGGACCGCCGCGACCTCCCCCGCATCCGTCGCGAACGCGATCTCGAGATCGCGGATCCGCACCGCCTCGCGCTGCTCGGCCATCACGGCACCTCTCCCAGGTCATTGCGGGCGATCGGCGTCGACGCCGCGACCGCATCCGCGGGCGTCGCCGCCGCGCCGCGACGGCGCGTGCGCAGACGCGGATCGGCGAGGTCGTTGAGGCTCTCGCCGATGAGGGTGATCCCGAGCACCACGAGCACGATCGCCGCGCCCGGGAAGATCGAGGTCCACCAGATGCCGCTCGTGACATCCGAGAGCGACTTGTTGAGGTCGTAGCCCCACTCCGCCGCGCTCGTCGGCTCGATGCCGAAGCCGAGGAAGCCGAGCCCCGCGAGCGTGAGGATCGCCTCCGAGCTGTTGAGCGTGAAGATGAGCGGCAGCGTGCGCGTCGAGTTCCGGAGGACGTGCCGGAACATGATCCGCGGTGTCGAGGCGCCGGTCACGCGAGCGCTCTCGACGAAGGCCTCCGACTTGATCCGGACCGTCTCCGCGCGGATCACCCGGAAGTACTGCGGGATGAAGACCACCGTGATCGAGATCGCCGCCGCGAACACGCCGCCCAGCAGGCTCGACTGGCCCCCCGAGATGATGATCGCCGACACGATCGCGAGGAGCAGGCTCGGGAAGGCGTACACCGCATCCGCCACGACCACGAGGACGCGGTCGAGCCAGCCGCCGATGTAGCCCGACACGAGGCCGAGCAGCACGCCGAGGAAGATCGAGAGCAGGACCGCCACGACGATCACCATGGCCGCCGTCTGGGCGCCCCAGATGACGCGGGAGAGCACGTCGTAGCCGCCGACCGTCGTGCCGAGCAGGTGCTCGGCGCTCGGCGCCTGCTGTGCGCCGAAGGTGCCGTCGTCGTCGCGGAGCTGCGAGTAGCCGTACGGCGCGAGCACCGGCGCCAGGAGCGCCGTCAGCAGGAAGACGCCGGTGATCACGAGGCCCGTGACGAGCATCCCGCGCTGGAGCCCGACCGACTGGCGGAGCTGGTGGACGACGGGCAGCCGTCCGAGGAGCGAGCGCCTCGCCATCTCAGTACCTCACCCTCGGGTCGATGAGCGCCGCGATGATGTCGACGACGAAGTTCGTGACGGCGACGATCACCGCGAGGAGCGCCACGAAGCCCTGCACCGCGACGAAGTCCCGGGCCGTCAGGTAGCGGGCCAGCTCGAAGCCGAGACCCTGCCACTCGAAGGTGGTCTCCGTGAGGACCGCGCCGCCCAGCAGCATCGCGACCTGCAGGCCGATGACCGTGATGATCGGGATGAGGGCCGGCTTGTAGGCGTGCCGGCGCACCAGCCGGAACTCGCTCACGCCGCGCGAGCGGGCCGCATCCACGTAGTCCTGGCTCAGCGTGCCGATGACGTTCGTGCGCACGAGCCGCAGGAAGACCCCGGCCGTGAGGAGGCCGAGGGCGATCGCCGGCAGGACCGCATGAGAGAGGAGGTCGCTGTAGACGGCGCCCGGGTTCGAGGTGCGCGCCGCGTCGATGAGGTAGATGCCCGTCGCGCCGTCGACCCGGTTCAGCTCGAGCGTCGTGCGCACGCTCGCGCGACCCGCGACCGGGAGCCAGCCCAGCGCGACCGAGAAGATGAGCTTGAGCACGAGGCCCGCGAAGAAGACGGGCGTCGCGTAGCAGAGGATCGCGAAGATGCGCAGGACCGCATCCGGCCACCGGTCCCGCGCCCAGGCGGCCAGCATCCCGAGCGGGATCCCCACCACGAAGGCGACGATGAGCGCGTAGAAGGCGAGCTCGAGCGTCGCGCCGCCGTAGCGGGTCAGGACGTCGACGACCGGCTGGTTGTCGCTCAGCGTCGTGCCGAAGTCGCCCGTCGCGATCTTGCCGAGGTACTCGACGTACTGCACGATCAGCGGGCGGTCGTAGCCGGCCGCCTCGATGCGCTCCTGCAGCTGCGCGGCGCTCAGCCGGCCGCCCAGCGCCGCCGTGATCGGGTCGCCGATCGTGCGCATGAAGATGAAGACCATCGTCACGAGGATGAAGACGGTCGGGAAGATGAGGAGGAAGCGGATCAGGATGTAGCGGCCGAGTGAGCCGCCCGATCGCGATCGTCGGGGCGCCCGTGCCGGCGCGCCCGGAGCCTCCGCGGTGTCAGCGGTGGTGGTCATCGTCGTCCTGGATTCGGGTGGAGCAGGAGCGAGGGCGGCCCGGCGTGCGGGCCGCCCTCCTGAGTGTCCTCGCGGACCGGTCAGCCGCGCGCGATCGGCGCGAAGCGGAACTTGAACGAGGCGTCGAGCGTGACGCCGTCGATGTCGGTCCCCGCGACCGCCAGCTGCGCGCCCTGGAGCAGCGGCACCGTCGACAGGTCGGCGGCCTCCAGCTCCTGGATCTGCTCGATGATGGCGGTGCGCTCGGCCGGGTCGGTCGTGATCGCCTGCTGCAGGATGAGGTCGTTGACCTCCTGGTTCTCGTAGTGGTTCCCGAGGAAGTTCTCCGTGAGGAAGAACGGCGTCAGGTAGTTGTCCGCGTCCGAGTAGTCGGGGAACCAGCCCAGCTGGTACGCCGGGTAGACATCCGCCGTGCGGTCCTTCGAGTACTGGACCCACTCGGTCGACTGCAGGTTGACCTCGAAGAGGCCCGACTCGTCGAGCTGGCTCTTCACCAGCGCGTACTCGTCGGCCGAGGAGGGGCCGTAGTGGTCGTCCGAGTTGTACTGGAGGTCGAGCGCGACGGGCGTCTCGACGCCGGCGTCCTCCAGGATCTGCGCGGCCTGGGCCTCATCCGGGGCGCCGTCCTGGCCGTAGAGCTCCTTGAGCGGCTCGATCGCGCCGGTGAAGCCCTCCGGCACGAAGGAGTACAGCGGGGTGTACGTGCCCTTGTAGACCTGCTCGGCGATCGCGTCGCGGTCGACGAGGGCCGCGACAGCCTGGCGGACCGCGGTCGCCTTCTCGGCATCAGCCTCATCCGTCTCCGCGCCGTAGGGCTGCGTGTCGAAGTTGAAGACGATATAGCGGATCTCGCCGCCGGGCCCGTCGAGGACCTGCACCGAGTCCTGGCCGCGGAGGTCCTCGATGTCGGTCGAGGAAAGGCTGCGCGTCGCGACGTCGATCTGGCCCTCCTGCACGTCGAGCTTCAGGTTCGAGGAGTCCGCGTACACCTTGAGGACGACGCCGCCGTTCTCCGCCGGGCCGAGGAGGCCCTGGTAGCCGTCGTAGGGCTCGAACTGGACCGTGTTGTTGAAGTCGTAGTCGGTGATGACGTACTGGCCGGCGAAGGCGTTCGCCTCGACGATGTCCTCATCCGGCGTGATCTCGGTGGCGGAGAGGCTCTCCTCGTCGACGATCGCGCCCGGGAAGCTCGAGAGGATCTGCGGGAAGACCTGGTCGTTCTCGGTCTTGAGGTGGAAGACGACGGTCGTGTCGTCGACCGCCTCCGTCTCCTCGAGGTTGTAGAGCAGGCTCGAGGGACCGTTGTCGGCGGCGATCTCGATGATGCGGTCGAAGCTGAACTTCACGTCGCTCGAGGTGAGGTCGTTGCCGTTGGCCCACGTGAGGCCCTCCTTGAGCACGACGGTGTACTCGCTGGGGCTCGTGAACTCTGCGGACTCGGCGATGTCGGGCTCGACATCCGGGCTGCCGTAGGGCGAGTTGAGCAGGTACGGGAAGACCTGCGTCTGGATCATGAGCGAGCCGTTGTCGTACGAGCCGGCCGGGTCGAGCGTCGTCACCTTGTCGGTGGTGCCGACCAGGATCAGGTCGTCGCCGGCCTGGTCGTCGCCGCCGCCGGCGCAGCCGGCGAGCACGAGGGCGAAGGCGGTGGCGCCCGCGGCGATCGCGCCGCGGCGTGCGGCGCTCCGGGAACGGAATGCGGATGGCATCTCGTGTTCCTGCTTCCTGTCATGTGCGAGGGATGCTCGCCCCCTCGTCGGGGGGTCCGCAGAATGTACACAGTCCTAACACACAGGTGGGAGCGCTCTCCACCTGAGGGCGATCTCGCGCCGGAATCGTAACCGGGCCGAAACGCTGTCCCCACCGTCGGAAACTCAGGAGACGATCGCATCTCCGGTCGCGCGTGCGGCGCGGCCGGAGCCGCCAGCGGCGGGGACTCCTGAGTTTCCGACGCGACGACGTGATGCCGCGCAGCCGCATGGTCGAGGCACGACTCGGGCGCCGGGTCGGGCCCGGCGCGTGCGCGCCCTACTCCGCTCGGAGGCGGCGGCGCTCCTGCTCCACGACGGCGGACCGCGCGTAGAGCTCCCGCGCCCGCTCCGCATCCCCGTCGGACTGCGCGCGCTGCGCGGAGCCGAGCAGCTCGGCCTTGCGTCGGAGCAGATCGCGGTCCAGCAGATCCGTCACGAGGCTCCGGGCGTACGCGGCGATCCGCTCGCCCCGCTCCGGAACCGGCGCGACGCCGAGCTGCGTCACCAGCGCCTGGTACGAGCGCGGCACCTCGTCGGCGATGGCCTGCACCCAGTCGACGCGCTCGATCTCCGTCGCGTGCGCGGCGATCGCATCGCGCACCACCGAGAGCGCGTGATTGCCGAAGCCCGCCCGCGACGCCGCCGCGACCAGCTCGGCTCCCACCGCGACGGGATGCTGCAGAAGCACCATGAGCGAGTCCCGCTCGAGCCGCGTCGAGGGATCGGTCGGCAGATCCATGAGCGACGGACCGGCGGACGGCGGCGCGCCCTCGGGCGGCTCCAGCCCCGACTCCGGCCGGACGTCGACCCTCGGATCCACCGTCTTCGCCGTGCGGGCGCGCGCCGACTGCACGGCCCGACCGACCTCCCCCGGGTCCATGCCGAGCCAGCCCGCGAGGCTCCGGACGTAGCCGACGCCGAGCGCCTGATCGCGGATGCCGGCGACGATCGGCGCCGCCGCCCGCAGTGCCGCGACGCGCCCCTCGACCGTCTCGAGGTCGTGGGTCTGCAGCTGGCGCCGGATCATGAACTCGAACATCGGCTTGCGCCCCGATACGAGCCGCCGGACGGCGTCGTCGCCGCGCTTCAGCCGCAGGTCGCAGGGATCCAGACCCTCGGGCGCCACGGCGACGAAGGTCTGCGCGGCGAAGCGCTGCTCCTCCGCGAAGGCGCGGCTCGCCGCCTTCTGACCGGCCTCATCCGGATCGAAGGTGAAGATCACCTCGCCTGTCGCACTGGTGTCCCGATTGTCCGTGTCGCCGAGGACGCGGCGCACCACCTTGATGTGATCGACGCCGAAGGACGTGCCGCACGTCGCGACCGCCGTCGTGATGCCCGCCAGATGACAGGCCATGACATCCGTGTAGCCCTCGACGACCACGACCTGCTTGCCGCGCGCGATATCGCGGCGGGCGAGGTCGAGGCCGTACAGCACCTGGCTCTTGTGGTAGATCGCGGTCTCGGGGGTGTTGAGGTACTTCGGGCCGCGGTCCTCGTCGTCCGAGAGCAGCTTCCGGGCGCCGAAGCCGATGGTCGCGCCCGTCACGTCGCGGATCGGCCAGATCAGGCGACCCCGGAAACGGTCGTAGGCGTTCCCGCGCTCGTTCGTCGAGAGGAGCCCCGCCGCGATGAGCTCCTCCTGGGTGAAGCCCTGGGCCTTCAGCGCGGAGCCGAGCGCGTCGAAGCTCTTCGGGGCGAAGCCGACGCCGAACCGTGCCGCGGCCTGGGGATCGAAGCCGCGCTGCCCCAGGAACTCCCGGCCCGGCTGCGCGTCCGGTGCGGCGAGACGCTCGCGGAAGAAGGTCTCCGCTGCGGCGTTCGCCGCGAGCAGGCGCGCGCGCACGCCGTGATCCGAGTTCGCCTGCCCGCCGTCCTCGTAGTGGAGCTCGAGGCCGATCCGCCCCGCCAGACGCTCCACCGCCTCCTGGAAGCTCACGTGATCCATGCGCTGCAGGAAGGTGTAGACGTCGCCGCCCTCGCCGCAGCCGAAGCAGTGGTAGAAGCCGACCTGCGGACGCACGTGGAAGCTGGGGCTGCGCTCATCGTGGAACGGGCAGAGCCCCTTGAGCGAGCCCACGCCGGCGCTCTTGAGCGTGACGTAGTCGCCCACGATGTCGGCGATGTTCGTGCGCGACCGGACCTCGTCGATGTCGCTACGTCGGATGAGGCCGGGCATGCTCAGAATCCTAGGTGCGCGGGGCGCCGCGCCGCCGCGTCGGGCCCGATCCCGTGGCCGTCGATGTCGGAAACTCAGGACTCGGGCGAAAGGGAGAGCGCCCGCCGGCGGGCCGCGCCCCGCGATGAGGGGCGGAGTCCTGAGTTTCCGACGGCGGGCGTGCGTGCGGGCGCGCCGCCTCGACTAGGAGACGAGCCGCTCGTGCCAGGACATCGCGGACTGGTCGGTGAGCGAGGCGACCTGGTCGACGACCACCCGGCGGCGGGCCGCATCGTCCGCCGCATCCGCCCAGTCCGCCGCGAAGCCCGCGTCCATCAGCGTCGGCCCGCCCGAATAGAGGGCGTCCGCGAGCTCCGTGAGGATCCCGCGCTGTCGGGCGTAGATGGGCTTTCGCGCGTTCGTCGACATGACGTTCGCGGCGACGATGCCCTTGAGCACCGCGATCTCGGCTCGGGTGCCGGCCGGCACCACGACATCCGCGCCGAACCGGGCGAGCGGTCCGCCCGGGGCGGCATGCCGCGTCGCGTGCACCGCCTCGTGCGCGAAGCGCCCGATGAGCTGCGAGGTGAGGTTCTTGAGCCGGGCGAGATCGGCGCGGCTGCCCGACCAGCTGTCCACCCAGGACGGGAGGCTGTCGAGCCGGTCGAAGGCGGCGATCAGCTCGGCATGGCCGATCTCGCCGCCGATCCACTCGAACATCTGGTCGACGAGCCCGTCGTGGTCGACGCGGGCGCTCAGCGCCCGGACGTCGAGGTAGCCGCTCACGATCGCGTCCTCGAAGTCGTGCACGGAGTACGCGATGTCGTCGCTGAGGTCCATGACCTGGGCCTCGATGCAGCGCGTCCGATCCGGGGCTCCGGCCCGCAGCCACTCGAACACCGGGGTGTCGTCGGCGTAGAAGCCGAACTTGCTCCGCCCCGAGGGATCGGGGATGCCCTGCGCCTCGGGCCACGGGTACTTGCAGCTCGCATCGAGGCTGGCCCGGGTCAGGTTCAGCCCGTAGCTGCGACCGTCTCGGCCGATGACCTTCGGCTCGATGCGGGTAAGGAGACGGAGGGTCTGCGCATTGCCCTCGAAGCCGCCGATGTCGCGCGACCAGTCGTTGAGGGCGCGCTCGCCGTTGTGGCCGAACGGCGGATGCCCGAGGTCGTGCGCAAGGCATGCCGTGTCGACGACATCCGGGTCGAGCCCCAGGTTGATGGCGAGCTCGCGGCCCACCTGCGCCACCTCGAGCGAGTGCGTCAGGCGGTTGCGCGCGAAGTCGAGGCCCGCCGTCGGACTCAGGACCTGCGTCTTCGCCGCGAGACGTCGGAGGGCGCTCGAGTGGAGGAGTCGCGCCCGGTCGCGCGCGAAGTCGCTCCGCCGCGTCGAGTGGTGCTCGGGGAGCCAGCGCTCCGCATCGGCCTCGCTGTAGCCGGCGGGCAGGACGCCCGCCTCCTCCCGATCAGCCGCCACTCGTGTCGCCTTCGCCCTCGGTCAGCGTCGCACGGTGCGCCGCCGGCAGCTCGCGGCTGTCCAGCCAGCGCTCGGGCAGAGCCGGCACACGCGGACTGCCGGCGCGGCCTCGCGGTCCCTCCGCCTCGACACCCGGGTACGGCTGGTCCCAGTCCATGCGGCCGAGCAGCTCGTCGATCTCGTCGAGGCCCGAGTTCGACGCGAGCGAGGCGCGCAGCTCGCCGCCGACCGCGTAGCCCTTGAAGTACCAGGCCACGTGCTTGCGGATGTCGCGGCAGGCCCGCTCCTCGTCGCCCTCGTAGAACTCGACGAGCAGCTCCGCGTGGCGCTTGAAGGCCCGCGCGACCTCGCCGAGGCTCGGCTGGGCGGTGAGCTCCTCCCCGCGGAAGGCCGCCGCGAGGTCGCCGAAGAGCCACGGTCGGCCGAGGCAGCCCCGGCCGACGACGACGCCGTCGCATCCGCTCTGCTCGACCATCCGCAGCGCATCGGCGGCGCTCCAGATGTCGCCGTTGCCGAGCACCGGGACGCTGGTGATCGTCTCCTTGAGGGTGCCGATCGCATCCCAGTCCGCGGTCCCGGAGTAGAACTGCGCCGCGGTGCGGGCGTGGAGCGCGATGCTCGCGACGCCGGCGCCCTCGGCGGCGCGGCCGGCCTCGAGGTAGGTGAGGTGGTCCTCGTCGATGCCCTTGCGCATCTTCACGGTGAGCGGGATGCTGCCCGCCGCCGCCGCGGCGCGTTCCACGATCTCGCGGAACAGCTCGAGCTTCCACGGCAGCGCCGCACCGCCGCCCTTGCGGGTCACCTTCGGCACCGGGCAGCCGAAGTTGAGGTCGATGTGGTCGGCACGGTCCTCGGCGACGAGCATCGTGACGGCCTCGCCCACCGTCTTCGGGTCGACCCCGTAGAGCTGGATGCTGCGCGGCGTCTCCGACTCGTGATGGGAGATGAGGCGCATGCTCTCGGGCGTGCGCTCCACGAGCGCGCGACTCGTGATCATCTCGCTCACGTACAGCCCGGCGCCGTACTCGCGGCAGAGCCGGCGGAACGCCGTGTTCGTGATCCCCGCCATCGGCGCGAGCACCACCGGGACCTCGAGCTCGAGCCGCCCGATCCGGAGCGGCGGCGCGGCCCGGCGCGCGGTTATCGTGGACATCTCATCGATTGTCCCAGATCAGGGAGGCCACGACATGACGGCTGAGGGAGAGCCCCTCGGCAGCGGACGCGCTGCGGCCGATGCGGCCCGGCGCGGCATCCCGGTCGAGATCGTCGAGCAGCCTCCGGCGCGCTCCCTGGAGGAGGCGGCAGCCGCCCTCGGCATCACCCCGGCCGACATCGTGAAGTCGCTCGTCGTGAAGCGCGCGGACGGCACGTTCCTGCTCGCGCTGGTGCCCGGCGACCGGCAGATCTCCTGGCCGAAGCTGCGCGCGCTCGTCGGCGTCAACCGGCTCCAGCTGCCGGACGCCGCCGTCGCGCTCGAGGCGACCGGCTACGAGCGGGGCACGATCACCCCGTTCGGCTCGAGGACCGCCTGGCCCGTCTACCTCGACGAGCGCGCCGCCGGCCGACGCATCTCGATGGGCGCCGGCGAGCGAGGTCGGAGCCTGTGGGTCGACGCCGACGAGCTGGCCCGCGGCTTCGCGGCGGTCGTCGCCGACCTCAGCGAACCGCTCGCCGCGCGCTAGGAAGCGGCCTGCGACTCGGCGCCGCCCGCCGCCGGGTCGCCCGACGAGGAGGGGCCGGGAACGACGCAGCTGTCCCCCTCGCAGGCCATGGCATCCGCATCCCCCACCATCGTGAGGGGCGGGCGCGGCGCGCTCACGGCGGCGCTCACGCCTCCACCCGATCGTCCCGGACCTTGGCGAGCACGTCGGCGAAGGTCGCGGTCTCCTGGGCCCCCGAGACGCCGAGGCGTCCGTCGAACACGAAGAACGGCACGCCCTGGATGCCGTACGCGGTCGCCTGCGCGACATCGGCCTTCACATCGGCGAGGTGGCGGTGGTCGCCGAGCGCCGCGAGCAGCTCATCGCGATCGAGACCGACGTCGGCGCCCAGGTCCGCGAGCTCCTCCGCGCGGCCGAGGTGACGACCCTCCGTGAAGTAGGCGAGGAGCAGGCGCTCCTTCAGCTCGACCTGGAGGCCGTGCGCCTTCGCGAAGTGCAGAGCCTCATGCGCGAGCACCGTGTTCGTCTGGTGCACGTCGTCGAAACGGTAGTCGAGGCCGACCTGCGCGGCGATCCCGGTCACGCGGTCCAGCATCGTCTGCACCTGATCCGCCGGGAGGCCCTTGCGCTGGCTGAGGTAGTCGGCCGCCGTGCCCTCGAAGTCGACCGGGGTGTCGGGGGCGAGCTCGAAGGAGCGGTACTCGACGTCGACGTCGCCGTCGAAGGCCTCGACGGCCGCCTCGAACTTCCGCTTGCCGATGTAGCACCAGGGGCACTGCACATCCGACCAGATCTCGACCTTGATGGGGGCGCTGGATGTCGTCACGCGGGAGTGCAACCGGCTCCGCGTCGAGCTATTCCCGCTGGGACGCGTTCCCGTCCCCCGCCGTTCCCGGTCCGCTCCCGGTTCGCCGGTCGGAAACTCAGGAGGGTCGAGCGCGTCGGCCCCTCCGGGGAGCGCGGATGCGGCGACGATCCCGCGGGAGGCCTGAGTTTCCGACGTCGGCAGCGCGGAGGGCCGCGACCTGCTCGGGACCGAGCCGCGCGGTGAGGGCCGCGGTGACGGCGCGGAGCACGGACGGCCAGTCCTCCCTGACCTGGCGGGACGTGGCCCGGATCGCGTGATGCCCCGCGGCGGTGAGCACGAGGTCCTTGCGGCGATCCTCCTCGAACCGGCCGAGGTGCGACTCGACGCCGTCCGTCTCGAGAGCGACGATGCCCGCCACCATCAGATCGACGGGTGAGGCGAGCCCGTCGACCTGGACCTGCGGACGCGCGGCGTATCCGGCTCGGCGCAGCCTGAGCCGAGATGCGGACTCGAGGATGCTGTCGGAGCGATGGTCGGCGAGATCCCCCAGCATCCGCAGCTCGAGCGGCAGCTCGAGGAGGACCCGCTCGAGATCGATCCGGTCGATCCGGCCGGATCGGAGCGCCCAGTCGAAGGCGATGACGGCATCCTCGAGCGGTTCGTCGAGCGCGACGCGGACGAGGGCGTCGGGGATCGAGACCGCCCACGCGGTGCCGGGTGCGATGTCATCGCGTCCGCTCCAGTGGACGCGCAGGCCGGCGTCCGCTCGAGGGCGCAGCCGTCGGCGGCGATCACGCTGCCGACGCAGTCGTGCGGCGTTCGCGCGGACCGCGACATGCAGACGGCGCGGCCGCCGCCATGCCCACGCACCGTGCTCGACGAGCGCCGAGATCCCGGTCAGCCGTCCGCCGACGCGGATCGCGCGGACGGCCGGGTCCGCCTCCGGACGGATCGTGTACCAGCCGTTGCGGACGCGCACCAGCTCGTCGGACCGCACCGCCCAGGTGAGCATGCGGTCGGTCGCGCCGACCGCGACGAGCTGGCGCTTCGTCGCGAAGCCGCCGTTCGCGGCCGCGACCTCCGAGAGCATGGACACCCGGAGAGGGTGCCGCACTCGAGCCGGCCGAGGTGCCGCGCCGCCGCGGTCTGTGCCCTCCAGCGCCGCATCCGCCCCTGTGGACGAGGGGCCGATGCTCCGAGCGGCGGGGCGGCCGTCGGAAACTCAGGAGTCCGGAGCGGGATCACTCGGCACAGCCCGGTAGCTGCTCGCCGACAACGCCAGGAGTCCTGAGTTTCCGACGGGGCGCGGGGCACGGGGCACGGCGGAGCGGGACGGGCGGGGCCGGCGCGGCGCGGGGTGCGGAGCGCGGGATCCGCGGCGCGGCGGGTCAGGCGCCGACGAGGCGCTCCGCCAGGTAGCCCTCGAGGCGGTCGAGGGAGACGCGCTCCTGCGACATGGTGTCGCGCTCGCGGACCGTCACCGCCTTGTCGTCGAGCGTGTCGAAGTCGACCGTCACCGCGAAGGGGGTGCCGATCTCGTCCTGACGACGGTAGCGGCGGCCGATCGCGCCCGCGTCGTCGAACTCGATCGACCACGACTGGCGCAGCCGCGCGGCGAGCTCCTTCGCGACCGGCGAGAGCTGCTCGTTGCGCGACAGCGGCAGCACGGCCGCCTTGACGGGCGCGAGCCGACGGTCGAGCCGCAGCACCGTGCGCTTGTCGACGCCGCCCTTCGTGTTCGGCGCCTCGTCCTCGTGGTAGGCGTCGATGAGGAAGGCCATGAGGGCCCGCGTCAGGCCGAAGGCCGGCTCGATGACGTACGGGATCCACCGCTCGTTCTTCGTCTGGTCGAAGTAGGAGAGGTCGACGCCGGAGCCCTCGGAATGGGTCTTCAGGTCGAAGTCGGTGCGGTTCGCGACGCCCATGAGCTCGCCCCACTCGCCACCCGAGAACCCGAAGCGGTACTCGAGGTCGACGGTGCGCTTCGAGTAGTGCGAGAGCTTCTCCTGCGCGTGCTCGTACTGGCGCAGGTTCTCGGGCGTGATGCCGAGGCCGAGGAACCAGGCCTCCGACTGGTCGATCCAGTACTGGTGCCAGGTCTCGTCGGTGCCGGGCTCGACGAAGAACTCCATCTCCATCTGCTCGAACTCGCGCGTGCGGAAGATGAAGTTGCCGGGCGTGATCTCGTTGCGGAAGCTCTTGCCGATCTGCGCGATGCCGAACGGCGGCTTCATGCGCGCACTGGCGGAGACGTTCGCGAAGTTCACGAAGATGCCCTGCGCGGTCTCGGGGCGGAGGTAGTGCATGCCCGCCTCGTCGTCGACGGGACCGAGGTAGGTCTTGAGGAGGCCGGAGAAGGCGCGCGGCTCGGTCCACCTGCCGCGGGTGCCGCAGCTGGCGCACACGATGTCGGCCATGCCGTTCTCAGGCGCGCGCCCCTTCTTCGCCTCGAACTCCTCGAGGAGGTGGTCCTCGCGGTAGCGCTTGTGGCACTGGAGGCACTCGACGAGCGGGTCGGAGAAGACCTTGACGTGCCCCGATTCCTCCCACACCTTCTTCGGGAGGATCACGGCCGAGTCGAGGCCGACGATATCCTCGCGGCTCTGCACCATGAAGCGCCACCACTGGCGCTTGATGTTCTCCTTGAGCTCCGTCCCGAGGGGGCCGTAGTCCCAGGCGCTGCGGCTGCCGCCGTAGATCTCGCCGGACTGATAGACGAAGCCGCGGCGCTTCGCGAGGGAGATGATCGAGTCGAGCGGGTTGGGCGAGGCCACGTGTGTAACTCCAGAGGTCAGCCGCGCCGGCTTGCGCGGTCGAGGGTGCGAAGTGCCCAGCCTAGCGGCGCTTCAGTGCTCCAACCGCAGGCGGGTCAGCAGCTCGGGTGCCCGCGCATCGAGGATGCGGCCGCCGAGCCGGATCCCGAGCACCAGGACGACGGCGCCGAGCACGAGGCCCACGAGGAGCGAGATCCAGCCGAGCACGACGCTGCCCGTCGCGAAGCCGACGATCGCGAGGACGACCTCGGGCAGCGTCGCGAGCGCGACCGAGGCCCAGGTGCCGAAGGTCGAGAGCATGAGCGAGAACCCGGCGCCCGGCTTCGAGCGGAAGGGGCTCTCCCCCGGTGCGGGCACCGAGAACACCCACGTGGCGGAGACGATGGACGAGATGCCGAAGCCGGAGAGCAGGATGCCGGTGACGATCCCGAGGAGCCCCGGCAGCATCCACCAGGAGCCGGAGAGGGCGACGCTGCCGACCGCGAGGAGGAGCGTCACGGGGACCGCGAAGGCCGCGAGGGCGAGCACGCGGCCGAGACGGTCGTCGACGCCGCGGAGCCCGGTCTGGAGGTGCAGCGCGAAGGCGCTGCTGTCGTAGGAGACGTCGGTGTAGATCGACATGGCCAGCAGCACCGCGACGATCGGCGAGACCCAGACGAGCGGCGTGAGGTCGTCGCCGAAGCCGCTGTAGACGAACACGAAGATCGGCACGAGCGGCACCGAGACGAGCGACTGGGCGTAGCGCGGGTCGCGGATCCAGTAGATGAGCGCGCGGGCCGCGACGGCGCCGGCCGGGGTCCCCGGCAGGCGGCCGAGCAGTCCCAACCCTTCGCGCCCCGCGCCCGAGCGGGCCTCCTGCGGCGGCTGCTCGAGCGCGCGGGCGAGCCCCCACCGCCAGAGCACGATGACGAGCGCGAGCCAGGCGAGCCCGATCGCGAGCCCGGCCGCCGCGCGCCCGGGCTGCCCCGCGGCGAGGTCCGAGGGGATCGCCCAGAGCGCGCCGAACGGCGTCCACGCGAGCACCTCCGCGATGCGCGGCAGCACGTCCTCGATCTCGCGGATCCAGCCGGTGAGGACCACGATGATCGGTCCGAGGAGCACCAGCGGGATGAGGACGAGCGTCGAGCGCGCCTCCCTCCCGCGCCGGCCGATCGCGATGCGCGAGGCGAGCGCGACGAGCATCCGCGATCCGAGGACCGCGGTGACCGTGGCGAGCGCGCCGCAGAGCAGCGCGACGACCGCGATGCCCGGCTGCCGCCACCAGGTGAGCGCCGTCGCGGCCGAGGCGAGGAGGGTGACGGCGCCCGGGATCCCGAGGATGCCGCTCACGGCGAGCGCGAGCAGCAGCCGGTCGAGCGGCACCGGGAAGGGCGCGAGGCGGGCGGGGTCGACGGTCTGGTCGATGCCGGAGGTGAGCGCCGGCAGGACCGTCCAGCCGAGCACGACCGCGCTGCCGCCGAGGACGGCGACGGTGCGCGCGAGCTCGATTGGCGCCGCCGACAGCCCGATGAGGATCGCCACGACCCCCGCGAGGACGCCGAGCCCGTAGAGCCCGCCGAGCACGACGGCGACGATCTGCCACGGGTGCTTTGCGAGCTGGTTGCGCAGCAGCAGGAAGCGGAGCCTCAGGAGTGTCGCAACCACGCGGGACCCTCTCCGTGGCGACGTCCGCCGACGAGCTCGACGAAGCGCTCCTCGAGGGTGCTGCCGGCTCGCACCTCCTCCGTGGTCCCGGCCGCGAGCACCCGGCCCTGCGCGATGACGGCGACGTGATCGCACATCCGCTGCACGAGGTCCATGGAGTGGCTCGAGACGATCACGGTGCCGCCGGAGCCGGCGAAGCCCTCGAGGATGTCGCGGATGTTCGCCGCCGAGACCGGGTCGACGGACTCGAAGGGCTCGTCGAGCACGAGCAGCCGGGGCGCGTGCACGAGCGCGGCCGCGAGGGCGATCTTCTTCGTCATGCCGGCGGAGTAGTCGATGACGAGGGTGCCGCCCGCGCCCTGGAGGTCGAGGAGCTCGATGAGCTCGTGCGCCCGTGCCGTCGCGACCTCGCGGTCCATCCCGCAGAGGAGCCCCGAGTAGACGATCAGCTGGAGCCCGGTGAGCCGGTCGAACAGCCGCACGCCGTCGGCGAGCACGCCGACGAGCCGCTTGGCGGCGACCGGGTCGCGCCAGACGTCGACGCCGTGGATGCGGATCTCGCCCGCGTCGGGTCGCGCGAGCCCGGTCGCCATGGAGAGCGTCGTGGTCTTGCCCGCGCCGTTGGGCCCGACGAGCCCGGTGAAGCTCCCCGCCTCGACGCGCAGGTCGATCCCGTCGACCGCGACGGTCTGCCCGAAGACCTTGCGGAGTCCGCGGATCTCGAGGGCGGTCTCGGGTGCGCTCACGCTGGCTCCGCTCGGGTCGGGATCGGGGACCCTCCCGAGCCTAGACCGCGGGGCGGCGAAGGGCGCTGAGCACCTGCTCGACGTCGCGCTCGTCGTTCCAGAGGTGGAAGGAGGCCCGCAGGCGCCCGGCGCGCCCGGATGCCCGGACCCCCGCGGCGACGAGCGCGCGGAGGTCGTCGCCGTCCGCGTCCGGCCAGGTCACGATCGGCTGGTGCTGCTCGGGGATGCCGAGACCGCGGCAGAGGGCGTCGCCGAGCGCGGTCGTACGGCCCTGGACCTCGGCCATGTCGAGTCCGGCGAGGAGCCGGATCGCCGGCTCGGCGCCGACCCACGCCTGCCAGGCCGGCGAGACGTCGAAGCGGCGCGCATCCGCCGAGAGGTGCTGGCGGGGGCCGTAGCAGCTCTGCCAGACCTCGTCGCCCGCGTACCAGCCGGCCTGCACGGGTCGCAGCTCGGCGAGCATCCGCTCGGATCCGGTGAGGAACGCGACCCCGCGGGGCGAGCACAGCCACTTGTAGGCGTGGCAGACGGTCACGTCGAAGCGGTCGGCGTCGACGGGGAGGACGCCCGCGGCCTGCGTCGTGTCGCAGAAGGTGCGGACGTCGTGACGCCCCGCGGCCTCGAGGATCGCGTCGACGTCGGCGATCTCGCCGGTCGCGGACTGCACGAGCGAGAAGACGACGAGGTCGGTGCGGTCGTCGAGATCGTCGGCGAGCCGCTCGAGGCTCGTCTCGCGGAGGCGGATGCCGTGCCCGGGCGCCAGCGCACGCTGCTGGAACGGGAAGACGATCGAGGAGAAGTCGCTGCCGACGACGAGGACCTCGGCGCCGTCGGGCAGGGAGGTCGCCACGAGCGAGGCGAGCACGGAGGTCTGCGAGCCGATCGCGATGCGCTCGACGGGCACGCCGACGAGCCGGCCGTAGTGCTCCCGGGTGCGCGCGATGACCGGGTCGTAGCCCTGCGGATCGCGGTCGGCGCGCGCCCAGGCGGCGAGATCGGCGGTCATGGCCTCGACGGCGCTCGCGGGCGGCAGCCCGATGGAGGCGACGGCGAGGTAGCCGCGCGGGTCGCCGAACTCGCCGATCGCGGCGGCGAGGGACGGCGTCGGGGCGGGGAGCTGGGTCGTCGTCGTCATGCGGACCAGGGTCCTCCCCCACGACCCATCGAACAAGGGCATAGGAGTGATCCTGGCGATAACATGCGCTTATGGATCCGCTGCCCGAGCTCGATCTGCACTCCATCCGCATCGTGCGGGCGATCGCCGAGCACGGCTCCATCAGCGCCGCCGCCCGCGCGCTCGGCTACAGCCAGCCGGCCATCAGCCAGCACCTCCGCCGCGCCGAGACGCGCCTCGGCACGCCCCTCGTCCTCCGCTCCGGCCGGGGCGTCCGCCTCACGGAGCCGGGCCTCGTCCTCGCGCGCCACGCCCACGCGATCGGATCCGCGCTCGACGCGGCGGGCGGCGAGCTCGCCGAGCTCGTCGGCCTCCGCGCCGGCTCCGTGCGCATCGCCGCGTTCCCGACGGCCTCCTCGACCCTCGTCCCGCGGCTCCTCCGCGAGCTCCGGGCGCGGCATCCGCGACTCCGCGTCGGCTACGTCGAGGCGGAGCCGCCCGAGGCGCTCGGGATGCTGCGCGACGCCGCCGTCGACCTCGCGATCACCTTCGCCTACCCGGGTGACCGCGCCGACCCGCACCGCGAGGCGGAGTCCATGCTCACCACGACCCGGCTCTCGGCCGAGCCGGTCGTCCTCGCGCTGCCGGCCTCGCATCCCCTCGCCCGGGACGGCGGTCCCGTCTCGCTCACCCGACTCGGCGACGAGCGCTGGATCGCGGGGTGCCCGCTGTGCCGCGGTCACCTCCTCGCCGCCTGCGAGGCGGTCGGCGTGGAGCCCGACATCCACCTCGAGACCGACAACGCGATCGCGGTCCTCAACCTCGTCGCGGCCGGTCTCGGCGTCGCGCTCCTCCCCCGGCTCGCGCTCGCGACGGCGCCCGTGCCCGAGGGCGCGGCGATCCGCGCGACGAGCCCCTCGAGCGATCGGAGCATCCGCGTCGTGACGCAGACGGGTGCAGACCGGGTCCCCAGCATCCAGGCCGCCCTCGCCGCGATCCGGGCGCTCGACACCCGGGAGCTCGGGCTCGAGAGCGCGAGCGTCAGCGCGGGCTGACCCGCGCGACCGCCTCGGCGAGCTCGCGCGCGAGCCGGACGCCGAGGGCGGCATCCGCGGCGCGTCCGAGCGTCAGGCGGATCGACGATCTCGCCTCGTCGTCGTCGAGGCCGATCGCGAGGAGCGCCGGCGAGGGCTCGTCGCGCCCCGCGGCGCAGGCGGATCCGCTCGAGGCCACGACGCCGGCGCGCTCCAGCTCGAGCAGCACCGCCTCGCCCGAGACCCCGGGGACCACGAACGAGGCGTGGTCGGGCAGGCGCCGCTCGGGATGACCGGTGAGCCGCGCCGCCGGGAGCGCCACGCGGACCCCGCCGACGAGCGCGTCGCGTGCCGCGCGCACCGAGGGCTCGCGGGACGCGCGCTCCCGCCCCGCGAGCTGCAGCGCCGCCGCCATCGCCACCGCACCCGCGACCGACTCGGTGCCGGATCGGCGCCCCCGCTCCTGACCGCCCCCGTGGACGAGCGGCTCGAGCGGCACCGCCTGGCGGATCGCGAGCACGCCCACGCCCGCGGGCGCGCCCAGCTTGTGCCCCGACACGCTCAGCGCATCGGCGCCGAGCGCGCCCGGATCGCGCAGCCGCGGGCCGAGCCAGCCCGCCGACTGCACGGCATCCGAGTGGAGGGGCACGCCCGCCGCGCGCGCCGCCCGCGCGATCTCCGCCATCGGCTGCACCGTGCCGAGCTCGTTGCTGGCGTGGTGCACGCTCACGAGCGCCGTGTCGGGACGCAGCGCCGCCGCGAGCTCGCCCGCGTCCACGAGGCCGTCCGAGTCGAGCCCGAGGACCGTGACCTCGGCGCCATGGTGCCGGACCAGGTAGTCGGCGGAGGCCAGCACCGCCTCGTGCTCCCCCGCCGTCGTCACGACATGCCGACCGCGAGACGAGGCCAGGACGATGCCCTTCACGGCGAGGTTGTCGGCCTCGGTTCCGCCCGACGTCAGCACGATCTCGGCGGCTCGGGCGCCCAGCTCCACGGCGATCGCCGCGCGCGCCTCCTCGAGGAGCGCCGCCGCCGCGAGGCCCGGCTCGTGCACGCTCGACGGGTTCGCGGCCAGCTGCGCCAGCACGGGCCACATCGCCTCCAGCACCTCGCGTCGCGGCGGCGAGGTGGCCGCGTGGTCGGCGTAGATCACGCGACGCGGATGTCGAGGCCGAGGTCGAGGGCGGGCGCGCTGTGCGTGAGCGCGCCGACCGAGATGACGTCGACGCCCGTCGCCGCGATCTCGGCGACCGTGTCGAGCGAGACCCCGCCGCTCGCCTCCACGAGCGCGCGGCCCGCCACGAGACGGACGCCCTCGCGCAGGGCGTCCGGCGCGAGGTTGTCGAGCATGATCGAGTCGACCCCCGCCGCGACGACCGGCTCGATCTGCTCGAGGCGGTCCACCTCGACCTCGAGATGCGTCGTGTGCCCGATCGCGGCGCGCGCGGCGCGGATCGCGTCGCCGACCGCGACCCCGGCGGCCTCGAGCACCGCGAGATGGTTGTCCTTCGCCATCACCGCATCCGAGAGCGTGGCGCGATGATTGCCGCCCCCGCCGTCCCGCACCGCCTGCCGCTCGAGGACGCGGAGCCCGGGCGTCGTCTTCCGCGTGTCCACGATGCGCGCCCCCGTCCCCTCGACGGCCGCGACATAGCGCGCCGTCAGCGTCGCCACGCCCGACATCCGCTGCGCGAGATTGAGCGCCACCCGCTCGGCGCGCAGCACGGCGCGCGCGGGGCCCTCGACGCGCGCCAGCACCGCGCCCGTCTCGAACCGCGCGCCGTCCGCGACGAGCTGCTCGCCGGCGATCCCGGCATCCACGAGCTCGAACACCCGCAGCGCCACCGCGATGCCGCTCGCCGTGCCCGGCACGCGCGCCCGCAGCTCGGCCGTCGCCCACGCCGCGTCCGGCACGAGCACCTCGCTCGTGAGGTCGCCCCACGGCGCGTCCTCGAGGAGGGCCGCGCGGATGATCGCGTCCACCTGCTCCCGCGGCGCCGGCCTCACGACGCGGGCCTCGCGGCGAGCATGCGGTCGAGCGCGACCCGGGCGCCCGCCGCCACCTCGTCCGGCACCCGCACCACGTTCGGCGCGCGACCCGCGACCAGCTCCTCGAGCACCCACGCCAGATAGCCGGGATGGATGCGGTACATGGTCGAGCAGGGGCAGATCACGGGGTCGAGGCAGAAGATCGTGTGCCGCGGGTGCTGCGCCTGCAGCCGGTTCACCATGTTCACCTCGGTGCCGATCGCGAAGGTCGTCGGCTCCGTCGCCTCCTCAACCATCCGCCGGATCAGGTCGGTCGAGCCGGCCGCATCCGCCGCATCCACGACCGCCTCGGGGCACTCCGGGTGCACCACGACGCGCACCCCGGGATGCTCTGCCCGGGCGCGCTCGATCTGCTCGACCGTGAAGCGGCGGTGCACGCTGCAGAATCCGTGCCACAGGATCACACGGGACTCGCGCAGTGTCGTCGCGTCGCTGCCGCCGAGCGGCTTCCGCGGATCCCACAGCGGCATCCGGGAGGTCGGGACGCCCATGGCCTTCGCGGTGTTGCGGCCCAGGTGCTGATCCGGGAAGAACAGCACCCGGCGGCCGCGCTGGAAGGCCTCCTCGAGCACCGTGCGCGCATTCGACGAGGTGCAGACGACCCCGCCGTGGCGACCGCAGAAGTCCTTCAGGTCGGCGGCCGAGTTCATGTAGGTGACCGGGACCACCGGGGCCAGGCCGTCATCCCCGGGCTCCTCGCCGAGCGCGTCCAGCAGCTGCTCCCAGCAGGCCTCGACCGAATCGATGTCCGCCATGTCCGCCATCGAGCAGCCCGCCGCGAGATTCGGCAGGATCACGCGCTGCTCCGGGCGGGCCAGGATGTCGGCCGTCTCCGCCATGAAATGCACGCCGCAGAACACGATCGTCTCCGCGTCCGGCACCGTCTGCGCCGCGTTCGCGAGCTGGAAGGAGTCGCCCACGAAGTCCGCGTGGCGCACCACCTCGTCGCGCTGGTAGAAGTGGCCCAGCACGACGACACGGGAGCCGAGCTCGGCCTTCGCGGCGCGGATGCGCGCGTCGAGCTCCTCGTCCGACGCCGTGCGGTACGCCTCCGGCAGGGCGCCCTGCCGAGGCGCACCCACCGGGATGACGTCGCCCATCGAGGAGCCGGGCCCGTAGCCGGCCACCCGGTCGAACTCCCAGGGGCCGCGCGCGAGGTCCGGCGCGCAGCTCTCGCCGCCGGACTCGGGCAGGCGCTGGATCAGGGCGTCGATGCTCGTCATCGGCTCTCCTCCGTGTCGTCGAGGGGGCCGTTGTCGGCGAGCCGCACCTCCGTGTCGTAGCGGTACAGGCGCGGCGGGCGGTGCGCGCCGCCCGTCAGCCGCTCGCCCGTCGGGACGAGGGCCGGCGAGGACTCGACGTGCCGCCGGAAGTTCGCCGGATCCAGGACGACCCCGCGCACCGCCTCGTGCACTCGGCGCAGCTCGCTGATCGTGAAGGTCTCGCCGAGCAGCGCGTGGGCGATGCGGCTGTACTCCATCTTCGTCCGGAGCCGCCAGAGCGCGTACTCGACGATGCGGGCATGGTCGAAGGCCAGCTGCGGCAGCTCCTCGGCCGGGAACCACGCGACGTTCTCCCCCTCGGGCACCGCCTCCGCCTCCTCGGCGCGCACGAGCGCCCAGTAGACGACGCTCACCACGCGCCCCGTCGGCGAGCGGTCGACCGCGCCGAGCGTGTAGAGCTGCTCGAGATAGGCGGGCTCGAGGCCCGTCGTCTCGGCGAGGGTGCGGCGCGCGGAGGCCGCGAGTCCCTCCCGGGCATCGGCCCAGCCGCCGGGGAGCGCCCAACCGCCCTCGAACGGCGCGCGGGTGCGGCGCACGAGCGGCACGCGGATGCTGGGCCGGCCCGTCCCGGCCTCCGGCTGCAGCGCGAAGATCACGGTCGAGACCGCGAGCTCGATCGCCCCTTCGCCCATCCGCACTCCTCAGCGCTCACGACTTCGGGTCATCCCGACCCGAACGGATTCTAGCAGTTCGGGTCACCCCCACTCGAACCTCCCGGCGCCCCGCGCCGTCCGCCCCGCCCCACCCCGCCCGTCGGAAATTCAGGACTCGAGACCGCGGCCGCCGAAGCCCTCGCAACGGCGCGGCGAGACGCCGCCTCGAGTCCTGAGTTTCCGACGCCGGGCACGCCACCCGGTCGCCGCGGTCGGAAACTCAGGAGTCCGCGCCGGCGGTCAGGGGCGGCGTCGCGCCGCCACGGCGAGACCGCAGGGAGAGTCCTGAGTTTCCGACCGGGGGCGGCCGAGTGGGACGCGCCGCGGATGGGCGCCGACCTCGGTCGGTCGCGCGCTCAGCGCTCCTCGTCGCGGAGCTCCCAGGGCAGGTCGTCGGCGTCGGCCGCGCCCTCGACCCACGGCTCGCCGCCGTCCGGCGCATCGACCGGCGTCGGGGTCGCCGGATCCCAGAGCGGCAGCGTCGGCCCGCGGCGGCCGCCGGGGCCGTTCACACGCGAGCGGATGCGGCGGAAGATGCCGCCGCCCGCCCCGTCCTCCGGGTCCGGCGTCGCGGTGCCCGCAGCAGAGCCGCTCACGACACCGCCCCCGGCGCGTCGATCGCGCCGCCGAAGCGACGACTGCGCGAGGCGTAGATGCGGATCGCCTCCCAGAGCTGCTCGCGCGTGAAGTCCGGCCAGAGGGTGTCGAGGAAGACCATCTCGGCGTACGCGGACTGCCAGAGGAGGAAGTTGCTCGTGCGCTGCTCGCCCGAGCTCCGCACGAACAAGTCGACGTCGGGCAGGTCGGCCGTGTACAGGTGCCGTTGGATGGTCTTCTCGCTGATCCGATCCGGCCGGATCCGGCCGGCCGCGGCATCCGCCGCGATCCGGCGCACCGCATCCTGGATCTCGGTGCGGCCGCCGTAGTTGACGCACATGGTGAGGGTCAGCTTCGAGTTGCCGGCGGTGAGATCCTGCGCGTACTCGAGCTCGTCGACCACCGAGCGCCAGAGCCTCGGCCGGCGTCCGGCCCACCTGACCCGGACTCCCCATTCGTTGAGCTGATCCCGGCGCCGATGCAGCACATCCCGGTTGAAGCCCATGAGGAAGCGGACCTCTTCGGGACTCCGGCTCCAGTTCTCGGTCGAGAAGGCGTAGACGCTGAGGTGCTTCACGCCGATCTGCAGGGCGCCCGCCACGACGTCGAGGAGGGACGCCTCCCCCGCCTTGTGCCCCTCGACGCGCGACAGCCCCTTGCGATTGGCCCAGCGGCCGTTGCCGTCCATGACGAGCGCGACATGCGCCGGCACGGCGGCCGCGGGCAGCGCCGGCGGGGCCAGACCCGTCCAGTCGATGGGACGGAACGGGACCGCATCCTTGTGGGTCTTCGGGACGGGGCTCATGCGGGGGTCCGATCGACGTGCTCCAGCGAGCGCAGCGCGCGCTCCATGTGGAACTGGGTGTACGCGGCGACGATGCCGCTCGCCTGCGCGCGGGTGCGATCCTCGGCGCCGTCGACCGTCTCCCAGTCGCCCGTGAGGAGGGCGGCCAGATGGTCGAGCGTCGCCGCGTCGAGGCGCGGCGATCCCGGCGGCGCGACGGCGTCGCTCACCACCCCGCCGAGCTGCACGACGAAGGTGCGGTGCGGTCCGGGCGCCCCCGTCACGGCGCAGTCGCGGAAGCTCGGGGCCCAGCCGGCGATCGAGAGCGCGCGGAGCAGGTAGGAGTCGAGGGTCAGTCCCGCCTCGTGCTCGCCCCGTGCCAGAGAGCGGAGCGCACCGACCAGCAGCAGGTAGTGCTGGAGCCCCGCCTCGTGCTCGGTGAGCTTGTCGGCGGTCTCGGCCATGGCCGTCGCGGCGGTGTAGCGGCCGTAGTCGAGCGCGATCTCCGCGCCGTAGGCGCCGATGGACTCCGCCTGCTGCACGATGTCGAGGCTCCGGCCGATGTAGAACTGCGCGTCCACCACCATGAAGGGCTCGAGCCGCGAGCCGAAACGCGATCCGGTGCGGCGAACGCCCTTCGCGACCGCGCGGATCTTGCCGTGCTGCCGGCTCAGGAGGGTGACGATGCGGTCGGCCTCGCCGAGCTTGTGCGTCCGCAGCACGACGGCGTCGTCACGGTAGGTAGGCACCCGCTCATTATCCGCCGCGTCCCTGACAGGACGCGGCCGACAGGCCGCCCGGTAGCCTGCCTGCAGGAGGTGGCGGGATGCTCGAGGCGAGCTGGCGGGACGAGGAGACAGGCGCGGTCGAGCGGCTGCGTGTGACGACGGGGCTCGAGGTGCGCGCGAGCTCCGTCATCCAGGGCGGCGAGGGCGCGATCCGCTACGAGCTCGTGCTCGGTGCCGACTGGACGACGCGCTCGCTCGAGCTCGAGTCGACCGCGGGCGGCACCCTCCACGTGTCCTCCGACGGCCAGGGCGGCTGGGAGGTCGACGGCCAGACGCGACCCGACCTCGCCGAGGCCGTCGATCTCGACCTCGCGGCCACCCCGTTCACGAACACCCTCCCCATCCAGCGGCTGGGCGGCGCACTCGCCGAGGGCGAGCAGCTCGAGCTGGTGGTCGCGTGGGTCGACCCCTCCTCGCTGGAGCTGCACCCCGATCGCCAGGTCTACACGCGGCTCGGCCCGCAGCGCTGGCGCTTCGCCTCGCCGGACTCCGGGTTCGAGCGCGATCTCGAGGTCGACGAGCACGGGCTGGTCCTCGACTACCCGGGTCTCTTCACGAGGATCGGCGGGTGACCGAGGCGCTCTTCACCATCCCGCTCTGGGCCGATCTCACCGCGATCGGCATCGGCAGCCTCCAGGGCGCGCTCTTCGCGGCCGGATTCCGCGACCGGCGCCTCGACCTGCTCGGCGTCGCGATCATCGGCATCGCGACGGGATTCGGCGGCGGCATCGTGCGCGACGTCCTCCTCGCGCAGACCCCGGCGGCGCTGCAGAGCAACTGGCACCTGCTCGTCGCGACCGGCGCGGCGCTCCTGGGCATGCTGCTCGAGCGGCTCTTCCACCGACTGCGCCATGTGATCACGGTGCTCGATGCGCTGACGCTCGGCCTGTTCGGCGCGATCGGGACCTCGAAGGCGCTCGCGCTCGGCCTGCCACCGGTCCCCGCCGTGTTCCTGGGGGCGATCACGGCCGTCGGCGGCTCGATCCTCCGCGACCTGCTGCTCAACCTCCCGATCGCGCTCATGCACGTCGGCTCGCTGTACGCGGTCGCCGCGGTCGCCGGGGCCGGTGTGCTCGTCGCCGGGTCGGCCGCGGGTCTCCCGATCGTCGTCGCGGCGGTGCTCTGCGTCGTCGTGACGGTCGTGATCCGCATCCTCGCGGTGCTGTTCCGCTGGTCGCTGCCCGAGCAGCGCAGCATCGCGTGGCGCGTCAGCTGGCGGCGCCGCGGCGCCTGAGCCGCGCCGCCCCGTCGGAAACTCAGGACTCGCGCTCCCGATCGCGCGAGCGCGCCGTGCACGGCCGTGCACGGCGCGCTCGAGTCCTGAGTTTCCGACGGGGACCGACGGGATGGGGCGCCCGCGCGGGACGGGGCGGGGTCAGACGCCCGCGAGCTCGGCGACCGCGCGGCCCGCGTCGAGGCGGATCGCGCGGTTCACGGCCGAGACGACCGCCTTGAGGGAGGCCGTGGAGATGTCCGCGTCGATGCCCACCCCCCACAGGGTGCGGCCGTCGACCTCGAGCAGCACGTACGCGGCGGCGGAGGCGTCACCGGAGGCGGAGAGCGTGTGCTCCACGTAGTCGAAGAGCTGCACCCGGTGCCCCTCGCCGGCCATGATCTCGAGGAAGGCCGCGATGGGGCCGCTGCCGACGCCCTGCGCCTCCTCGACCTCGTCGCCGACGCGCAGCCGGATGTCGAGGGTCGTCGAGCCGGACATGTCGGAGGCGGTGCGCGTCGAGACGAGCTCGAAGCGACCCCACTTCGCGTCGGAGGCCTGCGCCGGCAGGTACTCGTCCTGGAACACCGTCCAGATCTGCTCGCTCGTGACCTCGCCGCCCTCCGCGTCGGTCTTCGCCTGCACGACCTGGCTGAACTCGATCTGCAGCTTGCGCGGCAGGTCGAGGGCGTGGTCGGTCTTGAGCAGGTACGCGACGCCGCCCTTGCCGGACTGCGAGTTCACCCGCACGACCGCCTCGTAGCCGCGCCCCAGGTCCTTCGGGTCGACGGGCAGATACGGCACGGCCCACTCGGCCTGCGCGACGGGGATGCCGGAGGCCGCGGCCTTCGCGTCCATCGCCTCGAAGCCCTTCTTGATGGCGTCCTGATGGCTGCCGCTGAAGGCCGTGTACACGAGGTCGCCCGCCCAGGGGCTGCGCTCGTGGACCGCGAGCTGGTTGCAGTACTCGGCCGTGCGCTTGATGTGGTCGAGGTCGCTGAAGTCGATCTGCGGATCGATGCCCTGCGTGAACAGGTTGATGCCGAGCGCGACGAGGTCGACGTTGCCGGTGCGCTCGCCGTTGCCGAAGAGGCAGCCCTCGATGCGGTCGGCGCCGGCCAGGTAGCCGAGCTCGGCCGCGGCGATCGCGGTGCCGCGGTCGTTGTGCGGGTGGAGCGACAGGATCACGTTCTCGCGGTGGGCGAGGTGGCGCGACATCCACTCGATGGAGTCGGCGTACACGTTCGGGCTCGCCATCTCGACGGTCGCGGGCAGGTTGATGATGACCTTGCGCTCGGGCGTCGGCTCGAGGATCTCGAGCACCTGGTTGCAGACGTCGACCGCGAACTCGAGCTCGGTGCCCGTGTAGCTCTCGGGCGAGTACTCGTAGTAAACGGCTGTCTCGGGGATCGTCTGCTCGTACTGCCGGCAGAGACGCGCTCCGCCCAGCGCGATGTCGATGATGCCCTGGCGGTCGGTGCGGAACACGACCTCCCGCTGGACGATGCTCGTCGAGTTGTAGAGGTGCACGATCGCCTGGCGTGCGCCCCTGATCGCCTCGTAGGTGCGGGCGATGAGGTGCTCGCGCGCCTGCGTCAGCACCTGGATGGTGACGTCCTCGGGGATGAGGTCCTGCTCGATGAGCTCGCGCACGAAGTCGAAGTCGGTCTGGCTGGCCGAGGGGAACCCGACCTCGATCTGCTTGTAGCCCATCTTGACGAGCAGCTCGAACATGACGCGCTTGCGCTCGGGGCTCATGGGATCGATGAGGGCCTGGTTGCCGTCGCGCAGGTCGACGGCGCACCAGATGGGCGCCTGCTCGATGCGGCGGGCGGGCCAGGTCCGATCCGGCAGCTCGACGGCGATCTGCTCGTGGTACGGACGGTAGCGGTGGACGGGCATGCCCGAGGCCTGCTGGGTGTTCTTCATGGTTCGCTTCTCCTGGTCGGGGTTGCGGCCGCGACGGACTCCGCGACGAGGAGGGCCAGAGAGCTAGGCCTCGTCGCGGCAGCTAAGGAGAAGGCGGCCGAAGAGCACGGACCCAGGGTAGCACCGCGCCGGGCCCGCGCCCCTACTGGACCGCGAGCGCGGTGACCGGCGAGACCCGCGTCGCGCGCCGTGCGGGTGCCGCGGAGGCGATCCAGGTGAGCAGGACGGCGCTCCCGACGACGACCCCGACGACGATCCACGGGATGCCCGGCACGACGATGCCGGGGCTCCCCTGGATCGAGCCGAGCAGGGACTGCGCCCCCGCCCAGCCGTAGCCCGCGCCGAGCAGCAGCCCGACGGCGAGGGCCGCGACCGTGAGCTGGCCGGCCTCGGCGCGCACCATGTTCCGCAGCTGGCGGGCACTGAAGCCGAGGGCACGCAGCAGCCCGAGCTCGCGGGTGCGCTGCAGGACGCTGAGGGAGAGGTTGTTGACGAGCCCGACGGCGGCGATGAGGGCGCTGAAGCCGACGAGGCTGGAGAAGACGAGCGTGACGGTCGCGAGGATCTCGTCGGTGCCCTGATAGACGTCGGGCTGCTCGGCGCGGGCGGCCGCGATGATGTTCTCGAAGCTCGCGATCGCGACGCCGAACATGGTGACGAGCGTGACGCCGATGACGACGCCGATCGTGGTGCGCGCGCTGCGCTCGGGGTAGCGGAGGGCGTTCTCGGCGGCCAGTCGCGCGGCGGGACCGCGGCCGAGCAGGCGCCCGACGAGGCGGAGCGCGGGCGGCATGACGAGGTGCGCGCCGAGCACGAGGCCGGAGAAGGACAGGATGCCGCCGACGACGCCGATGAGGACGCCGAGCGGGTTCACGAGGCCGACGAGCACGCCCGCGGCGAGCAGCAGCGTGCCCAGCGCGAAGAGCGCGATCGCGACCCGGTTCCGCACGGGCCGCTGCACGGCCTCCTCGCGGCTCAGCTCCTGCGCGCCGCCGAGCGCCTGGAGCGGCGTGACGGAGAGGACGCGGCGCGAGCCGATCCAGGAGGCGAGCCAGGTCGTGAGCACGACGGCCGCGACGGGCACGAGGACGACGGGGTCGATCCACGAGTACGAGATCTCGGGCAGCCACCCGGCGCCGCGCGCGAGACCCGCGAGCCCGAGCGCCGCGAGCGTGCCGACGACCGCGCCGAGGAGCCCGCCGACGATGCCGACGGCGAGCCCCTCGCGGGCGACGGCCCGGCGCTGGGCGACGGCGCTCGCGCCGATGAGCCGGAGGAGCGCGATGGTCCGCGCGCGGCCGGCGACGATCGTCGCGAAGGTGTTCGCGGTGACGATCGCGCCGACGTAGACCGCGATCGCGACGAACACGAGGGCGACGATGCTCAGCATGACGCCCACCATGTCGCTGCCGCCGGTGCCGGGGGCGGCGCGGATCGCCGCCGCGAGCAGCCCGGTGATCTGCAGGAGCGCGACGCCGAAGGCGCTCGAGAGCGCCGCGACGAGGATGCTGGGCGCGTGCTCGCGCCGGTCCACGGCCCTCATGCCGCGCCCTCCATCTGGAGCATCGCCGTCGAGATCGCCTCGGGGGTCATGCCCGCGCGCTCCTCGACGAGTCGGCCGTCGGCGAGGAAGAGGATGCGGTCCGCGTAGCTCGCCGCGATGGGGTCGTGCGTGACCATCGCGATGCTCTGGCCGTAGTCGCGGCTCGCGGTGGCGAGGAGCCCGAGGACCTCGCGGCCGGTGCGCGAGTCGAGGTTGCCGGTGGGCTCGTCGGCGAAGACGAGGTCGGGCCGGCTGGCGAGCGCGCGCGCGATCGCGACGCGCTGCTGCTGGCCCCCCGAGAGCTCGTGCGGCCGGTGCCGCAGGCGGCCGCCGAGGCCGAGTGCCGTCTCGAGCTCGTCGATCCAGGCGCGCTCGGTCGCGGTCGGGCGGCGGCCGTCGAGCTCGAAGGGCAGCAGGATGTTGCCCTCGATGTCGAGGGTCGGCACGAGGTTGAAGGACTGGAACACGAAGCCGACCCGGCGTCGGCGCAGGAGCGTGAGCTGGGCGTCCCGCATCCCGGTGATCTCCGCGTCGCCGAGCCAGACGCGGCCGGAGCTCGCGCTGTCGAGGCCGGCCATGATGTGCATGAGCGTCGACTTGCCGGAGCCGGAGGGGCCCATGATGGCGGTGAACTCGCCGCGGCGGATGCCCAGGGTGACATCGTCGAGCGCCGAGACGGGCGAACCGTGGCTCCCGTAGGTCTTGGCGAGGTGCTGGACGCGGGCGACGAGCCCCAGGTCCGTGGTCGTGATCTCCATGTCCTCGACGCTACGGACGCGGTTCCGCCGCCGGATCCGGCTCCGGTCGCGAGCTCCTCATCCTCGGGGATGATCTCCGCATCCGCCGATCGGATCGCGCGGATCGCCGGGTCGCGGAGGGCGCCCGCCGGAGCCGAGCCGCGGCGCGGCGTGCCGCCGGCTCAGTCCACGAGCCGGTGCTCGAAGGCGTAGACGACGAGCTGCACGCGGTCGCGGAGTCCGAGCTTCGCGAGCACGCGGCTGATGTGGGTCTTGACGGTCGCCTCGCTGACGTACTCGCTCGCGGCGATCTCGCTGTTGCTGAGCCCGCGCGCCGCGAGGAGGAAGATGTCGCGCTCGCGCGCCGTGAGCTCCTCGAAGGCCGCGGGGACCGGCTCGCGCTGGGCGCGCGAGTCGAAGTGCTCGAAGAGCTCGCGCGTCGCGGAGGCGGCGATCACCGCGGTCCCCGCGTGGACGGTGCGGATCGCGGCGAGCAGGAACTCGGGGTCGGCATCCTTGAGCAGGAATCCGGACGCCCCGGCCCGGATGGCTCGGGTCGCGGCCTCGTCGAGGTCGAAGGTCGTGAGCACGATCACCCGCGGTCCGTCGCCGCCCGGCTCGATGCGCTCGAGGATCCGACCCGTCGCCTCGATGCCGTCCATGACCGGCATCCGGATGTCCATGAGGATGACGTCGGGCCGCTGCTCCGCCGCGAGCCGCACGCCCTCGACGCCGTCGCCGGCCTCCCCGACGAACTCGAGGTCGTCCTGCGAGGAGACGAGCATGCGGATCCCGGCGCGGAAGAGCGCCTGGTCGTCGACGAGCGCGACGCGGATGGGCTCGGTCATGGCTGGGCGGTCCTCTCTGCGGCGCGCTCGCCGGAGGGCAGCCAGGCGCGGACGGTGTAGCGATCATCGGTGCGGACCGCATCCAGCCGCCCGCCGACGATGAGGGCGCGCTCGGTCATGCCGGCGACCCCGTGCCCGGTGCCCGGGATGGGCCCGGAGCGGGGCGCGCCGACCGCGTTCGAGATCGAGAGGTGCAGACCGCCGGGCGCCCAGTCGAAGCGGATGAGCACCGGCTCGGCCGTGTCGCCGTGCCGCAGCGCGTTGGTGAGCGCCTCCTGCACGATCCGGTACACGGCGAGCTGCGGCGAGGTGCCGAGGGGATGCGGTTCGCCGCTTCGCTCCTCGCGCACGTCGAGGCCCGCGGCGCGCAGCTGCGCGTAGAGGCGCTCGAGGTCGGCGATGACGGGCTGGGGGGCGCTGCCCTGGCTGTGGCGGAGCTGGCCGAGCAGCACCCGGACGTCGGCGAGAGCCTCGCGGGCGGTCGAGCCGATCGTGTCGAGCGCGCCGTCGAGCGCCGCCGGGTCCTTGCCCTTGAGATACCGGGCGCCGTCCGCCTGGGCGATGACGACCGCCAGCGAGTGCGCGACGACGTCGTGCATGTCGCGCGCGATCCTGGTCCGCTCCTGCTCGGCCACGACCTCCCGCTCGGCGTCCTCGCGGGCTGCCGCGCTCGCCCGCGCGACCTGCCAGGTGCCGACCAGCAGGCCGGCCGTCCAGCAGAGCAGGAACCCGGCGAGGGCCGCGCCGAAGAGGAAGGCGCCGAGGGTGACGCGCTGGAGGAGGATGCTGCCGCCGCCCCCGCCCAGGTACTCGATCACGGCGGGCACGAGCACCACGTAGGCGGCGATGAAGGCGGCCGCGACGAAGGCCGAGGCGAAGCCGAGCCAGCGCACGAGTCTGGAGCCGTGCCGCGCGGTCGCGTAGAGCACGCCGAGCACGAGGAGGTTGATCGGGTTCGGGTCGAGCTGCGCGGCCATGTGCAGCAGGGATGCCGCCCAGGCGATCGCGAGTCCGATCCCCGGCTGGAGCCGCCGGAAGAACACGGCCGCGCTGTAGAGCACGAGCACGAGCAGCCCCGGGACGATCCCCAGGACGAGCACCCACACGAGGAACGCCAGGAAGACGACGCCCGCGATGACGGCGTCGGCCACCAGCTGGCGGGTCGTGAGGGCGCGGAGCATGCCTCTACCGTAGGACGGCCGACGCGCGACCGACGGCCCCCGGCGCGGGATCTCCCCCGTGCGGCACATCGGATTCATCCGCGGGGATGACCCCGTCCGGCGCACGGCGCGCGTGCCGCCTAGGCTGTCCGGATGTCGACCGTCGATCTCACCGAGCAGGACTTCGAGCAGGCCATCACCGGCGAGGGCATCGTCCTCGTCGACTTCTGGGCCGAGTGGTGCGGGCCCTGCAAGGCCTTCGCCCCGATCTACGAGAGCGCCTCGGAGGACCACGAGGACGTCGTCTTCGCCAAGGTCGACACCGAGGCGCAGCCCGGGCTCTCGGCCGCGGCCGACATCCAGGCGATCCCGACGCTCATGGTCTTCCGCGACGGCATCGGCCTCTTCAAGCAGGCCGGCGCGCTCCCGCGCCCGGCGCTCGAGGAGATCCTGCAGCAGGTCCGCGCGCTCGACATGGACGACGTCCGCGCGAAGATCGCGACGCAGCAGCAGGCCGCGGAGTCCGCGGGCGCCTGAGCCGCCGCGGGGTGCTCAGCGCACCGCGCCCATGAGCAGGTCGACGCGGATGCCGTGCCGCGTCTCGACGATCGAGACCGGGATGCGGGGCTTGTCGCCGCGATCCTCGATCCGCCTGAGGTTCTCGTCGACCACCGACTCGAGCCCCCGCGGCACGGCGCCGACGACGCCGGAGACCCGCGTGCCGAGGAACAGCCGCACCGGGATCGGCGCGTCGACCCGCTCCTCCGCCATGCCCCGGGCCGAGATCGCGGTCGTCGCCTCGGCGGCGCCCTGCTCGAGCACGCCGCGGAGCTCCTCCTGGCAGGGGTCGCTCGCGGCGAGGCGGATGGTCACGCGGGCGTTCTTCGCGGCGAGGTCGTAGCCGTAGTCGTCGAAGGATCCCGAGCCCTGGTCGTGCTTGGGGAGGCCGGGGTCGCTGAGCCGTGCTCGCCAGAACGCCATGACCCGATGCTAGCCGCGGTGCTTGACGTCCCCCAGTTCGCGGGCCACAGTTAGGCAGGCGTACTTACAAACGTCGTCGGGGTCGGCTAGGAAACGACCTCGCGGCGGGTGCGCACCCCGGGACCGGTTCCGCGATCCCGGCACGCCAGACAGTGAGGAACTCGCATGCACAGCACGGCACGACGCCTCGGCGTCGCCGCGACCGCCGGGATCACGGCCCTCGCCCTCAGCTCCTGCGGCTTCGGCGGCGGCGGCTCGGCAGACGGCGGATCGAGCAGCATCGATCTGCTCGTCCCCAGCTACTCCGACGCCACCCAGGGCCTCTGGGAGGAGATCATCGACGGCTTCGAGGCCGACAACCCCGGCACCACGGTGAACCTCGAGGTCCAGTCCTGGGACAACCTCAACGACGTCGTCACGACGAAGATCCAGGCCGGCCAGGCGCCCGACATCATGAACGGCGGGCCCTTCGCCGGCTTCGCCGCCGACGAGCTGCTCTACCCCGCCGAGGAGGTCGTGAGCCCCGAGACCCTCGCCGACTTCCAGGACGCCTTCCTCGAGAACGCGAGCGTCGGCGACACCGTCTACGGCCTCCCGTTCATCGCCTCGGCGCGCGCCCTCTTCGTCAACGACGCGCTCCTCGAGGAGGCGGGCGTCGAGACCCCCGCCACCTGGGACGAGCTGCGGGATGCCGCGACCGCCGTGAGCGGGCTCGGCGGCGGCGTCGCGGGCTACGGGATGCCGCTCGGCTCCGAGGAGGCGCAGGCGGAGGCCGCCGTCTGGTTCTACGGCGGCGGCGGGACCTTCGGCGACGAGTCGGAGATCACGATCGACACCCCCGAGAACCTCGCGGCCGCGGAGGCCATGAAGGCGATGATCGACGCGGGCGCCACCCAGGCCGACCCCGGCGCGACCGACCGCAGCCCGCTCTTCGACATCTTCGTGCAGGGCAAGATCGGCATGCAGATCGGCCTGCCGCCGAGCGTCGGCCAGATCGAGGAGGGGAATCCGGAGCTCGAGTACACGATCGCGCCGATCCCGACCGACGACGGCTCGCCCTTCACCCTCGGCGTCGCCGACCACCTCATGGCGTTCCAGAACGACGGCGACAAGCAGGAGGCGATCACGGCCTTCCTCGACTACGTCTACTCGGCCGAGGTCTACACGCCGTGGGTGCAGGGCGAGGGCTTCCTCCCCACCACGAAGTCGGGGGCCGAGGCGCTCGCGGGCGAGGAGGCGCTGCAGCCCTTCCTCGAGGCGCTGCCCGATGCGCAGTTCTACCCCTCGACGAACCCGCGCTGGTCGGCGACCGACGCCGCGTTCAAGTCGCTGCTCGGCACCATCGCGACGGATCCGGCCGAGGACGTCCTCGCCGCGATCCAGTCGCAGGTCGATGCGGGCTGAGGCCCGCTCGCTGCCGGCGAGACCCGCCCGTCCCCGGGGGCGCGAGCTGCTGCTCGCGCTCCCGTGGATCGGGCCCGCGCTCCTGCTCATCGCGGGCGTCGTGGTCTTCCCCGCCGCGCTCATGTTCTTCAACTCCACCCGCGAGATCTCGATCAGCGGGATCGACCAGGGCTCCGCCGGCCTCGACAACTACGCCGAGCTCCTCGCCTTCCCCGCCTTCTGGCCGATCGTCGGCCGCACGATCGTCTGGGTGGTCGTCGTCACGGCCGTGACGCTCGTCATCTCCCTCGCGCTCGCGCAGCTGCTCGACAAGGCCTTCCCCGGCCGACGGATCGTGCGGGCGGCCGTCATCATCCCCTGGGCGGCGAGCGTCGTCATGACGACCCTCGTCTTCTACTACGGGCTCGAGCCCTACTTCGGCATCGTCAACACCTTCCTCGTCGACGTGGGCCTCATCGACACCCCGCAGGGCTACGGCTGGACGAAGAACCCCGAGACGGCCTTCGGCTGGTCGCTCGTCGTCGGCGTCTTCGTCTCGCTCCCCTTCGTGACCTACACCCTCCTCGCCGGCCTCCAGTCGGTGTCCCGCGAGGTCCTCGAGGCGGCCGACATGGACGGCGCGAGCCCCTGGCGGCGCTATCTCGGCGTCGTGCTGCCCCAGCTGCGGCCGGCCATCGCGATCGCGACGCTCATCATGATCATCAACGTCTTCAACTCGCTCCCGATCCTGCGGACCATGACCGGATCGCTCCCGGGCTACGAGGCGGACACGATCATGACGCTCATCTTCAAGTACATCCAGACGCAGCACCGACTGGACGTCGCGAGCGCCCTCAGCGTCGTCGGCTTCCTCATCGTCATGGCGATCGTCGCCGTCTACCTGCGCGTCGTGCGCCCGATGCGGGAGGACTGACATGACCGCCGCCACCGTCCGCCGTCGGCGGTACACCGCCGACCAGGTCCCGGCGAGCCGGGTCGCGCTCCGGATGCTCCTCGGCGCGATCGTGCTCCTCGTGTTCGTGCTCCCCTACGCGGTCATGCTGCTGGGCTCGGTGAAGACGAAGGCCGAGATCCGCTCGGTCGATCCGAGCTACCTCCCCCGCGAGTGGCATCTCGAGAACTACCTCACGATGTGGTCGACCCCCGAGACGCCGCTCGTGCAGAACCTCGTCTCGACGCTGGTCATCTCCATCTGCGCGACGCTCCTCGTGCTCGCCGTCTCCCTGCCGGCCGCCTACTACACGGCCCGCGTGCGCTTCCCGGGCCGCCTCGCGTTCCTGTTCCTCGTGATCGTGACCCAGATGCTCCAGCCGGCGGTGCTCACCTCCGGGCTCTTCCGGGAGTTCTTCGCCCTGGGGCTCATCGACACCTGGCTCGCGATGATCCTCGTCAACGCCGCCTTCAACCTCTCCTTCGCGGTCTGGATCATGCACAGCTTCTTCTCGACCCTCCCGAAGGAGCTCGACGAGGCCGCGCAGCTCGACGGCGCCGGCCGGATCGCCGTGCTCCTGCGCATCGACCTGCCGCTCGTCGTCCCCGGGATCGTGACCGCCGTCGTCTTCACCTTCGTGGCCTGCTGGAACGAGTTCGCGGCCTCGCTCGTGCTCCTCTCGACGGCGGGCAACCAGCCGCTCTCGGTCGCGCTCACCAAGTTCGTCGGGCAGTACGAGACGAGCTGGCACTACGTGTTCGGCGTGAGCATCGTCGCGATCGTGCCCGTCGTGATCCTCTTCGTGGCGATCGAGAAGCGGCTCGTCGGCGGGCTCACGGCGGGCAGCGTGAAGTAGGCGAAGGCCCGGGGGCCACCCCGCGAAGACGGGGGCCCGGACGACGCCCCCGGGGCCGGGCGCGGAGCTATCCTGGGGGCATCGTCACCGCGCGCCCCGGCGTCGCACCCCGGGAGCCCAGCATGACCGACCACGCGCCGCCGCCGCGCGAGCACCTCCACGAGGTGCCCGCGATCCGGCACGACGCCGCGATCCCGGCGAGTCCGCCGCTCGAGGTCGCCGCATCCCCCGTCCGCCGCATCGCCACCGTGGTGAGCCTGAGCGTGCTCGGCGCCCTCATCGTGATCGGCGCCGGCATCTCGCTGCTCACGACCTGAGCCGCCGCCGCCCGAGACGACCGAGGCCGTCACCCCGTGGGGGCGACGGCCTCGGTGAAGAAGATCGCGGTGTCGATCGACGCGGCGCGCCTAGCGGCGGAGGCCGAGGCGCTCGATGAGCGAGCGGTAGCGCGCGATGTCGATCTCCTGGAGGTAGCCCAGGAGGCGACGGCGCTGGCCGACGAGGAGCAGCAGGCCGCGACGCGAGTGGTGGTCGTGCTTGTGCTCCTTGAGGTGCTCGGTGAGGTCCTTGATCCGACGCGTGAGCAGGGCGACCTGGACCTCGGGGGATCCGGTGTCTCCGGGCTGCGTGGCGTACTCGTCGATGATCGCCTTCTTGACGTCTGCGTTCAGGCCCATATGCGGTCCCCATTCCTCTCGTTGCGCGGTGCCGGGCACCTGCTGTGCCGGCTCTCTTGATCCGCGGCCGTCGTGACGGCAACCTGGCAATGCTACCAGCCCGGGCGAGCCCGCTCGGCACGAGCGCGGCGCTTCCGCCGCGGGCGCGTCCACCGCAGGGCGACGAGGACGCCGAGGAGCCCGCCGAGCGAGTTCGCGACGATGTCGCGCGGATCGCTCACCCGATCCGGCAGGAGGAGCTGCGCCGCCTCGATCGCGCAGGTCATCGCGAGCCCGAGCAGCACCGCGAGCACCCACCGGCGACGACCGAGGAGGAGCAGGAAGAACAGCCCCGCCGGCACGAACATGAGGATGTTGGCCGCGAACTCGACGCCGGAGTACGTCACCCACGCGGTCGCCGGGTGCCGGTCGAGCTCCTCGAGCACCCGCCGCAGGAGCCCGTCGCCGTGATCGTCGAGCGGCTGCGGGCCGAGCGTCAGCCACCCCACCACGGCGAGGTACGCGAGCGTGATCGCGCTGAGGACCGGGTGGCGGCGGAACATCCCGCCATCCTGCCCTGCCTCGAGCCCCGATCCGCACAAACTGCGCCGGGCCGGAGACCCTAGGCTCGATCGCGCCGGAGCGCGCCCGCGCCCGGCCGGCCCACCCGAGGACCCGGATGCTCATCGCCATCGTGCTCGACATCGCGCTCGTCCTCGTGCTCCTGAGCTATCTCGTGATCGGCTGGAAGGGCGGCTTCGCGCGCACCCTCGCGGTGATCGTCGGCCTTCTGCTCGGCGCCGCCCTCGCGTTCCTCGCGATCCCGATCGTCGTCGCGATCGTGCCGGCGCCCGAGTGGCGCGGGGTGGCGGCGCTGGGGCTCGCGATCGGGCTGCTCGCGGGCGGGCACGCCGTCGGCGACCTCGTCGGCTCGAGCGTCCGCGGCGCGGTCCGCGCGAAGCCGCTCGCCGCGATCGACCGGCTGCTCGGCGCGCTGCTCTCGCTCGTCGCGGTCGCCCTCACGAGCTCGCTCGTGCTCGGCAGCGTCGGCGCGATCGGGATGCCGCTGCTCTCGAACGCGGTCGCGGGCTCCGGCGTCCTCCGCACGATCGAGCGCCTGACGCCCGATCCCGTGGACGGCGCGCTCGCCCGGATCCGCGCCGCCGTGCTCGACGACGGCCTGCCGAGCATCGCCGACGCGCTCGGCGGGGTGTCCCGCTCCCCCGGCGCCCCGACGCTCGAGGGCACGGGGCCCGGCTTCGAGGCGGCGGCGGCCTCCGTCGTCCGCGTCGGCGGCACGGCCTACGCCTGCGGTCAGAACCAGACGGGCTCGGGCTTCGTCGTCGCGCCCGACCGGGTCGTCACGAACGCGCACGTCGTCGCGGGGGTCGAGCGGCCCGTCGTCGAGCGGCGGGACGGCGGCGCCGTGGAGGGGCGGGTGGTGCTGTTCGACGCCGAGACCGACCTCGCCGTGATCGCGACCGACGGCCTCGGCCTCCCCGCCATCGCGCTCGCCGCGACGCCCGCGCGCGGGGACCGGGGCGCCGTCCTCGGCTATCCCTACGGCGGCCCCTTCACGGTCGGCGGCGCGGAGGTCCTCGCCGTGACCAGCGAGCGCGTGGACGACATCTACGGCGCACGCGGCACGAGACGCGAGGTCGCGACGCTCGCCGCCGTGGTCGAGCCGGGGAACTCCGGCGGGCCGCTGCTCACGCTCGAGGGCGAGGTCGCCGGCGTGGTCTTCGCGGAGAGCTCGGCCGACCCGGAGCTCGGCTACGCGATGACGGATGCCGAGCTCGGGCCCGTCGCAGCGGCGGCGGCAGGGCTGTCCCGCCCCGTCGTCTCCGGCCGCTGCACGCGCGGCTGACCGGCATCCGGCCCTTGACTCGCCCGGCCGACGGGTGCACCCTGGAGGCAGAACAGCTGATCGCCCAGGAGCGCCGGAGTCATCGACCCGCCACTGGGCGATCAGTCTGTGCGGCCCCGCGGTGCTTGGATGGGCGCGTGACCCGCACGCTCGACACCCGCCCCCTCACCGAGCCCGTCGACCCGGAGGCGGTCCGCGCCTTCAAGCGCGAGGCGGTCGCGGCCGGCCGCGCACCGGCCTCCCCGGTTCTCGGGCAGCTCCTCGGCCTCCTCGTCGGCCTTCCCGTGGCGCTCCTCGTCCTCGGCAACGTCGTCGGCGGCTTCACAAGGGTCGTGGGCGCCATGGCGACCGGCGAGGCCTCGGCCTCGCGCCTGCTCCCCATGTCGATCAGCGCGATCGCGGCGATCGGCATCACGGCCATCGGCGCCGCCGTCGTGGTCCGCGCGGTCCGCGGCGTCGGCCGCGGCGGACGGTGGACGCGCTGGTACCGGCTCGACCGCTTCGCCGCCGCGAACGGCCTCCTCTTCACCCCGCGCTCGCACGGTCCCGGCTATCCCGGCGCGATCTTCGGCCAGGGCTCGGAGCGGACGGTGCACGAGCACCTCCGCACGGAATCGGGGCGCTACATCGATCTCGGCGACTACAGCTACGTCACCGGGTCCGGCAAGAACCGGACGACGCACCGCTGGGGCTTCCTCGCGATGCACCTCGACCGGAAGCTCCCCCACATGGTGCTCGATGCCCGGGCGAACAACGGGCTGTTCGGGAGCACCAACCTCCCCGCGTCCTTCCGGCGCGATCAGGTGCTGAGCCTCGAGGGCGACTTCGACCGGCACTTCACGCTCTACTGCCCGACGGAGTACGAGCGGGATGCGCTCTACGTCTTCACGCCCGACCTCATGGCCCTGCTCATCGACGAGGCCGCGCCCTACGACGTCGAGATCGTCGACGACTGGCTGTTCGTCTACCGCTCGCGCGGCTTCGGTTCGGGCGACCCCGCGGTCTACGAGCGGCTGTTCCGGATCGTCGACACGGTCGGCGCGAAGACCGTCCGCCAGACGGTGCGCTACGCCGACGAGCGGATCGGCGACCGGAGCCTGGATGTCGTGGCGGCGCCCGGCCGGCGGCTGCGGCGCGGCGTCCCCGTGGTCCTCATCGTCGTCGCCGGCGTGTTCGTGCTGGGCTGGGTCCTCCAGCCGCTGCTCGCCGTCCTCGGCGCGCTCGCGGGCCGCTGAGCCCGCCGCCGGCTCAGCCGGTGGGACGCCCTGCGAGCAGCGCGCGCCGCGAGTGCGTGATCGCCGCGAGCAGCTCGGCCTGGTCGACCTGCGCGCCGATGCGGTCGCGGTCGGCGACGATCCGCTGACGGGCGAAGGCGAGACGCGTCGCATCCCGGATGTAGGCGCGCATCACCGGCTCGACGCCGTTCCGACCGGCCCAGGCGAGCGCCGTCCGGCGTCCCTGCGGCGTGCCGAGGATCGCGACCTCGTCGGGGTTGATCCAGCCGGCCTCCGCGTACTCGGCGAGGCGCGCCATCGTGAGCCGCGCCTCGTGGCGGCGCAGCGCGTGCACCACCGCGACGCCGATCGCGAAGAGCGGCACCTGCACGATGAGGTAGTAGCCGAAGAAGTCGCTCACGAAGAACAGCGCGCCGTTCCAGAGCGCGTGGAGGAGGATCGCCGGCACCAGCCCGAGGAGCGCGAAGCCGAGCCCCGCCCAGACGCTCCCCCAGCGGTGCGCCGCCCAGCCGAGCGCGAGCCCCGTCATGCTCGTGAACATCACGTGCGCGAACGGGGACAGCACGCCTCGGACGAAGAAGACCATGACGACATCCGCATCGATGCCGCCGGACTCCGCGAGCTGGCCGCCGAAATAGAGGATGTTCTCGGTGAAGGCGAAGCCCGCCGCCGTGATCGCCGCGTAGACGATGCCGTCGACGGGGCCGTCGAAGTGGCGCCGCGCAGCCAGGTAGATGAGCAGGACGCCCAGGCCCTTCGCCGCCTCCTCGACGACGGGCGCCTGGACCGCCGCCTGCACGAACTGGAATCCGGGATCGGATCGGTCGACGCCCGTGCCCTGGATCGAGAACTGCACGCCGAGGTCGAAGACGAGCGCGGTCACGACCGAGACGCCGCCGCCCCACAGGAAGCCGAAGACGAGCGCCGAGCGCGGCTCCGGCTCCCAGCGGTCGATCCAGCGGATGCCGAGGAGCACGATCACGAGCGGCACGAGCGCCAGGAGGCCGCCGACCACGACGAGGCCGGGCCCGAAGGCGAGCATCAGGTAGCCGAGGACGAGGGCCGCCGCGATCGAGCCGATGACGATGCCGACGACCGCGAGGCCCACGAGCGAGCCCCGACGCGGCGGCGCCTGGAGCATCCCGGGCTGCGCCGGCTGCGCCGTCTCGGCGCGGACCTCGGACGGCGCCGACATCGGCGCGACGCTCGAGCTGTTCAGCTGGTACCGGGGATCGGGGGAGCTCACGCGCGCCACACTATCGCGGGCGGGAGCGCTCCCCGGCCTGGTCAGCGCTGCTGCTCGCGGAGGATCGCGAGCGCGCGGCTCACCCGGTCGCGGAGCCCCGGGACGGCGCGCCGCGCCGGGATCCTCGCGCGCTCGAGGAGCGCCAGCACCTCACGGCGCTGCTGCTCGTGCACCGTGCGCCGGGCCTCGGCGCGCGCGAGATCGGCACGGTGCCCCACGATGGCCGCCGCGAGCGCGAGCAGGGCGACGACGATGCCGATGCCGACCGCCCAGGCCGCACCGTCGAGGCCGGTCGCGAGCACGAGCGCGGAGACGAGCACAATCGCGACGCCCGCCCAGCGCAGCAGGAGCGAGGCCCGGAAGCGCTGCTCGCGGCGCCGGTCGGCTCTCGCGAGCCGCGCCTCGAATGCGGCCAGCTCGTCCGCGTCGAGGACGAGCGGGATCCGGTCGCGGAGGTCGCGGCGAAGCCGGGCGTAGGCCGGCCGCTCGCGCCGCACCGCGGCGAAGGCGGCCACCAGGCTCGTCACGAGCACGGCCGCCCAGACGAGGGCGAGGAGGGCGAGGCCGGGACCGAGGCCCTCGATCTTCGCCGCGGCGCGCAGGGCGACGTCCGCCCCGACGGCGGTCAGCACCGCGATGAGGGAGGCCACCGCGACCGTCCAGGTCGTCTCGCGGGCGCGTGAGCGCGTGAGCTGCTCGAGGTCCTCGTCCTCGCGCGCGGTGCGCAGATCGAGCGTGCCCGTCACGGCATCCGCCACGAGGAGGACGAGGGTCGAGAGCGCCGCGAAGAGGAAGGCGAGCATCGCGGGGGTCATGCCGCCGCGCTCCGCGTGCGGCGCGTCGAGGCGTCGAGCATGAGGACAGTCTAGGTTCGGCGCCCTGACGCAGCGGTCCGACGCGACGTCGGCCGGGGCCGGCGCCTAGGCGGCGTCGACCGCGGTCGCGACGCGCGCGCCGCGGCCCGCGCGGGCGGAGCGCGCCAGGGGCACCTGCTCGAAGACGCCAGAGCGGATCGCCTGGAACACCTCGACGGCGGCCTGCGCGAGCCGACCATGGCTGGACGGGCGACGACGCCCCGCCGGCGCGTACGACAGCACGAGCGCCGCGCCGTCGTCGACGATCCGCGCGCCCATCGAGGCGGCCCAGGCGCCCACGGCATCCGCGACGACCGGGTCGCTCGACTGCACCATGACGCCCTCGCCGCGGTGCACGGGGCGAGAGGCCCGGAGCAGCGCGCGGGCGATGAGTCCGGGGCCGAGATACGAGACCACCTGCTCGTCGGAGATCCAGCCGGGCACCCCGAGCACATCGCGGTGATCGAGAAGGAGGAGCTGCTCGAGCTCGCCGCCCTGATCGCGCCAGGCGACGCGGTCGCCGCGCGTGAAGCCGACGGTCTCGGGGCCGTTCGCGTCGACGACGCCGACGACGAAGCCGCGGCCGCGGAGCGTCGGGCGGATGCGGAGCTGACCCGCCTGCGGACGCTGTGCGAAGCCGCGGACGGCAGATGCCTGGTGGTGCGTGATCTGAGTCATAACCGGGTCTGGGATCCCCTCTGTCACCAGCATGCAACGGGAGACCCCGGGTTCGTATTCCGCGCTCAGGAACCTTTCAGATGGCCTTCCCCGGATTGAGGATGCCGAGCGGGTCGAAGGCCGCCTTCACCCGACGCTGCAGCGCGAGCTGCGAGGCGCCGAGCTCCTCCTCGAGCCAGCGCCGCTTCAGGATGCCCACGCCGTGCTCGCCCGTGAGCGTCCCGCCGAGCTCGAGGCAGGCGCGGAACAGCTCGTCCGCCGCCGCCCAGATCGCGGACGGCACCTCCTCGGATCCGCTCGACATGCCGTGCGGCACCACCAGGTTCGGGTGCAGATTGCCGTCGCCCGCGTGCGCGACCGTCGGGATCGCGATGCCGTGTCGGCGGCCGATCTCCTCGACCCGTGCGAGCATCTCGCCGAGCCGGCTCCGCGGCACCGAGACGTCCTCGATGAGGACCGTCCCGCGGCGCTCCATCGCCGGGTGGAATGCTCGTCGGACCGTGAAGAGCCGCTCCCCCTCCGCCGGGTCGTCGGTCCGGCGCGTCGAGGCGCCGCCCGCCTCGAGCACCGCGCGGATCGCCTCGATCTCGGCCGCCGCATCCCGGCCGTCCGCCTGCACCAGGAGGACCGCATCCTCACCGCCGAGGCCCAGCGACGGCAGGAGGCCGGCCTCGCCGCGGGCGGCGAAGAGCTCGGCGATCGCGCGGACGGCAGGCGCATCGAGCAGCTCCATGACCGCGGGGCGGGCGCCGGCCGCCATGATGCGGGATGCCGCGTCCGCCGCAGCGGGTGCGTCGGCGAAGCCCGCCACGAGGGTCGACACGCCGCCCGCGGGCCGCCGACGGAGCCGCACGGTCGCCTCGACGATCACGGCCAGCGTGCCCTCGGAGCCGACGAGCAGGGCCGTGAGGTCGAGACCCGTGACGCCCTTCACGGTGCGGCGGCCGGTCTCGAGCAGCGAGCCGTCGGCGAGCACCGCGCGGAGCCCGAGCACCGCCTCGCGCGTGACCCCGTACTTCACGCAGAGCAGCCCGCCCGCGTTCGTCGCGATGTTGCCGCCGATCGTCGAGATCGCGCGGCTCGCCGGATCGGGCGCGAACCAGAGCCCCGTCGCCTCGAGCGCCCGGTCGAGATCGCCGTTGACGACACCCGGCTCGACGACGGCGAGCTCGTCCTCCACCGAGACCTCGAGGATGCGGTCCATGCGGGCGAGGGACAGCACCAGCTCCCCGCCCGAGCCGATCGCGCCGCCCGCGAGCCCGGTGCCGGCGCCGCGCGGCACCACCGGGATCCGGTGCCGGCTCGCGAAGCGCATCGTCTCCTGCACGTCGTCGATCGAGCGCGCCTCCACGAGCGCGAGCGGCGCCGCGCCAGAGCGGTGCCCGGAGCGATCGGCACGCGCCTGCTCGAGCACGGCAGGGTCCACCGAGACGGCGTCCCCGAGCCGGGTGCGGAGCTCCACGAGCAGTGCGTCAGCTGGCAGGGCCTCGTCCATCCGCCCAGCCTAGGCGCGGCCGACGGTACGATTCCGTGATGGCCGAGGATCGCGTGGACGCCGTGCCGGGCGACGGCCGGGACGAGACGCAGGGCGAGCGGCTCGATCGGAACTGGACCGAGATCCTGCAGGAGCTCCGCGTCACGCAGACGGGCACGCAGATCCTCACCGGATTCCTCCTCGCGCTCGCCTTCCAGCCCCGCTTCGCCGACCTTGACGGGGTGCAGGTCGTCACGTATCTCGTGCTCGTGGTGCTCGCCGTGCTCGCCACCGTGCTCGCCCTCGCACCCGTGAGCCTCCACCGCTCGCTCTTCCGCCGCCGCGCGAAGGAGGGCATCGTGGACATCGCCGACATCGTCCTGCAGATCACGCTCGCGGCCGTCGCGCTGCTTCTCGCCGGAACCGCGATGCTCATCTTCGACGTCGTCGCGGGCCGCGTCGCGGGAGTCGTCGCCGGTGCGGCGGCGCTCCTCGTCATCGTGCTGGTGTGGCGCACGCTGCCCGCATTCGCCCGGCGGCGGCGCGGCTGATGCGGCGACGGCTCCCTCGCGGCGCGCGCCGCGCCGTGCTGCGTCGTGCCGCGCACGGGTTCCTCCGGCACCGGGGGCTCGACGCGGCCGCGGCCCTCACCTTCTTCGCGACGCTGAGCGCCCTCCCCGCGACCCTCGTCGTCGTCTCCGGGTTCGCGCTCGCGCAGGATCGCGACCGTGCCACCAGGGAGCTCTCGAGCCTCATCGGCACCTTCGCGGGGGATGCCGGCGCCACGGCCGTCGAGGGCGCGGTCGGCGAGCTCCTCGGCCTCCGCAACCCGGGGCTCGGCCTGGCGGTGGGGCTCGTGCTCCTGCTCTGGAGCGTCTCCGGCTACGCGACCGCCTTCGGCCGGGCCGTCAACACCGTCCACGAGGCGCACGAGGGGCGGCAGCTCTGGCGCTTCCGGGGGACGATGCTGCTGCTCGCGGCGGTCCTCATCGCGCTCGGCGCGGTCGTCGCCGCGAGCCTGCTCATCACGCCGGCCGCCGCCGACTCCATCAGCGGCGGACGCGGCTGGGACCCGCTCGCGACGGGCGTGTGGAGCGTCGCGCGGTGGGCGCTCCTGCCGGTGGCGCTGCTCTCGATCCTCTCGCTCCTGCACGGCGTCGCCCCGAACGTGCGCCTCCCGGGTCGCCGCTACGCGACGTCCGGGGCGCTCGTCTCGCTCGGGCTCTGGGCGGTCGCCACCACCGGCTTCGCCGCCTACGCGGTCCTCATCGGCGGCTACTCCTCGATCTACGGCGGGCTGGGCCTCGGGCTCGTCGCACTGCTCTGGCTCTACGTCAGCAACCTGTCGGTGGTCCTCGGTGCCGAGATCGACGGCGAGATCATCCGCCTCGCGCGCCTCCTCGACGACGAGGACGCGGAAGAGCACACCGGGCTGCCGGTCCGCGACACGACCCGGCTGCACATGATCGCGCGGCAGCAGCGCGCCGACATCGAGGAGAGCGCCAGGATCCGGCGCGAGGCGCGCGAGCTCGGCTAGTCCTGCGTGAGCGGCGAGACCGCCGAGATCGACGGCTCGTCGACGAGCTGCATGCCGCCGTTGCTGTTCGCCGACTGGGTCAGCTGCTCGAGCCACGAGCGGTTGAGCTCGATCGCGCGCCCGCCGAAGTACTTGAAGAGGATCGGCACGCCCGGCCCGATCCACACGGCGCTGCGCCCGTCGCCGATCGCCGGATCGTCCTTCCAGTTGAGGAAGAAGCCCTCGCCGCGGCGCAGCTTCGACGAGACCACCGCCTGCACGTGGGCGAGCACGCGGTCGTCCATGGCGATCTCGTTCTTGAGACCCCCGTAGATGAGCTTGCCCATGCCCGACCTCCTCGTGATCCGCGCGCGTCATGATTATCGCCTGAGGATCGACGCCGCGCGAAACCGGCGCGCGTAGCGTGACCGTCGGATGCGTCCGGATGCAGCCGGCATCCGGCGGGAGGGAGCTGACATGCCCGGGAAGAAGAACGCGAGCCTCAAGGACCCGGAGCTCTACGAGAAGCTCCGCGACGACGGCGCCTCGAAGGAGAAGGCCGCGCGCATCTCGAACGCCGCGGCCGCCGAGGGACGCTCGAAGGTGGGCGAGCGCGGTGGCGAGTCCGCCTCCTACGAGGACTGGACGGTCGCGGATCTCCGGTCCCGCGCGAAGGAGCTCGGCCTCTCCGGCTACTCCGACGCGCGCAAGGCGGACCTGGTCCGCATGCTCCGCGACCACTGAGTCCCGGCCCCCGTCGGAAACTCAGGACTCCGCGGCGAGCCGCGTGTCCACCTCGACGGGCGACGGGATGCGCCGGCGGAGGACTCCTGAGTTTCCGACGGCGGCCCGCGGGTCAGCTCGCGCGCTTCCGCGCGGACTTCGCCTTCGCCGGGGCCTTCTTCGCGGCCGGCTTCTTGGCGGTGGCCGTCGTCGCCGGGCTCGTCTGCGACGCGGCGGGCTTTCGCGTCTGAGCGGGCTTCTGCTTCGCGCTCGAGCGTCGCGACTCGACGCTCCGCTTGAGCGCCTCCATGAGGTCGAGCACCTCGCCGCCCTCGTCGTCCGCGGCGCCGAAGGTCGCGTCCGTGTCGATCGACTCGCCCTGCTCGAGCTTCGCATCGACGAGCTTGCGCAGCTGCTCCTGGTACTCGTCGGTGAAGCGCTCCGGGCTGAAGTCCGAGGCGAAGCTCTCGATGAGCTGCCGCGACATCTCGCGCTCCTTCTGGCTGATCCGGGGGTGCTCGTCGAGCGCCGGGAAGGCCGCCTCCCGGACCTCGTCGTCCCACAGGAGCGTCTGGAGCAGGAGCACGTCGCCGTGGACGCGCAGGGCGGCGAGTCGCGTCCGCTGCCGGAGCGCCAGGTGCACGATCGCGGTGCGCTCGGCGTCCTCGAGCGTGCGGCGGAGCAGCGCGTAGGCCTTGATCGAGCTCGAGTCCGGCGCCAGGAAGTAGCTGCGGTCGAGTCGGATCTGGTCGATCTGCTCGCTCGGCACGAACTCGACGACGTCGATCTCGTGGCTCCGCTCGACCGGCAGCGCGTCGAGGTCGTCGCGCGTCAGCACGACCGTCTCCTCGCCGTCGTCGTAGGCGCGGTCGATGTGCTCGTAGTCCACGGCCTTGCCGCACACCTCGCAGCGGCGCTGATACCGGATCCGGCCGCCGTCCGCGTCGTGGACCTGATGCAGCGGAAGGTCGTGGTCCTCCGTCGCGGAGTACAGCTTCACCGGGACGTTGACGAGCCCGAAGCTGAGCGAGCCCTTCCAGATCGCGCGCATGCTCCGATGTTCCTCCGAGCGCGCCACCCGCACCCGGCGTTCGGAGGAACATCGGAGCATGGCCGAGCAGCGGATCGAGGTGCGCGTCGGCGGTCATCGCCTGCAGCTCACGAACCTCGACAAGGTGCTCTACCCGGAGACCGGCACGACGAAGCGCGACGTGCTCGACTACCTCGCCTCCGTCTCGGAGTGGATGCTCCCCCACATCGCCGGCCGCCCGGCGACCCGGAAGCGCTGGGTCGACGGGGTCGGCACGGCCGACGCGCCGGGCGAGGTGTTCTTCCAGAAGGACCTCGGGGATGCGGCGCCCGCCTGGGTGCGCCGCCGCGGCATCCAGCACACGGAGCGCGAGGCGGTGTACCCGCTCGTCGACGACCTCGCGACGCTCACCTGGCTCGGTCAGATGGCGGCGCTCGAGATCCACGTTCCGCAGTGGCGCTTCGGCCGGAACGGGACGCCGAGAAGGCCGGACCGGCTCGTGCTCGACCTCGATCCCGGCGAGGGCGCGGGGCTGCCCGAGTGCGTCGAGGTCGCGGGGCTCGCGCGGGCGATCCTCCGCGACGTCGGCCTCGATCCGCGTCCCGTGACGAGCGGCAGCAAGGGCGTGCACCTCTACGCGGCGCTCGACGGCTCGCGCACGAGCGAGCAGATCTCGGCCTTCGCGCACGAGCTGGCGCGCGCCCTGGAGGCCGACCGCCCGGAGCTCGTCGTGAGCGGGATGCGGAAGGCCGACCGGCGCGGGAAGGTGCTCGTCGACTGGAGTCAGAACAGCGCGTCGAAGACGACGATCGCGCCGTACTCGCTGCGCGGCCGCACGCGGCCGACGGTGGCGGCACCGCGCACCTGGCGCGAGCTCGCCTCGCCCTCGCTCGAGCAGCTCGAGTACCCCGAGGTGCTGCGGCGCCTGCGACGGAGAGGAGATCCGCTCGCCGACCTCTCGGCGGGCCATCCACCCCGATGAGCAGCTCGACGAGTACCGGGCGAAGCGCGACGCCGCACGGACGCCGGAGCCCTTCGGGGACGAGTCCGCCCGGGCGCGCCGTGCCGGCGGGGATGCGGCACCGCGCTTCGTGATCCAGCGGCACGAGGCGCGCCGGCTGCACTTCGACTTCCGGCTCGAGCACGACGGGGTGCTCGCGAGCTGGGCGCTCCCGAAGGGCGTGCCCGAGGACCCGGCGGCGAACCATCTCGCGGTGCGGACCGAGGACCACCCGCTCGACTACGGGCGCTTCGAGGGTGAGATCCCGGCGGGCGCGTACGGCGCCGGACGCGTCGCGATCTGGGACGAGGGCGAGATCGAGCTCGAGAAGTGGCGCGACGACGAGGTCATCGCGGTGCTGCACGGACGCCGTGGCACGCACCGCTACGCGCTCATCCGCACGCGCGGGGACGACTGGCTCATCCACCTCATGGAGGCCGACGGGCACGGGACCCGCCGACGGGCGGCCCCGACCCGCACCGCCCCGGCCGCCGGCTCGACGTCGATCCGCCCGATGCTCGCGAGCAGCGGCACGCCCGAGTCGATCGACGACGACGGCTCCTGGGTCCTCGAGATGAAATGGGACGGCTACCGTGCCATCGCGACCGTACGCGACGGCGAGCTGTCGCTCCGCTCGCGGAACGGGCTCGAGCTCCTCCCCCGCTTCCCCGAGCTCGCCGTGCTCGCCGATCGGGTGGACGGGGATGTCGTCCTCGACGGCGAGATCGTCGCGCCCGACGCCCGCGGGCGACCCGACTTCGCCCGGCTGCAGGAGCGGGCCGGCCTCACGCGCCCCCGCGAGGTCGAGCGGGCGCGGCGCCGCATCCCCGTCCAGCTCCTCCTCTTCGATGCGCTCGAGCTCGACGGCGAGTCGATCGCCGCACTCCCGTATCACGAGCGGCGGGCCCGGCTCGAGGCCGCGGTCCGCAGCGAGGCACCCGTCCTCGTGCCGCCCGATGCGGGCGAGGACCTCGATGCGGCGCTCGCGCTCAGCCGGGAGCTCGGGCTCGAGGGCGTCATGGCGAAGCGCGCCGACAGCCCGTATCGCGCCGGACGCCGTTCGCGCGACTGGCTGAAGCTGCCGCACCGGCTTGCGCAGGAGGTCGTCGTCATCGGCTGGCGCCCGGCACGCGGCGCACGCGACGGCGGCATCGGCTCGCTGCTGCTCGCCACCCCCCGCGGCGGACAGCTGCGCTACGCGGGCCGCGTGGGCACCGGGTTCCGCGATCGCGACCTCGCGGAGGCCTCGCGCCGGCTCGCGCGCATCGCCCGGAAGACGCCTCCCGTCGACGACGTGCCCGACGCCGACGCCCGGGATGCGAACTGGGTCTCCGCCCGGCTCGTCGCCGAGGTCGAGCTGCACGGCCTCACCCGGGAGGGTCGAGTCCGGCAGGCGTCCTGGCGCGGGTGGCGCGACGACAAATCGCCCGAGGAGGTGCGGCCGGCGCGCACGGCCCGCCCGGGTCAGTAGATGAAGATCGGCAGCCAGTCGCGGTGGTGGGCGTGGACGATCGCGAGGAACACGAGCGCGTCGAAGAGCAGGTGCACCGCGAGGACGTAGCCGAGCGAGCGCGTCTTCGAGAAGAGGTAGCCCTGGAGCAGCGCGAAGGGGAAGGTCAGCAGCGGGCCCCACTCGCGGTAGCCGAGCTCCCAGAGGAAGGAGACGAAGATCACCGCCTGGAGGAGGTTCGCCTGCCAGACGGGGAAGTGCCGGCGCAGCAGCGCGAAGCAGGTGCAGATGAAGAACAGCTCGTCCCAGGTGCCGACGGCGTTCACGCCGACGAAGAAGCGGAAGAGCTCGCCCGCGTCCTCGAGCGCCGGCCAGTTCTCGTAGGCGCCCGAGCGGATGAAGTAGAACGGCAGGATCAGCCAGCCGAGCGCCGGGACCGCGACGAGGTAGGCGATCTCGCCCGGCGTCTTCCGCTCGCGGGAGCGCCACGGGAAGGTGATCGCCCGGCGCCGGTACACGAGCCGGTCGAGGAGGAAGGGCACGAGCACCGCGAGACCCAGCGTGAGCCCGATCCGGATGAAGGACGGCCAGCTGACATCGGCGACGACCGAGGTGGTCGAGACGATCCCGATCCCGATCCCGATGAGGAGGAGGTCGCGGAACAGCTCGCGGGAGACGAACCAGGCCGAGATGAGGCCCGCCGCGAGCAGCGGATAGCCGACGAGCGGCTGGAGGAAGCCGAACAGCGCGAGCGCGGAGAGCGACACGAGGGCCGCGGGAAGGAGCGCGAGCGTCGGGCGCGAGGTTGCCGTCCCGGGCGCCGCAGGCGGCGGGGAGCTCAGCGCTCCTCCTCGAGCGCCCTGCGAACGGCCTCCAGGTCGAGCGCGCTCGTGACCGGCACGAGCCCGCTGAGCCGCTCCGGCCTGAGGACCCGGGCCACGTCCTCCGCCGTCATGAGTCCCGCCTCGACGACGAGCTCCGCGATGGAGGCGTTCGTCGTCAGCGCGGTGTGGGCGAGCGCGGCAGAGGCGGCGTACCCGATGTAGGGGGTGAGCGCCGTCACGACGCCGACGCTCGACTCGACCTGGCGGCTCAGCCGCTCGGTGTTGGCCGTGATGCCGTCGATGCAGTTGATCCGCAGCGTGCGGCAGGCGTTCGTCATCCAGGAGAGCGACTGGAGGATCGAGTGCGCGATGACCGGCTCGAAGGCGTTGAGCTGCAGCTGCCCGCCCTCGGCCGCCGCGGTGACCGTCGCATCCGCGCCGATGACGCTGAAGGCCACCTGGTTGACGACCTCCGGGATGACCGGGTTCACCTTGCCGGGCATGATGCTCGAACCCGCCTGGCGGGGCGGCAGGTTGATCTCGCCGAGGCCGGCCTGCGGCCCCGAGGAGATGAGGCGGAGGTCGTTGCAGATCTTCGAGAGCTTCACGGCGGCGCGCTTGAGGATGCCGGAGAGCGTCATGAAGATCCCCGCGTCGCTCGTCGCCTCGATGAGGTCGAGCGCCGTCTCCATCCGGAGGCCCGTGACCTCCTCGAGGTGCCGGCGCACCGAGTCCGCGTACCGGGGGTCGGCCGTGATGCCGGTGCCGATCGCGGTGGCGCCGAGGTTGATCTCGTTGAGCCACGGGATCGCCTCGCCGAGCCGGTCCGCATCCTCCTGCAGCGTGTGGGCGAAGCCCGAGAACTCCTGTCCGAGGGTCATCGGCACCGCATCCTGGAGCTGGGTGCGCCCGACCTTGAGGATGTCGTTGAACTCGACGCCCTTCGCCGCGAAGCTCGCCTGGAGCTTCGCGTGCTCGTCGAGGAGGCGGATGACGCCGAAGACCATCGCGAGCTTGATCGCCGTCGGGTACACGTCGTTCGTCGACTGGCTGCGGTTGACGTCGTCGATCGGGTGGAGGTGGCGGTAGTCGCCCTTCTCGTGCCCCATCATCTCGAGGCCAGCGTTCGCGATGACCTCGTTCGTGTTCATGTTCGTGCTCGTGCCGGCGCCGCCCTGGATGGCGCCCACGACGAACTGCTCGTGGAGCTCGCCGGCGATGATCCGCTCGCAGACGGCATCGATGATCTCCGCCTTGTGCGGCTCGAGGGCGCCGAGCTCGCGGTTCGCGCGGGCGGACGCCTGCTTGACGCGGGCGAGCGCGCGCACCAGGTCCGGGTAGTTGCTGATCGCGCGGCGGGTGATCGGGAAGTTCACGAGCGCCCGCGCGGTGTGCACCCCCCAGTACGCCTCCGCCGGGACCTCGACCTCGCCGAGCGAGTCCTTCTCGGTGCGGGTGGATCCCGAGTGCTCGAGCAGCTCGGTGGCGTGGCTCGGGCCGGTCGTGCCGAAGTTCTCGTCCCCCACGATCAGCTCCTCGTCGGCGTCCAGCCGGATCGTCGCCATGCGGACCGTGTCCGTCGGGCGCGAGTCCGTGAACTTCGTCTCATCCTCGTGGGATGCGTTCGACATCGGCGGGATCTCCTTCGACTCGGCGGTGACTCGAGTCTAGGCGGCACGGCGGCGGGAGCCCATGCCGAATCCGGCATGGATGCGGGGCCGCCGCGCGTCGATCAGGCCGCGAGGAGCGCGTGCAGCACGATGAGCGCCACGCCGCCCAGCGCCGCGAGGCCGCAGAGGGCGAACATGAGCCGCGAGACCGGCCTGCGCCACGACGCCTCGCCGTCCGCGAGCCGCAGCCCGAGCGAGAACAGCAGCACGACGAGGCACGCGCCCGCGAGCGCGCTCGCGATGACGATGACGAACGCCGTCCAGTCGATCATGCGCCGCCCTTCCGCTTGCGGCGCTTGGGCCGCACGATCATGCCGGGCTCGACCGTGTCGAGGTTGCGGTGGTCGACCGCGTCGCGGCGCGAGTAGAGGAAGATGCCGCCGATCGCCGCGAGCGCGAAGGCCGCGTCCAGCACCACCCCGATCGGCCCGAGTCCCGCGATGAGCGCCATGACGGCGGCGATCGCGCCCGCGGACGGGATCGTGATGAGCCAGCCGATCGCGATGCGGCCCGCCGTGCCCCAGCGCACGGAGGCGCCCTTGCGGCCGAGGCCCGTCCCGATGACGGAGCCCGACGCGACCTGGGTCGTGGAGAGCGCGAAGCCGGAGGCGCTCGAGGCGAGGATCGTCGCGGTCGTCGCCGACTCGGCCGCGAAGCCCTGCGCGGGCTCGACCTCGGTGATGCCCTTGCCGAGGGTGCGGATGATGCGCCAGCCGCCCGAGTAGGTGCCCGCCGCGATCGCGATGGCGCAGGCGACCACGACCCAGAGCTGCGGGCCCGTGCCGCCCTCCTGGAATCCCGCCGCGATGAGGGTCAGGGTGATGACGCCCATCGTCTTCTGGGCGTCGTTCGTGCCGTGCGCGAGCGAGACGAGCGAGGAGGTGAAGATCTGGCCGCGCTTGAACCCGTCCCGCTCGCGCTTGCGCGTGATGGAGTACGCGATCTTCGTCACGACGAAGGCGATGAAGCCGGCCGTGAGCGGCGCGAGCACCGCGGGGATGACGATCTTGGACAGCAGGACGCCCGGATCGATCGCCCCGAAGCCGGCGCCGACGACCGCCGCGCCGATGAGGCCGCCGAAGAGCGCATGGCTGGAGGACGAGGGGAGGCCGAGCAGCCAGGTGAAGAGGTTCCACACGATCGCGCCGATGAGTCCGGCGAAGATGAGCGTCGGCGTGATCTGCACGCCGCCGTCGCCCTCGCGGATGAGCCCGCCGGAGATCGTCTTGGCGACCTCGGTGCTCAGGAAGGCGCCGATGAGGTTGAGGATCGCCGCGAGCGCGACGGCCGTCTTCGGCTTGAGGGCACCGGTCGCGATCGGGGTCGCCATCGCGTTGGCCGTGTCATGGAAGCCGTTGGTGAAGTCGAAGAAGAGAGCCAGCGCGATGACCAGCGCGACCATGAGCGTGATGTCCACTGACTCGATCCAAACAGCTTCGCGAACATCCGGCAACACGGAGGTGAACTCACGGTCTCGCCGAGCATGCGCGCGGCTCCCGAACTGGGGAATCCCGCCCGGCCCGCAGCCTCCCTAGCATCGGGGTCGGCGCCATCCGCGGCGCCGCGGGAGGTCGTGCCGGTGCCGACGAGGAGAGCGCTCGGGACGCTCACGCTGAGTGCCCTCGGCATCGCGGCCGTCAGCTTCGCGATCGTCGACGTCTCGACCTCGGCCGCGTCGCCCTGCATCGAGCCGGCCGCCGACTGCGCCCACGCCGCCGCGCCGGTCGCCGCGGTGGCCTTCACGATCCTCGGCTTCGTCGGCATCCTCGCCGGCCTCATCCCGGGGACCGCCTGGGCCGCCCGAGTGCTCTCGCACCACCGAGAGGAGCAGGAGCAGGACGAGGCCGCCGATCGCGAGGCCGCGAGGGCGCTCCGCCCGAGCTCGCCGCGCGAGCTCGACGAGGACGACTCCGGCGCCGCGACCAGCCGCATCAGCGGTCGCGCCGCGACCGGGGAGCTCAGAGACGGTCCATCGAGCGCACCGAGAGCACGACCTCGCCGGACTCCGCCGAGCGGTCCAGGTCGACCTCCGCGCTGATCCCCCAGTCGCCGTGGCCCGCGGGATCGGCGAGCACCTGGCGGACGAGCCATCGGCTCCGCTCGCGTCGGATCTGCACGCGGGTCGCCGAGCGCGCATCCGCATCCGTCCCGATCTCGTCGTGCTCGGCGTAGTAGGCGTCGAGCGCGGCGCCCCAGTCCACCTCCGGGTCGAGCTCGCGGAGCTCCGTCTCGCGGTCGAGGGCCGCGAGGCGCACGCGGCGCCACAGCTCGTTGCGCACGAGCACGCCGAAGGCCCGCTCGTTCTGCACGATGCTCGCGGGCGGCGGCGGGACGACGGCCCGCTCCGGCTCCGAGGCGGGCGACACGAGATCCGCCCACTCGTCGAGCAGGCTCGAGTCCACCTGGCGCACCAGCTCGCCGAGCCAGGCGATCAGGTCCTCGACCTCCTCCGTGCGCGCCGAGCTCGGCACCGTCTGGCGGAGTGCGCGGACCGCGTCGCTGAGATAGCGCAGCACGAGGCCCTCGCTGCGGTCCAGCTGATAGAAGCCGACATACTCCGTGAAGCTCATCGACCGCTCCCACATGTCCCGGACGACCGACTTGGGGCGGATCTCGCTGTCGCGGACCCAGGGCTGGGATGCGGCGTAGACCTCGTAGGCCTCGCCCAGCAGCTGCGCGAGCGGCCTGGGCCAGGTCACCTCCTCGAGGAGCGCCATCCGCTCCTCGTACTCGATCCCCTCGGCCTTCATCGCCGCGACGGCCTCCCCGCGCGCGCGGAACTCCTGCTGGGAGAGGACCGGCCGCGGGTCGTCCAAGGTCGCCTCGACGACGCTGAGCACGTCGAGCGCATAGCCGGGCGCGTCGACCTCGAGCAGATCGATCACCGCCAGCGCGAACGGCGAGAGGGGCTGATTGAGCGCGAAGTCCGGCTGCAGCTCGAGCGTGAGCCGGATCCGCGCCGAGCCGTCGAATCCGCCGCCCTCCTGCTCGACGACGCCCGCGATCCGTAGCGTCCGGTAGATCTGGAGCGCCCGGCGCGCGAGCGCGCGCTGCCGGGCGGGCGGCTCGTGGTTGTCGAGGACGAGACCGCGCACGTCCTCGAAGACGCCCCGCCCGCCGTCCGCCCCGCGACCGATGACGTTCATGAGCATCGCGGCGCTGAGCTGCATCGAGCTCCGGAGCGGCTCGGGCTCGGCCGCCATGAGCTTCGCGAGGTGCTCCTCGCCCCACACGATCGAGCCCTCGGGAGCACGCTTGCGGACGACCTTGCGCCGCCGCTTCGGGTCGTCGCCCGCCTTCGCGAGCGCCTTCAGGTTCTCGATCTCGTGCTCGGGCGCCTCGACGACGACCTCGCCCGCCGTGTCGTAGCCCGCGCGGCCGGCACGCCCCGCGATCTGGTGGAACTCGCGCGCCGACAGCCGCCGCATCCTCGAGCCGTCGTACTTCGCGAGCCCCGTCAGCAGCACGGTGCGGATCGGCACGTTGATGCCGACGCCGAGCGTGTCGGTCCCGCAGATGACGCGGAGGAGGCCGCGCTGCGCCAGCTGCTCCACGAGCCGGCGGTACCGGGGCAGCATGCCCGCGTGATGGACGCCGATGCCGGCGCGGACGAGACGGCCGAGGGACTGCCCGAAGCCGGCCGCGAAGCGGAACCCGCCCACCGCCTCGGCGATCGCATCGCGCTGCTCGCGCGTCGCGACGCGGACGCTCGCGAGCGCCTGGGCCCGCTCCACCGCGGCCGCCTGCGAGAAGTGCACGATGTAGACGGGCGAGAGCCCGTCGCCGAGCAGCTGCTCGACGGTCTCCTGCACGGGCGTCTCCACCCAGCGGTGGTGGAGCGGGACCGGCCGCTCGACGCCCGTCACGCGCGCGACCTCGACGCCCGTGCGCCGCTCGAGGTCCTCGGCGATCGCGCTCACGTCCCCGAGCGTCGCGGACATGAGCACGAACTGCGTCCGCGGCAGCCGGAGGAGCGGGACCTGCCAGGCCCAGCCGCGGTCGCGATCCGCGTAGAAGTGGAACTCGTCCATCACCACCTGGCCGACCTCGGCGTCCTCGCCGCGCCGCAGCGCGAGGTTCGCGAGGATCTCGGCGGTGCAGCAGATGATCGGCGCATCCGGGTTGACGCTCGAGTCGCCCGTGATCATGCCGACGCGCTCGGCGCCGAAGACCTCCGCCAGCTGGAAGAACTTCTCGCTCACGAGCGCCTTGATCGGCGCCGTGTAGTAGCTGCGCCGTCCCTGCGCGAGCGCCATCGCGTGCGCCGCGACGGCGACGAGCGACTTGCCGGACCCGGTCGGGGTGCTGAGCACCAGATGGCGGTCGAGCAGGAGCTCGAGGAGGCTCTCCTCCTGCGCGGGATAGAGACGGAGGCCGCGGTCGGCGGCCCAGCCCGAGAACGCGTCCGCGAAGGCGTCCGGGTCCCACGGATCCGGCAGGAGATCGGGAAGCACCTCACGAGTCTGCCGCACGGCGGTGCCGTGAGGCCTCAGAACGGGGGGCATCTTGTCCCCCGAGCTGGGTAGAGCGCCCGGGTTCCGGGGCGCGGAGCCAGAACAATAGACTCCTCACGAATCCCGGGACAGCGCCCAGGATCCGCAGGTTCTTCAGAGGAGCAACCGAATGGCCGAGTCAGACGTTCGCGTCCCCGCCGGATGGTATCCGGACCCCCTGGGTCTGCCCCAGCTCCGGTGGTGGGACAACCACGCCTGGACCGAGTACACCTCGGATGCGCGTCAGCCGATGGTCGCGCACGAGACCGTCACGGCGCAGCCGCGACTCGCCTACGCCGACGACGAGGACCACCTGACCCGCCGGGAGCGCCGCGAGCGCGAGACCGCGGGCGGCGACGCCTTCGCGACCGGTCTCCAGGACCTCCTCGCCGAGGACGCCGCGCCGGCGACCGACGCCTCGGGCTCGACCGGGCAGCCCGAGCCGGCGAAGCCCGCCGCCGAGGCGCTCCTCTCCCTGGAGGCGCCGAAGCAGGAGGAGGCCGCGGAGGAGGGCGAGGATCTCCTCTCGCCCGCGGCGATGTTCGCGGACATCGCGCCGAGCAACGCGCCGACGACGCCGGCGTACAACCTCGACACCCGCTTCGACGACCTGCTCGGCACGCCGCAGCCGCAGACGCCCGTCTCCGCGTTCTCGCACGTGAACGAGTCGGCCTCCGGCTTCGCGCAGCCCGGTGTCCCGCAGTTCGCCGGCTTCGACATGCCGGCCGCCGGCGCCTACGACATGCCCGCGCCCGGCGCCCCGGCCGCCACGCCCGCCGCCCAGCCCGGCCACCTCGCCGGTCACGACCTCTCCGTCTCGAGCGGCGCGGCCTGGGCCATCGCCTTCCTCCCGCTGATCTCGCTGCTGCTCGGCATGTTCTTCCTCCTGTCGAACATGGCGGGCGGCCTCGCGTCGACGCTCTTCGCGGTGTTCCTCGCGGTCGTGCCCTATCTGGCGGGCGTGCTGTTCGCCTGGCTCGACCGGCGCACGCTCATCCGCAAGGGCCACGAGCACCCGGCGCACTGGGCGATCGCCTTCGCCGGCGCCCCGATCTACCTCATCGCGCGCTTCGCGAGCGTCGTCCGGCGCTCCGGCCGCGGCTTCGGCCCGCTGGTCTCGTGGGCCGGTCTCGCCGCCATGGCCGCCGCCGCGGTCCTCGCGGTGCCGGGTCTCGCGATGTCCCTCGCGCCGGCCAGCTTCGCCGCCTCGGCCGAGGAGGGCATCGTCCGCCAGGCGCAGGCGCTCGGCGCGGACCTCGTGGTGAACTGCCCCGACGTCCCGCCCATGATCGTCGGCTCCACCATGCAGTGCCTCGCCAAGACGGAGGGCGACCCCGTCAGCTGGGGCATCGACGTCGCCCTCGCCCGCGAGAGCGGCTGGATCGTGTGGAACGTGATCGACTGGGGCATCTTCAAGACGCCGGAACTCGGCGAGTAGACGACGGGCACGACGAGGGGGTTGAGAGAGTGACCGATCAGATGACGCGAGTCGTTCCGGCAGGATGGTACGACGACCCGGAGTCCAGCGAGAACGTCCGCTGGTGGAACGGGCTCGGCTGGACCGAGCACGTCGAGCGCAAGCCCGAGACCGCCCCGGCCGAGGCGGCGAGCGAGGCCGCGGCGCCTGCAGCCCAGGCGGCACCCGCGGCACCGGCCGCGCCGGCTGCCGAGCCCGGCGCGGCGGAGCCCGCGAAGCCGCAGGTCGGTCTCGGCTTCGGCGGCGGCTACTACGCCCGCCAGTACGGCCGCGACGACTGACGCACGCCGGCTCGGCAAGAGCAGGGGCGGGCGCCGCATCGGCGCCCGCCCTTCTGCATGCCCGGGAAGTCCCGGTCGCGCCCCGAATTGGGGATGAGGCGACGCGCCGGGGCGAACCTAGACTGCAGGCATCGTGGACGATTTGGGGGGTTCCATGAGCGACGCCGCGAGTGCACTGCCGACGCCCGGCTGGTACGACGATCCGGAGGGCGGCCACCAGCTGCGATGGTGGTCCGGGTCCGGGTGGACCGCGGCCGTGCTGCCGAAGGCCGATCCCGCACCGGACGACGCCGGCGCGCTGCCGGTGAGCGGGCACGGCATCACGTCGTCCGCCGCCGCTCCCGCGACGCCGTCCGCGACCGTCGCCGAGCCCGCGCAGACCGCGACGCCGAGCGCGGCCGTGCCGATGGAGCGGATCTCGCCTCGTCGCGCCGCGCGCGCCGCGATGCGCGAGTCCGGGCTCGCGCCCGTCGTCGAGCTGCGGCCCGGCGCCTCGGCGGCCTCCGCCGCCTCCGCCGCGGAGCCCCGCGAGACCGACGCGCCGGGTTCCGCTCCGAACCCGGAGCCCCTCGGCAGTGCCGCCGATCACCAGGTCGCGGTCTCCGCCGGCTCGCCGGCCGCGCCCGCGCGCTCGGTCGCGACCTCGCCGACGTCCGCGCCCGCGCCGCTTGCGACGCCGCTCGCCGTCGCGCCGTCGGCACCCGCCGCGCCGGCCGCGACGGCATCCATCTCGGCGCCGGCCGCTCGGCCGAGTGCGCTCGCCTCCGCGCCGCCGCCCGCCGTCGACCCGGAACCCGCCGCCGCGCATCTCCTCGCCTTCGCCGCGATCGCGGAGGCCGAGGAGGGCGCCCCCGTGCCCGAGGTCGCACCCGTGCGCTCGATGCGGGTGATCCCCGACCCCACGCCCGCCGTGGCGCACGTGCCGCTCCTCGGACCCGTGCCGGACCTCGACGCGCTGCCGCCCATGGATGCGACGGCCGGATTCGCGCACCCCGCGATCCCGCGGCCCGTCTCGGTGGACGAGCCGCTCGCCGCGCCCCCGGCGCCCGCCGGACCGGTCGCCGACATCCCCGCGCCCGTGTCGGCCGGCGAGCCCGCGGACTCGGCGTCGCCCGAGTCCGCGGCCGATGCGGAGCCGACCGGAACCGTCCTCGCCGCCACCGAGGATGCCACGCCCGGCTCCCTCGCCGCGTCGGCGCCGGCCGGTGAGCGCGTCGAGGCGGCCGCCTGGGCCGCGCCGGCCCTCGAGTCCGAGGCGCCGCATGCCCTCTCGGCCCCGACATCCGCCCCGGCGTCCGCCGAGCCGTCGATCGCGTCGGCCGAATTCTTCTTCGCGCCGTCGCCGGCGCCCGCCTCCGCCCCCGACGCCGGCGAGGCGGAGCCGTTCTCGACGTCCGCCCTCTCCCGCTCCGCGCCGCTCGTGCCCGCGCCCGAGCTCGACGGTCGGATCGCGCTCGACCCGCCGCCCACCGCCGCGACCCCCGCGACGGCACCCGGCGCCGCCGCGTCGTGGTGGCTCGGCGTGGCCCCGGGCCGTGCGAGCACGGGCGCCGCCTGGGTGCTCGCGCTCGCGCCGTGGCTGCTCGTCGCCGCCGCGGGCGGCGCGCTCTGGGTGTGGGCGTCGATGCCGGAGCTGCGGCTCGCGCTCGCGGCGGCAGGCGCCCTGATCCCGCTCGCCGCCGCGGTGCTCGTGGTCGTCGACATCCGCCAGCTCGAGCGCGGCGGCTGGAGCCGACCCGCCTCCGGCTGGTGGATGCTGCTCGGCACCGTGCCGTACCTGCTCGCCCGCGGCGCGCGCCTCTCCTCGCTGGGCGCGCGCTCGCGCGCCGTGACGACTGTCGGCGTCCTCAGCGCGGTGCTGGCGCTGGCCGCGGGGGCCGCGGCCTGCTGGCTGCTGCAGCAGGAGATCCAGACGCTCCTCCTGCTCGGCGCGATCCGGAGCTAACCTCGAGACCATGGGCACCCGCATCCGACGCCACGCGATCGTGTCGGGCGTCGTCCAGGGCGTCGGATTCCGGTGGTCGACCCGCCGCGAGGCCGAGCGGCTCGAGCTCGACGGCTTCGCCCGGAACCGTGAGGACGGCACGGTCGAGGTCGAGGCGGAGGGGCCCGAGGACCGGGTCGCCCAGCTGCTCGAGTGGCTGCGGGTCGGGCCGCCCGGGGCCGAGGTCGCCGAGGTCCGCGTCGTCGACCAGCCGCTCGGCGCGCGCTCCGGATTCCGGATCGGCTGATCCGGGCGTCGCGCTCATCGCCGGCTCCCGCCGGATCGACGTCACTCGTCGTGCGCGGTGATGCCCTGGAGCGGGAGCGGCTCCTCGCCGGCGACGACCCGGTGGAGCAGCTCGGCGACCGGGCCGTGCTCGGCGCACAGGCCCGCGAGGGGCCCGGTCCCGTCGTCCCCCGTGCAGATCGACAGCAGCGTCATCATCGTGGTCTCCTGCCGGGAGGCTAGGCGCGTGGCGGGCGTGGCCTCGACTCCGTCTTCGGGTGCCGCCAGCACGGGTGCCGCGCACTCGGGGGCCGCGCGGGCGGGGCCCGGGACGACGGCGTTCGCGGCGGGCACCCAGGTGATTCGCCCTCGCATCCCAGTCCCCGGCCCCCGTATGGGGGTGATAATTGGGCATGCAGACGACCCTCGGCGTGATCGCGGACTGGATGGCCTATCAGCGCTGGTACGGCGGCAAGGGGCGCCGACCCCGGCTCACCAGCATCGCCGAGATCCTCATGGTGAGCGCTGACCCCGCCGCCCGGGCGAGGACGATGCTGCTCCGCGACGACGCCGACCCGCGCGGCCCCATCTACCAGGTGCCGATCGTCGAGCGCGACACCATCCCGCGCGGCGCCGGGCCCCGCTTCATCGGCCGCGGCCTGGGCGGCGCCTACCTGTTCGACGGCCCGCACGATCCGGCGTTCCCCGCCGCCCTCCTGGGGCTGATGCAGAGTCAGGGGCGCCTCGACGCCGGGCTCTCCCCCACGAGCATCGGAGCGAGCCGCGTGCTCGACGCCGAGCAGTCGAACACCTCGATCATCATCGAGGTCGACGACAGCGCGCCGATCATCGCGAAGGTCTTCCGCGTCGTCCAGCCGGGCGACAACCCCGAGGTCACCGTCCAGTCGGCGCTCTCGGAGGCGGGGATGCCGTTCATCCCGCGATTCCTGGGCGGGCTGGCCGGCGAGTGGAACGATGCGCGGGGCCTCCGCGAGCACGGCCACCTCGCGGCGGTGCAGGAGTTCGTGGCCGGCGCGGTCGACGGCTGGAGCGCCGCCCTGGCGTCGGCCCGCGCGGGCGAGGACTTCCGCGTCGAGGCCCGCGCACTCGGCGAGGCGACCGCCTCGATGCACCGCGCGCTCGCCGAGCGCCTCGAGACGCGGTCGGCGACCGCGGGCGACACGGTGGCGCTGGCGGCGGGCTGGCACGGTCGGCTCGCCGAGGCGATCCAGCACGCGCCCCAGCTCGCCGCGCTCCGCGAGGACGCCGGCCGGCTCTACGATCGCGCCCAGCACGCACCCTGGCCGCGGCTGCAGCGCGTGCACGGCGACCTGCACCTCGGGCAGGTGCTGCGCGCCGCCGACGGCAGCTGGCGCTTCATCGACTTCGAGGGCGAGCCGCTGCGCCCCCTGGAGGAGCGGGCGCGCCCCGATACCGCCCTCCGCGACATCGCCGGCATGCTGCGCTCCTTCGACTATGCCGCGGGCTTCTCGGGCGACCAGGACGGTCGGTGGGCGCAGGGTGCGCGCGAGGCCTACCTCGCCGGCCTTCGCGATGCGGGTGTCGACCTCGAGCAGAACGGCGAGCTGCTCGCGGCGCTCGAGCTCGACAAGGCGCTCTACGAGGTCGCCTATGAGGCCCGCAATCGACCCGACTGGATCGGCATCCCGCTCGCCGGTGCCGAGCGGCTCATCGCGGCGGAGCGCACGCATCGCCGCTGATCTCGCGCGCACCCGCGGCTCAGGCTCGCCGCCTACGCTCGAGACGTGACCCGCCTGCTGCTCATCCGCCACGGACAGACCCCGGCCAACGTCGCCGGCATCCTCGAGACGACGATCCCCGGGCCCGGTCTCACCGAGTTGGGCCGGCAGCAGGCCGAAGCCCTCGTCGAGGCGCTCGGGGGCGAGCCGATCGCGGCGATCCACGTCTCCGTCATGATGCGGACCTCGCTGACGGCGTCCCCGCTGGCGGCCCACCTGGCACTCGAGCCGAGCGTCCGCGAGGGACTCCACGAGATCGAGGCCGGCGCGCTCGAGGGACGCGCCGACCGCGACGCGGTGCGCGGCTACCTGGGCACGCTCGCCGCCTGGGCAGACGGGGCGCTCGACACGCCGATGCCGGGCGGCGCGGACGGCCTCGCCTTCTTCGATCGCTTCGACGCCGCCGTCGCGCGGATCGTCGCGGAGCATCCCGACGACGCCACGCTCGCGATCGTGAGCCACGGCGCGGCGATCCGGGTCTGGACCGGCGGACGCGGGGCCAACATCGACCCGGCGTTCACGAGCTCCCACGAGCTCGACAACACGGGGATCGTGATCGTGGACGGCGGACCCGAGGCGGGCTGGACCGTGGAGTCCTGGATGGGCGAGCCCATCGGCGGTGCGGCGCTCGAGGACGAGGGGGCCGTGGACCCCGCGGGCGCGCCGCTCGAGGATCATCGCGCGTAGTCGTCGGGCGCGATCCAGCGCACGCCGCCCGCATGGCTGAGGAGGGGTCCACGGAGCGGCAGCCCGGCATCGCGGCAGCTCTCGACGACGAGCTGGATCCAGCGCCGGTCGTCGGGCCGCAGGGCTCGAGCGCCCGGGCGCTCGTAGACGATGACGAGCTCGGAGGCCTCGGCGGCATGCGCCGCACCTTCCACCAGAGGCACCATGCTCGCCCGGTCCCGCCGAGCCGGCCGTTCGCCGATCTCCATGGGGATGATGAGGGGGAGCTGGCAGCCGTCCTCGTCGAGGAAGAGGAACCAGAGCTGCCGCCGGAACGCGACGCCGACGAGCGCCTCGACGCGCGCGAGGACCTCCTCGTCGGTCGTGAGCGGGTCGGCCAGGTCGTCGCGGTGCGAGGGGAGCGTCATGACCACGATCCTGGTCGCCGCGCGCCTCGAGCTGAGCGGGATGCGCACCCCTGTGGAGCGATCCGGGCTGTTGAGGACGGGCTCAGGCCTCGCGCGGCTGGAACCAGGGCGGATACACCGCGACCTTCGTCGTCAGCCCCGCCGATCGGAGCATCTCCCGGACGCGGTCGCGCGCCGGCTCGTTCGCGACGCCGATGATGGCCAGCCGGTCCACGGCGACGGGTGCGGAGGCGAGCGCCTCCCCCGCGGTCAGCGCGCCCCCCTCGCCGTGCAGCCGGCGCAGCATCCGCAGCGCATCCTCGGCCGAGTCCGCGAAGCGCGTTCCCGGCGCCGCGGCGTCGCCGTCGGCGAGGACGAGCCCCTCGCCCAGCACGGCCAGGGGCGCGACGAGCACGACGTAGTCGGCGATCGAGGCGCGGCGGGCCGCGTCCGACCAGTGGACCCCATGAGCGCCCTCGCGGAGCTCCGCCCAGCGGTCGGCGTCAGGGCTCAGCGAGAACGGCACCCGCTCCTCGAGGCTGGAGCCCCCGAGCTCGATGCCGGCGCGCAGCTCGCGGGCCGTCGCCGAGCTGGGGATGAAGCCGGGCTCGGCCGTCGCCGGCGGGCGGATCTCCCCGGTCTCGAGGATCGCGGGGAGGTTCGCGAGGTGGCTCACGTGATAGACGCGCTGCGTGGCGAAGGACACCGGCGACGCGGGAGATGCCGCGGGCGTCCGCTCGGTCGCGGAGCGGAGGCTGCCCACCGCGGCGGCGGGACGGTAGCGCGGCGCGGCGGAGCGGCTCGGGGGCCGGGTCGCGGCGCTGCGACTCGGCTCCGGCGCACGACGCGGGAAGCAGCTGTCGCAGAGGCCGTCTTCGAAACCATGGATGCACTCGGCCATGCGCTCAACGTTACGGCGTCGCGCAGGTCCCCGCCGACCATCGGGCCGGGATCCGACACCCGGATTGGGGCCACCCCGCGCTCGCCCGGGCTCATAGTGTGGCTTCCACGACGTGGGGGGTCGCAACGTGAGTCTTGTGGCAGCGGCGGGCACGCCGGCCGGGTGGTACCAGGATCCGATCGACAGCGCGCTCCTGCGCTGGTGGGACGGCGCCGGGTGGACGAACGACCTCGCGGAGAAGCAGGTCGGGCTCCAGGCCTCATCCTCCTCCGAGCTCGCGACACCGCTCGCGGGGCCCTCGGTCGAGGAGGATCGGCCGCCGACCGGCCCGATCGCCGTGCCCGACTCCCCCGCGGAGCTCGTGGATGCGACCCCGGCACCGCAGGCGCCCGCGGGCCCGGTCGCGGTGCCGCCGCTCGCATCCGTCCCCGAGCCCGTCATCGAGGTCCCCGAGCCGCTCGCGCTGCGGCTCGTCGAGGCCGAGCCGGAGCCGCTCCGCCCCGTGCGCGCCGCCTGGCCGATGCCGGACATCGACGTGCCCGCGATCCCGCAGCGCGCCATCCAGATCATCCGCGCCATCGGCTCGGCGAGCCTCGCCGTCGAAGCCCCCTCGGCGGCACGAGCCGCGGAGCCGGAGGCGCCCGCGTCCTCGGAGCCCGCGTCCGCGCCCGAGTCGGCGACGGCGGCGACGGCGACCGCGGCCGCCGCGACGACGGGGCCGACCCCCGCCGCGGAGCCGCCTGCCTCCGCCGCGCCGGCATCCCCGCCGGTACCGAGCTTCGACTCGCTCGTCGACGGCGCACCCTTCTCGGTGTCCGCTCCGGGCACGGGATCCGCCGCGGATCCGCTCTCGGCCGAGTTCGGCCGGATCGAGCTCACCCCGGCGCCCAGCGGATCGCGCAGCAGCGGCCTCACGGGCGCCGGCTGGGCGATCGCGCTCTCGCCGCTGTGGGGCGCGGCCCTCGCGGTCGGCGCGGGCATCGGCGTGTCGCTCGTGGACGCGTCGATGACGGTCCTCGCGGGCGGCGCCGGTCTCGTGCTCGCCTGGCTCGTCGCCCTGCTGCTCGGATTCCGCGACCGGCAGGCTCTCGGCGCCGAGGCCCTCGACGGCCCCAGCCCGCTCTGGGGCGTGCTCGGTGCGCTCCCGTACCTCGCCATCCGCGCGGTCCGGCTCCGGCATGCGACGACGCGCGCGGCGGTCCTGCCGCTCGCGACCGTCCTCGCGAGCGCGCTCGGCGCGGCCGGCGCCGGTGCGGCGCTGCTGGCCGTCGGCATCGATCCGATCGCGGCGATCACGGCCGCCCTGCTCGCGCTCTGACGGCGCCCGGGCACGACGCCGCCGGCCGGCTCAGCCGCCGAGGAGCTGCTCGATCGGACCGCGCACGAAGAACAGCACGAAGCCGGCCGCGACGATCCAGAGCAGCGGGGAGATCTCGCGGGCCCGACCGCTGAGGCCGCGGATGAGGACCCAGCTGAGGAAGCCGACCCCGATGCCGTTCGCGATCGAGTAGGTCAGCGGCATGACGATGATCGTGAGGAAGACCGGGAGCGCGCTCGAGAAGTCCGTCCACTCCAGCTCGCGGATCTGCGCGACCATGAGCGTCCCGACGACGACGAGCGCGGCGGCGGCCACCTCGAGCGGGACGACCTGCGTCAGCGGCGTGAGGAAGACGGCGACGAGGAACAGCGCGCCCGTCACGACGCTCGCGAGTCCCGTGCGCGCCCCCTCGCCGATGCCGGCGGCCGAGTCGACGAACACGGTGTTGCTCGAGGTCGAGCTCGCGCCGCCCGCGATCGCGCCGACGCCCTCCACGATGAGCGCCGAGCGCAGGCGCGGGAAGTCGCCCTTCTCGTCCGCCAGCTCGGCGCCCTTCGCGAGACCCGTCATGGTGCCCATGGCGTCGAAGAAGTTCAGGAAGAGCAGCGTGAAGACGAGCATCGACGCCGCCAGCGGCCCGATGCGCGCGAAGGCGCCGAAGGGATCGAACTGCCCCACGAGCGAGAAGTCGGGCAGCGAGACGAGGGAGGCGGGGAGCGTGGGGACGTTGAGGCTCCAGCCGCCCGGGCTCTCGACGCTCGAGCCGAGCCGGAAGACGGCCTCCGCGATGATCGCGAGCACCGTCGTGCCGAGGATGCCGATGAGGAGCGCGCCCTTCACCTTCCGCGCCATGAGGACGCCCATGAGCACGAGGCCGACCAGGAACACGGCCGTCGGCACCGTCGCGATCGAGCCCGCCTCGCCCAGCTGGACGGGCGGCGAGCTCGCGCCGGAGCTGCGCACGAAGCCGGAGTCGACGAGGCCGATGAAGGCGATGAACATGCCGATGCCCACCGTGATCGCGATCTTGAGCTCCAGCGGCACCGCGTCGAAGATCATCTTCCGCAGGCCCGTCGCCGCGAGGAGCACGATGATGACGCCGTTGACGACGACGAGCCCCATGGCCTCGGGCCAGGTCACCTGCCCGACGACGTTCACGGCGAGGAAGCTGTTCATGCCCAGACCGGCGGCCAGGGCGAAGGGCAGGCGGGCGACGATCCCGAACAGGATCGTCATGACGCCGGCGGTGAGCCCGGTCGCGGCGGCGACCTGCGCGTTCGGCAGCCATCCGCCGACGACGTCGACCGCCGCCTGCTCGGCCGAGAATCCGCCGATGATGAGCGGGTTGAGGATCACGATGTAGGCCATCGCGAAGAAGCTCACGAAGCCGCCGCGCACCTCGCGCGAGACGGTCGAGCCGCGCTCGGAGATGTGGAACCAGTGGTCGATCCGTGCGCGGAAGCCGGTGCCGCGATCCTTCGTGTCCGTCACCCGTCGAGCCTAGACCCGAGGCGACGACGACCGGAATGCGATGAAAGCTTGACATCGACGCGGGGCGGTCGCTAGCGTCGCAAGGCTGCGCCGGCGTCCGGCGCATGGACACGCAGGAGAGGAGGGGTCGCGTCATGCGCGAGCATCTCGAGCACGACCGCCGATCGGGTGACGCCGCACCCGAGCGGAGCGCGACGCGCGCCCCCGGCACCCTCCTGCAGCGCGACTAGCTCGCACGTCACCCGACGTCCGAGCATCGCCGCTCGGACGTCCTCACCTCTCGATCTGCAGACCGGGACGCGACCGGACGACCGGGCGTCCATCCGTCTCCACAGAATCGAAAGGACCATGAAGCACATCACCGACCGGCTCGTCAGCTGGGCGAGCATCCTCGAGCCGAACACGGAGGAGCAGGCGCGCCTCGCCTCCGCCATGCCCTTCATCTTCCCGCATCTCGCGCTCATGCCCGACGCGCACCTCGGCCGAGGGGCGACCGTGGGATCCGTCATCCCCACGCTCGACGCCGTCATGCCCGCCGCCGTCGGCGTCGACATCGGGTGCGGCATGATCGCGGTCCGCACGCAGTTCACGGCGGGCGACCTCGACGCCCGTGCCGGCGTCGCGCCGCTCAGCGTGCTCCGTCAGCGGATCGAGCGCGCCATCCCGCTGTCAGCGGGTGGGAAGAACGCGAAGATCGTGGACACCGCGGCGCCGAGGATCGCCGAGCTGGAGTCGCTCGCCGAGGAGGCCGGCTTCGACCCGTCCGAGCACATGGCCGACTGGCGCCGCCAGCTCGGATCGCTCGGAAGCGGGAACCACTTCATCGAGGTCAGCCTCGACGAGGCGGACTCGGTCTGGCTGTTCCTGCACTCCGGGAGCCGCGGAGTCGGGAACCGGATCGCCGGCCACCACATCCAGGTCGCGCGCGACCTCATGGAGCGCTGGTGGATCCAGCTCCCCGACCGGGACCTCGCCTACCTCGTCGCCGGAACCGCCGAGTTCGACCGCTACATCGCCGAGCTCCGGTGGGCGCAGCGCTACGCGCTGCTCAACCGGGAGGAGATGATGGACCGTCTCGTCCAGCAGCTCGCCGGGTGGATAGGCGAGCCCGTCGTCGAGCACGAGCGGATCAACTGCCACCACAACTTCACGCAACTCGAGCGGCACTTCGGGAAGGACGTGTGGCTCTCGCGGAAGGGCGCGATCTCCGCGCGCCCGGGTGAGATGGGGCTGATCCCGGGCTCGATGGGCACGGCCTCCTACGTGGTGCGCGGTCTTGGCCACCCGATGTCGCTCCACTCCTCGCCGCACGGTGCGGGGCGGCGCTTCTCGCGGTCCGCGGCGAGGCGGCGCTTCACGCACGCGGAGCTGCGCGAGGCGATGACGGGAATCGAGTTCCGCGACTCGGAGGCGTTCCTCGACGAGATCCCCGCGGCGTACAAGGACATCGACCAGGTCATGTCCGACGCCGAGGGTCTCGTCGAGATCGTCCACCGCCTGCGGCAGGTGGTGAACGTCAAGGGCGAGTGAGCCCTCGCGGGGGCGGTCGTGCCGACGGCCGCCCCCGCGCATCCCGGCTAGTACCAGACGCTGAGGTGAGGCGTCTCCTCGCCGCTCGCGAGCCAGTCGGCGAGGGCCCGCCCGGGGCGCTCGAGGTCGAGATCGGACGGCAGGCCGAGCGCCGCGGGATCGAGGATGCGGAGCCACTGGTGGTCGCGGACCGTCACCTTCGCCGCGCGCTGGTCGGCGAGCCACCAGCGCAGCGGCTCGTCGACGGAGCGCAGGGGCGCGGTCACGGTGCCGACCAGATCGTGCGAGAGCACGAAGCGCCAGAGCGCCGCCTCGGCGTCGGCCGTCGCCGACAGCAGGTAGCTCAGATGCAGCTCGTGGTTCGAGAAGTCCTCCTCGCCGCCGGCGATGCGGTAGATCGCGAGTCCCTGCGTCACGCCGTGCTCGTCGGCGCAGCGGATCGCGCGGAGCTTGCGGCCCTCCTCCTCGCCGCCCTTCTGGAGCCCCGCCATCCGCTCCCAGAGGCCCGGCCAGGGCCGGATCTCGCCGGGACGGGCGACCCGGACGCGGTCGTGCAGCACGGGCGCCTCCTCGCGGAAGCGCTCGCGGCTCACGAGGTCGACGCGGCCGGCGGGCTCGGGGCCGATCCAGCCGGCGCGACGCGCGTCGATCCGCCACTCGGTCGCGAACGCCGCCGGCGCGAAGCCGTAGCGGCCGTAGATCGAGGCCTCCGAGACGGTGAGCATCGCGAGCGGCAGGCCCGCGGCCGCGGCGACACGCAGCTCGCCCTCGAGCAGCGCCCGGGCGATGCCGCGTCGCCGATGCGTCGGCGCGACCGTCACGGAGCTGATCGCCCAGGCCGGCACGACCCGGCGTCCGGGGATGGTGAGCTCCTCCGCCCACGAGCTCAGCGTCGCGATCGGGATGCCGGGCTCCGCACCCGAGCGGTCGTACACGCCGACGGTGCGCCGCGACCCCATCGAGCCGCGGAGCGCCTCGAGCCGGTCGGCCGCCTCCTCGCCGCCGAGGAAGCCGCGGACCTCGGCCTGGAGCCAGGGGTCGAAGTCGGCGTGGTCCGCGGTGTCGACGAGGCGGTAGTCGAGCCCGCGGTCCGCGAGCGCGCGGCGCGAGGTGTCGTCGACGGGGATGCTGCGGTGATCGGGGAGGTGCACGGCTCCAGGCTATGCCGCCCTCGTGTGACACGCCGGAAACGCGGGCGACGCTACGCTCGTGGGCGCGGGCCCACCGGCCGCATCCCCCGAGCACGAGGAGCGACATGGCCCTGCCCTGGAAGCTGCACGGCGACGGCCGAGAGGTCGGCGCATCCGAGATCGTCCAGCCCGAGGAGCGCCTCAGCTGGCCGCGCACCGTCGGATTCGGCGCGCAGCACGTCATCGCCATGTTCGGGGCCACGTTCCTCGTGCCGCGCATCACCGGCTTCGACCCCTCGGCGACGCTGCTCTTCTCGGGGCTCGGCACGCTGCTGTTCCTGCTCATCACCCGCAACCGCCTCCCCAGCTACCTCGGCTCCTCCTTCGCGTTCCTCGCGCCCATCGGCGCGGCGACGGCGGCCGCCGGTCAGGGGGCGGCGCTCGCCGGCGTCATCGTCGTCGGCGTGCTGCTCATGATCGTCGGCGCGATCGTCCACCGGGTCGGCACCCGCTGGATCGACGTCCTCATGCCGCCCGTCGTGAGCGGCGCGATCGTCGCACTCATCGGCTTCAACCTCGCGCCCGCCGCGAAGACCAACTTCGAGGCCTCGCCGCTCATCGCGACGATCACGCTCCTCGCGATCATCCTCTCCGCGGTGCTGTTCAAGGGGCTGCTCGGCCGCCTCTCGATCATCATCGGCGTCGTCGTCGGCACGATCGCCGCCGCGATCGCGGGCGAGTTCGACCTCGGCGCGTTCAACGAGGCGCCCCTGCTCGGCCTCCCCGTCTTCACCCTCCCGGAGTTCTCGCCGCAGCACCTCACGATCTACCTCATGTTCCTCCCGGTCGTGCTCGCGCTCGTCGCCGAGAACGTCGGGCACATCAAGGGCGTCGGGCAGCTCATCGACCGCGACCTCTCGCCGCTCACCGGCCGCGCGCTCTTCGCCGACGGGCTCGCCTCCACGATCGCCGGCCTCGGCGGCGGCTCCCCCACGACGACCTACGGCGAGAACATCGGCGTCATGTCGGCCACCCGCGTCTTCTCGACCGCGGCGTACTGGGTCGCCGGCATCGTCGCCATCCTGCTCGCGCTCTCGCCGAAGGTCGGCGCGCTCATCTTCGCGATCCCCGAGGGCGTGCTCGGCGGCGTCACGACGGCGCTCTACGGCCTCATCGGCATCATCGGCGTGCGCATCTGGGTCGAGAACCGGGTCGACTTCTCGAAGCCGAAGAACCAGCTCACCGCGGGCGTGGCGCTCATCATGGCGATCGCCGACTTCACCGTCTCCGGCGGCGGGATGACCTTCACGGGCATCATCCTGGGCACGGTCGCGGCGCTCGTCGTCTACCACCTCATGTCGGCGCTCGCGCGCTGGCGCGGCACCGAGGACGAGCGGCTCACCTGAGCCGGCGCATCCCGCGACGCCGGCGCGCCGGGGGCCTCGCTCAGGCGAAGCGCTCGGCGCGCTCGACGACCCGGCCGAGCCCCGCCGCCGCATCCCATCGATAGACCTCGCGGCCGCCGACGAGCACGAGCTCGGCCCGCGATCCCACGTCGAGGGGGTCGCCCGACCAGATGACGAGGTCCGCGTCGAGCCCGGGCGCCAGCGCGCCGACGCGGCCGTCGAGCCCGAGGATGGCCGCCGGGTTGACGGTGAGCGCCTCGAGGGCGACCTGGCGGGGCAGCCCCTCCTTCACCGCGAGGGAGGCCTGGTGCACGAGGAAGTCGATCGGGACGACCGGGTGGTCGGTCGTGATCGCGACGCGCACCCCGGCGCGGGCCAGCGCCGCGAGGTTCGCGATCGCGCGGTCCTTGAGCTCGACCTTCGCGCGCGCGGTGAACATCGGCCCGAAGATGACCGGGATGTCGCGCTCGGCGAGCACATCGGCCACCTTGTTGCCCTCGGTCCCGTGATTGATCACGAGGCGGTAGCCGAACTCGTCGGCGAGCCGGATCGCGGTCGCGATGTCGTCGTGGCGGTGCACGTGCTGGTCCCAGATGAGCTCGCCGTCGAGGACCGCGGCGAGGGTCTCGAGCGCGAGGTCGCGCTTGAAGGGCTTCGACTCGAGCGCCGCCTCGGCGCGGCTCGCCGCGTAGTGCCGGGCCTCCTCGAAAGCCTGGCGGATGACGAGGGCGACGCCGAGCCGGGTGGAGGGCGTCTGCGCCTTGGCGCCGTAGACGCGCTTCGGGTTCTCGCCGAGTGCGGACTTGACGCTCACGGCATCCGAGATCACCTGCTCGTCGATCGTGCGCCCGCCCCAGGTCTTCATCGCGAGCGTGCGCCCGCCGATCGGGTTGCCGGAACCCGGCTTCACGACCACGCTCGTGATGCCGCCGCGCAGCGCGTCCCGGAATCCCTCGTCGTCGATGTCGATCGCGTCGATGGCGCGCACGCCCGCCATGTTCGGCCCGGTCATCTCGTTCGTGTCGTTGCCCTCGACGCCCACGCCCTCCTCGTGGATGCCGACGTGGCCGTGCGCCTCGATGAAGCCGGGCAGCACCCAGCGGCCCGCGGCGTCCACGATCCGAGCGCCGTCCGGGACGGCGACCTGCTCGCGGGATCCGACGGCGGTGATCGTGCCGCGCTCGACGAGGACCGTGCCGCCCTCGATCGCGGGGCCGGCGACGGGGACGACGTAGCCGCCGGTGATCGCGGTGACGGTGGACGACGGCGATGCGCTCATCAGCCCACGCTAGCCGCGGCGGTGTTCCGCTCGCCGGATGCCGCGTGCACGCCGCCTGTGCGCGGGCTGGCACCTCGCGCGGGCCCCTTGCTCCGGGAGGCGTCGAGGCGTCTCCTGGAGGTCACGGACAATCGACGAAGTGGAGCCGACATGGACCGCCCGAACCCCGATCCCGCACTGGCCGAGGCGGAGGAGATCGCCCCCGTCGAGGAGGACCTCGAGCACGACCCCGTCCTCGGCGGGGATGCGCCCGACGATGCGGGCGCCGTGCTCCCCGAGGGGCCGCCCCGCGACGACGTCGACGAGGCGATCCAGACCGGCGGCGGCGCATGAGCGACCGGACGCGAGACGAGGAGCTGCGCTCCGGCGAGCTCGCGGACCGCGCCGACACCGCGGCGGCGCTCGACAACCCGGCCTTCACCGAGGCCGCGGCGGGCACCGCGATGCCGGGGAACCCCGTCCCGGACGATCCTGAGGCCGATGATCTCGCGCCCGAGCGGCAGGCGGACGCATGAGCCTCCCGACGCCCGGGCCCCTCGATCCGCCGGAGGCGCCGCCCGGCCCCGGCACGACGCCCCCGGAGCCCTCCCCCAGACCGCCGTCCGAGCCGCCCCCGCCCGGGGCGCCTGAGCCCGCGGTCGACCCGGCGGGCCCGGACCGATAGTTTCCTCTCCACGGTCCCCAGGCGGCGTCGTGGAGGCCGGCATCCGGTCGGCGAACGCGGTCAGTCGGTCAACCCGGAGACGGTGTAATCACGCGCGATCCCAGCCGTCATCCGCCCCCATTCGCTTCCGGCGACACGGGCCTGATGTGCTGTGAAGGCGTCAGCGTGAGCGAAGCGCTCGGTGACGATCCAGATCAGCGGATCCTCGGTCGGCGTCACCTCGAACGAGATGCACCCGGGTTCTGCCTCGGTGAGCTCGATGTGTGCCGGCAGGTATCGACGGACCGGAGCGGACTCGTCGGCGTTCTTGCAGACCAGTTGACCGGCCAGCCGTACTTCGCTCATTCGCGCAGCCTAGGCCACATCGCGTTCGAGCGGCGCCCGAGCAGCACGATGGTTTGTGCGCCTCCCACCTCCCGGCCCCTCGATCCGTCGGCCGCCGCCCGGGGCGCCAGAGCCGGCGGTCGACCCGGGCCGCCGAGGCGCCGATCGCGGGCGGGCCCGGGCGTCTCAGCTGCGGGCGACCGCCTCGATCACCGGCTTCACCTCCCGCACGATCGAGCCGAGGATGCGCGCGTTGAACTCGACGCCGAGCTGGTTCGGCACCGTCACGAGCAGGGTGTCGGCGGCGAGCACCGCGGCGTCCCGCGCGAGCTCCGCCGCGATCGCATCGGGCTCGCCGATGTAGGAGCGGCCGAAGCGGGCGAGGCCGCCGTCGAGGTGGCCGACCTGGTCGCGGCCCTCGACCTGCGCGCGGACCCCGAAGTAGCGCCGCGTCTCGTCGTCGATGATCGGGATGATGCTGCGGCTCACCGAGACGCGCGGCTCGCGCTCGTGCCCCCGCGCGCGCCACGTGCTCCGGTACATCTCGATCTGCTCCGCCTGGAGCTCGTCGAAGGGGACGCCGGTGTCCTCCGTGAGGAGGGTCGAGCTCATGAGGTTCATGCCCTGCTCGGCCGTCCACACGGCGGTCGCGCGCGTCCCCGCGCCCCACCAGATCCGATCGGCGAGTCCGTCAGAGCGCGGCTCGATCGCGAGCCCGCCGGCGTGGCCGGCCATCTGCGGGTTCGCCGCGACGAGCGGCGCGCCCCCGAGCGCGGCACGGAGGATCTCGGCTTTCATGCGCGCGTCGTCCGCCTCCGTGCGCCCCTCGGCGGGCACGTAGCCGAAGGCGTGCGAGCCGTCGACGGCGTGCTCGGGCGAGCCCCGGCTCACGCCGAGCTGCAGGCGGCCGCCCGCGCCACGATCGCTGATGAGATCGGCCGCCGCGGCCTCCTCGGCCATGTACAGCGGGTTCTCGTAGCGGAGGTCGATGACGCCGGTGCCGATCTCGATCCGCTCGGTCCTCGCCGCGATCGCGGCGAGGATCGGGAACGGGGAGGCGAGCTGCGGCGCGAAGTGGTGGACCCGGAAGTACGCGCCGTCGACGCCGAGCTCCTCGGCCGCGACCGCGAGCTCGATGGACTGCTGGAGCGAGTCGCGGGCGGTCCTGACGACCGAGCCCGGCACGTCCTGGTAGTGGCCGAAGGAGAGGAAGCCGATGCGCGTCACATCGATGCGAACGCATCGGACGGCGCGTCTGTTCCCGCTTCGGGCATCGTGCTCGGGGCGCCTCGGATCTCGAGCGCACCGCCATGCGGGAGCACGCCACCCGCGCGCGACTAGCCTCGGAGCATGACCGAGGCCGCTCCCCCGCTCCACCCGCCGCGCGCCGAGCGCCGCCCGACCCGCCGCGAGCACCACGGCGATCTCGTGCTCGACGACTACGAGTGGCTGCGCGCGAAGGACGACCCGGCGGTGCGCGCGCACCTCGAGGCCGAGAACGCGCACACGGCGGCCCTCACCTCCCACCTCGACATCCTCGAGGAGCTCGTCTTCGAGGAGATCCGCAGGCGCACGAAGGAGAGCGACCTCAGCGTGCCCGTCCGCGAGGGCGGCTGGTGGTACTACCGCCGCACGATCGAGGGCGCGCAGTACGGCATCCGGGCGCGGGTCGCCGCGGCCGACACGGGCGACCGCGCAGCGGACTGGACGCCGCCCGCCCTGCCCGAGGACGGCTCCGCGCCCGAGGGCGAGCAGGTGCTGCTCGACGGCAACGCCGAGGCCGCCGGCCACGAGTACTTCGGGCTCGGCAGCTTCGACGTCTCCCCCGACGGATGGCTCCTGCTGTGGGCGGTCGACACGGAGGGCGACGAGCGCTACCTGCTCCGCTTCCGCGACCTCGAGACGGGCGAGACGCTCCCCGACGAGGTCGCCGGCACCGCGGGCGGCGCGTTCTTCGACCCGAGCGGACGGCACGCCTTCTACACGACCGTCGACGCCGCGTGGCGCCCCGACACCGTGTGGCGGCACGAGCTCGGCAGCACGGGCGAGGATGCCGTGGTGCTCCGCGAGGACGACGAGCGCTACTGGGTGGGCGCCGGGCTCACCCGAAGCCGCCGGTACATCGTCGTCGAGCTCGGATCGAAGATCACGAGCGAGGTGCACCTCATCGACGCCGCCGAGCCGACGGGTGACCCCGCGGTCGTCTGGCCGCGCCGCGAGGGCGTCGAGTACGACGTCGAGCACGCCGTCCTCGACGGCCGGGATCGGCTCCTCATCGTGCACAACGAGGCGGCCGAGGACTTCGAGCTCGCGATGGTCGACGCCGAGGCGCCGCGCGGCGCGCGCACCGTGCTCGTCCCCCACGAGCGAGGACGTCGCATCGAGTCCGTCGAGGCCTTCGCCGGGCACCTCGCGCTCGAGTACCGGCGCGAGGCGCTCCCGCGCGTCGCCGTGGCGCGCATCCCCGACTCCGGGTCCGCACCCGCCTTCGAGGAGCTCCGCTTCGAGGAGGAGCTCTTCTCCGCCGGCCTCGGCGCGAACCCCGAGTGGGATGCGCCCTCCCTCCGGCTCGGCTACGGATCCTTCACGACGCCCTCCTCGGTGCTCTCCCTCGACCTCGCGACCGGCGAGCGGACCGTGCTCAAGACGCAGCCGGTGCTCGGCGGCTACGACCCCGCGCGATACACCCAGCGCCGCGTCTGGGCGCGTGCCGATGACGGGACGCGCATCCCGATCTCGCTCGTCTACCGCGACGACCTCGTCGGCGCGGGCGACGGGGCGCCCGAGCGCCCCACGCCCGTGCACCTCTACGGCTACGGCTCGTACGAGACCTCGATCGACCCCGGCTTCTCGATCCCGAGGCTGAGCCTCCTCGAGCGCGGCGTCGTCTTCGCCGTGGCCCACGTGCGCGGCGGCGGCGAGCTCGGACGCCACTGGTACGAGCAGGGGAAGACGGGCGCGAAGCGGAACACCTTCACCGATTTCGCCGCCTGTGCACGGCACCTTGTCGACACCGGCTGGACCGCGCCCGACCGCCTCGTCGCGGAGGGCGGGAGCGCCGGCGGCCTCCTCGTCGGCGCGGTCGCGAACCTCGCGCCCGAGCTGTTCAGCGGCATCCTCGCGGTCGTGCCCTTCGTGGATCCGCTCACGAGCATCCTCGACCCCGAGCTCCCGCTCACCGTGATCGAGTGGGACGAGTGGGGCAATCCGCTCGCGGACCCCGAGATCTACGCGCTCATGAAGTCGTACTCGCCCTACGAGAACGTCGCCGACCGCGCGTATCCCCCCATCCTCGCCGTCACGAGCCTCAACGACACGCGGGTGCTCTACGTCGAGCCCGCGAAGTGGGTGGCGCGGCTGCGCGAGCACGGCGCGCCCGCGCTGCTGCGCTGCGACATGGCGGCCGGCCACGGCGGGGTCTCCGGCCGCTACGACTCCTGGCGCAAGCGCGCCTTCGAGATCGCCTGGATCCTCGACCGGCTCGGGCTCCACGCGGGAGGCTGAGCCGGCGTGCCGGCCGCTACTGCTTCGTCGTCGCCTCGACGCTCATGACGAGGATGACGCGGTCGGCGCGGTCCGGCGGCGCGGGCTGGTCGGCGATGCCGTAGCGGTGCGCGAGATGGACGTAGAAATCGCCCTCGGGATCCGGCACGACCTCGACGAGGCGGCCCCGCACCTCGAGGTAGCGGAGCGGGTTCGCCGGGTCGATGAGGGAGACGCTCATCGAGGGGTTGTGCTGGAGGTTGCGGAACTTGCCGCGCGTCGTCGTGTGCGTGAAGCGCAGGTGCTCGCCGTCGAACTCGAACCACATGGGGTTCACCTGGACGGTGTCGTCGGGCCGGATCGTGCCGAGGGCGGCGTAGATCGGCTCGTCGAGCAGGTGGCGGTAGGCGTCGGGGATCACGGAGCTCATGCCACCATGCAAGCGCATCCGGCGCGATCCCGCTCGACGGCGCGGGCTCAGCGCTCGGCGCGCGCCTCGCGGGCGCGGTTGCTGAGCTCGGCCTTCTCGTCGCGGACGCGGGCCTGCGTCGCGCGCTCCGCGACGAGCCACTCGGGCTTCTGCTCGAGGAGCGCCTTGATCTCGGCGCTCGTGAGCGCCTCCACGACCCCGGCGCGGGCGAGACCCGAGGTCGAGACGCCGAGCTTCGCGGCGACGACCTGCCGCGGGTGCGGTCCCTCGCGTCGGAGCGTCTCGAGCCACTCGGGCGGCGAGTCCTGGAGCGCGGCGAGCTCGGAGCGGCTCACCGTCGACGCCTGGAAGTCCTCGGGCGCCGCCTGCAGGAGGATGCCGAGCTTCTTCGCCGCGGTCGCCGGCTTCATGGTCTGCTCTGTCACCTGCCCAGGCTAGCCCTCCCTCCTGGGGTGCGCCGCCTCCCGCTAGCCTGGGGCGGTGGCCGCACCCCTCATCGTCGGCGCCGTGCCCGGCGTCTCGCCCGCGAAGTGGCTTCGCGTCTGGGACCAGCAGCGGCGCGGGGCGCGCATCGAGGCCGTCGACGTCGCCGAGGGCGAGGTCCTCGCGCGACTCGACCCGGCATCCCCCGAGCCCGTCGAGGTCTGCTTCGCGCGTCTCCCCGTGGACGACGACGGGCTCCACGTCGTGAGCCTCTGGTCGGAGGTGCCGGTCGTCGTGGCGCCTCGGGATCACGCGATCAAGGTCGTCGAGTCCGTCACCGAGCGCGAGCTCGAGGACGAGACGATCCTCGACGGCCAGGACGGGGCCGCGCTCGACCTCGTCGAGGCGAACGTCGGCCTCGCGCGGATGCCGCAGTCGGTGTTCCGCGCCGCGAGCCGGCGCGCGCTCGTCGCACGGCCGGTGACGGACGCGCCCGAGACGCGGATCGCGCTCGTCTGGCGCCGCGGACTCCCCGAGGACCGCGAGCGGCTCGTGCAGACGCTCGTCGGCATCGTCCGCGGTCGCGGCGCGAACTCCTCGCGCTGAGCCTCAGACGAAGCGGACGGCGCCCTGGATCCGCGTCCGCAGCTCGAAGAGATCGGTGCCGCCGACCCCCACGTCCGGCAGCCCCTGCCGGAGCAGGTGCGCCATGCGCGAGCGCTCGACGAGGACGGTCGCGCTCCCCCGCAGGGAGCCGACGCGCTCGAGCGGCGTGGGCGCGTGATCGTCGGGCACGACGAGGAGGAGGGCGCTGAACTTCGCGCGCGCCTCCCGGCCGAGCGAGCGCGCCATCGCCGAGAGCTCGTGGAAGGGGCGCTCGCCCTGCAGGCCGCGGCCGATCACCTCGCCGCGTCTCAGGGCGACCTCCTCGCCCCAGTCCTCGCTCTGCACCGCCCAGAGTCCGGTCGGCCCGAGCACGACGTGGTCGAGCTTGCCGGGCGCGGTCGCGACGTCGTGCCAGATGGTGAAGCCGATGCCGAGCCCCGCCATCCGCCTGGCCGACTCCTCCTCGGCGACGGCCGCCGCGAGCAGGTGCCTGATCTCGCGCGGTGCCGAGCGCACGAGCGCGGGATCGTAGGGGTCGTCGAGGGGCGTGCCGCGGCCCATCCACTCGCGCATCTGCTCGAGGTAGCGCTCGCGGTACCAGCCGCCGGGATGGCCGCTCGCACGCGCCTGGGGGCGGGAGTCGCGCCGGGCGCGCGGCGGGGCGGGCGCCCAGCTCGCCTGCTCGGCCGCGGCGGGACGGCCGGCGTCGAAGGCGCGCCGGGCCTCCGGCGTGCCGAGCAGCTCCCAGGCGCGCTGCACCTGATCGAACTCCCCCGCCGAGCCGCCCGTGTCGGGGTGCGTCTCGCGCTGCCGGATCCGGTACGCGCGGCGCAGGTCCTCGTCCGAGGCGGTGCGCGGGACCCGGAGGATCTCGTACGGGCTCGCCGACAGGGGGCTGTCGGGCATGAGCTTCACTCCGCGAGTCGGGATGGACGGGATGCGAGCCCGAGGCTACCAAGTCCGGCCGGGGAACCGCCGCCGCCAGTCCGGGGCACACCGCGCGCCGCCCCGCCGTCGAGGCTTAGGCTCGATGCATGGCTTCACGGGATGCGGCAGGCGGCGACCACCGCCGACGCGCGAGCCTCGAGGTGCTCCGCGCCGAGGCGGGCGACGAGCGCGCCACGGTCGTCCTCGAGCGCTGCCTCGACGGTCAGGACCCCTGGGACTTCATGGAGGAGCTGCCGAGCGTCGACGAGCTCGTCGTGCTGACGCTCCGCGCCGAGACGATCGGCGAGATGGGCGGCACGCGCCCCGGTCCCGAGGTCGACTACCGCATCCTCCGCCAGATCGCGCTCGCCTACCCGGAGCTCACCGTGACGGTCTGGCAGCTCATCGGGCGACTCGGCGGCGAACGGCGCAGCGCATGAGCGCGAGCGTGCTCGCGATCCTCGACTTCGCGGCCTCGCCCGAGGGCCCGCGGACGCTCGGTCACCGCCTCGCCGATCCGGACGCGCCGCAGCTCACGGTCGCCGATCTCGCCGCCACCCGGGGGGACGGCGTCTTCGAGACCATCAGCATCGGCCGCGGCCGCCTCCAGGCGCTCGAGCCGCACCTCGCGCGCTTCGCCCGGTCCGCCGCGATGCTCGATCTCCCCGCGCCCGATCCGGGCGCCTGGCGCGACGCCTGCACCGCGATCGCGGCCCGGCTCGCGGAGCTCCCGGAGGCCTTCGTCAAGATCGTGCTGACGCGCGGCATCGAGGGCGGCGACATCCCGACCGGCTGGGCGCTCGGGCAGGCGAGCCCCGACTTCTCCGCGGTGCACCGCGACGGGCTGGCCGTGGCGCTCCTCGACCGGGGCCTCCCGCACGACGTCGCCGCGACCTCCCCCTGGCTGCTCGCGGGCGCGAAGACGCTGAGCTACGCCGTCAACCGCGCCGCGGTGCGCGAGGCCGCCCGCCGTGGCGCCGACGACGCCCTCTTCGTCTCGACCGACGGGGTGCTGCTCGAGGGTCCGGTCAGCAACCTCGTGATCCGGCGCGGCCGGCGCCTCTCGACGCCGCGTGTCGACCTCGGCATCCTCGCGGGCACGACGCAGGCCGACATCTTCCGCTGGGCGGAGCGCGAGGGCTACGAGACGGAGCAGGCGATCCTGCGCCAGGCGGACCTCGCCGAGGCCGACGCCGCCTGGCTCGTCTCGAGCGTGCGCCACGCCGCGCCCCTCCGCGCCGTGGACGGCGCCGCGATCCCGGTCGATGCCGAGCTGACGGCGCGCATCAACGCCGCCCTGCGGGCGCGCGTCGACTGACTCGGCCCCGGTGCGTCACACGACGACACCTGGCTCCGCGCGCCCGCGGCCGCGCCCTACGCTGGCGCGATGCAGGTCACCCGTGCGCAGCTCCTCGAGCGCGTGCGCGTGCTCGACGGCGGCCTCGGAACGCTCCTCGAATCGCGAGGCCACGACCTCGGCTCCGAGCTGTGGTCGGCACGGCTCCTGCTCGAGCGGCCCGAGGCCGTCCGCGAGGCGCACGCCGACTTCCTCGCCGCGGGCGCGGAGATCGCGATCTCGGCCTCCTATCAGGTGAGCGCCGAGGGGCTCTCGGCTCGCGGCCTCAACCGCGGCGCCGCGGATGCCGTCCTCGCGGCGAGCGTCCGCCTCGCCCGGGAGGCGCGCGATGCGCACGGCGGGGGGCTCGTCGCGGCATCGCTCGGCCCCTACGGCGCGATGCTCGCCGACGGCAGCGAATACCGCGGCGACTATCCGATCCGCGGCGCGGCGCTCCGCGACTGGCACCGGGCCCGCGTCGAGGTGCTCGCCGCGGCCGGCGCCGACCTCCTCGCGGCCGAGACCATCCCCTCGCTCGACGAGGTCCGGGCGATCGCGGAGGCGGTCCGCGGCACGGGCGCGGCGACCTGGATCAGCGTGACGGCGGATCGCGGCGCGCTGCGGACCGGCGAGCCCCTCGCCGAGGCCTACGCGATCGCGGCCTCGGTGCCGGAGGTCGTCGCGATCGGGGTCAACTGCTGCGATCCGGCCGAGGTCCTGCCCGCGATCGAGGCGGCGCGGGCGACCGGGCTCGCCTTCGTGGCGTACCCGAACAGCGGCGAGCAGTGGGATGCGAAGAACCGGCAGTGGATCGGCGCGCCCGGCTTCCCGGACCGGCTCGTGACGGACTGGCTGGATGCGGGCGCTCGCCTGGTGGGAGGGTGCTGTCGCGTGGGAACCGCCGAGGTCGGCGGGATCGCGGCGATCGTCGCGGCTCGCGAGCACCCGGTCCGCGAACGGCAAGAGGGCCGGCGCGATGGCCGGCCCCTGCCTGCGATTCCCCCCGCAAGTGGTGCACTGGCGGCGGTGGCTCGCGAGGTCGGATACCCCCGTATGCCGACGGATCTCAGCGAGAACCACCGCCGCCGCTAGTCCCCCAACTAGTGCGCTCCCGACGATAACGATGCACCCGCACCCCACGCGCCCCCCACTCCGGGTCACCCCCCGAGGGGGGTCCGCATGGCCCCCGCTCGGGGGTCGGGCGCGGCCTGGACGCGATCAGGCGGGCCGCTCCCAGGGCGCCGGGACGGGGAAGTAGGCCTCGAGGAAGCCGATCACGGCCGCCGTGCGCTCCTCGACGCCGATCTCGGGGCGCGAGCCGTCGTTGAGGCAGAACATGTCGACCCGTCGCTCCCGCTGGAGCCGGCGCATCTGCTCGAGCGAGCGCTCGAGCGTGGTCTCGACATACAGCACCCGCGCGCTCGTCTGCTCGACCGCCCGACCCGTGAGCAGTGCGTAGTAGTGGTACAGCGAGTTCGTGACGGAGATGTCGGTGCTCGAGCGGAAGCGGCTCGCGGCGGTGCGCGCGAAGTCCTCGGGGAGCTCGCGCTCCATCTCGGCCATGACGCTGCGCCGCAGCGGCGCCGCGCAGTGCTCGAGATGCCGCGTGATGGTCGCCCCGAAGCGCTCCGCGAGGATCGCCCGGTTGACGCGCGCCGCGTTCTCGAAGCCGCTGCGCTCCGGCGCGTTCTCGCCGAGTCCGATGCGGGTCGTCGCCTCCACGAACTTCGAGATGCCGCCCGGCGAGAAGAACAGCTCGGGTGCGACCGGCCGGCCGAAGAACATGTCGTCGTTGGAGTACAGGAAGTGCTCGCTCAGGCCCTCGATGTGGTGGAGCTGGCTCTCGACGGCGTGCGAGTTGTGCGTCGGCAGCACGCTCGGGTCGCGGAACATCTCCTCGCTGCGGACGAGCCGGACGCGGGGATGCTCGGCGAGCCAGGCGGGGCGCGGCGAGTCCGTCGCGATGAAGATCTGCCGGATCCACGGCGCGAAGGCCTCGACGCTGCGGAGCGCGTACTTGAGCTCGTCGATCTGCCGGAAGCGCGCCTCCGAGTCGTCCCCCTCCCCGACGACGTGGGACCGCATCCGCCTCGCCCGCTGGCGCTGGAACTCGGGATCGGTGCCGTCGACCCAGGAGAAGACGAGGTCGATCGGGAAGGTGACATCCGAGGCGTGGTCGGCGAACATGCCGGCGAGGGTCGGCCAGGTCCGACCGTGGCGGACCACCTCGTCGAGCACCGCCTCGCGGCGCGGCAGGGTGCGCCGGGTGATGGCGTTCTCGCGCGGCGCGAGGATCTCCTCCTCCTCGAAGCGCCAGAGCTCGACGAACACCGGGATCGTCGTCCGGAGCACGGCCGAGCCGGGCGCGGTGCGGAACCGGTCGAGCCGGAGGATCTCGCCCTTCGGCAGGCGCCCCTCCGCGGCCAGCCGCGCGTGCGCACGGCTCTGCCCGGCGCGCCGCACGGTCATCGGCTCGCGCGCGAAGCCCGCCGCGAGGGCGTCGGCGAGCTCCTCGCGACGCTCGCGGTCGACCGCGAGCACGGTGCGCCCCCGCTCGCCGCGGATGAGCAGGTAGCCGATGTCGCGCGCGTCGAGCGCCGCGCGGATGGCGCCCAGATCCTCCGCGAGCGCCTCGCCCGGTGTCGTGCGCCCGTCGAGCAGCGCGAGCCGTCCGCCGAGCTCGGCGACATCCTCGCGCGCCGCGATCCGGGCCCGCGGATCCTCGCCCGCGAGCTCCGCGCGGCTCACGCGAGCGCCTCCCGCAGGATCGACATGAGGGCCTCGAGCTGGACGGAGCCCGCCGCGGCCTCGTCGACCTCCTCGCCGTCGAGCGCGCGGGCCGCGAGGCCCGCCTTCGAGCCGATGAGGTCGGCGATGCGCGCGTCGACCGTCTGCGCCGCGACGATGCGCCAGGCGGTCACGGGGAGCTCCTGGCCGATGCGGTGCACCCGGTCGATCGCCTGCGTCTGCTCCGCATCCGTCCAGCTCAGCTCCGCGAGGACGACGTTGGATGCCGCCTGGAGGTTGACGCCGACGCCCGCCGCCGTGAGCGAGCAGACGGCGACCGCGACGTCCGGGTCGGTCTGGAAGGCGTCGATCGCGGCCTGGCGGGCCTTCGAGCTCTGCTCGCCGCGGATCGAGATCGTCCGGAGCCCGGCCGCGGCGAGATGCGCCTCGGCCTGATCCATGACGTCGATGTGCTTCGCGAAGAACACCACCTTGCCCACGTTGCGGGCGAGGTTGACGGTGTAGTCGGCGGCGGGCACGGCCTTCGCCTGCCCGATCCGGCGCACCATCGCGAAGACGTTGTCGCCCGCAGAGGACTGCTTCGACTCCTCCAGCTCGGCGTGCGCGACGACGCGGATGACGTCCTCGGGGGCCGCCTCGGGCCGCGAGGCGAGCACGCGGCGGTAGCGGTCGACGAGCCGCGCGATGAGCGCGCGCTCGGCCTCGCGGATGGACCGGCCGGCCTCCCCCTCGAGCTCGACGGGGATGTCGGCGATGCGGCGCGCGGGGATGTCGGCCGCGACATCCACCTTCTTCCGGCGCACGATGCCCATGCCGACCACCGCGCCCCGCGCCGCGGCGAAGAAGCCGGGGTCGACGGGCGTGAGCTCGGTCTCCTCGAGGCGGGCCATGAGCTGCGCCGTCGGCTGCTTCTCGTCGATCCAGCCGAGGAACTGCCAGATCATCCGGAAGTCCTCGATCTGGTTGATCAGCGGGGTGCCCGTCAGCGCGATCATGAGCGCGCCCGGGCGCCTCGAGCGGATGCTCCTCGAGAGCGACTGGACGTTGCGGCTGCGCTGCGAGTCCTTGTTCTTGATGAAGTGCGCCTCGTCGACGATCATCCCCTTGAATCCGCGCTGGGCGAGCCAGGCGGTGTGCCGGTCGAGGATCTCGTAGTTGACGATGACGACATCGGCGAAGGCGTCGAGGTCGTCGCCGTCGCCGTGCACGACGGTCGCCGTGCGGTCGGGCGTCCACTTCTCGACCTCGCGGGCCCAGTTCGTCTTCACGACGTTCGGCACGACGACGAGCAGCGGGTACGAGGCGGTCGTCCTGGCCGCGAGCAGCGCCTGCGCGGTCTTGCCGAGCCCCGGCTCGTCGGCGAGCAGGTAGGTGCGGTGGCCCTGGCGGGCGCTCTCCACGAAGCGCGCCTGGTGGCGCATGAGCTGGAGGGCGCCGGGCGCCTCGAGCGAGCGCGCCTCCGGCAGCTCCATGCTCGCGGCGCCGCCGCCGGCGCCCGACTCGAAGGCGCGGAAGAGCGGCTCGATGAGCTCCCAGCTGGCGAGCTCGCCCGAGGTCTCCGCGACCGGCTGCGTCGCGCTGAAGTCGGGCGCGAGGAACGGGTTCGAGCGCTGGAACTGGCGGACGGAGGCGGGGACGACCTGGCGCTCGGGCGCGGCCGGCGAGGGCGGCGCCTCGGTCACGACGACGAGGTCCTCGGGGGCGAGCTCGGTGCCGGCGTCGAGGAGCATCGAGCGCCGCATCTCCTGCGCCTGCGCCGACAGCGGCCCGGCATCCGTGAGGAGCTGGATGAGCGAGCTGTCGCGCGCGGCCGTCTTCGCCATGATCGTGGCGATCCCGTCGAGCCGGGTGAGCTCCTTGGTCCGCTGGGCGTCGCCGAGCTCGGCATCGCCCTTGATGCGGGCCCGCTCCTCGCGGGCGAGGACGGCGACGACACGGAAGCGCAGCCGCCCGCTCGCGTTCACCTTGCCGCGCTCGGCGGCGGACTCGATCGCCCGCACGGTGCGCGCGAGGACGGGGATGATGCCGCCCTCGTCGGCGTGCGCGCGGCGGCGCTGCGCGGGGCGGCGCGCGCCCCGGCTGGACTGCTTCTGCCCGGACTGGGCCATCGTTCTCCTCGGGTCCCGCCTGTGGGACCTGCCGTGGTCGTCCGGCTCCGGGATGGGGCCGGCTGCTCCGATCGCGACGTGCCATCGAGCGGCGACTCGATCGGACGCCCGCCGCATGCACTCGACTCAGCTCGGCTCCAGAGGGGGCTGCGCCAGACGGGGATGCGGTTCCAGACCCGGCCAGATGACCGGTGGGTGGGCTGCGCGTCCAGTCTACCCCAGAAGATGACGGTCGCTAGGATCGTGTGGATGTCGGATCGCGGGCTCCCGGCGCACGTCGTGCGCGAGACGATCACGGCGCTCGCACTCCGCTGGCCGACGCTCCTCGCCTGGTTCCTGGCGGGCTGGATCGCCCGCATCCTGCTCCTGCGGCTCGCGGGCCAGCTCGCGAACGTCGAGCCCGTCTTCGGGCTCCTCGTCCTCCCCCTCGCCGTCCTCGCCCGCCTGGCGAGCTACGTCGCGATGTTCCTGGTCGCGCGCGACGCGCTCCCCGCGCTCGACCGGCTCGACGATGCGGCACACGGGGCCGCCGCGGGCGCTCGGCCGGGGATCGCGGTCCGGCTCCGCGAGGACGGCCGACGGCTCGGCGAGGGCGTCCTGGATGCGATCCTGCCCTTCTTCCTCATCTACGCGGCCTGGGCGATCATCGACGAGGACATCGTCGCCTACGCCCGCTCCGCGCTCGATCAGATCGACTACGACGTCGTCTCCCCCGGCCGCGGCCCCCTCTCGGTCGGGATCAGCGTGCTCAGCGTGAGCATGGTCGTCGTCGCCTTCGCGCTCCGGCTCGTGCTCCGGCGCGTCCAGGCGCGGGTGCCGCGCTGGACGGGCGGCATCGCCGTCTACCTCGAGGCCGTGTGGGTGCTCGTCACGGTGCTCGTGCTCCGCACCCTCTTCGCGGGGGTCCCGGAGTGGCTCGCGACCAGGCGCATGCTCGCGCCGATCGTCGAGGGCTGGGAGTCCCTGCGCGACTCGAGCGGTCCGCTCGGCCAGGCGATGGACGCGCTGGGGCCGGCGCTCGGCGTGCTCGGCGACGCGATCCTCCTCCCGCTCGCCTGGCTCGCGCTCGCGGGCGTCGTCTTCGCGGGTGCGCTCGAGCGCGCCGACAGCTCGGCCGATCCCCGCACGATCGCCCGGCTCCGGGAGCGCGTCGCCTCGCTCCCCCGCGCCTGGCGGACCGCCCTCGTCATCGCCACGGAGGAGATCCTCGAGCGCTGGGAGCCGGTCCGCCGCGTCGCGACGCTCGCCTGGCGCGCGGGCGTCCTGCCGATCGGCGTGTTCCTGCTCGCCTTCGCCGCCGTGCAGGCCGGCGGCGCGTGGCTCGACCTCGGCATCTCGCGCCTCCTCGGCCCCCACGACCTCGCCTGGTGGAACGGCACGGCGGGCACGGTCGGCCTCCTCGTCGAGCTCGTCGTGACGCCGCTGCAGATCGCGGTCGTCGCGGGCGCGCTCTCGGCGATCGCCCGGACGGCGGAGCTCAGGACGCGAGCTCGAGCCGCAGGGCCCGCGGCAGCTCCTGCAGGTCGCTGATCTCCAGCTCGACGCGCTCCGCCGCGTCCGCGGGGAGGACGAACACGGCGTCCAGCTCGAAGGGCGCGGCGCTCCCGCTCGGGCAGAAGCTCTCGACGCCCTCCGGCGGGCGATAGCTCGTCGAGTCGAAGGACGCGGTCGCCCAGCGCGTCTCGACGCCGCCGCCCGGCTCGACGAGCTTGAGCGTGCAGGGCAGGACGCCGCGCTCGGCGGCGTCGCCCGGCTCGACCTCGAGGCGCGCGACGAGGAGCACGGCGTCCTCCGCGACCTCGAGCTCGGCGCCCGCCGCGCTCGACCCCGCGATCCGGCTCACCTCGAGGACGCGGAATCCGGCACCGCCGAGCGCACCACGGTCGCCTGCCGCGACGCGCGCGACGTCGACCGGCTGGGACTCGCGGTACGGCACCCAGTCGATCGCGAGCGTCAGCGCCACCGCGGCCGCGCCGAGCACGCCGACGAGCGCGAAGGGCAGCCGCTGCTCGCGCAGCCACCCCATCACCAGCCGCTCCGCTCGGGCTCGGCGAGCTCGACCCGGCGCTCGCGGTCGACGGCGGAGAGATCGACCGGGATCTCGATGCTCGAGTCGAGCCGGGGATCCGAGCGGCCCGAGACCGCGATCCGCGCGCCGGCGCCGTGCGCCTCGAGCGCCTCGAGCGGCACCTCGAAGACGAGGGCGCCCGACTCCGGCAGTCCGGGCTGGAGCGGGCTGCTCGCGATCGACAGGCCCGGCGGCCGCGGCGAGGCCTGGAAGCGGAGGTCGCCGAGCAGGAGCGCGCCCGTCACGCCGCCCGGGTTCGCGCGGGCCTCGGCCGTCACCTCGGCGACGACCCAGGCGCCCGAGGTCTCGCCCGTCCACAGCGGGCCGGCGACGGCATCCGCGACCCGGACGCCGTCGAGGCGGACCGCGAAGGTGCGCCCCTCGCCGATCTCGCCCGGCGCGGCGCCGCTCGCGAAGGTCGAGGTGAGGGCGACGTCATCGGGCGTCGTCGCCGTCGCGAACACGGCACCGGCCGCGAGCAGGAGGGCGATGCCGAGCGGGGCGGTGCGGCGGCCGAGCGATCCGCCGCTCATCCCGTCGCCTCGATCTCGAGCGGCACGCGCGCGCCCACGCGCGGGTTCAGCCAGATCTCGCCCGCGCCCACCTGCGAGCGGGCGCGGTCGCGGTCGATGATCGCCACCTCGACCTCGTCGCCGGCCGCCGCATCCCCCTCGGCGATCTCCCACACGTAGGCGAGACGGGCCGGGATGCCGGGCTGGAGCTCGGGGAAGGCGCCCGGGTCGTCGAGGAGCACGAGCGAGCCGGGGCGCGCGGGCTCCTCGAGCGGCACCCCGGAGAGCCGGAGGAGGTCGCTGCGACCCGGCTGCGTCTGCTCGAGCCGGTTCTCGAGGCGCACGACGACCGCGAGGTAGGCCCGTCCCGAGTCGGCCTCGAGCGTCGTGCCCGGCCGCAGCCGCGAGAGCTCGACCCGCTCGACGGAGCTCGCGAACTGCGCCGACTCGTGGACCTCGCCCGGCTCGAGCACGGGCGCCTGGCGCTCGCCCCGCGCGACCGTGTCCCACCCGCCGAGCGGCCAGGCCGCGAGGGCGGCGAGCACGACGAGCGCGAGGATGCGCACCGCCCACGGGATGCGAGCCAGGCCGCGCCGGGGCGCGACCGGCTCAGCGGCCACGCGCCGCCCCCGGCCGCTGGGGCCGGGCGTCGGGGTTCGGGGAGCGCACGAGCACCCCGACCGCGATGAACACGATGATCGCGAGGTACTGGGCGCCGAGCCACAGCTCGCCCTCGAGGGGCAGCGGGTAGACCGGGTTCCAGATCACCGCGACGGCGAGGAGCAGCGGCAGCGCCCACCAGGCGCGGGCCTGGAAGGCGAACCAGCCGACGATGAGGGCGAGGATCGCGACCGCGAAGCGGATCACGAGGAACGCGCCGCTCTCGATGAGCGCGACGCCCACGAGCAGCACGATCGCCGCGAGGATGCTCGGGGCGAGGGCGAGTCGGCGGAGGGCGGGCTCGCCGTAGCGGTTCGTGCTGCTCATCGGCCCCAGCCTACGGCTGTCGTGCCGCGCCGTCGCTCAGACGCCGCCGCCACCGCCGCCGCCGCCTCCCCCGCCCGCCGATCCGCCGCCGGAGGAGCCGCCGCTCGACGAGCTCGCGGAGATCGTCGCGGCGACGCTCGAGGTGACGCTCGAGGACAGCGAGCCCACGCCGGAGGCGAAGGCCGCCGCGTGGAACGGGCCCGTGCCGTGGTACCAGGACGGCGGCGCCTCGCCGTAGTGCTCGCCGAGCACCTCGGCCCAGCGCCGCTCCTGCCCGAAGAGCACCGCGTAGGGCAGCAGGGCCTCGTGCAGGTGCAGCACCCGGGCGCGGTCCTCGGCTGCGATCGGACGGCGCTCGGCGCCCTCCGGGCTCTGGAGCACGCGGATGCGGTCCTGCTCCGCCATGCGGATGTAGAGCTCGAGCCCGCGCAGGTGGTCGCGCAGCTCGGCCCCCTCCGCGCTCAGCGGCGTCTTCGCGACCAGGACGCCGGCGCCGACGAGCAGCAGCGGACCCGCGATCATGAGGGCGACCACGTGCGGCGCGCCGCGGAGCTCGTCGAGGAGGATCGCGCCGAGGACGAAGCTGAGGATGCCGCCGAGCACGGCCGACCCGAGCGACGCGACGACGCCGCCCGCGGGGTAGGACCGGCGCCAGCCGGCCTCGCGCGGGACGCCCGACTGCGTCGTCATGAGCCTGCCGACGCGCTTCGCGAAGGCGCCCGAGCGATCGCCGAGGTCGAGCGACTCGCCCGGTCGGGGGTCGCCGCCGAGCACCGCCCGCGTGTCCTCCTCCCAGCCCGCGGGCACGGCCCCGCCCAGGATCTCCGCGCGGTAGGACGGCTTCCGCCCGCCGGTCACCTCGACGAGGCGGAGGACGCCGGCGACCGCGAGACCGAGCAGCAGCGCGGTCGGCGCCTTCGAGCCCTTGCCGAGGAACAGCGCGGCACGGAAGGGCGAGAGCCCGCGCGGCGGCGCGTACTCGGCGACGACGACGGGGCGGCCCGGGGCGTCCCGGAGCGGCCCCAGGCGCGCCCGGAGCGCCAGCCCCGCACCGAGGAGCGCGAGCGCGCCCGCGACGAGCTGGAGGACGCCGAGCGGGGACGCGAAGGGACTCGCGTCGCGCTGCGCGAAGGAGCCCTCCGGCATCCCGATCGCGATCGTCGCCGTCTCTCCCGGCCCGAGCTCCGCCTCGTCGACGCGGACGAGCGTGCGCCCGTCGTCGAGCTCCTCCGTCTCCGCCGCGCACTCGGCGCTCGCCGCCGCGTTCCCGCGGTAGCAGCGGACGGCCTCCACGGGCACCCCTTCGGGCAGCGTCACCGTCGCGCGCACCCGGTCGAAGGGCTGCGCCCAGCCGTCGCCGTTGAGATCCCAGTACAGCTCCTGCCGCCCCTCGTCCGGCACCTCGAGCAGCACGTCCTCCTGCACCGTCGTCACGACGTACTCCTGCGTGCCGTGGACGTAGTCCTCGCCGCGGATCGTCACGCTGCGGATGTCGTCGTCGTCATCCTCCTCGAAGTCGCGCGGGCGACCCTCGCCGTCCTCGACGGCGACGACGCGGAGCGAGGTCGGCCGCCCCTGGTAGCGCTCGGGGATGAGGACCCGGATGCCGCGGTTCTGATCGATCTCGGGGAACTCGGCCGTGTAGCGGGCGGTCGTCGTGAGCTGCGCGCGCCCGTCGGGCAGCCGCTCGAGCTCCAGCTCGGCGTCGTAGCCCGAGAAGCGGAAGTCGTCGACGTCCGCGCGCACGGCCGCGGCCGGCGCCGCCGGCAGCGCGATCGCGAGCAGCGCCGCCGCCGCGCCGAGGAGGGTCAGGACGGATCGAGGTGCGCTCGGCTTCACCCGGTCGACGCTACCGCGGGCCCTAGGCTCGTGCCATGGACGAGGCGGGGATGTCGGATCGCGGCGGCGAGGCGGGGGCCATCGAGCGGTTCCGGGCGCTGCTCCGCATCCCCACCGTGTCGCGCCGCGCCCCCGAGCCGACCGACTGGTCGGCGTTCGAGGCGTTCCGTGCGGAGCTCGCGCGGTGCTATCCCCTCGTGCACGCCCGGCTCGAGCTCGAGCTCGTCGCGGGGCACAGCCTGCTCTACCGCTGGCCCGGGCTCGAGGTGGGCGACCCGACGCTCCTCATGGCGCACCAGGACGTGGTCCCCGCCGGCGAGGACGGGTGGAGCCATCCGCCCTTCGCCGCCGAGCTCGTGGGCGAGGGCGCCGAGCAGCGGATCTGGGCGCGCGGCGCGATCGACGACAAGGGCATGCTCGTCGCGATCCTCGAGGCCGTCGAGGGCGCGCTCGCGGACGGGCTGCGGCCCCGGCACGACGTGCTCCTCGCCTTCGGCCACGACGAGGAGATCGGCGGCACGGGCGCGGCGGCCGTCGCCGAGCTGCTCGAGGCGCGCGGCATCCGCCCGGCGCTCGTGCTCGACGAGGGCGGGGCGATCGTCGAGGGCGTCTTCCCCGGCATCCGCGAGCCCCTCGCCGTCATCGGCGTCTGCGAGAAGGGCATCGCCTCGGTCGAGCTCGCGGTGCGGCAGCAGGGCGGCCACGCCTCGACGCCGCCCGAGCTCACCGCGACCGCGCGGCTCGCGCGCGCCGTGCTCCGCATCTCGAACCGGCCCGCGACGGCGGCCCTCTCCGAGCCGACGCTCCGGATGCTCGAGACCCTCGGCCCCCTCGCGAGCGGGGTGCAGGGTCTCGCCTTCCGCCACGCCCGCCGCCTGCGCCGCCCGCTCATCCGGATCTTCGAGCGCCTCGGCCCCGAGACCTCGGCGATGGTCCGCACGACGCGCGCCGTCACGCGCCTCAGCGGCAGCGAGGCCGACAACGTGCTCGCGGAGCGGGCGACCGCGATCGTGAACCTCCGGGTCGCCGTCGGCGAGACCCTCGAGCAGGCGCTCGCGGAGCTCCGCCGGGCGATCGACGACCCGGAGGTGGAGACGACCCTCGTCGAGGGCGGCGAGCCGGCACCCGTCTCCCCCGACGCCGGACCCGCCTGGGATCGCATCGCCGCCTCGATCGCGGCGGTCGCGCCCGGGGTCGTGCCGACCCCCTACGTGCAGCTCGGCGCGAGCGACAGCCGCTGGATGTCGCGCGTGAGCCGCCACGTGTACCGCTTCAGCCCCTTCGAGCTCGAGCGGGCCGAGCGCGACGCCCTCCATGCGATCGACGAGCGGATCCGCGTCGCCACCTGGCTGCGCGGCGTCCGCTTCTTCCGCGCGCTCCTCGAGCGGAGCTGAGCCGGGCGACCCTACTCCGCGGGAGCCTCCGCCGCCGCCGTGATGCGGTTCGCCATCCCCGAGAAGATCACCCCGTGGAAGGGGAGGATCGCGTACCAGTAGAGGCGACCCGAGAGCCCGGCGGGGAAGTAGACGGCGCGCTGGCGGTAGACCGAGCCGCCGTCCTCCCCCGGGTCGCAGCGCAGCTCGAGCCAGGCGCGCCCCGGCAGCTTCATCTCCGCGCGGAGCCGCAGCAGCCTCCCGCGCTCGATCTCCTCGACCCGCCAGAAGTCGAGCGCATCGCCGCGCTCCAGCCGCGAGCGGTGCCGGCGCCCCCGGCGGAGCCCCACCCCGCCCACGAGCTTGTCGGCCCAGCCGCGCAGCGCCCAGGCCAGCGGCAGCGAGTACCAGCCGTTCTCGCCGCCGATCCCCTCCACGACCTCCCAGAGCCGCTCCGGGGATGCCGTGGAGGCCTGCTCCCGCAGGTCCGTGTAGACCGTGTGCCCCGACCAGTCTGGGTCGCTCGGGATCGGGTCGCTCGGCGCGCCCTCGACATCCGAGTCCTGCCAGCTCGTCTCGACCTGCCCGAGACGGACCTTGTCGAGCGCGAGCCGCACCGCGCGCCGGTAGCCCGTGAGGCCGCCCGGCGGGTCCGGGATCCAGCGCTCGATGTCGTGCTCGCGCACGACCGCGTCGTGCTGCAGCGAGGAGATGATCGGCACCGCGAGCGCGCGCGGGATGGGCGTCACGAGGTTCACCCACTGCGAGGCGAGGAAGGGCGTGAGCACCGGCAGCGTCGCGATGGGCCGCTGCGGGAGGCCCGCCTCGAGGGCGTAGCCGTTCATCATCTGGCCGTAGCGCCACACGTCGGGTCCGCCGATGTCGAAGGTGCGGCTCACCTCGGGCGGCAGCTCCGCCGCCTCGATGAGGTAGTAGAGCACGTCGCGGACCGCGATCGGCTGCACGAAGTTGCGCACCCAGCGCGGCGCCGGCATGTACGGCAGCACGTCGGTGAGGTGCCGGATCATCTCGAAGCTCGCCGAGCCCGAGCCGATCACGATCCCCGCCTGCAGCGCCGCCGTCGGCACGCCCGAGGCGAGCAGGATGTCGCCGACCGCCTTGCGCGAGCTCAGGTGCTCCGAGAGCGGCCCGTCGGGGTGGAGCCCGCCGAGGTAGACGATGCGCGAGAGTCCCGCGCGCGCCGCCTCGCGGGCGGCGATGCCCGCGACCCGCTTCTCCGCGCTCGCGAAGTCCCGCGTCTGCGCCATCGAGTGCACGAGCCAGTAGAGGACCTCGCGGCCCGCCATCGCGCTGCGCACGGCGTCCGGGTCGGCGAGGTCGCCCTCCACGATCTCCACCTGATCCGCCCAGGGGACGTCGCGGAGCCGCTCGGCGTCCCGCACGATCACGCGGACCTCGTGGCCCGCCTCGACGAGGCGAGGCGCGAGACGGCCGCCCAGGTATCCGGTCGCGCCGGTCAGGAGGATCCTCATGCCGCGAGGCTAGATCCTGCGGGCCTGCCGGAGGTGCTCCTCGAAGGCGACTCTCTGGTCGCGCTCCCACTCCGCCCAGTTCACGGGGAAGCCGTGCAGCAGATCCTCGAGCTGGTCGAGGCGGGTCTGCCAGGTCGCGACGACGAGCGCGTCCTCCACGCCCGCCGTCGGCGCGATCTCGAGGAGGAGACGGGTGGATCGCTCGCGCGGGCCGCCGCGGACCTCGCGGAGGCGGATGCGGAGCCGGCCGAGCACGCGGGAATCGACCTCGAGGCGGCGGCGGTCGCCCGGCGGCTCCGAGCCCTCGGGCACGAGCCGCTCGACGGGGTGGAGCCAGCCCTCCACGAGCACCGGGTCGACGAGCGCCTCCCAGACGATGTCGGCGGGGAGCTCGACCGTGCGCCCCACCTCGATCCAGTGCTCGCTCACATCCTCAGCCTAGGCAGGCCCGGGGACACCGGCGCGCCGCCGGGTCGGCACTACGCTGGACGGCATGCCTGCAGCGTCGACTCCGCGATCCGGCGCGCGTCTCGCGATCGAGCTCGTCGTCGGGATCTCCCTCAGCCTCCTGCTCGTGGGCGTCTCGCTCGCGCTCCTGCTGAACCTCTCGCTGCTCTCGCAGAGCGCCGACTGCAGCGAGGTCGGCTGCGACCCGGGCCAGCTGGCCGTGATCCTCGTCGTCGGGGCGGCCGTCATCGTGTTCGGCGCCGCGATCTCGATCGGCCTCTTCATCGTCCGGCTCATCCAACGGCGCTGGGCCTTCTACTGGCCGGCGATCGGCCTCGGGATCGTCGTCCTCGCGATCTTCCTCGTCTTCTGGGTCGTCGGCCTCTGGGCGGAGGCCTCGCTGTGACGCAGCCGCTCGCACTCGGCGTCGACCTCGGCGGCACGAAGATCGAGGCGGCGCTCGTGGACCACCACGGCCGTCTGCTGACCGGCACCCGCTTCCGGCAGCCGACCGGCCCGGCCGCGAGCTCGGAGCAGCTCGCCGCCGCCGCCGAGCGGGTGGTGCGCGATGCGCTCGCGGCACTGCCCGAGGACGCCGAGCTGCTCGGGGTCGGCATCGGCTCGGCCGGGCCCATCGAGGTCGCCGAGGGCCGGGTCTCGCCGCTCAACCTGCCGGCCTGGCGCGGCTACCCGCTCCGCGAGCAGATCGCCGCGCTCGTCCCGGATGCGCCCGTGACCCTCCAGATGGACGGCATCGCGATCGCCCTCGCCGAGCAGTGGATCGGCGCGGCCCAGGGATGCGACGACGTCATGGGCATGGTCGTGTCGACGGGCGTCGGCGGCGGGCTGATCCTCGGCGGCAAGACGATCGCGGGCCCGACGGGGAACGCCGGGCACATCGGCCATCTCGAGGCCGCGGGCTTCGACGACCCCTGCGCCTGCGGCGGCCGCGGCTGCCTCGAGGCGATCGCCTCCGGCCCGAACACGGTCGCCTGGGCGCGACGGCAGGGCTGGGGCGGCGCGACGGGCGAGGACCTCGCGGTCTCGCACGCCGCCGGCGACGAGGTGGCGATCGCCGCGGTCGCCCGCGCCGGGCGCGCGGTCGGCCAGGTGATCGCCTCGGCGACCGCGCTCGTCGACCTCGAGGTCGTCGCGATCGGCGGCGGCTTCTCGCAGGTCGCCCCCGTCTTCTTCGACCACATCCGCGCGCCCATCGCGGAGCGCGCCCAGTTCGACTTCGTTCGGAAGGTCCGCGTCGTCCCCTCCGCCCTCTCGGGCGAGGGTCCGCTCGTCGGGGCCGCGGCGCTCATCCACCGCGCCGACCGCGTCCGCGGCTGAGGCGGGAGCTCGCCGCCGCGGCCGCTCAGCGTCCCGCGAGCTCCTCCTCGACCGATCGCGGTCGGTGCAGCACGACGGCCGCCGGGATCGCGAACAGGAACCATCCCGTCATGAGCGCGAGCGAGGCGGCCCAGCCGCCGGTCGCGTCGTGGAGCACCCCGATGAGGAGCGGACCGGCCGCCGCGATGATGTAGCCCGCGCGGTTCACGAAGCCGCTCACCGCGACCGCGCCCTCAGCCGTGTCGGTGCGGGCCCCCATGAGGTACATGGCGAGCGGGAACAGCAGCGGCGCGAGCCCGAGCAGCGCGACCCAGAGCCACGGGGCCGCGGTCGGGGCGATGAGCAGGCCGCCCCCGCCCGCGACGCCGAGCGCCACCGAGAGGAGGACGAGCGGTGCGACACTGCGCATGCGCGAGGCGAGCACGGGGGCGATGAAGGCGATCGGAATCCCCATCGCCGCGAACAGCGCGACGAGCGCGCCCGCCTCCGCCTCGCCGATGCCCGCGACGTCCACGAGGATCGTCGGCAGCCAGCCGAACACCGTGTACGCCGTGAGGCTCGAGACCGTGAAGATCGCGGTGATCGCCCACGCGACGCGCGACCGCTCCACGCGGAGGCGCGCGGGGGGCAGCTCGATCGATCCCGTCGCCGCCTCGTCGTGGAGGTGCGCGAGGCGGCGCCGGTTGCCCGCGACCGCGAGGATCCACGGCGGGACGGCGAGGAGCACCGCGACCGCCCAGATGCCGAGCGAGACGCGCCAGCCGGCCGCATCCGCGAGCGGGACCGCGACGAGCGGCGGGATCGTGGCGCCGATGGCCATCACGGTCGCATAGACGGCCGTCATGCCGCCGACGCGGTCCGGGAAGTAGCGCTTCACGAGCGGCGGCATGAGCACGGTCGCCGTGCCGATGCCGGCGAGCACCGCGAAGGAGCCGAGCACGAGCACGGCGCTCTCCGGCGCGACCGCGCGCCCGAGGTGCCCGAGCACCATCGCCCCCAGCGAGATGACGAGCGTCATCTCGATGCCGAGTCGGCGCGCGAGGGCGGGCGCGATGACGCCGCCGAGCGCGAAGGCGAGCGGCGGGGTCGCCCCGAGGAGCCCGATGAGCAGCGCCGGCACGTCGATGTCCTCGGCGACCCGGTCGAGGACGGGCGAGAGTCCCGCGACCGCGGTGCGGAGGTTGGCGGAGGCGAGCAGGACGCCCGCGAGCGCGACCCCGACCGGGACCCAGCGCTGCGCGGGCGAGTCGCCCGGCACGCCGGTCACGTGGTGCGCCGCGGCGGGAGCCCGAGGGCCTCGCGGATCTCGTCGTCGTCGCGCCGGAGCTGCTCGATGAGCGCCTCCGCCGACACGAAGCGGACCATGGGCCGCTGGAAGGCCTGGAACTCGACCTCGAGGGTCCGGTCGTAGAGATCGAGCTGCTGATCGAAGAGGTGCACCTCCGCCTGCCGGGCGGGCACGCCCTCGAAGGTCGGGTTGTCGCCGATCGACGCCTCGGCCCCGTAGCGCTCGCCGTCGACGCGCACCCACACGGCGTACACGCCGTCAGCCGGGAGATAGCCCTCGATCGACGGATGGAGGTTCGCCGTCGGGTAGCCGAGCTCGCGGCCGCGCTGCGCGCCGCGGACGACCGTCGAGCGGATGCGGGGCATGCGCCCGAGCAGGACCGCGGCCTCCTCGACGCGCCCCGCGTCGAGGAGCTGCCGGACGGCCGTCGAGGAGGCCCGGACCGCCTCCTCGCCCTCGCCGACCACGACATCCTCGACCACCTCGACCTCCAGCCCGTGCTCGGCGCCGATCTCGCGGAGCGCCGCGACGTCGCCGGCGCCGCGGGCCCCGAAGCGGAAGTCGTCGCCCACGAGCACGAGCCGGGCGTCGAGCGCGCCGACGAGCACGCGCTCGACGAACTCGCGCGGGCTGAGGGCGCGCAGCGCCTCGTCGAAGGCGAGCACGAGCGTCGCATCGACCCCCGAGGCCTCGAGGAGCTCGGTCTTCTGCGCGAGGCTCGCGAGCGGGGCCGGGCAGCGGGCGGGATCGAGCACGCTGAGCGGGTGCCGGTCGAAGGTGACGGCGACGGACGCCAGCGAGCGCTCGGCGGCGCGCTCGAGCAGGATCCGGAGGATGCGCTGGTGCCCGAGGTGGACGCCGTCGAACTTGCCGATCGTGACCGCCGAGGGGCCGAAGCCCGCGGGCACCCGTTCGACGCCCTCGAAGACGCTCACGCGGCGACCTCCTCGCTCGCGTCGGCACGGCGCCCGGCCGTCGAGCGCGAGCGCAGCCAGAGGAGGCCGAGCACCGGGAGCGCGAGCGGCACGAGCAGGTAGCCCGCGCCGAACCAGCTCCACACGGTCGCCTGGCGGCCGAAGGGGCTCGGGTCGGTGATGCCGAGCAGCTCGGGCGCCGCCGCGGAGATCGCGCCGACCACGAGCACGCCCTCGAGCTCGAAGCCGATCGCGATCCAGGCGACGCGCCCCCAGACCGGCCCCGGCGCCACGAGCGCGACGGTCGCGACGAGGTAGACGAGGGCCGCGAGCGCCGAGAGCGAGAAGGCGACCGGCGCCTCCTCGAAGCGGTCGAGGATCTGCGTCACGGACCGGCCGGTCGCCGCGAGCGCGAGGATCGCGTACACCGCGACGAGGACGCGGCCGAGCCCGGTGGCGCGCGTCGAGCGGCGGGGTGCGGCGGAGCTGGACATCGTGTCAAGCGTAGCCCCGCGCGGCCCCCGTCTCAGGCCAGCTGCACGAGCCAGATCTGGTTCATCCGGTAGACCATCACCGCGATCGCCAGCCCCGCGACGCCGAGGACGACCGTGCTCCAGCGGGTGCGCTCCGTGAGCGCCCAGAAGACCGCGAGCGGCGGGATGACGAGCGCCGTGAGCAGGTAGCCCCAGAACTCGATCGGGTTGCCGCTCGGCGGGTTGCCGACCGCGGGCGCCGCGATCGCGACGACCACCTGGACGACGAGCAGGAGCTCGACGAGCGCGATCGCGCCGAGCGTCAGGTCATTCGGGGCGCGCTTCGCGAATCCCAGCCCCAGGCAGAGCAGGCCCGCCGCCGCCGCGACCGCGACCTGCACGAGCGTGAACCACTCGATCACGCGAGCACCTCGCCCGTCGGCATGTTGACGAGCACGCGGAGGCGGCCGTCCCGCACGCGCACCAGCCCCGCGAGGCGGCCGTCGGGTGCGAGCGCCGCGAGCACCTCCGCGTCGGGCGCGTCGAGCTCGACCCGCTTGCCGTGCGCGAGATCGCGCAGCTGCGCGTCGTCGAGCACGGCGCTCGGGAACAGCTCGGAGGCCACGGCCGCCGGCGCGAGGAGGCCGTCGAGCACGCCGTCGCCGAGCGGCGCGGCATCCTCGATGCGGAACGGGCCGACCGCCGTGCGCCGCAGCGCCGTGAGATGCCCCCCGACGCCGAGCCCCTCGCCGAGGTCTCGTGCAAGGGCGCGGATGTAGGTGCCGCTCGTGCACGACACCCGGACGTCGAGATCGAGGCGCCCCGGCTCCCGGCGCTCGGCGAGCCGCGCGAACTCGCGGATCACGACAGGGCGCGGCGTCAGCTCGACCTCCTCGCCCGATCGCGCGCGGTCGTAGGCGCGGCGGCCGCCGACCTTGATCGCGCTGTAGGTGCTCGGCACCTGCTCGATGGGGCCGCTCAGCCGCGCGATCCCGGCATCCACCGCGTCGAGACCCACGCCCTCGGCATCCGCGACCGGCTCCACCTCGCCGTCGGCGTCGTCCGTGCTCGAGCGCTCGCCCAGCCGGATCGTCGCGGTGTAGGTCTTGTCGAGGCCCACGAGGTAGGTGAGGAGCCGGGTCGAGCTCTCGATGCCGAGCAGGAGGAGCCCCGTCGCCATCGGGTCGAGCGTGCCCGCGTGGCCGACCTTGCGGGTGCCCGCCGCGCGGCGGAGCCGGCCGACGACGTCGTGGCTCGTCATCCCGCCCGGCTTGTCGACGAGCACGATGCCGCTCGGGGCCGGGGCGTCCATGCCCTCACGCTATCGCGCGGCGACCGCATCGGATGCCGCCTAGGATCCTTGCGGTGAGGATCGGGATCATCGGGGCGGGCGCCGTCGGCGGCACGCTCGCCGCGCTCCTCGACCGCGCCGGGCACGAGATCCAGGCGGCCGCCCGCGGCGCCCACCTCGCCGCGATCCGCGAGGGCGGGCTCCGCCTCGAGGGCGCGTGGGGCGAGCACACGGCCCGCATCGCGGGCGGCGAGGTCCTCGCCTCGCCCCCGGAGCTCGCGATCATCGCCGTCAAGGCGCAGGACGGCCCCGCCGCGATCCGTCAGAACGCCGACGCGCTCTCGGGCGCGCCCCTGCTCGTCGTCCAGAACGGGCTCGACGGGATCGCCGCATCCCGGGAGGCCGCCCCCGGCTCGGCGGTCGTCGCCGGTCTCGCCGGCTTCGCGGCCTCCTTCCTCTCCCCGGGGAGCGTCCGCGTGACGACCCCGGGACCGGTCCTCATCGGGACGGAGCGTGCCGAGGACGCCGACGCCGTCGAGCTCGCCGCGCGGGCCCTCGGCGAGGTGCTGCCGGTCGTCCGCACGCCCGACATCCGCGGCGCGCAGTGGACGAAGCTCCTCATCAACCACGTCAACGCCCTGCCCGCGATCACCGGGCTGTCGGTGCAGGAGACGGTCGCGCACCCCGGCCTGCGCCGCATCCTCACCGCGAGCATGCGCGAATCGGTGCGCATCGCGCGTCGGCGGGGCGTGCGCTTCCAGCCGCTCCAGGGGCTCGACGACCGCCTCCTCCGGCTCCTCGGCCGCGCACCGCTCGCCCTCGGCGGCCTGCTCCCCCGCGCGATGGCCCGCCGCATGGGCGAGGTGCCGAATCCGGCCTCGACGCTGCAGAGCATCCGCCGCGGCCAGCCGAGCGAGATCGACCACCTCAACGGCGCGATCGTCCGGGAGGCCGAGCTCGCCGGCACCGCCGCGCCCGTCGCCGCCGCGCTCGTCGCCCTCGTGCACCAGGTCGAGGCGACCGGGCGCTTCGTCCCCGCCGAGCTCGTCGCGGCCTCGGTGCCGCTCGGGCGCGACTAGCCCGTCAGCACGCGTCCGCGAAGATCCGCCGGGGATGCGCCGCATCGGAGACGTCGAGCAGGATGCGCGCCTCGCGACGCAGCGCCGCCTCCTCGGCGCCGGCACCCTCCTCCTGGCGGAGGACGCCGATCGTCGTGCTCCACAGCCCCGCGAGCTCGGGCTGCAGGAGGAACGCGCCGTCGACGAGCATGATCGCGTCGCGCGGGCCGCTGCGCCAGCGCGGCTCGACCGGCCGGTCGCGCTCGGGATCGACCGCAGCCGTCACGAACGCCGCACCCTCGCCCAGGCGGAAGGGCTCCACGAGGACGCGCCGCAGCACCGACGCGTCGATGTCGCCAGGAGCGGGTGCGTCCGGATCGCGCGCCGACCGCGGCCGCAGGAACCCCGCGATCGGCGCGCGGAAGACCGCGTGAGCCTGCTCGCGGAGCGCCGACTCCAGATCGGCGGCCACCGGCCCGGTCGCATCGGCGTCCGCGCCCGCGACGGCGACGAGCGCACGACCGCGGCTCGCGTGCTGCAGCAGCTCCTGCGCGATCGCCCGCATCGTGTCGCGCCGCTCCGGCGCCCATCCCGTCATGCGCACAGGCTACGCGCGCCTACCCTGGAGCGGTGGACGCCGCCCGCGAGATCGCCGCCTGGTTCCGGGCCTCCGCGCGCGACCTCCCCTGGCGGCGCGCCGGATTCAGCGCCTGGGGCACGCTCGTCTCCGAGTTCATGCTCCAGCAGACGCAGGTCGAGCGCGTCATCCCCCGGCTCGCCAGCTGGCTCGAGCGGTGGCCCACCCCCGCCCACCTCGCGGCGGAGCCGGCGAGCGAGGCGATCCGGGCCTGGGACCGGCTCGGCTACCCGAGGCGGGCGCTCGCGCTCCACGGCGCGGCCACCGCGATCGCGGAGCGCTACGAGAACGAGGTGCCGTCCGATGTCGACGAGCTGCTCGCCCTGCCGGGCGTCGGGCCGTACACCGCACGGGCCGTCGCCGTCTTCGCGCACGGGGGCCGGCATCCCGTCGTCGACACGAATATCCGGCGCGTGCTCGCCCGCGCGCTCGACGGGCAGGCGGAGCCCGGTCCGCCGCGGACCCGGGCGGATCTCGAGCGCATGGATGCGTTCCTGCCCGAGGATCGCGAGCTCAGCGTCCTCGTGAACGCGGGCACCATGGAGCTCGGGCAGACGGTGTGCACGGCGCGCGCACCGCGATGCGGGGCGTGCCCCATCGCCGCCGCGTGCGCCTGGCGGACGGCCGGGTACCCCGACTACGAGGGGCCGCGCGCGCCGCGGCAGGCGCGCTTCGAGGGATCCGACCGCCAGGTGCGCGGGCTCGTGCTGCGGGCGCTGCGCGGCAGCGAGATCCCCGTGCCCCGCGAGGCCGTCGCCGCCGACTGGCCGGATGCCGCGCAGCGCGAGCGCGCGATCGCCGGGCTCCTGCGCGACCGGCTCGTCGTCGAGACCGCGAGCGGGCTCGGCCTCCCCGACTGACTGATACCGTCGCCGGGTGACCGAGGCCCGAACGCCCACCGCGGCCGAGCTCGACGCCGCCGACCCGCTCGCGTCGCTCCGCGAGCGCTTCATCGACCCGGGGTCCGCCCGGCTCACGGCCTATCTCGACGGCAACTCGCTCGGGCGACCGCTCCGGGCGACCCTCGAGCGGATGCCGCGCTTCATCGCCGAGGAGTGGGGCGGGCGCCTCATCCGCGGCTGGGACGAGGGCTGGCTCGAGCTGCCGCTCGTGCTCGGCGACCGGATCGGCGAGGTCGCCCTCGGCGCGGCCGCCGGCCAGACGGTCGTCGCCGACTCGACGAGCGTCCTGCTCTACAAGCTCGTGCGCGCCGCGCTCGCCCTGCGGCCGGATCGCGACGAGCTCGTGCTCTCGCGCGACGACTTCCCGACCGATCGGGCCGTGCTCGAGGGCATCGCGGCCGAGACGGGCGCGCGGCTCGTGTGGATCTCGCCGCCCGCCGACGGCGGCCCGAGCACCGAGCTCATCGCCCCCGCGCTCGGTCCGCGCACCGCCGCGGTCGTGCTCAGCCACGTCGCCTACCGCTCCGGGCATCTCGCCGACGCAGCCGCCATCACCTCCCTCGCGCACGAGGCGGGCGCGCTCATGCTCTGGGATCTCTGCCACTCCGCGGGCGTCGTGCCGATCGAGCTCGACGCCTGGGGCGTCGACCTCGCGGTCGGCTGCACCTACAAGCACCTCGGCGGCGGGCCCGGCTCCCCCGCCTTCGCCTACGTCGCCGCACGCCACCTCGACGCGCTCCGCCAGCCGATCACCGGCTGGATGGGCGACGCCGCGCCGTTCGACATGACCGAGCCGTACCGGCCCGCGCCCGGCATCCGCCGCCTCCTGTCCGGCACGCCGCCCGTGCTCGCCATGCAGCCGCTGCGGGATGCCGTCGAGCTCGTCGCCGAGGCCGGCCTGCCCGCGATCCGGCAGAAGTCGGAGGCGCTCACCGCCTTCGCCCTGTCCCTCGTGGAGGCGCGGCTCGCGCCGCTCGGCGCCGAGCTCGGCTCGCCGCGCGATGCCGCGCAGCGGGGCGCGCACCTCACGATCGAGCATCCGGCCGCCCGCCGCGCGGTCGCGACCCTCTGGGGCGAGGGCGTCATCCCCGACTTCCGACCGCCGGGCGGCATCCGGATCGGCCTCTCCCCCCTGAGCACCTCCTTCGCGGAGGTCGAGGCGGGCGTGGCCGCGATCGAGCGGGCGCTCACGCGGGGCTAGTCGCGCGATCCCCCGCCGGCCTCGCCGCGCGACCTCCCGCCTGCCCGCCGTCGGAAACTCAGGACTCCGTCCGCCGCCCCCACCGGCAGTGCCGCCGCCCCGCCCGGCCCGCCGCGGGAGTCCTGAGTTTCCGACCCGGACGCTTCCGGCGGGCCGCCCGAGCCGCGGCCGCGTCACGCCGCCGCGCTCGCGTCGGAAATTCAGGACTCGAGGCCGGCGACTGCCGGACCCTCCGCGAGACGACCCACCACGGGTGCAACACTCCTGAGTTTCCGACACGGGCGCCCTGCAGCAGCACGAACCGCCGCGCGAACCGCGCTGCGCGAGGATGACGCGGCAGACGGCACCGCGGTCAGCGCGTCGGAAACTCAGGAGCCTCGCGACGCGCGCCCCGCGGGTCTCGGGGCGCGGGCGCGTCCGCGGTGACGGAGTCCTGAGTTTCCGACGGGAGGGCGCGCGGGGCGCGGGCGGGCGGGGCAGGATGGGGGCATGCCGGAGCTGCCCGAGGTGGAGGCGCTCGCCGCCGATCTGCGCGGGCGGCTCGTCGGCCACGCGATCGCGCGGCTCGAGATCCACGCCTTCCCCGCCCTCAAGACCTTCGACCCGCCGCTCGACGCCCTCGAGGGCCTCGAGATCGCGGGGGTCGGACGCCACGGCAAGTTCCTCGACATCGAGGCGGGCGGGCTGCACCTCATCATCCACCTGGCGCGCGCGGGCTGGCTCCGATGGCGGAACACGGCACCGGCGCCCCGCACGCGACCGGGCGCGGGGCCGATCGCCGCGCGGCTCGTGCTCGACGACGGCTCGGGCTTCGACGCCACCGAGGCGGGCACCCGCAAGTCGCTCTCGATCTCGCTCGTCCGAGACCCGCTCGAGGTGCCGGGCGTGGCGCGCCTGGGCCCCGATCCGCTCGAGCCCGGGTTCACGCTGGAGCGGTTCCGCGGCATCCTCGCCGAGCAGGGCCGACGCCAGCTCAAGGGGCTGCTGCGCGACCAGTCCGTCATCGCCGGCGTCGGGAACGCCTACTCGGACGAGATCCTCCACGTCGCGCGCATGTCGCCCTTCGCTCCGGCCGCGCTCGACGAGGAGCAGTCCGCCGTGCTCTACGAGGCGCTGCGCTCGACGCTCCAGGACGCGATGGCCCGCAACGAGGGGCTCGCCGCGAGCGAGCTCAAGGGCGAGAAGAAGTCGCGAATGCGGGTGCACGGCCGCAAGGGCGAGGCGTGCCCGGTGTGCGGCGACACCGTGCAGCAGGTGATCTTCGCCGATTCGACGTTCCAGTACTGCCCGAGCTGCCAGACCGGCGGTCGGAAGCTCTCCGACCGGGTGATGGACCGCCTGCTGCGCTGAGGCTCAGGCGCGCGGGGGCGGCCCGTCGTCGAACTCGTCGTCCTCATCGAGCTCGTCGTCCTCGTCGGGGACGCGCGGCTTCACGTACGGGTCCTCGTCGCCCGCGTACTGCGCGCCGGCGGCGAGGGCATGTGCCGCCTCGTCGCGATCGTGGGCCTGCGCGAGGAGGGCGGTGATCGCGGCCGCGTTCTCGGGCAGCGCGTCGAGGATGAACTCGAGGCTCGGGGTGAGGCGCGCGGTGATGTTGCGGCCGACCTCGCTGCGGAGCATGCCCGTCGCGGCCTTGAGGGCCGCGGCGCTGTCGGCACGCTCCTCGTCCGTGCCGTACACGGTGTAGAACACGCTCGCGTGCTGGAGGTCGCCGGTCACGCGGACATCCGTGATGGTCACGAAGCCGAGGCGCGGGTCGCGCAGCCCGCGCTCGAGCCGCTTCGCGACGATCTCCTTGATGCGATCCGCCATCTTCGCTGCGCGAGGGTTCTCCCCCATGGCATCTCCAGTCGTTCGAGAGGATGCGGGGCGGTCTCTCCGGCCGTCCCGCTGGTGGGTCTGGCAAGCGGCCGCCGACGAAGTCGACGACCGCGGGATGCGGGACAGCCGGAGAGACCGCCCCGCATCCGGCAGCGGACCTACGCCCGCGGCTTCTCGCGCATCTCGGTCGTCTCGATCTCGTCGCCGATCTGGATGTCGTTGAACTTGCCGAGCCCGATACCGGCCTCGAAGTCCGTGCGCACCTCGGTGACGTCGTCCTTGAAGCGGCGCAGCGACTCGATCGCCAGACCGTCGCCCACCACGACGCCGTCGCGGATGACCCGCGCCTTGGCGTTGCGGGTGATCGTGCCCGAGCGGACGATGACACCGGCGATGTTGCCGTACTTCGACGAGCGGAAGACCTCGCGGATCTCCGCCATGCCCGACTGGACCTCCTCGTACTCCGGCTTGAGCATCCCCTTGAGCGAGTTCTCGATGTCCTCGAGCGCCGAGTAGATGACGGAGTAGAAGCGGACGTCGATGCCCTCGCGCGCGGCGCGCTCGCGGGCCTTGACGTCCGGTCGGACGTTGAAGCCGATCACGATCGCGTTGTCGATGGTCGCCAGGTCGATGTCCGACTCGGTGACCGCGCCGACGCCGCGGTGCAGGATGCGGAGCTGGACGCTCTCGTCGACCTCGATCTTGAGGAGCGACTCCTCCAGGGCCTCGACGGCACCGGAGACGTCTCCCTTGATGATGAGGTTGAGCGAGTCGACCTTGCCCTCGGCTAGCACGCGCGTGAAGTCCTCGAGGCTGATGCGCTTGCGCGCCTTCGCGAGCAGCGCGTTGCGCTGCGCGGCCTCGCGCTTCTCGGCGATCTGGCGGGCGGTGCGGTCGTCCTCCGTGACGAGGAAGGTGTCGCCCGCGCGCGGGACCGTGGAGAGGCCCTGCACCTGGACGGGCCGCGAGGGCTGCGCCTCCTCGACCTGCTCGCCGTTCTCGTCGTGCATCGCCCGGACGCGTCCGTAGGCGGTGCCCGCGACGATCGCGTCGCCGACGCGCAGCGTGCCGGACTGGATGAGCACGGTCGCGACGGCGCCGCGGCCCTTGTCGAGCTTCGCCTCGATGGCGACGCCGCGCGCGTCCTTGTCGGGGTTGGCGCGGAGGTCGAGCCCGGCGTCCGCGGTGAGGAGGACGGCGTCCAGGAGCTCCTGGATGCCCTTCTTCTGCGTCGCGGAGACGTCGACGAACATGACGTCGCCGCCGTACTCCTCGGCGACGAGCCCGTACTCGGTGAGCTGCTGGCGGACCTTGGCGGGGTTGGCCCCCTCCTTGTCGACCTTGTTGACCGCGACCACGATCGGCACGTTCGCCGCCTGGGCGTGGTTCAGCGCCTCGACCGTCTGCGGCATGATGCCGTCGTCGGCCGCGACGACGAGGATCGCGATGTCGGTCACCTGCGCACCGCGGGCGCGCATGGCGGTGAAGGCCTCGTGTCCCGGGGTGTCGATGAAGGTGATCGCGCGCTCGATCTCCTCGTGCTCGGTCCAGACCTGGTAGGCGCCGATGTGCTGCGTGATGCCGCCGGCCTCGCCCGCGACGACGTTCGCCTGGCGGATCGCGTCGAGGAGCTTGGTCTTTCCGTGGTCGACGTGGCCCATGACGGTCACGACAGGGGGACGGATCTCGAGCTGCGAGTCGTCCTCGTCGGCGAGCTCCTGCTCGAGGTCGATGTCGAAGCCCTCGAGGAGCTCCTTGTCCTCGTCCTCCGGGCTGACGATCTGGATGCTGTAGCCGAGCTCCTCGCCGAGGATCTTGAAGGTCGCCTCGTCGAGCGACTCGGTCGCGGTGGCCATCTCGCCGAGGTGGAAGAGGGCCGTGACGAGCGCGCCGGGCTGGACGTTGTACTTCGTCAGCGTCTCGAGCTTGTCGGCGAGGTCGCTGATCGAGGCGCCGCGGCGCAGGCGGATGACCGTCTTGCCGTCGCCGCGGGGAACGGCGACGCCGCCCAGCGACGGGGCCTCCCGCATCTCGTATTCGGCCCGCTTCGTCCGCTTCGACTTCCGCGCACGGCTCTTGCCGCCGCCCTTGCCGAAGGCGCCGGCCGTGCCGCCGCCGCGACCGCGCCCGCCGCCGCCCGGACGGCCGGCGAAGCCGCCCGCGGGGCGCTGGAATCCGCCGGCGCCGGGGCCGCCGCCGCCGGGACGGCCGGGGCCGCCGCCGCCGGGACGGCCGGGACGCTGCTGGAAGGGCGCACCGGGACCGCCGGGACGCGGGGCACCGGGGCGGGGGGCGCCGGGACGCGGCGCGCTCGGGCGCGGCGCGCCGGGACGCGGGATGCCGCCGCCGGCTCCGCCGCCCGGTCGCGGCATGCCCTGGGTGCTGGAGAAGGGGTTGTTGCCGGGGCGAGGCGCGCCCGGGCGCGGGCCGCCGGGGCGCTGCATGCCCTGCGAGGAGGCGTAGGGGTTGTTGCCGGGGCGGGGTGCGCCGGGGCGCGGACCGCCGGGCTTCGCGGCGTCGTCGGCGGCCGGGGCCGCGGGCGTCGCGGAGGCCGCGGGCGACGGGGAGGCCGCGGGCGACGGGGAGGCCGCGGGCGCCTCGGCGGCCGGCGCGGCCGCGGGTGCGCTCGGGGCCGGCGCGGGCGCCGGCTTCGACGCCGCGGGCTTGGGCTTCGCGGGGCTCGCGGGTCGCGGTGCCGCCGCGGGGGTCTCGGGCGCCTTGACGCCGGAGGCCTCGAGCGCCGCCTTCAGCCGCCGCGCCACGGGGGGCGCGATGCTGGAGGACGGCGACTTCACGAACTCGCCCATGTCCTTGAGCTTGTCCATGGCGATCTTGCTGTCGATGCCGAGTTCGCTCGCGATCTCGTGCACGCGTGGGTTGGCCACATTTCTCCTGTCCGGTCCACCCGGACAGGGTGGACGTCATCGAATGACGGGTCTCATCTCGAGCCGCTCATTACTTGTCCATAAGCCGTTCAGCCTGTTCTTTGAGGTCTGATGTATCGGTGACGGTCGTGCGCAGCGCTCGCCCGAGGGCCTTGCGCCGCACCGCGTTCTCGATGCATCCGAGGCTCGGATGCACCCACGCGCCCCTGCCTGGAAGCCGTGCCGCGGCATCCGCCACGACCCGGTCGCCGCGCGCGACGACTCGCAGAAGCGAATCGCGGGGAGCACGCTGACGACAACCCAGGCAGGTTCTCAACGGACCCATCCTACCCCCTCGGGCTGGGGGACGGTCGACGCCCGGCGCGTCGCGTCACTCGTCCATCACGGAGTCGGGCTGGATGTCGATGCGCGCGCCGGTCAGCTTCGCCGCGAGGCGGGCGTTCTGGCCCTCCTTGCCGATCGCGAGCGAGAGCTGGTAGTCGGGCACGAGGGCGCGGACCGCCTTGAGTCCCTCGTCGACGACGAAGGCGCTCGTCACCTTGGCGGGGCTCAGCGCGCTCGCGACGAAGGTCGCGAGGGTCTCCGAGTAGTCGACGATGTCGATCTTCTCGCCGTTGAGCTCGGCGGTGACGGCGCGCACGCGCTGCCCCAGCTCGCCGATGCAGGCGCCCTTCGCGTTGATGCCGGGCTCGGTCGCGCGCACGGCGATCTTCGTGCGGTGGCCGGCCTCGCGGGCGAGGGAGGTGATCTCGACGAGGCCGGAGGCGATCTCCGGCACCTCGAGCGCGAAGAGCTTCCGCACGAGCCCCGGATGCGTGCGGCTGACCGTGATCGAGGGGCCCTTGAGCCCCTTCGAGACGCTCGTGACGTAGACGCGGATGCGCGAGCCGTGCGCATAGTCCTCTCCCGGCACCTGCTCCTCGGGCGGCAGGATGGCCTCGATGCTGCCGAGGTCGATGTGGATCATGCGCGGGTTCGGGCCCTGCTGCACGACGCCCGCCACGATGTCGCCCTCGCGGCCGCGGAACTCGCCGAGCACCTTGTCGTCGCCGATGTCGCGAAGACGCTGGTTGATGACCTGCTTCGCCGCGAAGGCCGCGATCCGGCCGAAGTCGTCGGGGCTGTCGATCGCCTCGCCGACGACCTCGCCCGCCTCGTCGAGCTCGGGGACGTAGACGGTCACGTGGCCGCTCTTGCGGTCGAGCTCGACGCGGGCGCCGGAGTCCGGCTCCTGATCGGTGTGCTTGAGGTACGCGGTGAGGATGGCCTGCTCGATGATGCGGACGAGCTCGTCGAAGGGGATCTCCCGCTCGCGTTCCATGAGGCGCAGCACGCCGAGGTCGATGTCCATTCGAGACCCTCCGATATTCAGCTTCGAGTGCACCCCGGTGGTGCGGGTGCGACCGTCGAGTCTACCGGAGACGCGCACGGCCGCCGTCGCGGCGCGGACCGCGACGAGCGGTCCGGGTGCGCCGGATCCCGCCGCTCAGGCGAGCAGCGCCGCCACCTCGGAGGCGGCGACGTCGCGCCGCTCGCCCGAGCGGCGATCCCAGAACTCGACGACGCCCTCGCCCGCGTTCCGGCCCGCGATCACGATGACGGGCACGCCGAGCAGCTCGGCGTCGCCGAACTTCACGCCGGGCGAGACCTTCGGGCGGTCGTCGAGGAGCACCTCGAGCCCCTGGCCCTCGAACTCGGCCGTCAGCTGCTCCGCGAGGTCGAACGCGGTCTGGTCCTTGCCGGTCGCGACGACGTGCACGTCGAAGGGCGCGATCTCCTTCGGCCACAGCAGCCCGCGCTCGTCCGAGGACCCCTCCGCGATCGCGGCGAGGATGCGGGTCACGCCGATCCCGTAGGAGCCCATCGTGACGGTCACGAGCTTGCCGTTCTCGTCGAGGACCTTGAGGTCGAGCGCCTCCGCGTACTTGCGGCCCAGCTGGAACACGTGGCCGATCTCCATCCCGCGCGCGAGCTCGACCGGCCCCGAGCCGTCCGGTGCGGGGTCGCCGTCGCGGACCTCGGCGACCTCCACCGTGCCGTCGGCGGCGAAGTCGCGGCCCGCGAGGAGGCCGAAGACGTGCCGTCCGTCCGCGTTCGCGCCCGTGATCCAGGCCGTGCCGTCGACGACCCGGGGGTCGAGGAGGAAGCGGATGCCGGTCGCGGACTCCTCGCCGAGGATCGCCCCCGTCGGCGACCAGGGGCCGATGTAGCCCTTCACGAGCAGCGGATGGCGCTCGAAGTCCTCCTCGGTCGCCGCCTCGACCTCGGCGGGCGCGAAGGCGACCTCCGCGCGCTTGAGGTCGACCTCGCGGTCGCCGGGGAGCCCGACCACGACGACCTCCGTCGAGCCGTCGAGGTGCGTGAGCCGGAGGACGACGTTCTTGAGCGTGTCGGCCGCCGTCCACGCGCCCGCCTCGCGCGGCTCCACCCGGTTCGCGACCTCGACGAGCGTCGCGATCGTCGGGGTGTCGGGAGTGTCGTGGATGCGCGCCTCGGGACGGCCCTCGAGGGACTGCGCCTCGGGGGCGGTCGTCGTGTACGCCTCGACGTTCGCGGCGTAGCCGCCGGCGCTCCGAACGAAGGTGTCCTCGCCGATCGCGGTCGGGTGCAGGAACTCCTCCGAACGCGAGCCGCCCATCGCGCCCGCATCGGCGGCGACGATGACGTACTCCATGCCGAGCCGCTGGAAGATGCGCTCGTAGGCGTCGCGCTGGGCCTGGTAGCTCGCATCCAGTCCCGCGTCGCTCGCGTCGAAGGAGTAGGCGTCCTTCATCGAGAACTCCCGGCCGCGGAGGAGGCCGGCGCGGGGACGGGCCTCGTCCCGGTACTTGTCCTGGATCTGGAAGATCGTGAGCGGCAGGTCCTTGTAGCTTGAGTAGAGGTCCTTCACGAGCAGCGTGAAGACCTCCTCGTGCGTGGGCGCGAGCAGGTAGTCGGCGCCCTTGCGGTCCTGCAGGCGGAACAGCGCGTCGCCGTACTCCTCCCAGCGGCCCGTGCGCTCGTAGGGCTCGCGGGGCAGGAGCGCGGGGAAGAGCACCTCCTGCGCGCCGGCGCGCGCCATCTCCTCCCGGATCACCCGCTCGATGTTGCGGCGGACGCGGAGACCCAGCGGCAGCCACGAGAAGACGCCCGGCGCCTGGCGACGGATGTATCCGGCGCGGACGAGCAGGCGGTGGCTCGCGACCTCCGCGTCGGCGGGGTCGTCGCGCAGCGTGCGGACGAAGAGCTGGCTGAGGCGAGTGGGCACGACCTCGATGCTACCGGCGGCTGGGGATCCGCTCCGCGTCGGGGGCGTCCGGCCGCGGGCGCGCTTCCATGGAGGCATGCCCAAGATCGCCGAGAACCTCGTCCGCACCCTCGCCGCGAATGGTGTCTCGCGTGTCTGGGGCGTGCCCGGCGACTCGCTCAACGGCGTCACCGACGCGATCCGCACGAGCGAGGCGCTGGAGTGGATGCTGGTGCGGCACGAGGAGTCGGCCGCCTTCGCGGCGGGCGCCGAGGCGGAGATCACCGGCGAGCTCGCCGTGTGCGCGGGCAGCTGCGGTCCCGGGAATCTCCACCTCGTGAACGGCCTCTACGACGCGAACCGGAGCAGGGTCCCCGTCCTCGCGATCGCGGCGCACATCCCGAGCGCTGAGATCGGCAGCACCTACTTCCAGGAGACGCACCCGACCGAGCTCTTCCGCGAGTGCAGCGTGTACTGCGAGCTCGTCTCGACACCTGCCCAGATGCCGCGCGTCCTCGAGATCGCGATGCGGGAGGCGGTGGAGCGCCGGGGCGTCGCGGTCATCGTGATCCCGGGCGACCTCGCACTCGCGGAGGCGGTCGGCGACCGCGCCGTCGAGGTCCGGCGCTCCCGCTCCGAGACCGTGCCGATCGCGGAGGAGCTCGATCGTGCGGCCGCGATCCTCGGCGAGGCGAAGCGCGTGACGATCCTCGCCGGCGCGGGCGTCGCGGGGGCGCGAGCCGAGGTCCTCGAGCTCGCGGACGCCCTCGCCGCCCCGATCGTGCACGCCCTCCGGGGCAAGGAGCACATCGAGCACGACAACCCCTACGACGTCGGCATGACGGGGCTGCTCGGCTTCGCGAGCGGCTATCGCGCCATGGAGCGCTGCGACACGCTGCTCGTCCTCGGATCCGACCTCCCGTACCAGGAGTTCTATCCCGACGCGAGGATCATCCAGGTCGATGCCCGCGGCGAGCAGCTGGGGCGTCGGGCGCCCCTGGAGCTGGGTCTCCGCGGCGACGTCGGCCCGACGATCCGCGCCCTCCTCCCCCGGCTCGCGCCGGCGCGCAGCCGCAAGCACCTCGACAGCTCGGTGGACCACTACCGGCGCACCCGCGAGCGCTTCGATCGCCTGGAGCGCCAGGGCGAGGGTCCGCTGCACCCGCAGCATGTCACCGCCGTGCTCGACGAGCTCGCCGCGGACGACGCCATCCTCATCCCGGACGTCGGCACGCCCGTCGTGTGGGCCGCACGCCACCTGCACATCGGCGCCGGGCGCCGACTCCTCGGCTCCTTCGCCCACGGGACCATGGCGGCGGCGCTCCCCCTCGCGATCGGCGCGCAGGCGGTCGACCCCGCCCGCCAGGTCATCGCGATGGCGGGCGACGGCGGCCTCTCGATGCTGCTCGGGGAGCTCGCGACGGCGGCCCAGCTGCACCTGCCCGTCAAGGTCGTCGTCTACGAGAACTCCTCGCTCGCCTTCGTCGAGGTGGAGATGAAGGCGGCCGGCGTCGTGAACTTCGCGACCGAGCTCGAGAACCCGGACTTCGCGGCGGTCGCGCGGGCCTGCGGCTTCCACGCCGAGCGGGTCGAGACGGAGGACGAGCTGCCCGGAGCGCTGCGCCGGGCACTCGAGGCCGACGGGCCCGCCCTCGTCAGCGTGCGGGTCGAGCGCCAGGAGCTCTCCCTCCCGCCGAGCATCGAGGCGCAGCAGGCGAAGGGCTTCAGCCTCTACGCGATGCGCACCGTGCTCTCCGGCGACGCCCGCGAGGTGATCGACCTCGCGAAGGCGAACCTGCGCCAGCTGCTCTGAGCCGGCTTCGCTGACGCGGGTGGACCGCTCAGGCGGTGATGACCTCGGGCGTGCCCGTCTCGCCGGCCGGCATCTCCGCGGCCAGGCGGTTCGCCTCCTCGATGAGCGTCGCCACGATCTCCGACTCGGGGACGGTCTTGATGACCTCGCCCTTGACGAAGATCTGGCCTTTGCCGTTGCCGGAGGCGACCCCGAGATCCGCCTCGCGCGCCTCGCCCGGGCCGTTCACGACGCAGCCCATGACCGCGACGCGGAGCGGCACGCTCATGCCCTTGAGCCCCTCGGTCACGTTGTCGGCGAGCGAGTAGACGTCGACCTGCGCACGCCCGCAGGACGGGCAGGAGACGATCTCGAGCTTGCGCTCGCGGAGGTTGAGCGACTGCAGGATCTGGAGCCCCACCTTGACCTCCTCGGCGGGCGGGGCCGAGAGCGAGACGCGGATCGTGTCGCCGATGCCCTCCGAGAGGAGGATGCCGAAGGCGGTCGCCGACTTGATGGTGCCCTGGAACGCGGGGCCCGCCTCGGTGACGCCGAGGTGCAGCGGCCAGTCGCCGCGCTCGGCGAGCATGCGGTACGCCTTCACCATGACGATCGGGTCGTTGTGCTTGACCGAGATCTTGAAGTCGTGGAAGTCGTGCTCCTCGAAGAGCGAGGCCTCCCAGACGGCGCTCTCGACGAGCGCCTCGGGGGTCGCCTTCCCGTACTTCTCGAGCAGGCGGCGGTCGAGCGAGCCGGCGTTGACGCCGATGCGGAGGGACACGCCCGCATCCTTCGCCGCCTTCGCGATGTCGCCGACCTGGTCGTCGAACTTGCGGATGTTGCCGGGGTTGACGCGCACCGCGGCGCAGCCCGCGTCGATCGCCTGGTAGACGTACTTCGGCTGGAAGTGGATGTCGGCGATGACCGGGATCTGGCTCTTCTTCGCGATGATGTGGAGCACATCCGCGTCGTCCTGGCTGGGGCAGGCGACGCGCACGATGTCGCAGCCGGAGGCCGTGAGCTCGGCGATCTGCTGGAGCGTCGCGTTGATGTTCGTGGTGGGCGTCGTCGTCATCGACTGCACGCTCACCGGCGCGTCGCCGCCGACGAGGACGCTCCCCACCCTGATCTGACGCGACGCCCGCCTCGGCGCGAGGACCTCGGGGGCGGAGCGGGGCATACCGATGTTGACTGCGGGCACGGCGACAGCCTACTTCCGCCGGGTGGACGGCCGCTGAGCGGCGGGGGCGCCCCGGGTCAGAACAGCGACACCGGGTTCACGAGGTCGGCGTAGATGAGCAGCGCGCTCGAGATGCCGAGGACCGCGACGACCGTGAGCGTCACGGGGATGAGCTTCGCGGTGTCGACCGGGCCCGGGTCGGGTCGCTTGAAGAGCTTCGCGAGCCGGCGGCGCAGCGACTCCCAGAGCGCGCCCGCGACGTGCCCCCCGTCGAGCGGCAGGAGCGGGATCAGGTTGAAGACGAAGAGCGCGACGTTGAGGGCGGCGACCATCTGGATGAGGCTCGCCATCCGGTCGGCGATCGAGAGCTCGTCGAGGCTCGTGATCTCGCCCGCGAGGCGTCCGACGCCGACGACGCTGATGGGCCCGTTCGGGTCGCGCTCCTCGTCGCCGAACGCGGCCTGCGCGACCTGCACGAGCCGCTGCGGGAGGGTCAGGATGATGCCGCCGACGCGGACGACGTTGTCGCCCACCGCCGGCAGGACCTCCGTGACGGGCTGCCGCACGACCTCGGTCGCCGCGCCGATCCCGACGAAGCCGACCTCCTCGACGAGCGGCTCGCCGTCGGCGCCCTCCACCTCGCCGCCCCGCTCGTCGAGGACGTAGCGCTCGGTCGCGAGAGGCGTCAGCTCGAGCGGCACGTCCTCGCCGTCGCGCTCGACGACGAGCTCGAGGGCCGTCCCGGGCGCGTCGCGGATGACCGCCGTCGCATCCGCCCAGCTCTCGACCGCTCGGCCCTCGAGCTCGACGAGCCGGTCGCCCGGGAGGATGCCCGCGGCCGCGGCCGGCGAGGCGGCGTCGCCCTCGGCGCACTCGGTCTGCGTGCTCGTCGCGGGGATCACGCAGGCGTCCACGCGCCCGACCGTCGTCGAGGCGACCGGCACGCCGAAGCCGCACAGCACGACCCCGTAGAGCACGATCGCGATGAGGACATTCATGGTCGGGCCGCCGAGCATGATGACGACGCGCTTCCAGGTCGCCAGGCGGTAGAAGGTGCGGTGCTCCTCCCCCGGCTCGATCTGCGAGGCGGAGCTGTCGCGCGCATCCTGCACCATCGTGTTGAGGAAGCCGGTGCCGGCGGTGCGGGCGCGCTCGCCCTCGCGGGCCGGCGGGAACATGCCCGTCATCGAGATGTAGCCGCCGAGCGGGAGGGCCTTGATGCCGTACTCGGTCTCGCCGCGGCGCCGCGACCAGAGGGTGGGCCCGAAGCCGATCATGAACTGGCCGACCTTGACGCCGAAGCGCTTCGCGGGGACGAGGTGCCCGACCTCGTGCAGGCCGATCGAGATCGCGAGGCCCACGGCCACCACGAGGATGCCGAGGATGTAGAGGAGCACCGAGTCCACGTCGCGAGCGTACGCGAGGCACGCTGGGAGCGGGCCCCCGTCTTCGCGGGTGCCCGCCGGCTCGCGGCCCGGCGCGGCCCCGGCGGCGGCTAAGCGGCGGCTAAGAGGCCGCGATGAGCCGGTCGGCGGCCTCGCGCGCCGCCCGCTCCGCCTCGAGCACGCCCTCGAGCGTGAGCTTGGCGGCGGGCTCGTGCTCGTCGAGCACCCGCTCGACCACGTCGACGATGCCCGTGAAGCCGATGCGGCCGTCGTGGAAGGCGTGCACCGCCTGCTCGTTGGCGGCGTTGAAGACCGCCGGCGCCGTCGAGCCGGTCCGCCCGGCGCGCTTCGCGAGCCGCACCGCCGGGAAGGCCGCCTCGTCGAGCGGCTCGAAGGTCCACGAGGAGGCCGCGGTCCAGTCGAGCGGCGCGCCCACCCCCGGCACCCGCTCGGGCCAGGCGAGGCCGAGCGAGATCGGCAGCCGCATGTCCGGCGGGGAGGCCTGCGCGATCGTCGAGCCGTCGACGAACTCGACCATGGAGTGCACGATCGACTGCGGATGCACCGTCACGTCGATGCGGTCGTAGGGCACGCCGAACAGGAGATGCGCCTCGATGACCTCGAGCCCCTTGTTGACGAGGGTGGCGGAGTTCGTGGTGACGACCCGGCCCATGTCCCAGGTGGGGTGGGCGAGCGCCTGGGCGGGGGTGACGTCCTCGAGCTCCGCTCGCCGGCGGCCCCGGAACGGTCCGCCGGATGCTGTGAGGACGAGACGACGGACCTCGCCGGCGGACCCCGAGCGCAGCGCCTGCGCGATCGCGGAGTGCTCCGAGTCGACGGGCACGATCTGCCCCGGCGAGGCGGCCTCCGTCACGAGCGAGCCGCCCACGATGAGGCTCTCCTTGTTGGCGAGGGCGAGGAGCGCGTCGGTCCGGAGCGCCGCGAGGGTCGCCCCGAGGCCGACCGAGCCGGTGATCCCGTTGAGCACGACATCCGCCTCGACGTCCCGCACCAGCTGCACGGCCTCCTCGATGCCGAGGGCGGTGTGCTCGACCGCGTGGCGCGAGGCCTGCTCGGCGAGGAGCTCGCGGCTCGAGCCCGCCGCGAGGCCGACGACCTCGAAGAGCCCCGGCTGATCGCCGATGACGTCGAGCGCCTGGGTGCCGATGGAGCCGGTGGAGCCGAGGATGAGGACGCGCCGCATGCTCTCAGGCTAGCGGCGCGTCCCGCGGCAGGGCGGCGCTCAGGACTTGGCGGTGTCCTGGATGTCCATGACGAAGACCAGCGTCTGCCCGCCGAGCGCGTGGGCCTCCGGGTCCGTGCCGTAGGCGAGCTCCGGGGGCATCACGACGACGACCTTCGAGCCGACCTTCTGGCCGACGAGCGCCGCCTCGAAGCCCTGCACCACCGAGCCGGTCGCGATCTCCAGCGGCTCCTTCGTGAAGCTCTCGTCGAAGACCTCGCCGGTGTCCCAGCTGGTGCCCTGGTAGTCGACGGTGACGGTGTCGCCGGACTCGACCGTCGCGCCGTCGCCCTCCTCGAGCACCTTCAGCTGGAGCTCCTTCGGCGGGTCGGTCTTCGGGAGCGTGAGGGTCGGGATGCCGTCGCCGTCGAACTCGACCTCCGGCACGTCCTCGGTCCACTCGGCCGGGACGAGCGGCTTCTTGATGCTCACGATGTCGACGACGAAGACGATGGGGTCCTCGGCGCCGATCGCGAACTGCTCGAGGCCCTGCTCGCCGAAGGCGTCCGCCGGGGGCACGACGCCGACGATGCGGGAGCCGACCGTCGAGCACTCGACCGCCTTCACGAGGCCGGGGAGGTACTGCTCCTCGTCGACGACGATCGCCTCCGTCGCATCCTCCTCGTAGCTCGTCTCGGTGGCGGGCTCGCCCGTCGTCCCGTTGATGAGGGTGAACTGCACGTTCGCCGTCGCGCCGGGCTCCACGAGGTCGCCGTCGCCCTCCGTGACGACGGTGCGCTGCGTCTCCTCGACGCCCTCGATGGGCGTCGGCGCCTCGATCTCGGGCTTCGCGCCCAGCTCGCCGGACACCTTCACCGACTCGGAGGCGGCGCCGCTCGCGGTGGGCCGGCACGCGTCCGAGGCGCCCTCCTGCGAGGTGGTGCCGCTGTCGGGCGTGCAGCCGGCGAGCGCGAGCGCGACGGCCGCCGAGGCGGCGAGGACGGGGAGGGCACGGCGCATGATCACGCTTTCCATTCGGTGCGGGGGACGCGATCAGTCTGGTCCATCCGCCTCCGCGGAGTCTGGACGAACGCGCCTAGGCTGGGCGCATGGACTTCTCGATCCCCCAGGAGCGGAAGCTCGTCACCGATCTGCCCGGCCCCCGCTCGCTCGCGCTGCAGGAGCGTCGCGAGCGCGCCGTCTCGCGCGGTGCCGGCACCCTCGCGAGCATCTACATGGAGCGCGGCTCGGGCGCGATCCTCGAGGACGTCGACGGCAACCGCCTCATCGACCTCGGCTGCGGCATCGGCGTGACGACGATCGGCCACGCGAACGCGGAGGTCGCGGAGGCCGCGGCCGAGCAGGCGCGCAAGCTCACCCACACGCTCTTCACCGTCACCCCGTACGAGCCGTACGTGCGCCTCGCGGAGCGGCTCGCCGAGATCACCCCCGGCGACTTCGAGAAGCGCAGCATCCTCGTCAACTCGGGCGCCGAGGCGGTCGAGAACGCCGTCAAGATCGTCCGCCGCCACACCGGCCGGCGCGTCATCCTCTCGCTCGACCACGCCTTCCACGGGCGCACCAACCTCACGATGGCGATGACCTACCGCCCCTGGCCGGAGCGCGCGGGCATGGGCCCCTTCCCGGGCGACCTCTACTCGGTGCCGGTCAGCTACCCCTTCAAGGACGGGCTCTCGGGCCCCGAGGCGGCGGCGCGCACGATCGACTACATCCGCACCCACATCGGGGCGGAGGAGGTCGCGGGCCTCTTCGTCGAGCCGATCCAGGGCGACGGCGGCATCGTCATCCCGGCCGAGGGGTACTTCGCGGCGCTCAAGGCGTTCTGCGAGGAGCACGGCATCGTCTTCGTCGCCGACGAGATCCAGGCCGGCATCGCCCGCACGGGCGCCTGGTACTCGATCGAGCACCACGGCGTCGTGCCCGATCTCGTCACGACCGCGAAGGGCATCGCCGGCGGATTCCCCATCGCCGCCGTCACGGGACGCGCCGACATCATGGATGCCGTCCAGCCCGGCGGGGTCGGCGGCACCTTCGGCGGCAACCCGGTCTCCGCCGCGGCCGCGCTGAAGACCCTCGAGATCATCGAGCGCGACGACTTCATCGCCGAGGCGCAGCGCGTCGAGCGCGCGCTGCGGGCCCGCATCGGCGACTGGGCCGAGCGCTACCCCGTCGTCGGGGAGGTCCGCGGGAAGGGCGCCATGTTCGGCGTCGAGCTCGTCCGGCCCGGAACCCGCGAGCCGAACCCGGAGGCGCTCACCGCGATCCTGCGCCACGCCACGGCGCACGGCGTCATCCCCCTCGACGCGGGCAGCTGGGACTCGGTCCTGCGGCTGCTGCCGAGCGTCGTCATCAGCGAGGCGCTCATCGACGACGCGGCCGGCGTCCTCGAGCAGGCGCTCGACGCGCTCGGCTAGCGGCGCTCGTGCGCACGACGGCGATCGTCCTCCTCGCGGCCCTCGCGGCGGCGGGAGCGGTCGGCGGCGTCGCGTTCCTCGTCGACCCGAGCGGGCACTCCCTCGGCCTCGAGCTCGAGCAGCTGCCGGTCTGGTGGCCGGGCGACTACCTCGGGCCGGGTCTCGGCCTCCTCGTCGTCTTCGGCTTCGGATCGCTCGCCGCGGCGGTCCTCCTCGGCATCCGGCACCGGCTCGGCTGGCCGGCCGCCGTCGCGATCGGCATCGCCCTCGTGCTGTGGATGGGGCTGCAGGTCGCGAGCATCGGCCTCGTCGCCGCGCCCATGCAGCTCGGGTTCAGCGCGCTGGGGCTCGTGCTCCTCGTCGTCGCGACGCTCGGCGCCCGCCGCCGCCTCGAACGGAGCGCGGGGTAGGGGCGGCCCGCGACCGGCGCTCGCTCAGCTCGGCTCAGCTCAGGGGGTCGTCGGCGAGGAGGATCGTCGGCTCATGCCCGACCGGGAAGGCCACGCTCGCGCGGATGAAGCAGGTCTCGGCGGCGTCGGCATGCAGGCGCCGCGCGAGCTCCGGATCGCCGGCCGAGACGGTGACGACGGGCCGCAGGGTGGCGCTCGCGAAGGCGCCGCCCTCCCCCGCCTGGCGGAGGACCCCGACCGCGTCATCCCGGTAGGACTCGACGACGACCCCGTGCTTCGCCGCCTGGTAGAGGTAGCTCATGAGGTGGCACTGGCTGAGCGCCGCGAGGAGCAGCTGCTCGGGGTTCCACCGGTCCGCGTCGCCGTGGAACGACGGATCGGCCGAGCCGAGGAGCTCGAGCCCGCCCGCCGCGCGGATCACGTGGTCGCGGCCGTAGCCGCGCACCGACTGCGTACCTGCCCCGCGATTGCCCGTCCATTCGACGGAAACCGCATAATCGTGCTCGTTCCTCAACGCGATCCCTCCCTGCGGGCTCCGGGCGCGGGTCTACACTCGGAGGATCATGACCGACACCCTCGACACCCCCACGCTATCGGCCGTGCCCCAGGCCCGCCGAGTCGTCACCGCCATCCCCGGCCCGAAGTCCGTCGAGATCGAGCGCCGACGCCAGGCGGTCGTCTCCGGCGGCGTCGCGTCGGTGCTCCCGGTCTACATCGCCCGCTCGCACGGCGCGATCGTCGAGGACGTCGACGGCAACCGCTTCATCGACCTCGGCGCCGGCATCGGCGTCACCACCATCGGCCACACCGACGACGAGGTCGTCCAGGCGGCGACCCGTCAGCTCGGCGATGTCACCCACACGCTCTTCACCGTCACCCCGTACGAGGCCTACGTCCGCGTCGCCGAGCTCCTCGCCGAGAAGACCCCCGGCGACTTCGCGAAGAAGACCGTCCTCGTGAACTCGGGCGCGGAGGCCGTCGAGAACGGCGTCAAGATCGCCCGCAAGTTCACGGGCCGCTCCGGCGTCGCCGTGCTCGATCACGCCTACCACGGCCGCACCAACCTCACGATGGCCATGAACTACAAGGCGGCGCCCTACGGCACCGGCTTCGGGCCCTTCGCCGGCTCCGTGCACCGCGCCCCTAACTCCTACCCGCTGCGCGACGGCCTGACCGGCGCCCAGGCGGCGGCCCGCACCATCGCGCACCTCGAGAAAACCGCCGGCGCGGCCGACCTCGCCTGCCTCGTCGTCGAGCCGGTCCAGGGCGAGGGCGGCTTCGTCGTCCCCGCCGAGGGCTACCTCGCAGCCCTCCAGGAGTGGTGCGCCGCGAACGGCATCGTCTTCATCGCCGACGAGATCCAGTCCGGCATGGCCCGCACGGGCGCCTGGTTCGCCTCCGAGCACTTCGGCCTCGTGCCCGACCTCGTCCTCAGCGCGAAGGGCATCGCCGGCGGTCTCCCGCTCGCGGGGGTCACCGGCCGCGCGGAGATCATGGATGCCGCACAGCCCGGCGGGCTCGGCGGCACCTTCGGCGGCAACCCCGTCGCGGCGGCCGCCGCGGTCGCCGTCTTCGAGCGCATCGAGCGCGACGGCCTCCTCGCCGAGGCCGCGCGCATCGAGGCGGTGCTCCGGCCCGCGCTCGAGGCGCTGCGCGCCGCGCATCCCGTCATCGCGGAGGTCCGCGGCATGGGCGCCATGCTCGCGATCGAGCTCGTCGACCCCGAGTCGGGCGAGCCGCGCGCGGATGTCGTCGGCGCGGTCGCGAAGGCGGCCGCCCAAGAGGGCGTCATCGTCCTCACCGCCGGCAGCTCGGGCAACGTGCTGCGCTTCCTCCCCAGTCTGGCGATCAGCGACGAGCTCCTCGGCGAGGCCGTCGAGGTGATCGAGCGGGCGCTCACCGCCGCCGGGGTCTGATGTCGCATCCGCTCCACCTCGACGGGGTCGTCGAGCTCGCGGTCCTCGAGCGCTCCGGCCTCGTCGAGTCGCGGCATCTCGGTGCCGCCGTGCTCCTCGACGGCGACGGCTCGGTGCTGCGCGCCCACGGCGACACCGGGGCGCTCGTCTACACGCGATCCACCCTCAAGCCTCAGCAGGCGCTCGCGGCGCTCGCCACCGGCCTGCAGCTCGAGGGCGAGCAGCTCGTCCTCGCCGCCGCGAGCCACGGCGGCACCGAGCGGCACGTCGCCGTCGTCGAGGGCATGCTCGCCGCATCCGGGCTCACGGAGGCCGACCTCGGCTGCGCGCTCGACTACCCGCTCGACGGCGCCGCGCGCCGTGCCGCGACCGAGCCGCGCCGGATCACGCAGAACTGCTCCGGCAAGCACGCCGCCTTCCTCGGCGCCTGCGTGCACGTCGGCTGGCCGACGGCCGGGTACCTCTCCCCCGAGCATCCGCTCCAGCGCGTGATCGTCTCGACTGTGGAGGCCCTCTCGGGCGAGCGCGTCGAGCACAGCGGGATCGACGGCTGCGGGGCTCCCGTCCACGCGCTGACCCTCCGCGGCCTCGCCCGCGGCACCTCGCGCGCGCTCACGAGCGACGCGCCCCTCGCGGCCGCGATCCGCCGGGACCCGTGGGCGCTCGACGGCGAGGGCCGTGCGAACACTGTCGCGATCGAGCGGACCGGCCTCATCGCGAAGGGCGGTCACGAGGGCGTCCTGGTGATGTCGGCGTCCGACGGCACGACGCTCGCGCTCAAGATGCTCGACGGCTCCGCCAGGGCGACGACGCTCGTCGGCCTCGAGATCCTCGCGCAGGAGGGCATCGTCTCGCGCGACGCCGCCGATGAGGTGCTCGAGCTCACCCTCGAGAGGGTCCTGGGCGGCGGCGAGCCGGTCGGCGCTCTCCGCCCTGCCATCTGAGGCGCCCCGCCCGCCCGGCCGGCCCGCCCGCCTCGCCCGCCGTTCTCCGCGCCCGCACGTCGGAAACTCAGGACTCCCGCGGATGCGCGCGCGAATCCGGGGCGATCTCCCTCCGCCTCGCGGACTCGACTCCTGAGTTTCCGACGCGCCAGCCGGGATGCCGCGCCCAGGACGCCGGCCCCACGTCCGAAGCAGCGCGCCACGTCGGAAACTCAGGAGTCGAGGCGATCCGCGCTTCGGATGCGAAGCCGATGCGGGGGCTGCGGGATGCGGAGTCCTGAGTTTCCGACGTGGGGAGCGAGCGGGCGGGCGGCGGGCTGGTGCCGGCCCGTGCGATCGGGACGGGGGGCCGAGGGAGCACGTCGGAAACTCAGGAGTGCTGCGCGGACCCCGAGGAGCGGAGACCCGGATCGTCGGACCGCCGGCGGCGGAGTCCTGAGTTTCCGACCGGCGGGCGGCGATGGCTCGGGGCTCGGCCGGGTTCGCGCGAGACGGTCAGGCGAAGAGGCTCGCGACGGCCTCGCGGAAAGCCGCCGTGTGGCGGGCGACGTCGGCGCTCGTCGTCGCGGGGCACATGAGCGCCATGTTGTGGAACGGGGTGATGAGGATGCCGCGGTTGAGCGCGTGGAGGTGCAGGTACTGCTGCAGCTCGAAGTCGTCCGCGTCGGCGGCCTCGCGTCCGTCGCGCGGCGGGGTCGCGCGGAAGCTGTACTCCGCGCGGGCGCCGAGCTGCGTGACCTGCCACGGCACCTCGAACTCGTCGATCGCGGCCTGCACGCCCGCCGTCCACTCGGTCGCCCGCTCGATCATGCCTGGGTAGACCTCGGCGGTGAGCACCTCGGAGAGCGTCGCGCGGATCCCCGCGGTCGATGCCGCATTCCCGGCGAGCGTGCCGCCGACACCGCCGACGTCGATGTCCTCGAGCCCCTCGCCGTCGACCGCGAGGCTCGCGCGGATGCGGGAGGCGAGCTCGGCGGTCGTCCCGTAGGCGCCGGCCGGGATGCCGCCCGCGATCGTCTTGCCGACGACCACGGCATCCGGCCTGAGGCCGTCCCGCGCGGTCATGCCGCCGGGGCCGGCGCAGAGGGTGTGGGTCTCGTCGATGACGAGCAGCGCACCCGCCGCGTCGCAGGCGGCGCGCACCGCCTCATGCCAGCCCTCGTCCGGCAGGACGATGCCGATGTTCGTCATCGCCGGCTCGATGAGGACCGCCGCGATCTCGCCGGTCGCGAGTGCCGCCTCCATCGCGGGCACGTCGTTGAAGGGCACGACGACGGTCGTCGCGTCCAGCGGCACGGGCGCGCCGATGTTCCCGCGACGGGCCACCGTCCGCCCCTCCTCGTCGAGGGTCGCGAAGGTCTCGTCGACCGAGCCGTGGTAGCTGAAATCGATCGCGACGATCTTGCCTCGCCCGGTGACGTGCCGCGCGAGGCGGATGAGGTGCCGATTCGCGTCGGTCGCCGTGAGCGTGAGCTGCCAGCTGGGGAGGCCGAAGCGCTCGGCGAGCAGCGAGGCCGCGATCCCGGCGTCCTCGGTCGGCATCATGAAGGTCGCGCCGCGTCGGAGCTGGGCGGTGACCGCCTCGACCGACGCGGCCGGCGCGTGCCCCACCATCGCGCCCGTGTCGCCCAGGCAGAGGTCGACGTGGTCGATGCCGTCCACATCGGTGAAGTGGGCCCCCGAGGCCTCCGCCACGTGCACGGGCCAGGGTCCGGGCCACTTCGTCATCCAGAGCATCGGGACGCCGTCCGGCAGGTTCGCCGAGGCGCGCCGCCAGAGCTCCTCAGAGCGCGGCCGCTCGGCGCGGAAGCGCGCGAGCTCCTCGCGCATGAGCCGCCCGAGGCGCGCGCGGTCGGCGTAGCGTCCGGTGCTCAACGGGCTCAGCCCTCGTGGAGGAGACGACGACGGCGGATGGCGGCGGTGATCTGCGAGATGAGCACGATCGCGATCGCGAGCGCGAAGATCAGCGTCGCGAACACGTTCGCCTGCGCGGGGATGCCGCGCGCGGCCGCGATGTAGATGAACTTCGGGAGGGTCTCGGCGGCGCCGGAGACGAAGTTCGTGATGATGAAGTCGTCGAAGCTCAGGGCGAAGCTGAGCAGCGACGCGGCGACGATGCCGGGCGCGAGCAGCGGCAGCGTCACGCGGAGGAAGACCTGCGCGGGCGAGCCGTAGAGGTCGCGCCCCGCCTCCTCGAGCGTCGGATCGATGCTCGCGACCCGCGCGCGCACGGTCACGACGACGAAGCTGATGCAGAACATGATGTGCGCGATGACGACGGTGGTGAGGTTCTTCTCGATGCCGAGGTTCACGAGCTGCGAGCTGAGGCCGGACCCGAGGATGAGCTCGGGCGTCGCCATCGGGAGGAAGAGCAGGATGGTGAGCGTGTTGCGGAACCGGAAGCGGTAGCGCACGAGGCCGATCGCGATCGCGGTGCCCATCGCGGCGGCGAAGACCGTCGCCGTGACGCCGACGAGGATGCTGTTCCCGAAGGCGGTGCAGACCCGTTCCACATCGCAGATGCCGAGCCAGTTGTCGAGGGTGAAGCCGCGCCAGATGATGTTGCTGCGCACGGCGTCGTTGAAGGAGAACACGATCGTGTAGACGATCGGGACGAGCAGGATCGCGAAGAGGACGATCGAGTAGGCGCTGATGCCGAGGTTCCGGATCTTCACAGCAGGTCCTCCGTCTTGCTGAACCGCACGTACAGGGCGACGGGGATGAGGATCGCGATCATGAGGATGATCGACATCGCGGCCGCGATCGGGTAGTTCTGCGTTGCGAGGAAGTTCTGCTCGATGACGTTGCCGATCATCGCCGTGCTGGGGCCCCCGAGGAAGCTCGGGCTCGCGTTGATGTAGTCGCCGGTCGCCGGGATGAAGGTGAGCAGGGTGCCGGAGACGACGCCGGGCATCGAGAGCGGGAGGGTGATGCGGAGGAAGGTGCTCGTGCGGCTCGCGTAGAGGTCGCTGCCCGCCTCGAGGTAGCGGAGGTCGAGGCGCTCGAGCGAGGCGTAGATCGGCAGGACCGTGAAGGGCAGGAAGTTGTAGGTCAGGCCGAAGACGACCGTGAACGCGGTGCCGGTGAGGTGGGTGTCGGGGCCGGCCAGGCCGATCGCCCCGAGCACCCCGAGCACCGGGCCCTCGTCGGAGAAGATCTGCTTCCAGGCCAGGGTGCGGAGGAGGAAGCTGATGAAGAAGGGCGCGATGACGAGCACGAGCGCGAGCGACTGCAGCAGCGGCGCCGTCCGCAGCGTCACCCCGATGAAGTACGCGAGCGGGTAGCCGAGGACGAGCGCGAGGATCGTGGCCATGAGCGCGAAGCCGAAGGAGCGCGCGAGGATCTCGCCGTACTGCGTGAACGCGTTCGCGTAGTTCGCGAGGTTCGTCGAGTAGACGTACTGCCCGATGTCGAAGGTCGGCGAGGGGGCCATGAGGCTCGTGAGGACGAGCGACACGAGCGGCGCCACGTAGGTGAGCGCGAGGTAGATGGTGCCGGGGAGCAGGAGCAGCAGGACGATCGGGCTGCGCCGGCGCGGTGCCGGCTCGGCCGAGACGTCGGTGCTCGCGAACGCGCCGAAGGCCATCTCAGGCCTCGCCGAGCTCGGCCTCGATGCGCTCGCGGCGCTGGACGGCGATCGACTTCGTGTCGTCGTCCGCGTCGAAGCGCGGCCCCGTGGCGGGGTCGTCCTCGAGCCCGAAGCCGTGCTCGATCGACCAGCTGAGCCAGACCTCGGCGCCGAGCTGCGCGGCGGGTCCGAACTGCAGGTTCTGCGCGAACACCGCGACGACGCCGATCCCGGGGACCTCGACCTGGTACTGGGTGCTGACGCCGCTGAAGGACACATCGGCGACCCGGCCGGGACCGAGGAGGTTCACCCCGGCCGCGGCGACCGGCTTCGCCGTGTGCAGCGTGAGCTTCTCGGGTCGCACGCCGATCGTGACCTCGCCCGCGTGGCGCTGGGCCCGCTCGCGCGGCACGGCGAGCTTCGCGTCGCCCACCGCGACCACGAGCTCCTCCCCCTTCGAGCTCGTGACGCGCCCGGTGAAGAGGTTCGACTGGCCGAGGAAGTTCGCGACGAAGGCGGTCCGCGGCAGCTCGTAGAGCTCCTCGGGCGCGCCCATCTGCTCGATCTCGCCCTTGTTCATGACGGCGACCGTGTCGGCCATGGTCATGGCCTCCTCCTGATCGTGCGTCACGTGGAGGAAGGTGAGGCCGACCTCCTGCTGGATCTGCTTGAGCTCGAACTGCATCTGGCGGCGCAGCTTGAGGTCGAGGGCGCCGAGCGGCTCGTCGAGGAGCAGCAGGGCGGGGCGGTTGACGACGGCGCGCGCGAGCGCGACCCGCTGCTGCTGCCCGCCCGAGAGCTGGGCGGGACGGCGCTGCGCGAGATGGTCGAGCTCGACGAGCTGGAGCGCCTCGTGCGCCTTCGCCGTCGAATCCGCGACGCCGCGCCGCTTGAGGCCGAAGGCGACGTTCTGGAGCACCGTCATGTGCGGGAAGAGCGCGTAGCTCTGGAACACGGTGTTGACGGGACGCTGATGCGGCTTCGTGCTCGTGACGTCCTTGCCGCCGATGAGGACCCGGCCCTCGGTCGGCTGCTCGAGGCCCGCCACGAGGCGCAGCGTCGTCGTCTTGCCGCACCCGGACGGGCCGAGCAGGGCGAAGAAGGACCCGGCCGGGATCGTCAGATCCAGCCGGTCGATCGCGGTGAAGCCGGGGAAGCGCTTCGTGATGCCCTGGAGCTCGAGGTCGGCGCCGGCTTCGTCGAATGCCTGTGCCACGATCAGGCGCCCAGCAGCACGCTCTGGAACTCGGTGCCGTAGGCCTGCTCCTCTTCGGGGCTGAGCGTCCGGAAGGCCTTGACGGTCGAGAGCGTCTCCTCGTTCGGGAAGATGAGCTGGTTCTCGGCGAGCTCGGGGTCGTTCGCCTTGACCCACTCGCTGTCGACGGCGCCTTCGACGGGTGTGATGTAGTTCACCCAGGCCGCCACCTCGGCGGCGACCTCCGGGTCGTAGTAGTAGTCGATGAGCGCCTCGGCGTTCGCCTTGTGCGTCGAGCCCATGGGGACCACGAAGGTGTCGTTCCAGATCGTGCCGCCCGCCGAGGGGATGACGAACTTGAACTTCTCGTAGCCGGCCTCGAGGTTGGCCGCGGTGATGTCGCCCGACCAGCAGATCGCGGCGAGGGTGTCGCCGTTGTTGAGGTCGTCGAGGTACGAGTTGCCCTTGACCGTCCGGAGCTGACCCGAGGCGACGTGCGATTTGAGCTCGTCGATCGCGGCCTTGAACTCGTCCGCCGAGAACTCCGCCGAGATGTCGACGCCCTGCTCGAGCAGGATGAGGCCGATGGTGTCGCGCATCTCGCTGAGGACGCCGACGCGGCCCTTGAGCTCGGGAGCCCAGAGGTCGGAGACGCTCTCGAGCTTCTCGATCTCCTCGGTGTTCCACGCGATGCCGGCGAATCCGCCCTGCCAGGGCATGGAGCGCGTGCGGCCGGGGTCGAAGTCCGGCTCGGCCAGCGAGGAGATGAGGTTCCGGGTGTTCGGCATCGCGGCGCGGTCGAGCTCCTGCACGTAGCCGAGGCGGACGAGGCGGGCGACCATCCACTCGGTGAGGCACACGGTGTCGGCGCCGATGTCGCGGCCGGCGGCGAGCTGGTCGCGCACCTTCGCGTAGTACGAGTTGTTGTCGTCGACGTCGACGCGGTAGTCGACGGCGATGCCGCTCTGCTCCTCGAAGCGGGCGAGCGTCGGGGAGTCGCCCGCGTCGTCCTCGTCGAGGTAGGCGGGCCAGTTCGCCCAGATGAGCGTCTTCTCGCTCTCGGATGCGTCGGTCGCGGGGGTGAGCTCCGCCGCGGCGGGCGGGGCGCAGGCGGCGAGGCCGAGCGTCGCGGCGCCGATCCCGGCACCGGCGAGCAGGTTGCGGCGGCTCAGCTGCGCGGCGCGGGCCTGCGTGATGAGCTGGCGGACCATGGGGTCTCGGGGCAGAGGACGGGGCATCGGAGCTCCTTCGTGACGCGCGGCCGCAGTGGTGCGGGTTGTTGGTCGATAGTGGCACAGGATCACGGCTTCGGGAATGCGAATGGGACGATTTCGCGCAATCTGAAACACAGATTTCACGGAATCCGTCGCGCCACCCGATTCTCACGGTCGATTCCGTCGAATCACGCGTGCTCGCCGACCGCCGTGCCGTCGCCCCCGGCGAGGCGGACGCGATGGACCTCGCCGGCGCGCACGAGCCAGCCTTCCCGCCGATCCCCGCGTGCGAGCGGCGGCGGCGTCCGCCGGGTGCGCGCGAGCAGCCGGAGCTCGGCGCTTCCGCAGCCGATCAGGAGGAGGCTGCGGCTCCGACGCACCTCACCGAGCAGCCCGGGCGCGGACTGCCAGGCGTCGGCATCCCCGATGGCGGTCTCGTCGGGGTCGAGCGGATCGCGCGCCGCCGCGGGCTCGCCGAGCACCCGCACGCGCACGCCGCGCACGAGCAGTTCTCCCGCGAGCTCGACCGCCCGCGGCGAGACGATCGCGATCCCTCGGCCTGCGGGATCGACCGACGGGACGGGGATCCGCTCCCACGCGGGCGCCTCGAGCCCCCGGTCCGGGTCGGGCGCGACCACCTGCGCCTCGAGCTCGCCCCACCGACCGCGGCCGGGCGGGAGGCCGGGGCGCCAGGCTGCGGCTCGGCCGCCCGCGAGGGCGTGCTCCTCGCGACTCGGGAGCCCGAGCAGCAGCCTCGCGCCGAAGGCGGCGGCCAGACCGCCTGCGCCGCTCGGAACCGTCCGCGCGCTCGCGGCGAGCTCCAGGCCGCGCCTCCGGCCGTCCTGGGCGAGGGTCGCGAGGAGCGACGCCGCCTCGACGCGATGCTCCTCCTCGAATGCCGCGAGGACGCGGTCCGCGTCGTCGACGAGCAGCAGCCGGAGCCGGCCGCCCGCCTCTCGTCCGAGCTCCCGCTGCCAGAGCTGCCAGGCATCCGCCGGCTGCGGGGGGCTCCAGAGCACCTCGCCGCCCGCGTCCTGCCGGGCCGCGCCGAGCGCGCGGAGCGCCGTGCTCCGGCCGGACGAGGGCCCGCCGACCACGAGCAGCGCACCCTGCTGGTCCGCCGCCCACCTGGCGACGGCGCGATCCTGCGACTCCGGCCGGTCGAGGATCGCGAAGGCGAGGCCCCGATCCGGTGCCGCGGCGGCGAGACGGGCGAGCTCCGACGCGGGCAGCGCGACGGGAAGCGGCGGGAGCCACGGCGCCCGCGGCGCGCTCGCGCCGAGATGCCGGCGCGCGGCGCGCTCGAGGTCGTGGGCCGAGGCCGAGGCGATCTGCACGAGCGCCGGAGCGGCGCCGCGGATCGACAGCAGTGCCCGGCCGATCGCCTCGGGAGGCAGGCGCACCGCGGCGTCCGTCGAGAGGAGCGCGGTCGAGTCGGCGCGGTCGGCGACCCGGAGGCAGGCGCGGATCGCGACGTTCGCGAGCACGGCCTCGCGGAGTGCTGCCGCGGGACGCTGCGAGCAGAGGATGAGGTGCATCCCGAGCGAGCGCCCCCGCGCCGCGACGTCCGAGACGAGCGCGTGGAGGCCGGGATGCTCGGCGAGCAGCGCGGCGACCTCGTCGACCACCATGACGAGCCGAGGGAGGACTCCCGCGGGCAGCTGCTCGATCGCCCGGACACCGTGCCGCGCGAGCAGCGCCTCGCGTCGACGGGTCTCCGCCGCGAGACTCTGGACGGCGCGATCGGCGAGCCCGCCGTCCAGGTCGCTGAGGACGCCCGCGACGTGCGGCAGACCCGCGAGGGGCGCGAAGGTGGCGCCGCCCTTGAAGTCGACGAGCAGGAGCTGCAGCGCATCCGGCGCGAGCCGCTCGGCGAGCGAGGCGATCCAGGTGAGGAGGAGCTCGCTCTTGCCGGAGCCGGTCGTCCCCCCGATCACGGCGTGCGGGCCGTCCGCCACGAGATCGACCCAGCGCGGGCCGTCCGGTCCGACGCCGATCGGGATCGCGAACGGCCCGGGCGCCTCGAGCGCGGCGAGGTCTGACGCGGCGACGCGCGACGGCAGCATCGACGCGGCCGGGCGCAGCCCGTGCCGGCGCGCGCGCTCCCCGATCGCGGTCGCCGCCGTCCGCGCCTGGACGAGCGAGAGGTGTGCGCCGGCGATGTCGGCGGCGTCGAGCGCGACCCCGTCGACCCGTACCGCGACGGGGTCGATCCCCGCGAGCTCCACGACCGTGCGCGTGCCGGGCGGTGCGTCCTCCGGTTCCGCGCACCAGCTCACGAGGAGCTCGAGCTGCGGCGCGCGGAACCGGAAGGTCCCGGACTCCTCCTCGCTGGCCGCGTGCTCCAGACCCGCGATCCAGGCTTCTCCCTGCGGTCCGCCGAGCTGCGTCGTGCGCGGATCCGTGACGGCGGCCAGCTGCACGGCGATCGAGCGCGCGAGGGCGCGCGCCGGCACGGCCGGTCCCGCGATGGCGATGCCGCCGAGCGCATCGAGCAGGACGGGCGCCTCCGGCACGCGACGCGCACGGCTCCGGATCGCTCGGATCCGCTCCGCGATCCGCTCGGGCGTCTCCTCGGCCGCTCGGCCGCCCTCCGTCTCGATGCCCGAGGGCACCGTGCCGCGGCCCAGGAGCACGGGCACGGGCCGCTCGCCGTCCGCCCAGACCGCGGGGCCGCGCGACTCCGCCGAGGCGAGCCCCGCCGGAGGTGGCGCGAGGCGCGCGAGCTCGGCTCGCACGGCCAGCTGCAGCTCCTCGAGCTCCGTCTCGGCCGTGTCGAGCGACTGGAGGACCCGCGCCGTCTCGCGACGGAGATCCCGCCGCCGCTGCCAGGACGCGTCGAGGAGCCCGGCGGCGAGCATGAGCGGCCCCAACGCTGCGAAGAGCAGGACGGTCGGCGTCCGCAGGACGAGCCAGAGCAGCCCGGCGCCGACGACCGGCACGAGCGCCGCCGCGAGCGGGAATGCCCGGCGCCGCTCCGGCAGGGCGAAGCGCGGCAGGTCGAGACGGCGGGAGGTCATGCACGACAGTTCAGCCGCCATGCCGGCGGCCGCGTGCCGACCGAGCCGGATCCGTGGAGAGGCGGCGGGATGCCGGACCTGTTGAGGAGGGTCAGCTCACGACGAAGAACTGCTCGCCGATGTCGACGCGCGTGCCCCGCGAGACCAGGTACCGCCGACCCGGCTCACAGCGTCGGGGCGTCGCCTCGGGGGCGCGGAGGACGGATCCGTTCGTCGAGAAGCGGTCGGCCACCCAGAAGCGGCCGTCCTGCTGGCCGAACTCGAGGTGCGTCTTCGAGACGGACTTCCCGGCATCGAGGACCGCGATCGTCTGATCGACGTACTCCCCCGGCTCGGCCGCCGGGTTCCTGCCGATGAGCCCGCTTCCGGAGACCGTGACGCTCTCGCCCGTGCTGAACTGCAGCACGAAGCGCACCGGCTGCGGGCCGCGCGCGACCAGACGGGTCTGCTCGACATCCTCGTGATCGGCCGGCGCCCCCGCCGCGACGGCTGCGTCGATGGCCGGCTCGACCGTGGCCCGCGGCGCGAAGGGCGAGGATGCGGGGGCCGAGGATGCGGGGGCCGCGGAGTGCGGTGCCGCCTCGACCGAGGTCTCCGACTTGAGCTCGGGCTCGGGCTCCGGCTCGCGCTCCGGCTCGGGCACAGGCGCGCGCGCCGCCTCCGGCGCCGGCTCGGGCACCGCCTCCGACTCGGGCGCGACCTCCACCGCGACCGCCGGCTCCGGCTCCGGCTCGCCGTGCGCGGCCTTCTCCTGCGCCGCGCGCCGCTGCTCCTGCAGCTCGAGGGGGTCGACGCGGACGGTGTCGCCACCCGGGGGCGAGCCGATCGCGGCGGTGGGCTCGACCGGCCGCTCGACGAGGGCGCCGCAGGATCCGCAGAACAGGTCGTGGCGCCCGAGCGGCGTCGCACAGCGGGTGCAGGTCCGACCCGAGGGGGCCGCGGTGAACCCGACCGCCTGCCCGCACTCGGCGCAGAACATGGCGCCGCGCGGGAGTCCGGTGCCGCAGTGACGGCAGTTCATGACGCACTCCAGTGAGCTCGGGCTCCTGCCCACGGCGTCCGCCCCCGGGACGCCCGGACGCTAGCGCGTGAACAGGCTCCGGCCACTATATCCGCCGAGCGATCGGAGCGAGATGAGCGCGACGAGCCGCTGCCGGCGACTCCGCCCGCGATCGAGGTCGGCCCGCATCCCGCCGACCGCGGTCCACACCCGATCGGCGTCCTCGGCGTCCGGCTCGCCCGGCCCGAACACCGCGCGGTCGGCGACCGCGGCGAGTGTGCGGGACTGCTCGAGCTGCGAGACCCGCGCCGTCTCGGAGCGGGTCGCGGACGCCGGCGGCTCGTAGCCGCGGTCGAGCAGCGCATCCCGGAACTCCTCCCAGCCGCCGCTGATCCGCTGGACCGGCGTCGGCGCGCGGCGCCGGAGTCGGCGCCGTCGCGCCTTGGCGCCCACGATGAGGAGGAACGGCGACAGCAGGACGAGGAGCGCACCGGCGGCGATCCCCGCGACCCGCAGCACCGCGAGCACGATCTGCAGGAGCCGGTCGTCGGGCTGCTGCTCCTGCTGCGAGGTGTCGGGCGGCGTCTGCTCGTCGCGCGGGTCCGGATCCTCGGGCGGCGGCTGCACGGGCGACTGCGGGCGCGCGACCTGCTCGGGCTCGGGGTCGTCCTCCTCGGGGATGGGGCGGGGCGGGGGCACGGGGTCGATCGCGACCCAGCCGCGCCCGGCGACGTCGACCTCGATCCACGCGGTCGCATCCGAGCCGAGCACGTCGATCGGGCTGCCGCTCGCCGCCGGGGCGAAGCCGACGACGACCCTCGCCGGGAAGCCGAGCTGCCGCGCCATGAGCGCCGCGGTGGCGGCGTACTGCTCGGCGTCGCCGATCATGAGGTCGTCGGTGACGAGCTCGGTGATGCGGTCGGCGGCGTGGCCGGAGCGGCTCTGCGGCTCCTCCTCGTCGATCCCGTGGCTGATGTAGCCCTCCTCGCGGAGACCCTGGATCGCGGCGAGCAGGCGCTCGCCCGGCTCCTGGGCGTCGTCGACGTAGGCGTCCAGCTTCAGCGCGAGGCCGTCGGGGAGCTCGCCGAGCCGCGGGACGCGCGCACCGCCGGGGCGGGCCGCGCCCACCTCCTCGTCCGAGAGCGGCGCCGCGACGACGGAGCGCACGCGGTAGGCGTCGCCGGCGTCGAGTCCGCGGATGACGGCGGCGGTGTCGCCCGTGTCGTTGAAGTAGAAGCTGTCAGCGAGCCGCTGCGCATCCCCGCCGCGGAAGCCGATCTCCTCGAAGGCGCCGGCGAGGGGCACCCAGACGCCGCGATAGCCGAGGATCTCGACCTCGAGCACGACCTCGACGCCGTCGACGCCCGACTGGTCGACGGAGGTCGGCACGCGCACGAAGCTCCCGGAGGCGGTCTCCTCCTGCGAGCTCCCGACCGAGTAGACGACGCCGTCGTAGCTGTCGAGCGCGGCGACACGCAGTCTCGCGCCGTCGGGCAGCCCGTCGACGTGGAGCATGACCTCGTCGCGCCGCTCCACGGCGAGGTAGCGGCGGAGTCCGGCGAGGGGGCTCGGGTAGGCGCGCGGGTCGAATGGCTGCTCGACGGCGGTGCGGAGCACATCGCGCTCCCCGGCGGGCGGGAGCCCGGTGGTGGCGCCGATCCCCGCCCCGGCCGCGAGCGCGAGGATCAGGCCGGCTGCGACGACGCTGCGCACGCCGGCGATCCGGTCGGCGACGGCCTCGAGCCGGCGCGGGCGCTCCTGGACCTCGGGGGCGAGGAGTCGGATCGCGGCGCGACGGCGCATCGATCGCAGGCGCACGCACCACAGGAGGATGACGGCGAGGAGGGCGAGGGCGAGCGGCACGGGCCAGGGCACGGTCGCGGGGCCGAAGACGATGCCGACGACGAGGATGACGACGGAGGGGATCGCGGCGAGCTCGGGTCGCCGGCTCCGCAGCGCGACGGAGAGCGCGACGATGGCACCGCCGAGCACGAGCAGGAAGGCGGGGACGAGCAGCGCCTGATAGCTGCCGACGGGCAGCGTGATGGTGAGGAGCTGGCGCCAGCTCAAAGCGACGGCGCCGAGGAGCTCGAGGATGCCGTCGAGGCTGGGCAGGACCCCCGACACGGCGCGCTCCGGCACCGCGACGGGCACCCCCGCCGCGAGGAAGACGAGGAAGCCGGCGAGCACGACGACCGCGGCCGGCCAGCGCCAGGCGGCGCCCGCCGCGGCCACGAGCGTGCCGAGCACGAGGCCGATGCCGATGAGCACGAGGAAGCGCTCGCCCTGGTACACCGGCCACATCGTGAGGGCGGCGATGCCGACCGAGAGGCAGGTGAAGAGCACGCTCGAGAGCGCCGAGGCGACGCCGCGCTGCGGGTTCATGCGATCGCCGCCGCTCGCGCCATGGCCGCGCGGAGGTCGTCGAGGTAGCCGATGGTGAGCACGGTGAGACCGGCGACGCGGCGGAGGCCGGGCTTCGCCTCGGGGTCGCAGACGACGGCGACGACCTCGACGTCGGGCGGGAAGCCGGAGGACGCGGCGCGCAGCTCCGAGGCGGCGGGCACCGAGCCGCAGATCAGGAAGGCGACCGAGATCCCGGCGACCCGATCGGCGGTGACGCGCGCGACATCCCGCACCCCGAGCGCCGTGGGGGCCATCTGCACGACGGCGAGGTCGTCGAGGAGCCGGGCGGGGCGCACGGTCGCGAGTCCCCGCACCGCGAGCACCTTGCGGCGCGCGAACTCGGGCGTCTTCTCGCTGACGACGACGGAGACGGTGCGGCCGTCGCGGATGGCGCGGACGCCGAGGCTGCCGGCCGCGCTCACGGCGAGCTCGAACTCCTCGGGCGAGGCGTAGTCGGCCAAGGCGAGGCTCAGCGCGACGACGAGATGGCTGCGGCGCGTCTGCTCGAACTGGCGCACCATGTAGGTGCCGGTCTTGGCGGTCGACTTCCAGTGGATGTAGCGGCGGTCGTCGCCCGCCTGGTACTCGCGCAGGGCGTGGAAGGACACGTCGCTGTCGGTGAGGTCGCGGGTCGCGGCGCCCTCAAGGTCGCGGATGAGGCCCGTCGAGGTGGAGGGGACGGCGACCGTGCGCGGGTGGACGGTGAGCTCGATGGCGTCCGCCCAGATGAGCTCGCGTCGGACCAGGCCGATGGGGTCGGCGCGCACGGAGCGGACGGGGCCGACGGGGACGATCCCGCGGTGCACGGTCGGCACCGCGGTCTCGCGCTCGTGGACGCCGCCGCCGCGCAGCCCCGGCACCACCACCTCGACGAGCCCCTCGCCGACGGGGATCTCGGCCGTCGAGCCGAGGATCCGCAGCCGACCCGGGTTCTCGATCCGCACGATCATGGCGGCGGTGTCGCCGACGACGACGCGGCGGTGGGCGAGTTCGAGCGTCATGCGGTACCCGGGCCGGCCGACGAGCGCGATCGCGGCGACGACGATGAGGAGCACCCCCGCCCAGCCGACGGCGGCGAGCTCGATCCAGCCGAGGCGGTAGCCCGCGAGCAGGCAGAGCGGCACGAGCGCGAGAACGACCCAGCCGAGCGGCGTGACGACCCCGGCGAGGCGCGAGCCGGCGCGGCGGAGCACACCCCCGACGACGCTGCCGGCGCGCACGCTCGCGACGACGGCCTCCGCGAGGAATCCGGTGCGCGTGCCGACGAGGCGCGTGCGCGTGTTCGTGAGGCCGACGTCGCCGGTCGTGGTGACGGCGTCGGGCCGGTGGGTGCCGGTGGCGCTGGTCCTGGTCGCGCCGCGGCGCGAGGAGCGCCCCGGTTCGCGGGGCGTGCTCACACGGCTTGCCGATCGCTCGGCGGCGGCGTCTCGATGAGGATCTGCGCGACGATGCTCGAGCTCGTGACGCCGTCGAACTCGGCCTCGGGATCGAGGACGAGCCGGTGCGCGAGCACGGGCTCGGCGAGGGCCTTGACGTCGTCCGGGACGACGTAGTGCCGGCCGCTCGCGGCGGCGAGCGTCTTGGCCGTGCGGGTGAGCGCGAGCGCGCCGCGGACGCTGGCGCCGAGGCGGACCTCCTCGGCGGTGCGGGTCGCCTCGACGAGGCGGCCGACGTAGTCGTTGATGGTGGGGTCGACGTGGACGGTCCGCGCGAGGCGGGCGAGCTCGAGGACCTCCTCGGCGCCGACGATCTCGGGGAGCGTCGTCTCGTGCGCGCGGGTGCCGGCGCCCTCGAGGATGCGGAGCGTCGAGGCGTGGTCGGGATAGCCGATCGAGGTCTTCATGATGAAGCGGTCGAGCTGCGCCTCGGGGAGGCGGTACGTGCCGGCCTGCTCGATGGGGTTCTGCGTCGCGATGACCATGAACGGCGAGCCGACGGGGTGCTCCTCGCCGTCGACCGTGACGTGGCCCTCGTCCATGACCTCGAGGAGCGCCGCCTGCGTCTTGGGGCTGGCGCGGTTGATCTCGTCGGCGAGGACGATGTTCGCGAACACGGGGCCGCGGTGGAAGTCGAAGCGGCCGGAGCGCTGGTCGTAGATGCTGACGCCCGTGATGTCACCGGGGAGCAGGTCGGGCGTGAACTGGATCCGGCTCGAGCTGCCGCCGACGCTCTGCGCCATGGCCCGCGCCAGCGAGGTCTTGCCGGTGCCGGGGGCGTCCTCGAGCAGCAGGTGCCCCTCGCTGAGCAGGGCGACGAAGCCGAGGCGCACGACGAAGGTCTTGCCGAGCAGGACCTGCTCGACGTTCTGGACGAGGCGGGCGAAGGCGTCCTGGAAGGATGCGGCCGCTTCGGGCGTCATGGTCATGTCTGGGGGCTTCCGTTCGGGGTCGAGAGGTCTCAGTCGTAGTCGTTCCAGCGGTACTCGCGCACGTAGCTGTCGCCGTTGGCCCGGATGGTGACGGTGAGGGCGGGGTAGCCGCCGAGCGCCCGCTCGCGCACGTCGCAGGTGCCGGGGCCGGAGGTCAGGGGCACCTGCGTGGTGCCGCCGTCGCAGGAGACGGTGACGGCCGTGTACGCGTTGTCGACGCGTCCGGCATCCCAGCGCCACTCCCCGCGGCCGCGGTCGACGACGCCGCCCGGGTCGGTGACGATGGCCGCGAGGCCGACGAGCTGGTCGTTGCGGACGGGGACGCCGAGCGCGAAGCTCTGCGACCAGTCGGTGCTGCAGAGCACGGTGTCGCCGTAGGCGGCGCAGGCCTTGACCTGCACGGCGACGTTCCGCCCGTAGTGCGTGCTGTCGGCGACGAGCCGCGAGCCGAGCTGACTGGGCCGCCCGGAGGAGCCCTGATCGACGCCCTCGCCGATGAGGCGATAGCGGAACAGGCTCCCGGCATCACCGCTGGGCGGCGCCGCCGTGTAGGAGTCGAGGGTGAAGTCCCAGGTCGACGCGCCGTTCGCGCTCGGCCCGCTCGTCGAGATCGAGGTGACGGTGCCGGGCGGGACGCGCGGGGTCACGGAGACGGGTGCGGTCGCCGTGCAGCCCTGTCCGTTGTAGGCGTAGACGAGCATCTGGTAGGTCTGGTTCGCGGTGAGGCCCGAGAAGGTCGCGCGGACCTCGCCCGCCCCCGTCCACTTCACGCGGCTGTCGGCGGGCGGCGGCGACACGACGGGGTCGCCGGAGTCGACGCCGCTGACGGTGCAGCCGGGGGCCGAGTCCGTGTAGGCGACCGCGTAGTAGTTGGTGATGGAGCGGCCGTTGCTGTCGAAGGCGCCCGCCCAGTCGAGCGTGACGGTCGTGGGGCTCTCGGGCTCGCTGGAAGCGGAGGGCCGGGTGGCGCCCGCGATGGGCGCGCCGGCGGGGCGCCCGGTCGAGCTCGCCTCGTTCCAGGTGGCGAGCGAGTTGGGGGCGCTGTTGCGGGCGCTGACGGCGTAGCTGGTCGCGCTCCCGTTCGTGATCGAGGGCGCCTGGATGTTGCGGCTGTAGGAGGTGCCCGCCGGGTCGGAGGGGTCGACGGAGACGTTCGAGGAGACGCCGCCGACGGTCACGACGTAGAAGGAGATGGGGCTCGCGGAGCCGGCTTCCGCGGGCTTGCGCCAGCTCACGCGCAGTCCCTGGTCGAGCGGCGTCGAGGAGAGCCCGGTGGGCGCCCCCGGGATGATGTCCGACCAGATGGCCCGGGTGTTCGCGACCGGGTCGGATGCGCCGATCGAGTTCACCGCGGCGACGCTGTACCGCACGGCGTGGCTCGGCCCGTTGCCGGGGGTCGCGATCGAGCACGATGCCGGCCCCGAGCAGGTGGTCGTCGAGAGCTGGGCCCCGGAGTCGGCGCCGGTCACGCGGATCCGGTACTCGGTGATCGGCGAGTTGTTCGCGGACCCCGGCTCCCACGTGACCTTGAGGCTGCGGTCGCCGAACTCGGTGGTGCGCACGCTCGCGACCGGGTCGGGTCGGTCCTGCACGGAGATGCGGACGCTCCCCCAGACGTCGCGCGAGGGATCCCGGGTGGCGTCGGAGACGCGGTACTGGAGGCTCGCGTCGGCCGGCGCGGCGTTCTGCGAGACCTGGACCCGCAGGATGGAGCCGTCGCCGCTCGTCGTGACGCGCACGCCGTCGGGGAGCGAGTCGCCGTCGGCGCCGCGGACCTCGACGACCTCGAGCGGCTGACCGGGGAACGGGTTCGTCGCCCGGTCGTTCGCGAGGACGTCGATCGTGGTCGTCTCGCCGCGCTTCGCGACCGCGACATCCGGCGCCGGGCTCGCGAGCGGACGCGTCGAGGCGACGACGGAGAGGTTGATGCGACCCGCCTGCCCCTCGGAGAGCGCGTCGCGGACCCCGAGGCTCATCGACGTGCTCGAGCCCTTCGGGGTCGAGGGGTCGGCCGTGAGCACGAGCCGCTGGCCGTTGAGCTGGTAGGTGAATCCCTCGGGCAGCGGCGCGAGGGGCGAGAACTCGAGCTCGTCGAGATCGTCCGGATAGGGGTAGTTCGTGAGCCGCAGCAGGTCGAGCTCGCGCGACTGGCCCGGCTCGAACTCGAGGGACGCGCCGAGGAACAGCGGCGGCTGGTTCTCGCGCGGGAGCACGTCGATCGGGAGCGAGAGCACGGCCGTGCGCCCCTCGGGATCGTCGGGGCCGGTCCCGTCGGTGACCTCGAACGCGATGCTCGCGGGCCCGAAGTACTGATCCGCCGAGGTGTAGCGGAGGGTGTCGCCGTCGACGACGAGGTCGTCGCCGTTCGCGTGCGTCGCGCGCACCGTCGCGGCATCGGTGATCTGCACGCCCTCGCTGCCGAGGGAGACGACGTAGTCGTCGAGGTCGATGACGAGCGGCTCCTCGCTGCGCACGCTGAGCTTGCCGACCTCGGGGCGCAGCTGCGGCAGCGCGTCCGCGGTGCCGGGCACGACGATGAAGGCGTAGGCGCGCAGCTGCTCGTCCTCCGGGTTGGAGACGAAGAACGGGATGATCTGCCGCTCCTCCTCGACCGAGACGCGGATGCGCTTGTCGGCCTGGACCTCGGGTCCGGCGCCGTAGCCGGGCAGGACGCCGACGTCGAGCTCGAGCGAGGACCCGTCGGCGAAGAAGACGTCCGCGAGGACGTCGACGTCGATCGAGGTCCGGTCGAGGACGTCCGCGACGGTGAGGACGGCATCCCGCGCGACGGGGCGGGCGAGCGGCGCGTCGGGGTCGACGATGACCGAGATGTAGGCCGAGCTCTGTCCGCCGAACTCGTTCGAGATCGTGTAGACGAGCCCGTAGCGGCCGGGCGCCTCGGGCGGGGTGATGTCGACGATCTCGTCGTCGATGATCTCGGCCGCGACGAGCTCGTCGTTGGGCTCCACGGCATCCACCCGCAGCGCTCCGCCGTCGGGGTCGGAGTCGTTCTGGAGCGCCTGCACGGAGACGGTCTTGCCGGGCCGCACCGTCACGACGTCGTCGACCGCGATCGGGTTGCGGCCGCCCGCGGCCCTCGGGCTGATGCCGATGCGCACCGTCCCGGTCGCCTCGAGCCCGAGCCCGTCGCGGACGCGGTAGGTGAAGGCGTCCGTTCCCGCCGAGTACGCGCCCGCCTCGTAGACGAGGTAGTCGGCGCCGACCTCGATGACGGAGCCCTTCTCCGGGCTCGAGTCCTGCCCGAGGAGCTGGACGGCATCGCCGTCCGGGTCGATCCCGGCGAGGGGCAGATCGACGAGGATCTGGCTGCCGGCGATCGCGCGCGCCGTCACGGTGCGGGGCAGCGGCGCGCTGTTGGTCGCGGCGTTGCGCTCGCGGACCGAGATCTGCACCGACGCCTCGGCGCGCTGCCCGTCCGTGCCCTCGATCGCGTAGACGGCCGTGTAGTTGCCGGCGGTCTCGGGCGCGAGGTAGCGGAGGCGGCTGCGGGAGGCGAACAGCAGCCCGCCGCCCTCGGGGACGTCCTCGACGAGCTCCGGCAGGAGGGTGATGTCGAAGCCGTCGGGCTGCTCGTCGTTGTCGAGGACGGGGATGTCGATGATGTCGCCGACGCGCGCGTTGATGCGGTCGTCCTCCGCGATGGGCGCCTGCTGCTGCACCGGCGGGGGGATCTGGACGACGGTGATGGTGCCGGCGGCGTCCGCGAGGCCGTTGCTCACGCGGTAGTCGAGCGTGTACGGCTCGTCCACCGGCCCGACGAGGGTGACCCGGACGCTCCGCTGCTCGACGAGCTCGGCGCGGATGCCGCTCTCCGCGGGCGGCTCCTGCAGCTCCGTCACGACGAGCACGCCGCCGGAGGGGTCGATGTCGGTCGCCGCGACGTCGACGAGCTCGTCGCCGAGCGTCGTGACGAAGACCGTCTTCGGCACGGTGATGGGGCGCGCGTTCGCGTCCGGGGGCGCGCTCACGTCGACGCGCACGATGCCCGTGACCGTCTGCTCGTCGTCGGTGACGACGTACTCCAGATAGTGCGTGCGCACCTGGTCGCTCGTGAACGCGAAGGTGCCGCGCTCGAAGCTCGGCTCGACCGAGACGCCGGTCGTCGCGGGCACGGCGTTGAGCCGGACCTCGCCGTTGCCGCCGCGCACGTGCTCGAGCGGGGCGATCTGCACCTCCTCGCCCGCGGAGGTCTGGACGGCGAAGGGCTCGGCGATGATCGGCACCTCGCCGGACTCGCGGATCGTGACGGCGAGGCCGCCCGTCCCGGTGGCGGTCCCGTCGGAGACCGCGAGCACGACATCCCGGAGCCGGCTGCCGTCGTCGCCGTCCGTGTAGACGACCTCCCCGCCGGGCTTCGAGGTCGCCGCTCCGCCCTCGGAGCTCGTCGCCGAGGCGAGGTACATGGCGTCGCCGTCGGGGTCGACCCAGTCGCCGAGGACCTGCGTCGCGACCCGGTCGCCCGCGCGGACGGTCGTCTTCGTCGTGCGCACCTGCTCGGGCGGCGAGTTCTCCTCGGCGGCGCGCACCTCGACGGTCACGGTCGCCGTGGAGCTCCCCCCGCGGCCGTCGCTGATCCGGTAGTCGAACTCGACCTTCCCGGTCGCGGCCTCCTCGAGGGCGATCTGGAGCTGCTGGCGCTGGTTGACGATGTCGATGCGGCCGGTGCGCTCGTCGAGCTCGGTGACCTCCTCGATCACGAGGACGTCGCCGTTGGGGTCGTAGTCGTTGAGCAGCACCGGCAGGATGCTGGCCTTGCCGGGCCGTGCGCCGAACTCGTCGTCGACCGCGACGGGCGGCTGCTGGCGCTCCTCGAGGTCGGGCGGCGTGTCCTCGTCGTCCTCCTCGGCGTCCTGCTCGTCCTGGCGCTCCTCGATGAGCTCGTCCCAGTTGTCGATGAGCTGACCCGACTCCTGCACCGCCCAGGCGGCGCCCTGGCGGCGGTCGGAGAGGAGGACGTGACCGTGGCGGCTCTGGAAGTCGAGGAGGGCGCCCGGGGGCATGCCGGACAGCGACAGCTCGGTCTCGGCTCCGCCGCACCGGCGCCAGGCGGTGCCGTCGCTCCAGCCCGCGTACTCGCAGCCGCCGATGCGCACGGGCGCCGCGGCCGAGCCGGAGCGGCCGACGGCGAGCGGTCCCGGCTCCGCGCCGTCGAGCGGGACGCTCACGAGCCCCTCGCCGTGGGCGACGAGGACCCGGCCGCCGTCGGCGGAGGGCTCCTGGAGCTGCGGCTCGCCCGCCGCCGGGATCAGGCCGGTGAGGTCGGCGACGCCGGACTCGGTCGCGATCTGCCGGGTCGTGCGATCGAGGACCGCCCAGCGCCCGCCCGCCGCGGTGATCCGCACGTCGTCGGACGGGTCCGGCAGCTCCGCCGCCCAGCTCGTGTCGGCCTCGGAGGCCGCCGCCGTGTCGACCCGGTAGACGCGGGCGGCCTCGGCGGAGTACGCCCAGAGGATGCCGGCGCCGTCGAGCGCGAAGTCGGCGCCCGCGCCGTACGCCAGGGTGGGCTCGGCGAGCGGGTCGAAGCCCTGGAGGTCGCCGCGTCCGAGGATCCAGGCCTCGCCGGTGCCGCGCGCCGCGATCACCACGATGTCGCCCGCGAGCATCACCTCGGGCTGCTCCGGCGGGAGGGCGATGGTGTCGAGCACCTCCGAGGTCGCGGTGTCGATCGTGTCGAGGGAGGCGTTCGAGCCGTCCACGAGGAGCACGCCCTGCGCATCCTGGACGACGCGCATGTCCTGCCCCTCGCCCTGCACGACGGTGTTGAGCTCGTGGAGCTCGACGTTCGCGCGGCCGATGACCTGCCGCGTGCCGTTCGCGACCCAGACGGCGCCGTCGTCGAGGTCCATCCGCTGCGCCGTGTAGCCGGTGGAGACGATCGCGACGGTCGCGACGACGGCCGCGATGACGGTCCCGCTCACGGCGGTCGCGACGACGCCGCGGTGGGCGGCGATCCAGCGGCCGATCACGCGATCACCCGCCGTCCTGGACGTCGAGGCACTTCTCGGCGCTCGGCTCGCCCGAGGTGCCGTCGCGGTTCACCGACACGGTGAGGCAGACGAGCTCGCCGGGCACGGCGGCGACGCGGAAGCTGGGGCTCCCCTGGATGCTCGACTCGCCGTCGCGCACCTGCACGCGGTACAGGTCGCCGTCGGCGATCCCCGGGTCGTCCCAGCTGAACTCGACGGCGCCGTCCTGCTCGACGGCGGAGATCTCGGCGACGCGCGGGATGTCGCCCCCGCCCGCGGCGCGCACGAGCACGGCGATGGCGGCCGCGCCGAGGCCCAGCACGAGCACCGCGCTCACGATGAGCACCCAGATCAGCACCTGCGGTCCGGCGGGCGGCGCGCCGGTGCGGCTGCGGGAGAGCCGCGGCGGCAGGCTCGGATCGCGGAGCACCGTGCCGACGGCCTCGTGGGTCTCCCGCCCGAGCGCCTGCCGACGGCGGCGGCGGCGGCTCGCGGCGGCGGCCCCGGTCGGGACGGCGCGGACCTTCGTGCGCTCCTCGAGGTCGCCGACCGTCTGGAGCGCCCAGTCGTCCATCGCGACCTCGATGGGGGTCTGCGCGACGCCGAGCTCGGATTCGATGAGCTGCAGCTCGCGCACGAGCTCGATCGCGCTCTGCGGTCGCTGCTCGGGGCGACGGGACATGGCGCGGCGGAGCAGCTGCTCGAGGCTCGCGGGCACGTCGGGGCGCGCGATCGCCTGCGGCTTCGCCCGCCCGATGCGGCCGATCAGCTCGGCAGAGGTGTTCGAGCCGCCGGCGACCTCGAAGGGCGACCGGCCCGCGAGGAGCGAGTAGACGGTCGCGGCGAGCGACCACACCTCGCTCGTGACGGAGCCGGGGGTCTCGTCGAGCAGGACCTCGGGCGCCGACCACGGCACCGAGAGCCCGACGGCCTCCTCGTCGCGTGCCGAGCTCAGCGTCGAGGCGATGCCGAAGTCGGAGAGCACGGGATGCCCGTAGGCGGTGAGCAGGATGTTCGAGGGCTTGATGTCGCGGTGGAGCACGCCCGCACGGTGGGCCGTCTCGACCGCCGAGCCGATGCGGACGGCGATGCGGAGCACCTCCGGCACGGGGATCCGCTCGCGACGGTAGCGCTCGCTCAGCGCGGCGGAGCAGAGCTCCATGACGAGGTAGGGGCGGCCGTCGGCGGAGACCCCCGCCTGGTAGACGGTGAGGATCGAGGGGTGTGCGCTCACCTGCGCCATGAGGTTCGCCTCGGCCTGGAACATCTGGCGCACCTGGTCGTTGACGACCTCGTTGAGCATGACCTTGACGGCGACCTGGCGGCGCGGCATGTTCTGCTCGTAGAGGAAGACGTCGGCGAAGCCGCCCGAGCCCAGGATGTGCACGAAGCTGAACCCGGGCAGGACGGGAGGCTGCGACGGCAGACGGCGCGCCATGTTCGACCCCCTTCCAGGCACAGGTGGCTCGATTGTAGGCAGGCTCCGGGCCGCCGAAGCGCACCTCACCCCCGAACGGGGGGCGTGTGTCGTGCGCCCGGTTCAGGGGGCGTGCACGATGTCGACGACGAGCACCGTGACGTTGTCGCGACCGCCCGCCGCGAGGGCCGCGTCGACGAGCGCGGCGGCCGTGGATGCGGGCGCCAGCCCCGCCGCGAGGTGGAGCCGGATGCGCTCGGCGCCGACCTCGCGGGTGAGGCCGTCGCTGCAGAGGAGGAGCCGCATCCCCGTCTCGAGCGCGAGGCGGATGCGGTCCGGCGCGGGCGGCTCGTGGAAGCCGAGCGCCCGCGTGATGACGTTCGCCTCGGGGTGGTCCTCGGCGAGCGCGGGATCGAGGAGGCCGGCGTCGACGAGCTCCTGGACGACGCTGTGGTCGACGGTCGCCTGACGGAGCTCGTTCCGGGCGAAGCGGTAGACGCGGCTGTCGCCGATGTTGAGCAGCTCGCCGACCGGGGCGCCGTCCTCGTCGAGGGCGAGCACGAGCGCGGCGACGGTGGTCCCGGCGCCGAGCGGCAGCTCGGCGCCGAGCGCGTCGATGTCGGCGGCGGCGCGGTCGAGGGCGGCGAGCGCGGTCTCGACGGCCGGCTCCCCCGCGAGCTCCGGGCCCGAGGCGTCCGCCGCCTCGGCGAGGCGCGTGACGACCGCGTGGCTGGCGCGATCCCCTGCGGCGTGGCCGCCCATCCCGTCGGCGACCGCGAAGAGCGGCGGCTGCGCGAGCGCGCTGTCCTCGTTCGCCTCCCGCCGGAGGCCGATGTCGGTCGCGACCCCCCAGGCGAGCTCGAGGTCGCCCCGCGGGCCGCTGAGGACCGCGGTGCCGGTGCGCGCGCCGAGGACGGTCATGCCTCTCCCGGCGCGATCAGCTCGAGCACGGCGCCCTCGCCGAGCTCGAGGCTCGCGGGCGGCTGCACGACGACGGTCTCGCCCTGCACGAGGCGGGTGCCCTCGGCTCGACGCAGCAGGGTGCCGTTGGTCGAGCGGAGATCGGTCACGAGGATGCCGGTGCCGGCCGGCCGCAGCTCGAGGTGCGTCGAGGAGATCTCGCCGTTCGGCGAGGGCACGCGGAGGAGCCGATGGCCGCCGGGGACGGGGATGCGCGGCGCGGCGGGCCTGCGTCCGACCAGGATGACGCGGTCGATCGCGACGAGGTGGTGGCCGACGCGCACGTGCGCCGCCCCGGCGGCCCCGGTCCGCGGCTCGGGCTCGGGCTCGGCGGCCGGTGCGGGCGCGGGCTCGGCCACGGCCGCCGGAGCGAGCTCGGCCGGCACGACGACCGGCGGCTCGGGTCGCGGCCCCGGCTCGACGAGTTCCGGGAGTCCGGAGGCGGCGGACTCGGGCGGCTCCGGGACCGAGGGCGCGCGGTGCCGCGCGCGCGGGACCGTCTCGTCCTCGATCGCGTCCGCATCCGGCTCGACCGGCACGGCAGCCGCGGCACGCGGCCGCAGCACGGTGTCGTCGAGCTCCGGGTCCATCGTCCTATTCTTCCCCCGCGGGGGCCGCGGCGCGCGACCCGGCGTCGGCGGGCCTACTCGCCGATGTAGGACATGACGTGCTTGATGCGCGTGTAGTCCTCGAAGCCGTAGACCGAGAGATCCTTGCCGTAGCCGGAGTGCTTGAAGCCGCCGTGCGGCATCTCGGCGACGAGCGGGATGTGGGTGTTGATCCACACGCAGCCGAAGTCGAGGCGCTTCGCGGCGCGCATCGCGCGGCCGTGGTCGCGCGTCCAGACGCTCGAGGAGAGTCCGTAGCGCACGCCGTTCGCCCAGCCGAGCGCCTGGCCCTCGTCCGCGAAGGACTGCACGGTGATGACGGGACCGAAGATCTCGTTCTGGATCGCGTCGTCGTCCTGGCGGAGGTTCGCGACGACCGTCGGGTCGATGTAGTAGCCCTTGCCGTCGTGGACGGTCCCGCCGACGCGGACCTCCGCGTGCGAGGGCAGCGCGTCGAGCACGCCGCGCACGCGCGCGAACTGGTCCGCGTTGTTGAGGGGCCCGAAGAAGGTGTCCTCGGCGCGCGGGGCGCCCGTCTTCACGTTCGCCTGGACGTAGGCGGCCATCTGCTCGACGAAGGCGTCGTGCACCTTCTCGTGCACGAGCACTCGCGTCGCCGCGGTGCAGTCCTGGCCGGCGTTGAAGTAGCCCGCGATCGCGATGCCCTCGACCGCCTTCTCGAGGTCCGCGTCGTCGTAGACGATGACGGGGGCCTTGCCGCCGAGCTCGAGGTGCACCCGCTTGAGGTCGCCCGCGGCGGCCTTCGCGACCTCCATGCCGGCGCGCACCGAGCCCGTGATGGAGACCATCTGCGGGATCGGGTGCTCGATCATCGCGGCGCCCGTCGTCCGATCGCCGGTCACGACGTTGAGCGTGCCCGTCGGCGTGTGCTCGGCGACGATCTCGGCGAGGAGCAGCGTCGACTGCGGCGTCGTGTCGGAGGGCTTCAGCACGCTCGTGTTGCCCGCGGCGAGCGCCGGCGCGAACTTCCACACCGCCATGTTGAGCGGGTAGTTCCAGGGGGTGACCTGGCCGACGACGCCGATCGGCTCGCGGCGGATGACGCTCGTGTGGTCGGCCATGTACTCCCCGGCGCTCAGCCCGTCGAGGTGACGCGCGGCGGTCGCGAAGAAGCGGATCTGGTCGACCGAGAGCATGATCTCGTCCTCGACGAGGCTCGCGCGGGGCTTGCCCGCGTCCTGCGACTCGAGGTCGGCGAACTCCTCGGCGCGGCGCTCCATCTCGTCCGCGATGCGGAAGAGGGCGAGGGATCGCTCCCCCGGCGTCGTGTCGCCCCAGCTCTCGAAGGCGGTCGCGGCGGCCGAGAAGGCGGCGTCGACATCCGCCGCGCCCGAGACGGGCGAGGTCGCGTAGACGGACTCGTCGGCGGGGTCGACGACGTCGAAGCCGGCATCGGCCTTCGCGTCCACGTACTCGCCGTTGATGAAGTTGCGCAGTTCACGGGCAGCCATGCCCCCACCATAACCGCCGCGCCCTCCCGGCGACACTGCGGATTCCGTCCGTCGAGATCCCGATTTCCTGCGGATCCGCTTGTACGCATCGCTCTCGACTGACAGAATCGAAGCCATGTCCGCTCGCCCCAGGCCCATCGTGCTCGACGACGTCTCGAAGGCGATCGTCGAGCAGCTGCAGGAGGACGGCCGCCGCTCCTACGCCGAGATCGGGAAGGCGGTGGGGCTCAGCGAGGCCGCCGTGCGCCAGCGCGTGCAGAAGCTCACGGATGCGGGCGTCATGCAGGTCGTGGCCGTCACCGACCCGATGCAGCTCGGCTTCTTCCGCCAGGCCATGATCGGCATCCGCGTCTCCGGCGACACGACGCGGGTCGCGCAGGCGCTCGGCGAGCTGCCGAGCGTCGACTACGTCGTCCTCACGGCGGGCAGCTTCGACCTCCTCGTCGAGGTCGTCTGCGAGAACGACGACGACCTCATCGAGCTCCTCAACCGCCGCATCCGCGCGATCGACGGCGTGCAGTCGACCGAGACCTTCGTGTACCTGAGGCTCCACAAGCAGTTCTACAACTGGGGAACGAGATAGCCATGACCACCACCGTCCAGCCCGTCGAGTCCGTCGACGACGCCGACCTGCAGCAGAAGGCGAAGGACCATCTCTGGATGCACTTCGCGCGCCAGTCCGTCATGGAGGACGGCCACGGCGTCCCCGTGATCGTGAAGGGCGACGGCCACCACATCTGGGACGCCCAGGGCCGGCGCTACCTCGACGGCCTCTCGGGCCTGTTCGTCGTGAACGCCGGCCACGGCCGCACGCGCCTCGCCGAGACGGCCGCGCGGCAGGCCGAGGAGCTCGCCTTCTTCCCGCTGTGGTCCTATGCGCACCCGGCCGCGATCGAGCTCGCCGACAAGCTCGCCGACTACGCGCCCGGCGACCTGAACCGCGTCTTCTTCTCGACGGGCGGCGGCGAGGCGGTCGAGACCGCGTTCAAGCTCGCGAAGTACTACTGGAAGCTCCAGGGCCAGCCGACCAAGCACAAGGTCATCTCGCGCGCCGTCGCGTACCACGGCACGCCGCAGGGCGCGCTCGCGATCACCGGCATCCCGGCCATGAAGGCCATGTTCGAGCCGATCACGCCCGGCGGCTTCCGCGTGCCGAACACGAACGCGTACCGCGCGGAGGAGATGGGCTTCGTCGGCGACGCGCAGGGCGCCGACGCCGAGGCCTTCGGCCTGTGGGCCGCGAACCGCATCGAGGAGATGATCCTCTTCGAGGGCGCCGACACGGTCGCCGCGGTCTTCCTCGAGCCGGTGCAGAACTCGGGCGGCTGCTTCCCGCCGCCGCCCGGCTACTTCCAGCGGGTGCGCGAGATCTGCGACCAGTACGACGTCCTGCTCGTCTCGGACGAGGTCATCTGCGCCTTCGGCCGGATCGGCCACATGTTCGCCTGCGACGCCTACGGCTACGTGCCCGACATGATCACCTGCGCGAAGGGCATGACGAGCGGCTACTCGCCGATCGGCGCGACCATCGTGAGCGACCGCATCTACGAGCCCTTCAAGCACGGGCAGACCTCCTTCTACCACGGCTACACCTTCGGCGGGCACCCCGTCTCGGCGGCCGTCGCGCTCGAGAACCTGCGCATCTTCGAGGAGGAGGGGCTCAACGAGCGCGTCCGCGAGAACTCGCCCGTCTTCCGGGCGACGCTCGAGAAGCTGCTCGACCTCCCGATCGTCGGCGACGTCCGCGGCGACGGCTACTTCTTCGGCATCGAGCTCGTGAAGGACAAGGCGACGAAGGCGACCTTCGACGACGACGAGTCGGAGCGCCTGCTCCGCGGCTTCCTCTCGAAGGCGCTCTACGAGGCCGGCCTCTACTGCCGCGCCGACGACCGCGGCGACCCCGTCATCCAGCTCGCCCCGCCGCTCACGATCGGCCCGGCCGAGTTCGACGAGATCGAGGCGATCCTGCGCAAGGTCCTGACGGAGGCGTGGGAGCGGCTCTGAACCCGGCAGCCGAGAGCCCGTATGGCGGGCTGTCGTTCTGGCACGACTCGCTCGAGGGGCCGCTCGTGCCGCGCGCGCCCCTCGACGGGGATGCGGAGGCGGATGTCGCGATCGTCGGCGGCGGGCTCACCGGCCTGTGGACGGCGTGGTATCTGCTCGAGCGCGACCCCGCGCTGCGCATCGTCGTGCTCGAGCGGGAGATCGCCGGCTTCGGCGCCTCGGGCCGCAACGGCGGCTGGGCGAGCGCCCTGTTCCCCCGATCGACGGCGTCGCTCGAGCGCGCGCACGGCCGTGAGGCGGCGCTCGCGATGCGGCGGGCGATGGTCGCGACCGTCGACGAGGTGGGCCGCGCGTCGACCGCCGCCGGCATCGACTGCGACTTCGCGAAGGGCGGCACGGTCGTCTACGCCCGGGACGGCGTGCAGCTCCGCGCGGCCCGGGCGGAGGTCGAGGAGGCGGCCGGCTTCGGCGTCGACGCGCTCGAGCTCTGGGGCGCGGAGCGCGTGCACGCGGCGGGCGCCCTCGGTGCGGTCTTCGATCCCGCCTGCGCGCGCCTGCATCCCGCGAAGCTCGTCCGCGGCCTGGCTCGCGCACTCGAGTCGCGCGGCGTGCGGATCGCGGAGCGGACGAGGGTGCGGGACTGGTCGCCCGGCCTCGTCGAGACGGACCGCGGCCGGGTGCGCGCCGAGTCGATCGTCATCGCGCTCGAGGGCTACGGCGCGGCGCTCCCCCGGCTGCACCGCCGCATCCTGCCGCTCTACTCGCTCATGATCGCGACGGAGCCCCTCGCGCCCGAGGTCTGGGATGAGATCGGGCTCCGGCACGGGCAGACCTTCTCCGACTTCCGGCACCTGCTCATCTACGGTCAGCGCACGGCCGACGACCGGCTCGCCTTCGGCGGGCGCGGCGCCCGCTACCACTGGGGCAGCGACATCCGCCCCGACTACGACCGGGTCCCCCGCGTCTTCGAGCGTCTCCGGCGGACGCTCGGCGAGCTGTTCCCGGCGATCGGGGATGCCGCGGTCACCCACCGCTGGGGCGGGCCGCTCGGCGTGGCCCGGGACTGGCACGCGCACGCGAGCTGGGATGCCGTCACCAGGATCGCGAGCGCCGGGGGCTACGTGGGCGACGGCCTGAGCACCACCAATCTCGCGGGCCGCACGCTCGCGGATCTCATGACGGGCACGGACTCGGAGCTCGTCCGCCTCCCGTGGGTCGGGCACCGCTCGCCCTCCTGGGAGCCGGAGCCGCTGCGCTTCCTCGGCGCGAACGCGGGGCTCCTCGCGATGCGGGCCGCGGATGCGGAGGAGCGCGCGACCGGCCGGCCCTCGCTCGCCGCGAGAGTCATGGGCCCGCTCACGGGGCACTGAGTCGAGCGGCGCGGCTCCCCGAGTTTTTTCGTGACACGTCACCGGAATCGGGAATGAATGCCTCATCCATGCGATTGCATGGAGGCATGACCACTCTCACCGCACGCCCCGACTTCGTCGCCGGCACCTGGAAGCTCGACCCCTCGCACTCCGAGGTCGCCTTCGCCGTCCGCCACCTCGCCATCTCCAAGGTCCGCGGGACCTTCGAGACCTTCGACGTCACGATCGTCACCGCCGAGGACCCGGCGGACACGAGCATCGAGGCCGTCATCGACGTCGCGAGCGTCAACACCAAGAACGCCGACCGCGACGGCCACCTCCGCACCGGCGACTTCTTCCTCGCCGAGGAGCACCCGCAGATGACCTTCGTCTCGAAGGGCGCGCCCGTCGTCGACGGCGACGACTTCGAGATCTCCGGCGAGCTCACCCTCCGCGGCGTCACGAAGCCCGTCACGCTCAAGGGCGAGATCGGCGGCGTCACGACCGACCCCTGGGGAGGCACCCGCGCCGGTGCGACCGCGACGGCGAAGATCAACCGCCACGACTTCGGCGTCAGCTGGAACACCGCCCTCGAGACCGGCGGCTTCATGCTCGGCGACGACGTGACCATCTCGCTCGACCTCCAGGTCGTCCTCGAGAAGTAGCACGCGACCCGCTCGACCTCGACGCGGCCTGGGAGGCTCCTCCCGGGCCGCGTCCCCGTCTCTACCGTGGAGTCATGACCGCCATCGCCGGCCCCCGCCCCGCGCACCCGGGTCCCCTGCGATCCGCACTGGTGCTCCTCGCCTTCCTCGCGATCTCCTTCGCCGTCGCGGCGCTCGGCGGCACCGCCACCGCCGGCAACGTGGAGGGCTGGTACGCGGATGCCGACAAGGCCTTCTGGACGCCCCCGAACGCGGTCTTCGGTCCCGTCTGGACGGTGCTCTACACCGTCATGTCGGTGAGCGCCTGGCTCGTCTGGCGCGAGCGGTCGCGCGAGCCGCGCCTCGTCCGCCGCGCCCTCGCGGCCTACGTCGCGCAGCTCGTGCTCAACGCGATCTGGACGCCCGTCTTCTTCGGGCTCTACCCGCTCCTCGGCTCCGCCGCGCTGTGGGCCGCGCTCGGCATCATCCTGCTGCTGGATGCCGCGATCCTCGTGACCATGCTCCGCTTCTGGGAGGTCCGCCGGGTGTCGGCCGTCATCCTCATCCCGTACTGGGCATGGGCGCTCTACGCGACGACCCTGACCTGGGCGCTCGCGGCCATGAACTGAGCGGCGGCGTCAGTCGGCCGGGGCCGGGAACCAGCCGTCGATGAGCGCGAGCGCCTCCTCGTCCGGCTCCCACGCGGTCGTCGCGGCGGCGTTCTGCGCGACCTGCTCGGGACGCGTCGCGCCCGCGATGACGCTGGAGAGGGCCGGTCGCGCGAGCAGCCAGCCGATCGTCGCCTCGAGCATCGTGATGCCGCGCTCGCGGCAGAAGGCCTCGAAGGCCTCGATCGCATCCCAGGGCGCCTCCTCCGCGAGGTGCGGGCGCTGCCGGGCGATGCGGGTGTCGGCCGGGCGCTCGGTGCGCGTGAACTTGCCGGTGAACAGGCCGTTGTAGAGCGGGAAGTACGGGAGGAACCCGACGCCGAGCTCCTCGGCCGCCGGCAGCAGCTCGCGCTCCGCGCCCCGCCGGAGGAGGCTGTACTCGTTCTGCGCGCTGACGAAGTGCTCGGTGCCGAGCAGGTCGGCGAGCACGTCGGCCTGCGCGAGCTGCCAGGCCGCGAGGTTCGAGTGCCCGATGTAGAGGATCTTGCCCTCCTTCACGAGCTCGTCGAGCGCCGTCATGGTCTCCTCGATCGGCGTCGCGGGGTCGGGCGTGTGCAGCTGGTAGAGGTCGATGCGGTCGGTGCCGAGCCGCTGGAGCGAGCCCTCGACCGCGAGCCGGATGTAGCGGCGCGAGCCTCGGGCGCCCCAGCTCGGCAGCGGGCTCGGGATGTCGGCGTGGCCGAACTTCGTGGCGATGACGACCTCGTCGCGGCGCGAGCCGAGCGCCGCGCCGAGCCGGCGCTCGCTGAGCCCGTACTCGGCGCCGTAGACGTCGGCGGTGTCGAAGAGCGTGATGCCGGCGTCGATCGCGGCGCCGACGACGGCGTCCGTGCCGGCCTGCTCCTCGCTCGCGGTGCCGGTGCGGCCGAGGTTGTTGCAGCCGAGGCCGACGGCCGAGACGCGGAGGCCGGATCGGCCGAGGGTGCGGTACTCCATGCTCATGCTCGAGAGCCTAGGGGGCCCTCCTCCACAGGGACCGGACGCGGCGCCCGTCCACGGATGCCGGAGCGGCCCGGCGCGATGTCGGAGGACGGGGCTACAGTCGCACGCATGAAGAGCCCCGAGACCGCCCCCGCGTCCATCCGCCGCCTCGACAGCCCCATCGGCCGCATCGAGCTCGGCGGCGACGGCGTCTCCGTCGTCTCGCTCTCGATCGAGCGCGACGGCCGCCTCCCCCACGACGGCCTGCCGGAGCAGAGCGACGACGTCCTCGACCGCGCCGCGGCGCAGCTGGCCGAGTACTTCGCGGGCGACCGCCGCGACTTCGACGTGCCCGTCGACCTCCGCGGCACCGCATTCCAGCTGTCGGTGTGGGAGCAGCTCGTGGAGCTCGAGTGGGGCGAGGTCGTCTCCTACGGCGAGATCGGTCGGGCGACGGGCCGCGAGACGGCCGGCCGCGCGGTGGGCGGCGCCGTCGGGGCGAACCCCGTGCCGATCATCGTCCCCTGCCACCGCGTGCTCGCGGGCGACGGCCGGATCACCGGCTACAGCGGCGGCGAGGGCATCGCCACGAAGTCGTGGCTGCTCGCACACGAGGGGATCGCGCACTCGGTGCCGGCGGCGGCCGTGCAGACGGCGCTCGAGGGCCTCGACGAGACCGCGGACGCCGAGCGCGACATGCATTCGCAGAGCCCCGCCGCGCAGACCTCCGCCGCGTGACGGGCCGAGCCGCCGTCCTGCTGGGGCAGGACGGCGTCAGCCGCTGCTCCTGGGCGGGCGAGGACCCCGAGTATCAGCGCTACCACGATGAGGAGTGGGGGCGTCCGCTCCACGGCGACCGGCCCCTCTACGAGAAGCTCACGCTCGAGGGATTCCAGGCGGGGCTCTCCTGGATCACGATCCTGCGCCGCCGGCCGACCTTTCGCACGGCGTTCCACGACTTCGACTTCGAGCGGATCGCCGAGTACGACGAGGCCGACGTCGAGCGGCTCATGGCCGACCCCGGCATCATCCGGAACCGCGCCAAGGTCCTCGCGGCCATCTCGAACGCGCGGGTGACGCGCGAGCTCGTCCGCTCCGAGCCGGGGGCGCTCGACCGCCTCCTCTGGGGCTTCGCACCGGCGGCCCGCGGCCGTGTTCTCACGAGCTGGTCCGAGGTGCCGGCCGAGACGCCCGAGTCGAAAACCGCGAGCCGCGAGCTCAAGCGCCTCGGCTACCGCTTCGTCGGACCGACGACGGTCTACGCCCTCATGCAGTCCTCGGGCATGGTCGACGACCACCTCGCGGGCTGCTGGCGTGCGGAGGCCTAGCTCGAAACAAGCGCCCAGCAGTCAATCGCGTCTCGCCAGCAGCGCCATCAGCTCGTGCATGTACGCGGGACTCGCCGGCATGTCGTCGGTAGATCGTCCGTCTTTCGAGGGAGGGTCACCAAGTACACGACGGGCAAACACGTCGTAGATGGAGTTGCGAGCCGACACGTCAGTCACCGGCTCGATGAATGCCGGGAACGACTGCAATTGCACTTGAACACCCTTCGCCCAGTTGAACTGGGCACGATGTTGGCTCGCCTGCCTAGCCAAATAGGCACCGAGACCGCCAATTCCTCCGAGGATCGCGATCCTCAGAATCAAGCCGGACCAGTCATCCGATCCTGGTGCAGGCATCAGCGCTGCGATCGCGATTGCGACACCGAACATTGCGAGAGCGGCACCGCGGAACCAGTTTGAAGCCAGTCGCTCATCTGACGCGTAGCTCTCGAAGTACGTTGAAAGGTTCGCTGTTCCGATAATGCCTGCCGAATCTCGTGCCGCATCTGCAGAAGTCTCCAGCTGCGCCGTGATCTCTCTCGCCCTCTCTTCCGCGGCCGCTAGCCCGCGTTCGTAGGACAATCGCGCGCGCTCAAGCGCGATCTGATCTTTGACCTGAGAGACCCTTGCGAAGACGTAATCTGCGATCTTGGACGCTTCGAATTCGAAATCGTCGGCGGCATACACGCCCGGATCGAGTCGAAACTGGCTCGCTACTGTCTCAAGCGATTCCAGCGCCCCAACGGCCGCATCGAGTATTGAGCTCTCAGTCGAATCTACGAGGAGGGTAGGAAGCCGATCGAAGAAGCCTTCGAGCTCTTGCCGCAGTGAACTAGTCCAGAGCGCAGGCCCATCGACAGCACCCATAACTGTGGCGAGCGTCTCTTCGATCGCCTGTCGTGCGATAGGAGCCAACTCGTCGTTGCGGCGATCGAACGCGTCTGTCGCCATGGAAATGAGGTCCCGCACTCGGCGAGCAAGATGATCATCTGTTGGCATGGAATCGACAATAGATGAGCGGTGCGACTCCTTTAGATACTCACACGACGAGGTCGAGCTCGCCCGGCGCCCCGGTCTCGAGACGCCAGCCGCTGCGCGCGGCCCAGGCGAGCAGCCCGGCGACATCCTCGTGGACCTCGCCGGATTCGACGATGGCGCGCGCGAAGCGCCCCTTCGCCTGCTTGTTGAAGTGGTTGAGCGCCCGCTTCCGGCCGCCGGCGTCCTCGCTCACGACGCGGAGGAAGACGGCATCCGGGCGCCGCGGCAACGGGCCGAGCGCGGCGTACCCCTCGGAGCGCGCATCGATGATCAGCCCCGGGTGGGCGGCGAGCAGCTCGCCCGTCCGCTCGCGCCAGATGCCCTTGAGCGTGCGTCCTGGCAGCCGCGAGTCGTGCGACAGCCGATAGCTCGGGATCGGATCGAGCGCACCGAGGAGGCCGAACAGGGCCGAGTGCACCGCGACATGACGCGCGGCGAACTCGCGCTGCGCCGCCGTCAGACGACCCGCCTCGAGCGCGTCGAACAGGACCCCGTCGAAGCGATCGAGCGCCGGGAGCACGGGCGAGGAGCGGACGACCCGGTTCTTCGCCGCCTCGGGTGCCCCCTTCGGGCCGAGCTTCAGCGCCGCCGCCGCCGTCTCGAGATTCGTCGAGAGCGCGCGGAGTTCGGCGAGGGCCGCCCGGCGGGCGGACGCCAACTGCGGGAAGGAGAGCGCGTCGAGATCGAGGGCGGTGCCCTCCGGCCCGCCCTCCCGCTTCGTCTCCGAGGGCGGCAGCAGGAGCAGCACGTCAGCTGGCCAGGAAGGCGATCGCCTGATCGACGTTCTCGCCGAGCGCGCGGCTGGAGTCGAGCGTGATGCGCGGGACCGCCGCGCTCAGCCCGGACCAGTCCTGCCATTCGTCGAGCGCCTGCTCGACGAGGTGCCAGCCCGGCTCGCGCAGCTGCGGGTTCGTGCGGGTGCGCGTCTCGAGCCGCTCACGGTGGAGCTCCTCGTCGCTGCAGACCACCTCGATGAAGCGCAGGGGCACCGACTGGCGCTCTGCGAGGCCGAGCCACTGCTCGCGCGCCGGCTCGACCGCGTTCACGGCATCCACGATCACGCCCGGCCCGCTGCTCGCGAGCACGGACTCCGCGAGGGTCTCCGCCACGAGGTAGGCGGCGAGCCCGGTCGGCTGGTCGGAGTCGATCCCGGCGCGCAGGATCGAGGACTCGATCGGGTCGACCGAGACGACCGGCATGCCGAGGCGGTTGCCGACGACCTCGCTGATCGTGCTCTTGCCGGAGCCGGGCAGACCCGCGAAGACGACGAGCATCGCTCTGCGGAGCTCAGACGAGCTCGGCCGCGCCCGCGACGATCGTGACGACGTCGTTGTCGACCGAGAGGAAGCCGTCATCCGCCTTGGCGGTGACGACCTGGCCCTCGGCCGTGGTGACGCGCACCTCGCCCTCGGCGAGGATCGCCAGGACGGGCTCGTGCCCGGCCAGGATGCCGATCTCGCCCTCGGTCGTGCGGGCGATGATCTGCCTCGCCGCGCCCGACCACACCTCGTGGTCGGCCGCGACGACGCTCACCTGGAGCTCGGCCATGATCAGCCGTTCTCCTTCTGGATCTGAGCCCACTTCTCCTCGACGTCGGTGATCGGGCCGACGTTGAAGAACGCCTGCTCCGCGACGTGGTCGAAGTCGCCCTTGACGATCGCGTCGAAGGACTCGATCGTGTCGGCGAGCGGGACGGTGGAGCCCTCGACGCCGGTGAACTTCTTCGCCATGTAGGTGTTCTGCGAGAGGAACTGCTGGATCCGGCGCGCGCGCGACACCGTGATCTTGTCCTCCTCGGAGAGCTCGTCGACACCGAGGATCGCGATGATCTCCTGCAGCTCCTTGTTCTTCTGGAGGATCTGCTTGACCGAGGTCGCGACACGGTAGTGGTCCTCGCCCAGGTAGCGGGGGTCCATGATCCGCGAGGAGGAGGTCAGCGGGTCGATCGCCGGGTAGAGGCCCTTCGAGGCGATCTCTCGCGAGAGCTCCGTCGTGGCGTCGAGGTGCGCGAAGGTCGTCGCCGGCGCCGGGTCGGTGTAGTCGTCCGCGGGGACGTAGATCGCCTGCAGCGAGGTGATCGAGTGGCCGCGCGTCGAGGTGATGCGCTCCTGGAGGATGCCCATCTCGTCGGCGAGGTTCGGCTGGTAGCCCACCGCCGACGGCATGCGGCCGAGCAGCGTCGACACCTCCGAGCCCGCCTGCGTGAAGCGGAAGATGTTGTCGATGAAGAGGAGCACGTCCTGCTTCTGCACGTCGCGGAAGTACTCCGCCATGGTCAGCGCGGAGAGCGCGACCCGGAGGCGCGTGCCCGGCGGCTCGTCCATCTGGCCGAAGACGAGGGCGGTCTTGTCGAAGACGCCCGCCTCCTCCATCTCGCCGATGAGGTCGTTGCCCTCACGGGTGCGCTCGCCCACACCGGCGAACACCGAGACGCCGCCGTGGTCCTGCGCGACACGCTGGATCATCTCCTGGATGAGGACCGTCTTGCCGACGCCCGCACCGCCGAAGAGGCCGATCTTGCCGCCCTGCACGTAGGGGGTGAGGAGGTCGATCGACTTGATGCCGGTCTCGAAGAGCGCGGTCTTCGACTCGAGCTGGTCGAATGCCGGGGGCTTGCGGTGGATCGGCCAGCGCTCGGTGATCTCGAGCTGCTCGCCCGGCTCGGCGTTGAGGACCTCGCCGGTCACGTCGAAGACCTTGCCCTTGGTCACGTCGCCGACGGGCACCGAGATCGCGGCACCGGTGTCGCGGACCTCCTGACCGCGGACGATGCCGTCCGTCGGCTTCAGCGCGATCGCGCGGATGACGTCGTCGCCGAGGTGCTGGGCGACCTCGAGCGTGATCTCGGTCGACGTGTCGCCGATCGTGATCGTGGTCTTGAGGGCGTTGTAGACCTCGGGGATGGCGTCGTGAGGGAACTCGATGTCGACGACCGGGCCGGTGACGCGGGAGACGCGTCCCACGCCGGCGGCGGAGTCCGTCGAGGCGGGCTTCTTCGCGGTGGCAACCATTGTTCTGTCTTCTCTCGTGTGGGTTACTTCGAGCTGAGGGCGTCGGCGCCGCCCACGATCTCGGAGATCTGCTGCGTGATCTCGGCCTGGCGCGCGTTGTTCGCCAGCCGGGTGTAGTCGCGGATGAGGCCGTCGGCGTTGTCGCTCGCGGCCTTCATCGCCTTCTGGGTGGCCGCGTGCTTCGCCGCCGCCGACTGGAGCATGGCGTTGAAGATGCGGCTCTCGATGTAGACGGGCAGGAGCGAGTCCAGCACGCGGTCGGCATCCGGCTCGAACTCGTAGAGCGGGAGGATGTCCTTCGCCCCGGGCTCGTCCATGCCCTCCACGACCTCGAGCGGGAGCAGGCGGACCGTCTCCGGCGTCTGCGTCAGCATCGAGACGAAGCGGTTGTAGACGACGTGGATCTCGTCCACCCCGCCCTCCGCCGTCGGCTGGACGAACTTGTCCACGATGGCCTGGCCGATCTCGCGGGCCGTCTCGAACTCGGGGCTGTCGGTGCCGCCGACCCACTGCTGCTCGGACTCGCGGCGGCGGAACTGGAAGTACTGCACCGCCTTGCGGCCGATCAGGTAGTGGACGACCTCCTTGCCCTCCCCCTCGAGCCGGGCCCGGAGCTCGCCCGCCTCGCGGATGACCTGCGAGTTGAACGCGCCCGCGAGGCCGCGGTCGGAGGTGAAGAGGACGATGGCCGCACGCGTCGGCTTCTCGGCCTCCGTCGTGAGGATGTGGTCGACGTTCGAGTAGGTCGCGACCGCGGACACCGCGCGGGTGACGGCGCGCGCGTACGGCGTGGACGCCTTGACGCGCTGCTGCGCCTTCTGGATGCGCGACGCCGAGATCAGCTCCATGGCACGGGTGATCTTCTTGGTCGTCTGGGCAGAGCGGATCTTCTGCCGGTAGACCCGAAGCTGGGCTCCCATGTCGTCACTTCCTTCTGGATCGGGCTGGTCGGATGGTCACGCGGCGCCTAGCGGCGCGACTTGACGATCTTCTCCTGGTTGATGTCCTCGAGCGGCATCTCGTCGACCTGCTCGGTGCCGGGCGCGTCGAGCGCGCGGCCCTCGCCGGTCTGGAAGCCCTTCTTGAAGTCCTCGACCGCGGACTGGAGCTTCGCGACGGTGTCGTCGTCGAGGACGTTCGTGTCGCGGAGCGTCGAGAGGATGTCGGTGTTGCGGTTCAGCTCATCGAGCAGCTCGCGCTCGAAGCGGAGCACGTCCTCAACCGGGACCTCGTCGAGGTGGCCGTTCGTGCCGGCCCAGATCGAGACGACCTGCTCCTCGACGGGGTACGGCGAGTACTGCGGCTGGCGGAGCAGCTCGGTGAGGCGGGCGCCTCGGGCGAGCTGACGGCGCGAGGCCGCGTCGAGGTCGGAGGCGAACATCGCGAAGGCCTCGAGCGAGCGGTACTGGGCGAGCTCGAGCTTGAGCGTGCCGGAGACCTTCTTGATGCTCTTCACCTGCGCGTCGCCGCCGACGCGTGACACCGAGATGCCGACGTCCACCGCGGGACGCTGGTTCGCGTTGAACAGGTCCGACTGGAGGAAGATCTGGCCGTCGGTGATCGAGATCACGTTGGTCGGGATATACGCCGAGACGTCGTTCGCCTTGGTCTCGATGATCGGGAGGCCGGTCATCGAGCCCGCGCCGAGCTCGTCGGAGAGCTTCGCGCAGCGCTCGAGCAGGCGGGAGTGCAGGTAGAAGACATCGCCCGGGTAGGCCTCGCGCCCCGGCGGGCGGCGGAGGAGGAGGGACACGGCGCGGTACGCCTCGGCCTGCTTCGACAGGTCGTCGAAGATGACGAGGACGTGCTTGCCGCCGTACATCCAGTGCTGGCCGATGGCCGAGCCGGTGTAGGGGGCGAGGTACTTGAAGCCCGCGGGGTCGGAGGCGGGCGCCGCGACGATGGTGGTGTACTCCATCGCGCCGGCGTCCTCGAGCGCGCCCTTGACGGAGGCGATCGTGGAGCCCTTCTGGCCGATGGCGACGTAGATGCAGCGGACCTGCTTCTCGGGGTCGCCCGAATCCCAGTTGGCCTTCTGGTTGATGATCGTGTCGATCGCGATCGCGGTCTTGCCGGTCTGGCGGTCGCCGATGATGAGCTGACGCTGGCCGCGGCCGACGGGGATCATGGCGTCGATCGCCTTGATGCCGGTCTGGAGCGGCTCGTGGACCGACTTGCGCGCCATGACGCCGGGAGCCTGGAGCTCGAGCGCGCGACGCGCCTCGCCCGTGATCTCGCCGAGGCCGTCGATGGCCTGGCCGAGCGGGTCGACGACGCGGCCGAGGAACTCGTCGCCGACGGGGACCGAGAGGACCTCGCCCGTGCGGGTGACGGGCTGGCCCTCCTGGATGCCGGTGAACTCGCCCAGGACGATGACGCCGATCTCGTTCTCATCGAGGTTCAGCGCGAGGCCGAGCGTGCCGTCCTCGAACTTGATGAGCTCGTTCGCCATGACGCCGGGGAGGCCCTCGACGTGGGCGATGCCGTCCGCCGCGTCCACGACGGTGCCGACCTCGGTGGTGGCCGCCGCGGAGGGCGTGTAGCTCTTCGCGAAGTCCTTCAGGGCATCGCGGATCTCGTCCGGGCTGATGCTGATGTCAGTCATTGCGTTCCTATCTGTGCGCCTGGCCGGGTCAGCCGGCGAGCTGAATTCTGAGGTCCTGCAGCCGCGCCGAGACGCTGCCGTCGATGACGTCGTCGCCGACCTGCACCCGGAGGCCGCCGAGGATGGCGGGGTCGATCACGAGGTTGATCCGCGGGGTGCGGCCGTACTGGGCCGCGAGCGCCGCCGTGAGCTTCTTGAGCTGCGCGGCGGAGGGGGCGGAGGCGGCGGTCACCGTCGCGACGATCGCGTCGCCCGAGTCGGCGACGATGCGCGCGGCCTGGGCGACGAGGGCGCCGATGCGGCGGCCGCGCGGGCTCTGGACGAGGTGCCGCACGATCGCGGTGGTCGAGGCCGAGGCCCGCCCGCCGAGGAGACGCTCGACGAGCGCCACCTTGCCGGCGGGGTCGCTCAGCTTCGCGCCGACCGCGAGCTCGAGCTCCGCGTCGCTCGCGACCGCGGCCCCGAAGGCGAACAGCTCGCCCACGATGTCGTCCCTCGACGCCATCGCGACCGCGCGGATGCCGATCTCCTCGATGCCGTCCACGAGCTCGGCCGCGCTGGACCAGCGCACACCGGCCAGGGTGCCGAGGAGCTTCGTCGCGGGCGCATCGAAGGAGCCGAAGACGCGGCCGATGATGGCCGTCTTGTCGGACTCCGGCACCGCGGGGTCGGCCAGGAGCGCCCGCAGCTGCGCGGAGCCGTCGACGGCGCGCCCGGCGGCGAGCAGCTGCTCGCCGGTCTCGAGCTTCACGCCGCGCGTGGACGCGAGGGCGGACTTGGCCGCCTGGAGCGCCTGCCTGGTCGCGGATCCCACTACTTGCCCGCCTTCGCCTTCTCAGCCGACTCGAGGTCCGCGAGGAAGCGGTCCACGAGGGCGGTCGACTTCTTGTCGTCGCTCAGCGCCTCGCCGACGACGCCCGAGGCGAGGTCGAGCGCGAGGGAGCCGACCTCGGACCGCAGCGAGACGAGCGCGGCCGCGCGCTCGGCGTCGATCTGCGCCTGGGCGCTCGTCGTGACGCGCTGCGCCTCGACGGTCGCCTGCTCCTTCGCCTCGGCGACGATCTTCTGCCCGTCGACGCGGGCCTGCTCGCGGATGCGGGCGGCCTCGGCACGGGCGTCGGCGAGCTGCTTGTTGTACTCGTCGAGCGCCGCGGCGGCCTCGGCCTGCGCGTTCTCGGCCCGCTTGATCCCGCCCTCGATGACATCGGCGCGCTCGTCGAGCATCTTGTTCAGGCGCGGGAGCACCCGGACGAGGAAGAACACCAGGATGATCGCGAACGCGACCGCCGACCAGATGATGTCGTAGTCGGCCGGGATGAGCGGGTTGATCTGCTCACCCTCTTCGGCCGCGACGACCGCGGTCTGGAATGCGTACAGCATTCCGCCTCCTTACGACGTGGTGCTTACGGGAAGGGGATGAAGCCGACGGCGATCGCGATGAACGCGAGCGCCTCGGTGAAGGCGATGCCGAGGAACATGAGGCCGGTGAGGCGGCCCTGGAGCTCCGGCTGACGGGCGACCGACTCGACGGTCTTGCCGACGACGATGCCGACGCCGATGGCCGGGCCGATGGTGGCCACGCCGAAGGCGAGCGGAGCGAGGTGACCGGTGATCTCAGCGAGGTTCACTGTGTTTCCTTCCAGAGGGGGTTGGGATCCGAGGCGGGGTGCCTGGACGTGTTCTCAGTGCTCTTCAGCCAGCGCGAGCTGGATGTAGACGGCGGTGAGCAGGGTGAAGACGTAGGCCTGGAGCACGGCGACGAGCAGCTCGAAGAGCGTGAACGCGAAGCCGAAGGCGAAGGTTCCGATGCTGAACAGCCCGAAGAAGCCGCCTGCGGTGAAGAGGAAGAAGTGCGTCGCCGAGAAGCAGAGCACGAGCAGCATGTGGCCCGCGACCATGTTCATGAGAAGACGGATGGCGAGCGTGACCGGGCGGAGGATGAAGGTCGAGATGAACTCGATCGGGGTGACGATGAAGTACAGATACCACGGGACGCCGCTCGGGAAGAGCGAGTTCTTGAGGAACGAGCCCGGGTGCTTGCGCAGCCCCGCGTAGATGAAGAGCACGTAGGAGACGAGCGCGAGCACGAGCGGCAGGCCGATGACCGAGGACCCCGCGATGTTGAGGCCCGGGACGATGCCGGTGACGTTCATGCCGACGATGAAGAAGAACATCGCCATGAGAACCGGCATGAAGCGCTTGCCGTCCTTCTCGCCGAGCGTCTCGATGATGATGTTGTTCCGCACGAAGCCGAACAGGAACTCGTTGATGACCTGGCCGCGCTTGGGCACGAGCGACATCTTGCGCGTCGCGATGAAGAGCCAGATGAGGAGCAGCGCGACGACGAGCAGGCGGATCAGCATGATCCGGTTGAGCTCGAAGGGCGTGCCCTCGAAGGCGATCACGGGAGGGAAGAACTCCTCCAGCGAGGGACCGTGGAACTCCCCGTCACCGCCGGCGGCGATCGGGAGCACGCCGGCCAGGGCCGCGGGGGCGGATGACACGAGGGTGAGAGCGTTGAGTAGCAGCGCGTTCTCCTGAATCGGGGCGCGGCGACGCGCGGCGATCGACTGGGGAATGTGTACCCAACCCTATCAGTAGGAGACAGGGGTCGGGGACCAGAGGACCGCTCAGTCGAGCGGCTTCTCGGGCTCCTGCGCATCGCTCACGTAGGGCACGCGGGCACGCTGGAAGGCGAGCACGTCGACGACGAGAGAGCCGAGCACGGCCACGACGACCGTCACGAAGAAGACGTAGGGGTCGAGCCAGGCCTGGCCGCGGAGCCAGATCGTGAGCACGAGGAAGAGCACGAGCTTGAGGAGCCACGCGCCGAGCACGATGCCGAAGAAGAGCGGGCTGCCGGGATCCCCCGCCGTGACCCGCGCGGCGATGAGGATGCTCGCGGCCGTGAGCCCGAGGAACAGGGCGACCGCACCGGCCGCGATGAGCGCGGCCGCCAGCCCCGGCATCCCCGCGACGAGGAAGCCGACGATCGAGCCCAGCACGGCGACGGCGCCCGCGAGGATGCCGCCGTAGCGGAGGGCGAGGGTCAGGATGGGGGCGGCGCTCACTCGGCGTCCTCCTCGGTGCTGCGGCGCGAGATCGCGCCGGTCGTGATCGGTCCGGTGGCGATCCGCTCGAGGACCGCGTCCGCCTCCGCCTCGGAGGGGGCGGCGTCCTCGGGCTCCTCGGCCGCCGCGGCATCCAGCGGATCGAAGCGGGCGAGGGAGGCGTCGGTGCGCTCGGAGCCCGCGGCCTGGACCGCGGCCTCGACGGCCTTGCGGCGACTGAGCGGCGACAGCGTCACGATCGTGCAGACCACGAGGCCGGCGCTCGTGACCGTGACGGCCCACCACCAGTCGGTGAAGAGGAACAGCAGGCAGCCGACGCTCGCGGCCGCCGTCCAGGCGTAGAAGATCAGGACCGCGTGGAAGTGCGAGTGCCCCATGTCGAGCAGGCGGTGGTGGAGGTGCTTGCGGTCGGCGCTGAAGGGCGACTTCCCGGCGCTGAGACGCCGGATCACGGCGAGGCTGAAGTCGAGCAGCGGCACGACGAGCACCGCGAAGGGCAGCAGGATCGGGATGAACGCCGGCAGCAGCAGCTCGGCCTGCGCGACCCGGTCCGGGTCGATCTGCCCCGTGACGGCGACCGTCGAGGCGGCCATGAGCAGGCCTGTCAGCAGCGCCCCCGCATCCCCCATGAACAGCTTCGCCCGGTGCCAGTTGAGCGGCAGGAAGCCCAGGCACGCGCCGATGAGGATCGCGGTGATGAGCTGCGCGAGGTTGAAGTAGTCGCTCTGCTCCGTCTGCCCGTAGGAGATCGTGTAGCTGTAGATGAAGAACACGCCGTTCGCGATGATCGCGACCCCCGCGACGAGCCCGTCGAGCCCGTCGATGAAGTTCACGGCGTTCATCACGAGGACCACGATCACGACGGTGAGCAGCAGCGAGATGATCGGCGACGGCAGCGCGCGCACGCCGGGCAGCGGCACCGAGATGATCTGGATCCCCTGCCACGCCATGAGGCCGGCCGCGATGAGCTGGCCCGCGAGCTTCGTGAGCCAGTCGAGATCCCAGATGTCGTCGGCCGCGCCGATGAGCACGATGAGGAGGGCGGCGCCGAGGAGGCCGAGGATCTTGCCGGGCTCCGAGAACACGATCGAGAAGCTCGGGAGCTGCGAGGCGACCGCGAAGGCGGCGATCACGCCGAAGAACATCGCCACCCCGCCCAGCCGCGGCGTCGGGCGGGAGTGGACGTCGCGCTCGCGGATCTTCGGGTAGAGCCGGAACCGCACGCTCAGCCGCCAGATGAGGAGCGCGAGCGAGAAGGTGACCCCGGCCGCGATGAGCGCGACGAGGCCGTAGAAGACTATGCGCACCGATCGGCTCCGACCACGCGGATGATGTCCTCGTCGGCGATGACGCCGTGCCGCAGGATCCGCAGCTTCCCCGCCGGATACTCGAGCGCCGTCGCGTCGACGATCGTCGAGCCGGCGCGCGCGAGCTCGTGGTCGGCGTCGCCGATGAGGCCGGCCTCGAGGTACACGGCGACCGAGTCGCCGAGCATCGCCTCCGCCTCCGCCGCGGTCAGGGCGGCGGGCTCCCCCGTGCGGTTCGCGCTCGAGACCGCGAGCGGGCCCGTGTCGGCGAGGAGCTCGAGGGCGAGCGGCTCGTCCGGCATGCGGAGGGCGACCGTGCCGCGGGTCTCCCCCAGATCCCAGTCGAGCATGGGACGCGAGCGGAGGATGATCGTGAGCCCGCCCGGCCAGAACTCCTCGACGAGGGCGTGCACCTCGGTCGGCACCGGATCCGCGAGGGCGCCGAGCTGCTCGACGCCGGGCACGAGCACGGGCGGCGGGGCGGTGCGATCGCGGCCCTTCGCATCCAGGAGGCGCTGGACCGCCTCGGGCTGGAAGGCATCCGCCGCGACCCCGTAGACCGTGTCGGTCGGGATGACCGCCAGCTCGCCGCGCGCGATCGCCTGCCGCGCGAGGCGCATGCCCGAGAGGAGCGCCGCCGGGTCCGAGCTGTCGAAGAGGGGAGCCATGTCGGCTCCCATGCTAGTTGCCCGGTCGGGCGGAACCTGCGCGATGGGCGAGGATGGAGCCATCATGCTCCTCTTCGTCTTCGACATGGACGACGTCCTCTACGACTACGACTGGCGGCACCGGATGTCGGGCCTCAGCGCTCTGACCGGTCACGACCTCGGCGAGCTGCGCTCCCGCTGGTGGACGCGGGAGGGCGAACTCGCCGCCGAGGCGGGCGGCTTCGCCGACGGCGACGCCTACCTCGCCGCCTTCAATCGAGCGCTCGGCACGGGCTTCGAGCGCGCCGACTGGGTCGCCAACCGCGGCGGCGCGATGCGGCCGCGGGCGGAGGCGGTCGAGGCCGTCGCGCGCGCCGCGGAGCTCGGGCAGGTCACGCTGCTCACGAACAACGGCCCGCTCGCCGACGAGCACCTCCACGAGCTCGCCCCCGAGCTCGTGCCCGTGATCGGCCGCGAGCACCTGCGGGCGACGAGCCGCTACGGCGCGCGGAAGCCGGACCCGCGCGTCTTCGAGCGCGTGCTCGACGCCTACGGCGCGCCCGCCGCGAGCACCTTCTTCGCCGACGACCTCATCGCGAACACCGAGTCGGCCGCATCCCTCGGGATCTCCGTGCACACGGTCCGCGGGCCGGGAACGCTGCGCGCCGCCGTCGAGGCCTTCGCGGCCTCCGCCGGCTGACGACCGGACGCGTCTCGAGGCGCGTGCGACGGCGTCGCGCGCTCCCCGACGGGCGGCGAGCTGTGCCGATCCTCGGAGATCCGGCGCGATCTGCACCCGGGGAACGGGATTCGACGGGATTCTCCGAGAATCGGCACGCCTCCTCCTCGACGAGCGGGAGCGACCTAGCGGGAGGCCGTGGTCACGCGATCGCGGCCGAGGAGATCGCGGTGGGTCGCGGTCGCGCGCCAGCCGTCCGCCTCGAGGATCGCGCGGATCTCGGCGCCCTGCGGCTCGCCGTGCTCGATCACGAGCGCTCCGCCCGGACGCGCGAGCGCGTGGGCTCGGACCGACAGCGCGCGCACGACGTCCAGCCCGTCCGCGCCGCCGTAGAGCGCCGTCTCCGGGTCGTGGAGGCGGACCTCGGGGTCGCGCGGGATCGCCGCCGCGGGGATGTAGGGCGGGTTGGAGACGACGACGTCCACCTGGCCGTCGAGCTCCGGGAGCGCCCGCGCCAGATCGTCGAAGACGAGGCGGAGGTTCTCGGCGCCCTGCTCGCGCGCGTTCTGCTTCGCCCAGACGAAGGCGGCCGTCTGGTTCTCGACCGCGATGACGCGCGCGTGCGGCGCCTCGGTCGCGAGCGCCAGGGCGATCGCACCGCTGCCGGTGCCGAGGTCGACCGCGAGCGGGGAGGGCGACGGCACCGCGAGGAGCGCGTCGAGCGCGATCTGCGCCGTGAGCTCCGTCTCGGGCCGCGGGACGAAGACACCCGGGCCGACCGAGAGCTCCAGGTGGCGGAAGGGGGCGCGCCCGGTGATGTGCTGCAGCGGCTCCCGCGACGCGCGCCGCTCGACGGCCTCGATCGCCTGGAAGGCCTGCTCGGCGTCCACGGGCGCGTCGACGAGCGCCTTCGCCTGCACCTGGCCGCGGCTCAGGCCGAGCACGTGCGCGAGCAGCAGCTCCGCATCCACCTCCGGCGCGCCGATGCCGGCCGCGCCGAGCACCCGCACGGCGTGGGCGCGGAGGCCGGCGACCGTGCGGAGCGCGTCGAGCTGGCCGGTCACGACGCTCACGAGCCGGACTCGTCGCCGAGCTCCGCCAGTCTGGCCTCCTCGTCGGCCTGGATGCAGGATTCGATGACGGGCTGGAGGGCGCCGTTCATGACCGCGTCGAGGTTGTAGGCCTTGTAGCCGGTGCGGTGGTCGGCGATGCGGTTCTCGGGGAAGTTGTACGTGCGGATGCGCTCGGAGCGGTCCATGGTGCGGATCTGGCTCCGGCGCGCGTCCGAGGCGGCGGCCGCGAGCTCCTCCTGCTGGCGCGCGAGGATGCGTGCGCGGAGCACCCGCATCCCCGCCTCGCGGTTCTGCAGCTGCGACTTCTCGTTCTGCATCGACACGACGATGCCGGTCGGGAGGTGCGTGATGCGCACCGCCGAGTCCGTCGTGTTGACGCTCTGGCCGCCAGGGCCGGAGGAGCGGTAGACGTCGATCTTGAGGTCGTTCTGGTCGATCACGACCTCCTCGGGCTCATCCACCTCGGGGAAGACGAGCACGCCCGTCGTCGAGGTGTGGATGCGGCCCTGCGACTCCGTCGCCGGAACGCGCTGCACGCGGTGCACGCCGCCCTCGTACTTCAGGGTCGCCCAGACGCCCTGCGCCGGGTCGCTCGCGTTCGACTTGATCGCGACCTGCACGTCCTTGTAGCCGCCGAGGTCGGACTCGGTGCGCTCGAGGAGCTCCGTCTTCCAGCCCCGCGACTCGGCGTAGTGCGTGTACATGCGGAGCAGGTCGGCCGCGAAGAGCGCCGACTCCTCGCCGCCCTCACCGCCCTTGATCTCCATGATCACGTCGCGGCCGTCATCGGGATCGCGCGGGATGAGGAGGCGCCGGAGCTTCTCCTGCGAGGACTCGAGGGCCTCCTCGAGACCGGGCACCTCGGCGGCGAAGGCCTCGTCCTCCTTCGCGAGCTCGCGCGCCGCCTCGAGGTCCTCCCCCGCCTGCGTCCACGCGGCGTGCGCATGCGCGATGCGGCTGAGCTCCGCGTAGCGGCGGTTGACCCGCTTCGCCCGCCCGGCATCCGCGTGGATGGCCGGGTCGGCGAGCTGCTGCTCGAGCTCCCTGTGCTCGGCCAGCAGCCCGGCGACCGACTCGAACATGCCTACTCCTTGTGGCCGGCGTGGTGGCCCGAGCCGCCGTTGCCGTTGCCGCCCTGCGGCAGCGCCTTCTGGATCTGGACGAGGAACTCGGTGTTCGAGCCCGTCTCCTTGAGCTTCGAGAGCACCGACTCCAGCTGCTGCTGGAGCTCGAGGCCCGCGAGCGCGCGGCGGAGGCGCCAGGTGATCTTGACCTCGTCGTTCGAGAGGAGCTCCTCCTCGCGACGCGTCGAGGACGCGTAGATGTCGACCGCGGGGAAGATCCGCTTGTCGGCGAGCGCGCGCGAGAGGCGGAGCTCCATGTTGCCGGTGCCCTTGAACTCCTCGAAGATCACCTCGTCCATCTTCGAGCCGGTCTCGACGAGCGCCGTCGCCAGGATCGTCAGCGAGCCGCCGCCCTCGATGTTGCGCGCCGCGCCGAAGAAGCGCTTCGGCGGGTAGAGCGCCGAGGCGTCGACGCCGCCCGAGAGGATGCGGCCGGAGGCCGGCGAGGCGAGGTTGTACGCGCGGCCGAGGCGCGTGATCGAGTCGAGGAGCACGACGACGTCCTCGCCGAGCTCGACGAGGCGCTTGGCGCGCTCGATCGCGAGCTCCGCGAGCGTCGTGTGGTCCTCGGCGGGGCGGTCGAAGGTCGAGGCGATGACCTCGCCCTTCACCGAGCGCTGCATGTCGGTGACCTCCTCGGGACGCTCGTCCACGAGGACCACCATGATGTGCGCCTCCGGGTTGTTGATCGAGATGGCCTTCGCGATCGCCTGGAGGATGAGGGTCTTGCCGGCCTTCGGCGGCGCGACGATGAGACCGCGCTGGCCCTTGCCGATGGGCGCGATGAGGTCGATGATCCGCGTCGAGAGCTTCTCGGGCGTGGTCTCGAGGCGGAGGCGCTCGTTGGGGTAGATCGGCGTGAGGTCGCCGAACTGCACCCGGTTCGCGAGCTGCTCGACGGGGAGGCTGTTGACCGAGTCGATCTTCACGAGCGCGTTGAACTTCTGGCGGCCGCCCTGGCTGTCGCCCTCGCGCGGCTGGCGGATGGCGCCGATGACGGCGTCGCCCTTCTGCAGGTGGTACTTCTTCACCTGGCCGAGCGAGACGTAGACGTCGTTCGGACCGGGCAGGTAGCCGGAGGTCCGCACGAAGGCGTAGTTGTCGAGGACGTCGAGGATGCCCGCGATGGGGATGAGGACGTCGTCGTCGCTGAGCTCCGGCTCGATCTCGTCGTTCTGGGCGCCGCGGCCGCGCTTGCGGTCCCGGTTGCGGCTGCGGCGTCCCTCGCCGGCCTGCTCGTCGTCGTCGGAGCGGAGGCCGCCGCCCTGGTTCTGCTGGCCGTTCTGGTTCTGCTGGCCGCCCTGCTGCTGGCCGTTCTGGCCCTGCTGCTGGTTCTGCTGGCCGCCCTTGCCGCGGTTGCGGCGGTTGCGCGAGCGTCCGGAGCCGCCCTCCTGCTGACCCTCGGAGCCCTCGCCCTGGGCGGGCTGCTCCTCGGAGCCGGCCTCGGCCTCCGCCTCGGGCTCGGTGCCGGTCTGGGCGCCGGCGGCGTGCTCGGAGGCGGCGCGGCGCGAGCCGCGCGAGCGGCGCGAGCCCTGCTTGGGCGCCTCGGCCTCGGCCGGCGCGTCCTCGGACTCGGACGCGGAGGCGGTCCCGGTCTCGGGCGCCGCGGCGGGCGCGGAGGCGACGCGGCCGGAGGCCTGCGCGGCGGCGGCCTCCTCGGCGATCTGCGCGGCGAGGGCCGCGGTCTCGCCGGTGGAGGCGCTGACGCGGCGCGAGGCGCGACGCGGCGCCTTCGCGGGCGCGGACTCGACGACGGGAGCCGCCTCGACCGGCGCGGCCACGGCCTCCGCCTCGATCAGCGCGGGCGCGGCGGCCGGCGCCGGCTCGACGGCGGGCGCCGCCTCGACGGGCGCGTCGCCCGCCGTGAGGGCTGCCACGAGGTCGCCCTTGCGGAGCTTCGCGGCCCCGGGGATGCCGCGCTCGGCGGCGAGGGCCTGGAGCTCGGCGAGCTTCATGCGCCCGAGCTGCGTCGCCGTCGGCGCAGGGGTGGTGGAGTCAGTCACGATGGTGGTGTCCTTTCGGCCCGGGCAGAGAACATCCGGGATATGGCAGGCGCGGGTTGCGGAGACTTGCCGCTTGGCGGGGTTCCGCGGTTCGGCGCCCGGGCTCTCGACGCGAGCCGGGTCGTGACGACCCGATGTGTCGCAGAGCACTGAACCGATGGAGAGCCGCGACCAGATGGTCGAGGCCCGAGGAGAGCATCGGCGGTTCCGCTGCCCGCCGCTCGAGTTCTCGGGTGCGGCTAGGCGACGGCGTCGGCCGAATGCGGTACCACTGTAGCACCGCGGAAGTCGACCGCCAGCATGAGCGAGCGCCACGGCGAGGCGGCGTGCTCGGCGACGAGCTCCGCCGCGCGCAGCCGCTGGGCGGGGTCGCTCCCGAGGACGAGGATCGACGGTCCCGCGCCCGAGACGACCGCGGCGAGGCCCTCCTGCCGGAGCACCTGGATCAGCGCGTCCGTCTCCGGCATGGCGCTGGCGCGGTAGCTCTGGTGGAGCTTGTCCTCGGTGGCCGCGTGGAGCAGCTCGGGGCTCTGGATGAGGGCCGCGATGAGCAGGGCCGAGCGCGAGACGTTGAAGATCGCGTCCTCGTGGGGCACGGACGCCGGCTGGAGGCTGCGCGCGAGCGCCGTCGACATGGTGCTGGACTCGGGCACCGCCACGTAGGGCGAGACGCCGCGGTGCACGATGAGCTTCTTGTGCTGCGGGCCGTCCGGCGTCATCCATGCGATCGTGAGCCCGCCGAAGAGCGCCGGCGCGACGTTGTCGGGGTGCCCCTCGAGCGCGGTCGCGAGTCGGAGGAGGCCCTGGGCGTCGATGTCGACGACGCCCTCGAGGAGCCCCTTCGCGGCCATGATCCCGGAGACGATCGCGGCGCCCGAGGAGCCCATGCCGCGGCCGTGCGGGATGCCGTTGTGGGCGACGATGCGCAGGCCCGGCAGCTCCTGGCCGTAGGCGTCGAAGGCGTAGGCGATCGACCGGACGACGAGGTTCGACTCGTCGGTCGGGACCTCGCCCTCCCCCACCCCGTGCACCTCGACGTGCGCGCCGGGCTCGGCGACCGCGGTCACGACGAGCTCGTCGTAGACCGCGAGCGCGAGGCCGAGCGTGTCGAAGCCGGGGCCGAGGTTCGCGGTGGTCGCGGGGACCTTGACGGCGACGGAGCGGCCGATGAGGCTCATGCGCCGCCGCCGAGTCCGAGGACCTCGGCGATCGCCTTGGTGTCGACCGGCACGACCGTGGGGGCGACATCCGCGCCGTCGGGGCCGCGGAGCGCCCACTGCGGGTCCTTGAGGCCGTGGCCCGTGACCGTCAGGACGACCGTCGCGCCCTTCGGGATCGCGCCCGCCTCGGCGCGCTCGAGGAGGCCGGCGACGCTGATCGCGGAGGCGGGCTCGACGAAGATGCCGACCTCGGCGGAGAGGATGCGGTGGGCCTCGAGGATCTTCTCGTCGGAGATCGCGCCGAAGTATCCGTCGCTGTCCTCGCGGGCGGCGAGCGCGAGCTCCCAGGAGGCCGGGTTGCCGATGCGGATCGCGGTCGCGATGGTGTCGGGGTCGCGGACGACCTCGCCGCGGACGAAGGGCGCGCTGCCCTCGGCCTGGAAGCCGAACATGCGGGGCAGACGGGTCGTCGCCCCCCGATCGAGGTCCTCGCGGTAGCCGCGGTGGTAGGCCGTGTAGTTGCCGGCGTTGCCGACCGGGATGAAGTGGAAGTCGGGGGCGTCGCCCAGCACCTCGACGACCTCGAACGCGGCGGTCTTCTGCCCCTCGATGCGGTCGTTGTTGACCGAGTTCACGAGGTGCACGGGGTACTTCGCGGCGAGATCGCGCGCGATGTCCAGGCAGTCGTCGAAGTTGCCCTGCACCTGGAGGAGCTCGGCGCCGTGCGCGATCGCCTGCGCGAGCTTGCCCATCGCGATGCGCCCCTCGGGCACGAGGACGGCGGCCGTGATCCCCGCGTGCGTCGCGTAGGCGGCGGCCGAGGCGGAGGTGTTGCCGGTCGAGGCGCAGATGACCGCCTTCGCGCCGTGCTCGACCCCCTTCGTGACGGCCATCGTCATGCCGCGGTCCTTGAAGGATCCCGTCGGGTTCATGCCCTCGAACTTCACCCACACGCGTGCGCCGGTGCGCGCCTCGAGCGCGGGAGCCGGGATGAGCGGGGTGCCGCCCTCGCCGAGCGTCACGATCGGGGTCGCGTCGCTCACGTCGAGACGGTCGGCGTACTCGCGGACGACGCCGCGCCACTGCTGGGCCATTGCTCAGGTTCCTTCGACTCGCAGCACGCTGGACACCGACTCGACGACGGCGCTCGCCTCGAGCGCCGCGACCGTCGCGGAGAGCGCGGCTTCCCTCGCCGCGTGCGTGCCGATCACCAGGGTAGCGGTCGCGGGGCCGTCCTCAGGACCGCCCGCGGCCGCTGCCGACACGCTCTGCTGCACGGCCTCCACGGACACGCCGTGCTCGGAGAACTCGCTCGCGATGCGGGCGAGCACGCCGGGCTCGTCGCGCACCTCGAGGGTCACCTGGTAGCGCGTGGTGACCTTCGAGATGGGGAGGACGGGGAGGTTCGCGTGGGTCGACTCGGCGACGCCGGGGCCGCCGATGACGTGGCGGCGCGCCGCCGAGACGACGTCGCCGAGGACGGCGGAGGCGGTCTGGAGCCCGCCGGCGCCCGCGCCGTAGAACATGAGGGGGCCCGCCGCGGCGGCCTCGAGGAAGACCGCGTTGTTGCCGCCGTGGACGGCGCCGAGGGGGTGGTCGCGCGGGATGAGCGCGGGGTGGACGCGCACGCTCACGCCGTCCTCCCCCGTGTCGGGATCCTGGAGCCGCTCGCACACGGCGAGCAGCTTCACGACGAAGCCCGCGGCGCGCGCGGCCGAGACCTGCTCCTGCGTGACGCCCGAGATGCCCTCGCGGTGCACCGACTCGAGCGGGATCGCGGTGTGGAAGGCGAGACCGGCGAGGATCGCGGCCTTCTGCGCGGCGTCGTGGCCCTCGACGTCGAGCGTGGGGTCGGCCTCGAGGTAGCCGAGCTCGAGGGCGACGCGCTGCGCCTCCTCGGCGCTGATGCCCTCGGCGTCCATGCGGTCGAGGATGTAGTTCGTCGAGCCGTTGACGATGCCGTAGATGCGCTCGATGCGGTCGCCCGCGAGGCTCTCGCGGAGCGGGCGGATGATCGGGATCGCCGCCGCGACGGCCGCCTCGTAGTACAGCTGGGCGCCGAGCTGCTCCGCGACCTCGAAGAGCTCGTGGCCGTGGGTCGCGAGGAGCGCCTTGTTCGCCGTGATGACGTCGGCGCCCGAGTTGAGGGCGGTCAGCAGCAGGCTGCGGGCGGGCTCGAGCCCGCCGATGAGCTCGATCACGATGTCGGCGCCGAGGATGAGCGACTCGGCGTCGGTCGTGAGGAGCTCGCGCGGGATGTCGGCCGTGCGCGGCGAATCGAGGTCGCGGACGGCGACGCCGACGAGCTCGAGGCCCGCGCCGACGCGCTCCCCGAGCTCCTCGCCCTGCTCGAGCAGCAGCGAGGCGACCTCGGCGCCGACGCTGCCCGCCCCGAGGAGGGCGATGCGGATGTTGCGGTACTCGATCATCGGGACTCTTCTCCGGTGGTCGGACGGGGGATGCCGGCGTCGCGGCAGAGCAGGTCCGCCTCGGTCTCCCGGCGGACGAGCACGCGTGCGGCGCCGTCGCGCACGGCGACGACGGCGGGGCGTGCGAGGTAGTTGTAGTTCGAGGCGAGCGAGAAGCAGTAGGCGCCGGTCGCAGGGACCGCGACGAGGTCGCCGGGGGCGACGTCGCCCGGCAGGTAGTCGTCGCGCACGACGATGTCCCCGGACTCGCAGTGCTTGCCGACGACGCGCGCGAGCGCCGGCTCGGCCCTCGAGCGGCGGCCGGCGAGGCGGACCGTGTAGTCGGCGTGGTAGAGCGCCGTGCGCAGGTTGTCGCTCATGCCGCCGTCGACCGAGACGTAGCGGCGGACGGCCGTGCCGGCATCCCCTTCGAGCGCGACGTGGACATCCTTCGTCGTCCCGACCTCGTAGAGGGTGACGCCCGCGGTGCCGATGATCGCGCGTCCGGGCTCCAGGGCGAGGTCGGGCACCGGGATGCCGCGCTCGGCGCAGGCCTCCCCCACGGCTCGGGCGATCTCGCCCACGATCTGCTCCGCGGGAGCCGGGTCGTCGACCGGGGTGTACGCGATCCCGAAGCCCCCGCCGAGGTTCAGCTCGGGCACCGGCCCGCCCTCGAGCAGGCGCGCGTGCAGGCCGACGAGCCGGCGCGCGGCCTCGCCGAAGCCCGCCGCGTCGAAGATCTGCGAGCCGATGTGCGAGTGGAGGCCGAGGAGCCGCAGGGAGGGCTCGGCGCGGATCGCGTCGACGACGCCGTGCGCGTCGGCGATGGGGATGCCGAACTTCTGGTCCTCGCGCGCGGTCGCCAGGTACTCGTGCGTGGAGGCGTGCACCCCGCTGTTGATGCGGAGGCGCACGCCCTGGACGCGGCCGTGCCGCTCGGCGGCGCGCGCGACGCGCTCGACCTCGACGACGCTGTCGAGGACGATCGCGCCCACGCCGACCTCGACCGCGCGGTCGATCTCGGCGAGGCTCTTGTTGTTGCCGTGGAGGCCCAGCTCGGCGGGCTCGGCGCCGGCCGCGAGCGCGAGTGCGAGCTCGCCGCCGCTGCAGACGTCGATCCGGAGTCCCTCGGCCCGCATCCAGCGCACGACCTCCGCCGAGAGGAAGGCCTTGCCCGCGTAGTAGACGTGCGCCCGGGCGCCGAGCGCGCCCATCGACTCCTCGGCGGCCTCCCGGATGCGGCGCGCCCGGCCGCGGGCCTCGTCCTCGTCGAGGACGTACAGCGGCGTCCCGTGCTCGCGCGCGAGCTCGGTCGCGGCGACGCCGGCGAGGCGGATCGCGCCGGCCTCGTCGCGCGCGGCGGAGGCCGGCCAGACGAGCGGCGCGAGCGCGTCGGGGTCCGCGGGGCGGACGAGCCAGGCGGGTGCGAGCGGGTTGTCGGACATGAGCCTCACGAGGTGCGGGCGCGGATGGCGCGAGCGTCGAGCGATGGTGAGGCGAGCGGACCCGGATTGATCCCTGAAGCCGGGACCATGCTAGCGAATCGCGGGAGGCATCCCGATCCGTCGTGCCGGCGGGCTAGATCCGGAAGCGCACCAGGCGATCGACGAGGAGCTCCGCGAACCGTCCGTCGGTCTCGAGGACGACCGTGCAGTTGCCCTCGGGCGCACCGCGGAAGCCGCGGTAGCGCTGGCGGGTGTCGACCCAGGTCTTGCCGCGGCCGGGTCCGTCGCTGCAGTCCACCTCGACCGGCAGCCGCGGCGCCGAGACCGGGACGACGTCGCCCGTCAGCACGCCGGCCGCGAGCGCATCGTGCTGCGCCGCGCAGCGCACGTCGTAGGAGTCCTCGAGGTAGAAGTCGAAGTAGAACTCGCTCGCATCGGCGATGAAGCGCGCGACCTCGCCGCCCTCGGCCCGGAGGCGGTCGAGGTGGGCCTCCGTCATCAGGTCCCGCATCGTGACGTCGAGCGGGACGAGCACCGTCTCCCACCCTGCCGCGACGACGCGCTGCGCCGCCTCGGGGTCGTGGATGATGTTCGCCTCCCCCGCGGGCGTCACGTTCCCGGGCGCATCCGCCGCGCCGCCCATGATCACGACCCGCGCGACCCGCTCCTCGACGCCGGGCAGCCGGTCGAGCGCGTGGGCGAGGTTGGTGAGCGGCGCGACCGCGAGCAGCTGGAGCCGGCCCTCGTGCTCGCGCGAGAGGCGGTCGATGAGCGCGACCGCGTCCTCCTCCACCGGGCGGGCCCCGCGGAGCGGCGGGAGGCCGGCATCCCCCAGGCCGTCCTCGCCGTGGACGCTCGTCGAGACGAAGTCGAGCGTGCCGTCGAGCGGCGCCTCCGCGCCGATCGCGACCGGGATGTCGGCGCGGCCGACGAGCTCGAGGATGCGCAGCGCGTTGACGGCGCAGACCGGCGCCGTGTTGTTGCCGAAGACGGTCGTGATGCCGACGACGTCGACCCGCTCGTGCCCGAGGAGGTAGAGGAGCGCCGCGGCGTCGTCGATGCCGGGATCGCAGTCGACGAGGACGGGGATCCGCTCGCCGCTCACGAGCAGCTGCCCTTCTCCGCGAGCCCGGGACCGCCCAGCGGGGCGCCGTCGCCGGTGATGTCGAGGACGAGGCGCGCGCCCTCGACCTCCGCGCCCTCGAGGCGGAGGGCCTCCGGCAGCGACTCCGCGACGCAGATGCTGCGCTGGGCGAGCACCTGGTCGGCCGCGAAGCCGAACGGCCCCTCGCGGAGCTCCCGCGCGTCGAGCTCGGCGCCGTTCACGAGGAGCGTCGTCGGCTCCAGCACGAGCGCGCCGCCCGAGGCGGTCGGCGCGAACGACATCCCGACCGGGATCGAGAGCCCGAAGGCCTCGAAGGCGCTCTCCGCGACGATCTCGCCGTCGCGCAGGTCCAGCCCCGAGAGCTGGATCCCGCCGAAGCTCTCGGCGGCGCCCGCGAGCGACTCCTCCGGCACCGCGACGGAGATGTCGAGCGCGGTCACCGGCGCGCCCTCCGACAGCGGGACCCCGCGCGCCGCGACCTCGACCGAGCCGGTCAGGCCGTTGAACTCCGCCTCGGCGATCGAGACGTCGAGCTGGTCGAGGCGCCCGCGAAGCGCCTGGATGAGGATCGGCCCCTCGCCGACCGAGACCTCGACGCCCTCCTCGGAGGGCAGGCCGAGCACCTCGACGATGCGCGCTCGCGCCATGTCCCGCGCGACCTGCTTCGCGATCCCGTCGAGCACGAAGAACGCGACGACGAGGAGCACGAGGATGCCGAGGATCACCCAGGGCCAGCGACGGCGGCGACGACGCGGCTCGGCCGGCTCCTCGACCACGGGGAGCGGCGCCGTGCGGGCCTCCGGCTCGGCCACGGCTACATCCGCTCCGGAGCGGAGACGCCGAGGAGGCCGAGCGCGTTGCGGAGCACCTGGCCGGTCGCGTCGTTGAGCCAGAGGCGCGTGCGGTGCACGTCCTCGACGGGCGCCTCGCCGAGCGGGGTCACCCGGCAGCTGTCGTACCAGCGGTGGTAGGCGCCCGCGAGCTCCTCCGCGTAGCGGGCGATCCGGTGCGGCTCACGGAGCTCCGCCGCCTGCCGGACGACGCGCGGCAGCTCCGCGAGGAGGCCGAGCAGCGCCGACTCCGTCTCGTGCTCGAGCAGCCCGGGCTCGAAGACCGAGCGGTCGACTCCCGCCGCGGCCGCGTTGCGGGCGACCGCCGCGGTGCGGGCGTGGGCGTACTGCACGTAGAAGACGGGGTTGTCGTTCGTGCGGCGCGTGAGCAGGTCGAGGTCGATGTCGATCGAGCTGTCGACCGAGCTGCGCGAGAGCGCGTAGCGCGCCGCATCCACGCCGACGGCGCCCACGAGATCCTCCATCGTGACGACCGTGCCGGCGCGCTTCGACATCCGCACCGCCTCGCCCTCGCGCACGAGGTTCACCATCTGGCCGATGAGGATCTCGTGGTTGACGTAGGGCTCGTCGCCGAAGGCCGCCGTCATCGCCATGAGGCGCTTCACATAGCCGTGGTGGTCGGCGCCGAGCATGATCAGGTTCCGCTCGAAGCCCCGCTCGCGCTTGTCGAGGTAGTAGGCGAGGTCACCGGAGATGTACGCGGCCTCGCCGTCGGACTTGATGACGACGCGGTCCTTGTCGTCGCCGAACTCCGTCGTCCGCAGCCAGGTCGCGCCGTCCGCCTCGAAGATGTGCCCGAGCTCGCGGAGGCGGGCGACCGCCCGCTCGACGGCGCCCGAGTCGTGGAGGTCGTTCTCGTGGAAGTAGACGTCGAAGTCGACGCCGAACTCGTGGAGCGAGGCCTTGATGTCGCCGAACATGAACTGCACGCCCAGCTCGCGGAACACCTCCTGCTGCTCCGCACGGGGCAGCGCGGCGAGGTCGCCGGGATAGGCGTCGAGCACGCGCGCCGCGATCTCGGGGATGTAGAGCCCGCCGTAGCCGTCCTCCGGTGCCGGCTCGCCGAGGAAGCTCGCGACGAGGCTCCGCGCGAAGCGGTCGATCTGCGCGCCGTGGTCGTTGAAGTAGTACTCGCGGGTGACCTCGCCGCCCTCGGCCGCGAAGATGCGCGCGAGCGAGTCGCCGACGGCGGCCCAGCGCGTGCCGCCGAGGTGGATGGGGCCCGTCGGGTTCGCGGAGACGAACTCGAGGTTGATGCGGACGCCCGCGTAGAGGTCGCCGCGCCCGTAGGCCTCGCCGCCCTCGACGATCGTGCGGGCAAGCTCGCCCGCCGCCGCCGCATCCACCCGGATGTTGATGAACCCGGGGCCCGCGACCTCGGCCGTGCGGATGCCGGCCTGCTCGGCGAGCGCCGTCGCGATCTCCTGCGCGAGCTCGCGGGGGTTCGCGCCGAGCGGCTTCGCGAGGCGCATCGCCACATTCGACGCCCAGTCGCCGTGCTCCCGGCTGCGCGGGCGCTCGAGGACGATCTGCGAGGCCTCGACCGAGCCCCCGCGTCGCTCGACCGCGGGGCGGACGACGTCGAGGAGGAGGGCGGAGAGCTCAGCGGGATTCACGAGGTCCGATCCTATCGCGGGGCGCTCCCCCGCCCGGGCGCCCGTCGGCGGCATGATGACGGGATGGCCGCACTCCCCCGCCTCCTCGCCGTCGTCGCCGCCCCGCTGCTCCTCCTGCCGCTCGCCGCCTGCGTGCCGGGGGCGGCTCCTGGCCCCGGCGGGTCCGGCGCGCCCGAGCCGAGCGCCTCGAGCGAGCCCGGGCCCGGTGAGAGCGCGGCCCCGGCGCCGACCGAGCGGCCCGCGGGACCCGCCGCGCTCCGCATCTCCTGCGAGCAGCTCGTGCCCGCGGAGCTCGTCTACGGCTTCAACCCGAACTTCGCGCTCCTCGACGACTGGACGCCCGAGACCGGCAGCCCGGGGGCGGCGGCGCTCGCGGCGGACGGCACCGCCTGCCGCTGGCAGCACGAGTCGAGCGCCGACACGATCGATGTGGCGGTCGCCCAGCCGGGGCCGGATGCGGGGCTGCTGCGGGGCGCGATCGCCGGCACGGCGGTTCCGGGCCTCGGCGAGGAGGCGAGCTTCGCGCGGGTCGGCCGCGTCGCCCTCCTCGACGTCGTCGCGGGGTCGGCGAGGGTCTCGGTCGCCTCAACCTACCTCGAGTCGGCGGCCGACGCGCGGCCGCTCGCCGAGGCGGCGCTCGACGCGCTCCCCTGAGCGCGGTATCGCCGCCTCACGGCCAGAGGCGCTCGCGGAGCCAGTCGCCGGCGTCGTCGCGCCGGTAGCGCAGGCGCACCTGCCCCTGCTCGGCGGAGGTGGCCCAGAACTCGAGCTCCCGTGGGCGCACCCGCCAGGCGCCCCACCCCGCGTCGACGAGCTCCGGATCCTCGGCGAGCCGCGCCCGACCGGCCGCCACGAGCGCCGCGGCCTCCGTCTCACCCGGCATGGGCCCCGAGGGCGGCGCCGCGATGATCCGGGCCCGGGCCTCCGGGTGCCGCGCCAGGAAGTCGGCGGCCGAGACCTCGGCATCCGCCCGCTCCGCGGGCCCCGTGAGGCGCACCTGGCGGCCGCGCTCGCGCCAGTACAGCAGCAGCGCCGCCTCCGAGCCGCCGAGGAGGTCGCGGCCCTTCGCGCTCGCATCGTGCGTCGCGAACCAGGCCGACTCGGCATCCAGGTCCTTGAGGATCAGGGTGCGGACGGAGGGCCGCCCGAGCGCGTCGACGGTCGCGAGCGAGGCCGCGTGCGGCTGGAGCGCGCCCGCCTCGATCGCATCGTCGAGCCACCCGGCGAGGAGCGCGAGCGGCTCGGCGGGCGCGGCATCGAGGTCGAGGCCCGGGGTGTCGGGCGCGAACACGGGGAGCTCGCGGAGCCTCGTGCGCCAGGGGGACGGGGCGTCACGGCGGGGGCTCGTCATCCTGCTAGCCTAAGAGCGCCCTGGCCCCCATAGCTCAGGGGATAGAGCGTCTGCCTCCGGAGCAGAAGGCCGTAGGTTCGAATCCTACTGGGGGCACCTCATCAGTCGGGACGGTCACCGATCGGCTTGGTGCTCTCAACCGACCACTGCACCACTCGCGTTCGCGAGCGCACCCGCGAACAGCTCCGCCAGTCGACGCGCACCGGCTTCGTGGACACGCCGAGCGCGACGAGCCATTCGCGTCGACGCACGGTCGTCGAGGAATACGAGTGTATTCTCGTCGCGTGACTGCCACACGCGCCCCACTCGACGACAGCCCCCCACGCCACGACGCCGTGGCGGTTCGACGACCGACGTGGCGGCGGCCGTGGGTCAGCTCGATCGTGTTCGCGCTCGCCCCGGTGGTGTTCATGACGGCGGGGTCGGCGGTGGCCCAGATCCTCCAGCTCTCGGATGTCGCGTCGGTCCTCGCCCTGGCCGGTGCCGCCGTGATGTCCGCTGGGGTCGGGCTCGTCGTCATGCGGGGCTCGGGGCCGAGGCTTTCCGCGTACGGGATGCAGCGGCCGAGGAATCCGGACGTCGCGATATGGTTCCTGCCGGCTCTCGGTGCGGTGCTCGTCTCGATCGTGTCGCAGATCGGCGGGCTGGACCTGGCACGGTGGCTCCCGTACGCGGCGCTCGCCATAGCGACCGCGCTGAACGAAGAGCTCTGGTTCCGGGGCGTCATCGTGACGGTGCTGCGAACCCGGGGAGTCAGAGCGGCGGTGTACGGCAGCGCGGCCCTGTTCGCGATCTTGCATCTGGCGAACCTCGCCGGTGGAGAGCCGGCCCTCGATGCCGCGCTGCAACTCGTGTTCGCGCTCCTGTTCGGGATCGCGGCCGCGCGACTCGTCCTGGCGACCGGCAGCATATGGCCTGCGGCCGCCTGGCATGCCGCGTGGAACTTCGTCAATCTCCTCGCCGGCGATCAGACGACGCCGGTCGCGTTGATCGGCCTCGGCTTGGCATCCACGATCATCCTCATCTACTCGATGGTCGTCGCTCGGCGCACCCAGCGAAAGCACACGGACGATGAGCGCGAACAGCCCGCTCCCGCTTGACCTCACGGGCCGCCAGGAAGCTCTCGCCGATGCCGCCCTCACCGTCATCAGCAGCGGCGGGATGGCCGCATTGTCGTTTCGCACCGTCGCGGCGACGGCGAAGTGCTCCGTCGGCTCCGTGCAGAAGGCATTCCCGACCAAGCTCGACATGATCGCCGCCGCCTTCTCGCGCCTTCGTCAGGTGGCGGTCCCGCTGCCGCAAGGGGAACCCGGCCGCCCCACCCTGCGCGAGTGGCTGACCGAATTGGCCGTGTGCATCCTGCCCCTCGACGAGGCCCGCGCAGCGGCCCAGCGACAAGCCGAGGCGTTCGCCCAGCACGCCATGAACGACCCTGCGATCGCGCACGCCCTCGCCGCGAGCGACGATCACCTCAGAGATCTGTTCTCCAAGCTCGTCGACCGCGCGAAGCGTGAAGGAGAGGTCTCCCGCGACATCGACGCCGAGCGGACCGGCTGGGCGATCCTGGCGCTGCTCCAGGGGGCGGCGACCCAGCTGGCCTACCAGCCACGTCCCGAGGCAGAGGTGCGCGACCGTGTCGATGCTGCCGTGCACCAGCTCTTGCGCGACACGCGCTGAAACGTCCGCACAGCGATCCGTGCGATCGACCGCTCGCCGCGCCGGTGGAGGCCGCCCGGCTCGACCTCGCCGGGTTCCGCGTGCAGACTCGGACGATGACCGCACGCGACGACCTCCGCGAGCTCCCCTCCCCGAAGTCCTTCATCGTCACCTGGATCCTCTCGGTCTTCCTCGGCGGCCTCGGGATCGACCGGATGTACCTCGGCAAGTGGGGCACCGCGATCCTCAAGCTCGTGACCGTCGGCGGCTTCGGCTTCTGGTACCTGCTGGATGTGATCTTCACGCTGATCGGCATCTCGCGGGACGCCGAGGGGCGCCGGGTGCGCGGCTCGTCGACCGCGCACGTCGTCGCGTGGATCGTCGCGATCCTCGTGCTCGCCGGAGGCGGCACGGGTGCCGGCGTCACGCAGCCCTGGCAGTCGCGGCAGAGCGCCGACGCGGGCCCACCCGTGGACGCGAGCGCGCTTCCGGCTCCTGAGGCCGGCTGGGAGCGGATCTCCTCGGGCTCCGGCCACGGCGCCGTCACCATGTCGGGCACGGTCGCGGACCCGGGCGCCGAGCTCCGCCTGTCCTGGGCGGTCCCGGACTCGGGCGCCTCGCTGACGGTCCGCGTCTCGGACGACTCGGGCATCCTGATCGAGCGCCGACTCGACAGCACCGCCATCACGGCGGGCGAGAGCGAGCCCGTCGAGACCGCCGGCGGCGACATCGTCGTCGACGTCTCGGGCGCGGGCGCCTGGGCGCTGGCGCTCGATCAGCGCTGACGCTCCGGAGCGCGCCGTGCCCCGATCTCCGGCTCAGGAGCCGGCGTGCGTCTCCAGGAACTCGTAGAGCTCGCGATCGTCGACGCCCGGGAAGGTGCCGGAGGGCAGCGGCGAGAAGATGTGGGCGTGCACCTTCGCGCTCGACCAGGCGCGACCCGCCCACCGCTCGCGGAGCTCGGCGGACGGCCGGCGGCAGCATGAGGCGTCGGGGCAGCGCGAGTGCTCGCGGCGCCCCGTCTCGCGGCCCCGGAACCACTTCGACTCGGCGAAGGGCACGCCGATCGTGATGGAGAACTCCTCGCCGTCGCCCGTGCCGATCTGGGTCGACTCGAAGAAGGTGCCCTCGGGGGTGTCGGTGTACTGGTAGAACTCCGTCGTCCGGTTCGTCCGCGCGAAGGCACGGCGGGCGGCCCACTGCCGGCACACGATCTGGCCCTCGGCCGAGCCCGTGACATCCACCGGGAGGCGGAGGCCGTCGTTCTCATAGGCCTTCGAGACCGCGCCGTCGTCGCCGACCCGCAGAAAGTGCACGCGCATGTCGAGGTGCTCGGTCGCGAGGTTCGTGAAGCGGAGCGCCGCCGCCTCGTGCGTCACCCCGAAGGCGTCGCGGAAGTCCTCGACCGCGATGTCGCGGTCGGCCTTCGCGCGCCGCAGGAACTCGACCGACTGCGCCCGCGGCATGAGGCAGGCGGCCGCGAAGTAGTTGATCTCGAGCCGCTGGCGGAGGAAGTCGGCGTAGTCGACGGGCGCCTCGTGCTCGAGGAGCCGGTGCGCGATCGCCTGGAGCGCCATCGACCGGAGGCCGTGGCCGCCCGGGATGGACGCCGGCGGCAGGTAGATCCGCCCGTTCTCGAGGTCGGTGACGGAGCGGGCCGAGTGCGGGAGGTCGGGGACGTGCACGAGCTCGAAGCCGAGCCGTTCCGCCATCCTCGAGACCGAGCGGTGGGTGAGGGCGCCCGTGCTGTGGCCGACGGCGGCGAGCTGCGCCTCGGCGAGCTCGTCGATCCACGGCAGCGCGTTGTCCTCGGTGCGCATGCGCTGCCGGAGCTCGGTGTTGACGCGGCGGGCCTCCTCGGGTGTCGCGATGGCCTCCCGCGCGCGCCGGGCGAGCTCGCGGTGCAGGCCGACGATGGCCTCCAGCGTGTCGTCGCCCATGGTGCGACCCGCGCGGATCACGGGGAGGCCGAGTTCGGCGTAGGCGGTGCCGCGCTGCGCCCGTTCGAGCTCGATCTCGAGGGCGGCGCGCGGGCTCGGCGGCCGCTCCTCGAGGAGCTCAGCCAGCGGCACCCCCAGCTGCTCCGCGATCGCGGTGAGGACGCTGAGCCGCGGCTCGCGACGGCCGTTCTCCATGAGGGAGAGCTGGCTGCCGGCGACGCCGACGAGCTGCCCCAGCTGCTCGAGCGTGAGCCCGGCCTCCCCGCGGAAGTGCCGCATCCGCTGCCCGAGGGTGACGAGATCCTTCATGGACTTGACGATAGCGAAAGAATCGCAGATTTTGCCATTCCAGTTCGACGCAATATCGGTATTCGAGGGCGCACAGTCGAATCACATCGATTTCTTCAGCGGATCGAACCCTGGATTGGACGGCACGAGATGACCATGACCGCGCAGCCGACCGCCGCCGAGACGGCTCCCTCCCCCGCCGAGCCCGGCGAGGATCTCGCGTCAGTGCACACGAGCGCCTGGGCGCTCCCGCCCGCCGGCGCCGATCCCCGCGTCGTCGCCTGGGTCGAGCAGCTGGCCCATCGCCTCACCCCCGACACGGTCGTCTGGTGCGATGGCTCGCAGGGCGAGCGCGACGAGCTCACCCGGCTCATGGTCGAGCGCGGCACCCTCGTGCAGCTCAACCCCGAGCACCGGCCGTACTCCTTCCTCGCACGGAGCGACCCGCGGGATGTCGCCCGCGTCGAATCCCGCACCTTCATCTGCTCAGAGCGCGAAGAGGATGCCGGCCCCACGAACCACTGGGTCGCGCCGGAGGAGATGCGGCGCACGCTCGACGAGGCGAGCCGCGGCGCCATGCGCGGGCGCACCATGTACGTCGTCCCCTTCTCGATGGGGCCGCTCGACAGCCCGCTCGCGCGCCGCGGGGTCCAGGTCACCGACTCCCCCTACGTCGTCGTGAGCATGGGGATCATGACGCGGATGGGGCACGCGGCCCTCGAGCGGATCCGCCCCGGGACCGAGTGGGTGCGCGCCGTCCACACCGTCGGGGCGCCGCTCGCGCCGGGCGAGGCCGATGTCGCCTGGCCCTGCAACGAGGTGAAGTACATCAGCCACTTCCCCGAGACCCGCGAGATCGTCTCCTTCGGCTCCGCCTACGGCGGCAACGCGCTGCTGGCGAAGAAGGCCTTCGCGCTCCGCATCGCGAGCGCCATGGCGCGCGACGAGGGCTGGCTGGCCGAGCACATGCTGCTCCTCAAGGTCACCAATCCGCGCGGCCGCGTGCTCCACGTCGCCGCCGCGTTCCCGAGCGCCTGCGGCAAGACGAATCTGGCGATGCTCAAGCCGACGATCCCCGGCTGGCAGGTCGAGACCATCGGCGACGACATCGCCTGGCTCGCGCCCGGTGCCGACGGGCGGCTGCGTGCCATCAACCCGGAGGCCGGCTTCTTCGGCGTCGCGCCCGGCACGGGCGCCGCGACGAACCAGACCGCCGTCGACACCCTCTGGGGCAACACCATCTTCACCAACGTCGCCCTCCGGCCGGACGGGGACGTCTGGTGGGAGGGACTCACCGAGGACGCGCCCGAGGGGCTCGTCGACTGGCGCGGCGAGGACTGGACCCCCGCATCCGGCACGCCCGCCGCCCATCCCAACTCCCGGTTCACCGTCGCGGCCTCGCAGTGCCCGACGATCGCCGACGACTGGGAGGACCCGGACGGCGTCGTCATCGACGCGATCATCTTCGGCGGCCGCCGCGCCACGAACGTGCCACTGGTGGTGGAGGCACGGGACTGGGAGCACGGCGTCCTCATGGGCGCCACCATCTCCTCGGAGCGCACGGCGGCCGCCGAGGGCACCATCGGGGAGCTGCGGCGCGACCCCTTCGCGATGCAGCCCTTCTGCGGCTACAACATGGCCGACCACTGGGCGCACTGGCTGGAGGTCGGCGGCCGCCTCCGCGCGGGCGGGCACCCGCCACGCGTCTTCCAGGTGAACTGGTTCCGCAAGGACGAGGACGGCCGCTACATCTGGCCGGGATTCGGCGAGAACAGCCGCGTCCTCGCCTGGATCCTCGACCGGGTCGACGGACGCGCGACCGCCGCCGCGAGCCCGCTCGGCTGGATCCCGCGGCGCGAGTCCGTCGACCTCGACGGCCTCGAGCTGCCCGAGGGCGACTGGGAGCGGCTGTTCGAGGTGGACCGGGGTGCCTGGCTCGACGAGGTCGAGGACACGGCCGCCTTCTTCGCCGGCTTCGGCGACCGGATGCCGGCGCCGCTCGAGCGCGAGCTCGCGCAGCTCCGCGAGCGGCTCGAGGCGCTGTAGACGGTCACCACTCCTCGACCTGCGGACCTCCCCCAACGTTTCCACCGCATCCCTCGTCTGAGAGGGTGAGGGCAGCAGCCGGAGGGAGCGGGTCATGGCGGATCGCCGCGCGGCGTGGGAGCAGACGGTCGTCGACCTCGTCGACCGCCGCGGCGAGGCGCTGAGCCGCTACGCGCTGCTGCTCTGCGGCAACCGCGACGATGCCGCGGACCTCGTGCAGGACGCGCTCGTGAAGACCTTCGGCCGCCTTCGCAACGGCTTCGACGTCGAACGCGCGGAGGCCTACGTCCGCCGGGCGATCATGACCACCTGGCTCGACCGGGGGCGCCGCGCCACGCGCTGGCGCCGCATCGCACCGCTCGCCTCCGAGCCCGAGCTGCAGCCCTCGCGGGCCGAGGACGTCGAGCGCCGCCTCGACCTGCATGACGAGCTCCGCCGCCTCTCGCCGCGCGAGCGCGCCTGCCTCGTGCTGCGCTACTACGACGACCTCAAGGTCGACGACGTCGCGGCGGCGCTCGGCATCAGCTCCGGGGCGGTGAAGCGCTACCTCAGCGACGGGCTCGCGAAGATGGCGATCTCGCTCGCCGACGACGGCACCCCGGCCGACCGCACGGGAGCCCCGGGCGCTCGGCTGGCGCAGGACGCGAGCGCCGAGCGGGCGGCCCGCACGACCGGGAGGGGAGGCCGTCATGGCCGATGATCGCGAGCGGGAGCTGCGCGAGCGGATGCTCGGCGGCGAGGACGCGCTGCCCTCGATCGACGTCGACCGGGTCCTCCGTCGCGCCCGGGCACGCCGGGCGCCTCGCGTCGTGGCCGTCTCCGCCGTGGGCGTGCTCGCCGCGGTCGGGATCGCCGTGCCGGTCGCGGTCGGCGGCATCGGGAGCGGCGCGATGACCGCGGCCGACGAGCGCTCCGACGTGCTCGGCACCCCCGAGGCGGCGCAGCCGCAGCGCGGCGAGGATGCGGGAGCCGGAGGCCAGGCCGATTCGGCCGCGTCCGCCGCGGCGGCGCTGAGCCGCTGCGGCGCCGCGCCGGCCCCCGCGAGCTCGCCGCTCGGCCTCGAGCTCACCGTGCAGGTGGACCGGGCGCCGGCCGGCTCCGAGCAGCTCACCGGCACGGCCCGGCTCGAGAACACGGGCGATGATGCGGTCGTCGGCGTCGCGAGCGCCGTCAGCATGACGATCTCGGCGGAGAGCACGGTGCTCTGGCACTCGAACGGCGGGCGCGACCTCGTGAGCGTCCCGATCGAGCTCGCGCCGGGCGAGCAGGCGAGCTTCCCGGTGCTGCTCGAGCCGCGGCGCTGCGGGTCCGCCGACGAGACGGGCGAGGCCTTCCGCGAGGACCTGCCGCCGCTGCCCGCCGGGCGCTATGCGGCGTCCGGCGCGCTCGGCGTGGAGCTGGCGTCGGGCGAGGAGCTCGTCGTCGCGAGCGCGCCGAGCCGGCTCGAGCTCAGCCGCTGAGCGCCGACGCGCGACTCGGGACTCGGACCGACGGTCATCCTGTGCCTCCCGTGCGAATCCGGGCCGGCCGGAACCGCGGAGCCCGTCGAGCGTGTTGGCTTCCGACATGACCACTCTGGGAATCATCGGCGCCGGCAACATCGGATCGCAGCTCGCCCGGCTCGCGATCGCCAACGGGCATCAGGTGGTGATCAGCAACTCCCGCGGGCCCGAGACGCTCGCGGAGCTCGTCGAGGAGCTCGGACCGAACGCGCGGGCCGCGACGCCCGCCGAGGCCGCGGCAGCCGCCGAGATCGCGGTCGTGACGACCCCGCTCGCGGCGCTCGACAGCTATCCGGAGGCGGAGCTCGCGGGGAAGACGGTCATCGACACGAACAACTACTACCCGGAGCGCGATGGCCGCATCGCGGAGCTCGACGACGAGAGCACGACGACCTCCGAGCGGACGCAGCGCCGGCTGCCCGGGTCGAAGGTCGTCAAGGCCTTCAACCACATCATGGCCGCGCACCTGACGACCGACGGCACCCCCGCCGGGTCCCCGGGGCGCCGCGCGCTCGTGGTCGCCGGCGACGACGAGCCGGCGAAGGCGCAGGTCGCCGCCCTCATCGAGGAGTTCGGCTTCGACACGGTGGATGCCGGCCCGCTCGCGGAGGGCTGGCGCATCCAGCGCGACACCCCCGGCTACGTCCACCGGCGCACGGCGGCGGAGCTCGAGGCGGATCTCGCCGCGGCGCGGCGCTACCGCGACATGTGAGGCCGCTGCGGCGGGCGTAGGGTGACGGCATGGCCGTGACCTTCGTGGTGGTGCCCCAGTGGCAGGGCTCGGGATCCGCGCGCGCGATGCAGCTCGTCGACGGGGCGGAGGCGATCCTCGGGGACCTGCCCGCCGCATCCACCCGGCGCATCGAGGTCCCGCTCGAGGCGGGCGACGCGGAGGGCACCGGGATCCTCCGACACAGCAGCCTGCGCCTCGTCCGCGAGCGCATCGAGCAGGAGCTCGCGGAGCTCGACGGCCCGGCGGTCCTCGTCGGGGGCGACTGCGGCGTCGACCACGCCGGAGTCGTGCGCTCGGCGGCCGGCGGGCCTGTCGCGCTGCTCTGGCTCGACGCGCACGCCGACGCGAACAGCCCCGCGACCTCCTCCTCCCATGCCTTCCACGGCATGGTGCTCCGCGCGCTCGTCGAGGAGGGCGTGGTGCCCGCCGATCGCGTGGTGCTCGCCGGCACGCGCGCCTGGGATGACGCGGAGGCCGAGTGGGCCCGCGCGGCCGGCGTGCGCACGGTCGACATCGAGGGCCTGCGCGCGGGCGACCCGCTCGCCGAGGCGCTCGCGGCGACGGGGGCGGCGCGCGTGCACATCCACGTCGACCTCGACGTCCTCGACCCGGGCGAGCTCGCCGGCCTCGACTTCCCGGAGCCCTTCGGGCTGAGCGTCGCGGAGCTCGTCGCCGCGATCGGGGTGGCCGCGCAGGGCCGGGAGCTCGCGGGGGCCGCCATCACCGAGTTCTCGCCGGCATCGCCGGCGGCCGCCGGCGACGACCTCGGCGCGATCCTCCGGATCGTCGGTGCGCTCGCGCGGACGGCTCGCTGAGCGCGGCACCGCCGTCCTACGCTGGGAGCATGACGGCTTCCGGCGACGACGCCCCCCGCATCCGGCTCGAGCGCGACGGCCACGTGCTGCGCATCGGACTCGACCGGCCCGAGAAGCGGAACGCCGCCGACTGGCGCATGCTGCAGGAGCTCGCCCTCGCCTACGGCGAGCTCGAGCGCGATCCGGAGCTGCGCGTCGGCGTGTTGCACGCGATCGGCGAGCACTTCACGGCGGGCCTCGACCTCGCGGACGTCGGCAGCCGGATCGGGCCGGACGGGCTCGACCTCGTGCCCGAGGGCGGCATCCACCCCTGGCAGCTCGAGGGCACGCGGCTGACGAAGCCGGTCGTCATGGCGGTGCAGGGCGGCTGCCTGACGCTCGGCGTCGAGCTGGCGCTCGCGAGCGACATCGTCGTCGCGGCGGACTCGACGCGCTTCGGGCAGATCGAGGTCGGCCGCGGCATCCTGCCCTTCGGCGGCGCGACCATCCGCTTCCCCCGCCTCGGCTGGGGCGATGCCATGCGCTGGATCCTCACGGGCGACGAGCTCGACGCCGCCGAGGCGCACCGCATCGGGCTCGTGCAGGAGCTCGTGCCGCACGGCGCGCAGCTCGAGCGCGCGATGGCGATCGCGCGGCGGATCGCGGCCCAGGCGCCGCTCGCGGTGCAGGCGACGCTCGCGAGCGCGCGGCTCGCGGTGCGCGAGGGCGAGGCGGCGGCCGAGGCGCGACTCCAGCCGGAGCTCGTCCGTCTCGCGCAGACGGAGGATGCCGCGATCGGCATGCGCGCGTTCCTCGCGCGCGAGGACGCCGAGTTCATCGGCCGCTAGGCCGCGGAGAGAGGAGCCGGGATGGCTGAGATCAGGATCGAGACGGATGTCGTCGTGATCGGGGCGGGCGCCGTGGGCGAGAACGCCGCCGACCGCACCGTGCAGGGCGGGCTCGACACCGTCGTCGTCGAGGCCGAGCTCGTCGGCGGCGAGTGCTCCTACTGGGCGTGCATGCCCTCGAAGGCGCTGCTGCGGAGCGCCGCCGTGCTGCGCGAGGTGCGCGCCGTGCCGGGCGCCGCGGAGGCGGTGACCGGCGAGCTCGACGTCGCCGCGGTCCTCCGGCGCCGCGATGCCTTCACCCACGACTGGGACGACCGCTCGCAGGTCGAGTGGCTCGACGGGGCCGGCATCCGGCTCGTCCGCGGGCACGCGCGGCTCACCGGCGAGCGCGAGCTCCTCGTGACGGCCGAGGACGGATCGCGCACGCGCGTCCACGCGCGCCGCGCCGTCGTCCTGGCGACCGGCTCCGCCGCCCTCCTGCCGGACATCGCGGGCCTCGAGGACGCCCGCCCGTGGACGAGCCGCGAGGCGACGAGCGCGAAGCGCGGCCCCGCATCCCTCGCGATCCTCGGCGGCGGCGTCGTCGGCGTCGAGATGGCGACCGCCTACGCCGGCTTCGGCACGGCGGTGACCCTCGTCGCGCGCGGCGGTCTGCTGAGCTCGCTCGAGCCGGCGGCGGGCGATGCCGTGCTCGAGGGGCTGCGGGAGCTCGGCGTCGAGGTCCGGCTCGGGGTGGAGACGATCGGCGCGAGCCGCGGCGAGGCGGGCGTGACGCTCGCCCTCGGGGACGGCTCCAGCGTGACCGCCGAGGAGCTGCTCGTCGCGGTCGGCCGAGCCCCGCGCACGGGCGACCTCGGCCTCGAGACGGCGGGTCTCGAGCCGGGCGCCTGGCTGGAGGTCGACGACGCGCTGCGCGTGAAGGGGCTCGACTGGCTGTGGGCCGTCGGCGACGTCAACCACCGGGCGCTCCTGACCCACCAGGGCAAGTACCAGGCGCGCGCGGCGGGCGACGCGATCGCCGCCCTCGCCCGCGGCGAGGAGCTCGACGACCGTCCCTGGGGCGCGCACGTCGCGACGGCGGATCATGACGCCGTGCCGCAGGTGGTGTTCTCGCATCCCGAGGTCGCCGCGATCGGGCTCACCGCCGCGGAGGCCGAGCGACGCGGGCTCCGGAGCCGGGTCGTCGACTACGATCTCGGCGGGATCGCGGGCGCGAGCGTCGAGCAGGACGGCTATCAGGGCACCGCGCGGCTCGTGGTCGACGAGGACCGCGGCGTCGTCGTCGGCGCCACCTTCGTCGGGCCGCGCGTCTCGGATCTGCTGCAGGCGGCGACGATCGCGATCGTCGGCGAGGTGCCGATCCGGAGGCTGTGGCACGCGGTGCCGGCCTACCCGACGGTCAGCGAGATCTGGCTGCGGCTCCTCGAGTCCCTCGGGCGCGAGACGGCGTGACCGCTCGCCTCGAGCGCACCGCGCAGCGCCTCGAGCGAGCCGGACGCCGTGTCCCGGGGCTCCGAGCCGTGCTCCTCAGCCCGGTCGTCGCGCGCCCCGGCTACTGGTTCGCGAGCGCGTGCGGCTGGATCTGGGGCGCGGCTCTGCTCCTCGCGGCCCGTCCGCGACGGGAGGGCGGCCTGCTCGTCTGCGACGGCCTCCCGTCGTGGGCGTTCGGTCGCGGCGGCACGACGATCGGCGCCGTCTACCTCACCACCTCGAACACGGGCCCGGACGTCCTCGCGCACGAGGCCGTGCACCGCGCCCAATGGCGCCGCTACGGCCTCGTCTTCATCGTCCTCTACGTCGCGGCAGGAGAGGATGCCATGAGCAACCGCTTCGAGATCGAGGCGGGACTCGAACGGGGAGGCTACGCATGACCACGATCGTCATCACGGGCGCGAGCTCGGGGATCGGCGCCGCCGCCGCGAGAGAGCTCGCGGGCCCGGGCGTGGAGCTCGCCATCGTCGGACGCGACGCGGAGCGCACGGCCGCCGTCGCGCAGGAGGTCGGCGGCATCGCCTTCCTCGCCGACTTCGACCGGCTCGAGGACGTGCGCCGACTGGGCCGCGAGCTCCTCGAGGCGTACCCGAGCATCGACGTCCTCGCGAACAACGCGGGCGGCCTCCTCCGGCACCGCGCGCTCAGCGCCGACGGCGTCGAGCGCACCTGGCAGCACAACGTGCTCGCGCCCTTCGTGCTCACGCAGCTCCTGCGCGAGCGGCTCACGGCATCCGACGGCCGCGTGATCTTCACCGGGAGCGTCGCCCATCGCTGGGGCGCGCTCGAGCTGCGCGATGTCGAGTTCGAGCGCCGCCGCTGGCTCGGAGGCTGGCCCGCCTACGGGCAGGCGAAGCGGGCCGACATGATGCTCGGCCGCGAGGTCCCGCGGCGGCTCGGGATCGCGGCCTACAGCTTCCACCCGGGCTATGTGCGCTCGAGCTTCGCGGCGGAGAGCTTCGGCACCGGCCGCTTCAGCGAGCTCGCGCGCTCGGGCTCGATCCCGCCCGAGGCGGGTGCGGCGCCGCTCGTGCTCCTCGCGGGCTCCGAGGATCCCGGCGTCCCGGCGGGTGCGTACCTCGATCAGCTGCGCTACCCGGGGCGCGTCGCGCGGCAGGTCGACGACCCGGCGGCGACGGCGGCGCTCTGGACCTTCCTCGAGCGCCAGGCGGAGCGACTCGGCGGCTAGTCGCTCGTGAGGGCGTGCGCGGTGCCGGAGCCGGCGATCCACGCGTAGAGGCGGTGCTCGCGGTCGAAGCTCACGGGGAGCATCTCCGAGACCCAGGCGTCGACCGAGCGGCGCAGCTCCTGGCCGCGCTGACGGACGAGCCAGGTGACGCAGACGCGACCGGGGGCCGCGAGCTCGCCCACCTCGGCATCCGTCTCGACCTCGACGAAGACGCGGCCGCGCGCCTTGGCGGGCAGCGTCGCGAGCACCGTCTCGATGACGGGCAGATCCTCGCGCGTGCCGGCGAGCAGCACGACGTCGCGCTCGGCGGGCTGCCAGGCGATCGTGGCGGGGAGGAGGTCGGAGAGGAGCATCGTCAGGCCAGTATGGCATGCCTCACCTGACTTTGCTGAGGCTACCCTCACAAGCACTGGACTGCGCGCCTCACCACCGGGGCGGATGCCGCCGGTGCCAGCCGAGCCGGCGCTCGAGCTGGGCGCCGATGGCGAGCAGCACGCGCTCGCCGCCCGGCCGACCCACGAGCTGCACCGCCATCGGCAGCCCCGCCGCCGTCTCGTGGACGGGCAGCGAGATCGCGGGGAGGCCGGCGACGTTCACGAAGCTCGTCCAGGGCGTGTACGCGACCTGCTGGGCGAAGTTCCGCTCGGGATCCTCGTGGTCGTACCAGCCGATGGGACGCGGGGTCATCGCCATGCCGGGCATGAGGACCGCGTCGAAGCGCGAGAAGGCGCGGATCGTGCGTCGCTCGACGCCGTTCAGCGTGCGCTGCGCCGCGACGAGGGCGGAGGCCGGCAGGCGCCGTCCGGCCTCGACGAGCCAGCGTGTGAGCGGCTCGAGCAGCGCCAGCCGCTCCCCCTCGACCGGGATCGCCGAGGCGCCCGCCTGCCATGCGACGCGGAAGGCGTCCGAGTACTCGGGCTCGGGCGGCAGGTCGAAGGGCTCGAGCCCGTGGCCGATGGCGTCGAGCTCGCGCCGCGCGACGTCGAGCGCCGCGAGCGTCTCCGCCGAGGGGGCGAGCTCGAAGTCGTGCGCCCAGGGCGACCAGCTCGTCGCCCCCAGGTTGAAGCGGCCCTCGCCGCGCACGGCGGCATCCAGGTAGGCGCCGTCGGCCCAGCCGGGCGCACGGGTCGCGGAGTCGTAGTCGCCCTGCTCGACGAGCGCGTCGAGCAGGAGCGCCGCATCGGCGACGGTGCGCGCGAGCGGGCCCGGCACGACGAGCGCGCCGGGCGAGCCGAAGCCGGTGCCCGCGGGCACGAGGCCCCGCGAGGGCTTCAGCCCGACGAGCCCCGTCGCCGCAGCGGGGATCCGGATGGAGCCGCCGCCGTCGGACCCGGGGGCGAGCGGCAGGAGCCCGGCCGAGACGGCGACGGCCGCGCCGCCGCTCGATCCGCCGGCGCCGAGGCGCGGATCCCACGGCGTGCGGGCGGGTGGCGAGACGAGCGACTCGCTGTGGCTCGGCATCCCGAACTCGGGGGCGACCGTCTTGCCGAGGCTGACGGCCCCCGCGGCGTCCACCGCCTCCACGATCTCGTCCGAGGCCTCGGGCACGAAGGCGGCGAAGGCCCGCGAGCCGAACATGGTGCGGATGCCGGCGCGCGCCGAGAGGTCCTTGTCGGCGAGCGGCAGCCCCCACAGGGCGGCGGCGCGACCCGGGGATGCGGCGAGCGCCGCGGCGCGCCGCCGTGCGGCCTCGGGCGTGACGGTCGCGAAGGCGCCGAGCGCCCCCTCCCCCGTGTCGAGGCGCTCGATCCGGGCGAGGTAGTGGTCGACGAGCTCGAGCGGCGTCACCTCGCCGCGCCGCAGCCAGTCGAGCTGCTCGAGGGCGGTGAGGTGGTGCAGTTCGAACATGCGCTCGAGCCTACGGCGATGCGCGTGCGGAACGCGGGCTTGACATCGCCGGGTGAACATGGTTGGTTCATTACATGACTAATGAACCTACGAACCGCCACGAGGCAGCGAGGTTCCCCGCCCGACGGATCGCGCCCGGTCATGGATGAGGGTCGCCCGATCTTCCTCCAGATCGCGGAGCGGATCGAGAACGACATCATCTCGGGGGCGCTTCCCGAGGACACGCAGGCACCCTCCACCAACGAGCTCGCGGCCTTCCTCCGCGTCAACCCGGCCACCGCCGGGAAGGGGATCAACCGGCTCGTCGACGAGGGGACGCTCATCAAGAGGAGAGGGATCGGCATGTTCGTCGCCGAGGGCGCGCGCGCCCGGCTCGTGGCCATCCGCCGCGAGCAGTTCACGGCACAGTACGTCGCGCCGCTGCTCGCCGAGGCCGCCAAGCTCGGCATCAGCGGAGCGCAGCTGGCCGACATGATCCGAGAAGGAGAGAAGGCATGACCACCGTCATCGAGCTCGAGGGCGTCACGAAGCGCTACCGGGACGTCACCGCCGTCGACGACGTCACCCTCCGCATCGAGGAGCACCGGATCGTCGGCCTGCTCGGTCGCAACGGGGCCGGCAAGACGACGCTCATGTCGCTGCTCACCGGGCAGGAGTTCGCGACGGCCGGCGACATCCGCGTCTTCGGCGAGACGCCGGTCGAGCACGCCGCGGTCCTGCAGAACATCTGCTTCATCAAGGAGAGCCAGCGCTACCCCGAGGACTTCCAGGCCCGGCACGTGCTCCGCAGCGCGCCCTGGTTCTTCGCGAACTGGGATGCCGACTTCGCCGAGCAGCTCATCGCGGAGTTCCGCATCCCGCTCAAGCGCCCCATCAAGAAGCTCTCCCGGGGCCAGCTGTCCGCGATCGGCGTCGTCATCGGACTCGCCAGCCGCGCGCCCCTCACCTTCTTCGACGAGCCCTACCTCGGGCTCGACGCCGTCGCCCGGCAGATCTTCTACGACCGCCTCATCGAGGACTACGCCGAGCACCCGCGCACGATCGTGCTCTCGACCCATCTCATCGACGAGGTCGCCGAGCTCATCGAGCACGTCCTCGTGATCGACGACGGCCGCATCGTCGTCGACGAGGACGCCGAGTCGCTGCGGGGCCGGGCCGTCGACGTCGTCGGATCCGCCGCCGCCGTCGACGGGTACATCCGTGGCCGCGAGATCCTCCACCGCGAGGGGATGGGCGGACTCGCCTCCGCCACCCTCCCCGGTCTCACCGAGGACGACCGGCGCGCGGCGGCTGCCGCCGGTCTCACGCTCGCGCCGGTCTCGCTCCAGCAGCTCGTCGTCCGTCTCACCAGCTCCAGCACCAGCACGAAGGAAGCCGAGGTCCGCGCATGAACGCCGTGATCGACCGCCCGACCACCGTCCGACGCGAGGATGCCGCCGGCACGGGGGCGCGCCTCTGGCGGGTCGCCAAGCTCACCCTCGCCAACCCGACGACCGTGCTCATCACGCCGCTCGCGATCCTCGTCGCGATCCTCCTGGGCTACCTCGCGCTCTGGTGGGTCGTCGCGCAGTCCGTGCCCGCCGCGACCGAGGGATTCCGGTACTCGGGCGCGACCCTGTTCATCTTCGTCTACATGATGGTGGTCGCCGTGCAGGCCATGAACTCCACCTTCGGCTTCGCGCTCGGCATGGGCGCGACCCGGCGGGACTACTTCCTGGGGTCCTCGCTCGCCTTCCTCATCCTCGCGCTCGTCTTCACGACGATCATCACCGTGCTCGGCGCCGTGGAGGAGGCGACGGGCGGCTGGGGGCTCGGCGCCCGGATGTTCACGGACTTCTACTTCAGCGACGGGCCGTGGTGGGAGCGGGCGTTCATCACCTTCGCCTACTTCGCCTTCTTCCTCTTCGTCGGCACGGCGATCGCCGTGATCTACGTGCGGTGGAAGGCCCGCGGCCTCACCGTGTTCTTCCTCGCGCTGACGGCAGCGCTCATCGCGGCCGTCGCGCTCGTGATCCTCACCGACAGCTGGTCGGCCATCGGCGGCTGGTTCGCGGCGCAGGGCTTCGTCGGCGCGGTCGCGTGGACGCTCCCCGTCACCGCGGTCTCGGGACTCGTCGGGTTCCTGCTCCTGCGCCGCGCGACGCCCCGCGGCTGAGGCGGAGGCCGGCCCGACGGGTCCGACGGGTCGCGATGCACCGGCATCGCGGCCCGTCGACGCGTCCGGGAACATAGCCCGGCGAGCGCTACTTGAGGCTCTTCTGCATGAGGATCGTGCCGAGCCAGCGCCCGAACTTGAAGCCCACGCGGCCCATGCGACCCGCCTCCTTGAAGCCGAAGCGCTCGTGGATCGCGATCGATCCCTCCGCGCCCCGATCCGCGATCACGGCGACGACCTCCTTCACCCCGGCCGACTTCGCATCCGCGAGCAGCCGCTCCATGAGCGCCTTGCCGAGGCCCTTCCCGGTGGAGGCCGGCCGGAGATAGATCGAGTTCTCGACCGTGAAGCGGTAGGCCCGCCGCTCCTTCCACGGGTAGACGAAGGCGTAGCCGATGACCTGCCCGCTCGGGGTCTCCGCGACGATCCACGGGAAGCCCAGCTCGCGCACCGTCCGGAGCTTCCGCCGCATCTCCTTGAGCGTCAGCTGGTCCTCGTCGAAGGTGACCGTCGTGTTCTGCACGTAGTGGTTGTAGATCTCGAGCATGTCGGGCACGTCCTCGATGCGCGCCTCGCGCAGCGCGAAGGAGAACGGCGCCTCCGGCTCGGGGACCGGCCGGAGGTGCCGGGGCAGCTGGCGACGCGGGTTGTACTCCTCTTCCAGCATCGCCGGCTCCTCTCAGCTCAGGTGACGTCCCGGCGCCAGGTCGTGAGGCCGCCCAGCAGGAGGAGCACGCCGGCGATCCCGACCATGACGAGTCCACCCTGCCACGGCTCGAGGGGATCGACCCCGCCCGCGGCGCCGATGATCCCGAAGAAGCTCGAGCCGACGAGCGCGTCGCTCGCCGCGCCCGGCAGGAAGCGGCCGAGCTCGGCCGTCCAGTCGACGAAGGCCGTCGCGACGCGGAGCACCGGCTCGATGAACTGGGTGAAGGCGATCACGATCACGATGACGGCGACCTGGTTCGGGATGAGGGTCCCGAGGCCGACGCCCACGATCGTCCACAGGGCCATCGCGAGGACCGCGCGGCCGATCATCCACCACGTCTCGGGATCGTCGAAGCCGGTCTCCTGGCCGGTCAGGGCGAGCACGAGTCCGCCCAGGCCGGCGCTCGCGAGGAGGCCGACGACGCCGAGCACGAGCCCGACGAGGAAGGAGGCCACGACCTTGCCCGCGAGGACGGCGCCGCGCGCCGGGGTCGCGAGGAAGGTCGGCGTCAGGGTCTGGAAGCGCAGCTCGCCCGTGATCGTGAAGGCGCCGATGAGCAGCGGGAAGGCGTAGCCGACGACCGAGGTCGCGATCGCGTAGATCGCGAGATGGAGGCCGGCGCCCGTCGGCAGTCCGCCGTCGTCCTCGGCGATCGCGAGCACGCCCGCGAAGCCGGCGGCGCTGACGCCCACGTACGCGAACAGGATGAGCCCCAGGATCCAGGTGGACCGCACGGTGGTGAGCTTGAGCAGCTCGGATCGGATCGAGCGCAGGATCGTCATCGCGCGACCTCCTCGCCGCTCGCGGCTCCCCCGACGAGGGCGAGGAAGCGGTCCTCGAGCACCTGCCCCTCGGGAGCGAGATGGCTGAGCTGCACGCCGGCCGCGTAGGCGAGGCCGCCGACCTCGTCGGAGCCGAGACCGTCGACGAGGAGTCCGCGCCCGTCCGGCGCGGGCGTCGCGGCCGAGCCGAGCGCGCGGATGAGCGCCCCGCGGTCGGGAGAGTCGACGCGGACGCGCGGCTCGCCGCCCCCGAGCCCCTCGAGGGCGCCCTGGTAGGCGAGCCGGCCCTTCGCGATGACGACGACGCGGTCGACCGTCTGCTGCACCTCGCTGAGCAGGTGCGAGGAGACGAGCACCGTCCGGCCGTCGGCCGCGAAGCCCCTGAGGAGGCCGCGGATCCAGCGGATGCCCTCCGGATCGAGGCCGTTGATCGGCTCGTCGAGGACGAGGACGCCCGGATCGCCGAGCAGCGCCACCGCGAGGCCGAGCCGCTGCCGCATCCCGAGCGAGTACCCGCCCACGCGGCGCCGGCCGGCCTGGCCGAGCCCCACCTGCTCGAGCACCTCCTCGGCGCGGCGGCCCGGGATCCCGGCGGCGGCCGCGACGACCCGCAGATGCTCGCGCCCGGTGCGCCCGGCGTGGAAGCTGGAGGCCTCGAGGGCCGTGCCGACGGTCGCGAGCGGGCGCTCGAGCTCGGCGTAGCGACGGCCGTCGAAGGTGGCTCGGCCGCTCGTCGGCCGGACGAGCCCGAGGAGCGAGCGGAGGGAGGTCGTCTTGCCCGCCCCGTTCGGCCCGAGGAACCCCGTCACCACCCCGGGCTCCACCCGGAAGCTCAGCTCCTGCACGGCATCGACGCCGCCGAAGCGCTTCGTCAGCCGGTCGAACTCGATCGTCGCGCCCTGCATGCCCCCATCCTCTCAGACTCGTGCGTCAGCCCTGGAGCGACCAGTCCACCTCCGGCGCCCCGCGCTCGGCGAGGAGGGCGTTCGCGCGGCTGAAGGGACGGGAGCCGAAGAAGCCGCGGGAGGCGGACAGCGGGCTCGGATGCGCGGAGGCGACGACGGGCGTGTCGCCGAGCATCGGCCGCAGCGTCGCCGCATCCCGCCCCCACAGGATCGCGACGAGCGGCGCGGGCCGTGCGACGAGCGCGCGGATGGCGCACTCGGTGACCGCCTCCCAGCCCTTTCCGCGATGCGAGCCGGAGGCGCCCGCCTCGACGGTGAGCACCCGGTTGAGGAGCAGGATGCCCTGGTCGGCCCAGGCGGCGAGGTCGCCGTGCTCGGGGGCGGGGATGCCGAGATCGTCGCGGAGCTCGCGGTAGATGTTGCGGAGGCTGCCCGGAAGCGGGCGCACGTGCCGCTCGACCGCGAAGGAGAGGCCGATCGGGTGCCCCGGGGTCGGGTACGGATCCTGCCCGACGATGAGCACCCGGACCTCCTCGAAGGGCCGCGCGAAGGCGCGGAGCACACGCTCGCCGGCGGGGAGGTACGGCCGGCCGGCCGCCGTCTCGGCGCGGAGGAAGTCGCCCATCCGCGCCACGTCCTCGGCGACCGGCTCGAGCGCCGCGGCCCACCCGGGGTCGACGAGCTCCGCGAGCGGCTTCGGCGCGCTCATGCCGTCGAGCTCACGACGACGCCGTCCTCGCCGTCGACGACCTGCCAGACGTTCCCGAGGCCGACGACGCGGAGCTCGTCGCCCACGATGAGGGCCGTGTCCTCGTCGATCGCGACGCCGCCGTCGACGAGACCCGCCTCGGTCGTCGCCACGAGTCGCGTGAGGGTGCCCCACTGCGCGGCATGCACGTCGACCGCGATGTCGATGAGGCCGAGCCCCTCGACCACCGCGACCTCGTCGAGGTCCTCGCCGCAGTCCTCAGCGCAGACGGGGATGCCGCCGATCCGCCAGCCGCCGACGATGGCGCGGTCGGGCGCGATCATGGCGCCCGCGGAGAAGCCCAGGTACGGGAGGCCGTCGGAGACGAGCAGCCGGACCTCGTCGACGATCGGGAGGATCGCCTCGAGATAGGCGGGCGTGAGGCCGCCGCCCACGAACAGCGCGTCGATGTCGGAGAGCACGCCGCTCGGGAACGGCTCGCCGCCGTGCGCGGTCGTGACGACCGGCTCGCAGGCGCCCGCCGCGAGCAGCAGCGCCCGGTAGCGCGCCTCGGCGGCGGCCGACTCGGCCCCCGGCTCCTCCTCCGGGTCGACGAGCAGCACCCCGATCCGCGGCACCATCCGGCCGCTCCCCGCGGCGCGGGCCGCCGCCTCCGCCACGAAGGGCCCGAAGCGCTCCGGGATGCCCTCCTCGGACCAGCCGCCGCCGACGAGATGGATGCTCATCCCACCACCGTAGCCGCGCCGGGCGCGGCCCCGGGGTCTCGCGGGTCTAGCATCCGAGCATGGTCGCCGCGAGCCGAGGTCACATCACGTTCGCGCTCGTCGGCGCGCTCTTCCTCCTCGAGATCACGAGCGGCATCCTGCAGGGCTTCTACGTGCCCCTCATCTCGGACCTCGTGCGCCACCTCGGCATCCGCGACGCCGACTACAACTGGTTCGAGGCGGCGCAGCTGCTGCTCGCGGGCATCGCCGTGCCGATCATGGCGAAGCTCGGCGACATGTTCGGCCACAAGCGGATCCTGCTCGTCTCGACCGTCATCACCGCGATCGGCACGTGGTGGCTCGCCGTGGCGCCCGACTTCTGGTCCTTCCTCGCGGCCTGGACGCTGCAGGGGTTCCTCACCGTCTGGCTGCCGCTCGAGGTCGCGCTCATCTTCGACCGCGGGCGCCGGGCGGAGGCCGGGGTCTCGCAGACGAGACGGGCCGCGGGGATGCTCGTGGTCGGCCTCGAGGCGGGCGCCATCATCGGCGCGCTCTCGGCCGGGAGGATCTTCGCGGCGACCGGCGAGGACGTGACGCTCACGCTGATCGCCCCCGCGATCGCCGTCACGCTGGTCTTCTTCGCGATCCTGTTCTGGGTGCCCGAGTCGGAGCCGCTGCCCGGCCGGCGACTCGACGCGACGGGCTTCGTCCTCCTCGGGCTGTCGCTCCTGCTCGTCACGTCGGGGCTCACCTTCCTGCGGCTGAACGGGCCCGGCGCCTGGTGGGTGTGGGCGCTCATCGCGCTCGGACTCCTCGCGATCGTCCCCTTCGCGCGCCACGAGCTGCGCACGCCCGACCCCGCGATCGACCTCCGCACCCTCGCCCAGCCGACCATGTGGCCGATCGTGCTCACGGCGGGGCTCGTCGGCATCAGCCTCCTCGGCGCGCAGGCCCCGCTCTCGACCTACGCGGGCACCGACCCCGCGCTCGGCTACGGCCTCGGCCTCGACGCCTCCGACCGCTCGACGCTCATCGGCGTGTACCTGGTGTCGATGATCGTCGGCGCGGTGCTGTTCCCGACCGCGTCGAAGCGGCTCTCGCCGCGGACCGCGATCATCGGGGCGACCTTCCTCGTCGCCCTCGGCTACGGCCTCTTCCTGCCCTTCCACGACGAGACCTGGCAGGTCGTGACGAACATGGTCGTCGCGGGGCTCGGCTCGGGCGCGCTCGTCGGCGCGCTGCCCGCGGCCGCGGCCGCCGCCGCGCCGCGCGGCCAGACGGGCGTCGCCACGGGGCTCACGAACACCTCCAAGACGGTCGGCGGCGCCTTCGCGAGCGCCGTCTTCGGCGTCGTCCTCGCGACGGGGGCCATGGATGCGCTCGGCCAGGCCGCGAGCTTCGCGGGCTACGCGGCCGTCTGGTCGGTGTGCGCGGGCGCGGCGCTCGTCGCGGGCGTGCTGCTCTTCTTCGTCCCCCGCCTCGCCTTCGCCGACGAGCATCCGGACCCCGAGGATCCGGGCGGGCTCAGCTCCTCGGACGCAGCTCGCCCTTGACGACCTTGTGCGGCGCGGCCTGCGCGACCGGCTTGATCGTCACGAGGTCGAGGTTCACGTTGCCGGGCAGCTCCAGGGCGTGGACGATGGCGCTCGCGATGTCCTCCGCGACGAGCGGGCCGTCCACGTCGGCGTAGACGGCATCCGCCTTCGCCTGGTCGCCGCCGAAGCGCACGAGCGAGAACTCCTCCGTCCGGACCATGCCGGGCGCGACCTCCACGACGCGGATCGGCTCGCCCGCGAGCTCGAGCCGCAGGACCGCCGTCATCGCGTGCTCCGCGAACTTCGAGGCGTTGTAGCCGCCCCCGCCCTCGTAGGCCACGTGACCCGCGATCGAGGTGACCATGATGATCGTCGCGTCGCCCGCCGCGCGGGCGCCGTCGCGGAGCAGCGGCAGGAGGGCGGAGGTCACGCGCTTCGCGCCGAGCACGTTGACCTCGAACATGCGCCGCCAGTCCTCCACGTCGGAGTCCTCGACGCTCGCGAGCCCGAAGGCGCCGCCCGCGTTGTTGACGAGCGCACGGAGTCCGCCTCGATCGGCGACCGCGGCGCGCACGCGCTCGACATCCGCGCCGTCGGTGATGTCCGCGGGGAGCGCCGTGATCGAGCCCTCGAGCCCGGCCGCGCCGGCGACGAGCTCCTCGAGCCGCTCGGCGCGTCGCGCGACCGCGAGCACCTCCCACCCGTGCTCCGCGAGGAGGCGGGCCGTCGCGGCACCGATCCCCGAGCTGGCTCCCGTCACGACCGCCGTCTGCACCATGCCGTCAACGCTAGCGCCGATAGGCTGGCGAGGATGACGAGCGAGACGACGAAGCCTGCCGCCCGCACCGCGACCGGATCCATCCCGCGGCCTCGCGTGCGCGTCCCGCTCTGGGACAACGCGCGCTTCGCCTGCGTCGCCCTCGTCGTCGTCGGCCACGCGATCCAGCGGCAGACCTACGACAGCAACAACGCGCTGAGCCTCTACCTCTTCATCTACGCGTTCCACATGCCGGCCTTCGCGATCATCTCCGGCTACTTCTCGAAGGCGGCGCCTCCCGGGGCGCGGCAGATGAAGAAGGTCGTCACCGACATCCTCCTGCCCTACGTGATCATGGAGACGATCTGGACGCTCGTGAAGTTCGCGGTCGAGGGCGACCCGAAGTTCAACCCCACCGAGCCGAGCTGGACGCTCTGGTTCCTGCTCGCCCTCGCCATCTTCCGGCTGATCCTCCCCTACCTGGCGCTGCTGCGCGGTCCCCTCGTCTGGACGCTCGTCTTCTCGGTCGGCGTCGGCTATCTCGCGAACGTCGACTCCACCTTCTCGCTCTCGCGCGCGATCGGCATCCTGCCGTTCTTCGTGCTCGGCTGGAAGCTCGCCGACTGGTCGCTCGTCGACCGCTGGCGGAACGCCCCGACCCGCGTCGTCTACCCGGTGCGCGCGCTCGCGCTCGGCGTCTTCGCGGCCTGGATGGCGGTCATCCTCCTCAACATCAACGCCTTCCGCGAGTTCGACCTCCAGCTCTGGTTCTTCTACGACGACAGCTACCAGGGGCTCGGCGCGGCGGTCTGGTGGGCGGGGGTGCTGCGGCTCGGGCTCATCCTGCTCGCCACGCTGCTCAGCGCCGCGTTCTTCGCGCTCATCCCGCGCCGCGAGACCTGGTTCACGGCCTTCGGGCAGGCGACGATGTACATCTACCTGCTCCACTCCTTCGTGCTCTACCCGATCCGGGAGGCCGGGATCCTCCGCGAGGAACACGCCTCCGCGACGTGGCTGCTCTCGATGGTCCTCGCGAGCCTCGCGATCTCGATGCTGCTCGCGAGCACGCCCGTCCGCCGCCTGTTCCGGCCGATCATCGAGCCGAAGCCGCGCTGGATCTTCCGCGACGGCAGCGACGCGCCCGCGCGCGAGTCGCGAACCGACCCGACGGGCGCCCGTCGCCGCTGAGGCGCCTGTGACGCCGTGTGAAGCGGCGCGTTGCCGCCCCGACGGCCCCTCCCTAGGCTCGCTGCACGCCGCGGCGAGCGCCGCGGGGTGCCCGAGACCACATGAGGGAGCAGGACGATGGCGGACTGGCAGTTCGAGACGAAGCAGATCCACTCCGGGGCCCAGCCCGACCCCGTGACCAACGCGCGGGCCACCCCGATCTACAAGACGACCTCCTACGTCTTCAACAGCGCCGACCACGCGAAGAACCTCTTCGCCCTCGCCGAGTTCGGCAACATCTACACCCGCCTCATGAACCCCACGACGGACGTCGTCGAGCAGCGCATCGCGGCGCTCGAGGGCGGCACGGCGGCCCTCGCGACCGCCTCGGGCTCGGCGGCCATCACCTACGCCGTGCTCAACATCGCGCAGGCGGGCGACCACATCGTCTCCTCCTCGTCGATCTACGGCGGCACCTACAACCTCTTCAAGTACACGCTGCAGCGCCTCGGCATCGAGGTCACCTTCGTCGAGAACCAGGACGACGCCGAGGAGTGGCGCGCCGCGATCCGGCCGAACACGAAGCTCCTCTTCGCGGAGACGATCGGCAACCCGCGCATCAACGTCCTCGACATCCGCCTCGTCGCGGACGTCGCGCACGACGCCTCCGTCCCGCTCATCGTCGACAACACCATCGCGACGCCGTACCTCATCCGCCCCTTCGAGCACGGCGCCGACATCGTCGTCCACTCGGCGACGAAGTTCCTCGGCGGCCACGGCACGGTCATCGCGGGCCTCATCGTCGACGGCGGCCGCTTCCCGTGGTCGCAGCACGTCGAGAAGTTCCCCGGCCTCACCGAGCCGGACCCCTCGTACCACGGCGCCAGCTACACGGGCGTGCTCGGCGACGCGATCGCCTACGTCATCAAGGCGCGCGTGCAGCTGCTCCGCGACACGGGCGCCGCGCTCTCCCCCGACAGCGCCTTCACGCTGCTCCAGGGCATCGAGACGCTGAGCCTGCGCATCGACCGCCACACGGCGAACGCGCAGGCGATCGCGGAGTGGCTCGAGAACCACCCCGACATCGCGAGCGTCAACTACTCGGGGCTCCCCACGAGCCCCTGGTACGCGGCGGCGAACCGCTACGCGCCGCAGGGCGTCGGCGCCGTGCTGAGCTTCGAGCTCAAGGGCGGCGTGGATGCGGGACGCGCGCTGGTCGAGAGCGTCTCGCTCTTCAGCCACCTCGCGAACATCGGCGACGTGCGCAGCCTCATCATCCACCCCGCGTCGACCACGCACTCGCAGCTCACCCCGGAGCAGCAGCTCACGACCGGCGTCACCCCGGGCCTCGTCCGCCTCTCGGTGGGGCTCGAGCACGTCGAGGACCTCATCGCGGACCTCGAGGCCGGCTTCGCGGCGGCGCGCGCCGTCACGGCGGCGAGCCGCGCCGGCGCCTGAGCCGCTCCGTGCCGGGCGGACGTAACACGCCGCCCGGCACGGGACAATGGGGTCGATGGACTGGCAGACCCCCGAGGACGCGATGCCGTCGGCCTTCGTGACCGAGGCCGAGCGGCGGAGCCTCAGCGCGCTCCCGCCCGCGAGCGGCGCCTGGCGGGTCGGCGACGACCCCGGCGACCGCCGCTTCCAGGGCATCGGCGCCCTCGAGCTCGAGGCGGGCGGCGCCCTCCCGCACGTGACGATCGCCTACGAGACCTGGGGCGAGCTCAACGAGGCGCGCGACAACGCGATCCTGCTGCTCCACGCCCTCACAGGCGACAGCCACGTCATCGGGCGCGCGGGCGCGGGGCACGCGACCGCCGGCTGGTGGTCGGGGGTGCTCGGCGAGGGTCTCGCGATCGACACGAGCCGATGGTTCGTGATCGCGCCGAACATGCTCGGGGGCTGCCAGGGCACCACCGGCCCCTCCTCCTTCGCACCCGACGGCGCCGAGTGGGGCTCGCGGTTCCCCTTCCTCACGATCCGAGACCAGATCCGGGCGCAGGCGGCCTTCGCGGACGCGCTCGGGATCGCGAGCTGGGCGGCCGTGATCGGCGGCTCGATGGGCGGCATGCAGGCGCTCGAGTGGGCGGCGACCTTCCCCGATCGCGTCGAGCGGCTCGCGGTCCTCGCCGCGCCGGCGCTGAGCGGCGCCGACCAGATCGCGCTCGACTCCGTGCAGATCGAGGCGATCCGCATGGACCCGGCCTTCGCCGGCGGCGACTACTACGAGGCGCCCGACGGCCAGGGCCCGCATCGCGGGCTCGCGCTCGCGCGGCGCATGGCGCTGCTCAACTACCGCTCCCCGACCGAGCTCGACGAGCGCTTCGGGCGCAACTGGCAGAGCGGCATCGACCCGCTCGGCGACGGCGGCGTCTTCGCGGTCGAGAGCTACCTCGGCTTCCACGGCAACAAGTTCACCCGCCGCTTCGACGCGAACAGCTACCTCACCCTGGTGCACGCCATGGACTCCCACGACGTCGGCCGCGACCGGGGCGGCGTCGCGGCGGCGCTCTCCCGGGTGACCGCCCGAGCGCTCGTCCTCGGGGTCGACAGCGACCGCCTCTACCCGCTGGAGGGCCAGCGCGAGATCGCGCGGCACCTCGCGGGGAACATCGATGGCGACCGCGCGGTCGAGATCTCCTCCCCCTTCGGCCACGACGCCTTCCTCATCGAGCACGAGGCCGTCGGCCGCGAGCTCGCCCGACTGCTCTCCGCGTGAGCCGCGGGCGCGGCTAGGATCGCGCCATGACGGCCGCCCGCCCGCTCGGCGCCCTCGCGGCGACCGTGCTCGCGGCCGCGGTCCTCGCCGGGTGCGGGCCGGCCGCGACGGCGCCCGAGGGCGAGCTCGAGGTGTTCCGGACGCGATTCGACCTCGGCGGCGACACCGCCCGGATCGCGGTCGAGAACACCGGCGAGCGCGCCTTCACGATCGTCGCCGCCGAGATCGACTCCGAGCGCTTCGCCGATCGGATGCGGTGGTCCGGCCGGGCGACGACGCTCGAGCCCGGCGACCGGGTCGACCTCCCCGTCGAGCTCGCGGCCGTCGCGTGCCCCGCCCCGACGACGCCCGTCGAGCGCATCCGCGTCGAGACGCGGGACGGGGGCGAGCTGCTCGCGGACGGCCTCGGCGACCCGTACGGCCAGATCGACGCGCTCGTCGACGAGGCCTGCTTCGCGCGGGAGATCGCCGCGCTCGTCGAGCTCGAGCCCCTCGGCGTCCGCGAGCCGCCGCGCGCGGGGGCGCCCGGGCAGCTCGTCGTCCGGGCGCGTCCGACGGGTGCCTCGGGCGAGGTCCGGCTCACCGGCCTCCGCTCGACCGTCCTGCTCGCGCTCGACGACGGCGCCGGGCGGGTCGAGCACCTGGATCGCGACGCGCCCCTCACGGGACCCGACGCGGTCGGCGGCTTCCGCATCCCCGTCGTCCCGGCGCGCTGCGACGCGCACGCCCTCGCGGAGGACAAGGTCGGCACGGTCATGCCCCTCGAGCTCGAGCTCGACGGCGGCGGGATGCGGCTGCTGCACCTGCGCATGCCCGACGGGGTGCGGCTCGCGCTCTACGAGCTCGTCGCGGCGAGCTGCGGGCTCCCCGACGCGGGCGGCTGAGCCGCCGGAGCCGGCCGAGAACGAGGTCGGGGGCCGCATCTCGCGATGCGGCCCCCGGCGTTCCCCCGGTCCATCGCCATCCCCCGATGGCGGAACCCGGACCGATGACCGCCCTGTCGACCCCTCGACAGCATCGCGGTGACACCGGCTCGGATGGTGTGGCTGCTGGTGCAGTCCCCTCTATCCGTGATCGACTGTACCCCGCATATTGTGCCCCGTCGCCCCCGCGTGGCACCCCCATTTCGGGTCACGGGGTGTGGAATAGTGACCCCGGCGGGGGACCTGACCCCTCCTCATGAGAAAGCACGTGCCGATGGACCTGATCACGAAGGAGCGGGACCGACTGCTCCAACGCGCGGGGCAGGTGTACGGTCTCTGCTTCACGGTCGTCTCGCTGCTGTGCCTCGTGATCCCCGGCTCGGTCGACCAGCTCGCCCTGCTCGTCTCGCTGCCGCTCTACGTGCTGCTCGGGATCGCCCAGCTCCGCGTCGGCTCGAGCCCCTCGCTCGTCTGGGTGATCGTCGTCGTCGCGGCGGGTGCCGCCATCCTCGTCATCGTCGCGACCGTCGGCGAGCGGGCGCCGGGTCAGGGCGCGCTCGCGGCGATGTTGCAGCTCGCCGCCGCCGCGATCCCCTCCGTCGCGCTCGTGCTCACGAGCTCCGCCCTCCGCGTCGCGATCCTCGCCGTCTCGGCACTCGCCGTCGGGGCGGCGGCCACGCTGCTCCTCGCGCCGCTCCAGCAGCCGCTCCGCACCCTCGGCATCCTCGCGATCGGCTGGGCCGTGCCGACGGCGGTCGCGATCTGGATCTCGGCCGGCGTCCCGCAGGTGGCGCGCCGCATCTCGAGCATCGGCCGGGCGCACCGCGCGGAGCGCCAGGCGAGCGAGCTCGAGGCGCAGCGCCGCCAGGGCGCGCGCCTCCTCCACGACACCGTCCTCGCGACCCTCACGCTCCTCGCCCACTCGGGCGTCGGCGTCTCCGCCGACGCGCTCCGGCAGCAGGCAGCGGACGACGCGAGACTGCTGCGGCAGCTCCGGCTCGGGGGCTCCCCCACGCCCGAGGGCGCCCCCGTGCAGGATGCCGCCACCCCCGTCGACGAGAGCCAGCTCGGCACGACCCTCGAGTCCGTCAAGCAGCGCTTCGGGCGCATGGGGCTCGAGGTGAGCTGGCACGGCACCGGGCAGGTGCTCCTGCCGAGCCACGTGCTCGACGCCTTCCTCCTCGCGCTCGCCGAGTGCCTCGAGAACGTGCGCCGGCACTCCGGCGTGACCCAGGCCCACGTCACCATCACGGAGGACGACACGACCGTGCGGGCGCTCGTCACCGACTCGGGCGTCGGCTTCGACATCAACGACGTCGACGAGGCGAAGCTCGGCTTCGCGGAGTCGGTCGTCGCCCGCCTGCGCGACGTCGACGGCAACGCCCGCCTGTTCTCGGCGCCGGGGTCCGGCACCACCGTCGTGCTGGAGGTGCCGCGGTGAGCGCCTACCAGCCGCCCGAGGAGAACACGCTCGGCGTCGTCGTCGGCAACGCGCGCCGCGCCATGTCGAGCACCGCCCGGCGCCTCGCCCGCGCCAGCGCGACCCACCGCGCGAGCCTCGGCACGCGCTTCCTCGGCCTCGGCGCCGCCGTCCTCGTCGGCCTCCGCTCGCTCTACGGCCTCGTCGTGTTCACCGGCTCCTGGAGCGCGTACCCGAACCCGTGGCTCGCGCTCGCCGCCTGGGTCGTCCTCATCGCCGTCCTCGTGGCCGCCTTCGTCATGGCGCGGGTCATCGGGGACCGCCTCCCGGACTGGATGTTCGGGCTGTTCCTCACCGGGCTCGCGGTCGCCTTCGCGCTCGACATGGCCGCCGTGTGGACCATGGGCGACATCGGGCGCTACGCGACCGCCGGGCTCGCGGCGGGCATGGGCCTGCTCATCGTCGTCACCATCCGCGGCACCGCCGAGGTGCTCATCGCGATCGGCGCGCTCGGCCTCGCGCTCGCGCTCATCATCGGGCTCACGACGCCGCTCACCGCGACGACCGGCGCGAGCCAGATCACCGCGCTCGCGCTGGCCGTCATCCCCGTCGTGATCGGCGTCGTGATCGTGGGCGCCTTCCGGCGCATGGTGCAGGTCGAGATCGATCGGGTGCTCGTGCAGTCGAACGTCACCGCGCCGCGGTTCGCGGTCGGCATGCTCGCCTCGGAGGAGCTCGCCCGCCTCGACCTCGCGGCGGAGGAGCTCCTCGACTCGATCGCGAAGGGCCAGACGCCGCTGCCGCTCGAGCCGAAGACGGCCTCCGTGGCGGCCTCGCTCGCGACCGAGCTGCGGCTCCACCTCATCGAGGGGCGCCGCGAGACCTGGCTGTACCACGCCGTCAGCGAGTCGGAGCTGCTCGGCAAGGCCGTCACGCTCGTCGACAAGTCGAGCCTCGCCGGGCTCCTCGACCCGGCACAGCGCGACGGCCTGCTCTCGACGGCCTGGCTCATCATCAACGACATCGCGAAGCCCAACGCGGCCAGGTCGATGACGATCCAGATCGGCCCCGTCGTGCCCGGCGCCCCGGCACCGGATCACAAGATCGCCATCCCGATCACCATCACGACGCAGGGCCTCGCGCGGAACCGCGTGGACCCGGCCGTGTGGGACGCGCTGGGACGGGTCGGGCGATACTCTGACTCGACCCAGGATTCCAGCCTCCGCGTGGACATCGACTGCATCGTCGACAACCCGGCCGACAAGTGACGACCCCGGCGGCGCACCCGGCGACCGCCCAGAATCCGGAAGGACCCCGACCGTGAGCAACTACCCAGAGCGCATCCGCCTGGCACTCGTGGACGATCACAAGATGCTCCTCGGCGCCCTCACCGAGTGGATCCGCAACGCCGCGGACGACATCAGCATGGTCGCGGCCGTCGCGAGCTGGCCGGAGCTGCTCACGCACCCGGAGTTCCCGGTCGACGTCGTCCTCCTCGACCTCGACCTCAAGGACAACATCCCGGTCGCGCTCAAGATCTCGACGCTCAAGACCACGGGCGTCCGCGTCGTCCTCATGTCGACCTACTCCGAGCCGAACGTCGTGCGCGAGGCCCTCGCGGCCGGCGCGCTCGGCTACCTCGTCAAGAGCGAGGACGCCGGCATGATCGTCGAGGCGATCCGCGCGGCCGCGCAGGGCGAGAGCTTCATCTCGGCCGAGCTGGACCTCGCGCTCAACGCGGCCGACATCGGCGGCGCCCCCAAGCTCAGCGCCCAGGAGCGCCGCGTGATGGCCCTCTACGGCGGCGGCGAGCCGGTCAAGGCGGTCGCGTACGAGCTCGGCATCTCCGAGGAGACGGCGAAGAGCTACCTCAAGCGCATCCGCGAGAAGTACCGCGTCGCGGGGATCGACGTCGGCACGAAGGTCGCGCTGCGTCGCCGCGCGATCCAGGACGGCATCCTCATCCAGGACGCGCCCAACGGCGGCTTCTAGCCCTCGAGCGCCGAGCCGACGGAGCGGGCGGTCGCGATGGCCCCCGTCTCCGGGCGCGGCCGGAGACGGCCGACGAGGATCGCGACGCCCGTCAGGGCGACGCCGAGCAGCGCGAGCACCACGCCGACCCAGGTGGGCGCGACATAGCCGAGACCGGCCGCGATGACGACGGCGCCGAGCGCGGCACCCGCGCCGTTGCCGATGTTGAGCGCCGAGTGGTTGAGCGCCGCCGCGAGCGTCTGGGCGTCGCCCGCGACGTCCATGAGCCGCGTCTGCACCGCGGGCACGAGGACCGACGAGGTCGCGCCGACGAGGAACAGGAACGCGAACAGCCCCGGCCCGGTCGAGGCGGTCAGCGCGAGCCCGATCATCGCGGCGATGAAGCTCGCGAAGCCGATCAGGAGCGCCCGCACCACACCGCGGTCGGCGAGTCGGCCGCCCAGCAGGTTCCCGACCGTCATGCCGAGGCCGAGGGTCGCGACCGCGAGCGGCACGACCGGCGCCGGAAGCCCGGTCACCTCGGTCGTGAGGGGCGAGACGTAGCTGTAGACGGCGAAGAAGCCGCCGAAGCCGATCGCGCCGATCCCGAGCGCGAACCACACCTGACCCCGCCGGAACGCGCGCAGCTCGCGGGCGATCCGCGCCGCGGGGTCGCCCGGCGACGCCGGCACGACGAGGATGATCGCGACGGTCGTCGCCGCGAAGATCGCGGCGACCGCGAGGTAGGCGACGCGCCATCCCGAGGTCTGGCCGAGGAGCGTCACGAGGGGCACCCCGACGACGTTCGAGATGGTGAGCCCCGAGAGGACCAGCGCGACCCCCTGCGCGCGGCGGCCCGGGCCCATGAGCTGCGCGGCGACGAGCGACGCGATGCCGAAGTAGGCGCCGTGCGGGAGCGCCGCCAGGAAGCGCGCGACGACCGCCACCTCGAAGGTGGGGGCGAGGGCGGAGAGGATCGTGCCCGCCGTGAAGGCGACCGCGAGGACCGTGAGCAGCGACTTCCGCGGGAAGCGCGCGGCGGTCGCCGCGATCGTCGGCGCGCCGACCACGACGCCGAGCGCATAGGCCGAGATGAGGATGCCGACCTGCGCGTTCGCCTGATCGGGCGAGGCCGCCCACACGGCCGGGAGGAGGTCCTGCGCGATCTCGGGCAGGAGGCCCATCGCCACGAACTCGGTCGTGCCGATGCCGAAGCCGCCGAGGGCGAGGGCGAGGAGCGCGAGGCGCGTGCGCGCGGGCGAGAGCTGGGGCATGGAGGCGGGCCGTCCGATCGTGAGGCGGGTGGTGGCTCGCCGTCGAGTCGAATCGATTCTAGCGCCGCGCCACGGGCACGGCTCGGGCCTCCTGACGGGCGATCGCGGCCTCCAGGCGCTCCAGCTTGCCGTCGAGCTCGCCCGTGCGGCCGGGCCGGATGTCGGCCTTGAGCACGAGGGAGACGCGCGTGCCGTAGGCCGCGACCGCCTCCGTCGCCTGCTTCACGACCGCCATGACCTCGTCCCACTCCCCCTCGATCTCGGTGAACATCGAGGAGGTGCGGTTCGGCAGACCCGACTCGCGCACGACGCGGACGGCGGCCGCGACCGCGTCGTGGACGGAGTCGTCGGAGCGGCCGCCCGAGGGGGCGACGGAGAAGGCGGCGATCATGGGGCGGTTCCTTCCGGCGGGACGGGTGCGGCATGCGCCGCGAGGTGCGGGATCGGGCGGGCGCCGCGCACGAGGCGCGCGAGCGCGGCGATCGCCCAGGCGAGGAGGACGAGCTCGAGCACGTTGCGCAGCGTCAGGGCGAGCAGCGCCGGCAGCTCGAGCGAGATGAGCCGGCCGTAGGCGACGGGATAGAACGCCTGCGTCAGCAGCGCGAGCAGGATGCCGAGGACGAGCGGCACGCGGAGCCCGCGCAGGCCGCCCGCGGCCCCGGCCGAGAGCGCCGCCGCCGCGACGAGCGGGACGGCGAGCCAGGAGATGAACTGCGGCGAGCCGACCTTGTTGAAGACGATGAGCGCGGTGGTGAGCGCGAGCGCGACGGGTGCGATGAGCTCCTCCGCGCGGAGGCCGCGGCGGACGCCGACGACGAGCAGCGCGAGCACCCCCGCGACCGCGACGACCATGAGCGGCGTCATGACCGAGCTCCACGCCTCCGTCCCGGCACCGCGCACCTGATAGGTGAGGATGCCGGTGTCGTAGTAGACCTCCGGGCCGAGACCGAGGCGCGCCGCCCACAGCCAGGGCGTCGCGACGGGCGACTCGACCTGCAGGCCGCGGCCCGTCTGCTGCGTGACGAAGCTGAAGAGCGCACCGCCCCCGCCGAGGACCAGCGAGACGCCCGCGACCGCGAGGCACACCGCGACCGCCGCCGTGACGATCTCGCGGCGGGCGCGCCCCCGCAGCGCGATCGCCGCGGCGACGCCGAGCGCCGCGGGCCACACCTTGATCCACGCGGCGACCGCGAGGAGGATTCCGGCCGCGTAGGCGTGCCGGACCGCGAGCAGGAGGCCCGCGAGCGCGATCGGCACCGTGACGGAGTCGATGCGGCCGACCGCGATCGGCCCGAGCGCGACGAGGAAGGCCGTCCACCACCAGCCGGCGGCGAGGCGAGCCGGCTCCGGGCGGCGGCTCGGCCCGAGGATCACGAGGAGCGCCGCGAGGTCGAGGGCGAGCACGAGCCAGAGCCAGACCGCCGCGTAGTTCTCCGGGCCCGCGACCCAGGCGAGCAGCATGGGCACGAGCGCGAGCAGCGGGTACACCCAGACGGTGTCGAGGCCGACCCAGACGCCCGTCCGGAGCCCGTGATCCACCCAGAAGCGGTACACGCCCGTGACATCCCCGAGCGGCGCGCCCGGCTGCGTCAGCGCGAGCCAGCAGAGCCAGGCGTGGGCGAGCACGAAGGCCGCCCACAGCGCGAGCGGATGCCGCAGCGCGCGGAAGGGTGGCATGGGCTCCAGCCTAGGCCAGCAGGACGGGCCGTCCCCCCGCGCGCGGGGGCCGCGGATGTCATGCGGCGACACGGAACACGCCGGAAACGTGCCGCACGGCAGAATCGGAGCACACAGCATCCCGCCCTGGAGGCCACCATGACCCGACCCCGCATCGCCCGCATCGCCGCCGCGGGCGGCATCCTGCTGCTCGGCGCCGCCCTCGCCGCCTGCCAGACGCCCGCAGCCCCCGCCGAGGAGGGCGACGGCTACGTCACCGAGGGCAAGCTCACGATCGGGACCGGCGAGCCCGCCTACTTCCCGTACGTCATCGACGACGACCCGGAGTCCGGCGACGGCTTCGAGTCGGCGGTCGCCTACGCGGTCGCCGCCGAGCTCGGCTTCGACGCCGAGGACGTCGTGTGGGTCCGCTCGACCTTCGAGGCCGCGATCGCGCCGGGCCCGAAGGACTTCGACATCAACCTCCAGCAGTTCACGATCAGCGAGGATCGCGCGCAGAACGTCGACTTCTCGAGCCCCTACTACTCGACGCCGCAGGCGGTCGTGACGGTCGAGGGCTCCGCCGTCGCGGGCGCGAGCTCGATCGACGACCTGAAGGACGCCGTGCTCGGCGCCCAGGTCGGGACCACGAGCCTCCAGACGATCGAGACCGTCATCGAGCCGAGCCAGGCCGCGCAGCCGTACAACTCGAACGACGACGCCGTGCTCGCGCTGCAGAACGGCCAGGTCGACGCGCTCGTCGTCGACCTCCCGACCGCCTTCTACATGTCCGGCGTGCAGCTCGAGGGCGGCGTGCTCATCGGCCAGCTCCCCGCGGATGCCGGCATCAGCGACGAGTGGGGTCTCGTGCTCGCGAAGGACAGCCCGCTGACCGAGGAGGTCACGGCCGCCGTGGACGCGCTCACCGAGGACGGCACCCTCGCCGAGATCGCCGAGGCGCAGCTCGGCGCCGACGCGGGAGCCCCGCTGCTGCAGTGATCTCCGACCCGAGTCCGATCGAGCTCGAGCGTCGAGCCTGGCGACGCCGGCAGAGCATCCGCTCCGTCGGCGTCGCCGCCGTGTCGACCCTCGTGTTCGCGGTCGTCGTCTGGGTGACGATCGTCAACACGCCCGGCTGGGCTCGGGTCCAGCAGTCCTTCCTCGACCCGGAGACCGCGATCCGGGCGCTCCCCCGGGTCTGGGACGGCTTCCTGCTCAACCTCCGCGTGCTCGTCGTCGCGGCGCTCGGCGTGCTCGTCTTCGGGCTCCTCATCGCCACGATCCGCACCCTTCGCGGTCCCGTCTTCTTCCCGCTCCGCGCGCTCGCGGCCGGCTACACCGACCTGTTCCGCGGCATGCCGCTCATCATCGTGCTCTACCTGGTCGGCTTCGGCATCCCCGGCCTCCGCTTCACGGAGGGGCGCATCCCGCTCGAGGTCCTGGGAACGATCGCGCTGGTCCTCACCTACTCGGCCTACGTCTCGGAGGTGTTCCGGGCGGGCATCGAGGCGGTGCACCCCTCGCAGATCCAGGCCGCGCGCTCGCTCGGCCTGCGGCACGGCCAAGCGCTGCGCATCGTCGTGCTCCCGCAGGCGGTCCGCAAGGTGACGCCCGCGCTCATGAACGACTTCGTCGCGATGCAGAAGGATGTCGGCCTCATCTCGGTGCTCGGCGCGGTGGATGCGGTGCGGGCCGCGCAGATCGAGACGGCCACCGCCTTCGACTTCACGCCCTACGTCGTCGCCGGCCTCCTCTTCGTGCTGCTCGCGCTGCCGCTGATCCGGCTCACCGACTGGTACTCGGCGCGCCTGCGCGCCCGCGAGCAGATCGGATCGGCGCTGTGACCGCCGCGCTCCGACTCCAGGAGGTGCGGAAGGCCTACGGCGAGCACGAGGTGCTCGCCGGGATCTCGCTCGATCTCGCCGCGCACGAGGTCGTCGCCCTCATCGGCGCCTCGGGCTCGGGCAAGTCGACCCTGCTGCGCTGCGCGAACCTCCTCGAGCGCATCGACGACGGGCGGATCCTCCTCGGCGAGGAGGACATCAGCGACCCGCGGGTCGACGTCGACCGGGTGCGGGCGCGCTTCGGGGTCGTGTTCCAGCACTTCAACCTGTTCCCGCATCTCTCCGTGCTCGACAACGTGACGCTCGCCGCCCGCAAGGTGCACCGGGTGCCGCGCGCGGAGGCGGAGCGGCAGGGCCGCGAGGTGCTGGAGCGGATCGGGCTGGGCGGGAAGGCACGCGAGTTCCCGGACCGACTGTCCGGCGGCCAGCAGCAGCGCGTCGCGATCGCGCGCGCGATCGTCACGGAACCCGAGGTGCTGCTCCTCGACGAGATCACGAGCGCCCTCGACCCGGAGCTCGTGGGCGAGGTGCTCGATCTGGTGCGCGAGCTCGGCCGAGGCGGCGCGACGATCATCATGGCGACGCACGAGATGGCGTTCGCACGCGAGGTCGCGGACCGGATCGTGTTCCTGGAGGGCGGCCGCATCGTCGAGCAGGGGCCGCCCGCGCAGCTCTTCGAGGCGCCGCGCGAGGAGCGCACCCGCGCCTTCCTCGCGCGCTTCCGCGGCGAGCCCCCGCTCCCCCGCGAGCGCGGGGCGGGCTGAGCCGAGTCAGGCCCGGGAGGCGAGCAGCTCTCCGACGAGCGCGGGGAGCTCCGCGCAGAGGTCGAGCACCGCGATCGGCCCGCCGCCGTGGCGCTCGCTCGCGCGGCCCGCGGCGAGGCCGTGGAGGAGGGATGCCGTCGCCGCCAGCTCGGCGAGGCGATCGCCCGAGCCGTCCGGGAGCTCCTCGTGCGCGCCCGCGAGGAGGGCGCCGAGGATGCCGGCGAGCGCATCGCCCGTGCCGGCGGTCGCCAGCCAGGCCGTCGGCGCCTCGATGAGGATCGCGCGTCCGGCGGGCGTCGCCGCGATGGTGCGGTGTCCCTTGAGGAGCACGACGCCGTCGAGCGCCGCGGCGGCGGCGATGGCAGCGCTCTCCGGATCCCCCTCGATCTCGGCGCGATCCCGGCCCGTGAGCCGGGCGAGCTCCCCCGCGTGCGGCGTCAGCACGACCGGTCCGGATGCGGCGGACGCGAGATCGAGCGCTCCGCCGTCCAGGACGGCCGGGACCCCCTCCTCGAGCGCCGAGCGGAGGAGCCCCTCGTCGCGGTGCTCCGTATCCTGCCCCGAGCCGAGCACCCAGGCCTGGACGCGGCCGCGCGCCGTCACGACCTCGGGCCGACGGGCGAGCACGAGCGAGGACGGGCGCTCGGGGCCGAGATAGCGCAGCATCCCGACGCCGGTCCGGATCGCGGCCTCCACGCCGAGCACCGCGGCGCCCGGGTAGCGCTCGGAGCCGGTCGCGACGCCGAGGACGCCGCGCGAGTACTTGTCGTCCGAGGGTCTCGGCGCACGCAGGCGCGAGGCCGCCGCCTCCGTCGTCCAGCGCTCCGTCATGCCCTCACGATACGTTCGATCGGTGAGCATCAGCATCCCCGGCCGTGTCGTCGTCTTCGACTACGGGGAGGTGATCTCCCGCTCCCCCGACGAGCACGACCGGGCCCGGCTCGAAGCCGTCGCCGGCATCGACGAGGCCGGCCGGGACGCCTTCTGGAGCGCCTACTGGGCTCGCCGCGAGCCGCTCGACCACGGCCGGGTCACGGTGCCCGAGTACTGGGCCCAGGTGGCCGCCGACCTCGGCACCGCGTTCCGCGCCGCGAAGGTGCACGAGCTCTGGGTGGCCGACTTCCGCGGCTGGATCAGCGTCGAGCCCGGCACGCTCGACCTCCTCGAGGAGCTCCGCGAGGGCGGCACCCGCATGGCGCTCCTGTCGAACGCGGGCTTCGACTTCGGCGACCCCTTCCGCCGCTCCCCCATGGGCAGCTACTTCGAGCGCGTCTTCGTGAGTGCCGAGATGGGCCTCGTGAAGCCCGACCCCGAGATCTACCGGGTGACCGCGCGCGAGCTCGGCGTCGAGCTCCCCGAGATGGTCTTCGTCGACAACAAGGCGGAGAACGTGGATGCCGCGGTCGCCCTCGGCGTGCGCGGCCACGTGTTCACGAGCCCCGAGGGCCTCCGCGGCTTCCTCGAGGAGCTGGCCGCCTGATGCCGGGACTGTTCGACCCCATCCGCATCCGCGGCCTCGAGATCCGCAACCGCATCTGGGTGCCCCCGCTGTGCCAGTACAGCGTGCCCGAGCGCGACGGCGTGCCGACCGACTGGCACCTCGTGCACCTCGGCTCCTTCGCGCGGGGCGGTGCGGGCCTCGTCATGGCGGAGGCGACCGCGGTGGCGCCCGAGGGCCGGATCTCGCCCCACGACACCGGGATCTGGAACGACGAGCAGGCGGCCGCCTGGCGCCGCGTCACCGACTTCATCCGATCTCAGGGCGCCACCGCCGGCATCCAGCTCGCGCACGCCGGCCGCAAGGCCTCCGTGTTCCCCGGGTGGGGCGTCGAGGGGCTTGGGACGATGCCGGCCGAGCTGGGCGGATGGGAGACGGTCTCCGCCTCGGACGTCGCCTTCGACGGCCACGCCGCGCCGCGGGCGATGACGCTCGAGGAGCTCCGCGAGCAGCCGGCGATCTGGGCGGCGGCCGCACGCCGTGCGATCGACGCGGGCTTCGAGCTCGTCGAGGTGCACGCCGCGCACGGCTACCTCATGCACCAGTTCCTCTCGCCGCGCGCCAACCGCCGCGACGACGAGTACGGCGGCGATCTCGCCGGCCGCGCCCGCCTCCTCCTCGGGGTCGTCCGCGCGGTGCGCGAGGAGCTCGGCGAGGACGTGCCCGTGCTGGTGCGCGTCTCGGCGACGGACTGGGCGGACCCGGAGGACGGCCCCGCCTGGGATCTCGCGCAGTCCACCGAGCTGGCCGGGCTGCTCCGCGACGCGGGGGCCGACCTCGTCGACGTCTCGACGGGCGGGCTGCTCGCCGGCGTGCGGATCCCGGTCGGGCTCGGCTACCAGGTGCCCTTCGCCACGGGCATCCGCGAGGGCTCCGAGGTGCCCGTGAGCGCGGTCGGCCTCATCGTCGAGCCGCGTCAGGCGGCCGAGATCGTCGAGTCGGGTCAGGCGGATGCCGTCATGCTCGGGCGCGCCATGATGCGCGACCCGCACTGGCCGCTGCGCGCCGCCCACGAGCTCGGCGTCGAGGGCGCCCCGTGGCCGCCGCAGCACCGGCGCGCGATCCCGGGACCGGGCATCCCCTGGTAGGAGGCGCCGGCTCGCGCGGGCCGCGGCTCAGGCGAGCAGCGACTCGACGGCCGTCTGCGGCAGGCCGAAGGCGGCGGCGACACCCGCGTTGACGACCTCGCCGTCGTGCGTGTTCAGGCCCTTCGCGAGCGCGGCATCCGCCGAGAGCGCGCCCTGCCATCCCCGGTCGGCGAGCGCGACGACGTAGGGCAGGGTCGCGTTCGTGAGCGCGCGGGTGGAGGTCTCGGGGACCGCGCCCGGCATGTTCGCGACGCAGTAGTAGCGCGTGTCGTGGACGGCGAAGGTGGGGTCGTCGTGGGTCGTCGCGCGCGAGCCCTCGAAGCACCCGCCCTGGTCGATCGCGATGTCGACCAGCACGGAGCCCGGCTTCATCTGCGCGACCATCTCGTCGGTGACGAGCTTCGGCGCCTTCTCGCCGGGGATGAGCACGGAGCCGATGACGAGGTCGGCGTCGAGCACCTGCTGCGTGATCTCGTAGGGCGAGGAGTGCCGGGTCTGGAGCCGACCGCCGAACTGCACCTCGAGCTGGCGCAGGCGCGGCAGGGAGAGGTCGATGACGGTGACGTCGGCGCCCATCCCGAGCGCGTTCGCGGCGGCGTGCTCGCCGGCGACGCCGCCGCCGATGACGACGACGCGCGCCTTCGGCGTGCCCGGGACGCCGCCGAGCAGGATGCCGCGGCCGCCCGCCGCCCGCATGAGGTGGTAGCCGCCGACCTGGATCGACAGACGGCCCGCGACCTCGCTCATCGGCTGGAGGAGCGGGAGCGAGCGGTCGGCGAGCTGGACGGTCTCGTAGGCGATCGCGGTCGTGCCGGCCGCGAGGAGCGCGTCGGTGCAGGCACGGGATGCCGCGAGATGCAGGTAGGTGAAGAGCACCTGGTCGCGGCGCATGCGGCCGTACTCGGCCTCGATCGGCTCCTTGACCTTGAGGAGGAGCTCGGCCTCCGCCCAGACCTCCTCGGCGGTCTCGACGAGGCGCGCGCCGGCCGCCGCGTAGTCCTCGTCGGCGATGCGCGAGCCGTGGCCGGCGCCGGCCTCGACGAGGACCTCGTGACCGTGCCGCACGAGCGAGTCGACGCCGGCGGGCGTGATCGCGACGCGGTTCTCGTTGTTCTTGATCTCGGTGGGGACTCCGACGCGCATGGCGACCTCCTCGTGCGGGATGCGGTTGCGTGCCATGATGACGGCGATTCGTTGCGATCGCGTTTCATCCGAAGATGATTCGGAGCAGGGCGCGAACCGCACGCCCCAGCTGGCCGACCGGGAGCGACCATGACCTCGACGCCGAACGATCGTCGGAGCACGACGCAGCTGGACGAGCTCGACCTCCGGCTCGTGGAGCTGCTGCGCGCCGACGGACGCATGAGCAACAGCCAGCTCGCCGCCGCGCTCGGCGTCGCCCCCTCGACCGCGCACGTCCGCCTGCGCTCGCTTCAGGAGCGCGGGGTCATCGACGGCTTCGCCGCGAGCGTCGACCAGGCGCGGCTCGGCCGCACGCTCCAGGCGCTCGTCGGGGTGACCCTCCGCCACGGCTCGCGCCAGGCGAGCATCACCGGCTTCGCGGAGACCATCCGCGACCTGCCCGAGGTGCTGCAGGTGTTCTTCCTCGGCGGCGTCGACGACTACATCATCCACGTCGCCGTGCCGGACTCCTCGGCGCTGCGCCGCTTCGTCGTCGAGAACATCTCCGCGAACCCCGGGGTCGCGTCGACGCGCACGAGCGTCGTCTTCGACTACCACCGCAACGGCGTCGCGGCGTCCTTCCGCTAGCCGCGAGATGCCCCGGAGCGGACCGGAACTCGGAGGATCGGGCCGGATCGGGCCGCCCCGAGCAGTCCCGTCCCGGATCTCCGAGATCCGGGACGGCCTCGCCCGGCGGGATGCGCGCTAGCGACGCCGCGTCGCGTCCTGCACCTCGCCGACGAGCTCCTCGATGATGTCCTCGAGGAAGATCACGCCGCGCGTGGCCCCCGACTCGTCGAAGACGCGCGCCACGTGGGTGCCGCTGCGGCGCATCGTCTGCAGCGCGTCCTCGAGCTCCATCTGCCGGTACAGCGAGATGAGCTGGCGGATGCGCTTCGGCGGCACCGGGTCGTCGTGCTCGTCGTCCTCGATGTCGATGACGTCCTTGAGGTGCACGTAGCCGGTCGGCTCCCCCGCCTCGTCGACGAGGACGTAGCGGCTGAAGCCGTGCCGCGAGACCGCGTGTTCGACCTGCGCGGGCGTCGCGTCCTCCGCGAGCGTCACGAGGTCCGCCATGCCGGTCGCCGAGTCCTCGACCGTCTTCTCGGTGAACTCGAACGCGTTCGAGAGCGCACCCGTCGAATCGGTGAGCACGCCCTCCCGCGTCGAGGTCTGGACGATCGTCTGCACCTCGTCGACCGTGAACGCGCTCGCGGCCTCGTTCTTCGGCTCCACGCCGAAGAGCCGCAGGACGCCGTTCGCGATCCCGTTGAGCGCCCAGATCACGGGCTTGAACACGGTCGCCACGAAGACGAGCGGCGGCGCGAGGATGAGGACGGCGCGATCCGGCACCGAGAACGAGAGGTTCTTCGGCACCATCTCGCCGAGCACCACGTGGAGGTAGGAGACGACGACGAGCGCCACGACGAACGCGACCGTCCCGACGACCTCCTCCGACCAGCCGGTGACCGCGAGCGGCACCTCGAGGAGGTGGTGGATGGCGGGCTCGGAGACGTTGAGGATGAGCAGCGAGCAGACGGTGATGCCGAGCTGGCTCGTCGCGAGCATGAGCGTCGCATGCTCCATCGCCCAGAGGGCGGTCTTCGCCGAGCGGCTGCCGGCCTCCGCGCGGGGCTCGATCTGCGAGCGCTTCGCGGAGATGACGGCGAACTCGGCGCCGACGAAGAAGGCGTTCGCGGCGAGGAGGATCCAGAGCCAGGCGAGGCCCCACCAGTCGGATGTGCTCATCGTCCGCTCTCCTCGAGCTCGGCGACCGGGGTCGGCGTGAAGCGGATGCGGTCGATGCGGCGGCCATCGAGGCGCTCGACCCGGAAGGTGCCCGCCTCGATCTCGACGATGTCGCCGACGAGGGGCAGGCGCCCGAGCTCGGCCATCATCCAGCCGGCGACGGTCTCGTACGGGCCCTCCTCGGGGACGACGACGCTCGCGCGCTCCTGCAGCTCGTCGGGCCGGAGCGCACCCGGGAAGGTCAGCCAGTCGCGGCTGCGGACGACGTCGACGCGGGAGCGGTCGTGCTCGTCGGCGACCTCGCCGATGAGCTCCTCGACGAGATCCTCGAGGGTCACGACGCCCGCGGTGCCGCCGTACTCGTCGACGACGACGGCCATCTGGTAGCCGCGACCGCGGAGGACCTCGAGCAGCGTGTCGAGCATCATCGTCTCGGGGACGCGCAGCGCCTCCGACTGGAGCGCCGAGGCGGGCACCTCGGCACGCCGCTCGCGCGGCACCGAGACGGCCTGCTTCACGTGGACGATGCCGACGATGTCGTCGATGTCGTCGTCGATGACGGGGAATCGCGAGTAGCCGGTGCGGCGCGCGAGCGCGACGACCTCCTCGGCGGGCGTCGCGCGCTCGACGCTCGCGATCCGCGGCCGGGGCGTCATGGCATCCGCCGCCGTGTGCTCGGAGAAGACGAGCGTGCGCGAGAGCAGGGTGGCGGTGTCGCGGTCGAGCGAGCCCTCGGTGGCCGAGCGGCGGAGGAGGCTGCGGAGCTCCTCGGCGGTGCGGGCGCCGCTGAGCTCCTCCTTCGGCTCGATGCCGACCGCGCGGAGGAGGCCGTTCGCCGAGTTGTTGAGGAGGAGGATGGCGGGCTTGAAGACGGTCGTGAAGACGGTCTGGAAGCCGATGACGAGCTTCGCGGTCTGCCGCGGGAGCGCGAGGGCGAAGTTCTTCGGCACGAGCTCGCCGACGATCATCGACAGGAGCGTCGCGAGGATGATCGCGACGACCGTCGCGACCGGCGGGATCGCGCCCGCGGGCAGCCCGACCGCGGTGAGCGGCGGCGTGAGGAACACGCTGAACGCCGGCTCGAGCGTGTAGCCCGTGAGCAGCGTCGTGAGCGTGATGCCGAGCTGCGCGCTCGAGAGGTGGGTGGAGGTGACCCGGAGCGCGGCGATCGTCATCCCCAGCATGCTCTCGCCGCGCGCCTGGCGCGCCTCGAGGTCAGCCCGGTCGAGGTTGACGAGGGCGAACTCGCTGGCCACGAAGAAGCCGGTGCCCACGGTGAGCACGAGGCCGATCGCGAGTCCGATCCACTCGTTCATGCCGCACCGCCGATCACCGGCAGGGGTCTATGGGTTGGCGCTGACGTCTGAGACGGAGGGTCATCCATGGTCCGGCGAGTCTAGCGGCACGCCCCGCTCCCCCGCCTGAGCGATCGCCGACAGGTGGGGATGCGGCGATCACCAGGAGACAGGGAGCGCCTTGCCCTCCTCGTAGCCCGCCGCGCTCTGGAAGCCGACGACGGCGCGCTCGCGGAACTCGGGCAGCGTCGCCGCGCCCGCGTAGGTGAAGGAGCTGCGCACGCCCGAGGTGATCATGTCGAGCAGGTCCTCGACGGAGGGCCGGAGCGGATCGAGGTAGATGCGCGAGCTCGAGATGCCCTCCGCGAAGAGCTCCTTGCGGGCGAGCTCGTAGGCGTCGAGCCTCGAGAAGCGGGCGTGGACGGCCTTCGTGGAGGCCATGCCCCAGCTCTGCTTGAACACGCGCCCGTCCTCGTCGGTCTCGAGCGCGCCGGGCGCCTCGATCGTGCCCGCGAACCAGGAGCCGATCATGACGGAGCTCGCACCGGCCGCGAGGGCGAGCGCGACATCCCGCGGGTAGCGCACGCCGCCGTCGGCCCAGACCGAGGCGCCCAGCTCGCGGGCGGCCTCCGCGGTCTCGAGCACGGCCGAGAACTGCGGCCGGCCGACGGCCGTCATCATGCGGGTCGTGCACATCGCGCCCGGCCCGACGCCGACCTTGAGGATGTCGGCGCCGGCGGAGACGAGGTCGCGCACGCCGTCCGCGGTGACGATGTTGCCCGCGACGATCGGGATGCCGAGCTCGAGTCCGCTCACCTGCTCGAGCGCGCGCAGCATCCCCTCCTGGTGTCCGTGCGCGGTGTCGACGACGAGCACGTCGACGCCGGCCTCGGCGAGGGCGCGCGCCTTGCCCGCGACGTCGCCGTTGATGCCGACGGCGGCCGCGACGCGGAGGCGCCCCGAGCCGTCGAGCGCGGGGCGGTAGATCGTGGAGCGGAGGGCCGAGCGGCGACCGAGCGCGCCCACGACGCGGCCGTGCCGGCGGACCAGCGCGAACTCGATGCCCGCCTCGGCCATGAGGTCGAAGGCGGCGCGCGGGCCGTCGAGGTCCTCCGCGTCGAGGGATGCCGTGCCGCCGGCCACGAGGTCGCCGATCCGCGCGTCGGGGAGCGCGGTCGCGAGGCGCTCCGCGGGGACGGCGCCGAGCTCCGCGCCGTCCGCGTCCCGGACGAGCACGCCCGCGCCCACGAGGGCGGGTGTGAGGGCGAGCGCCTCGCGCACGGTCTGCTCCGGGCGGATCTCGAGCGGGGCGTCCCACGCGATCGGCTGCTCCTTCACCCAGCGGATCGCGCGGTCGAGCTCCTGCAGCGGCAGGTCCTGCGGCAGCACGCCGAGCCCGCCGCGGCGCGCGAGCACCGCCGCGAGCCGGTGGCCGGTCACCGAGTTCATGTTCGCCGAGACGATGGGGATGCCGGCCCCGGTGCCGTCGTCGGGCGCGAGGTCGACCGCGAGGCGGCTCGCGATCCCCGATCGGCTCGGCGTCAGGAAGACGTCCGAGTAGGTGAGGTCGTGCGCGGGGATCTGGCCGGAGAACCGCATGCGCCCACGGTATCCGCGAAAGCTGGGCTTTCTCAGGGGCGGCGCCCGACGCGACGCGCCGCGCGGCCCCGCCCGAGACGTTAGGCTTGACCGCGGCGCCTCCAGCGAGGGAGACGCGATTCCTGACGCAGCGATAGAGAACTGAGAGTGGGCGGTCGGCCTTGTCGAGCCACGTGACCGGAACGGTGCCTGAGGACGCGAACTCGGGCGAATTCGGAGCCAATGCATGGCTCGTCGACGAGATGTACGAGCGGTACCTCGTCGACAGGGACTCGGTCGACCGGAGCTGGTGGCCGATCCTCGAGAACTACGGGAAGACCGCCGAGGCCGACCCGACGCCGACCACCGCCATCCCGGTCCAGCCGGCCACCTCGGAGGCATCGGCGGCACCCGCCTCGCAGGAGGGCGGCGAGCCGCAGATCCCCGCCGAGGTCCCCGGCACCGACGAGGCGGCCCCGCCGCCCGCCGCCGTCGAGGCGGCCCCCGCGACCGGCAGCACCCCCGTCGCCGCGCGCACGACCTCCGTCCAGGCGCGCCCCCAGCCGATCCCCGCGCAGGCCCCGCAGACCGCGTCGACGCCCGCGCAGGACCCGGCCGCCGAGGCGCAGCCCGTCGTCACCGCCCTCAAGGGCATGGCGAAGACCCTCGCGACGAACATGGACGCCTCCCTCACGGTCCCGACCGCGACGAGCGTGCGCACCATCCCCGCGAAGCTGATGATCGACAACCGCATCGTCATCAACAACCACCTCCGCCGCGCCCGCGGCGGCAAGGTCTCCTTCACGCACCTCATCGCCTGGGCGATCGTCCGCACCCTCGGCGAGTTCCCCAGCCAGAACGTCGGCTACGCGGAGGTCGACGGCAAGCCCTCGCTCGTCGTCCCGCCGCACGTCAACCTCGGCATCGCGATCGACCTCCCGAAGCCGGACGGCACCCGCTCGCTGCTCGTCCCGAGCATCAAGAAGGCCGACACGATGGACTTCGCCGAGTTCCTCGGCGCCTACGAGGACACCGTCAGCCGCGCGCGCGCCAACAAGCTCACGGCCGCCGACTTCCAGGGCACCACGATCTCGCTCACGAACCCGGGCGGCATCGGCACGGAGCACTCGGTTCCGCGCCTCATGAAGGGCCAGGGCTGCATCGTCGGCGCGGGCGCCCTCGAGTACCCGGCCGCCTTCCAGGGCTCCGCCGAGAAGACCCTCGTCGAGCTCGGCATCGGCAAGACGATCACGCTCACCTCGACCTACGACCACCGCGTCATCCAGGGCGCGGGCTCGGGCGAGTTCCTGAAGCGCATCCACGAGAAGCTCATCGGCGGCGAGGGCTTCTACGAGGACATCTTCTCGGCCCTCCGCATCCCCTACGACCCGATCCACTGGGCGAAGGACATCAACGTCGACCTCTCCGAGCGCGTCGGCAAGACCTCCCGCGTCCAGGAGCTCATCAACGCCTTCCGCGTGCGCGGCCACCTCATGGCCGACGTCGACCCGCTCGAGTACCTGCAGCGCTCGCATCCCGACACCGACATCTCGAGCCACGGCCTCACCTTCTGGGATCTGGACCGCGAGTTCGTGACGGGCGGCTTCGGCGGCAAGCGCGCCGCCAAGCTCCGCGACATCCTCGGGGTCCTGCGCGACTCCTACTGCCGCACCACGGGCGTCGAGTACATGCACATCCAGGACCCGGCGCAGCGCGCCTGGTTCCAGGACCACCTCGAACGCCCCTACGAGAAGCCGACGCACGACGAGCAGCTCCGCATCCTCGGCAAGCTCAACGAGGCCGAGGCCTTCGAGACCTTCCTGCAGACCAAGTACGTCGGCCAGAAGCGCTTCAGCCTCGAGGGCGGCGAGTCGACGATCCCGCTGCTCGACGAGATCCTGCAGGGCGCCGCCCAGGCGGGCCTGCAGGAGGTCGCGATCGGCATGGCGCACCGCGGCCGGCTCAACGTCCTCACCAACATCGCGGGCAAGACCTACGGCCAGATCTTCCGCGAGTTCGAGGGCACCCAGGACCCGCGCACCGTGCAGGGCTCGGGCGACGTGAAGTACCACCTCGGCACCGAGGGCACCTTCACGAGCGCCACCGGCGAGCAGGTGCCGGTCTACCTCGCGGCGAACCCCTCGCACCTGGAGGCCGTCAACGGCGTCCTCGAGGGCATCGTCCGCGCGAAGCAGGACCGGGTCACGGACGGCATCGGCTCCGCGCTCCCGATCCTCGTGCACGGCGACGCCTCCATGGCCGGCCAGGGCGTCGTCGTCGAGACGCTGCAGATGTCGCTGCTGCGCGCCTACCGCACGGGCGGCACGATCCACCTCGTCATCAACAACCAGGTCGGGTTCACGACGCCGCAGTCCGAGGCGCGGAGCTCCGTGTACTCGACCGATGTCGCCAAGACCATCCAGGCGCCGATCTTCCACGTGAACGGCGACGACCCGGAGGCGGTGGTCCGCGTGGCTCAGCTCGCCTTCGCGTACCGCCAGGAGTTCAAGCGCGACGTCGTCGTCGACCTCGTCTGCTACCGCCGTCGCGGCCACAACGAGGGCGACGACCCCTCGATGACGCAGCCGCTCATGTACAACCTCATCGAGGGCAAGCGCAGCGTGCGGACCCTCTACACGGAGGCCCTCGTCGGCCGCGGCGACATCACGCAGGAGGAGTACGACCAGGCGCACAAGGACTTCCAGGAGCGCCTCGAGCGCGCCTTCGCGGAGACCCACGCGGCGCAGACCGGCTCCCTCCCGGTCGTCACCTCCGACGGCCGAGCCGTCGCCGACCTCGAGCGCCCCGACTCGCAGCAGGCGGAGGACGTCGCCCGCGACGGCTCGCAGACCGCGATCGAGGAGGCGCTCGTCCACCAGATCGGCGACGCCCACGGCAACCCGCCGGCCGGCTTCACGGTCCACCCGAAGCTCCAGCAGCTGCTCAGGAAGCGCGTCGACATGAGCCGCAACGGCGCCATCGACTGGGGCTTCGGCGAGCTGCTCGCGCTCGGCTCGCTCCTCACGGAGGGCGTGCCGGTCCGGCTCGCCGGCCAGGATGCGCGTCGCGGCACCTTCGTCTCCCGCCACGCCGTGCTCCACGACCGCGAGAACGGCCAGGAGTGGCTGCCGCTCGGCAACGTCACCGAGGATCAGGCGAAGTTCTGGATCTACGACTCGCTCCTCAGCGAGTACGCCGCCCTCGCCTTCGAGTACGGCTACTCGGTCGAGCGCCCCGACGCGCTCGTGATGTGGGAGGCGCAGTTCGGCGACTTCGTCAACGGCGCCCAGACCGTCATCGACGAGTTCATCTCCGCGGCCGAGCAGAAGTGGGGTCAGCGCTCCGGCGTCGTGCTCCTCCTCCCGCACGGCTACGAGGGCCAGGGCCCGGATCACTCCTCGGCGCGGATCGAGCGCTTCCTGCAGCTCGCCGCCGAGGACAACATGATCGTCGCGCGCCCCTCGACGCCCGCGTCGTACTTCCACCTGCTGCGCCGCCAGGCCTACGCCCGGCCCCGCAAGCCGCTCATCGTCTTCACCCCGAAGTCGATGCTCCGGCTCCGCGGCGCGACGAGCGAGGTCCAGGACTTCACCTCGGGCGCCTTCCAGCCGGTCATCGACGACGCCCGGGTGCAGGATGCCGGGGCCGTCACGCGGGTCCTGCTCCACGCCGGCAAGATCCACTACGACCTCGTCGCAGAGCTCGGCAAGCGCGACGACGACGGCACGATCGCCCTCGTCCGCGTCGAGCAGTTCTACCCGGTCCCGGTCGACGGCCTGCGCGCCGTGCAGAACCGGTACCCGAACGCGGAGCTGGTGTGGGTCCAGGAGGAGCCGGAGAACCAGGGCGCCTGGCCGTTCTTCAACCAGGAGGTCGCGCCGCAGCTCGACCGCCCGATCCGCGTCGTCTCGCGTCCGGCCTCCGCGTCCCCCGCGGCGGGCTCGACGAAGCGCAGCAACGCGGAGCAGACCGAGCTCATCGGGCGGGCGCTCGAGCGGTAGGCTCACGACCTCGCTGGTCGAGGAGCGCCGCCGAAGACGGCACTCCTCGACGAGCGTGGAGACGCGCTAGAGGCTCGGCTGCTGCAAGCGCTCGAGGATCGCCGAGCGGAGCTGCTCCGGCGCCTTCTCGGGGCAGGCGCGCTGCAGCTTCTGGGTGAGCGTCAGCCCCACGAGGTGCTCGGTGGTGCAGTCCTCGCAGTGGGCGAGGTGCTCGGTGATGTCGCGGAAGTCCTCCGCGCTGAGCTCCTGGTGCAGGTACTCCTCGAGCTCGGCTTTGGCCTTGTCGCAGCCGCAGTCGGTCATCGCGTGCTCCCGGTGGTGGTCGATTCGGTCGAGTAGCCGCGCTCGCGCGCGTAGTCCGCGAGGCGCTCGCGCAGGAGGCGGCGTCCGCGGTGGAGTCGGCTCATGACCGTGCCGACGGGGGTCTTCATGATGTCCGCGATCTCCTGATACGCGAAGCCCTCCACATCCGCGAGGTACACGGCGAGCCGGAAGTCCTCGGGGATCGACTGCAGCGCCTCCTTGACGTCGCTGTCGGGGAGGTGGTCGATCGCCTCCGCCTCGGCGGAGCGCGTCGTGCGGCCCTGGCTGAGCGACTCGGCGTCGCCGAGCTGCCAGTCCTCGAGCTCGTCGATGGAGTTCTGGTACGGCTGGCGCTGGGCCTTGCGGTACTGGTTGATGTAGGTGTTCGTGAGGATGCGGTACAGCCAGGCCTTCAGGTTGGTGCCCTGCTTGAACTGCCGGAAGGCCGCGTAGGCCTTCACGTAGGTCTCCTGCACGAGGTCCCCGGCATCCGCCGGGTTGCGGGTCATGCGCATGGCGGCCGCGTAGAGCTGATCCATGAAGGGGATCGCCTGCTCCTCGAACAGCCGGCGGGCCTCGCCGGGCTCGAGCTCGGCGCGCGCGGTGTCGTCGACGTCGTAGTCCGCGTCGAAGGTGTCGTCGTCCATCGGGACGGATTCTACGTCCGTCCCCCGGGTCGACAGCGCCACGAGCGTCATCCGGCCTCCGTTCACAGCCTCCGCGGGGGTCGCGGAGGGCGATATCGTGGTCAACCGATGCAGATCACGCCGTATTCCGCGCCCGACTTCGACCCCTACGGCGATCGGGACACGCCCGACGAGGAGGGCGGTCCCTGGATCGCGCCGACGGCGAGCGGTCCCCTGGCGGCCCGGCTCCGCATCCCCGGGTCGAAGAGCCTCACGAACCGCGAGCTCGTGCTCGCCGCGCTCGCCGACGGCCCCTCGCTGCTGCGGGCGCCGCTGCGCTCGCGCGACACCGCGCTCATGGTGGAGGCGCTGCGCTCGCTCGGGGTCGCGATCGAGGAGGTGCCGGGCGAGGGCGGCTTCGGCCCGGACCTGCTCGTGACCCCGCCCGAGGAGCTCACGGGCTCGACCTCGATCGACTGCGGGCTCGCGGGCACCGTCATGCGCTTCGTGCCGCCGCTGGCGGCGCTCGCCCTCGGCCCGGTCGCCTTCGACGGCGACGAGCACGCGCGCAGGCGCCCGATGCGCACGAGCATCGAGGCGCTCCGGGCGCTCGGCGTCGAGGTCTCCGACGAGGGGCGCGGCGCGCTCCCCTTCACCGTCCACGGCTCGGGTGCGATCCGCGGCGGCGAGCTCGAGATCGACGCCTCGGCCTCGAGCCAGTTCGTCTCGGGCCTGCTGCTCGCCGCCCCGCGCTTCGAGGAGGGCCTGCGGCTCCGGCACACGGGCGAGCGGCTGCCGAGCCTCCCGCACATCGAGATGACGATCCACGCGCTCCGCGCGCGCGGGGTCGAGGTCGCCAGCCCCGAGCCCGGGGTGTGGTCGGTCGAGCCCGGGCCGATCGGCGCGCTCGACGTCGACATCGAGCCGGATCTCTCGAACGCGGCCCCCTTCCTCGCCGCGGCGCTCGTCGCGGGCGGGACGGTCTCGATCGACGGCTGGCCCGCCTCCACCACCCAGGTCGGCGACGACCTCCGCGAGCTGCTCCCGCGCCTGGGCGCCGAGGTGCGGCTCGAGGAGGGCACGCTCACGGTCGACGGGGGCGCCGGCGTGCTCGGCGGCTCGCGCCCTCCCGCGCTCGACCTCGACCTCTCGACGGGCGGCGAGCTGGCGCCCGCGATCGTCGCCCTCCAGGCCTTCGCCGAGGGGCCCGGGACGGTCACCGGGATCGGGCACCTCCGCGGCCACGAGACCGACCGGCTGATGGCGCTCGCGGCGGTCTTCGCGGATGTCGGCGGGCAGGTCACGGAGCTCGACGAGGGCCTCGCGATCACGCCGCGCGCGATGCACGGCGGCCCGTGGCGGGTCTTCGCCGACCACCGCATGGCGACCGCCGCCGCGATCGTCGGGCTCGCGGTCGAGGGCATCGCGGTCGACGACATCGGGGCCACCGCGAAGACGCTGCCCGAGTTCCCGGAGCTCTGGGCGCGGATGCTGCGCGGCTCGGAACCCGAGCCGGCGGGCCCGGCCGGCATCGACCTCCTCGGACTCTGAGCCGGACGCGCGCGTGAGCTGGCTGCCGGGCGTCGACGACGACGACGAGTACGAGGAGTGGGACGAGTCCGCCGCGCGGGTCCGCCCCAACCCGAAGGCGAACCGTCCGCGCACGAAGCGGCGCCCCGAGCACGAGGACGCGGTCGTCGGGCGCGTGCTCACGGTCGACCGGGGTCGCTACGGCCTCCTCGTCCACGAGGGCGAGCCCGAGGAGCGCGAGGTCACCGCGACGCGCGCCCGCGAGCTCCGCACGCAGTCGATCGTGACGGGCGACCGCGTGGATGTCGTGGGCGACACGAGCGGGGACGAGGGCTCGCTCTCGCGCATCGTCCGCATCCGCGAGCGCACGACGCTGCTGCGACGCAGCGCCGACGACACGGACGAGGTCGAGCGCATCGTCGTCGCGAACGCGGACCAGCTCATGATCGTCGTCGCCGCGGCGAACCCGGAGCCGCGCCCGCGGCTCGTCGACCGCTACCTCGTCGCCGCCTACGACGCGGGGATCGCGCCGCTCCTCGTCGTCACGAAGACGGACCTCGCGGACCCGGCGCCCTTCCTCCGGAACTTCGCGGGCCTCGACCTGCCCGTCGTCACGAGCGCGAAGGGCGAGGCGCCCCTCGACGCCCTGGCGCCGCTCCTCGACGGCCGGACGACGGTCGCGGTCGGGCACTCCGGCGTCGGGAAGTCGACCCTCGTCAACGCCCTCGTGCCGAGCGCGGGGCGGGCGACCGGCCGAGTCAACGAGGTGACGGGCCGCGGCCGGCACACCTCCTCCTCCACCGTCTCGTACCGCGTGCCCTCGGGCGGCTGGATCATCGACACCCCCGGCATCCGCTCCTTCGGACTCGGCCACGTCGACCGCGACAGCATCCTCCGCGGCTTCCCCGACCTCGCGGCGATCGCCGAGGACTGCCCGCGCGGCTGCACGCACCTCGCCGACGCGCCCGACTGCGCGCTCGACGAGGCGGCGGAGCGCGGCGAGCTCGACGAGGTGGGCCGACTGCGGCTCGACTCCCTGCGCCGCCTCCTCGCTACGCTGGCGGGGTGACGGAGTACAGCCTCGCCGACGACCTCTCGACCGCCCTCGCCCTCGCGGCCGAGGCCGACCTCATCTCGCTCGAGCGATTCCGGGCGCGCGATCTCGACGTCTCGCTGAAGGCCGACGCCTCCCACGTGACGGATGCGGACACCCGCGTCGAGCGCGTCATCCGCGAGCACCTGCAGGCGGCGCGACCCGGGGATGCGATCCTCGGCGAGGAGTTCGGCACGGAGGGCGAGTCCTCCCGGCAGTGGATCGTCGACCCGATCGACGGCACCGCGAACTTCATGCGCGGCGTCCCGATCTGGGGCACCCTCATCTCGCTCGTCGTCGACGGCGTCCCGCAGGTCGGCGTCATCAGCGCGCCCGCGCTGGGCCGGCGCTGGTGGGCCGCGACCGGCCACGGAGCCTGGGTGCGCGAACTCGACCGCGAGCCCCGCCGGATCGAGGTCAGCGCGATCTCGAGACTCGACGAGGCCGCCGTGAGCTACAACAGCTTCAAGGGCTGGGACGACGCCGGGCGCCTCCCCCAGCTCACCGCCCTCAACCGCGCGGTCTGGCGCTCGCGCGCGATCGGCGACCTCTGGTCGTACATGCTCGTCGCGGAGGGCGCGCTCGACGCCGCGGGCGAGCTCGACCTCAAGCCCTGGGACATCGCGGCGCTCGCGCCCATCGTGCGCGAGGCGGGCGGCCGCTTCACCTCGCTCGACGGCGCCGACACCATCTGGAACGGCACGGCGCTCGCGAGCAACGGCCGCGTCCACGATCTCGTGCTCGATCTCGTCCGGGCCTGACTCGCTCGGCGTTCTCTCAGCTTGTAGGATTCATGAGCGCTCCGCGCCTTTCCTCCCCACGAGCATCCTGAGATCGAGAGACCCTGCCATGGCATCCCGCACCCGTCCCCGCTTCGCCCGTCTCGCCGCGCTCGGCGCCATCGCCGCGCTCGGCGTCGCACTGAGCGGCTGCAGCGTCATCAACGAGCTCACCGGCGGCGTCGAGCGCGACGAGGACGGCCAGGTCGTCACCGGCAACGAGAACGCCGACGTCTTCTCGATCAAGATCGGCGACTGCATCGACAGCGACGCGCTCTCCGGCGAGATCGACTCCGTGCCGATCGTCCCCTGCTCGGAGGAGCACGACGCCGAGGCCTTCGCGAACGTCCTCCTCGAGGACGGCGACTACCCGAGCCAGGACGTCATCGACCAGGCGGCCGAGGAGGCCTGCTACACCGACAACTTCGAGGAGTTCGTCGGCGTCGCCTACGACGACTCGGAGCTCGACGCGACCTACCTCTCCCCCACGCAGGAGAGCTGGACGAGCGGCTCGGACCGCGAGATCCTCTGCCTCATCACCGACCCGGCCGGCAAGTCGACGGGCTCCCTCGAGGGCGCCGACCGCTGAGCCCTCGCGCGACGGCTGATCGTCGCGCGGATTTCACGCACGCGTAACACGAGCGGGCGGCCCGGCACGTAGCGTCCCATCATGGGACCGACGCCGCCGTGCCGCCCGTCGCTGCGCGAGGGGACCGCGTGATCGAGCGCGTCGACCCGTTCATCGGCACCGAGGCGACCGAGCTGCCGCCCCCGAGCGGCATCGCGGCGAGCTGGTGGTGGCCGAAGCCGCAGATCGGCAACACCCACCCGGGCGCGACGCACCCGCTCGGCATGGTCTCGGCGTGCGCGTACTCCGGCGCCTATCCGACGGGCTACGGCCGCTACGACCTCGCGACCGAGGGCGTGCCGCCGACGCTCCACGACCGGCAGCTCGCCTCCGGCTTCACGCACTTCCAGCAGTCCGGCACGGGCGCGATCCGCAAGTACTACAACTACCTCCGGGTGACGCCCATGGTGGTGCCGCTCGACGAGCTCGGCGCCCGGTGGGAGATCACCGAGGAGGAGGCCTCCCCCGGCCGCTACGCCGCGACGCTCGCCTCCGGGGTGCGCGACGAGATCACGGTCGGACCGAAGAGCGCCGTCCACCGGGTGACCTTCCCCGCGGCGCGGAGCGCGCGCGTCGTCATCGACTTCTCGCTCGGCGGCCTCGACATCCCCTACGGCGCGACCGTGCCGCTGCGCGCGCAGCTCGAATCGGTCGGCCCCGGCATCGCGCAGGGCGAGATCGTCGTCGAGGGCACGCCGCTCGCGGTGCACATCGAGTGCGACGCCGAGGACTGGCGCCAGATGCTCTGGTACGACCGCCGGCTCATGCCGGGCGGCAGCCGCCTCGACTTCAGCCACATCCGCCCCACCACGCTGCGGCCGTTCGGGCTGATGTGGGCGGGACCCGCGGAGGCCGGCCGCACGGTCGAGCTGCGGATGGGCTTCTCGCTCCGCGGCGTCGAGCAGGCCCGCGAGAACCTCCGGCGCGACCTCGGCGCCGACGGCGGCTTCGCGGAGCGCCGGGACCGCACGGCGAAGGCCTGGCGGCGCGAGCTCCGCAAGGTGTCGATCGAGACGGCCTCCGAGGAGCGCGAGACGGTCTTCGCGACCGCGCTCTACCACTCCCTCATCAAGCCGTGCCTGGCCCGCGACGAGAGCCCGTTCTGGCCGACCTCGGGCCCATTCGCCTTCGACCTCAGCACCATGTGGGACATCTACCGCACCCAGCTGCCGCTGCTCACGACGCTCATGCCGGAGCGCGCCGTCGAGCTCGCGAACGCCCTCCTCACGATCTGCGAGGAGGAGGGGAACTTCCCGATCGGCTACCGGATGGCCCGCGGCAGCGACCGGTTCTCACGGCAGGGCAGCGCGCTGGCGCACACCTTCCTCGCCGACCTCTGCCAGCTCGGGCTCCCCGGCATCGACTGGGACTGGGCGCTCGTGCACATGCACGCCGACCTGCGGCGCACCTACGGCGAGGACTTCCTGCTGCACGGCGAGGCGCATCCCATCAGCCACACGCTCGATCTCGCCTTCGGCTACTGGTGCACCGCGAAGGTCGCCGAGCGGATGGGCGACCGGGCGCTCCTCGAGGAGCTGCGGCCGCTCGCGGCCCGCTGGGCGAACGCCTACGACCGGGAGACCGGGCTGCTCAAGGACTCGACCTTCTACGAGGGCAGCCGGTACAACTACTCGTTCCGGCTGCAGCACGACATGGCCGGCCGGATCGCGCTGAGCGGCGGCGAGGACGCCTTCGTCGCCCAGCTCGACCGCTTCTTCGGGATCGGGGCGGATGCGGTGCGCCAGCCCGGCGTCGCACCGGGACTCGACGAGATGGCCGCGGGCTACGCGCTGGGCCGCTTCGAGGGGCTCAACAACGAGCCCGACATGGAGGCGCCGTGGGCGTACCACTACGCCGGCCGGCCGGATCGCACGGCCGAGATCGTGCACGCCGCCCTCCACCAGCAGTTCGGCACGGGACGGGGCGGGCTGCCCGGCAACGACGACTCCGGGGGCCTCAGCTCCTGGCTGGTCTGGGCCACCCTCGGGCTCTTCCCGGTCGCCGGCCAGAACGTGCTGCTCGTCAACGCGCCCGCCGTGAAGCGCGCCGACCTCCGGGTGGGCGAGGAGCGCTTCGCGATCCGCACGCGCGGGTTCCGCGAGCCCGAGCGCGACGGGCCGGCGCAGTACGTCCAGACCGTCGAGCTCGACGGCGCGACGGTCGAGGGCGGCTGGATCCCGGGCGACGCCCTCCACCGCGGCGGCGAGCTGCTCGTGACCCTCGGGCCCGAGCCGAGCGGCTGGGCGAGCTCGGCGGCGCACCGGCCGCCCTCCTCCCCCGGCGCGTCCTCGCCGCAGACGGCCGCCGCATCCCCGGCCGCACCTCCCACGACCACCACCGCACCCACCGCAGGAGCCGCATCATGACCGACCGACGCCTCGTGATCGTCGTCCGAGCCGACCCCGTGATCTGCGGGCACAGCGTCGAGGCGCGCAACCTCGCCGAGGTCGCGCTGACGCGCGGCTTCGACGAGGTCCGCATCGTGACCTGGCCGATCGAGCGGCTCGAGGCGAGCGGCCTGCCGCTCAAGCCGCTCGACCGGGTGCTGCCCTACAGCCCGGGGATCGTCGTCGAGCGCCCCGCGCCCGTCGGCGACTACAAGGTGCCCGACGGCCGCTACCTGGCGGGGCTCACCGGCCGCCTCGTCGAGCTCTTCACCGACGGCGTGCCGACCGTCGCGCTCTCCCTCTACCTCTCGCCGCACACGATCGCGGTCGCGGACGCGGTGCGCGCCGCACGCGCCACCGGCCTGCCGGTCGACGTGCAGACGATCGCGGAGGCCGTCGGCTCCGACGTCACGAACGTCGTGCGCGCCTGCCTCGACCGCGACGAGTTCGGCGCCGCCGCCCACATCCTCACGAGCTACCTCTCGCAGGACCACGTGGTCGCGGTCTCCGACTACACGCGCGAGCTCATCATCGCCTCGGCCGCCGAGATCGACGTGCGGCACGGCACCGCCTTCGCGGCGCAGGTGCGCGACCGCGTGCGCGTCTCCTACCCCGCGATCGACACGAGCGCCTACCTCGACCTCGACCCGTCGCGGACGGCGGCCGTGCTCGCCTCCCGCGGGCTCGAGCCGGAGGGCTACATCCTGTTCCTCTCGCGCCTGCAGCGCGCGAAGGGGGTCGACGACCTCATCGCGGGCTTCGAGCGCGCGTCGCGCGTCGGCGACAAGGTGCTCGTCATCGCGGGTCGCGGTCCCGAGGCGGCGGCGCTCCGCGAGCGCGCCGCGGCCTCCCCGGCGGCCTCCCGCATCCGCTTCCTCGACGACGTCGACGACGAGGAGAAGCCGCACCTCATGGCCGGCTGCGCGAGCTACGTGCTGCCGAGCAAGGCGACGCCGGAGTTCGTCGAGACCTTCGGCATCGCGCTCGCGGAGAAGATGCTCGCGGGCGGCGGACCCGTCATCACGGCCCTCACGGGCGGGATCGGGGAGGCGGTGGGCGAGCACGCGACCATCGTCCCCGTCGAGGATGCCGACGCCATCGCGGCGGCGATCGACGGCTCGCTCGAGCTCGACCCCGCGGAGCGCGCGCGACGCGCGGACGCGGCCCGCGCCCACGCGATGCAGTTCGATCGGGCCGTCGTCTTCGACCGCCTCGTCGCGCCGCTCGAGCGGGTGCCCGCCTAGGACCGCCGGAGGCCGCCCGCAACGCGGCGTCACACGGCTTCGCGCGGCGCGGACGGCGTGCGAGCATGGCCCGCATGTCCGCGACGTGGGAGCCCGAGCCGCACGGCTTCGCGACCGCGCAGGTCCACGCGGGCGCCTCGCCCGACGGCGACCACGGCGCCCGCATCCCCCCGATCCACCTCACCGCCGGCTTCGTCTTCGAGGACTTCGACACCGCGCGCGACCGGTTCGCGGGCGAGGCCGATGGCTACACCTACACGCGGATGGGCAACCCGACCGTCGAGGCGGTCGAGCGGCGCATCCAGGTGCTCGAGGGGGGCCTCGGCGCGCTGCTCGTCGCGAGCGGGCAGGCGGCCGTGACGACGGCGCTCCTCGCCCTCGCGGGCTCCGGCGACCATCTCGTCGTCTCGAGCGCCATCTACGAGGGCACCCGCGGGCTCGTCCGCGACGACCTCGGCCGGCTCGGGATCGCGGTCGACTTCATCGACGACCCGCTCGACCTCGCCGCGTGGCGCGCCGCGATCCGCCCCGAGACGCGCGCGCTCTTCACGGAGTCGATCGCGAACCCCGGCACCGACCTCGTCGACACGGGGGCGATCGCGGCCCTCGGGCGCGAGCACGGCGTGCCGCTCGTCGTCGACAGCACCTTCGCGACGCCCTACCTCTTCCGGCCCGCCGAGCACGGGGCCGCCGTCGTCGTGCACTCGGCGAGCAAGTTCCTCGCCGGGCACGGGGCCGCCCTCGGCGGGGTCGTCGTCGACGGCGGCTTCGACTACCCGGCGGAGCGCTTCCCGCACCTGCATGCACCGCATCCCTCGCTCGGCGGCGACAGCTTCGCGGGCCGATACGGACGGCAGGCGCTCGGCGCCTACGCGCGCGGCGTCGTCGCCCCGCGGTTCGGGCCCGTGCTCTCGCCGCTCAGCGCCTTCGTCATCCAGCTCGGGATCGAGACGCTGTCGCTGCGGATGGCGCGGCAGACCGCGAGCGCGCTCGCCCTCGCGACCTGGCTCGCCGAGCAGCCCGCCGTCGAGCGCGTCGACCACGCCGCCCTCCCCGGCAGCCGCCACCTCGAGCTCGCGCGCCGCGACTTCCCGCGCGGTGTCGGCGCGGTGTTCTCCTTCACCGTGCGCGGCGGGGAGCCGGCAGCGCGAGCGGTCCTCGGCGCGGTGCGGCTCGCGAGCCACATGACGCACGTCGGCGACGTGCGGACGCTGCTGCTCCACCCCGCCACCACCTCGCACGCGCAGCGCACCCCCGAGGAGCGGCGCGCGGGCGGCGTCGAGGACGGCACCCTGCGGATCTCGGTCGGCATCGAGGAGCTCGAGGACCTCCGCGCCGACCTCGGCCGAGCGCTCGACGCCGCCACGGCCGCCACCTCGCCGGACCGGGAGCGCGAGTCGGCTGCGGCCGCCGTCGCCTAGGAGCGCCCATGACCCGGATGCAGCACCTCGGCTGGTTCTTCTCGCGCGGCTTCGGCCCGCAGGGCTGGAAGCGGCCCTCCCAGCGCTGGGACTGGCGCTGGACCGACCCCGCGATCTACCAGCAGGCCGTGCGCGAGCTCGAGCAGGCGGGCCTCGACCTCGTCATCGCGGAGGACGCGATCTCGCTCGGCACGGAGGAGACCCTCGACGTGCGCATCCGCGAGGCCTACGGCGGGCCCAAGCTCGACCCGCTCCTGCTCGCGCCCTACCTGTTCCAGGCCACCCGCTCGATCGGCGTCGCCCCGACCGTGAACGCCGGCATCACGCCGCCGTACCTCGCCGCGCGGCAGGCGGCCACGCTCCACCATCTCAGCCGGGGGCGCTTCGGCCTCAACGTCGTGACGGACGTCAAGAGCGCACGGCACGTCGGCCTCCCCGAGCTCGCCCACGACGCCGCGTACGAGCGCGCCGAGGAGTGGACCTCGCTCCTGCGGCGCCTCTGGCGCAGCTGGGGCGATGGCGCGCTCGTCGAGGATGCGGAGACGGGACGCTACGCGGACGCCTCGAGGCTCGACGCCTTCCGCCACGAGGGCGAGCACTTCCGGGTCGCGGGGCCGCTCAACGCGCCGCCCTTCGGGGACCTGGGCGAGCCCGCCATCGTCTCCCCCGGCGGCTCGGGCCCCGGCCTCGCCTTCGCGGGACGCAACTCGGACGTGCAGCTCGCGCTCTCGCCGCTCGACGTCGACTCGATCCGCGCCTACCGGGCCCGCATCCACGAGGCCGCCCGCGAGCACGGGCGCAGCGCCGCCGGCATCCGCATCCTCTTCGTCGTGAAGCCCGAGCTCGTCTCGAGCCCCGAAGAGGCGGACCGGCTCGTGCGCGCCTCCGCCTCGCCCGACGACGCGGCGATCGCGGACATCCTCGCGGGCCAGTCGAGCGATCTCGAGACCGATCTCACGGTGCTCGACTGGGACCGGCCGCTCGACCCGGCGATCTTCGGCGACCACGTCTCGCAGGGCACCATCCGCGGCCTGCGAGGCCCCTACGAGCGCTTCGAGGATGCGACGCTGCGGGAGCTCGCGGCTGCGAAGGCCCGCCGGCGGCGCCTCCCCGACGGCGGCACGGTCGGCACCGCCGAGGAGCTCGCCGATGTGCTCGAAGCGCTCGGCGACGACGCCGACAACGACGGCATCATCCTCTCCGGCGACCTCCACCCCGTCACGGTGCACCGCATGCTCGACGAGCTCGTGCCGGTGCTGCGCCGACGCGGCGTCCTCCGCACCGAGTACGGCGACGGCGGCATCCGCGCCAACCTCTTCGACTTCTGACAGCGGCGGCCGCCCGATCGCGAGACAATGGGTGGTCCGCGCACCGCGGAACGGCCGAGCACCAGAGCGAGCATGACGACGACCACGAGCACCGCACCCCTGAGCGACGACGAGATCCGCCGCATCCGAGCCGACTTCCCGATCCTCGGCGAATCGGTCAACGGGCGGCCGCTCGTGTACCTCGACTCGGGCGCCACCTCGCAGCGTCCGCGCACCGTGCTGGATGCCGAGCGCGAGTTCGCCGAGCACCGCAACTCCGCCGTCCACCGCGGGGCCCACACGCTCGCCGCCGAGGCGACCGAGGAGTTCGAGCAGGCTCGCGAGCGCATCGCCGGCTTCGTCGGCGTCGGCGCCGACGAGGTGGTCTGGACCGCGAACGCGACCGCGGGCCTCAACCTCGTCGCCTACGCGCTCTCGAACGCCGCCGTGCAGGAGGAGCCCGCGATGCGCGAGCTCGCCCTCGAGCCGGGCGACGAGATCCTCGTCACCGAGCTCGAGCATCACGCGAACCTCGTGCCGTGGCAGCAGCTCGCCCTCCGCACCGGCGCGGTGCTCCGATTCATCCCCGTCGACGACGACGGCGCGCTCGTGCTCGACGAGCTCGACGCGCTCCTCGGCGAGCGCACCCGCGTCGTCGCGCTCGCGCACGTCTCCAACGTCATCGGGACCGTCTCGCCGATCGCGCCCGTCATCGCCCGCGCGCGCGAGGTCGGCGCGCTCGTCGTCCTCGACGCGTGCCAGTCCGCCCCGCAGCTCCCCCTCGACCTCCGCGCGCTCGACGTCGACCTCGCGGTCTTCTCCGGCCACAAGATGCTGGGGCCCTCGGGCGTCGGCGTCCTCGCGGGCCGCCGCGAGATCCTCGCCGCGCTGCCGCCCGTCACGACCGGCGGCTCGGTCATCACGCGCGTCACGATGGAGCGGTCCGAGTTCCTCCCGCCGCCGCAGCGCTTCGAGGCGGGCACGCAGCCGGTGTCGCAGGCGGTCGGGCTCGCGGCGGCCGTCGACTACCTCGAGTCGCTCGGCATGGATCGCGTGGCGGCGCACGAGCGCGAGCTCGGTGCGCAGATGGTCGACGGGCTCGCCGCGATCCCGGGCGTGCGGGTCCTCCGCGGGGCGCCCGGCGCGGAGCGGGTCGGTCTCGCGAGCTTCGCCCTCGAGGGCGTGCACGCGCACGACCTCGGCCAGTTCCTCGACGACCGGGGCATCGCGATCCGCGTCGGCCACCACTGCGCGCAGCCCCTGCACCGTCGCCTCGGCCTCACCGCCACGGCTCGCATGAGCGCCGCCGTCTACACGACGGCCGAGGAGGTCGAGCTCGCGCTCGCCGCCGTCCGCGACGCCGCCGGCTTCTTCGGGGTGCGCGCATGAGCTCCGCCGACCTGCAGACGCTCTACCAGGAGCTCATCCTCGATCATTCGCGAACCCCCGAGGGCCGCGGCGACACGAGCGGGCTGGCGCACCGCTCGCACCAGATCAATCCGACCTGCGGCGACGAGATCACGCTCGGCGTCGAGCTCGGGGCCGGCCGCGTCATATCGATCACCTGGGAGGGCGAGGGCTGCGCGATCTCGCAGGCCTCCGCATCCCTCCTCTCGGAGCTCGCGACGGGGCTCGAGGTCCCGGTGCTGCACGAGCGCATCGAGCGCTTCCGCGAGGTGCTGCGGTCGCGCGGACGCGAGGAGCTCGACCCCGAGCTCTTCGGCGACGCCGTCGCGCTCGGCGGCGTCTCCCGCTACCTCGCGCGCGTGAAGTGCGCCATGCTCGGCTGGGTCGCGCTCGAGCACGCGCTCGAGAGCGCCGAGGGCGCCGGCCGCTCCTGACGCCGCCCGCGCCTGACGCTGATTCAGGAGTGCGCGCCGCCCGGGCCTCAGGGCGGCGCGCCGAAGCCGGGCGCGCGGCAGCACATCCCGAATCCGCGCTGGCGCGAGCGTGCGAACAGACCGGACGCGAGCAGGACGCGGTACGCGACTCCGACAGCACGTGATGACGACCTGATGGTGGAGATGGGGGGAATCGAACCCCCGTCCACTGCTGCGGTCATGCGCCTTCTACGGGTGTAGCTCGTGAAAGCGTTCTGCTCGGCCCCGACCTTTGCCACGAGCATCCAGGTCGACGGGCCCAGCCTCAGTTCGAGTCCCGCGACGCCCTGAGGCGCGACGTCGCAGCGAGCCCCCTTGCTGACGCCAGGATCCGGGACGGGGGCGAGCCCGGACTGACGGACTTACGGCCTGGCCTTAGGCGGCGAGGGCGAAGTCGGTGCGCTTGGAATTGGCACCTATGGTTTGCCGGGAGCGTTCACGAGATAACCCGGCATCCTCGACCCGCTTCTCGCAGTCTCACAGGCAATGTCGAAACCGATCATCCCCGTGCTCGCTCGCCGCCGGATCAGCCGGCGGGGCGGGTCGTCATCACGCGCTGTGGAGTTGCGAAGCCGCACGGGTGACGTGCGGTCTCGCAGTCTATCGCGGATGCGAGGATGTGGCCATGAGCGAGACCATCATCACCGTCCGGGGACACCATGAGGCCTGGTTCCCGGCCGAGCGTGCGACCGTCCGCCTCACGATCGGCTTCGAGGGGTCACGACGGGAGCCCGTGTTCCAGCGGGCGACGGATGCCGCCGCCGCCGTCACGGCCGGCATCCGGGCGCTGCACGACCCCCAGGCGGGCCCCGTGACCTGGTGGTCGGCGGACTCGATCCGGGTGTGGTCGCATCGCCCGTGGAACCAGGACGGGAAGCAGCTGCCGCCCGTCTTCCACTCCGCGCTCGCCGCGACGGCGAAGTTCCGGGACTTCGACGCGCTCGCCCGCTGGATCGAGCAGACCGCCGAGCTGGGCGGCGTCACGATCGACGGGGTCGGCTGGGCGCTCACGGAGGCGAAGCGCACGGCCGTGACCGCGGAGGTCCGATCGCGGGCGGTGCGCGATGCGAGCGACAAGGCCCGCGTCTTCGCGCAGAGCATCGGGCTGGGCGAGATCACGCCGATCGCGCTCGCCGATCCGGGCATGCTCGGCGACCCGGGCGGCCCCGGCGCCTCGGGCGGCGCCGGCGACGGCTCCATGAGCCGCATGATGAAGGCCGGCGGCGGGGCGGGCGGCACACTCGCCTTCGCGCCGGAGGACATCAGCATCTCGGCGAGCGTCGACGCGCGCTTCGTCGCGCGCTGAGCCGGCGGGCGGCGCCGCTCAGCCGCGCGGGCCGATGCCGAAGAAGCGGCGCAGTCCGCTGAGTTCCGCGGCGGCAGGCGCGGGCTCCGGCGACGTCGCGATCGTCGCGCCGCCGGGGGCGAGGGCGGGATCGTCCGGCAGGATCGATCCGCCGCGCCCCCGTCGGATGCCAGATGGGATGCCGGGCTCCGCCGGCGGGACGAGCAGGCTCGGCCCCCGTCGACGGCGAGGAGGGCGAGGCCGGCCGCGGTGCCACGGTCATCGCGCCGGGTGCGGCGACACCGGGTGCCGGGGGCTGCGGACCGCGCGCGAGCGGCTCGCCGAACGCCGCATCGAAGCGGTGATCGAGGCGCGCGGGATGCGCGACGGCCGGGAGGTGGGCCGGCGCGAAGGCCACGTCGAATCGACGACCGAGGTCGTCGGACTGCTGCTCGGAATGCATCGGGGGACTGCTCTCCGCATCGACGCGTCGGGTCGGACGCCCGCCGGGGGTGCGGGAGGTCGATGCTGCCTCATGGCCCTCGTTCGGGGGCGCTGAGCAGAACTCTACAAGGTCGCGGCCTCGCGCGCGGCATGCCGCCGACGGCGGAGATCCAGCAGCCCGAAGACGAGCGCGGCGACGACGAAGGCGACGCTCACGGCGACCGCGTTCCGGTAGGCGTCGTGATAGACCACGAGCTCTGCCGCATCCCCCGTCTCCAGCGTCAGGGTCGCGTAGAACGCGGCGGTCGCGGCCGCGAGCCCGACCGCCGTGCCGATCCGCTGCCCGAGCTGCGCGATGGAGCCGGCGACCCCGCCCGAGACGACGGGGATGTCGGCGAGCAGCAGCGTCTGGTTCGGCGAGATGACGGCACCGCCGCCCACGCCCGCGACGAGCATGCCCGCGGCGATGCCCCACGGCGCCGCCTCCGCCGGGAGGAGGATGCCGAGCAGCGCCGCCGTGGTGAAGCCGGTGGCGACGACGGCCGTGCCCCCGACGACGAGCGCGCGGCCGAAGCGGTCGACGACGCGTCCGCTCAGCCACGAGGTGATCGCCGACACGAGCGCGAAGGGGATCGTCACCATGCCGGCGAAGACGGGCGCCAGATGCAGCCCCTGCTGCAGGTACAGCGTCAGCGTGAGGAAGGTCGCGGGCATCGCGGCGAAGTAGAAGGTGCCGACGAGGATGCCGTTGCGGTAGCTCGGGATCCGGAGCAGCCCGAAGTCGACGACGGGGGTCTCGCCGCGCGCCGCGACCCGGCGCTCCCAGACCACGAAGGCGGCGCCGGAGGCCGCGAAGAGCACGAGCCACCACCAGCGCGCCGGATCGTCGGAGTCGGAGCCGGTCGTGAGCACGAAGGGCAGCATGAGCGCGAGCACCGCGATCCCGAGCAGCACGATGCCGACCGGGTCGAGCCCCGCGCCGCCCGCCTGGTGCGCCTGGCGTCGCGGCAGCAGCCGCCACGCGATCGGGAACAGGATGAGCACGAGCGGCACGTTCATCCAGAACAGCAGCCGCCAGCCGTCCTCCGGGCCGCCGATCGCGATGAGGAGGCCGCCGAGCGTCGGCCCGAAGGCGGTCGAGAGGCCGATGATGGCGCCGAAGAGCCCGAAGGCACGGCCTCGGTCCGGCCCCTGGAAGAGCTGTTGCAGGAGCCCGAACACCTGCGGCATGAGGATGCCGGCGGAGGCGCCCTGGAGGATCCGCGCGACCGCGAGGGTCACGACATCCGGGGCGAGCGCGCAGACGAGGCTCGCGAGCGCGAACACCCCGAGGCCCACGAGGAACAGGGTGCGCCGCGAGCGGAGGTCGCCGAGGCGCCCGGCCGGCACGAGCAGGAGGCCGAAGGCGAGCGCGTAGCCCGCGACGATGAGCTGGAGCGCGGTCGGGCCGGCGCCGAGCGCGGTCTCGATCGACGGGAGCCCGACGTTGACCTTCGAGAGGTCGAGGATGGTGAGGGAGGCCGCGGCGACGCACACGGCGAAGATGCGCCAGCGGTGCTCGGGCGGGCGCGTGGGGGAATCGGTCATCCGCACCAGCCTATTCCCGCGCGAGTCCGTCCCGCGGGCGCGCGACGAGGGGTGACGCCCGCGCTCACTCCCCGAGGCGGTTGCGGGTCCGCATGGCGCGCTCCGCCTCGCGCCTGTCCTGCTTCTCGCGGAGGGTCTGGCGCTTGTCGTACTCGCGCTTGCCCTTCGCGACCGCGAGCTCGACCTTCGCGCGGCCGTCGCTGAAGTAGAGCGACAGCGGGATGAGCGTGTAGCCGCCCTCCTTGGTCTTGTGGCTCATCTTCACGATCTGCTGCTTGTGGAGGAGCAGCTTGCGCTTGCGCCGCGGCGCGTGGTTGTTCCACGTGCCCTCGGTGTACTCCGGGATGTGGACGGCATCCAGCCAGGCCTCGCCGCCCTCGATGAAGGCATAGCCGTCGACGAGCGAGGCGCGCCCCTGGCGGAGGGACTTCACCTCGGTCCCGCTGAGGACGATGCCGGCCTCCACGGTGTCCTCGATGAGGTAGTCGTGGCGCGCGCGGCGGTTCGACGCGACGACGCGCTGACCCTGCTCCTTCGGCATGGGACCCCTCCTCCTGGATCGACGGCCGCGGTCGCGGCAGCCCTCCAGACTACCAGCGCGCGGGCGCGATCAGACCTTGAGGTAGCGGCGGATCGCGAAGCTCGATGCCATGGCGGCCAGCAGCGCGCCGAGGCCGAGCAGGATGGGCACGACGACGAGGGCGTCCCGCAGCCCGATGAAGGCGGTGTCGGCGAGGGTGTCCGCCAGGTAGCCCTGCACGAAGAAGCGCACGAGCGCGACCACCGCACCGCCCGCGAGCAGCGAGCCGACGAGCGCCGCGACGACGCCCTCGATCACGAACGGCGTCTCGATGAAGCGGTTCGAGGCGCCGACGAGCCGCATGATCCCGAGCTCGCGGCGGCGCGAGAAGGCGCTGAGCCGGATGGTCGTCGCGATGAGGAGCACGGCCGCGACCAGCATGAGCGCCGCGATGCCGATCGCGGAGTAGCTCGCGGCGTTGAGGATGTCGAAGATCGGCTGGAGGTACTCGCGCTGGTCGACGACCTCCTCGACGCCCGGCGAGCCGGTGAGGCTGTCGATGATGACCTCGGATCGGTTCGCGTCCTTGAGGTTCACCCAGTAGGCCTCGGGCAGGATGTCGGGGGTCACGAGCTCCGTGACGGCGGAGCCCTCGAACTGGTCCATGAAGTTCTCGTAGGCCTGCTGGTGGTCCTCGAACTCGACCCGGTCGACGTAGGGCTCCAGCGTCGGCGACTCGAGCTGTTGCCGCACGGTCGCGATCTGCTCCTCGGTCGCGTTCTGCCCCTCGCAGTTCGGCGAGGAGGAGATGTCGGTGCAGAGGTAGACGGCCACCTGAGCGCGGTCGTACCAGTAGCCCTTCATCTGCCCGACCTGCATCTGCATGAGGATCGCGGCGCCGACGAAGGTCAGCGAGATGAAGGTCACGAGCACGACGGAGATGACCATCGAGAGGTTGCGGCGCAGGCCCTGGCCGACCTCGCTGAAGATGAGGCCGAGGTTCACGGACGCTTCTCCTCGCGGTCGTCATCCCGCGGCTCGGGCGCGCGCTCGCGGCCGGGGAGCTGGATGGATGCGGTGGCGCGGGCGACCGCGGAGGCGAGCGCCGACTGCGGGTCGACCGGCTCGGCGGGGGTTCGCGCGGACTGCGCCGCCGGCGCCGCCGGCGCCGCCGGCGCGACGGGCTGGGCGGCCGGCCGGACCGGCTCCGCCGCTGGCGTCGGGGACGCCGCCGGGGCCGGGGCCGCCGCGGCATCCCGCTCGGCCGCCTTCCGCTGCACGGGGATCGCCTGCGTCTGGTAGCCGCCGCCGCGCTCGTCGCGGACGACGCGGCCGCCGACGAGCTCGATGACACGGCGCTGCATCTCGTCGACGATGCCGACGTCGTGCGTCGCCATGATGACGGTCGTGCCGTTCGCGTTGATCGAGGAGAGCAGCGACATGATGCCGGCGCTCGTCGCGGGGTCGAGGTTGCCGGTCGGCTCGTCGGCGAGGAGGATCGCCGGCTTGTTCACGACGGCGCGCGCGATCGCGACGCGCTGCTGCTCGCCGCCCGAGAGCTCGTGCGGGAGGCGGTTCTGCTTGCCGCCGAGGCCGACGAGCTTGAGCACGTCGGGCACGGCCTCCTGGATGAAGCCCTTGCTCTTGCCGATCACCTGGAGCGAGAAGGCGACGTTGTCGAAGACCGTCTTCTGCGGGAGCAGGCGGAAGTCCTGGAAGACGACGCCCAGGCTGCGGCGGAAGTACGGGACCTTGCGGCTGGGCAGCGAGCCGAGCTGCTGGCCGAGCACGTGGATCTGGCCCTTCGTCGGCTTCTCCTCCTTGAGGACCAGCCGCAGGAAGCTGGACTTGCCGGACCCGGAGGCGCCGACGAGGAAGACGAACTCGCCCTTGAGGATCTCGAGGCTGAGCCCGTCGAGCGCGGGGCGTGCGGTGCCGCGGTAGGTCTTGGTGACCGAGTCGAATCGAATCATGGCGAGTCCAGGCTAAGGACGCGCCCCGGATGCGCGGTGCGCGACACCCCAGGGCGCGGAACTCCCAGGGTGCCCCGTTCGAGGGCCCGTGGGACCCGCCCGGTGCGCCGACCCGGCAGGATGGTGGCATGGCCGACGCCCCCCGCACGGACACCCCGAGCTTCTCCCCCACGATCGCGATGCTGACGCTGACGCGCGTGCTCGAGCTGCGGGTGGCGGAGATCCTCGAGCCGCACGGGCTGACGCTGCGCCGCTACGGCCTGCTCGGGCACGTCGCGGGCACGCCGGGCATCTCGCTGAGCGAGCTGGCGCGGCGCTCCGGGATCACCGTGCAGAGCGTGCACACGGCGATCGGCTCGCTGCAGGATGCGGGGCTGCTGCGCTCGGTCGTGAAGCAGTCGGGTATCGCGGCGGACCTCACGGCGACGGTCCGCGGCTCGGAGGTGCTGCGCGAGATCGCATCCGAGCTCGCGGAGCTCGACGGCGAGCTCTTCGAGGAGACGGCCGGGATGCGGGAGCTCTCGGCCGCGCTCGTCGCGGTCACGGAGGAGCGCACCCCGAGCGGCATGCCCGAGGATTGAGCCATGGAGATCCTCGAGCTCGCCGCATTCACCACGGACCCGGCCGGCGGCAACCCCGCCGGGGTCGTGATCGACGCCGACGAGCTGGACGAGGCCGAGATGCTCGCGATCGCCGCCCGCCTCGGCCACAGCGAGACGGCCTTCGTCTCGCGTCGAACGCCCGGCCGGGTCGCCGTCCGCTACTTCTCTCCGCTCGTCGAGATCCCCTTCTGCGGCCACGCCACGATCGCGACGGGCGTCGCCCTCGCCGGCCGGGGCGCCGAGCGGACGATCGTGCTCGAGACGGGCATCGGCGAGGTCCGCGTCGACACCGCGCGCACCGAGGGCGGAGCGACGGCGACCCTCACCTCGGTCGAGCCCGCCGTCCACCCGCTCGACGGGCCGCTGCTCGACGAGCTGCTCGGCATCCTCGGCATCCCCGCCGAGGCCCTGGATCCCCGGCTGCCGCCGGTCGTCGCCGACGCCGGCAACCGGCAGCCGGTGCTCGCGGTCGGGCGCGACGCCTTCGAGGCGCTCGCCTACGACATGCCGGCGCTCGCGGCGCTCATGGCCCGTGAGGGCTTCCCCGCGACCGTGGCCGTCATCCACCTCGCCGAGCCCGGCCTCGTGCTCGCGCGCAATCCGTTCCCGCCCGGCGGCATCCGAGAGGACCCCGCGACCGGCTCGGCCGCGGCGGCCGTCGGCGCCGCGCTGCGGGATGCCGGGCTCCTCGCGCTGCCGGCCCGCATCCGGATCCGCCAGGGCGGGCACGTGGGTCGGCCCTCCGAGCTGCTGGTCGACGTCCCGGTCGCGGGCGGCATCCGCGTCACCGGGGTGGCCGTGCCGCTGCGGGCGTCCGCGGCGAGGCCGGAGCACGGCGCCGGGGGCGACTCGGCGCCCTGACCGGCGCCGACGCGCGCGTCAGTCGTCGTCGCCGCGCTTGCGCCAGCGGATGCCGGCGGCGATGAAGCCGTCGAGGTCGCCGTCGAAGACGACCGCCGGGTTGCCGACCTCGTGGCCGGTGCGGAGATCCTTCACGAGCTGCTGACCGTAGAGGAAGTAGGAGCGCATCTGGTCGCCCCAGCTCGCCGTGATCGTGCCGGCGAGCTCCTTCTTCTTGGCCGCCTCCTCCTCGCGCTTGAGGAGGAGCAGGCGGGTCTGGAGGACGCGCATCGCCACGGCGCGGTTCTGGATCTGCGACTTCTCGTTCTGCATCGACACGACGATGCCGGTCGGGATGTGCGTGATGCGCACCGCCGAGTCGGTCGTGTTGACGCTCTGGCCGCCGGGGCCCGAGGAGCGGAAGACGTCGACGCGGATGTCGTTCTCCGGGATCTCGACCGCCTGCGCCTCCTCCATCACCGGGATCACCTCGACGGCCGCGAAGCTCGTCTGGCGCTTGTCGGCCGAGCCGAAGGGGCTGATGCGCGCCAGGCGGTGGGTGCCGGCCTCGACGCTGAGCGTCCCGAAGGCGTAGGGCGAGTCGATCTCGAAGGTCGCCGACTTGATCCCCGCGCCCTCCGCGTAGGAGGTGTCGAGCACCTTGACGGGGTACTTGTGGCGCTCCGCCCAGCGCAGGTACATGCGCATGAGCATCTCGGCGAAGTCGGTGGCGTCGTCGCCGCCCGCTCCCGAGCGGATCGTGACCACGGCGGCGCGATCGTCGTACTCGCCGTCGAGGAGGGTCTGCACCTCGAGATCGCCGACCGTCTTCTCGAGGGCGGCGAGCTCCTGCCGCGCCTCCTCGGCGCTGTCCGCGTCGTCGGCCTCGAGGGCGAGCTCGACGAGGACCTCGAGGTCGTCGAGCCGCTGCTCGATCTCGCTCACCCGCTTGAGGTCGGCCTGCCGGTGGCTGAGGGCGCTCGTGACGCGCTGGGCGTTCTCGGTGTCGTCCCAGAGGTCGGGCGCGCCCGCCTGCTCGCTGAGCTCGGCGATCTCGCGCTCGAGCCGCTCGACGTCGACGACGGCGCGGATGTCGGAGAACGTGCTGCGGAGGGAGGCGATCTGGTCGCTGAGGTCGAGGTCGATCATGGCCCGCCCAGCCTACCCGCGAGCACGGCTCCGGATCGCCGGGAGTAGCGTGGTCGACGATGTCGACGATGCAACCCGGGTTCCGCTGGCGATCGATCGCACTCCCGGCGCTGCTCCCGACGCTCCTGTTCTCGATCGGCGAGGGCGCCGTCATCCCCGTGATCCCCGTCGTCGCGGAGCGCCTCGGCGCCGACATCGCGACCGCGGGGCTCGTCGCGGGCATGATCCTCGTCGGCAATCTCGTCGGCGACCTGCCGGGCGGCGCGATCGTGTCGCGCGTCGGCGAGCGGGCCGCCATGATCGGCGCCTCGGCGGTGTCGATCGCGGGGCTCGCGGTCGCGATCATCGCGACCGCGCCCTGGATGCTGGCCCTCGGCATCCTGCTCGTCGGACTCGCGACGACGGTGTTCGCGCTCGCCCGGCATGCCTTCATGACCTCCTTCGTGCCGATCTCGCACCGGGCGCGGGCGCTCTCGACCCTCGGCGGCACCTTCCGGCTCGGGTACTTCCTGGGGCCGTTCCTCACGGCGGGCGTCATCCAGCTCGCGGGCGCCGCGTCCGCCGCCTTCTGGATCCACCTCGTGTGCTGTGTGCTCGCCGCCGCGGTGCTCATCGCGCTGCCCGATCCGGCGGCGAGCTTCGGCGTCTCGCGCGCGAGCCGCGCCGCGCGGACGGGCGAGGTGGAGGTCGTCCCGCCCCGCGCGGGACTGTTCCGGACCCTGCGCGACCGACGGCAGGTCCTCCTCACGCTGGGGCTGGGCTCGGCGCTGCTCGCGGCCCTCCGCGCCAGCCGGAGCGTGATCCTGCCGCTCTGGGCGGTGAGCATCGACCTGGACGCGACGACGACCGCGCTCGTGATCGGCGCGGCCGGGGCCGTCGACGTGTCGCTGTTCTACGCGGGCGGCTGGATCATGGACCGCTTCGGGCGGCTGTGGACGGCCGTGCCCGCGGCGATCGGACTCGCGCTCGGGCACCTCGTGCTCTCGCTCACGCACGAGCTCGACGCCCGCGTCGCGTGGTTCGTCGGCGTCGCGTTCTGGCTCTCGCTCGCGAACGGGATCAGCTCCGGCACCCTCATGACGCTCGGCGCCGACCTGGCCGACCGGCGGGATCCGGCGCCGTTCCTCGGCGCCTGGCGGTTCCAGAACGATGCGGGCGGCGCGGTCGTGCCGCTCGCGATCGCCGGCATCACGGCCGCCGTCTCGCTTCCGCTCGCGGCCGCCGCGGTCGGGGCCGTGGGATTCGCCGGCGCGGTGCTCCTCCGGGTCTACATCCCGCGGAGCTCGCCGGTCAGCCGAGCGTCGCCGCGTCCGTCGCGTCGTCCGCGATCCGGCGGAACACGTACTGGCCCATGAGCACGCCGCGGCTCACGAGCCCCTCCGAGGCGAAGCCCGGCGAGCTCGTGCCGCCCGTGCCGACGAACACGAGGCTCGACTGCTCGAGCCGCCAGCCGAGCGCCTCGATCTCGCCGAGCAGCCAGCCGATGTTCGAGTCATGCTCGACCGCGTTGCCGGAGGAGCCCCAGCTCGAGGCGGCACCGGTCAGGCCGCCCACCTCCAGGATCACGTGGAGGAGCCGGTCGCCGCGTGCGAGCGCCGCCTTGGCGGCCTCGAGGGTCCGCTCGGCTTCAGCCTTCGTCGCCATGGGCTCCTCTTCCGTCCATCGTGTGCGCCCCGTCTCGAGCGCCGCTCGGGTCAACTCTCCCAGAGTTCCCGCCGCGGTCGACGCCGCTCACCCCAGGACGCTCCTCGCGGTCGCGGCGACCTCGAGCTCGACGCCCTCAGGCAGGAGCGCGGGCGCGACGGGCGGCCGCCAGCGGGTCGCGAGGACGACGCGGGCGCTGCGTCCGTCCGGGGTCGAGGACTCGACGAGCACCGCCTCGACGCCGCCGGCCCGCGCGGCGAGCTCGAGATGGCGGCGCGCCGCCGCCTCCACCCGGTCCGCGTCGAGGGCGACCGTCGGCATCCCCTCCGCATCGACTCGGAGCGAGTCGGCATCGAAGGACTCGGCGGCCGCCAGCGCCGCACCGTCGGCGAGCGTCGCGAGCCGCTTGCGCTCGATCGCGAGCGAGGTCGCGGCGGCGACGACGAGGATGAGCGCGAGGGCGAGGGCGGCGGAGCCCGCGATGAGCGGCATCGTCGAGCCGCGCTCGTCGGCGAGCGCACGGCGAAGCCGCCCGCTCATCCGCCGTCTCCATAGCGGGAGACCGGCAGCACCGCGGAGGCCTCGACGGGGATGCGCAGCGGGAGCCCGTCGCCGATCACGGGCGGCGCGAGGGGCAGCGCCACCTCCACCGCGACGCGCGCCTCGACGACCGATCCCTCGCCGGCGCACGAGGGATGCGGGCGGCAGGCGATCGCGAGCGCGCCCTCGGCAGGTTCGAGGCCCGCATCCGCGAGGGCGATCTCGACGGCGGCGACCGCATCCGCGCGGGCATCGTCGTGGTCGGATGCGCTCGCGACGAGCCGAGCCGCGTGCCGGGCGGCGCCCTCGGCGGCGAACACCGCGCTCTGGACGGCCGCGAGCGACAGCACGAGGTAGGTCAGCGGCAGCAGCACCACGAAGCCGACCGCCAGCAATTCGAGTGCGGCGGCGCCGTCGTCGAGCGCCGCAGAGCGCCGGAGGACGACTCGGAGCCGCTCAGTCCAGCGACTCGACCGGCGCACGTCCGACCACCTCGATCCCGCCGTCCACCCCGAGGAGCCCCGCGAGCGGGAGCGCCGCCCGGATCCGCACCAGCTCGACCTGCCGCCCGCCTTGCGCGATCCGCCCGGACTCCACGCGGTGCTCGTAGCCGGGACCGAGCCCCACGATCACGAGCTCGCGGGCGCGCGCCGCACCGTCGCCGGGCCGAGCATCCGCGAGGGCGCCGGCGCGCGCCCCCTCGGCGGCCGCATCCTGCACGGTGTTGCGGACGTGGAGCGCGAGCGCGAGCTGCAGCACCGCGAGGGTGAGGAGCGTGAGCAGCGCCGAGACGAGGACAAACTCGACGACCGCCGAGCCGGCCTCGCCCGTCGGGTCAGATGCCGGTGACACGCTCGATCGCGCTCTCGAAGATCTGGCTGAGCGCCGGCCCCGCGAGACCCCAGATGACGATCACGAGGCCCGCCGTCATCAGGGTGATGAGCACCCAGCCGGGCACGTCGCCCCGCTCGGATCGGAGGAGGTGGAGGAGTCGTCGCGCTGGCACCCGGCGAGTCTGGCGGCTCCGGCGGATGCACGTCGCGATCTGTCCACAGGCACCGCGCGAAGGCTTGGCGTTCCCCGAGATCTGCTCCGCTTCCCCGGCAGGTGTCGGCAGGCGGGGGCAGAGTGTCGGCATGAGCGAATCCGTCGAAACGGAGCGGCTGACCGGGGAGCGATCGGAGCTCGACCCCGTCGAGACGCCCGCGGCCGAGGTGCAGCGCATCATGCGCACCGGCACGATCTGGATGGCGGCCGGGGCGCTCGCCCCGCCGATCGGGCTCGGGCCGCTCGTCGCCGCCGGCTGGCGGCCGGGCGAGCTGCCCCTCGCCGGGGAGCTCGTGTTCTGGCTCGGCGCCGTCGTCGCGGCGGCGGGGCTCGCGCTCCTCGTCTGGGCCGGCTGCCCCGTGCTCGGCTTCCGGCTGCGGGAGGCCTACCAGCAGAAGGTGGTGTCGATCCGCGTGGGCGTGGTCCTCAACCTGTCCGGTCTCACGCTCGCCGGGCTCGCCATCCTGCTCTCGCCCTAGGCGCGGCGCCGTCCGGCGACGACGAGCGCGATGGTGGGCGCCACCGCGAGGAGGGTGCCGAGCAGCGCCGCGATGGTCGTGAACAGGGCCGCCATGAGCGCGGTCGCGAGGACCCCGGCGAGCCCCAGCCACATCCATCCGCTCCGCCCCGTGACGGCGAAGGCCGCGAGCCCGAGCAGTGCGGCGGCCGTGCGGGCGACCGGCTCGACCGGGCCGAGCGGGTGCGGGGCACCCCACGCCGCGAGTGCGAGTGCCGCACCGAGCAGCGCGACCCAGAGGGCGAGGACCGCGGGGCGCGGTGGCGGGAGGGCGTTGCGCGCACGGGCGCTCGCGTCCGCCGTCGTGGGCGGTCGCCCGCCGCCGCCCGCCTCCCATCGCTCGCGGAGCAGGGCCTGCCGGTGCATGGCATCCCGGGCCTCGATCAGCCGCGCGAACCCGGCATTCGCCGCGGCGAGCGCCTCGGGGGCATCGTCGGGATGCCGATCGGGATGCGCCTCCCGCGCAAGCCGCTGGAAGGCGCGGTCGATCTCGGGTCGTCCGGCATCGAGCCCGACCCCGAGCAGCTCTGCCGCCTCGCGCGCCTCCATGCCCGAACGCTACGCCGCGGCGGGCGCTCACGTCAGGGCCGGGCTGTCAGGACCGCGCTGTCAGGACCAGGCCCTCACGGCAGGCGCTGCTCGGAGAAGCCGGTCAGCTGCGGGTCGTGGTGGAACATCGGCCACGCGCCCGGGGTCTGCACGGTCTCGACACCGGAGCTCCCGACGACGCGGTAGTGCTTCACGTAGCCGTTCACCTTGCCCTTCACCGTCTTCGTGCCGGCCACCGTGATCCCGATCGAGCCGTCCGGGTCTGCCGTCACGGTCGCGGTGTTCATGAGCGAGATCCCGCCGATGCGCGTCACGATCGAGCCGTCGCGCCCGTCGAGGACGGTCAGGCCCGACTTGTTGGCGGAGAGCACGTACTGGAACGAGGCGCCGGGCGCCTGGAAGGTGCTGACGCTGCCGAGCGTGCCGGCGTCGAGCTTGCGCTTCCAGATGGTGTGGCCGTTGGCGCCGTTGAGCGCCGACACCGTGCTCCGGCTGCTCGTGACGACGACATCGAGCCGGCCGTCACCCTGCACATCGGCGAGCGCCGGGCTCGTGCGGGTGTCGGCGTCGAGCTTCGCGGTCCACCGCTTCCGGCACTTCGTGTCCATGGCGATGATGCGGTTCGTCGTCGACGCGCGCTTGTAGTACGTGCCCGTCCCGACGACGACGCCCATCCCCTCGTTCGCGAGGAAGCGGCCCACCGCCGGCGAGGACTGCACGACCTGGTCGGTGTTCAGCTGGCAGATGAGGCCCTCGTTGGGGTTCTTCTTGCCCTTGTGCCCGGTCGGACGCAGGATCCGGATGTGCCCGCCGTTGCGGTAGGTCTGGGCGTAGGCCCGGCCGGCCGTCGAGTCGCCGCCCTCGATGATGTAGTCGCGCTTCGACGAGAAGATGCGGGCCACCGCGGGGGTCGAGAAGTTGGTGTCGGCCTGGAGCCAGGGGAAGCCGGGGATGGTCTTGCCCGTGCGCACGCCCATGGCGAGCTGCATCTGCCCCATCGAGCCGCCCACGACGTCGGCGCCGCTGTAGAGGTTGCCGACCGCGAGCGACGACATGACGCCGCGGCGGCCGCCGGCGCCGTTCGGCAGGAGCGAGACCTGGCGGTACCAGGCCTTGCCGCCCTTCGCCGACAGGGCGAGGTAGCCGCCCTTGCTGGGCGCCGCGGCGTGGCCGACGCCGAAGAAGACCCGCGCCTTCGACCCGGAGCCCCAGGTCGACGGCGTCGAGGTGATGCCGGTGCCGCCGGTGCGGTACGGCCACCCCGGCACCGTGCTGCCGTCGGCGACGTGATACGCGATCGCGACCCCGTCCTCGGTGCCCACGATGACCGAGGGCCCGCGGCTGTCGAGGGTCGCGACCCCCGGCGAGCCGGTGATGATCTTGTGGCGCGTGAGCTCGCGCTCCCAGACGAGCTCGAGGAAGCCGGGGTCGGATGCGGCGGCCGAGGCGCTCGCGCCGATCATGCGGGCCGAGACGGCTCCGCTCGCCCCGCCCTGCGCCGAGGCCGGCGCGGCGACCGCTCCGACGATGGCGACGGCGGCCGCCACCGAGATGGCGCCGATTCGACGGATGTTCCGCATGAGATCCCCCCGATCCCGCGCGGCCCCCCCCGCCGCGCGCACATCGGGAGCATCGTACGTCGCGGTGACGAGGGATGCTCGCCCGTGTTCAGGGGGTGCGGAGGTTCGGGGCCCGGCGGCACCGCGGTCAGGACACCGAGATGACGGTGTGCGAATCCGAGATGATCACGAACCATGCGCCGCTCGCGACGAGGGCGCCGATGGCGACGCCGACGGCGAGCCACCGCCATCGCGAAGCCGGGTCGTCGACCGACTGGCCCGACGTGTGCGTGCGTCGGCCGAAGAGCCCGAGCGCGGCGACCGCGAGCGCCGGCACCCCGCACAGCGCGCCGAGGACCGCCGCGATGGGTCTGGCGGGACCGCCGTCGAAACTGCTGACCAGCACGATCACCACGACGAAGGATGCGATGACCAGCAGGCCGAGGGCCGCCATGCCGGCGGACGCGAGCAGAGGTCGCTGGGACGCGTTCATCGGGTCAGCATGGCATCCGAGGCGAACCCGATGGGAGGTCGACTCCACCGCGGCGACCTCGACCGCGTGGGCTCGCGGTGCATCAGAACCCCAGCTCCAGCACGAGGATCCCGGGGAAGATCGCGAAGGCGACCGTCACCGGCAGGATGAGGAACACGAGCGGCACGAGCATGACGACCTCCTTGCGGCCCGCCGCCTCGAGGAGGCGGCGCTTCGCGTCGTCGCGGGAGTCCTGGGCCTGGGCGCGGAGGACCTCGACGAGCGGGGTGCCGCGCTCGAGCGCGATGAGGAGCTGGTCGACGAGGCGCTGCAGCTCCGGCAGACGGATCGCGTCCGACATCTGCTCCAGCGCGGTCGCGAGCGGCAGCCCCGCGTTCGCGTCGGCGACGACCCGGCGGAGCTCCAGCGCGAGCTCGCCGCTGCCGGTGCGGGCGACGCGACGGACCGCATCGGAGAGGCTCTCACCGGCCGCGAGCGCGAGCGTCAGCAGCTCGAGGACGGTCGGGAACTCGGCGCCGATCCGGTGGAGACGCTGCCTCGCGCGGCGTGCCAGCAGCTGCTCGGGGATCATGACCCCGATCCCCGCGCCCACGAGCATCGCCCCGAGCGCGAGGAGCGGCGAGCCGCCCGCCGCGCCGGAGCGGAGCGCGACGGCGCCCAGCAGCGTGCCCGCCGCCGCACCCGCGGCACCGGAGAGGAGCTGGCGGGATCGCAGCCGCTCCGCGCCGGATTCGGCGCCCGCCTGGCGGAGCCGCCGCTCGATCCCCTCCCGCCCGCCGAGGAGCCGGTCGAGGAGCACGCGCCCGAGGCGGAGCAGCGGCGCGAGGACGGCCCCGAGCAGCGGCGTCGGGTCGGCGGGAAGGCGCTGCACGAGCTCGCGCGCCTCCGCGGAGAGGTCGGCGACCTGCGGCGCCACCCGGTCGACGAGCCTCGGGCGGCTCAGCCGCGGCACGAGCGAGAGCAGCGACCACAGGCCCAGCCCGAGCAGCGCGCCGAGCGGGACGCCGGCCGCGATCGCGGCGCTCACGCGAACCACCGCCGTTCCGCGGGGAGACGGCCGAGCGCGATCATGAGGCGGTACGCGACGACCGAGACGACGAGTCCGATCGCGAGCAGCGCGGTCCCGGCGGGCGACTCGTAGGCGCGCCGCCTCCGGCCGGCTCGCGAGGAGCAGCAGCACGACCCACGGGGCCGCGACCCCGAGCCGCGCGGCGTTGCGGACCCACGACTGGCGCGCCTCGACCTCGGCGCGGAGCGCCGCCTCCTCGCGGAGGGATGCGGCGAGCGCCCGGAGCACGCCGGTCAGCTCCGCACCGCCCACCTCCCGAGCCATCCGGAGGGCCTCGACGATGCGGTCGGCGACCGGATCCGCGAGCCGCGCCTTCACCCCGTCGAAGGCGAGGCCGATATCGCCGGTTCGCTGCACCTCGCGGGCGAACTCCCGGAAGGGCTCGCGCGCGACCGCGGGGCCGGTGTCGCCGAGCGCGGCGAGCGCCTCCGACAGCGTCATCCCCGATCGCAGCGCCGAGACGAGGTGGTCGACGACATCCGGCCAGACGAGGCTCGCAGCCCGGCGCCGCGCCGCCGCCCGCCACGAGATGGCCGCGATGGGGAGGAAGGCGGCACCGGCGCCCGCGAGCAGCGCGAGCATGCCGATCGGGAGCAGCGCGGCGGCGAGCACCGCCGCGCTGGCACCGGCGAGCAGGCAGACGATCGCGAGCACCCCGAGCCGCACCCGGGCGAGGCCGGCCTGCGCGAGGCGGTCCCGCATCCCCCGCTCCAGCCGCGAGAGGAGGCGGGAGGCGCCGGAGTCGCCCGGCCAGAGCAGCGGGCTCGCGCAGAGCAGCACCCCGACGCCGAGCACGAGGCCGAGCCCGGCGCTCACCACGCGGCGCCGCCCGAGGTGAGCGGCATCGGATCGAGCCCGGCCCGGCGGAAGCGGGAGAGACGGGGCGGGGCCTCGCCCGTCGGCAGCAGCACGCCGTCGCGCCGCGCGAAGAGCATGGCCGCCTCGACCACGCCCTCCCCCGACGCCCCGGTCGGCGCGGCGATCTCGACGACGCGCCGCCGCCCGTCCGGCTCCAGCTCGCAGTGCACGACGAGATCGATGGTGGAGGCGACCGTCGGCACGACGAAGGCGGCGTCGATGTTGCGCCCGGCGAGCAGCGGCAGCGTCGAGAGCTTCACGAGGGCGTCGCGCGCGCTGTTCGCGTGGATCGAGCACATGCCGGGCAGGCCGCTGTTGAGCGCGATGAGGAGGTCGAGCGCCTCCGCCTCCCGCACCTCCCCGACGACCAGCCGATCGGGCCGCATCCGCAGCGCCTCCTTGATGAGCCGCCGCAGCGTGACCTCCCCGGTGCCCTCGAGGCTCGGCTGCCGGCACTGCATCGCCGCGACGTCCGCCGCGGGGAGGTCGAGCTCGAAGGTCTCCTCGACCGTGACGATGCGGTCCGATTCCGGGGATTCGGCGAGCAGCGCCCCGAGGAGCGTCGTCTTGCCGCTCTGGGTCGCGCCGCTCACGAGGATGCTCTGCCCGCTCAGCACGCACATCCGGAGGAACTCGGCCGCGACGGGGCTCACCGAGCCGAGCTCGACGAGACGCGCGAGCGAGCGGATCGAGCGGTGGAACTTGCGGATGTTGAGGGTCCAGTGCTCGCGCGTGATGTCGGGGATCACGACGTGGAGGCGGGATCCGTCCGGCAGCGAGGCGTCGACGAAGGGCGAGCTGAGATCGACGCGTCGGCCGGTCGTGTGGAGCATCCGCTCCGCGAGCTCGCGCACCTGGCCGGGCGAGAGCTCGATGGCGAGCCGCTCCGAGCGGCCGGCGCGGGCCGCGAAGATGCGGTCGGGCGCGTTGATCCAGAGCTCCTCGACCTCCGGGTCGTCGAGGACCGCCTGCAGCGGCCCGTAGCCGGTGAGCGCGGCGACCGCCTGCCGCTCGACGGCCCGCTCGTCGGCGATGAGCGGCAGGGTGCCGCCGAGGGCGCGCTCGCTGTAGCGGCGCAGCTCCTCCCGCACGAGGCGGGCCGCGCGATCCGCATCCGCCCCCAGATCCACGCCCTCGCGCCGGATGCGGCTCCGGACCTGCTCGGTGATGTGGAGGAGTGCGGTGGTCACGGCACGAGGATGCCGCGAGCGCGCAACCTGCCGTGCAGATTGTCCACAGGCTCGTGTTCACCGACACCTGTCATGATGCGGACATGGCTACAGAGTTCGACCGCGATCAGGTCGTCGCCCAGGTCACCGCCAACCTCGAGAAGAAGTTCCCGGAGGCGGACTCGGCCGAGGTGGAGCGCATCGTCGCCGAGGAGGTCGACGCGCTCGCGAAGCAGCCCGTGCGCGACTACGTCTCGGTCCTCAGCGAACGCGCCGCGAAGAAGCGGCTCAAGAAGGACTGACGCGCCGCCCCCGGCGCGCTACGACGGCGTGCGCTCCCCGCGCGCCTCCGCGAGCTCTCCCCGGAGCTGCTCGACCTCCTCGCGCAGCGCCCGGAACTCGGCCGTGACGAGGTCGGTCGAGGCGATCTCCTTCATCGCGAGTCGGAGCGCGACGACCTCGCGGGCCAGGTACTCGGTGTCGGCGAGGTTGCGCTCGGCGCGCACGCGGTCCTGCTCGATCTGCACGCGATCCCGGTCGTCCTGCCGGTTCTGCGCGAGCAGGATGAGGGGCGCGGCGTAGGAGGCCTGGAGCGACAGGATGAGGGTCAGCGCCGTGAAGCCGTTCGCGCTCGAGTCGAAGCGGACGACGTCCGGCAGGGTGTTGTAGAAGATCCAGAGGGCGCAGAACAGCGTGAGCCCGATGAGGAACCAGGGCGTGCCCATGGCGCGGGCGATGGCCTCCGTCCCGCGCCCGAAGCGGTCGCCGCCGCCCCTCGAGTCCTTGCGCGAGCGTCGGACCCGGGCGCCTTTGGGCATGTCGAGGCTCGACGAGGTGCGTGCGGGCTCGGTGCGCATGGTGCTCTCCCGTGGTGGCGCGCGTGGGCGCGGCGGCGGACGTCGGCGAGCGCCGAGCGGAAGAGGGGACGGTCCGACAGAGACGCGGTGAGCCGTCAGGCCGAGACGACGCGCGCGGAGGCGCGGGGGTCGAGCGAGACGGCGCGGCGACTATGACCGGGCATGACCCCACCACCTCTCGGAGCTCGACTGTGTTTCGCCCCGATCCTATACGACGCGTGCTCAGCCGGGCGGCCGCTCGCCCGAGCCGCGGGCGATGAGCTCGACGGGGAGGACCAGTCGCTGCGCCGGGGCATCGGGCGCCTCGAGGCGGCCGAGCGCGAGGAGGGCGGCCTGCCGGCCCATCGCGACGGGGTCGTGTCGCACGACCGTGATGCCGGCATACGCGGCGAGCTCGAAGTCGTCGAAGCCGACGAGCGCGGGGCCGTCGCGGCGGGGCCCGAGGGCCGCGAGCGCGCCGATGGTGGCCCGGTTGTTGCTCGCGAAGATCGCGGTGGGGCGGGCGTCGAGCGCGAGCAGCTCGCGCGTGCGCGCGGCCGCCGTCTCGGGGTCGTGGGCGCCCGCGCGCTCGAGCTCGGGGGCGGAGACGCCCGCCGCCTCCAGCGCGCCGCGGAATCCGGCGAGGCGGCCGCGGAAGGTGGGGAGGCGGTCGTAGTCGCCGAGGAACGCGATCCGCCGGTGGCCGGCCGCGAGCAGGTGCTCGGCGGCGAGCCGACCGCCCGCCGCGTCGTCGATCACGACCGAGTCGGCCTCGATGCCGCTCGCGGGGCGGTCGACGAAGACGAGCGGGATGCCGCGGTCGAGCAGGGAGGCGTACTCGCCGTGGTCGTCGAGGGTCGAGACGACGATGACGGCGCGCACCTGGCGTCGGGCGAGCTCCCCGACGAGCGCGGTCTCGATCTCGGGCGACTCGTCGGAGCTCGCGAGGGTGACCTGCATCCCGCGGGTGCGCAGCTCGCTCTCGATGCCCTTCGCGAGGGCCGCGTAGAAGGGGTTCGCGAGGTCGCCCGTGACGAGGCCGACGCTGTTCGAGGTGAGGCCGCGCGCGAGGAGGCTGGCGCCGGTGTTGAGCTGGAAGCCGAGGCGGCGCGCGGCGGCGAGGACGCGGTCCCTCGTCGCCTGGCTCACGTGGGGCTCGTTGTTGACGGCGCGCGAGGCGGTCTTGAGGCTGACGGAGGCCTCCCCGGCGACGTCCTGCAGGGTGGCGCGCGGCCGTTCGGACATCGGCTCGGCTCCTCTCGCTGCGCGCCACGCGCCGTCGACGCGTGACCGTGTGTCCCGCGCGGGGATCGCACGCGCGGTGATAGCGCTGTCATATTGTCGCAGCACGAGCACCCGGCTCGCGATCGAGGCCGAGGAGCCCGCGTGCCGCCTCGCGCCGCCTCGCGCCGCCGACACCGGAGGGCGCCGTCCCGAGAACGGCTGAGCGCGCCGACCGTGCCGCCTGGCGACGCGGATCGGCCGCTCAGCCGTTCGGCGGTGCTGCCGCAGCCCAGAGGTGCAGCGCGAGATGCGAGCGCCACGGGCGGAAGGGCTCCGCGAACTCCAGCAGCGTCGCGTCCTCGACGCCGAGGCGGCGCAGGCCGAGTCGCAGGGCCACATCGCCCGACATCATCACATCGCGCCGACCCAGGGCGCGCAGGCCGATGTAGTCGGCCGTCCACGGGCCGATCCCGCGCAGTGCGAGCAGCTGCGCCCGGATCTCCTCGGCATCGCGGTCACCGGCGTCGCGGTCGAGCACGATGGCGCCCTCGGCGAGCGCGGCGCTCGTCGCGCGCAGCGTCGCGCGGCGCGCGGCCGGCCCGCGCAACAGCTCGGCGCCGCCCTCCGCGAGCTGCGCGGGGGTCGGGAAGAGCCGGTCGATCCCGCCCACCGGCTCGGGCAGGGCATCCCCCGCGACCGCGAGCTCGGTCAGGTGCCCGAGCGCCGCGACCACCGAGATCTGCTGTCCGACGATCGCGCGCGCCGCGATCTCGGGGCCGTCGACGGCGCCGGGGATGCGGATGCCGGGCGTCGCGCGCACCCGCGGTGCGAGGAGCGGATGGGCGCCGAGCGCGGCATCGATCTCGGCGGCCGGCGCGTCGAGGTCGAGGAGGCCGAGCATCCGCCGGGCGACCTCCGCCTCGTCGCGCGCGTCCTCGAGGTGCAGCTCGAGCCCGATCGCGGTCCGCTCGGCGTCGAGCTCGAGCCGCGCGACCGCCAGCCCGTGGCGCGCCCGGAGCGAGCGCGCGTAGTGCCGCTCCCCCGCATCCTCGACGCCGGGGATGGCGCGGGCGCGCAGGAAGCGCAGCACGCCCTCGAGATCGGCGGGCTCGGGGCGCAGCACGCGACGGCGGACGGCGGGGAGGAAGGGCACGAGCCCATCCTTCCGCCAGCGCTCTAGACTCGCGATGCACCCGCGGGAGTGGCGAAACTGGCAGACGCGCAGGATTTAGGTTCCTGTGCCGAGAGGCGTGCGGGTTCGAGTCCCGCCTTCCGCACGGCCGGGATCCTTGCTTTGTCCGGGGATCTCGGCCTTTTTCTGCGTCAGAATGCGCCGACACCCCACAGATCCCCCACAACCGTGCGCGGCGAGCCAGGTCCCAGGCGCACGATTCCGACAAGAGTGGCCAAGGATCCGAGTAACTACAGGACCTTCTCCGCTTCGTCTAGTCCGCGTTCGATCAGAGCAGTGAACGCGGTGAGGTTGCGTCTGACCCTGTTCTGCCACAACGGGAACGTCAGCAACAGCGCCGGACCGTGCAACGCGGAGAACGGGGTTATCGCGGCCGCGATTACGGCCGCTGCGCCGAGCACGGCCGCGACGATCGGAGACACGTACCTGCCGAACCGCGGCACCCCAGGGTGCTTCCGCATCACCTGCCACGTGTGAGTCGGCTCGAAGTGGAGCCGGTGAACGCCCGGACGGACTGGTTGCCCGCCCGGGCGCCCGGTTGACTACAGTCGTGCGCACTCCGCACAGAGCGGCTTTCCTCCGTCGCCGTCGCGGAGGTTCTCGCGCTCGATGTTGTTCCCGGTGTTGCATTCCGTGTTGTTGTGATGGACGGTCTGCTTGATCGAGTGCCAGGGTGCCTTCTTCGCCATTCCTGTCTCCATTCTGACGCCGAGACACTGAGTTGTGCTCGGTCTTGGCCCGTAAGCTACGCCTCCTCGTTGCTCCTGGGAAGACGTCGAATGAATCCGACACCACGGAGCAACGCGTGGCTGCGGTGGCCATCCTTTTCGCGACGCTCTTCGCGTCGAACGGCGCGAGGTCGACGCTGAGCAGCCCTTCACGATCGGTCTGTTCTAGAGCGGTGCTGACTTTAGTCGCCACATCGCTCGACGCGTGACGCTCGAACGGAGGGTAGCCGCCGCGGGTGCCGGGGTCGTACCATTCGGGTCATGGTCATCGTTGTTGAGCCCGGCTCGTAGTGGCGGCGTTCCCAGCGAAGACCGGAGCAGAGATGCTCCGAATGGTCAAGAAGATCGGCTATAGCGTGAAGCGACAGAAGGGGTCGCACCGCGTCATGTCATGCGAGGGAAGACCCGATCTCCTGTTCGCGTTTCATGATTCAGCGGAGATCCCTCCTCGACTAGTGCGGAAGATTCTCGTCTCGGACATCGGTTTCTCCGAGGCAGAGGCACTTAGATTGCTCTAGGAAAGGCAAGCAATGAGCACAATCACTGTCACTTACCATCGTGACGGCACCGCCTGGTGGGCTGACTCGGCCGACGTACCCGGATTCAGCGCCGCTGGCTCGTCGCTCGCCGAAGTGCAGGGGCTGAGCAGAGAAGGGCTGGAATTTCTTCTCGAGGACCCGGTGAGCAGCCTTGTTGAGACCCTCGAAGGCGGAGCGGTGCTTGCGGCCGGATTTCACTCCGACTCCGTTCCGGGAAGCCAGCCTTGGCGACTGTCCTGGAAGTCGGCGAGAGCACAGGCGGGCGGAAGACCCGCTGTCCGCCCCATTCCCCAGAGCGCACCCGCCCTGTGAGCGAGATCGCTGAGGCCGCTTCGGCCACTATCGTCCTGAGCGACTTTGCGGCGGTCGACGCGGTCGGCAAGACGAATGTGATTGGAGCCGGCGTTGCGATGCTCGGCTTCGAGCCCCAACAGGGCCTGACGTCGCGGTTCACTGTTTGGGTTGAGATCTGGATACCGTCGAACCTTTGCCCGGCTGAGTTCCCTGTCGAGGTCGCCTTTCGAGACGCTTCTGGAGCGCTCGTAAGCCTGCCCGGCCCAACCGGGCTACAGCCGCTGCGTATCGCACAGGTCGTCACGGCGGAGCGCCCCTCGGGACTGATACCCGCTTCCTCGCGCGATCACATCGGTTCGCGCGTACAGATGGTCTTCGAGTTCGGCAACGGACTTCCCGTGCCGTTCGGCGCCAACTACTCCGTTCAGCTTCAGATTGACGGAGATTCGAGCAGACAGTGGCTGTATCCATTCGCAGTCGGCGGCCCGCCTCCCGGTCCGGTCATGGGGTAGCTGACGAACCCCACAGGTCCCCCGCAACCGTCCGCAACCGAAGCGTGCTGAGTGCGCTCGCTTTCGCTCAAACAGCCCGCAAGTACGGACCACAGCACCAGCTACGCTGACAGCACGGACGGCAGAACCGGGTTCGAGTCCCGCCTTCCGCACGGCATCCGCGACGACGCGGACCGGATCCGGAGGGCGGCGCGCCATGAGACCTCTTCGCTACTCGATCAACGCGACGCTCGACGGCTGCGTCCACCACGATGCCGGCCTCGAGCCCGACGCGGAGACGATGCGGTTCTGGGCGGACCAGATCGCGCAGGCCGATGCTCTGATCCTCGGCCGGGTGACCTATCAGATGATGGAGTCCGCCTGGCGGAAGCCGGCTTCGGGCGACTGGCCCGACTGGGTGGAGGACTGGCATCTCCCGTTCGCGGAGGCGATGGACGGCGCGCGCAAGCACGTCGTCTCGAGCACCCTCGAGTCGGTCGACTGGAACGGCGCCGAGCTCCTCCGCGGCGAGCTCGGCCCGGCCGTCGAGCGCCTCAAGGCGGAGTCGGGCGAGGGCCTCTGGGTCGGCGGCGTGACGCTCCCCTGCGCGCTCGCGAGGCTCGGCCTCGTCGACGAGATCGAGCTCCTCGTGCACCCGGTCATCGCCGGGCACGGGCCGACGCTCCTCTCGGGGCTCGAGGAGCGCATTCGCCTGGAGCCGCTCGGCCGCGAGGAGCACGCCTCGGGTGCCGTCGCCGCACGATACCGGGTGGTCCCGGCCTAGGAGAGCGTCCGGATCCGACGCTCGAGGAAGCGCCGCTCGGGCTCCGAGGGCGCGAGCTCGAGTGCGCGCCGGTAGTGCGGCAGCGCCTCGGCCGGGCGCCCAGCGCGTCGGAGCAGGTCGGCGCGCGCCGCGTGGAGCAGGTGGTGCCGCTCGATCCGCTCGCCGTCGAGTGCGTCGAGGATCACGAGGCCCGCCTCCGGCCCCTCGGCGAGCGCGACCGCGACCGCGCGGTTGAGCTCGACGACGGGCGAGGGCTGGACGCGGGCGAGGCGGGCATAGAGCGCCGCGATCCGCGCGTGATCGGTCGAGGATGCCGAGGGCGCCGTCGCGTGCACGCTCGCGATCTCGGCCTGGAGCCGGTACGGGCCCGCCGGGGCGCCGAGCCGCCGACGCGCGGCCTCGGAGGCGGCGAGCGCCGCGACCCCGGTGCCGATGAGCGCCGCGTCCCAGCGCTCGCGGTCCTGATCCTCGAGCAGCACGAGATCCCCCGCCGCATCGAGCCGCGCGGCGGCGCGCGAGTGCTGGAAGCGCATGAGCGCGAGCAGGCCGAGCACCTCGGGTGCCTGCGGGGTCTCGGCGAGGAGCGCCGCGAGCAGCTCGGTCGAGCGGATCGCCTCGGCCGCGAGGGGCACGCGCACGAGCTCCTCGCCGCCCGAGTAGCCCTCGGTGAACAGCAGGTAGAGCACCGCGAGCACCGCCTCGGTCCGCTCGGCCAGCTGGTGCTCCCGCGGCACGCGGTACGGGATGCCGGCGTCGCGGATGCGGGCGCGCGCCCGGACGAGCCGCTTCTGCATCGCGGGCTCCGCGACGAGGAAGGCCCGGGCGATCTCGCCGACCTCGAAGCCGACGACGGTCCGCAGCGTCAGCGCGATGCGCGCCTCGAGCGGCAGCGCGGGGTGGCAGCAGGTGAAGATCAGTCGCAGCCGATCGTCGTCGAGCCCGGGCGGCGCCGACGGCGGATCGGACGCCCCGAGCGCCCGCGCGCGGTCCTCCTCGAGGTCGACGAGCGACTCGACGGCCGCGCGGCCCGCCGTGGTGCGCTCGCTCGCCGCGCGCCGCAGCGCGTCGACGGCGGCGTTGCGGGCCGCGGTGGTGAGCCAGGCGCCCGGGTTCTCCGGCATCCCGAGCCTGGGCCAGGCGGTCAGGGCGCGCGCGGCGGCCTCCTGCACGGCGTCCTCCGCGAGCTCCCAGTCCCCCGTGCGGCGGATGAGCGTCGCGACGATGCGCAGGCGCTCGGCCGCGAGGGTCGAGGCGAGCAGCGCACCCGCCTCGACCTCCTCGCGGCCGCTCGTCATCGCTCCGCCGTCTCCTCGAAGGGCCAGGTCGGCCGGACCTCGACGCGCCCGAACCGGGCCATCGGATGCTTCGCGGCGATCTCCACGGCCTCGTCGAGGCTGTCGACGTCGATGAGGTCGAAGCCGGCGATCCACTCCGCGGTCTCCGCGAAGGGCCCGGCGGTGAGGATCGTGCGGCCATCGCGCACCGTCACGGTGGTCGCGTCGGCGGGCGGGCGCAGGCGGTCGCCGACGCGCCCGATGCCACGGCGGTCGACCTCCTGCACCCACTCCTCGATGTTGTCCTCCTCGGGCACGTACGCCGGCGCCGCCGGGTCGCCGATGATGAACAGCAGGTACTGCATGGTCGCTCCTTCGCTCGGTGGATATGAGGACGACGGATGCGGTGCCCCCGCGAGGACACCCCACCCGGTTCGGCGCCCGGCGCCGCCGCGGTCAGTGCATCAGCCGCCGGATCTCCACCGGCGAGAAGCGGGTCTCGGCGAGCTTCCCGGCGATCTCGACGGCACGCTCGCGATCGGCGACGTCGACGATGTAGTAGCCGCCGAGGACCTCCGTCCCCTCCGTGAAGGGGCCGCGGCTCGAGATGCGGATGCCCCGCCAGGTGCCGATCACGGTCGTGTCGTCCGGATCGAGCTCGTTGCCGTCGACGAGCTCGCCCGAGGCCTCGAGCTCCGCGAACACGGCGCGGTGGGCGTCCTCGAAGACCGCGGGGTCGGCGTCCCACTGGCGGCGGGCGTCGTCGTCGGTCGAGATGATGATCATGTAGCGCATGGGCGCCTCCTGTTCCGTCGGGATACAGGAGGACGACGGATGCCGGCGCTCCCGGAGGACATTCTGCTCCGAGCGCGTGATCCGGGGCCAGCCTCGATCCGTGGCGGCCGCGCGAGGACGCGGCGGCAGGCTACGGCCGCGGCCGCCCCCGGAGGGCCCGCAGCGCCCAGGCGAGCACGCCGCAGCCGAGACCGACGACGAGGATCCAGGCTGCCGAGATCGCGATCGTGAGCCCGATCGCGAGGGCGGGATGCGCCGCCTCGACGCCCGGGCCGAGGATCGAGGCGAGCGGGCGCACGAGGGCGAGCGCGCCGAGCGCCGCGCCGAGGCCCCACGCAGGGCGGATCGAGACCGGGTGCGCGGCCGAGGTCGTCTTCTCCATGGCTGCGAGGCTCGGGAGGGGGTGCGCCCTGCGGCATCCGGTCGGCACCCCGCCGATCCGGGGGCTGACCATACATCCCCCTGACAGCCGCCGAGGGTACGCTGTATCGACCTCACGACCCCGCCGATCGCGCCAGCGCGCGGCCGACGACAGGAGCCCACGCTGTCCCCGATCGCCCCCTCTGCGCTCATCCCCTGGCTCGACCCGCACGGGATCATCGTCGCCGCAGGCCCCTGGGCCCTCCTCACGGTCTGCCTCATCGTCTTCGCGGAGACCGCGCTGCTCGTGGGCTTCATCCTTCCCGGCGACACGCTCCTCGTCATCACGGGGCTCCTCACCTTCACCGGCACCATGACCGCGTCGGGCACCGGCATCCAGATCCCCATCTGGATCGTGTGCATCTCGATCGCGGCCTCCGCCTTCATCGGCGGGGAGGTCGGCTATCTCATCGGCCACAAGGTGGGTCCGCGGATCTTCGAGCGCAAGGAGAGCGGACTCTTCAGCCGCGAGAACGTCGAGCGCACGAACACGTTCTTCCTCCGCTTCGGCCCGCTCGCGATCGTCCTGGCGCGCTTCGTGCCCGTCGTGCGCACCTTCGCCCCGATCGCCGCGGGCGTCGCCCACATGGACTACCGGCGCTACTCGCTCTACAACGCGATCGGCGCCGTCATCTGGGGCGCGGGCCTCACCTTCGGCGGCTTCGTCCTCGGCTACTTCGAGCCCGTCGCGGACTTCGTGACCGAGTACATCGACGTCATCCTGCTCGCCGCCGTCTGCCTCGCCGTCATCCCGACCGCGTTCCACTACGTGCAGTCGGTGCTCAAGGCCCGGAAGGCCCGCCGCGAGGGGCGCGACCAGCCGACGCCCGAGCTCGACCTCGCACTCGACCCGAACGTGCTCGACGACACGAAGCGCGACTGACCTCGCACCCGCTCGTCGCGGGGAGCGCGCTCCTCGAGCCGCATCGCCTCTGACGGCGCCCCTCGACCGGCGGAGCCGTCCCGATCCTCGGAGGATCCCGCCGAACGATGTCGTCCGGGCGCAGATCGCGCCGGATCTCCGCGAATCGGCGCAGCACCCGACCGTGAGCGTGCTCGCGGGCGATTGGCGCGAGGGCGGCGCTCCTCGACCGGCGAGACGTGCGCGCGAGGGGATGCCGGCTACGCGCCGGTGGCGAGCAGCACGAGCAGCGTCGCGTTGAGCGCGATGAGGAGCCCCGCGAACACGATCGCGAGCGCCGTCGTCCACCATCGGCTGACCGCATCCCCCATCAGCTCGCCGCGGCTCGTGAGCCGCACGAGCGGCACGAGCGCGAAGGGGATGCCGAAGCTCAGCACCACCTGGCTGAGCACGAGGGCGAGCGTCGGGTCGACGCCGAGCGCGAGGATCGCCAGCGCGGGCGCGAGCGTCACGAGGCGCCGGACGAGCAGCGGCACGCGCACGCGCAGCAGCCCCTGCATGATCTCCGCGCCCGCATAGGCGCCGACGCTCGTGGAGGCGAGCCCGGAGGCGAGCAGGCCGACCGCGAACAGGGTCGCGACGACGGGCCCGAGCGCGGAGCCGATCGCCGCGTGCGCCCCCTCGAGCGTGTCGGTGCCCTCGACCCCCTGCAGCGTCGCGGCCGCGACGAGCAGGATCACGACGTTGACGGTGCCCGCGACGGCGAGCGCGATCGTGACGTCGATGCGGGTGGCGCGGAGGATCGCGGGCCGCTCGTGCTGCTCGACCCGCCCGAAGCGGTCGCGGGTGAGCGCCGAGTGCGCGTAGATCGCGTGCGGCATGACCGTCGCACCGAGGATGGAGGCGGCCAGCAGCACGGAGCCGGCATCCGCGAAGCGCGGGACCAGCCCCCCGAGCGTCTGGCCCGCATCCGGCGGGCCGACGACGATGCCCGCGCAGAAGCCGATCGCGATGACGAGCACCATCCCGGCGACGAGCCGCTCGAAGGGTCGAGGGCCGCGGCGCTGCTGGACGACGAGGAGGCCCATCGAGACGGCGCCCGTGATGACGCCGCCGAGGAGCAGCGGCACGTCGAAGAGGAGGTTGAGCGCGATCGCGCCGCCGAGCACCTCGGCGACGTCGGTCGCCATCGCGACGAGCTCCGCCTGCATCCAGTACAGGATGCGCGCCCCGCGCCGGCGGATGCGGCGGCCGAGCACCTGCGGCAGGCTCTCGCCGGTCGCGATGCCGAGCTTTGCGGACAGGTACTGGATGAGCCACGCCATGCCGTTGCCGGCGACGACGACCCAGACGAGCAGGTAGCCGTACTCGGCGCCGGCGCTCATGTTGCTCGCGACGTTGCCGGGGTCGAGGTAGGCGACGCCCGCGACGACCGCGGGGCCGAGGAGGCCGGCGAGCGGCGCGGCGGAGGGTCGCCGACGGCGTCGCGCGGTGTCGGTCATGCGGCTCCTCGAGGCGAGCGGGCTGGGGATCGTCGGCGACGCCCACGACGATTTCGGCCGACCGAAATATCCTACCGTGCCGAGGGCGGTGCGATCCACACGGCGCCCTCGACCTGGGCGTCGAGCTGCCCCGCGACGACGACCGAGTCCAGCCCGGCGCCCGCCGCGGCGAGACGCCGCAGCACGTCCGCGTCGGCGTCGTCGATCCGCACGATCCGCCCGCGGTAGCCGCGGGCCGCGTCCGCGAGGAGGATGCCGTCCGGCCGGACGATGACGCCGTCGCGGCTCGGGATCGGGTCGCCGTGGGGATCGCGTGCCGGCTGCCCGAGCTGCTCCGCGAGCTCCTCGAGGAGCCGGTCGCTCATGGCGTGCTCGAGGATCTCGGCCTCGTCGTCGACCTCGTCCCACCCGTAGCCGCAGCGCTCCACGAGCCAGGTCTCGACGAGACGGTGGCGGCGCAGGATGCGGAGCGCCTCCCGCTCTCCCTCGGGCGTCAGCGTGATGGCGCCGTACGGCGCGTGCCGCACGAGCTCCATCGCGACGAGCTTCTTCACCATCTCGGTGACCGTCGAGGGTGCGAGACCGAGGCGCGTCGCGAGCTGCGAGGAGGACACCGGGGTCCCGCGCCACTCCTGGTGCGTGTAGACCGCCTTGAGGTAGTCCTCGACGACCGAGGACGCGGGCCTGCGGGGCGCGGCGCTAGCGATGGGCGTGCTCCTCGCGTTCCGCATGCCCGGCGGGCTCGAGCTGGAAGGTCGAGTGCTCGACGTCGAAATGGCCGCGCAGGCAGCCGCCGAGGCGGTCGAGCAGCTCGCTCGCCTCGCCCCGCTCGAAGATGCCCGGCTCGACGACGACGTGCGCCGTGAAGACCGGATTGCCCGAGGTGATCGCCCACACGTGCACGTCGTGGACGGCGACGACGCCGTCGGCGCCCTCGAGGTGCTCGCGGATCTGCTCGACGTCCGTGTCGTGCGGTGCCGACTCCGTGAGCACCCGGACGACGTCGCGGAGCAGCAGCATCGCGCGCGGCAGGATGAGGCCGGCGATCACGAGGGATGCGATCGCGTCGGCGGGCATGAAGCCCGTCGTGAGGATCACGAGCCCCGCGGCGATCGCCGCGATCGAGCCGAGCAGGTCGCCGAGGACCTCGAGGTAGGCGCCCCGGAGGTTGAGCGATCCGCGGTCCCCGCCACGGAGGACGAGGAGGGCGATCACGTTCGCGAGGAGGCCGGCACCCGCGACGAGGAGCATGGGCGCCGCGAGCACCTCGCCGTCGCCGGGCTCCAGGAGACGCCGGATGCCCTCCGAGCCGACCGAGACGGCGACACCGGCGAGGAGGAGGCCGTTGACGAGCGCCGCGAGCACCTCGACGCGCTGGAATCCGAAGGTGTGCCGGGAGGTCGCGGGGCGCGCCGCGACGATGCTCGCGACGAGGGCGACGGCGAGGGCGATCGCGTCGCTCGCCATGTGGCCGGCGTCGGCGAGGAGCGCGAGCGAGCCGGTGAGCACACCGCCGACGGCCTGCACGACGAGCACGCTCGCGGTGATCGCGAAGGCGATCGCGAGCCGTCGGCGGTCGCCGCCGACGTGGTGCGCATGGTCGTGGCTCATCGCCCTCCAGGGTACGGAGGGCGATGAGCCGAGGGAAGCCGGGCGGCCTAGTCGGGAATGATGGCGGTTCTCAGTCCCCTGGGCCGCCCGCGGTCACCGGCGCGCATCCCAGCGGAACAGGCGCTTCGCGACGAGCGCGCCGAGCGCGGCCCAGGCGAGCGAGACCGCGAGGAGGAGCGGGAGCCGGGCGAGGTCGCCGCCGTCCCAGCCGAGCTGCACGAGCTGCATCGCGGCCCCGCCCGGGAGGATCGTCGTGATGATCTCGGCGCGCCCCTCGGTCGCGAAGGTCGACCAGATGGCGACGCCCGTCGTCGCGAGGAACACCGGCAGGGTCGTGTACTGGGCGTGCTCCGGCGAGTTCGTGACGCCCGCGGTGGCGAGCGAGAGCCCGAGGAACATCGCCTGGGTGACGAGGGCGCCGAGCACGACGACCGCCCAGTTCTCGGGGCCGCCGCGGACGGCGGCCGCCGCGAGGATGATGCCGATCGCGACGATGTTGACGCCGACGACGGGGGCCACGATGCCGGCGATGATGGCGCGGTCGCTCACGGCGCCGGAGCGCAGGCGCTTGAGGTGGAGGCTCTGCCGCCGCCCCGCGAGCACGGTCGCGACCGTGACGTAGAGGCCCATGCCGGCCATGACCATGACCTGCAGCCCGGCGAGCAGCCCTCCCCCGCCGTAGGCGCCGGGCATGGCGAGGAGGAGCGCGCCGAAGCCGAGCGGCACGAGCAGTGCGCTCACGGCGACGAGGCGGTTGCGGACGAGCATGCGGAGCTCGGAGGCGGCGATGGCGTTCATGGTCTTCGGTCCTTCCGGGGGGATGACGTGGTCGGGGATGCGGGGCCGGCTCAGCGCGAGAGCTCGCGGAACACCTCGCCGAGGCCGCGCTCGCGCACGGCGAGGTGCTCCAGGCGCCGGCCCTCGCGCGACGCCCACGCGAGGAGGATCCCGAGGTCGCGCTGCGGCTCGGTCGTGCGGATGACGACGGTGCCGTGCTCGACGCCGGCGTCCGGGAGCGGCAGCTCGGCGCCGCCCTCGGCGCGGAAGCGGATCTCGCTCGCGCCGTCGGCGAGCTCGGCGAGCGTGCCCTCGCGGACGAGCGCGCCGGCATCCATCAGGCCGATGCGGTCGGCGTTCGCCTCCGCCTCCTCGAGGTAGTGGGTCGTGAGGAGGATCGTCGCGCCCTCCTCGCGGAGCCGCGCGACGACGCCCCAGAGCGCGTCGCGCGCGGAGGGATCGAGGCCGGTCGTCGGCTCGTCGAGGAACAGCAGCTCGGGGCCGCCCCAGGCGGCCATCGCGAAGTCGAGGCGGCGGCGCTCGCCGCCCGAGAGCTGCGCGGTGCGGGTGCCGGCCCGGTGACCGAGCTCGACGAGCGCGAGCAGGCGCCGGGGGTCGTCCTGGCGGCCCGAGACGGCGCCGGCGAGCGCGAGCGCCTCGCGGGCGGTGAGGTCGGGGGCGAGGCCGGAGTCCTGCAGCATCATGCCGATGCGCGGGCGGATGCCGGCCCGGTCCCGGGGGTCGGCCCCGAGGACGCGGACGCGACCGGAGGTCGGCGCGCGGTGCCCCTCGAGGATCTCGAGCGTCGTGGTCTTGCCGGCGCCGTTCGTGCCGAGCAGCGCGTACAGCTCGCCGCGGCGCACCTCGAGGTCGAGGCCGGTGACCGCGAGGGTCGACCCGTAGGCGTAGCGCAGCTCGCGGGCCTCGAGCACGACCTCGGTCGCGGTGGCGTTCGCGTGCCGGCTGGCGGGGATGGGGGCGGTCGTCGTGGTCATGGACCCAGCCTCGACGGGGGCGGCGGCCCCCGGTAGTGCCCGTGCGCCACATGCCGGGCATGACATCCGTCACCTCCTCGCACGACGGCGGCGACGGGGCGGGGCCGCCTTGCTAGCGTGACCGTGTGACCCGCCAGCCGCACCCCCGAGACGCCGGCGGGCGGCCGCTGCGCACCATGCGCAGCTACACGACCTGGTCGCTCGTGGGCGCGATGGCCTTCTGCACGGCGACGGTCGCGGTCGGCATCGTCCCGCAGGACCGCGTCCTCGCCGCAGTCGCCGTCGGCGTCGGCGCGATCACGACCTGGCACTCCTGGTACTGGGAGCGCGGCGGCCCCTGGTGGCTCACGGCGCTCGCCGTCGCCACGGGGCTCGGCCTCTGGTGGACCGTCGTGATCATGAGCGCGCCGACGATCGCGGTCGCGCTCCCGGCCATCACGATCGCGGTCGTGACGGCGGCGGGACCCCTCGCCGGCTGGGGCTGGACGGCGGCGGGCGGTGTGCTCCTGCTGCTCCCGACGATCCCGGTCGCCCTGCTCGAGGGTCCGGGCATGGCGGTGCTCATCGCGGTCGCCGTCGCGGTGGGCTACGGGGTCGCCGTCACGCTCATCCGCTTCACCCACTACGGCTGGGGGCTCTCCCTCGAGCTCGACCGGGCCCGCCTCCAGGCGGCCGAGCTCGCCGTCATGCAGGAGCGCTACCGCTTCGCCGCAGACCTCCACGACATCCAGGGCCAGGCCCTCCACGTCGCGCGTCTCGACCTCCAGCTCGCCCGGCGACTCGTGGATGCCGACCCGGCGCGCGCCGCCGCGACCCTCGCGGAGGTGGAGGAGCTGCTCGCGTCGACGATCGCCGAGACGCGCTCCCTCGCCTACGGCGAGCGCGAGGTCGCCCTCGCGAGCGAGCTCGCGAACTCGGGCGAGCTGATCCGGGCCGCCGGCATCGAGCTGGAGGTCGTCGGCGAGCCCCGCACCGGCGGTCCGCTCGACGCGCTGCTCGGTCTCGCCGTCCGCGAGACGACGACGAATCTGCTGCGGCACGCGCAGCCGGCGCATGTGCGCATCGACTTCCCCTCGGGCGGAGTGCGGATCGTCAACGACGGCGTCGACGCCCCGATCCGCGAGCCGCGGGGGCTCGCCCGGCTCGGCGAGCGCGTCCAGGCCGCCGGCGGGGTCCTCACGAGCCGCGCCGAGGGCGACACCTTCACGACCGAGGTGCGCCCCGCATGAGCGCGCCGGTCCGCGTCCTCCTCGTCGACGACGAGACGCTGCTGCGCTCGGCGATCGGCTCGCTGCTCGGCCTCGCACCCGAGCTCGAGGTCGTCGCCCAGGCGGAGCACGGCGGCCGCGCCGTCGAGCTCGCGGCCGAGCACCGGCCGGACGTCGTCGTCATGGACCTCGAGATGCCCGTGCTCGACGGCGTCGAGGCCGCCGAGCGCATCCTCCGCGAGGCGCCCGAGACGGCCGTGCTGCTGCTCACCCGACACGGTCGCCCCGGCGTGCTCAAGCGGGCCCTCGCGGCCGGCGTCCGCGGCTTCATGCTCAAGTCGATGGACGCCGAGGAGCTCGTGCGCGTCATCCTGCGACTCCACGAGGGGCGCCGCTGGATCGATCCGGAGGTCTCGGCCGCCGCCATGATGGACGACAACCCGCTCACGGAGCGCGAGGTCGACGTGCTGCGGCTCACGGGCGAGGGGCTCTCGGTGCGCGAGATGAGCGGCCGTCTGCACCTCGCCGGCGGGACGGTGCGGAACTACCTCTCGGCCGCGCTGCAGAAGACGGGTGCCGAGTCGCGTCACCGGGCGGCGCGGATCGCGCGCGAGCGCGGATGGATCTGAGGCGCGCCTGTCGAGCGGCAGGCGCCGAGTCAACCGAGCCTGGCGCGGATGCGCTCCACGAGGGCGCCGAAGGCGAGGGCGCGGTGGCTCACGGCGTTCTTCTCCTCGCGGCCGAGCTCGGCCGCGCTCCGCGACTCCCCCGCCGGCTGGAACACCGGGTCGTAGCCGAAGCCGCCCTCCCCGGCCGGCGTCTCGAGGACGCGACCGGCCCAGCGCTCGGTGACGACCTCCTCGTGCTCGCCGTCCACGAGGGCCGCGGCGCACACGAAGGCCGCCCCGCGGTCCGCAACGCCCTCCAGGTTCGCGAGCAGCAGCCGGAGGTTGTCGCCGTCGTCGCGCGTGCCGGCGTAGCGTGCCGAGTGGATGCCGGGGGCGCCGCCCAGCGCGTCGACCGCGATCCCGGAGTCGTCGGCGATCGCCGGGAGCCCCGTGTGCCGGGCGGCCGCGCGCGCCTTGATGAGCGCATTCTCGGCGAAGGTCGCGCCATCCTCGACCGGCTCCGGCCCGTCGTAGGCGAGGAGCTCGTGCTCGCCGAGCCGCTCGCCGAGGATGCCGCGGAGCTCCTCCACCTTGTGGGCGTTGTGGGTGGCGAGGACGATCTTCACCCCGCCAGCCTAGGCGGGGAGCGCGCCGGGCGGCCTGCACCCCGGTGCCGCCCGTGGGCGACCCGGCCGACTAGCGTCCGAGCGCCGCCGCCTGCAGACGCGTGAGCTCGGCCGTGCCCGAGAGGGCGAGCTCGAGCATCGCGTCGAGCTCGCGCTTGTCGAAGGGCGCCCCCTCGGCCGTGCCCTGCACCTCGACGAAGGCGCCGCGGCCCGTCGCGACGACGTTCATGTCGGTCTCGGCCGTCGAGTCCTCCGTGTACTTCAGGTCGAGGAGCGGCTGGCCCCCGACGATGCCGACGCTGATCGCGGCGACCGAGTCGGTGAGCGCCTGCGCCTTCTTCGCGACGAAGCCGCGCTCGCGTCCCCACTCGATGGCGTCGGCGAGCGCGACGTAGGCGCCCGTGATCGCCGCGGTGCGGGTGCCGCCGTCGGCCTGCAGCACGTCGCAGTCGATGACGATCGTGTTCTCGCCGAGCGCCTTCGTGTCGACGACGGCGCGGAGGCTGCGGCCGATGAGGCGCGAGATCTCGTGCGTCCGGCCGCCCACGCGGCCCTTGATCGACTCCCGGTCCATGCGGCTGTCGGTGGAGCGCGGGAGCATCGCATACTCGGCGGTGACCCAGCCGCGGCCCTTGCCGGTGAGCCAGCGCGGCACGCCGTTCGTGAAGCTCGCGGTGCAGAGCACCTTCGTGCGGCCGAAGGAGATGAGCGCGCTGCCCTCCGCCTGCTCGCTCCAGCCGCGCTCGATCGTGACGGCTCGGAGCTGATCGGCCGTGCGGCCGTCCTCGCGCTGGGTCATGGTGCCTCCAGGGGCTCGGGCGCCGACATCCGCGGCGTCTGGATGGGGATGGTGCCGGTCGCGAGGTGCTCGACGCGCGTCACCTCGGGGCCGAGGAAGCGGGCCGCGAGCCGGCGGAACGCGGCCTCGTCGCCGCCCGTCGACTCGAAGGTGTACGAGGGCGGCTCGGGCGAGCGCCGCTCGAGCCCGTGCGAGACGAGCGTGCGGTAGACGTCCGCCGCCGTCTCGTCGGCGCTCGAGACGAGACGGACCTCGTCGCCGACGACGTACTGGATCGCGGCCGACATGAGCGGGTAGTGGGTGCAGCCGAGCACGAGCGTGTCGATCCGCGCGTCGCGCAGCGGCGCGAGGTACTCCTCCGCGATCGCGAACAGCTCATCGCCGCTCGTCACCCCGGCCTCCACGAACTCCACGAAGCGCGGGCAGGCGCTCGTGAACAGCTCGAGGTGGGAGGCGGCGGCGAAGGCGTCCTCGTAGGCGCGCGACTGCACGGTGCCCTCCGTCGCGATCACGCCGACGCGGCCGTTGCGGGTCTGGCGGACGGCGGCGCGCACGGCCGGCTGGATCACCTCGACGACGGGGATGCCGTAGCCCTGCGTGAAGCGCTCGCGGGCATCCCTGAGCATCGCGGCGGACGCGGTGTTGCAGGCGATGACGAGGGTCTTCACGCCCTGCGCCACGAGGTCGTCCATGACCGCGAGGGCATACGCCCGCACCTCGGCGATCGGCTTCGGCCCGTAGGGCGAGTGGACGGTGTCGCCGACGTAGAGGATCGACTCCCGCGGGAGCTGGTCGATGACGGCCCGCGCGACGGTGAGCCCGCCGACCCCGGAGTCGAAGACGCCGATGGGGGCGTCGGTCGCGGGCACGGGCGTCACGAGGAGCCACGATACCCGTCCGCCGATAGGCTCTCGCTATGACGAGCGCGCTCCTCACCGACCGCTACGAGCTGACGATGATCGATGCGGCGCTGCGCGACGGCCGGGGCGAGCGGCCCTGCGTGTTCGAGCTCTTCGCGCGCCGCCTCCCGAGCGGCCGCCGCTACGGCGTCGTCGCCGGCACCGGCCGGCTCCTGGCGGAGCTCGAGCGCTTCCGCTTCGGGGATGCCGAGCTCGCCTGGCTGCGCGAGGAGGGCGTCGTGAGCGGCCCGACGCTCGACTGGCTCGCCGACTACCGCTTCCGGGGCACCATCCGCGGCTACCGCGAGGGCGAGCTCTACTTCCCGGGCTCGCCGATCCTCGTCGTCGAGGGCGGCTTCGCCGAGTCGGTCGTCCTCGAGACGCTCGCGCTGAGCATCTTCAACTACGACTCCGCGGTCGCGAGCGCCGCCGCCCGCATGGTGCAGGCCGCCGACGGCCGCCCGCTCTCGGAGATGGGCTCCCGCCGCACCGGCGAGCGCTCGGCGGTCGCCGCCGCCCGCGCCGCCTCCATCGCCGGCTTCCGCGCGACGAGCAACCTCGAGGCGGGCCGCTCCTGGGGCATCCCGACCATGGGCACGGCGGCCCACGCCTTCACCCTCCTCCACGAGACGGAGCGCGAGGCCTTCGAGGCGCAGGTCGCCGCGATGGGACCGGGCACGACCCTCCTCGTCGACACCTACGACATCGAGGAGGGGGTGCGGACGGCGATCGAGGTCGCGGGGACGGGGCTCGGCGCCGTGCGCATCGACTCCGGCGACCTCGCGCCCACGGTCGCCGCCGTCCGCGCGCAGCTCGACGCGCTCGGCGCGACGGCCACGCGCATCACCGTCACGAACGACCTCGACGAGCACGCGATCGCCGCGCTCCGGGCGGCGCCCGTCGACGGCTACGGCGTCGGCACGTCCCTCGTCACCGGCTCCGGCTCCCCCGCCGCGGGCATGGTCTACAAGCTCGTGGCCCACCAGGACGCCGACGGCTCCTGGCATCCGGTCGGCAAGCGCTCCGACGGCAAGTCGACCGTCGCGGGCCGCAAGCAGCCGATCCGCACCCTCGATCACGGGGTGGCGACGGAGGAGACGATCTACGTCGAGGATCCGGAGGTCGTGCCGGAGCCGGGCCGCGGACTGCTCGTCGATCTGGTGGCCGGCGGCTCGATCGAAGCCGCGCACCTGGGCGCCGAGGGGGTCGCCGCGGCACGCGAGCATCACCGGCAGGCGATCGAGGAGATGCCGCTCGAGGCCTTCTCACTGGGTCGCGGCGAGCCCGCGATCCCGACCGTCTACCGCTGAGCGCGGGTCGCCCTACTTCTTCATGCGCTCGTAGACGCGCTTGCAGTCGGGGCAGACCGGGAACTTCTCGGGGTCGCGGCCCGGGATCCACTTCTTGCCGCAGAGCGCGCGCACCGGCTTGCCGGTGAGGGCCGACTCGAGGATCTTGTCCTTCGGCACGTAGTGCGAGAAGCGCTCGTGGTCGCCGTCCTCGAGCTGCTCCTCGTTGAGCAGCTTCTCGAGCTCGCGGTCGAGCACATCCGTGCCGCCGCCCTGACCGGGACCATCCGCTTCACGCATGCCGACATCCTCGCACGCCGCGGGGCGAGTGGCTCAGCTCTGGAGGGATGCGGCGAGCAGCTCCGGCCCGCGGCGCTCGAAGGCGCGCGCGCCGAGCGCGATCCCGGCGGCCGCGACGAGCACGCCCGCCCCGATCCCAAGCCCGAGCCCCGACCACGACCAGCGGTCGACCTCGGGCGTCGTGAGCGCCTGCCAGCCGGCCCAGAGCGCGGGCACCGCGACGACCATGGCGCCGAGGAAGGTGAGCGCCTGCGTGCCGCCGGGGCTCCCGGTGGAGGCCTGGGGCGCGTCGAAGGCGCTGTCGCCGGGGCGGGGCGCCGGGTACGGGAAGCGGGCGGAGACGGCGCTCGAGATGCCGATGGCTCCGAGCAGGAGGGCCGCGCTGACCCCGGCGACGACCGGCACGAGCCGCGAGTCGCCGACGATGGCGGCCGTGAGCGGCGCGCCGATCGCGATCATGACGATCCCGATCACGAGCGGCGGCACGAGTCGGCCGAGGCGGTCGGCGAGACCGCTCGTCCCCGAGACGACGTGCAGCCAGATCGCGCTCGAGTCGTGGGCGACATCGTTGTGGAGGGTCGCCCACGCGAGCACGAGCACCATGAGCGGCAGCGCGACGAGTGCGGTCGTCGAGATCGGGACCCCGCCGACGAGGCCGACGCCGACGATGAGGAACGGCAGCAGCGGGAGGAACGCGAAGGAGCCGGCATAGCGCGGGTCGCGCAGCCAGTAGGTGACGCTGCGCGCCGCGACCGCCCCCGTCGGCCCTCCCCCGAGGATGCGGAACCAGCCGGCCGAGAGGTCGATCCCGATCCGGCGGCGGACGACCGAGCCGCGCATCGCGACCGCGATCCACAGCATCCACGCCCCCCAGAGGACGGCCGCCGCGAGGACGCCGCCGAGCAGGATGCCGGCGTCCGCGCCGCCGAGGCCGTCGCGCGCGAGCACCGGATGCTGCGCGAGCACGGCGACGGGCGTCCCGTCGAGGGAGGCCGCGAGCTCGGCGAGACGTCCGAAGGCGTAGCGCGGGTCGCCGACGAGCACCGGCAGGAGGCGGATCGCGAGGAGCACGAGCACGAGCACCGCGACGACGCGGGCGACGCGCGTGCCGAGGCCGCGCGAGGACGAGCCGCCGATGACCCGCCCGATGACCGCGAGCAGGAGCCCGACGAGGTAGATCGAGACGGCCGAGGCGAGCGCGGCGGCGGGGGGCGCGCCGGCGCGGCTCCAGGCGTCGACGAGGCCGACCGCGGCGATGCCGAGCACGAGCGAGGGGAGGCTCAGCACGGCGTAGCCGAGGAGCACGAGCGCGACCGCCGGCGCGCGGAGCCCGAAGGGGATGAAGGCGCGGGGATGCGCGGGGTCGGGCGCGCGGCGCAGCACCGGGACGAGGAGGGCGAGCACGGGCGTCCAGGTCGCGAGGATGAGCGTCGCATCCTCGAGTGCGCCGTCCGGCCGCCCGGCGAGCCCGCGCAGGAGCGCGATCGCGAGCAGCGGCGCCGCGATCGCGGCGAGGATCGCGATCGCGCGGCTTCCGACATCCCGCCGCGAGCCCCGGAGGGTGTTGGCGATGACGCGGAGCCTCAGTCCGAGAAGCTCTGCAACCACTCCATGCCCTCCACCGCGGTCGCGCCGCCGGCCAGCTCGACGAAGCGGTCCTCGAGCGAGGACCCCTGGAGCACCTCGGTCATGGGGCCGGAGGCGAGCACGCGCCCCTCGGCGATCACGGCGACCGAGTCGCAGACCCGCTCGACGAGGTCCATGCTGTGGCTCGACATGAGCACGGTGCCGCCGGCCCGCACGTAGCGCTCGAGCGTCCGGATGACGACCGCGGCCGAGACGGGATCGACCGACTCGAAGGGCTCGTCGAGCACGAGCAGCCGCGGCGAGTGGATGAGCGCGGCCGCGATCGCGACCTTCTTCGTCATGCCGATCGAGTAGTCGGCGACGAGACGGCCGAGGCTGCCCGTGAGGCCGAAGGCGCTCGCGAGGTCGGCGGTGCGGGCCCGGACCGTCGCACGGTCGAGGCCGCGGAGGGACCCGGAGTAGGCGAGCAGCTCGCCGCCCGTGAGGCGGTCGAAGAGACGCAGGCGGTCGGGCAGCACGCCGACCGAGCGGCGGGCGCCCTTCGGGTCGGCCGCCACGTCGATGCCGTTGATCGCGATCGAGCCCGCGTCGGCGCGGATGAGCCCCGTCAGCATGGAGAGCGTCGTCGTCTTGCCGGCGCCGTTGGGGCCGACGATGCCGAAGAAGCTCCCGGCGGGCACCTCGAGGTCGATCGAGTCGACCGCGACGGTGCCGCCGTAGCGCTTGAGGAGGCCGGTGAGCACGACGGCGGGCGCGGCGGCATCGGCCGCGGGAGCGGACGTCGGCTCGGGCTCGGCGACCGGCTCGGGCGCGACGGGCTCCGCGACGACCGGCTCGGGCGCGAGGACCGGCTCGGGCTGGGCGGCCTCGGGCTGGACGGTCTCGGGCTGGGCGGCCTCGGGCTCGACCGCCTTCGCAGCCTGGGCGGCGCGGGATGCGGGCGTCGAGCGCGTGCGGGTGGCGCTGCTCGCGGCGCGGGAGCGGTTCGGCCGCGCCGGGGGCTCGGACGCGCCGACCGCGGCCTGGGGCTCGGTCTCGGCGGCGGTCTCCGTCGACGACTCCTCCGCGCCGGTCGAGCCGACGGCGGAAGCGGTCTCGGGGTCGGCCGTCAGCGGCTCCGCGGCGGTCGCCGCCGCCGCATCCGCGGCCGTGGTCGTCGCCGCGGCGGCTCGCGCGCGCGTCGCGGCGGGCTTGCGCGCCGCCGCGGGCTTCGCCGCGGTCGACTTCGCGGCAGTCGACTTCGCCGCCGTGGTCCGGGGCGTTCCGGCCGCCTTCGCGGTCGTCGACCGCGTCGTGCCGGTCTTCGCCGCGGCCGGCTTCGCCGCCGTGCCCTTCGCCGCCGGGCTCTTCGCCGCCGCGGCCTTCGCGGTCGTCGTGCGCGGCGTGGTCGACTTCGCCGCCGCGCTCTTGCCGGTGCTGCTCTTCGCCGTGCCCGACTTCGCAGCGGAGGGCTTCGCGGCGGCGCGGGCCGTCGTCGCGCGAGGCGACGGCTTCGCGGTGCCGCTGTTCGCGGTGCCGCTCTTCGCGGTTCCGGCCTTCGCGGCCGTGGTGCGGGCGGCGGGCTTCGCGGCGGCGCGGGGCGTGCTCGAACGCGGTGCGTGCGCGGCCGGCGCAGCGGACTCCGCCCCCTCGGACGACGAGGCGCGCTCGCCTGTCCCCTGCTCGTCGTCTCGCTCCACCGGACTACCGTACCAATGCCGCGTGAGGTCGTCTCACCGGGTTCCACACCCCTGCTCGGCCCGCTCGCGAGCGGGTCCGAGGCGGTCACGAATCGGTCACGGATCGCGCCTCCCCCTGGTCTCTCCAGGCCCGGTCATTACAATTCCGGGAGGCACAACGGTGTGTCGTGTACCCGGATGTCATGTGAACGTCATGTGAACTCCCCGCGCACGACGCGGGCCCGGGCAGACTGAATCCGATCGCGGCGTCGCCGTGATCGCGTGAGGAGACAACCGTGACCACCCAGATCGTGATCCTGGCCGCAGGGATGGGCAGCCGCCTCGGCCGCTCGCTGCCGAAGCCGCTCACCGAGCTGAGCGACGGCCGCACCATCATGCAGCAGCAGTTCGACAACATCCACCAGGCCTTCGGCAAGAAGGCCAAGGTGACGATCGTCGTCGGCTACAAGATGGAGTACATCGTCGAGGCGTTCCCGCAGGCCGACTTCGTCTACAACGAGCAGTACGACCAGACGAACACCTCGAAGAGCCTGCTCCGCGCGCTCCAGGCGACGAAGCCGGGCGGCGTGCTGTGGATGAACGGCGACGTCGTGTTCGACCCGGCCGCCCTCGAGCGCGCCGCGAAGCTCGTCGCGCAGGATCAGAGCTTCGTCAGCGTCAACACCGCGAAGGTCTCCGACGAGGAGGTCAAGTACACGACCGACGCCGAGGGCTACATCCGGGAGCTCTCCAAGACCGTCAAGGGCGGGCTCGGCGAGGCCGTCGGCATCAACCACGTCTCCTCCGGCGACCGCGGCGCCCTCGTCCGCCACCTCGAGCGCGTCGAGGACCAGGACTACTTCGAGCGCGGAATCGAGCTCGCGATCGAGCGCGACCGGCTACGCTTTGAGCCGGTCGACATCTCCGACCTCTACGCGGTCGAGATCGACTTCGCCGAGGATCTGGAGCGAGCGAACCTCTTCGTCTAGACATCGGGGGTTCCGACCGAGTGAGGAACCCGAGATGAGCGACACCACGGCAGAGCGCCCGGCCCCGGCCGGGCGCTCTTCGTCGCCCGCGACCCGGTATCGGCGATCGCTCTGGCTCTTGACGAAACGCGACCTTCGCGTCCGCTACTCGACCTCCGCGCTCGGCTACCTCTGGTCGATCCTCGACCCGCTCCTCATGGCGGGCATCTACTGGTTCGTCTTCACGCAGGTCTTCAACCGCGACAGCGTCGGCCACCACCCCTACATCGTCTTCCTGCTCTCGGCCCTCCTCCCCTGGATGTGGTTCACCGGCAGCGTCTCGGACGCGACCCGGGCGTTCACGCGCGAGGCGAAGCTGATCCGCTCGACGACGATCCCGCGCTCCATCTGGGTGCTGCGGCTCGTGTGCTCGAAGGGGCTCGAATTCCTCTTCAGCCTGCCGGTGCTGGCGGCCTTCGCGATCTGGACCGGCGCGGAGCTGCGCTGGGAGATCGTCTTCTTCCCGGTCGCGATCGTGCTGCAGGCGATCCTCATCTTCGGGATCGGGCTCATCGTCGCGCCGCTGGTCGTCTTCTTCCGCGACCTCGAGCGGGCCGTGAAGCTCGTCCTGCGATTCATGTTCTACGCCTCGCCGATCATCTACGGCCTCGCCGATCTCCGGGACCTCGGGCTCCACCAGCTCGCCGCCTTCAATCCGCTCTTCGGGATCTTCTCGCTCTACCGCGCCGCCTTCTTCGAGGGCCAGCTCGACTGGTACGTCATCGGCGTCGGCGCCGCGATCTCGGTCGCCCTCCTCGTGATCGGGCTGCTCGTGTTCCGCCGCGCGATCCCGACCGTCCTGAAGGAGATGTGATGGCCGCCGAGCGATCCCCCCGGACGGGCACGATCCGCGTCGACGCCGTCGGCATCCGATTTAAGCGCAACCGCTCGTCGCGGCGCAGCTTCAAGGACCTCTTCGCGGGCTCCCGCCGGCGCACCAAGCCGAGCGAGTTCTGGGCGCTCCGCGACGTCAGCTTCGAGGTCAGCCCCGGCGAGGCGATCGGCGTCGTCGGCCGCAACGGCCAGGGCAAGTCGACGCTGCTCAAGCTCGTCGCGCAGGTCATGCTCCCGGATGAGGGGCACGTCCACGTCGAGGGCGGCGTCGCGCCGCTCATCGAGATCACCGGCGGCTTCGTCAACGACCTCACGGTGCGCGACAACGTCTACCTCACGGCCGGGCTGCACGGCATGACGAAGGCGGAGATCGACGCCGCCTTCGACGAGATCCTCGACTTCGCCGAGATCCACGACTTCGTCGACACCCCCTACAAGCACCTCTCGAGCGGCATGAAGGTGCGCATCGCCTTCGCCGTCATCTCCCGGCTCGAGGAGCCGGTGATGCTCGTCGACGAGGTCCTCGCGGTGGGCGACAAGGCCTTCCGCGAGAAGTGCTACCGCCGCATCGAGGAGCTGCTCGCGGGCGGGCGCACCCTGTTCTTCGTCTCGCACAGCGAGCGCGACCTGCTGCGCTTCTGCACGCGCGGCCTCTATCTCGACCAGGGCTCCCTCATCCTCGACGCCCCCATCCGCGAGGTCGTCGACCGCTACAACGCCGACTACAACGCGGGCTGAGGATGCGACGGGCGCCCAGCCTGGATGGCTAGCGTTGGGCGCATGACCGTGCTCCCGCCCGCCGGACCCGCGAGGACGCCGAACGTGCACCCCCGGGTCGCGCAGGGCATCGACGCCCTGCTCAGCGTGCAGCGGCCCGTCGTGCTCGCCCACATCCGCAGCATCCGCGCCCGACGGCCGGACGCCTCTCCCGAGCAGATCGTCCGCATCCTCGAGCGGCGCTACCTCGCGGCGGTGACGAGCGGCGGCGCCCTCGTCGGCGCGAGCGCCGCGATCCCGGGGGTCGGGGTCGGCGCCTCGCTCGCGCTCTCGGGCGTCGAGACGGCGGGCTTCCTCGAGGCGAGCGCGCTCTTCGCGCAGTCCGTGACGGAGATCCACGGCATCCCGCTGGAGGATCCGGAGCGGGCGCGGACGCTCGTCATGACGATGATCCTCGGCAACGGCGGCAAGGACCTCATCCAGCAGTTCGCGAGCCAGGCGGCGGGCGGGCCCGCGATGCGCAACGCCTACTGGGGCCAGCTCATCACCTCGAGCCTGCCGAGCGCGGCGCTCGGACAGATCGCCGATCGCGTGAAACGGGCCTTCGTCCGGCGCTTCGCGGCCTCGCAGTCGGCGACCGTCGTGGGGCGCGCGATCCCCTTCGGGGTGGGCGCGGCGATCGGCGGCACCGGCAACCACCTCCTGGGACGGAAGGTCATCGAGTCCTCGCGCTCCGCCTTCGGGCCGCCGCCGCCCGTGTTCCCGACGACGCTGGATGCGGTGCTGCGCCCGCCGCGCGACCCGCGCCCGCCGCGCCGCATCCCCGTGCTCTCGAACCTCCGCCGGGGGCGGAAGGAGCTGCCGGAGCTCACGGAGCTGCCGGACCGCGAGCCGGGGAGCTGAGGGCGGGGCCGGTCGCTCAGAGCGAGAGGTGGAGGCGCAGCGCGTCGTCGATCTCGGCCATGCGCTCAGGGATGACCGACCCGAGGACGCCGAGGATCCGTCGACGAGGCGGATGTCGTCCTCCGGGATGCTCAGGCTGACCTTCAGACCCGAATCCTCCCGCGGTGGGAAGGAGGAGTGCCGTACCGGATTCCGGCTGAGGCGGCCGAGCCCGGCGGCCAGCGCCGCGGATCGAGGTCTCAGCCGGTCCTGCGCACGGCGCGAGAGATCAGTCGCCGCCGCCCGGCATCCCCTCGTCGTCCTCGTCGTCGAGCGGGTCGGACTCGCTCGAGCGCGGCTCCCCGGCGTGCAGCTCGGCGTGGCGCGCCCACTCGCCCATGAGCTGCTCGATCGCGGCGTGGAAGCGCGCGGTCGTCGCGCCGGGACTGGTGTCGCCGAAGTGGTGCCGCGCCCAGTGCTCGAGGTTCTCGCGTGCCGCCGGGTCCCCCTGGACCTTCTCGACGAGCTCGAGGACGCGGCCCGCCTCGGGGGCGCGAAGCCATTCGGCCGAGCCGAGGAAGCCCTCCTCGTCGATCTCCGCATCCGGGGAGACGGGGCGCGCGACGATGATGGGCCGGCCGGTCGCGAGCCGGTCGTAGACCATGGCCGAGATGTCGGTGATCGCGACATCGGCGTGCGCGAGCTGCCAGCCGAGGGCGGGGCCGTCGTCGAAGACGTGGCGCGCGCTCGCATCCTGCGCGTTCGCGGCGGCGATCGCCTGGATGATGCGCTCGTTGGCGGCCCGGTAGACCTCGTCGATGACGCCGCTGCGAGGATGCGGGCGGTAGACGAGCCGATGGCGCGGCGAGGCGAGCACGGCCTCCGCGAGCGCGACCCCGTGGCTGGCGATCGAGCCGTACGCGGCCGCCGGGCGGTCGCCCTCCCAGGTGGGGGCGTAGAGCACGACGGTGCGCTCGTCGGGCGTGTAGGGCAGCTCGCCCTCGCCCGCGAAGTGGTCGGCCTGCGGGCGGCCGATCGGGAGCGCCTTCCGCTCGACGTCGAAGTCCCAGAGCTTGCGGCTCAGCCGGTCGATCGCCGCCTGCCCCGCGACGAGCGCGTAGTCGTAGGCCTTGAACTGGTTCGTGGTCATGTACATCTTGTCGGACTCGCCGTGGTTGATGAACGTGTGCCACATGCGGCCGTACCGGAACATCTGGAAGTTCTTGGTGTTCTGGTTGACATAGAGCACGATCCGGATGTCCTGCTCGGCGACGAACTCCTCGAGCTCGACGACCGACCGCAGGTACATGACGGGGAGGCCGGACTCCTCGTTGATCGTGAGGGCGGAGCCGGGGCTCCGGGTGATGATCGCGACCGGGTGCACCTTCGCGAGCTCACGGAGCGGCGCGTACCACTGGCGGATCTGGTAGAGGTTCACGCGGGTGTCCGCGAAGTACACCGCGATGCGGATCGTGCCCGCCTCGGGACGCGGGAACTCGCGCTCGCGCCGCACGATCTCCCGACGCGTGCGACGCGACCGGATGATGTTGCGGAACACCTTCCGCGCGGACGTGATGTCGGTCCTCAGCGACATGCGGGACGGAACCTCCTGTGATGCCGACCCGCGGCTGGCGGGCCGCATCCCATCCAATCAGCACCGGTGCCGCCGCGATCGGGATCGCGCCGGATCGTGTCACAATCGTGAGCGAGCCGGCGCGGGTCGGCGAGGAAGGCCCGGTACTCGACCCCGCCATGGCGACGTTCACCTTCGGCGCCGGCAACGCGCGCAAGCTGCTCCGGCTCCCGCTCTACGGGCTGGGCGCCCTCGCGTCCCGCGTCGTGCCGCGACGCGACCGCCTGTGGGTCGTCGGCTCCGGGATCGGGCTCGGCGAGGGCGCCCTCCCGCTCGCGCTCGCCGTCCGCGAGCACCTCGAGCGCAACGTGCGCGTCGTCTGGCTCGCGGGCGGCCGCGACGAGCTCCTCGCGGCTCGGCGGCTCGGGCTCGACGCGGTCCTGAAAGACGGCTGGCGCGGCTTCCGGCTGACGCTGCGGGCGCGGGTCGCGATCGTCACGCACGGCTTCGGGGATGTGAACCGCTACGCCGTCCAGGGCGCGACGGTCGTGCAGCTCTGGCACGGCATCCCGCTGAAGCGCCTGCACCTCGACTCCCCCGCCACGCTCCGCGTGTCGTTCCTCCCCGACCTCCCGCCCGTGCGGGCGCTCCTGCGTCGCGCCTACCGCGCGGCCGGACGCGGCATCGCGCTCTTCCCGGTCTCCTCGGATCGCGTCGCGGCGCGCATCCGGACCGCCTTCGGCATCCCGGCCGACCGCGTCGTCGTGACGGGCGACATCCGCGACGACGTGCTGCTGCGGGGCACCGCGGCCGAGCGGCGCGCCCACGGCCGCCGGCTGCTCGAGGGCGCCGTCGGCGCGCTGCCGGAGGGAGCCCGCGTCGTGCTCTACGCGCCGACCTGGCGCGACGGCCGCCCCGACCCCGGCATCCCCTCGCCCCGGGAGTGGTCCGCGCTCGAGTCGTGGCTCGAACGCCGGGATGCCGTGCTGCTCGTCCGGAGCCACCCGCTGGGCCGAGGCTCCTACGCGGATGGCGCGGAGGGCTCGGCGCGGATCCGGATGCTCGACACGGCGGGACTCGCGGACGTCACCCCCGCGCTGCCCGCCGTGGACGCGCTCGTGACCGACTACTCCTCGATCGCCTACGACTTCGCGCTCACCGGCGGCGCGATCGTGTTCCTCGCGCCCGATGTCGAGCGCTACGCGAAGTCGCGCGGCCTCTACGAGCCGTACCGCGACGTCACGGCCGGGCGACACCAGACGAGCTGGACCGGCGCGCTGGGGCTGCTCGAGGCCTGGGCCGACGACCGGCTCGCGGGCGAGGACGCGCAGCACGCGGAGCGACTGCGCCGCGAGCACTTCGACCTCCTCGACGGCCGGGCGACCGAGCGCGTGCTCACGGAGATCCTGCGCCGCATCGGCCGGCCCGTGCCGGCCTCGCTCCGGGTCGCGGGCGACGGCGCGAGCGGATCCGCCGGGACGCCGCGGCTCGAGCGGCCCGCCGTGACGGGTCTCGCCTTCGACGCGCCCCGGGCCGAGCTGCGCGTGCGGACGACCGGACTCCCCCGCGGCGCGCGGCTCGTGCTCGCGGGCGGGCGGGCGACCGTCGAGGATGCGGGCTCCGGCGAGGAGGCCGTCTTCCCGCTGCTGCGCGAGCGCTGGGGCGCCGAGCACCTCGCGCTCCCCTCCGGCGACTACGCGCTGCGGATCGAGCGCGACGGCGAGGCGCCCGCCACCCGGCTCGAGCTCGGCGCCCGGCCGGTCCACGCCCTCCACGACCTCCTGCGCCTGGACGCCGTCGCCGAGGCCGGCGGGCTCGTGGTGCGCATCGGCCCGCCGCTCGCCGACGACGAGCTCGGCGCCGCCGCGCAGGCCCGCCTCGAGCGCGAGTACCGTGCGGCGCCCGACTCGCCCGAGGAGGCCGTCTTCTTCGAGAGCTTCTACGGACGATCGGCCTCCTGCAATCCGCTCGGCATCGACCGCGCGCTCGCGCGGCTCCACCCCGAGGTGACCCGGTACTGGAGCGTCGCGGACGCCTCCGTCGAGGTGCCGCCCGGCGCCGTCCGCATCGTCGAGGGCACGCGCGAGTGGTGGCGGGTCCGCCGCAGCGCGCGGCTCCTCGTCGTCAACGACTGGCTCCGCAAGCGCTGGCGCCGCCGCCCGTACCAGCGGGTGCTCCAGACCTGGCACGGCACCATGCTCAAGCGGCTCGCGCTCGACCGGGCCGCCCGCGGCATCCGCACCCGGCTCGCCGTGCTCCGCGAGCGCGACCGCTGGGACGTGCTCCTCGCGCAGAACCGCTACAGCGCCGAGATCTTCCGCTCGGCCTACGCGTTCCGCGGGCCGATCTGGATCGAGGGCTATCCGCGCGACGATGTGCTCGCCGAGCCCGACACCTCGGCCATCCGCGGCCGGCTCGGGATCCCCGCCGACGCCCGCGTCGTGCTCTACGCGCCGACCTGGCGCGACGACCGGACCGAGATGGTCGACTACCTCGAGCTCGAGTCCTTCGCCGAGGAGCTGCCCGAGGACGCCGTGCTGCTCGTGCGCGGGCATTCGCGCACGCTCCCCTTCGGCCGGGACCTGCGGGGCGAGCGGCTCGTCGACGCGACCACCTACCCGAGCGTGGCCGACCTCCTCGCGGTGGCCGACATCCTCGTGACCGACTACTCCTCGGTCATGTTCGACTTCGCGACCCGCGACCGCCCCTACGTCTTCTTCACGCCCGACCTCGCGCACTACAGCGAGGATCTGCGCGGGTTCTACTTCGATCTGCTCGCCGAGGCCCCGGGCCCGGTCGTCTCCTCGCGCGAGGGCCTCCTCGAGGTGCTCTCGGCACTCGTGCGCGGCGAGGACGACGCGGCGGCGTTCGCGGGGCGGCGGCGGGTGTGGCGCGAGCGCTTCACCCCCATGGACGACGGGGATGCGGGCGAGCGCGTCGTCGCGCGACTCCGGCGCGAGGGACTGCTGGGCTGAGGCCGGCGGGGCGCACCCGGCTCAGGACTCGGTGCGGCTCGTGTCGACCGCATCCCCCGCGCCGCGGACGACGCCCAGGAGGAAGCCGGCCGCCCACGCGTAGTGCATGATCGCGAGCACCGCCATGTAGCGCAGCCGCTGTGCGGGACCGCCGCCGCTCACGAGGCCGACGCCGATCAGGAGGAGCAGGTAGGCGCCCGGGCCGAGGTAGGCGGCGCCGAGGACGATGCCGACCCAGCCGTGCAGGAGCCCTGCGAGATGCAGGGGCAGGAGCACGAGCGAGGCGATCGTCGCGATGAGGAGCAGCGGCGGCGCGAAGTACCGGGCCGAGTTGCCGCCGCCGAGGCGCCGGACGAGCTCGCCGCGCCAGATGCCGGTCGCCGTGAACTGCCGGGCGAGCCGCTGATAGGTGCTCCGCGGCCAGTAGGAGACGCGGAGCCCGGGGTCGAACCACACGAGGTGGCCGGCGCGGCGGAGCCGGAAGTTGAGCTCCCAGTCCTCGCCGCGGCGCAGGGTCTCGTCGTAGCCGCCGAGCTCGCGGAGCACATCCGCGCGCATGATCCCCATGTACGCGGACTCCGCGGGCCCCTCCGGCGCGTCGGTGCCGTGATAGGCGCCGCCGCCGAGGCCGAAGCGGCTGTTGTAGGCCCGCGCGACCGCGGCCTGCACGCCGGGACGGCCGACCGCCTCCATGACGCCGCCGAGGCTCGCCGCGCCCGTCCGCTCGAGCGTCGCGACGCCGCGCGCGGTGTAGCCCTCCATGAGCTGCGTGTGCGCGTCGACCCGCACGATGACGGGGAAGCGGCTCGCGGCGATCGCGAGGTTGAGGCCGATCGGGATGTCGGTGCCCTCGTTGTGGACGATCCGGATGCGCGGGTCGCGCTGCGTCATCGACTCGACGATGCCCGTGGTGCCGTCGGTCGAGGGGCCGAGCGCGAGGATGATCTCGCTCGGGCCCGGATACTGCTGATCGAGGATGCTCTGCACGGCCGCCTCGATGTAGGGGGCCTCGTTGAGCACGGGCATGACGTAGCTGACGCCGGGGAGGCTCGGGCTGGTCGCCATGCGCCTCCTGTCGTCCGGGTCCGCGAGGCGGATCCGGTCGAGCCTATCAAGGCGACGGCGGGCGGCCCGCGTGGGCCGCCCGCCGTCAGGGGGCGTGCAGGGGCGTCGGCGGGTCTAGCCCTCGAGCTCGCCGAGCGTGACATCCACCTCGGCGGAGCGCTCGCCCCGCACGTAGGTGATGGTCGCCTCGGCACCCGCCGCGAGCGCGCGGACCTGGGCGGTGAGGTCGGTCGCGCCCGTGATCGGGATGCCGTCGATCGCGGTGACGATGTCGCCGCTGCGCAGACCGGCCGTGTCGGCCGCGCCGCCCGCGATCGGGGCCTCGGCGATCACGGCGCCGACGCTCCCGCCGTCGTCGACCGTCGCATCCCGCACGCTCGCGCCGAGCAGGCCGTGCGTGGCGGAGCCGTCCGCGATGAGCTCCTCGGAGATCCGCTTCGCGACGCTCGACGGGACCGCGAAGCCCACGCCGATGCTGCCCGACTGGCTGCCGCTCTGCGAGGAGCCGGTGCTCGCGATCGCGACGTTGATGCCGATGAGCTTGCCCTCGTCGTCGACGAGCGCGCCGCCCGAGTTGCCGGGGTTGATCGCGGCATCCGTCTGCACGACCGGGATGGAGATCGTCGAGGTGGGCTGCTGGCCGCCCTGCTGCCCGTTGTCGTCGAAGTTCCAGAAGTCGAAGGGGCTGTCGCCGCCCTGGCCGTTGTCGTTCGGCGCCTCGCCCTCCTCCGTCTCCGAGCTGTCGGGCGCGGCCGAGGACGCGATCTGGATGCTGCGGTTGAGCGCGCTCACGATGCCGTCCGTGACCGTGTTCGCGAGCCCCAGCGGCGCGCCGATCGCGATCGCGCTGTCGCCGACGTTGAGCCGGGTCGAGTCGCCCCACTCGATCGGGGTGAGGCCGCTCGCGTCGACGAGCTTGATCACGGCGAGGTCGGTCGTCGGGTCGGTGCCGACGATCTCGGCCTCGTAGATCCGGCCGTCGTAGGTCGTGACCTCGACCGCGGCGTCGCCCGTCGCGCCGTCGAGCGTGACGACGTGGGTGTTCGTCAGCACGTAGCCGTCGTCGCTCAGGATGACGCCGGAGCCGGTGCCGGCGCTGCCGGAGCCGCTCGCGGCGATCGTCACCACCGAGGGCGCGGCCTTCGCGGCGACGGCGGTCACCTGGTTCGCGTTCTCGGGGTCGTTGACGGTGATCGACTGCGGGCTCGCCTCGGCCGCGGTGCCGGTCGAGCTGTTCGCGCTGACGACCGCGGCCGCGATGCCGGCGCCCGAGGCGCCGCCGATGAGCGCGCCGACCGCGAGGGCGGCGATGACGGGGATGGCGATGGACCGCTTCGCCGTGGTCGGTGCGCCGGGCTGCTGGCCGGGCGCGTACTGGCCGGGCGCCTGCTGGCCGGGCGCCTGCTGGCCGGCGCCCGGGTGCGGGGCCTCCGGGGCGCGGAACGCGCTGCCGGCCGGGAGCGGCGCCGTCGGCCGGGTCGGGTGCTGCGGCGGCGTGAACGGCGCGGCGGGTGCGGCGGGCGCCGACGCCGCGACCGGCGCGGCCGGCGTCGCGGCGGGCGCGGGGACGGCGGGCGCCTCGTGGAGGGTGCCCGCGGGGACATCCGCCGGGGTCGCGTCCTCGGCGGGCGCGGTCGGCCCGACCGGGGCGGGCGGCTCGTGTGCCGCGGGAGCGGCGACCGCGTCCGCACCGGTGCTCGGCTCGTCGACGGGGTCGTGCTCCTCGTCGCGGCGATCGGGGTTCTCAGGTGCGGTGCTCATGTCGGGTGCTCCTTTCAAGCGCTCTCAGGCTCCTGCCGGAACCTGGGCGTTGCATAAGTCGACACTGGGAGCGCGCTTCAGCCTCCCGGTATTCCCGCTGCGGTCTCCCCCGCGATCTCGGGGCCGGCTCCGCCATGCGTCCCCCGGCCGCCCGTCCGGGACCCCCGCGAACGCGGTATACAGACAGGTCCAGGCTCCTGCTTAGGATTGCGTACGAGGACACCCGAGATCCTCGACGGAGAGAGAACCGCATGCACCAGGCCAGTCCTGATCACGCCGCGATCCTGGATGCAGCCGCGGATGTCGTCGTGAACGACGGCATGGAGTCGGTCACCCTCGGCGTCATCGCGCACCGGGCGGGCATCGATGTCGACCAGCTCCTCGAGCGCTTCGGCAGCATCGAGCAGCTGCTCGTCGCGATGCTCAACCGCGAGTACGCGGAGATGTACACGGGCATCGTCGACAACATCGACCGCGATCCGCGCGGCGGGCTGCTCTCGCGCATCTACTTCTACACGCTGACGGGCGTCTACGAGCGGCCGCTCGCGCGCGCGCTCTACGTCACGGACCCGGCGGCCCTCAACCGCATCATGCGGACGGTGCACGGCCTCCAGTACCTGCCGAACACCGGCATCCGCTCCGACTTCGTCGAGCGGATGATCGAGGCGGGGATGGCGAGGAACGTGGACGCGCGCACCGTCTCGGCCATGATGACGACGGTCTCGGCGGGCCTCGCCATCACCTCGCCGACCGAGGACTTCGATCTCGTCGCGAAGGGCATCGAGTACGTGCTGAGCCAGCTCGTCGACGCCGAGGTCGAGGACACGCAGCCCGGCAAGATCGTGTTCTTCGAGTACGCGACCGCGCTCGCCTCGAACCGGATCTGAGCCGCCCGGCGATCAGGCCGGGTCGACCGGGACGACCCGGAAGCGGCGCAGCCGCAGTGCCGGGTTGCGCTCCCGGACCTCCTCGACGCGCGACCGCTCGACGGTCGCGACCGCGACCTCCTCGCGGTGCTCGCCGAGCGACGCGAGCGCGGTGCCCATCGGGTCGACGATGAGGCTCGAGCCCGCGCCCACCGGCGGCGCGTGGTCGGGCGCCGCGACGTAGAGCGTGTTCTCGAGCGCGCGCGCCGTCACGAGCGTCCGCCAGTGGTGCTCCTTGAGCGGGCCGCGCACCCACTCGCTCGGCACGAGCACGAGCTCGGCCCCGGCATCCGCGAGTCGGCGGGTGACCTCCGGGAAGCGCAGGTCGTAGCAGGTCTGGATGCCGACGCGGATGCCGCGGACCTCGATCACGCAGGGGTCCGAGATCTCGCCCGGCACGAGCCAGTCGCTCTCGCGGTCGCCGAAGGCGTCGTAGAGGTGGAGCTTGCGGTACGAGGCCACGAGCCCCTCGCCCGGCGCGACGGCGACCACGGTGTTCGCGGCGCGGCCGGTCTCCCCCGTCGCCTCGACGATGCCGGCGACGAGGTGGATGCCGAGACGGTCGGCGAGCGCCGAGAGCGCGACGACCGAGGGACCGTCGAGCGGCTCCGCCGCCGCGACGAGCTCCGGCCCCGGCTTCGACGTGAAGAAGGTCGCGTACTCGGGCGCCACGACGAGCTCCGCGCCGCGCGCGGCCGCCCGCTCCGCGAGGCGGGCGATGACGGCGAGGTTCTGCTCGCGATCGGGGCCGGGGGCGTACTGCAGGACGGCGACGGCGAGGGAGGCGCTCGCGCCGCTCATGCGCCGCCTCCGAGCTCCGCGAGCCGCGGCGCGGCGGCATCCTTCGCCGACAGCATCGCGCGGTCCTCGGGGTCGATCGGGATCGGCCAGTCGATGCCGAGCTCGGGGTCGAGCGGCGAGACGGCGACGCCCGGCATCCCGGGGCGCCACTCCTCGTCGAAGCAGTAGAGGTACTCGGTCGGCTCCTCCGCGAGCGCCTGGAACCCGTTGCAGACCCCCGCCGGCACGAGCACCTGCACGCCCGGCTCGAGGTCGACCGTGACGACCTCGCCGCGCGTCGCGGAGTCGGGGCGCGCGTCGACGTAGGCCCCGAAGGCGCGGCCCGCGGCGACCGTGACGAGCTTCGTCATGGCCTCGCCGTGGAGGCCGCGCACCGCCCCGCGGACGGAGGAGGTGAGGTTGAGCTGGGACCAGGCGGCCGGCATCCCCGGGATCCCCTCGGCCCGTGAGATGCGGAACAGCTCGCGGACGGTGCCGCGCTCGTCGGCGGCCTGGAAGGCACGGAGGACGAGGAGGCCGTCGATCGCGGTCTCGGCGAGCTCGAACTCGGTGAAGGTCGTCGTCACCGGATCGACGATACCGGGCGGCGCCGAGGGCGGCCGATGCGCCCCGCGTCCGGGAATGACGAAGGCCCGGATCTCTCGATCCGGGCCTTCTCTGGTTGCGGGGACAGGATTTGAACCTGCGACCTCTGGGTTATGAGCCCAGCGAGCTACCGAACTGCTCCACCCCGCGGCACAAGAGACAACCCTAGCACGGGTTTCGGGGTCCGGTCGACACGGGCGCCGTCGAGGCTGGCCCGCGCGGGTCGCGCGACCGGTCGGGGCGGAGCTGGCCGGCGGCGCGAGCTCGCGCCGCCGGCCGCGGATCAGCCCTCGCTCGCCGCGATCGCCCGCTCGATGGCGCGCTGCATCCGCTCGTCGGCCTGCGCCGCCGCGACGAGGTCGCCGTCGGCGTAGGCCTGCTCGCGCGCCTGGAGCGCCTCGCGGTACTCCTGGAGCGCCGCGTCGAGCTCGGTGTTCGAGCCGCCCGAGCCGTCGCCGGGCTCGGCCGGGGTCTCCCCGCCGTCGCCGTCGCCGTCGCCGGGCTCGGCGGGCGTGTCGCCCGGCTCGACATCGCCGTCGCCCGCGGAGGCACCCGAGTCGCCGCCGAACAGCGTGTCGAGCGCCAGATCGAGGGTGTCCTCGAAGGCGACGTCCTCGCCGAAGGACACGAGCACGCGCCGCAGCAGCGGGAAGCTCGTCTCACCCGTCGACTGGACGTAGACCGGCTGCACGTAGAGGAAGCCGCCGCCGACGGGCAGCGTCAGCAGGTTGCCGCGCACGACCGTCGTCCCGCCGCGCTCCAGGATGTTGAGCTGGCCGGCGACGTCCGTGTCCGAGGTGAACTGGTTCTGCGCCTGCCCCGGCCCGGCGATCTGGCCGGAGACCTTGAGCAGCGTCAGCTTGCCGTAGTCGTCGCCCGGATCCGCGTTCGCCGTCAGGTATCCGCGCATGACACTCTGGGATGCCGACTGGCCCGTGCGCGGGATGAAGGTCGAGTACAGCGTGAACGCCGGCTCGTCCGTGCCCGGCGTCTGCATCGTCAGGTAGTACGGCGGCTGCGCCACCGCGCCCTGTCGGTCCTGGTCGGCCGAGGACTGCGTCGGATCCGTCGGGGTCGACCACGCGTCGTTGCCCGAGAAGAAGGTGCCCGCGTTCGTGACGTGGTACGTCTCGAGGATCGAGCGCTGCATCTTGAACAGATCCGCCGGGTAGCGGACGTGGGCGAGCAGGTCCTCGCTCATCTCGTCGCGCGAGACGATCTCGGCGCCCCCCGGGAAGACCTTCTGCCAGGTCTTGAGGATGGGGTCCTCGTCGTCCCAGGCGTACAGCTTCACCGAGCCGTCGTAGGCGTCGACGGTGGCCTTGACCGAGTTGCGGATGTAGTTGACGTCGTCGAGCGCGTACTGCGGCTCGGGCGTGTAGGTGTCGGTGATGGTCGAGGAGAGCTGCTGGATCGACGAGTACGGGTAGTTCGAGCTCGTCGTGTAGCCGTCGACGATCCACTGGATGCGCCCGTCGACGACCGCCGGGTAGGCGTCGCTGTCGAGGGTGAGATACGGCGCGAGCTTCTGGACGCGCTGGATCGGGTCGCGCTCGTAGAGCACCTGCGACTCGTCCGTCACGTCGTCCGAGAGCACGACCTGCTCGGACTGGAACTTGAGCGCGTAGATGAGCCGCTTGAAGACGTTGTCGAGCTTCGGCCCGCCGTCGCCGTCGAAGGTCGTGCGGGCGGCCGAGCCCTCGTCCTCGCCGCCGCCGCTCGGGTAGTCGATCTCGATGTCGCCGCCCGAGGAGTCCTTCGAGCCGACGATCGAGTAGTCGGGCGAGCTCTCGCCGAAGTACACGCGCGGCTCGAACTCGCCGAGCGCGCCGTTCGTGGGGATGCCGCCCTGGAGGAACACGGGCTGGCCGTCCTCCGAGCGCTGGTTGCCGAAGGCCGCGACGACGCCGTAGCCGTGGGTGTAGACGAGCGTGTCGTTGACCCAGCCGCGCGAGCTCTGGCCCGCCTGGTTGAGCTCGCGGACCGAGATGACGGTGTCCTGCGTCTCGCCGTCGATGTCGTAGCGGTCGACGTCGAGATGGTCGGGGAAGGAGTAGTACTGGACGACGCGCTGCAGCTGCGCGAAGGTCCGCGTCACGAGCGCCGGGTCGAGGATGCGGATGTTCGCCGTGGTCGCGGCGTCGTCGCGGAGCGCGCCGGCCTCGGTGTCGACGGTGGCCTCGTACGGGACCTCCTCGACCTCGGCGACGTCGTAGGCATCCCTCGTCGCCGTGATCGCCCGGTCGATGTACTCGGCCTCGAGGCTGCGGGCGCTCGGCTCCACCTGGAAGCGCTGGATGATCGCGGGGTAGGCGGTGCCGATGATGAGCCCCGAGACGATGAGCAGCGCGGTGCCGATCACCGGCAGGCGCCAGCGGCCGATGACCGCGGTCACGATGCAGAGCACCGCGACCAGCGCGGCGGCGCAGGCGAGGATGAGGCGCCCCGGGATGACGGCGTTGACGGCCGTGTAGGCGGCGCCCGTGATCCGGTCGCCGACCTCGGTGAGGGTCGCGAACTGGTCGAGGTAGATGCTCACGGCCTGCAGCAGCAGGTAGATCGCGGCCATGACGGCGAGCTGGATGCGGGCCGGCTTCGTCACGCGGACGTCGCGCTGGCTGACCCGGACCCCGCCGTAGAGGTAGATCGTCGCGGCCGCCGCGAGGCCCGCGATGAGGACCACGGCCGAGGCGTAGGCGACGAGGCCGCGGAGGAAGGGCAGGTCGTAGACGTAGAACGAGATGTCGAGCCCGAACTGCGGGTCGGCGGTGCCGAAGGGCGTCTTGTTGAGCCACTGCATGACGACCGGCCAGCGGGTCGCGGTCGAGACGCCCATGAACAGGCCGAGGACGATGGGGATGCCGTACATCGCGAGCCGGCGGAGCGGCTCGATCACCTGCTGGTAGCGGTCGAGCTGCGAGTTGAGCTTCGCGTAGACGGGCCGCGCGCGGAAGGCGATCTCGATGCTGAGCCAGACCGGCACCGCCATGCCGGCGAAGCCGACGAGGAACATGACCGCGAGCGCGATCCACTGGGTCGTGAGCACGGGGAGGAAGCCGAGCTGGTCGAACCAGAGCACATCCGTGTACAGGCTCGCGAAGGTGAAGAAGAGGATCACCACCACGGCGAGGATCGCAGCGGAGATGGCGAAGGTCGCCCTCGTCCGGTTGCGCGCGGGGGTGGGTGAGGTGGACGTCACGTGGGAACTCCGGGCTGTGTCGGCTCCGCCGCCGTGCTGAGCGGCACACCCCAATCCTAGGCGGGCCTTCCGGTCAGCCGCCTGGGAGGCGCCCGATCAGCCGGCGCCGCAGCTCGGGAGGGCGTCGAGCCCCTTCCCCGAGGCGACCGCCTCGACGGCCGCGATGGCGTCGTCGAGCGTCTCGACCGCGAAGACCCGGATGCCGTCGGGCACCGCCCCGACGACCTCGTCGCAGTTCGCGGCCGGCGCGAGGAACCAGTCGGCCCCCGCGTCCCGCGCGCCGTGCATCTTCTGGCGGATGCCGCCGATCGGGCCGACGGTGCCGTCCGCGGCGATCGTCCCGGTGCCCGCGATCGACTCGCCGCCCGTCATCTCGCCGGGGGTGAGCTTGTCGATGATCCCGAGCGCGAACATCATGCCGGCGCTCGGGCCGCCGACGTCCTCGAGCTGGATGCGGACGTCGACGGGGAAGTCGTAGTCGGCCGCCGTGTAGACCCCGATCACCGGGGTCCGCCCGTCGTCGTCGCTCGCGACCGGGGTGATCTCCAGCTCCCGCTCGCGGCCGTCGCGGCGGATGCCGAGCACGAGCGGTGTGCCGGCGCCGGACTCGGCGATGAGCTCGCGGAGCCGCGTCACATCCTCGATCGGGGTGCCGCCGACCGAGAGGATCTCGTCGTCCGGCTCGAGGAGCCCCACCGCGGGCGTGTCCTCGACGATGCCCGCGACGCGCACGATGCCCGTGTACTCGTAGTCGAGCTCGCGCAGGGCGGCGGCGACCGCCTCCTGCTGCGAGTTCCGCATCTCGACGGCGCTCTGCTCGGTCGACTGCTCCTCGGTGACGCCCTCCGGGAAGACGGTCTCGACCGCGACGACGGCGCGCGCCGGGTCGAACCAGGAGCTCGCGATCTCGAGCCAGCTGGGCGGGTTCTCGCGCGAGCCGAGGATGTTGACCGTGAGGAGATCGAGCGTGCCGCTCGTCTCGTAGGTCTGCTCGCCGGGGATGTCGATGAGCGGCACCTCCTCGCCGCCCGCCGTCACCTCCCCGAGGGTGTCGAACACCGGCCCCGGCCGCTCGATGACGTACGGCGCCGGCATGAAGCCGAGCACGAGCGTGCCGACGACGCCGAGGCCGAGCAGCGACCAGCCGACGGCCATCCGGCGAGCCTCCCGGCGGTCGAGGTCGCGCCGCCCGGCATCGGGATCGCCGGCGGGCCCGGTCTCGGGCTCGGCGGCGCGCTCGAACAGGGTCACGGTGCTCCTCGGATGTGCGGGTCGGCGGCTCGCGCCGGCGCTGTTCGCTCGCGGCGCACCGTGAGCGGGCTGGAACGGCGTCCTCGGCCGACATGGCCGGCGCCGCTCGGTCTAGCGTAGACAGCATGGCTGAGGATCCCCGGGAGGACCGGGAGAACGAGGACCCGGAGTCGGAGCTGCGCGACATGCTCCGCGGCTTCCTGGAGGGGCGCGGCGACATCGATCCCGCGCAGCTCGCGAGCGCGGCGGGGCTCGGCGCCGACCCCGCGATGGTCCAGGCGCTGATGGCGCAGCTGCAGCAGGCCTTCCAGCGCTCGGAGGACGGCATCGACTGGAGCGCCGCCGGCCAGCAGGCGCAGGCGCTCGCGAGCCGCACCGCGATCCCCTCGACGCCCGGCGAGCGCAGCGCGCTCGAGCAGGCGCTCCACGTCGCGGCCCTCTGGCTCGACGAGGTGACGGAGGTCGCCGCCCTCACGAGCGAGCCGGAGCTCATGACGCGTTCCGAGTGGGCGGTCGCGAGCATGCCGGTCTGGACCCAGCTCGCCGAGCCGGTCGCGTCCTCCTTCTCCGACATGTTCACGCGGGCGCTCGAAGAGCAGCTCGGCGAGCCGGACGAGGCCTCGCGCGGCATGGTCGAGGGCGCCGGCCGCCTGATGCGGAACATGGGCGGCACGATGTACGCCATGCAGCTCGGCCAGGTCGTCGGCCAGCTCGCCGGCGAGGCCGTCTCGGGCGGCGACATCGGCATCCCCCTCCTCGACGGCGAGCGCCACCAGGCCGCCCTCGTCACCCAGAACGTGCGCGACTTCGGGGCCGACCTCGACATCCCCGCCGACCAGGTGGCGATCTACCTCGCGGTGCGCGAGCTCGCGCACGCGCGGCTCTTCCGCCACGCGAAGTGGCTGCGGCTGCACCTGCTCTCGCAGATCACCGAGTCGGCGCGGGGGCTCGGCCTCGACCTCGGCAAGGTCGAGGAGATGGTGGCGGGCCTCGACCCCTCCTCCGACATGCGCGAGCTGCAGGAGGCGCTGCAGCGCGGCGACTTCATCACCGAGAAGAGCGAGGAGCAGCTCGCGGCCCTCGGACGGCTCGAGACGATGCTCGCGCTCATCGAGGGCTGGGTCGACACCGTGACGGCGGCGGCGACGACCCGCCTGCCGAAGGCGGATGCGATCGCGGAGACGGTGCGACGGCGGCGCGCCTCGGGCGGGCCGGCCGAGTCGGCCTTCGCGAAGCTCGTCGGCCTCGAGCTGCGCCCGCGACGGCTCCGCGAGGCGGCGGCCATGTGGCAGGCGGTGACGGATGCCGTCGGCGGCGCCGGCCGGGACGCGCTCTGGGCGCATCCCGACATCGTGCCGACCGCGGCGGACGTCGACGACCCCGGCTTCCTCGTGACGCGGCTCACCGCGGGCGAGGCGCCCCAGGACGACATCGACCGGGCGCTCGAGGAGCTGCTCGGCGACGACTCGGGGGAGCGCCCGAGCGGCTCCTGACATCCGCGGCGCGCGCCGTGAGCTGTGCAGAACTCGCGCGCGCTCGCGGCGATCCACGGCAGGATCCCGGTCATGCTGCTCCGGATCGATCCACGGCTCCCCCGCGTCTGGCGCTCCCCGAGCGCACTCCAGCTCGGCGTCGACCCGCCCCGGGTGGTCCTCGAGCCCCTGACGACGTCGGAGGAGCGGGTCGTCCACGCGCTGCGCATCGGCCTGCCGCCGGCGGCCTTCCCCGCGGCGGCCGAGGCGGCCGGCCTCGAGCAGGAGGGCGCAGGACGTCTGCTCGACGCCGTGGCGCCGGCGCTCGAGCGCGAGCCGGCGCCGGAGACCCGCCGGGTCGCGGTCCGGGGCCGGTCTCCCCTCGCGCGCGCACTCGCGGCCGCGCTCACGGCGCCCGTCGATCACGGCGCCGAGGATGCCGCCGGCGACGCCGTCGAGGCGTCCGCGCCCCAGCTCGTCGTCCTCGTCGCCGACTGGGTCCTGCCGCCGGCGGAGGCGGGTGCCTGGCTGCGCCGCGAGGTGCCGCACCTCCCGGTCGTCGTCGCCGACGGCGCCGTGCGGGTCGGGCCCGTCATCCGCGCCGGCTCCGGCCCCTGCGCGCACTGCCTCGAGCTCGCGCGACGGGATGCCGACCCGGCCTGGCCGATGATCGCCGGCCAGCTCCTCGACCGCGCGGGCGCGGGGCTGCCGCCCTGGGCGGTCCCGGCCGTCGTCGGGATCGTCGGCGAGCTCGTCCACGGAGAGGCGGGGCACCAGGCCGAGGAGCTCCGCCTCGACCTCGCGGATCGGCGGCTCAGCCGGCGTCGCCCCGACGCGCATCCCGAGTGCCGCTGCGGAGCTCGTCGAGGAAGCGGCTGGGCTGACGTCGCTGTCCTCGCAGCCCCTCGCCCGACCACGTCAGCGAGAGCGATCTCCGAGCTCGCGTGATGCCGACGTAGAGCAGTCGCCGCTCCTCGTCGATCGCCTCCAGCCCGCGCGCGTGGCTGATGGGCAGGAGCCCCTCGTTGAGCCCGAGGATGTGGACCGAGTCCCACTCGAGGCCCTTCGAGCTGTGGAGCGTCGAGAGCACGACCGCGGAGACGGAGGGCTCGTGCTGGGACGACTTCCGGGCGAAGAGCTCGTCGGCGAAGGCGCGCAGCGTCGCGCCCTCGGGGGCGCGGTCGGCGAGCTCGACGAGCGCCGTGAGCACCTCCCACCGCTCGCGCTCGGCGCCGGCGCCGGCCGGCGGCTCGAGCGTCCACCCCGCCTGGCGGAGCACATCGCTCACGACCTGGAAGAGCGGCCCGCGCTGCGGCGCCCCCGCGAGGCTGTGGAGCTCGAGCATCGCGCGCTGCACCGCCGGGTGCTCGAAGAAGCGGGCCGACCCGAGCACGCGGGTCGAGATCCCCTTCCGCGCGAAGGCCTGCTCGACGAGCGCGAGCTGCGCGTTGACGCGGCAGAGCACCGCGATCTGCTCGGGGGCCGTGCCCTCGCGCAGCTGCGCCGCGACCGCATCCGCCACGGCATCCGCCTCGCCCGCGTCGTCCGGGTGCCCGGCGCTCGTCGGCTGCGGGCCGGGTGCGGGCGCGGCGGGCCGGAGCTCGAGCGCGCCCGGTCGGCCGCGCATGAGCCGGTTCGCGAGATCGAGGACGGGCTGCGTCGAGCGGTGGTTGCGCTCGAGGCGCACGACCGTCGCATCCTCGTAGCGGGAGCCGAAGCCGAGCAGGTACTCGCTCGTCGCGCCCGTGAAGGAGTAGATGGTCTGGCTGGCGTCGCCGACGACGCAGAGCTCCGAGCGCGACCCCAGCCACAGGTCGAGGAGCCGCTGCTGCAGCGGCGAGACGTCCTGGTACTCGTCGACGACGAAGAAGCGGTAGCTCTCGTGCACCTGCTCCGCGACCCGCGGCTCGGCCTCGATCATGCCCGCCGTGACGAGGAGGACGTCCTCGAAGTCGAGCTGCCGCCGCTCGTCCTTGAGCGACTCGTAGGCGCGATGCAGCTCCACCATCGCCTCGACGCCGAGTCCGCCCGGGAGGGTCCGGGTGCGGGCGGTGCGCTCGTAGGCGTCCATCCCGAGCGCGGTGACCTTCCGCCACTCGATCTCGCCCGCGACATCCCGCAGCGCCGCCGTGTCGAGTCGGAGGCGGAGGCCCTCCGCGGCCTGTGCGAGCGTCGCCGCCTTGCCGGGCAGGACGCGCGGCAGCGGCCCCCCGACGAGCTGCGGCCAGAAGTAGGAGAGCTGCGCGAGCGCCGCCGAGTGGAAGGTCCGCGCCGAGACGCCGCCCGCGCCGAGCTCCCGGAGCCGGGACCGGAGCTCGCCCGCGGCGCGCGTCGTGAAGGTGAGGGCCATGACCCGCTCGGCCGTGTACACGCCGCTCGTCACGCCGTGCGCGATGCGGTGGGTGATGGTCCGCGTCTTGCCGGAGCCGGCGCCGGCGAGCACGCAGACCGGACCGAGGAGGGTCTCGGCCGCGACGCGCTGCTCGGCGTCGAGCCCGTCGAGGATCGACCCGCTCCCGCCGCTCACCGTGAGGGCGCGCCCGCGTCGGGATCCCCGCCGTACCACTCCTCGATGATGGCGCGCGCGATCGAGGTCGGGCCGGGCAGGATGACGTCGTCGGCGGCCACCGCCGCCCGCAGCTCCTCGCGGGAGAACCACCGGAGGTCGAGGATCTCCTCGCCGTCGGGCGTCGGCTCGGTGGTCGTGCCGGGCGCGACCCGGGCCGTGAAGCCGAGCATGAGCGACGCCGGGAAGGGCCAGGGCTGCGAGCCGAGATAGTGCGGCGCCGTGACGCGGATGCCCGACTCCTCGTGCACCTCGCGCACCACCGCGGCCTCGAGGGACTCCCCGGGCTCGACGAAGCCGGCGAGCAGCGAGAAGCGCCGCGACTCCCACATCGCGTTCGAGCCGAGCAGGATGCGGTCCTCCTCGTCGAGGACGCCGACGATGATCGCGGGATCGGTGCGGGGGAAGTGCTCGGTGCCCGACTCCTCGCGGCGGACCCAGCCGGACTGCTCGACCGCCGTCGCGATGCCGGACCGCGGCGAGAACCCGGCGACGCGGTGCCAGTTCGCGAGCGCGAGCGCGGAGGTGAAGAGCCCGGCGTCGATCGGATCGAGCTCGTGGCCGAGGCGGCGGAGGTCGATCCACTCCGTGCCCGGCTCGCGCACGAGCGACTCGGCCGCGGCGTCGTCGAGGATCGCGGCGACGACCGGCGCACCGGCCGGGCTCGAGCCGCGCGGCTCGGCGAGTCGGCCGAGATACAGCACGAGCTCGATGCCGTCGGCGCCCGCCGGGTCGAGGAGCGCGAGGGGGCCGTGCGCCGTCTCGGCGAGCGCGAGACCGTCGTGGAGCGCGAGGACCACGGCGCCCGGCTCGGCGAGCAGGGCGGGGATGCCGGCGGCGCGGCCGAGGTGGTCGCGGTCGATCGCGTGGCGCGAGAGGACGAGCCGCTCGGGGAAGGGTGCGCGCATTCGTGGGTCCGATCGGGGATGTCCGTGCGGGGCGTGGCGTCCGTGTCCGGGGGCGTGCTCGGACCTACCCTGTCGGCATGGCCAGCTCCCCCCTCACTCTAGCCGCGCTGGCGACCGCGGCCGTCCCCGGACTCCGGGTGGCCTCCGCCGGCTCGCTCGACGCCGGCGGCCCCGAGGTCGATGCGGCGCTGCTCGCCGACCGCGACGGCACGTGGCACGTCGTCCGGGTCCCCCGCTCGGATGCGGCGCGCGCGCGCATCACGGCCGATCTCGCGGCGCTCCGGGCGCTCAGCCAGGGCGTGCGTGCACGTCTCCCCTTCCACGTGACCTCGCTCGGCGGGCAGCAGGACGGCCCCTCGGGCCGCGTGGTCGTGACCGAGCACATCGCGGGCGACCGGACGCCGCTGTCCGCCGTCACGACCGAGCTCGGCGCCTCGCTCGGCCGCGCGATCGCCGCCATCCACCTCCTCCCGACCTCGGTCGCGACCGACGCCGGCCTCCCGGCTCTGAGCTCGGTCCACGCCCTCCAGGAGACGAGCGCCCTCATCGACCGGACGCTCGCGACCGGCGTCGTCCCGGCCGCGATCCGCGAGCGCTGGGAGCACGCCCTCGAGGACATGCGGCTCTGGCAGTTCCAGCCGACCGTCGTGCACGGCGAGCTCGGGCCCGACTCGATCCGCAGCCACGCGGGCGAGGTCGTCGGCGTGCTCGACTGGCAGTCGCTCCGCGTCGCGGATCCGGCGCGCGACCTCTCCTGGCTCATCGGGGGGCGCCCCTCGGCGATCGCGGATGCGGTGTTCCAGGCCTACGCGGACACCCGCGGCTCGGTCGACGGGCACCTGCGCTCGCGAGCGTCGCTCTACGCGGAGCTCGAGATCGCGAGATGGCTGCTCCACGGGACCGAGACGCGCAGCACCGACATCGTCGACGACGCGGTGCGGATGCTGCACGGACTCGTCGACGATGTCCACAACGACGTCATGGGGCCGCTCGGGCCGCGCACCGCGCCGGTGCTGGCCGTGCACGAGGTCGAGGCGATGCTCGACCGCGTCGAGCGCGCCGGCTAGCTCGTCGGCCGTCCGGCCGACGGCGAGCTCCCGCCGCGCCAGCGCGCGAGCAGCGCCGCCTCGTCGTCGAGCCGCGCAGGCCGGATGACGCGGTCCTCGGCGACGAAGTAGAACGCGGCGTCGATGCGCTCGAGCTCGAGCCCCGACCAGCGCGCGTAGGCGAGCCGGTAGAGCGCGAGCTGGAGCTGCTTCTCGTCGAGATCCTCGGGGCTGGAGGGCGCCCGGCCGGTCTTCCAGTCGACGATCTCGACCCGGCCGCCGTCGAGCTCGTAGACGGCGTCGATCTTGCACACGACGATCCGCCCGTCGAAGGGGAGGTGGATCTCCCGCTCGACCTCGACGGGCTTCAGCCGGCCCCACGGCGAGGCCTCGAAGGTCGCGCGGAGCCGGGCGAAGGCCTCCGCCTCCTCCCCCGCGCCGAGCCCGTCGGCACCGAACCCGTCGGCACCGAGCCCGTCGGCACCGAGCAGGTCGTCGGCGCCGAGGTCCAGCTCGCTCGCGAGCAGGTCCAGCTCGTCGGCGGGGGCCGCCTGGAGCCCGCGCTGCTCGACCCAGGCGTGGAACAGCGTGCCGAGCCGGGTCGCCCGGTAGGGCCGCTCGGGCATCGGCCGCCGGAGCTCGGCGACGACCGCGCGGCGATCGCGCACGAAGTCCTTGAAGCGGGAGGCTGGGATGCGGGAGGGCAGCTCCGCCTCGACCGCGCGGAGGCGCTCGTCCCGCTCGCGCAGGAGGAGCTCGAGGTCGCGCGCCCACGGTCCCTCGGCGGCGCGCGCGGCGTCGGCGGCCGTGACCGCGGCGGCCGCGGCGAGCACGCGCTCGCGGCGCGCGCCGAGCGGATCGCGAGGCCAGGGCGTCGGATCCGGGTCGAGATCCTCGGGTCGCTCCCCCGCCTCCGTCGGCAGCTCGGCGACGACGCCGGCCGCCTCGAGCTCGCGGAGGAAGGCGCTCGGCTCACGGGCGCTGGCCTGGTGCGACCAGAACGATCCCGTGAGCAGCAGCCGGTGGCGCGCGCGGGTCACGGCGACGTAGGCGAGCCGGCGGTCCTCGCCGAGCTGCCGTGCGCGCATCGCCTCGGCGAAGGCCTTCTTCGCGTCGTCGAACTCCTTGCGGTCGGCGACCTCGCGCCACGGCAGGACGGGGAGCGCGTCGGCGTCGCCGCGGAACTCGAAGGGCAGCTCGCCGAAGCTCAGCCAGCCGCTCGTCTCGCGCGATCGCCCCGGGAGCTCGTCCTTGACGAGCCGCGGCACCGCGACGAGATCCCATTCGAGGCCCTTCGCGCCGTGGATCGTGATGATCTGCACGCAGCCGGGCTCCGCGGGCTCGCTCCGCGGCGCGAGGCGCTCCTTCTCCTGCGCGGCGCGCAGCCACCTGAGGAAGGCGCCGAGGCTCGGCCGGCCCGCGCCGAGCTCGCCGAGCTGCAGGAAGCCGCTCAGCGCATCCCGGAAGGCCTCGATCGCCCGCCAGGCACCGGGACGCGCATCGTTGGCGGCGAGCTCGAGATCGAGGTGGAGCGCCTCCATCACCACCGTCACGAGGTCGAGGAGGTCGAGCCGGCCGCGCGTGCGGAGCTCGGCGAAGAGGCGCCCGGCCTCGCGGAGCCGCGCGAGCCCTTCCTCGCTGAAGCGCTCGAGCCGGCTGTGCCCCTCGCGCGCGGAGCTGAGGAAGTCGAGCGCGTCGACGAGCGAGGCGCCGTCCTCCTCGTCGACGGAGCGGCGGAGCGAGCGGCGGACCTCGTCGTCGAGGCGCTGCTGCGCGAGGTCGCGCTCGTCGAGCCAGCGGCCGAGCTCGCGGAGCTCGACGAGATCGGCCGTGCCGATGCGGAAGCGCGCCCCGACGAGCAGCCGCACGAGCTCGGATCCCGCGGACGGGTCGTCGACGACCGCGAGCGCCGCGACGAGGTCGGCGATGACGGGCTCGGCGAGCAGCTGGTCGACGCCGAGGACGTGCACCGGGACGCCGGCCGCGTCGAGCGCCTCCGCGAAGACCCGGAGGGTCGAGCGCGAGCGCATGATGAGGGCCGCGCTCGGCGGCTCGGGCGGCGCGCCCTCGGCGGGGGCGGACCAGCGGCGGCGATCGGCGAGGTGCTCGCGGAACCAGGCCGCCACCTGGGCGGCCTCTTCGCGGATCGTCGCGGGGTAGCGCAGCTCCACCGGCTCGGCGTCGGCGCCGGGGCGCGGGCCGAGGGGCTCGACCCGGACGCCCGAGCCGCCCGCGAGGGGCTCGATGAGCGCGTTCGCGGCGCGCAGGATCTCGGTGCCGTTGCGCCAGCTCGTCGAGAGCGCGAACTCGGTCGTGCCGGGGAACCAGCGGCCGAACTGGCCGAGGTTCGAGGCGCTCGCCCCGCGCCAGCCGTAGATCGCCTGGTTCGGGTCGCCGACCGCCATGACGGGATGCCCGCGGAAGAGCGTCGCGAGCAGTCGGCTCTGGACGACGCTCGTGTCCTGGTACTCGTCGAGGATGACGATCCGCACGCGCTCGCGCAGCTCCTCGCCGACACGGGGATGCCGCTCCACGATCCGGAGCGCGAGGGCGACCTGGTCGCTGAACTCGATGAAGCCGCGCTCGGCCTTCGCGGCGCGGAAGCGCTCCGCGAGCTCCACAAGCACGGGCAGCGCCCCGACCTTCGCGGCCGCGTCGACGACGCTCTCGCGGGGGAAGCGGTCGGGCGACTCGAGCTCCCGCAGGCGAGCGAACTCGGCCGCCATCGCCGAGACGGCCTCGCCGTCGGCGAGGTTGTCGGCGAGCTTGCCGCTCAGCTCGAGCACGGCGCCCGCGATGGCGTCGACCGAGCGGTCGAGGTCGACGAGGCGGGGATCGGCGGCCGCCGTCGCGATGGAGCGCGCGAGCAGGAAGGCGCCCGCCTCGCCGAGCACCACGGCATCCGCGTCGTAGCCGATGAGGCTGGCGTGGTCGCGGAAGATCGACCCCGCGAAGGCGTTGTAGGTGGAGACGGCGGGCACGTCGAGGAGTGCCTCGCCGTGATCGGCCTGGCCGTCGGCCTCGACGAGCTCCGGCACGAGTCCCGCGGCGCGGAGCTGGGCGATGCGGCGCTGCATGCGCTCCGCCAGCTCGCCCGCGGCCTTGCGCGTGAAGGTCAGCCCGAGGATCTGGGAGGGCCGCGCGTGGCCGTTCGCGACGAGCCAGAGCACGCGCGAGGCCATCGTCTCGGTCTTGCCGCTGCCCGCCCCCGCGACCACGAGCGCCGGCTCGACGGCGGAGGACTCGATCACGGCCTGCTGCTGCGGCGTGGGCGGCGGCATCCCGAGGGCGGCGGCGATCTCGAGGGCGCTCACGCGGCGGGCGGGCTCAGCCATTCGTGATCTCCTCCGGGAGGTGGACGGAGCGCGCCTCCGCGCCGGCGCGACCGCGCGGATCGCTCGTGCCCGGGATCGGGAAGCCCGGCCCCGCCATGCCGCGGGCGGCCTCGCGCACCTGCTCGCGGAAGTCCTCGAGCCGGTCCGGGTCGAGGGGCGGCTGGAGGCGGAGCGTGTAGGGCTCCCCCTGCTTCGCGGTGCGGCGCGAGAACAGCAGCGCCGCGCCGCCCGGCCGATGCCCCTCGGGGAGGTCGGGGATCGCTCCGTCGGCATAGGCGACCTGGTAGGCGGAGAGCTGGGGATGATCGAGCGCGTCCTTCGCGCTCGTCACGGCGCGCCCGGTCTTGAGGTCGACGATGACGACGGCCCCGGCCTCCGACTCGACGCGGTCGATCGTGCCGGCGAGGACCGCGGGCGGGAGGTCGAGCTCGAAGCCGCCCTCCGCCGACAGCAGCTCGACGCCCGCGGCGGCCCGGCCGCGGAGGTAGGCGGCGATCGCCTCGATCGCGTGGCGGGCGTCGCGCAGCTCGCGCTCGCCCTCCCATGCGGACTCCCACCGCAGCTGCGGCCAGCGCTCGAGGAGCGCCGACCAGAGCGACTCGACGTCGGCGTCCTCGGCCTCCTCGAGCACGGCATGGAGCAGCGTGCCCTTCCCCGCGGCGAGCCCCGAGGACCCGGCGACGGTCGCCACGAACCACTCCATGGGCGAGCGCTGGAACTCCTCGAGCCGCGAGGGCGAGACGCGGACGCGGGCCTCCGGGTCCGCGAGGTCGTGGAGCGGCGCGGTCGTGCTCGGCTCGCGGAGCCCCGACCACTCCGCGGGATCCGCGCCCGGCACCCCCGCCGCGGCGAGCGCGGCGAGCGCGGCCGCCGCCTCGCCGTCGGATCGCCCGTGCCGGGCGGCGGCCGCGAGTCGGCGCCGCAGCCAGCCCGTCATGCCGCGGAGCGTCAGGGGCGCCGGCGAGGGCGCGAGCGGCTCGGCGCCCGCGATCGACGGCTCCGCGAGGAGCCGGTGGAAGACGCTCGGCTGCTCGTCCTCGCCGGCGAGGGCCGCGAGCACGACGCCGGTCCGGGCGCGGGAGACCGCGAGCGCGAGGAGGCGGAGCTCATCCGCGAGGACCGCGCGGCGGGGGTCGCCCGACTCGGGCACGCCGCCGACGATCTCGAGCAGCCGCTGCCCGCCGAGGAGCGAGCCGCGGGGTCGCAGGTTCGGCCAGCGCCCCTCCTGGAGCCCCGTGAGGACGACCGTGTCGAACTCGGCGCCCACGACGCCGGCCGGGGTCGTGACGAGCACGGCCTCGCCGACGGAGGCGGGCGCGAGCGTGTCCTCGGGGACCTGCGCATCGAGGACGGCGGCGAGGAACTCGCCCGCCGGCTCGCCGGGCGCCCGCTCGGCGCGCCGACGGGCCGCCGCGAAGAGCGCGACGACGCCGTCGAGCGCGCGGTTCGCCTCCTCCGCCTCGAGGCCGGCGCCGAGCGCCCGGGCGCGCCACGGCTCCGCGACGCCGCTGCCGTCCCAGGCGGCCCAGAGGAGCTCCTCGGCCGTGCCGCCCGCGGCATCCGCGGCGCGGAGCGCGGCGAGGATCCCGGCGAGTCGGCGGGCGTCGCGCCCGACCCGGTGGTCGATGCTCGCGAGGTGTGCGGGGTCGGCGAGCGCCTCCACCAGCAGCTCGTCGACGACACGGTCGACGCCGCCCGCGAGCGACTCGGCGCGCAGCTCGCGCGCGAGCCGGCGCAGGCCCACCCGGTCGAGCCCGCCGAAGGGGCCGGTCAGGAGCTCGCGCGCGGCCGCGCCGTCGAGCGGATCGCGGCCGATGCCCACCGACACGAGGCGGAGGAGCGCGGCGGCCGCCGGCTCGTCGCGCACCGCGACCCCGCCCGAGAGCGTGCGGCACGGGACCTGCGCCGAGGCGAGGGCGCGGAGGACCGGCGCGACGGCGGCGCCGCTGCGCACGACGACCGCGAGCGCCGACCAGGGCACGCCCTCGAGCAGGTGCCGCTCCCGGAGCGCCCGCGCGATGCCCGCGTGGAGCACCGCCGGACTCTCGGCCTCGTGGATGCGGACCGGCGGCACGGCGCCGTCCGCGAGCGCGCTCTCGGCACGGCGCTGGGTGCCGGCGCGCGCCGCGCCGATGCGGCCCGTGATCTCGACGACCGCCCGCCGCAGTCCCGGCCCGTGGCGGTGCACGCGGTCGAGCACGAGTCGGCGCACCGGGCCGACCCGCTCGATCGCCTCGAGGCGCTCGACGGTCTGCGCCACCGCATCCGCCTCCCCGCCCCGGAAGCTGTTGCTCGCGATGTCGGGATCGCCGAAGCCGACGACGGCGGCGCCCCGGCGCGCGAAGGCCGCGACGAGCGCGAGCGCCCCCTCGGTCGCCTCCTGCAGGTCGTCGACGAGCAGGAGGCGGACCCGGGAGAGCCGCTCCCCCGCCTCGCCCTCCTCGACGGCGCGCACCGCGAAGGCGAGCAGCTCGGCCGGGTCGAGCGCGCCCTCGTGCAGCTCGGGAGCGGCGATGATGTCGCGGTAGCGGTCCACGAACTCGGCCGCCGCCCGCCATTCGGGCCGGGACTCGCGCTCGCCGAGCCGGCGCAGCTCGCCCGTGCCGATGCCGAGCTCGGTCAGGCGCGCGATGAGCTCGCGGAGCTCGCCGCGGAAGACCGGGAGCGCGCGGACGCCGGGGTCGAGGTGCGCCGGCCAGTCGGGACCGGGCGCGCCCTCCGCCTGCCCGTCGAGCAGCTCCCGGATGACGAGATCCTGCTCGGCGCCGCTGAGGAGCCGGGGCGCGGGCGCCTCGGCGAGCAGCGCGCTCGAGGCGACCGCCTCGAAGGCCACCGAGGATGCCGTGCGTGCGAGGTCGCCCGTGGTCACCTGCCCGAGGCGGATCGCGAGCCGCTCGCGCATGGCGGCGGCGGCCCGGCGGCTCGAGGCGATCGCGAGGATCTCGTCGGCGGCGAGGTCGCCGGACGCGACCCGCTCCGCCGCGAGCGCCTCGAGCACGGCCGTCTTGCCGCTGCCGGGCGCGCCCAGCACGACGGCCGAGGCGCCCGCGGGCAGCTCGAGGACGGCGCGCTGCGACAGGTCGAGATCCACGCGCTCACGCTATCGGGCGGCCCCGACAACGGCGCCGCCCGCCGGTTCTGCCCAGGGTGAACGCGGACGCGCGCCGGTCGCCGCTGGAATATGTTGTGTTCGTGGACATTCGCATCGGCATCGCCAACTCCGCCCGTGAAATCGCCTTCGAGACCTCGCAGCCCGCGGCCGAGGTCGAGAAGACCGTGTCCGAGGCCCTCGACTCGGACGCGAAGTTCATCAAGCTCTCCGACGACAAGGGACGCGTCTACATCGTCCCGACGGCGAGCTTCACCTACCTCGAGGTCGGCGGCGACCAGTCGCGCCGCGTCGGCTTCGTCGCCTAGGCTCCCCGACATGCAGGGCCTCGAGCTGATCTACGTGACCGTCATCGGGGCCGCCATCGCGGCGCTCGTGCGCTACCTGCTCCCGGGCCGGGGCACCTACGGCGTGCTCCTGCTCCCCGCCGTCGGCGGCGCGGTCACGAGCGCCGTCTGGGTCGGCCTCCTCTGGCTCGGCTGGACGATCGACGGCACCTGGATCTGGGTCGCCTCGCTGGGTGCGGCGGGCGTCGCCGCGATCGCGCTCGCCCTCGTCCTGGCGCGGGTCCGCCCCGCGGCCGACGCGCGGCGGCTCGCGCAGCTCAGCAGCGGCCGCGCCTAGCCCGGCGGGCGCGTCCAGGACGACGGCCGCGTCTCAGGCGGTCAGCCCGAGCGCATCCATCCGGCGCGTGTGCTCGGCCATGAGGCCCGTGAACACGGGCTCGATGCGCTCCTCGCCCGTCGGAGCGCCGTCGATGGCGAGCGCCGCACGCGCGACGAGCATGGTGTCGCCGACGAGCCGTCGACCCCACATCGCGAGCCGGGAGGCGAGCCGGGGGCTGCCGTCGAGCGCCTCGCGCAGCTCGCGCACGAGCACCTCCGAGCCGTCGTCGACCTCGAGGAGGTCGGTCACGCGCTCGCGCAGCTCCTCGGGCAGGCCGCCCGCGAGCGCGTCGAAGAAGTCGACGAGGAAGCCCTGCGTGATGTAGCAGGTCGTGAGGATCTCGTACCAGTCCTGCCCGGCCGTGCGCCGGTGGAACTCGTCGATGTCGCGGCTGAAGGGCTCCATCGCCTCGCTCGGGGTGCGACCGCGCTCGCGCAGCAGGGCGACCATGCCCTCGTGCGCCGCGATCAGCGGCGACGCGACGCCGCTGAGGGCCGTCTTCGCCTCCGTCGTCGGGGCGGCCGCGATCGCGCGGCCCACGTTCTCGAAGAGCGCGAGCACGAGGTAGGCGCAGCGGCCGAGGTAGGCGTCGGGGTCGGGTCGCAGGTCGCCGAGCTCGACGCGGGCGACCTGCACGGCCGCCGGGCGGGCGACGCGGGCGGCCGTCGCGGAGCGCGCGCGGCGGCGTCGGAACCAGGAGGGCACGGTCTCGAGTGTAGGGCCAGGCCCGCGCGTCGACGGCCCCCGGCGTGCACCCCGGTAGGATGGCCGGACCGACATCAGACAGGTTTCACTTCGTGACGTTCAGCGATCTCAACATCGATCAGGACATGGTCGACGCGCTCGGTGCCAAGGGCATCCTCGAGCCGTTCCCCATCCAGTCCCAGACCATCCCCCTCGGCCTCGCCCGCCAGGACATCATCGGCCAGGCGAAGACGGGCACGGGCAAGACCTTCGGCTTCGGCCTCCCCGTCATCCAGCGCCTCGGCCTCGAGCCGGAGCCGGGCGTGCAGGCGCTCGTCGTCGTGCCGACCCGCGAGCTGTGCGTGCAGGTCGCCGAGGACCTCGAGCTCGCGGCCTCGAACCGCGACACCAAGGTCGTCGCGATCTACGGCGGCAAGGCCTACGAGGGCCAGGTCGAGCAGCTCAAGGCCGGCGCGCAGATCGTCGTCGGCACGCCGGGGCGCCTCCTCGACCTCGCGGGCCAGCGGCTGCTGAGCCTCGCGAACGTCAAGGTCATGGTGCTCGACGAGGCCGACAAGATGCTCGACCTCGGCTTCCTGCCCGACGTCGAGCGCCTCTTCGCGCAGACCCCCGCGACACGCCACACGATGCTGTTCTCGGCGACCATGCCGGGGCCGGTCATCGCGCTCGCCCGCCGCTTCATGAACAAGCCCATCCACATCCGGGCCTCCGACCCGGACGAGGGCCTGACGCAGGCGAACATCAAGCACGTCATCTACCGGGCGCACTCGCTCGACAAGGACGAGGTCATCTCGCGCATCCTCCAGGCGGAGGGGCGGGGCAAGACGGTCATCTTCACGCGCACGAAGCGCGCGGCCGCGAAGCTCGTCGAGGAGCTCACCGACCGCGGCTTCTCGGCCGGCGCCGTCCACGGCGACATGAGCCAGGAGGCGCGCGAGCGCTCCATGGCCGGCTTCAAGGCGGGCAAGCGGGACGTCCTCATCGCGACCGACGTCGCGGCGCGCGGCATCGACGTGAACGACGTCACGCACGTCATCAACCACACGGTCCCCGACGACCACGACACCTACCTGCACCGTGCCGGCCGCACCGGCCGCGCGGGCAAGACGGGGATCGCGGTGACCTTCGTCGACTGGGACGACCTCCACAAGTGGGCGCTCATCGACCGCGCCCTCGACATGGGCGTGCCGGAGCCGGTCGAGACCTACTCCTCCTCGCCGCACCTCTACACGGACCTCGACATCCCCCAGGGCGTGAAGGGCCGGCTGAAGCCCACCCCGGCGGCGCCCCACCAGGAGAAGCCCCGCGAGCGGCGCGAGGGCTCCGGCGACGGCCAGCGCCGGCGCCGCTCCCGCGGCGGCTCGGGCGACTCCGGCACCTCGCAGTCGGCGCCCTCGACGGCCGCCGACGAGACGACCCGCTCGGAGGGGGGCGGCACGCACGACGGCGCCGCGCCCTCGCGCCGGCGCCGCACCCGCCGTCGCCGCGGCGGCTCCGGCCAGGGCACGCCGACGCCGCCCGCCGGCGCGTAGTCGGCGCGTCGTCGGCGCACCGCGCCGATCGCACCGCGAGCACGGCAGGAGGGGCCGTCCGGATCATCCGGGCGGCCCCTCCCCGCGTTCGGCGCTAGGCGACCCGCGTGCCCGTGCCCCGGGCGAGGATCGCCTCGTAGACCGCCCGGGAGGTCGTGTGCTCGCCGAGCAGGTTCGGCTTGCCGGCGCCGTGGTAGTCGCTCGAGCCCGTCTCGACGAGCCCGTAGCGCCGCGCGAGCGCGCTCCACTTCTCGCGAGCGGCCGGCGGGTTGTCGCGGTGCTCGATCTCGACGCCGAAGAGCCCCGCGTCCACGAGCTCCTCGAGGCGCCGGCGCGTCAGCACGTGATCGGGCCCGCGCGCACCGGGGTGCGCGATCACCGGGACGCCGCCCGCCTCGACGACGAGCTCGACGCCCGCGAGCGGCGACGGGGCCTCGTGCGGCGCGTAGTAGCCGCCGCGCCAGTGCAGGATGCTCTGGAACGCGGCCGTGCGGTCGGCGACGTGGCCGCGCGCGACGAGCGCATCGGCGATGTGCGGCCGGCCGATCGTGCCGCCGGGCGTCGTCTGGGCGAGGACGTCATCCCAGCTCAGCTCGTAGTCCCGCCCGATGCGCGCGACCATCGACTCGGCGCGGTGGAGCCGCTCCTCGCGGATGCGCGCCGTCTCGGCGACGAGGCGGGGATGCGCGGGATCGACCAGGTAGGCGAGGACGTGCACGCTCGCGAAGTCGAGCTGCGTCGAGAGCTCCATGCCGGGCAGGACCGTCACGCCCATGCCGCTCGCGGCATCCAGCGCCTCGGCCCAGCCCGCGGTCGAGTCGTGATCGGTCAGCGCGACGACCTCGAGGCCCGCCTCGGCCGCCGCGGCGACGAGCTCCGCGGGCGACTGGGTGCCGTCGGAGACGCTGCTGTGCGCATGCAGGTCGATGCGGCCGGTCGCGGGCATCCTCACATGCTAGGCGGTTACGCTCGACCGGCCATGCTCCGACGTCTCCTCGCCGCAGCCTTCGTCCTGCTCGCCGCCGCCGCGCTCCTGCTCATCGCCTGGCCGCAGCTGCTCTCGCTCGAGCGGCTCCCCCTCGTCGCGCAGATCGTGTCGCTCCGCGCCGCGCTCGCGGGCGGCGGGCTGGTGCTCCTCCTGGTCGTCGCGATCCTCGCGATCGCGGTCCGGCGCTCGCGCATCGTCACGGGACCGCTCGCGCTGCTCCTCGCGCTCTTCGTCGCCCTCAACGCCGGCGTCCTCGCGCTCCGCGGCGCCGATCAGTCGCCACTCGCGGCCGAGGAGGAGGGCGATCTCACCGTGATGGTCTGGAACACCCTCGGCGACGAGCCGGGCGCCGAGGCGATCGCGCGCCTCGCGCTCGACTCGGGTGCCGACATCGTGGTGCTGCCCGAGACGAGCCGCGGGACGGCGGAGGAGGCCGCGGCCGTCATGGCGGCCGAGGGGCGCACGATGGACGCCCGCTCGCTCTGGTACGACGAGATCGCGATCGCCCGCACCACCTCCCTCCTCATCAGCACGGAGCTCGGCCCCTACGAGCGCGATGCGGAGGCCGGCGAGACCCGCACCCTGCCGAGCTTCGTGATGCGGCCCGTCGACGGGACCGGCCCCACGATCGTCGCCGCGCATCCCGTCGCGCCCGTGCCCGGCGAGATGTCGGCATGGCGCCAGGGACTGAGCTGGCTCGCAGACCGCTGCGCGGAGCCGGACACGATCGTCGCCGGCGACCTGAACTCGACGCTCGACCACTACACCTCGCTCGGCGAGGGCGGGGGCGATCTCGGCACCTGCCGCGATGCCGCCCGCGCGGCGGGCTCGGGCGCGGTGGGCACCTGGCCGACCGACGCGCCGGCGCTCCTCGGCGCGCCCATCGACCACGTCCTCGTGAGCGAGGGCTGGGAGGTCCGCGACGTCGAGGTCGTCACGAGCCTCGACGGCGCCGGGAGCGACCATCGGCCGGTGCTCGCGCGGCTGCATCCGACCGGCTGAGGTGGCCGAGGTCGGCGGGCGGTGCGAGACTGTCCGCATGGCCGAATCCCCCTCGACGCCCGCCCCGCGCGCGACCGCGAACCGCTCCACCACCCCCGGATCGGACGCCTTCAAGGACTACATCTCGAGCGGCTGGGCCGAGCGCCCGGTCTCGCTCCCGGCGCCGCGCGAGTCGGCGGCCTTCGCGGCCGCGCGCCGCCTGCGCATCTCGGCGCAGCATCCCGGCGAGCGGCTCGTCATCCCGGCGGGGCCCGCGAAGGTCCGCTCGAACGACACCGACTACCCGTACCGCGCGCACTCCGCGTTCTCGCACCTCACGGGCTGGGGGGCGGATGCCGTGCCCGGCTCGGTGCTCGTGCTCGAGCCCGGCGCGGAGGGGCACGAGGCGACCCTGTACTTCCGCGAGGCGGCGGGCCGCCACTCGGACGAGTTCTACGCGAACCCCGAGGTCGGCGAGTTCTGGACCGGCCCCCGCCCGAGCCTCGAGCACGTCGCGGCGGATCTGGGCCTCGCGACCCGCCCGCTCGGCGAGCTGGCCGCCGTGCTGGATGCGACCGACGCCTCGACGCGCATCGTGAGGGAGGCCGACCGCGAGCTCACCGACCGGGTCGACGGCCGGCGTCTCATGGCCGCCGAGATCCCCGGCGACATCGAGCAGGAGGTGGACGCCGAGCTGCTCCGCGACCTCAGCGAGCTGCGTCTCGTGAAGGACGAGTACGAGATCGCGCAGCTGCGCCAAGCGGTCGACGCGACCCGCCTCGGCTTCGACGACGTCATCGCCGAGCTCCCGCGCATCACAGCGCACCGCCGGGGCGAGCGCCTCGTCGAGGGCACCTTCGACCGGCGCGCCCGCGCCGAGGGCAACACGGTCGGCTACGACACGATCGCGGCGAGCGGGCCGCACGCCTGCATCCTGCACTGGACCCGCAACGACGGCCCGGTCGTGGCGGGCGACCTCATCCTCATCGATGCGGGCGTCGAGCTCGACAGCCTCTACACCGCCGACATCACCCGGACGCTCCCCGTCGACGGCTCCTTCTCCCCCGTGCAGCGGCGCGTCTACGAGGCCGTCCTCGAGGCGGCGGATGCGGCGCTCGCGATCGTGCGCCCCGGCATCCGCTTCCGCGAGATCCACCAGACGGCGATGGGCGTCATCGCGGCGCGCACGGCCGAGTGGGGCCTCCTGCCGGTGAGCGCGGAGGAGTCGCTCGAGCCGGAGCGCCAGTACCACCGGCGCTACATGGTGCACGGGACCTCGCATCACCTCGGCCTCGACGTGCACGACTGCGCCCAGGCCCGCCGCGAGCTCTACCTCGACGGGGTCGTGGAGGCCGGCATGGTCTTCACGATCGAGCCGGGCCTCTACTTCCAGCCCGACGACCTGACCGTCCCGGAGGAGCTTCGCGGGATCGGCGTCCGCATCGAGGACGACATCCTCGTGACCGAGTCGGGTGCCGTGAGCCTGTCCGCCGGGATCCCGCGCACGGTCGACGAGGTCGAGGACTGGATGGCGGGCCGCTAGCTCAGCGCTCCCGCGCGAGGACCGCGAGCACCTCGTCGATCGCGGCGAGGCCCTGGCGGACCTCGTCGGCCGTGACGACGCACGGCGGGACGACGTGGATGCGGTTGTCGGCGATGAACGGCAGCACGCCCCGCTCGAGCAGCAGCTGCTTCGCCCGCCCGAGCGCACCCGGTGCGAGCGGCTGGCGCGTCGCGCGGTCCTCGACGAGCTCGATCGCCCAGAAGACGCCGCGGCCGCGGACCTCGCCGATGAGCTCGTGACGCTCGGCGAGCTCCGCGAGGCCGGGACCGAGCACGTCGTGCCCGATCGCGCGGGCGTGGTCGACGATGCCCTCCTGCTCCATGGCGTCGAGCGCGCCGACGACGGAGGCCGCCGCGAGCGGGTGACCCGAGTAGGTGAGGCCGCCGGGGAAGACGCGGTCGTCGAAGCCGGCCGCGATGGGCCGGGAGATGATGACGCCGCCGATCGGGACGTAGCCGGAGTTGACGCCCTTCGCGAAGGTCACGAGGTCGGGGCGCACGCCCTCGGCGTCGAGCGCGAGCCACTCGCCGGTGCGGCCGAAGCCGGCCATGACCTCGTCGAGGATGAAGACGATGCCGTAGCGGTCGGCGATCTCGCGGACCCCCTGGAGGTAGCCGGGCGGGGGCATGAGGACGCCCGCGGTGCCCGGGATGGTCTCGAGGAGGATCGCGGCGACCGAGTCGGGGCCTTCGGCCTGGATGGTGCGCTCGAGGTGGCGGAGGGCCCGGTCGCGCTCCTGCTCGACCGAGTCCGCCCAGAACTCGGAGCGGTAGAGGTACGGCCCGAAGACATGGACATGGCCGCGCGCGTACTCGTTCGGGACGCGGCGCCAGTCGCCGGTCGCGACGACCGCGGCGCCCGTGTTGCCGTGGTACGAGCGGTAGGTCGAGACGACCTTGTCGCGACCGGTGTGGAGGCGGGCCATGCGGATGGCGTTCTCGTTCGCGTCGGCGCCGCCGTTCGTGAAGAAGACCGTGTCGAGTCCCTCGGGGGCCCGGCGGGCGATGCGCGCCGCCGCCTCGCCGCGGACCGCGACGGCATGCGCGGGCGCGGCGGTCGCGAGGATCGCCGCCTGCTCCTGGATCGCACGGACGACGGCGGGGTGCTGGTGTCCGATGTTCGTGTTGACGAGCTGGCTCGAGAGGTCGAGGTAGCGGCGCCCCGCGGCATCCCAGACGGTGCTCCCCTCGCCGCCCGCGATCGCGAGGGGCGAGAGCGCGCCCTGCGCCGACCAGGAGTGGAAGACGTGCCCGCGGTCGAGCTCGAGGACGCGCTCGGCGTCCGCCTCGGCGATCGACTGCAGCGTCGTGGCGACGTCGGTCATGGGTGGGGCTCCTCGGGGTCGGGACGCGCGCGGCACGGTGTCGCGGCGAGCGCGCGCTCTGCCTATCCTGCGCGCACGAGTCTTCCCGAGTCGCTCACCGATTGTCGAGCCCGATAGTCTCGGCTCGACATTCCGACAGACAGGACGCGACGCGAGGAGGCCCTGTGCAGCCGACCATCGACCGCCTGCTCCAGGTGCGCGAGCTGAAGCTCCGCCTCGTGCCCGGGCCCGGCGGGGACGGGGAGCGCGGGGCGGCCCGGCGAGCCCGTCCGATCTCGTGGGTGCACAGCTCCGACCTCGAGGATCCGCGCGGCTTCATCCCGCCCGACGCGCTCCTGCTCACCGACGGCGCCCAGTTCGTCGCCGACCCGGAGGGCGCCGACTTCGCGGGGTACGTCGGCAGGCTCCTCGAGGCGGAGGTCGTGGGGCTCGGCTTCGCGACGCAGTTCCTCCACGCCGGCATGCCGGCGGCGCTCGTCGCGGCCTGCGCCGAGCAGGGGCTGCCGCTCCTCGACGTGCCCGAGCGCGTGCCCTTCGTCTCCATCATCCGCCGGGTCGCCGACGACCTCGCGGCGGAGCGCACGGCATCCCTCGAGCGCTCGATCCAGGCGCAGCGGGCGATCTCGCTCGCGGCGCTCCGCCCCGACGGGATGTCGGCGATCCTCACGGCCCTCGAGACGCGGCTCGACGCGCGGGTCGGGCTCTTCGACGGTGCGGGCCGCGCGGTCCGGACCGCGGGGGCGCGCGGGCTCGACGAGGCGGTCGCGGAGGCGATCGAGCCGGAGGTGCGCGGGATGCTGCGCGCCGCCCGGCGGGCGTCCTCCGGTCTCGAGGCGGCCGGCTCGCGCGTCACGATGCAGAGCCTCGGGCAGGCGGGCGAGCTGCGCGGCGTCCTCGCGATCCAGCACGCGGCGCCGCTGGATCGCGCCGACGCCGGGCTCGTGACGAGCGTCATCGCGCTCGCGAGCCTCGCACTCGAGCAGAACCGGGCGCTCGACGAGTCGCGGGGGGCGCTGCGCCGCGGCATCCTCGAGCTGCTGCTCGCGGGCGCCGAGCCGGTCGCGCGGCAGACGGCGGCGCCCATCTGGGGGCGCCTGCCCGCGGGGCCGCTCGCGGTCGCCGCGCTCGAGACGGGCACCGCCGCGGAGCTCCGCGGCGCGCTCGACCGGCTCGTCGACGACTCGGGCGGGGCCGTCTTCCACGCGGATCGCGCGGACCGCACGATCGTCCTCGCCGAGGTCGAGGGCGTCCCCCCGGTCCTCGAGCTCGCGGCACGGCTCGGCCGCCGCGCCGGGCTCTCCTCCCTCGTGGAGTCGGTGCGGCTGGAGGCGGGGCTCGCCGAGGCGGGCCGGGCGCTCGACCGCGCGACGCGCCTCGGCATCCCCCTCGTCCGCTTCGACGAGCTGCGCGAGGAGGGCGTGCTCGGGGCACTGCGTCGCGGTGGCGGCGAGGAGCTCGCGGAGCGCCTGCTCGGGCCGCTGCGTCAGGCGGATGCGGCGCGCGGCTCCGAGCTCGAGTCGACGCTGCGGGCGTGGCTCGCGGAGGGCTGCTCCTGGGAGCGCGCCTCGGCCGCGCTCGGCATCCACCGCCACACGCTGCGCTCGCGGGTCGCTGCGGCATCCGCGCTGCTCGGACTCGACCTCGAGGACTTCGAGGGGCGGCTCGAGCTCTGGGCGGCCCTCGAGCTCGGCGAGCGGGACGACTGAGCCGTCCCGCTCGCGAGCCGTCAGTTCTGGGGGAAGCCCAGGTTGATGCCGCCGTGGGAGGGGTCGAGCCACCGGCTCGTGACCGCCTTCTCCTGCGTGAAGAAGTCGAAGCCCGCGGGACCGTAGGCCTTGTTCGCGCCGAACAGCGACTGCTTCCACCCGCCGAAGCTGTAATACGCGACGGGCACCGGGATGGGCACGTTGATGCCGATCATGCCGACCTGGACCTCGCTCTGGAAGCGCCGGGCCGCCCCGCCGTCGTTGGTGAAGATCGCGGTCCCGTTCCCGAAGGCGCCCGAGTCGATGAGCTCCACGCCCTCCTCGTAGCAGGCGACGCGGACGACCGAGAGGACGGGTCCGAAGATCTCCTCGGTGTACGCCCTGGAGGTCGTGGGCACCCGGTCGAGGAGGGTCGGCCCGAGCCAGAACCCGTCCGCCTCGCCGTCGACCTCGATGCCGCGCCCGTCGACGACCACCTCGGCCCCGTCGGCGGCGGCGATGTCGATGTAGGACGCGACCTTGTCGCGATGCGCCTCGGTCACGAGCGGGCCCATGTCGGGCTCGCGGCGGCCGTCGCCGACGCGGAGCTGCGCGATGCGGCTCGTGATCTTCTCGATGAGCTCGTCCGCGACGGGCTCGACCGCGAGCAGCACCGACACGGCCATGCAGCGCTCGCCCGCGGAGCCGAAGCCCGCGTTGATCGCGGAGTCGGCGACGAGGTCGAGGTCCGCGTCCGGGAGGACGAGCATGTGGTTCTTCGCCCCGCCGAGCGCCTGGACGCGCTTGCCGTGCTTCGCGGCGGTCTCGTAGATGTACTGCGCGATCGGGGTCGAGCCCACGAAGGAGATCGAGCGGACCTCCGGGTGCTCGAGCAGCCCGTCGACCGCGAGCCGGTCGCCCTGGAGGACGGTGAAGACGCCGTCCGGGAGCCCGGCCTCCTTCCACAGCTCCGCCATCCAGATGGCGGCGCTCGGATCCTTCTCGGAGGGCTTCAGGACGACGGTGTTGCCGGCCGCGATCGCGATGGGGAAGAACCACATCGGCACCATGGCGGGGAAGTTGAAGGGCGAGACGATGCCGACGACGCCGAGGGGCTGCTTGATCGAGTAGACGTCGACGCCCGTCGACACGTTCTCGGAGTGGCCGCCCTTCATGAGGTGCGGGAACCCCGTCGCGAGCTCGACGACCTCGAGACCGCGGGCGACCTCGCCCGCCGCGTCGGAGACGACCTTGCCGTGCTCGGAGGTGATGATCTCCGCGAGCTCGAGCTTGCGCTCGTTGAGCAGCTCGCGGAACCGGAACACGATCTGCTGACGGCGCGCCATCGACGTGCCGGCCCAGCCGGGGAAGGCCGCCGCGGCCGAGGCGATCGCCGCCTGGATCTCGGCCTCGTCCGCGAGCGCGACCGCCTTCGTCTGCCGTCCGAGGGCCGGGTCGTAGACCGGCGCGGTGCGGCCGGAGCCCGACTCCCGGCGGGCGCCGTCGATCCAGTGCGGGACGGTGGGGAGCTGGTGCGACATCGCGGGCCTTTCCGTGGGCGTGCAGGGCTCCCCTCAGGCTAGGCACGGGCGGACGCCGAGCCTCTGCCGATCCGGCGCGCGGTGCCGCGGGAACACGCCGTTCGGGCAGAGCGGCCCATCTCGCCGCTCGGGCGCGGCGCGACCGCTACGGTGCCGCGGGCCGCTCGAGCAGCGTCTGCGCGCGGGCGGCGAGCTCGGGCGAGACGATGATCTGGTAGCTCGAGGCGAGCACCTGCACGCTCGAGACGTAGTCGTGGCTGCGGCGCTGCACCGCGTAGGTGACGAGCCCGAACAGCATCCCGAAGGCGGCGCCGATGAGGATCGCGGCGAGCAGCACCGAGAGGCCCTGCGTCGGCGAGAAGAGGAAGAACAGCAGCCCGAGGAAGAGCCCGAACCACAGGCCGGAGAGCGCGCCGGCGAGCGCCGCGCGCCCGTAGCTGAGGCGGCCGGTGACGCGCTCCACGCTCTTGAGGTCGTTGCCGAGGATTGACACCTTGTCGACCGGGAACTCGGCTTTCGCGAGCCGGTCGACGGCGGCCTGCGCCTCGGGGTAGGTCTCGAAGGTGCCGACGACCTCGCCGCGCGGGACCGTCGGGGCGGTTGGCCTGCGGCCGCGGAACAGCGAGGGGGACGACATGCGCCCATTCTGACAGGCGACCCCCGACACCGCCCGTGCGGGCGCAGTATCGTTGCCGTGTGAGCGCCGCGAGAGTCTTCGTCGCCCGGCTCGCCGGGTGCTCCGTCTTCGACCCCGCGGGCGACCGCGTGGGGAAGGTGCGCGACGTGCTCGTCGTGTACCGCAAGAGCGAGAGCCCCCGCGTCGTCGGGCTGATCGTCGAGGTGCCCGGCAAGCGCCGCGTCTTCGTCTCGATCGGCCGCGTGACGAGCATCGGCTCCGGCCAGGTCATCACGACGGGCCTCATCAACCTCCGCCGCTTCGAGCAGCGCGGCGGCGAGGTGCGCGTCATCGCCGAGCTCCTCGGCCGCCGGATGCTCCTGCTCGACGGCTCGGGCGAGGCCGGGATCGAGGATGTCGCGATCGAGGAGGCGGGACCGGGCGAGTGGGTCGTCGGCGAGCTCTTCCTGCGCCGCCCGCGCAGCGGGCCCTCGCCGCTCGGCCGCGGCAAGACGGTCTTCGCGGACTGGCGCGAGGTGCGCGAGAAGGCCAGCGCGGGCGAGCCGCAGCCGGCCGAGCAGCTCATCGCGACCTACGCCGACCTGCTGCCCGCGGATCTCGCGAACACCCTCCTCGACCTCCCCGAGGAGCGTCGTCTCGAGGTCGCCGGCGAGCTCCCCGACGAGCGCCTCGCGGACGCCCTCGAGGAGATGGCCGAGTCGGAGCAGGTGGAGCTCATCACGCATCTCGACGACGAGCGAGCCGCCGAGGTCCTCGACCGGATGCAGCCCGACGACGCGGCCGACCTCATCGCCCAGCTCCCCGGCGACCGCGGCGAGGCGCTCCTCGGCCTCATGCAGCCGGAGGAGGCGGAGGATGTGCGCTTCCTCCTCAACTACGAGTCCGACACGGCGGGCGGCCTCATGACGACGGAGCCGATCATCGTCTCGGCCGATGCGACCGTCGCGGAGGGGCTCGCGCTCATCCGCCGCCACGAGCTGGCGCCCGCCCTCGGCGCCGCCGTGTGCGTCACGATGCCGCCCTACGAGCCGCCGACCGGCCGCTTCCTCGGGGTGGTGCACTTCCAGCGCATGCTCCGCTACCCGCCGAACGAGCGGCTCGGCACCCTCCTCGACACGAGCCTCGAGCCCGTGCGGGTGGATGCGAGCGCCGCCGAGGTCTCGCGCATCCTCGCGAGCTACAACCTCGTGTCGGTGCCGGTCGTCGACGAGCAGCATCGGCTGGTCGGGGTGGTGACGGTGGACGACGTCCTCGACTACCTGCTCCCCGACGACTGGCGCTCGGCGGCGGCGGAGGACGGCGAGCCCGCCGTGCCGACGACGACCGCGACGATCCCGCGTGCGCGCCTGCGGCGGACGCCGCCGCGCGCACGGTGAGCGGCTCGCCCGCCGAGCGGCTCCGGGCCGCGGTCGGGGCGGTCATGGACCCCGAGATCCGCCGGCCGCTCGCCGAGCTCGACATGATCGGCGCGACCTCCCTCGACGAGACGGGGAGCGCATCCGTCGCCCTCCGCCTCACCATCGTCGGGTGCCCCGCGGCGGAGCGCATCGAGCAGGACGTGCGGGATGCCGCGCTCGGCGTCGCGGGCGTCGAGCGCGTCGAGGTCGACGTCTCGGTCATGACCCCCGCCGAGCGGGAGGCGCTCGTGGCGCGCCTCCGCGGGGCGAAGCGGCAGCAGTTCGGGCCGGACACGCTCACGCGCGTCATCGCGGTGACGAGCGGCAAGGGCGGCGTCGGCAAGTCGACCGTCACCGCGAACCTCGCGGTCGCCCTCGAGCGGCGCGGGCTGCGCACCGGCGTCCTCGACGCCGACGTGTTCGGCTTCTCGATCCCCGGCGTGCTCGGCATCCCCGGGGCGAAGCCGACGCAGGTCGGCGACATGATCCTGCCGCCCGTCGCGCACGGCGTGAAGGTCTGCTCGATCGGCATGTTCGTCGACGGGCAGGCCGCCGTGTCGTGGCGCGGCCCGCTGCTGCACCGCACGATGCAGCAGTTCCTCACCGACGTCTTCTGGGGCGACCTCGACGTGCTGCTGCTCGACCTGCCGCCCGGCACGGGCGATGTCGCGATCTCGCTCGGGCAGCTGCTCCCGAACGCCGAGGTGCTCGTCGTGACCACCCCGCAGGCGGCCGCGGCGGAGGTCGCGGAGCGGAGCGGGATCGTGGCGCGGCAGACCGGTCAGACGGTCGTCGGGGTGGTCGAGAACATGGCCGGTCTCCCGCAGCCGGACGGCAGCGTCCTCGAGCTCTTCGGCTCGGGGGGCGGCGAGGAGCTCGCGCGCAGGCTCGAGGTGCCGGTGCTCGCGAGCGTGCCGCTCAGCGTGCCGCTCCGGGAGGGCGGGGATGCGGGCCGGCCCGTCGTGCTCGCGGCGCCCGAGGACCCGGCGGCGCAGGCGATCGACTCGCTCGCGGGCTCGCTCGCGCGGCTGGGTCGCGGGCTCTCGGGCCGCAGCCTGCCGTTCAGCACCTGAGTCGGGGCGACGGCCCCGGACACGAGAGAGCCCCCGGTCCGTCGGGACCAGGGGCTCTCGTCGCTCGCGTGAGCAGGAGCAGTGCTCAGCGGACGTAGGTGCGCGTCGGGATGGCGCGGTAGCCGTCGCGCGCGACGGCGACGACGGTGCCGGCGATACCGGCGACAGCGAGGGCGATGAGGAAGATCTCGGTAAGCATGTGACCATTTCACCGCGCAAGCACATGAAGCACAATCGAATTCTATTGGACCTATTGTGTAGCCTGACTTCATGGACATCCGCCGTCTCGAGCTCCTCCGCGAGCTCGCCGAGCGCGGCTCCGTGACCGCGGTCGCGCAGGCGACGCACCGCACCGCCTCCGCCGTCTCGCAGCAGCTCAAGCTCCTCGAGCGCGAGGCCGGCATCCCCCTCACCGAGCGCCGCGGCCGCGGCCTCGTCCTCACGGGCGCGGGCCGCGCGCTCGCCCGCACCGCCCAGGACGTCGCGACCGCGATCAGCCGCGCCGAGGCCGCCTGGGAGGACTTCACGAGCCAGCCCCGCGGCGAGGTCACGCTCACGACCTTCCCCACGGGCGGCGAGATGCTGCTCCCCGGACTCCTCTCCCGTCTCCGCGAGGTGCCCGGCCTCGAGCTGCGCTGCACCGACCAGGACCCGCTGCTGCCCGACTTCGCCGACCTCGCCGCCGACCACGACGTCGTCCTCGCGGACGCCCCCGGCGTCCTCCCGAGCTGGCGCGAGCGCGGCCTCGCCGTCGTCGAGCTCATGCGCGAGCAGCTCGACATCGCCCTCCCCGAGGGTCACCCGCTCGGCGAGCGTCACGAGCTCGGCCCCGCCGACGTCATCGACGAGACCTGGATCGGCGTGCCCGCCGGCTTCCCCTACGACCGCATCCTCACGCGGATGGAGGCGATCACGGGGCGCCCCGCGAACGTCGCCCAGCGCTTCCTCGACAACAGCATCATCGAGTCGGTCGTCGCCGCAGGGCACGGCATCGCGATCCTCCCCCGCTACACCACGCGGGACCGCGAGAACGGGCTCATCACGCGACCCATCGTCGGCGTGCGCTCCGAGCGCGTCATCTGGGCGATCCTCCGCCCCGACCGCGCCGAGCGGCCGAGCGTGCGGCTCGTCGTCGAGGCGCTCCGGGCCGAGGCCGCCGAGTTCGTCCGACTCCACGAGGAGCCGGGGCGCGGCACCCGGACGTAGACTCGCGGCATGACGGGCAGGCCCATCCCCACCGAGCTCGCGACTCGGCTCGCGGCCGACCTCACGGCGAGCGGCGCGGGACGCGCGGCCGTCGTCGCGCCCTTCACGGGCGAGGTCTCGCACGAGCTGCCGCGGAGCACGCCCGCCGACGTCGAGGCGGCCGCCGCCGGCGCCCGCGCCGCCCAGCGCGCCTGGGCGGCCCGCTCGCCCGCGGCCCGGCGCCGCATCCTGCTCCGCGCGCACGGGCTGCTGCTCGAGCGGCGCGAGCTCCTGCTGGATGCCGTCCAGACCGAGACCGGCAAGACGCGCGGCCAGGCCTTCGAGGAGATCTTCAACGCGGCCGCCGCGACCCGCTACGCCGCCGTCGCCGCGCCCGGCGTCCTCCGCGAGCGCCCGCGCCGAGCCGGCATCCCCCTCGTGATCCGCACCCGCGTCGGCTTCGAGCCGAAGGGGCTCGTCGGGATCATCACGCCGTGGAACTACCCGCTGAGCCTCGCCGTCATGGATGCGGCCCCGGCCCTCGCGACCGGGAACGCGGTCCTCATGAAGGCCGACGACCAGGGAGCGCTCAGCATCCTGCTCGCGCGCCGCGCCTTCCTCGACGCGGGCGTCCCGGCCGGGCTGTGGCCCGTCGTGGCCGGCCCCGGCGCCGAGATCGGCTCCGCCGTGATCGACGCCGCCGACGCCGTCTGCTTCACCGGGTCGACCGCGACCGGCCGGACCGTCGCGCAGCGCGCGGCAGGCCGCCTCGTCTCCGCCTCGCTCGAGCTGGGCGGCAAGAACCCCGTCATCGTCCTCGACGACGCCGACCCCGAGCGCGCCGCCGCGGATGTCGCGGCCGCCTGCTTCGCCGCCGCGGGACAGCTCTGCGTCTCCGCCGAGCGGGTCATCGTGGAGCGCGGGATCGCGGACGCCTTCGTCCCCGCCTTCGCCGCGCGCGTCGCCTCCCTCCGACTCGGCACCGGCTACGACTACCGGAGCGACGTCGGCTCGCTCGCGACGGCCGCCCAGCTCGAGCGCGTCACCGCGCACATCGACGACGCCGTCGCGAAGGGCGCCGCCGTCCTCGCGGGCGGGCGGCACCGCCCCGAGCTCGGCCCCTACGTCGTCGAGCCGACCGTGCTCGCCGACGTCACCGCCGACATGGCCTGCCACGCCGAGGAGACCTTCGGCCCCGTCGTCGCGGTGACCGTCGTCGCCGACGCGCGCGAGGCGGTGCGCCTCGCCAACGAGGGCGAGTTCGGGCTCAACGCGAGCATCATGAGCGGGTCCCGCGCCCGGGCTCGCCGCGTCGCCCGCGGCCTCCTGGCCGGGAGCGTCAACATCAACGAGGGCTACCGCGCGACCTTCTCGAGCCTGGACGCGCCCATGGGCGGCATGAAGCAGTCGGGCCTCGGGCGGCGCAACGGCCGCGAGGGCCTTCTGCGCTTCGTCGAGAGCCGGACGGTCGCCGAGGCGACCGGGCTCCTCCAGCTGCCGAGGACGGGCGAGGAGTACGCGCGGATGTCCGGGCCGATGCTCCTGCTGCTGCGTGCGCTCGGGACGCTGCGGCGGCGCTAGCAGGCCGGAGGCCGTGCGGCAGCTCCGCCGCTCAGGTCGCCTCGGCGTCGAAGGGCGCGGGCCGGCCGCGGCCCTCCTTGCGGAGGCGCTGCTCGTAGGCCGACTCGACGTACGGCCGGCGCCGGGCGGGCCCGTCCTCCGCGGCCGAGGCGGCGGCACCCGCGACGCCGGCCCCGCCCGCGACCGCCGCCGCACCCGCGGTACCCGCGGGCGAGGGCCGCGACCCCGGAGCGGGAGGGCCGGCCGGGCCGTCCTCGACGAGCGCCTCGCGGATGATGCGGCGCGGGTCGTACTGGCGCGGATCCAGCTTCCGCCAGTCCACCTCGTCGAACTCCGGGCCCATCTCCTCCCGCATGCGCTCCTTCGCGCCGGAGGCCATGTCCCGCATCCCGCGCACGAGGCGCGCCAGCTGCGCCGCGTACTGCGGCAGCCGATCGGGGCCGATGAGGAAGACCGCGATCACCCCGATGATGAGGAGCTTGTCGAAGGTCAACCCGAAGGACACGAGCCCAGAATACCGAGACCCCCGAGGCTCGGGCCGTAGGGTTGCCGAGAGAGGAGGCGCCCGTGTCCGACAGGGACCTCAACTGGAAGTACGCGGAGGACTTCGCACAGGAGACCGCCGCGATCGCGAGCGCCCGGCAGCACTCGCTCGAGCAGGGCGTCGAGCCCGTCAGCCCGGGCGTCGGCGCGCAGCTCGCCGTGCTCGCCGCGGCAGCCGGCGTCCGCACGATCGCCGAGATCGGCACCGGCCTCGGCGTCAGCGCCCTCTGGATGCTGCAGGGGGCCCCCGAGGCGACGCTCACCTCCATCGACTCCGAGCTCGACTTCCAGCAGACCGCGCGCCACGCCCTCGGCGAGGCCGGCCACGCGCCCGCGCGCACGCGCCTCATCACGGGGCGCGCGCTCGAGGTGCTCCCCCGGATGAACGACGGCGCCTACGACCTCGTGCTCGTCGACGCCGACCCCGGGAACGTCCTCGCCTACGCCGAGCACGCGCTCCGGCTCGCGCGCCCGGGCGGCATCGTCGCCATCCCGCACGCGCTCTGGCGCGGGCGCGTCGCGGACCCCGCCCAGCGGGACGCGACCATCGGCGGCTTCCGGGACCTCCTCGACACCGTCCGCGACTCCGCCGTCACGGCGTCCCTCGGGATGCCGGGCGACGGCCTCCTGCAGATCGTCAAGCGCGACGCGGACCCCGCGGGCGCCTCCTGAGCGGTCCCGCAACGACCGGGAGCGGGCCCCCGAGGGGACCCGCTCCGCGAAGGCCGATCGCCTGGCGCGCCGAGGCGCTGACCTCGTTAGGCGCTGACCGCGTTACGCGCTGACGACCTCGGCGAGCGCATCGTGCAGCTCCTTGGCCTCGGCATCGTTGACCGACACCACCAGGCGTCCGCCGCCCTCGAGCGGCACGCGCACGATGATCAGGCGACCTTCCTTCACAGCCTCCATCGGCCCGTCACCGGTCCTCGGCTTCATGGCTGCCATGAATCGTCCCCTTTCACGTGGATGAGACGTCCATTATCCCGCAGAAGATGAACTGAGCGGAAATCCGGGACACCGCGGGTGATCGGCGGGTGAGGATCGCGGACGCGCCCGCTCGGATCCGTCGACCACCCCGCACGGGCGGCGCGAGGGGGCGGCGGAGGCCGGAGGAGGCCGCAGCAGGCTCAGCCGACGGCGACCTGCGCCGTGAGGCAGGCCCGCAGCCCCGCCTCGACCCGCGCGATGTGCTCGAGCGGCACGCGCTCGTCGTCCGCGTGGGCGAGCGACGGGTCGCCGGGGCCGTAGTTCACCGCGGGGACGCCGAGCGCCGAGAAGCGGGCCACATCCGTCCAGCCGTACTTCGGCCGCGCACCGCCGCCGACCGCCTCGACGAAGGCGAGCGCGAAGGGGTCGTCGAGGCCGGGGCGCGCGCCCACCGCGAGATCCGTGATCTCGATCTCGACCTCCAGGCCCGCCAGGACCTCGCGGAGCCGCGCCTCGGCCGCCGCGGCATCCCGGCTCGGTGCGAAGCGGTAGTTCACCTCGACGACGCACTCGTCGGGGATCACGTTGCCCGCGACGCCGCCGCGGATGCCGACCGCGTTGAGCCCCTCGCGGTACACGAGCCCGTCGACCTCGACCTGCTCCGGCTCGTGCTCGGCCAGGCGCGCGAGCACCGCCGCCTGCGCGTGGATCGCGTTCTCGCCCATCCAGGCGCGTGCCGAGTGCGCACGGCGGCCGCGCGTCACGACGTCCGCGCGGAGGGTGCCGTTGCAGCCTCCCTCGACCTCCGCGTTCGAGGGCTCGCCGAGGATCGCGAAGTCGCCCGCGAGCAGCTCGGGGCGCGTGCGCGCGAGACGGCCCAGTCCGTTGAGGTCGGAGGCGACCTCCTCGTGGTCGTACCAGATCCAGGTCACGTCGACGGCCGGCTCCGCGAGCTCGGCCGCGAGCTTCAGCTGGATCGCGCAGCCGCCCTTCATGTCGACCGTGCCGCGGCCCCAGAGCACGCCATCCTCGTCGAGGCGGGTCGGGAGGTTGTCGTTGATCGGCACCGTGTCGATGTGGCCCGCGACGACCACGCGGCGCTCGCGACCGAGACGCGTGCGGGCGACCACCGCATCCCCGTCTCGGATGACCTCGAGGTGCGCGAGCGGCCGCAGCGCCGCCTCGATCGCATCGGCGAGCGCGGCCTCGTCGCCCGAGACGGAGGGGATGTCGCAGATGGCTCGCGTGAGCTCCGCGGTGGACTGGGACAGGTCGAGCGTCGGCACCCACCGAGTCTAGGCGCGGTCCCGGCCGCCGGGTCCGCGCCGATAGCCTTGGAGCCATGACGAACGCCTGGGCCCATGGCCTCGCCACCATCGCAACCGACGGCACCGTGCTCGACGCGTGGTTCCCGGCCCCCGCCCTCGGCTCGGCGCCGAGCCCCGAGGAGGCCTCCGAGGGCCTGCACGCGGCCGGCGTCGCGGCGGGCCTCGCGGAGGCGGTCGGCGCGGATGAGCGTCGCGGCGTCGTCGTCGAGCCCGTCACGGTCGAGATCCTCCTGGATGCCGCCCCCGCCTCCACGGTCGACGCCTACCTGCGCCTCCACCTGCTCTCGCACCGGCTCGTCGCGCCGAACGGCCTGAACCTCGACGGCGTCTTCGCGCACCTGCCCATCGTCGCGTGGACGACCGCGGGCCCCATGCTCCCCGCGGAGCTCCCCCGTCGTCGCGGGATCCTGCAGCGCGCCGGGATCGCCGTGCGCGGCATCGACAAGTTCCCGCAGCTGCTCGACTACGTCGTGCCCGAGCGGGTCCGCATCGCCGACGCCTCGCGGGTGCGCCTCGGCGCGCACCTCGCGCCCGGCACGACCGTCATGCACGAGGGCTTCGTGAACTTCAACGCGGGCACCCTCGGCGCCTCCATGGTCGAGGGCCGCATCTCGCAGGGCGTCGTCGTCGGCGACGGCTCGGATGTCGGGGGCGGCGCCTCCATCATGGGCACCCTGTCCGGCGGCGGCACGCAGCGCGTCGAGATCGGCGAGCGCGCCCTCCTCGGCGCGAACAGCGGCATCGGCATCTCGATCGGGGACGACACGGTCGTCGAGGCGGGCCTCTACGTGACGGCGGGCACCAAGGTGACCGTGTTGCGCGAGGGCGAGGCGCCGGCGGTCGTGAAGGCGCTCGAGCTGAGCGGCGTCCCGGGCCTCCTGTTCCGCCGCAACTCCGTCTCGGGCGCCGTCGAGGTCCTCCCGCGCGCGGGCCGCGGCGTCGAGCTCAACGCGGCGCTGCACGCCTGAGCGCCCCGCGCCCCAGCCCCGCCCCGCATCCCCCACGGCGGCCGCGCTCGCCCCCGGCGCCGCATCCCGCCCCGCGGCCCCCGCTCTCGCCCCGGCGCCCCGCCCCTTCCGAAATGCAGGACGAGCCGCCGTCGGCCCCCGAGCTGCCGCCGCGCTGACGGGCCGACTTCCTCGGCGGTCCTGCATTTCGGAAGATCGAGCGGGGAGGTCGGCCCCTCCTCCACAGCGGCAGGCGCCGGGATCCATCCCCCGTTCACCGATCTGCGCGTCGGAGCGCACGTCCTGCCCGCGAGTATCAGCGGATGGATGCGGCGACGGCGATCGAGCGGCTCGGCGGACTCGCGCCCACGTGGAGGCTTCTCCGGCTGGGTCTGACCTCCCATCGGCTCTCGAACGCCGTCCGCTCCCACGCGATCGTGCGGGTCAGGCAGGGCTGGTACGCGCTCCCGGCGGAGGAGTCGCCGCGACGTCGGGCCTTCCGCGTCGGCGGGCAGCTGTCGTGCGCGACGGCGCTCGTCCTGCACGGCGTGCCGCTCCGACCCGATGCGCTCCTCCATGTCGGCGTGACCGAGACGTCGAGCCGCCTGCGATCTCCGGACGATCGTCGCGCGAGACTGCCCCGCGAGCGCCCGGTCCACGTGCACTGGACCGGTCCGCGCCGAGGCGCACGCGATCTCGCCGATCCGGAGACCGCGCTGGCCGACCTCATCGCGTGCCGCGCTCCCGAGCAGGCGGTCGCGGCCGCCGATGCGGCGCTGCGAGCCCGCGTCGTGTCGCGGGAGTCATGGGATCGGATCGCCGCCGGGCTGCCGCTCCGCCTCCGGACCCTGATGCTCGATGTCGAGCCGAGGTGCGAGTCGTACCTTGAGTCGATCTTCCGATTCCGGCTGCGGCGGCTCGGTTATCACCCGCGTGTCCAGGTCCCGATCCCGGGTGTCGGACGGGTCGACGTCGTCCTCGGGACGCGGGTGGTCATCGAGCTCGACGGCTGGGAGCATCACGCGAGCCGCGAGAGCTTCGAGGAGGATCGCCGACGCGACGCCGAACTCGTCCGGCGCGGCTACATCCCGCTGCGTTTCACCTACCGATCGGTCACCCGCCACTGGCACCGCGTGCTCGCGGCGATCCGAGGCGCCCTCGGGAGAGGCGCCTGAACGCCCATCCCAGCTCGCCGCGGCCCGCCCCCTTCCGAAATGCAGGACCAGCGGCCTCCGGGCCCGGGACCACCGCCGCGGGGACGGCGAAGCCGCCCCGCTGATCCTGCATTTCGGAAGACACGAAAGCGGGGGCGGGGGCGGGGCGGGGGCCGGGATGACGGCGGGGCTCAGTACTCGGGGGCGGCGGCGCGCTCGAGCTCGGCGAGGTCGATGACGACGAGCTGGCGCATGCGGATCTCGCGGTCGCGCCGGTACTTCTCCGAGTCGGCGACGTTCTCGGGGCGAGCATCGAGGCGCGCGAGGAGGGAGCCCTGGATGTCGCCCCAGGCGCTCTCGCGGGCGGCCTCCACGATCTCGGCGACACTGGCCTCGTTGTCGGCGACCTCGCGGAGCCGACGCGCCAGCGTGCGCGAGACCGCGGCGCGGCGGCCGAGCTGCGAGACGTCGCCAGCGCGGTAGTCGGTCTGGTGCTGGGAGCGCCCCGGGCGCACGCGGGCCGTCTCGATCTCGCGGTCGAGGCGGGCCGCATCCTCCTCCTTCTCGACCGCGAGCGCGGCGAGCACCGCGAGGGCGATCTCGCGCGCAACCGACTCGTCATAGGGCTCGCCGTCGCGGAGCGCCCGGATGATGAGCCGGTTCCGCAGGGTCATGCGGACGGCTGAGGCGGCCACGAGCACGCCCTCGTCCGCGACGAGGTCCGTGTGCACCGGGTCGACGGGCGGCGGCGCGACATAGCGCCCGACGTCCACGCGACGCCGGAACGGCAGCAGACGGCGGAGGCGCTTCTTCGTCTCAGCGCCCCGTCGGCCAGGGGCGGGAGGGCGAGCCCGTGTACAGCTGCTGCGGGCGGCCGATCTTCGTCGAGGGGTCGGCGTTCGACTCGCGCCAGTGGGCGATCCAGCCGGGGAGGCGGCCGATCGCGAAGAGGACGGTGAACATCCGCGTCGGGAAGCCCATCGCCTTGTAGATGACGCCGGTGTAGAAGTCGACGTTCGGGTAGAGGCGGCGCTCGCGGAAGTAGTCGTCGCCGAGCGCGATCTCCTCGAGCTGCTTCGCGATGTCGAGGAGCGGGTCCTGGACGCCGAGGTCGGCGAGGACCTCGTCGGCGCTCTCCTTGACGAGCTTCGCGCGCGGGTCGTAGTTCTTGTAGACCCGGTGGCCGAAGCCCATGAGGCGGACGCCGTCCTCCTTCTTCTTGACGCGCTCGACGAACTTCTCGACGCTCTCGCCCGACTCCTGGATCTGGGCGAGCATCGTGAGCACGGCCTCGTTGGCGCCGCCGTGGAGCGGGCCGTAGAGGGCGTTGATGCCGGCCGAGATGGAGGCGAAGAGGTTCGCCTCGGTCGAGCCGACGAGCCGCACGGTCGAGGTGGAGGCGTTCTGCTCGTGGTCCTCGTGGAGGATGAGGAGGCGGTCGAGCGCCTTCGAGAGCACCGGGTTCACCTCGTAGGGCTCGGCGAGGTTGCCGAAGTTGAGCTTGAGGAAGTTGTCGACGAAGCTCAGCGAGTTGTCCGGGTAGAGGAAGGCCTGGCCGAGCGCCTTCTTGTGCGCGTAGGCGGCGATGACGGGCAGCTTCGCGAGGAGGCGGACCGTCGAGAGCTCGACCTTCTCCGGGTCGTGCGGGTCGAGCGAGTCCTCGTAGTAGGTCGAGAGCGCCGAGACCGCGGAGGACAGCACCGACATGGGGTGCGCCGTGTGCGGGAGGGCGGAGAAGAAGCGCTTGAGGTCCTCGTGGAGGAGCGTGTGACGGCGGACCCGCTCGTCGAACTCGGCCAGCTCCGAGGCGGTCGGCAGCTCGCCGTAGATGAGCAACCACGCGACCTCGAGGTAGGTCGCGTTCGCGGCGACGTCCTCGATGGCGTAGCCGCGGTAGCGCAGGATCCCCTCGTCGCCGTCGATGAAGGTGATGGCGCTCTTCGTCGAGGAGGTGTTGACGAAGCCCTGGTCGAGGGTGGTGAGACCGGTCTGCTTCGTGAAGCTCGAGATGTCGACGCTGTCGCGGCCGTCGACGCCCCGCAGGATCGGGAACTCGGCGGACCCCCCGGGATAGGTGAGCGTGACCTTGTCGGAGTTGGCGGCGTCGTCGTTCACGACTACAGCCTACGGTCTCGCGAGCGGAACTGTCGCGCCCGCCAACGCTGCCCCGTCACCCCTTGGAGGTTGCCGACAACTCGCGGAGCCGGCGGGCGGCCTCCGCGATCCGCTCGTCGGACGCCGTGAGCGCGACGCGCACGTGCTGCGCGCCCGCCTCCCCGTAGAACGCGCCCGGGGCGACAAGGATGCCCTGCTCGGCGAGCGCGGCGACGCTCGCCCAGGCGTCCTCCCCGCGGGTCGCCCAGAGGTAGAGCCCGGCCTCGCTGCGGTCGATGCGGAAGCCGGCCGACTCGAGGGCCGGCACGAGCTGCTCGCGGCGGGACCGGTAGCGGGCCTTCTGCTCGGCGACGTGCGCGTCGTCGCCCAGCGCCGTCGTCATCGCCGCCTGCACGGGCGCCGGCACGAGGAGCCCGGCGTGCTTGCGGACCTGCGTGATCGCGCCGATCAGCTCGGCGCAGCCCGCGACGAAGGCGGCGCGGTAGCCGGCCAGGTTCGACTGCTTGCTGAGCGAGTAGACGGCGAGCACGAGCCGCCGGCTGTCGCCGACGACGCGGGGGTCGAGGATGCTGGGGGTCGTGCCCTCGCCGGTCCAGTCGAGCTCGGCATAGCACTCGTCGCTCGCGATGACGGCGCCGAGCTCTCGTGCGCGCTCCACGGCGCGGCGGAGCTCCTCGACGCCGAGGACGCGGCCGTCGGGGTTGCCGGGACTGTTGAGCCAGACCAGGCGCGTGTCCTCGGGCCAGTCGTCGGGGTCGTCGGCGGCGACGGCGCGGGCGCCCGCGAGCGCCGCGCCGACCGAGTAGGTCGGGTACGCGGCGGCCGGCAGGACGACGGCGTCGGCGGGTCCGAGGCCGAGCATGAGCGGGAGCCACGCGATGAGCTCCTTCGAGCCGACCGTCGGCAGCACGTTCTCCGGCTGGAGGGCCGGGACGCCTCGACGTCGCGCGAACCAGGCGGCGATCGCCTCGCGCAGCTCGGGCGTGCCGATCGTCTGCGGGTAGGCGTGCGCGTCGGCGGCCGCCGCGATCGCCTCGCGCACGAGCGCGGGCGTCTCGTCGACGGGCGAGCCGACGGAGAGGTCGACGATGCCGCCGTGATGCTTCCGGGCGAGCTCGGCGTAGGGCACGAGCGAGTCCCAGGGGAAGTCGGGCAGCGCGAGTGCGCGCCCGGGGAGGCCCCGCATCAGCCCTGGGGCGGGAGCGCCGACACGATGGGGTGATCGCCCTCGACGACGCCGATCTTCGCCGCGCCGCCCGGGGAGCCGATGCCGACCTCCTCGAAGAACTCGACGTTGGCCTTGTAGTAGTCGGCCCACTCCTCGGGGAGGTCGTCCTCGTAGTAGATGGCCTCGACGGGGCACACGGGCTCGCAGGCGCCGCAGTCGACGCACTCGTCGGGGTGGATGTAGAGCATCCGGTCGCCCTCGTAGATGCAGTCGACGGGGCATTCGTCGATGCAGGCGCGATCCTTGACATCGACGCAGGGGAGGGCGATCACGTACGTCACCAGAGAATCCTAATCGCTCGGAGCGGAGTCGACCGGCCGCGCGAGCCGAGGCCACGCGAGCACGACGAGCGCGATCACGGTCGGCCCGATGGCCCACACGTAGCCCTCGACGGAGTCGGCGACGAGCACCGAGCCGCCGGCACCGGGCAGCGCGAGCAGTCCGCTCGCGCCGAGCACGCCGAGCGCTGCCGCGCCCGCGACGAGGCGGCTGTCGAACACGACCCGGAATCCGGTGAGGAGGCAGGCGACGACGAGGAGGCCGGCGATGAGCCCGAGGGGCAGCCACTGCCGGTGCACGAAGGTCGCGATCGCGCCGGCCGCGAGCCCGACGAGTGCGGCGGCGACGGCGCCGAGCGCGAGGGCGGCGGCGTTCGCGAGGTCGGGCCGTGGGCGCATGGGATGAGGATATCCGCGCGTTCCTGGGCGGATGGATGGACAGCGGAGCCGTCGAGGAGTATCTTCGGCGTTCGGCGCGATCGACTAAGGCAAGCCTTACCGAACATGCGTCGCGCACGGGTCGACGTCGATCCGCCTCCCATCCCCCACTCCCGAACGGTCCCGCGTGCTCGCGAACTACCTCATCGGCCTCCGCGAAGGCCTCGAAGCCGGCCTCGTCGTCGGCATCCTCGTGGCCGCCCTCGGCAAGCTCGGCCGCCGCGACCTGCTCCCCCGGCTCTGGGCCGGCATCGGGCTCGCGATCGCCGCCTCCCTCGCGACCGGCGCGATCCTCACCTGGGGGCCGTACGGGCTGAGCTTCCAGGCGCAGGAGATCATCGGCGGCTCGCTCTCGATCCTCGCCGTCGGGCTCGTCACCTGGATGATCCTCTGGATGGGCACCCATGCCCGCACCCTGAAGGATCAGCTGGGCGGGCGGATGCGGGACGCGCTCGAGCAGGGCAGCGGCCTCGGCCTCGTGGTGCTCGGCGTCGTGAGCGTCGGCCGCGAGGGCATCGAGACCGCGCTCTTCGTATGGGCGAGCGTGCGCTCCTCGGGCGAGGCGGGCACGGCGGCGCTCGGCGCCGTCCTCGGCATCCTCACGGCGGTCGTCCTCGCCTGGCTCATCTCGCGCGGGATGCTGCGGATCGACCTCGGCCGCTTCTTCACCTGGACGGGTGCCGTGCTCATCCTCGTCGCGGCGGGCGTCCTGCTCTACGGCATCGGCGACCTCCAGGAGGCGGGCGTCATCCCCGGCTGGGGCGAGGCGGCCTTCAGCCTCGCCGCCCTCGTGCCGCCCACGAGCTGGTGGGGCGCGCTCCTCGCCGGCCTCTTCAACGTCACCCCCGAGCCGACCTGGGCGCAGTTCCTCGCCTGGCTCGCGTACCTGATCCTCGTCGGCGCGCTCTTCGCGAGGCAGGTGCGCGGCCGCCGCGCGCCCCGCTCCGCCGAGCCCGCCGCCGCCTGAACCCCACCCCGAGACAGGAGCATCCGCATGCGCATCCGTCCCCTCGCCGGCGCCGCCGCCATCGGCGTCGCCGCACTCGTCCTCGCCGGCTGCGTGCCGAACGCGCCCGCCGGCGCCGCGAGCATCGCCGTCGACATCGCCGACGACCGCTGCGCCGTCGCGACCCCGACCGCGGAGGCCGGGCCCGTGAGCTTCGACCTCGCGAACTCCGGCACCGACGTCAACGAGTTCGAGATCCTCGCGGAGGACAAGCTCCGCATCGTCGGCGAGAAGGAGAACGTGACACCCGGGCAGCACGTCACCTACGTCGCGCAGCTCGAGCCCGGCACGTACTACACGGCGTGCAAGTTCCAGCTCATCGGGGCGCCCATCGGCCTCGCCGAGTTCACGGTGACCGGCGAGGCGAGCGCCGTCTCGGAGGACGAGCAGGCGCTGGCCGACGAGGCGGTCGCCAACTACGTCGCCTACATCAAGAGCCAGGTCGGCGAGCTCCTCCCCCAGGTCGAGGCGCTGGCCGACGCCTATGCGGCCGGCGACGACGAGACGGCGCGCGACCTCTTCGCGAGCACGCGCATCTCCTACGAGCGCATCGAGCCCACGGCGGAGGCCTTCGGCGACCTCGACCCGAAGATCGACTACCGCGAGGTCGACGCCGTCGCCGAGGGCCTCGCGTGGACGGGCTTCCACCGCATCGAGAAGGACCTCTGGCCCCCGGCGGAGGGCGACCTCAACTCGGACGGCACGAGCGCCCTCCTCGACTGGGCGCCCTCCACCGACGCCGAGCGCGCCGAGTACGCCGCGGGCCTCGTCGCGGACGTCGAGGAGCTGCATTCGCTCGTCACCGCCGACGACTTCACGGTCGGGCTCGCCGACATCTCGAACGGCGCGATCGGGCTCCTCGACGAGGTCGCGGTCGGCAAGATCTCGGGCGAGGAGGACTGGTGGTCGCACACCGACCTCACCGACTTCGCCGCGAACGTGCAGGGCGCGGAGGTCGCGTTCGGCAACGTGAAGGAGCTCGCCGCCGCGAAGAGCGACGACGCGGCGGCCCTCATGGACGAGATCCAGGAGGAGTTCGACCGCATGGAGGCGCTGCTCGCCGAGTACGGCTCCCTCGAGGAGGGCTTCACGCCCTACGACGAGGTCTCCGACGCCGAGCGCAAGGAGCTCAGCGACCAGGTGAACGCCCTCGCCGAGCCGCTCTCGCAGCTGACCTCGACGGTGCTCGGCCTCTAGGAGACGCATGGACGACGAGCGCACGCCCGACGGGGCCGACGGCCGACCGGTCCTGAGCCGGCGGGGCCTTCTCGGCCTCGCCGGCGCGGGTGCCGCGGGGCTCGCGCTCGGCGGCACCGCCGGGGCCGCCGTCACGGCGGCCGCGCTCGGCGCGGGGGCTGCGGGCGGCTCGGGAGCCGCCGCGTCCTACCCGTTCTACGGCGAGCACCAGGCGGGCATCACGACACCGGCGCAGGACCGCCTGCACTTCGCTGCCTTCGATCTGGCGTCCTCGGCCACGCGCGAGGACCTCGTCGAGCTGCTCGAGGACTGGACGACCGCCGCCGCCCTCCTCGCGCAGGGGCTCGAGGTCGGCGCCGGCGGCGCCGTCGACGGCTCCCCGCTCGCCCCGCCCGGCGACACGGGCGAGGCGCTCGGCCTCCCGCCCTCGGGCCTCACGATCACCTTCGGCTTCGGCCCCTCGCTCTTCGAGACCGCGGAGGGCGAGGACCGCTTCGGCCTCGCCGCCCGCCGGCCGGCGGCGCTCCAGCCGCTGCCCCGCTTCACCGGCGACGCGCTCGAGCCGCGGCGCTCCGGCGGCGACCTCGCCATCCAGGCCTGCGCCGACGATCCGCAGGTCGCGGTGCACGCGATCCGCAACCTCAGCCGCATCGCGTTCGGACGCGCGGCGCTGCGCTGGTCGCAGCTCGGATTCGGCCGCACCGCCTCCACCTCCACGAGCCAGACGACGCCGCGCAACCTGTTCGGGTTCAAGGACGGCACCGCGAACGTCAAGGCGGAGGAGGGCGCGGCCGTCGCGGAGCACGTCTGGGTGCAGCGCGGCGACGGGGCCGGCTGGATGACGGGCGGCACCTACCTGGTCGCCCGCCGCATCCGGATGGTCATCGAGTCCTGGGATCGCGTGCGCCTCGAGGAGCAGGAGCGGGTCATCGGCAGGTCGAAGGGCGAGGGCGCCCCGCTCTCGGGCGGCACCGAGTTCACGGAGCCCGACTTCGGGGCGACCGGCGCGACCGGCGCACCGCTCGTCGACGAGGCCGCGCACGTCCGGCTCTCGCACCCCGGCGTCAACGACGGCGTGCGGCTGCTCCGCCGCGGCTACAACTTCGTCGACGGCAACGACGCGCTCGGCCGCCTCGATGCCGGGCTCTTCTTCCTGTCGTTCCAGCGCGATCCCGCGCACTTCGCGACCGTGCAGCGGAGCCTCGCGCGCGACGCCCTCAACGAGTACATCAAGCACGTCGGCTCGGCGGTGTTCGCGGTGCCGCCCGGCGCGCGCGAGGGCGAGCACATCGGGCAGGCGCTGTTCCGCTAGAGGGGCGCGACGACGTAGGTCACGGTCGTGCCGTCCTGCGTCAGGACGACGCGGTAGGTGTCGTCCGTGAAGGTGCCGAAGCCGCTTCTCGCGTCGGAGTTCTGGATGTCGGCGCGGTAGCCGCCGTCCTGGAGGAGCGTCGCGGCCGCGCTGAAGGCGCCCTCCCCCTCGACTGCGAGCTGCACGGCCCAGCCGCCGCCCTCGGGTGCGCTGCCGCCGCCGATGACGTCGCCGTCGATCATCGGCACCGCGTCCGTCGGGAAGCCGGGAGGCACCTCCCCGTTCCGGGAGATGCCGGCGCCGCCGAGCGTCTCCGAGATCGCGTCGTCGACCGCCTGGTCGAGCTGCTCCTGCGCGCCGTCGACGGCACCCTGGACGGCGTTGTCGACGACCGAGCAGCCCGCGAGCGCGAGCGCGGCGGCGAGCGCCGGGACGAGCAGGAGGGCGGGACGACGGCGGGTCATGCCGCCATCATCCCGCATCCCCCTGGACGCGATCTCTAGGCGTTGGCGCGCTTGAGCCGCGAGGTCGCGCGGGCGCGCTCCTGCGCCGAGAGGATGACCTTGCGGATGCGGACGACCTCGGGGGTCACCTCGACGCACTCGTCCTCGCGGGCGAACTCGAGGCACTCCTCGAGCGTGAGCCGGCGCGAGGGGGTCATCCGCTCGAAGGAGTCGGCGGTCGACGAGCGCATGTTCGTCAGCTGCTTCTCCTTCGTGATGTTGACGTCCATGTCGTCGGCGCGCGAGTTCTCGCCGACGACCATGCCCTCGTAGACCTCCTGCGTCGGCTCGACGAAGAAGGACATGCGCTCCTGGAGCGCCACCATCGCGAACGGCGTCGCGACGCCCGCGCGGTCGGCGACGATGGAGCCGTTGACGCGGGTCGTGATGGTGCCCGCCCACGGCTCGTAGCCGTGCGCGATCGCGTTGGCGATGCCGGAGCCGCGGGTGATCGTGAGGAACTCGGTGCGGAACCCGATGAGGCCGCGCGACGGGACCACGAACTCCATGCGGACCCAGCCGGTGCCGTGGTTCGACATCGAGTCCATGCGGCCCTTGCGCGCCGCGAGCAGCTGCGTGATCGCGCCGAGGTGCTCCTCGGGCGCGTCGATCGTGAGGTGCTCGAAGGGCTCGTGGAGCTTGCCGTCGACCTGCTTCGTGACCACCTGCGGCTTGCCGACGGTGAGCTCGAAGCCCTCGCGGCGCATGTTCTCGACGAGGATCGCGAGGGCGAGCTCGCCGCGACCCTGCACCTCCCACGCGTCGGGGCGGCCGATGTCGACGACCTTGAGCGAGACGTTGCCGATGAGCTCCCGGTCGAGGCGGTCCTTGACCATGCGCGCGGTGAGCTTGTGGCCCTTCACCTTGCCGATGATGGGCGAGGTGTTCGTGCCGATCGTCATCGAGATCGCGGGGTCGTCGACCGTGATCGCCGGCAGCGGACGGACGTCCTCCGGGTCGGCGATCGTCTCGCCGATCGTGATGTCCTCGATGCCCGCGACCGCGACGATGTCGCCCGCGCGCGCCTTCTCGGCGGGGATGCGCTCGAGCGCCTTCGTGATGAGCAGCTCCGTGATGCGCACGTTCGAGTGGGTGCCGTCGTGGCGGACCCAGGCGACCGTCTGCCCCTTGCGCAGCTCGCCCGCGAAGATGCGGAGCAGGGCGATGCGGCCGAGGAAGGGGCTCGCATCGAGGTTCGTGACCCAGGCCTGGAGCGGCGCCTCGTCGTCGAAGGTCGGGGCCGGGATGTGGGTGAGGATCGCCTCGAAGAGCGGCTCGAGGTCGTCGTTGTCCGGCAGCGTGCCGTTCTCGGGCTTGTTCGCGCTCGCGGCGCCCGCACGGCCGGAGGCGTAGACCACCGGGACGTCGAGGATCGCGTCGAGATCGAGGTCGGGGACGTCGTCCGCGAGATCCGAGGCGAGGCCGAGGAGCAGATCCTGGCTCTCGCCGACGACCTCGTCGATGCGCGCGTCGGGGCGGTCCGTCTTGTTGACGAGCAGGATGACGGGCAGCTTCGCCTCGAGCGCCTTGCGGAGCACGAAGCGCGTCTGCGGGAGCGGGCCCTCGCTCGCGTCGACGAGGAGCACGACGCCGTCGACCATGCTGAGGCCGCGCTCGACCTCGCCGCCGAAGTCGGCGTGGCCCGGGGTGTCGATCACGTTGATCGTGATGGGGCCGTCCGTCGCGTGCTGGCCCGCGTAGGACACGGCGGTGTTCTTCGCGAGGATCGTGATGCCCTTCTCGCGCTCGAGGTCGTTCGAGTCCATCGCGCGCTCCTCGACGTGCGCGTGCGCGTCGAAGGAGTTCGTCTGACGGAGCATCGCGTCGACGAGCGTCGTCTTGCCGTGGTCGACGTGGGCGACGATCGCGACGTTGCGCAGATCGGAGCGGCGGGCGTTCGCCATGCGGAAGCACCTCTGGAGGAGAAGGGAAAAGGATGTCGGACACCGGACGGAGCCGGGGACCGGTCGATTCTACCCGCTTTGCCCGTCGTCGCCGCTCGGGGCCCACATCCAGGCGTTCCAGAAGACCCCGCGGGCGAGCGGCGAGCGCGTCACGCCGTCGACGCGGGGGCCGATCGCGGTGAGCACGCGCTGCTCGGCGATGGGGAGACTCGAAGCGGAGGCCCAGACGCGCTCGTCGATCTCGCCCAGGAGCTCGGCCTGGCGCGCGGGGTCGGCGAGCGGGAGCTCCTCGGCCGCCGCGTCGACGCGCGCGTCGGCGAAGCCGGTGAGGTTCGCGCGCCGCGAGTCGCTGCGGTAGACGGCGCTCACGGCGGCGGGACCGAGCCGGCTCGTGTCCCAGGCGAAGAGGGCCGCGTCGTAGGCCCCGGGCACGCCGAGGAGCTCCGACCACTCGCGGCTCGCGCAGCTCGTGACGCGGAATCCAGCCTCGGCCGCCGCGTCCCGGATCAGCTCGAAGCCGGCCGAGCGGCGCGGCTGCGCGGGATCGAAGAGCAGGCACACCTCGGGCGCGGTCGCCCCCGCCTCGGCGAGGAGGGCGCGGGCCGCCGCCGGGTCGGGCGAGGCGTACCCGGCGGCGCCGGCCGAGTCCGCCGCCGCCTCGTACGCCGGATCGCCCGAGCGGAGCGCGAAGGAGTCGAGCACGGGCGCCTCGTCGCCGACGCCGAGGGCCTGCAGGGCGGCCAGCTCGGCGCGGGGCACGGTGAGGAGGAAGGCGCGACGCACCCGCTCGTCGCCGAAGGCGCCCGAGCGGGAGCCCTCCAGCTGGAGGTCGAGGTGCTCGAAGGAGGCCGACGGGGAGGCGACCACGCGCGCACCGGACCCCTCCTCGAGGCTCGCCGCGGCCTCCACGTCGTCCGCCTCGCCGCCGAGGGGCGCGAGGTCGAGCTCCCCGGCCTCCACCGCGTCGACCGCGGACTGCGGATCGGCGACGACGCGGAGCGCGATCCGCTCGACGAGCGGACGCCGGACGCCCCGGTACTCCGGGCTCGCCTCGAGGACCGCGCCGCCCTCGCCGTCGAGCTCGGCGAGGCGGTAGGGCCCCGAGGAGACCGTGAGCCGCTCGTCCTCCGGCATCGCGTCGCCCAGGGAGTAGGCGCTGTTCCAGGCCCGCGACAGCGCGGCGAGCGCCTCGCGGTCGTCCTCGAGCACGGCGTCGGCGACGAGGGTCTTCGCCGCCGCCGCGTCCTCGCCGCCGTCGAGCGGGGCGTCGAGGGCGAGCGAGGCGAGCACGTGCGCCGGCACGGCCGGCCTGAGCAGCAGCGGCCAGCCCGGCACCGCGCGATCGAAGTGCACGACGAGCGCGCGGCCGTCCTGCTCGACGACCGGGTCCTGCACCGCCTGCTCGAGGCCGCTCCCGACCGCGCCGTCGAACCACACCGCATCCCGAGGGAAGTCCGCCGTGTAGCGGCCCGTCTCCGCGTCGATGAAGGGCGCGTCGTCGAAATCCGGCTCGTCGCGGGCGCCCGAGTCCGCGACCCAGGCGAGGAGGAGGTCGGCCGCGTCGATCGGCGTGCCGTCGGACCACCTGGCGTCGCCCGAGAGCGAGTAGCGGACGGTGAGCGGGTCCTCGGCCACGAGCTCGGTGCGGCCGAAGGACTCGTCCGCGACGAACTGCCCGGCGTCGTCGTACCAGCCGAAGCCGGAGCTCAGGAGGGAGGCGGCGTCCGCATCCGTCGCGGTGCTCCCGCCCGTGCCGGCGTTGAGGGTCGTGAGCGGATCGGGCACGCCGACGCGCACCTCGCTGCCCTCGACGAGCACGGGGCCGGTGCAGCCGGCGAGGACGAGCGCGGCCGCGGCCGTCGCGGCGGCCGCGGCGAGTCGGAGGGCGGGGCCGAGCACCTCAGCCCTCGGCCGGGGAGCCGCTCGGCGACGGGGACGGCGCGGCCGGACGCCAGGCCCACGCGTTCCAGAGCACGCTCGTCGCCAGCGGGCTGCGGCTCACGCCGTCGACGCCCGGGCCGACCGCGACGATCGACGGGGGCGCGTAGAGCGGCGCCCCGACCGCGAGATCCCAGAGCCGGCGGTCCACCTCGGTGAGGAGCTCGGTCTGCCGGGAGGGGTCGCCGTCGGCGGCGCGGACGCGGTCCAGCAGGGCGTCGAGCTCGGGGTCGGAGATGCCGGCGATGTTGTCCGCGGCGTCGGTCCGGAACTCGGCCGCGACCGGTGCGCGGCCGTCCGCGCCGATCTCGACGTCGACGAGCGCCGCATCCCAGGTGCCGGGCTCGGCGAGCTGCGCCTCCCAGTCCTTCGTCGCGCAGCTCTCGACCCGGATGCCGACCTCCTCCGCCGAGGCGCGCATGAGCTCGAACTGGGCGGCGCGGGCGCGGTCGTCGGGGTCGAAGAGCACGCAGACCCGGTGGACGCGGTCGGCGGCGCCCTGGAGGAACTCCTCGGCGCGCGCGGTGTCGACGACGTCGTAGGCGACCGAGCCGTTCTTCGCGATCGCGGGCGCGTAGTCGTCGGAGAGCGGGTGGAAGACGAAGGAGTCCGCGACGCCGGCGGCGGGGTCGACGGGCGTCACGAGGTCGCGGACCATCTGCTCGCGCGGCACGGTGCGCAGCAGCGCCCGCCGCACCAGCGGATCCTCGATGCTCACGTTGAGGCCGTCGCGCACCTTGAGCACGAGCTGGAGCATGCGGTTCTGCTGCCCGGTCTCGATCGTGAGCCCGTCGACCCCCTGGAGCGCCCGGACGGTCGCGGCGGTCGGAGAGGCGCTCGCGACATCCACCTCGCCCGCCGCGAGCAGGTCCGCGAGGTCGTCGGAGCGGTCGAGCGTGCGGATCGCGATGCGCTCGTAGATCGGCTGGCGCAGGCCCCGGTAGCCGGGGTTCGCGACGAGCTCGACGCGCTCGCCCGGCTCGATCGACGCGATCCGGTAGGGCCCCGAGGCGACGAGCAGGCCGGTGTCCTCCGGCATCTCGGTGAAGCGCCAGTCGCGGGTCCACGCGAGCGAGAGCGGCGCGAGGGCCGCGCGGTCCCGGGACTCGATCGCGGCGACGACGGCGCGCTTCGCGGCGCCCGGATCCCGGAGGTCGAGGGCGCGCCGGGCGAGCACGTGCGCCGGGATGCCGGGACGCAGCGCATCCTCCCAGCTCGCCGTCGACTCGGGGAACTGCACCGTGATCCCGCGCCCGTCCGGGTCGGCGCGCGCGATCGTGCCGGAGAGCCCGCTGTCGACCGCGTCGAACACGATCGCGTCGGGGTCGACGCCCTCCGCGAGCTCGCCCGTCTCCTCGTCGACGGGCTGCGCGACCTCGAGCTCGTCGTCGAGCCCGTGCGAGCCGGCCGCCCACGCGAGCAGGAGGTCGGCCTGGTCGACCGGGACGCCATCCGACCACGCGCTGTCGTCGGCCATCGTGTACCGCACCCGGAAGGGCTCCTGGCTGACGATCTCCGCACGGCCGTACGCGGTGTCCTCGACCGGCTGCGCGTCCGCGTCGAGGGTCGTGAAGCCCGAGGTCGTGAGCGCCGCGATGTCCTCGTCGACCACGCCGCCGCCCGCCCCGGCGGCGGGGTTCGCGGTGGTGAATCCGCCGCGGATGCCGACGGTCACGACGGTGCCCGCGTCGACGCGCGGCGCGGTCGCACAGCCCGCGAGGAGGGCGGTCGCGGCGAGGACCGCGACGGCCGAGCCGATGGCGCGGCGCACGCTCCCCCGCATCCCGATCGACCTCACCGGATCAGCGTAACCGACTCCCGCCCGGCTCCCGCCGGGGTGCCGGACGGCGTGCGCGGACGCCCCGCTCACTCCCCGCCGTCGGCGAGGATGCGCTTGCGGATCTCGCGGCGCTCGCGCTGCTCGGCCGGATCCGGCACGGGGATCGCGGCGATGAGGCGCTGCGTGTAGGCGTGCTGCGGCGCCCGCAGGATCTGGTCGCGCGGCCCCTGCTCGACGATGCGCCCGCGGCTCATCACCGCGATGCGATCCGCCATGATGTCGACGACCGCGAGGTCGTGGCTGATGAAGAGGCAGGCGAAGCCGTACTCCGCCTGCAGCGACTTCAGCAGCTCGAGCACGGTCGCCTGGACGGAGACGTCGAGCGCGGAGGTCGGCTCGTCGGCCACGAGGAGCCGCGGCTTCAGCGCGAGCGCGCGGGCGATGCCCACCCGCTGCTTCTGCCCGCCCGAGAGCTCGTGCGGGTAGCGGTTGCGGTAGTCGCGCGGCAGGCGGACGCTGTCGAGCAGCGCCTCGACGCGGCGATCGAGCTCGGCGCCGCGGGCCTCGCCCGCGAGCAGCAGCGGCTCGCCGATGCTCTCGCCGATCGGGAGGCGGGGGTTGAGCGAGGAGGACGGGTCCTGGAAGACGATCCCGACCTTGCGGCGGAGCGTCTTGATGAGCGCCCGATCCGCCGTGCTGATGTCGGTGTCGGCGACGACCAGGCGGCCGTCGGCGATCGGCTGGAGGCCGATCGCGGCGCGGCCGATCGTCGACTTGCCGGAGCCCGACTCGCCCACGAGGCCCAGGATCTCGCCCTCGGCGATGTCGAGGCTGACGCCGTCGACCGCGCGGAAGGCCTGCACCCGGCCGCGCTTGCCGTACTCGATCGCCACCTCGTCGAGGACGAGGACCTTCGGCCGCTCGGCGTCGAGCGCGTGCGCGCGAGCCGCCTGGGCCGCCTCCGCCTGCACCTCCTCGGCGCGGTGGACCAGCTCCGCCTCGAGCTCCATGTCGCCCTCGACGACCGTCGCGAGCGCGGCCGACAGATCGATCTCCTGCTCGCCGGCGCCGCCGCTGCCGAGTCGGGGCACGGCGTCCAGCAGCGCCCGCGTGTACGGGTGCTTCGGGTCCGCGAAGACCTCCTCGACCGTGCCCGTCTCGACGATCTCGCCCTGGCGCATGACGATCATGCGGTCGGCGAGGTCCGCGACGACGCCCATGTCGTGGGTGATGAGGAGGATCGCCGAGTCGAAGCGGTCGCGGAGGTCGCGCATGAGCTCGAGGATCTCCGCCTGGACGGTGACGTCGAGCGCCGTCGTCGGCTCGTCCGCGATGAGCAGCGAGGGGTCGCAGCTCAGCGCCTGCGCGATCATCGCGCGCTGCCGCTGACCGCCCGAGAGCTGGTGCGGGTAGGAGTCGAAGGCCTTCTTCGGGTCGGGGAGGCCGACGAGCGTCAACAGCTCGATCGCGCGGCCGCGCGCCGCGCTCGGCGTCATCGGCCGGTGCGCCCGCAGCGCCTCGACCACCTGGAACCCGACCGTGTAGACCGGGTTGAGCGCCGTCATCGGCTCCTGGAAGATCGCGGCGACCTGATCGCCGCGGACCGCGCGGAGATCCTTCGGCGAGAGGCCGATGAGCTCGCGGCCGTCGAGCTCGACGCTGCCCCGCACGCGGGCGTTCCGCGGGAGGAGGTCGAGGATCGACATCGAGCTGACGCTCTTGCCGGAGCCGGACTCGCCGACGATCGCGAGGACCTCGCCCGGCTGCACCGTGTACGAGAGCGACTTCGCGGCCGGGACCCACACGTCGTCGACGGCGAAGTCGACGCTGAGCCCCTCCACCTTGAGAGCGGGCGTGCCTGCGGTTCGGGTGCGGTCGGTCACCGGTCTGTCCTTCCCTGGACGGCGGGATGCGGGAGCATGGAGTCATGGCGCCCGGCACCGAGACCTTCCGATCCCGCTTCAATCACGTGCTGTCGTGCGTCATCTGGGCCGTGTGCGCGGCCATCGCGGCGGTCGTCGTCCTCACGCCGGGCGAGCACGTGCCCGTCGTCGCGGCGCTGCCGCTGCTCGGCATCGCCGGCGCGACCTGGATCCTGCTGTGGCGTCCGCACGTGGCGGTCGACGACGCGGCCGTGACGATCGCGAACGCGACCCATGCCGTCCGCATCCCCTGGGAGGCGGTGATCCACGTCGACACGAAGTACTCGCTCGCGGTGCACGTGCCCGGCCGCCGCTACACGGCGATCGCCGCGCCCGCGCCCGGCCGCATGACGGGCTTCGCGGCCCGACGCGGCGAGGATGTCGCGGCGGAGCCCGGCGACCGGGTGCGTCCCGGCGACCTCGCCTCCACCGACTCCGGTCGGGCGGCGCAGCTGGTGCGCGGACGCTGGGAGGCGCTGCGCGATGCCGGCCGCATCGAGTCGGGGCTCGCCGACCGCACGCGGACGGGGCGCCGGCCCGACCTGCTGGCGATCGCGGTCCTCGCGGGCTCGCTCGCCGCCGTCCTCCTGCCGCTGGCCCTCGGCCGCGGCTGAGCGCACGCGCTCGCGGATCACGCCTGCTCCTTCGTGCGGCGGATCGAGAAGCGCTTCTGGCGCGGGTCGAAGGCGTCGCGGAGGCCGTCGCCGACGAAGTTGACGAGCAGCGCGAGGAGCACGATGAAGGAGCCCGGCCACCAGAACAGCCAGGGCCGCGTCTGGAACGCCGACTGGTTGTCCGAGATGAGCCGGCCGAGCGAGATGTCGGGCGTGCGGATGCCGTAGCCGAGGTAGCTCAGCGCGGTCTCGAGCAGCACCGCGGCCGCCGCGAGCAGCGTCGCGCTCACGATGATGACGCCGATCGCGTTCGGGAGGATGTGCTTGAAGATGATGCGCAGATCGCTCGCCCCGGCCACGCGCGCCGCCTCCACGAACTCCCGCTCCCGCAGGCTCAGGAACTCGGCGCGCACGAGTCGGGCGACGCCCATCCACGAGAACAGCGCGAGGAAGAAGGCCAGGAGCCAGACGCCGAGGCCGCCCGTCGCGCGACCGACGATCGCGCCGATGACGAGGGCGGGGATGACGATGAAGATGTCGGTGACGCGCATGAGGATCGCGTCGACGATGCCGCGGTAGTAGCCGGCGATCGCGCCGACGACCGTGCCGATCACGGTGCCGAGGCCGCCGATGATGATCATCACGACGATCGAGTTCTGGATGCCGCGCATCGTCATGGCGAAGTAGTCGACGCCGATGCGGTTCTGGCCGAAGGGGTGCTCGCCGAAGGAGATCCCGGCGCCGCCGAGCCACTCCGGGACGAGCGAGAGCGTCGGGGCGCCGCCCGCGACGTTGGGGTTGAGGGCGATGTAGCCGTACTTCCACCAGCCGGGGATCGGCCCCAGGCCGATCGCGGAGACGGCGAAGGCCAGGATCGCGATGAAGACGAAGATCGAGACGACCGCGATGCGGTTCTGGAGGAAGCGCTTGAGGATCAGCCGCCCCTGGCTCTCGCCCTTCGTCTCGTCGGGACGGTCGGGCTCGTGCTCGTGCGGGGTCGACGGCTCGGTCATGAGGCTCATCGGGCGCTCCTAACGGGGGATGCGGCGGCGGCCGCCGGGCGGACGCGGCGGATCACGCGCGCACCCGCACTCTCGGGTCGAGCGCCGCGTAGGCCAGGTCGGCCAGGAAGTTGAAGAGGATCGCGGTGAACGCGATCACGAGGAAGTAGCCCATGATCGGGTTCAGGTCGACGCGCTGCAGCGAGGCGTTGAACAGTCGGCCCATGCCGCTGATGGCGAAGACCTGCTCCGTGATGACGGCGCCGCCGAGCAGCGCGCCGATGTCGGCGGCGACGAGCGTCGCGATCGGGATGAGCATGTTCCGCAGCGCGTGGCGGACGACGACGACGCGCTCCGGGAGGCCCTTGGCGCGCGCGGTGCGGATGTAGTCCTGGTTGAGCACCTCGAGGAGGCCGGCGCGGGCGTAGCGCGTGTACCCGGCGAAGCTGATGAGCAGGAGCGCGATCGTCGGCAGCAGCAGGTGGGTGAAGGTGTCGATCCCGGTCACCCACACGTCGCCGCTGTAGCCCGGGGTGGAGGCGCCGACGGTCGCGATCGGGCGCCCGTTGATGCGGGGCGAGCCGATGTAGTCGGGCCAGGACTGCATGAAGCGGTCGAGCAGGACGACGGCGCCCGAGAGGACGGCGACGATCGCGCCGACCCGCATCGCCTGGCCCCGGTCGTGCCCGCCGAGGACGGCGCCCGAGATGAGCCCGACCGCGAGGGTCGCGATTGCGAGGATGACGAGGGTGCCGGAGCTGGAGATGTCGAACAGGCCCTGGAGCGCGAAGAACGCGATGTAGGCGATCAGGGCGTTGAGGCCCGCGACGATGAGCGCGCGCCGATTGGAGAGGCCGGCCGCCACGGCGACCGTGACGAGCGCGATCCCGACGACGAGCACGAGCACGCCGACCGGCCCGAGCCCGGGGGTCTTGAACCAGTCGGTGGCCGTCATCCAGCCGAGCACGCCGCCGGTCGCGAGGGCGGAGACGCCGAACACGATGAGCCGGCGCCGGAGCGGGCCGCCGACGAGGACCTGCCAGATGAGGCCGGCGACGATCGCGATCCCGATGAGCGCCGGCACGGAGATCGCCTCGTCGGCTTGCAGGAAGTCGTTGAACCCGAGCGCGATGAACTCCTTGAGGAGCACCGCGACGAGGAAGGAGGGCAGCGAGTAGAGGAAGAAGCTGAGGAAGGTGATCGCGAGGTCGAAGCCGCTGTACTGCCGCAGCGCCGTCACGATGCCGACCACGACGCCGAGGATCAGCGCGAGCACGAACGACCCCGAGACGAGCTGGATCGTGGAGCCCATCGCCGTCGGGAGGATCGTGAGCACGTCGGCGTTGGCGATCGTGAGGCCGAGGTCGCAGCCGCCGGTGAACGGCACGAGGCACTGCGCGGCGCCGCCGAGCCAGATGAACCAGCGGAGCGGCGGCGGCACGTCGAGGTCGAGCGCGTCGACGCGCGCCGCGATGAGCTGGGCCTTGTTGGGCGCATTCGAGCCCTCGAGGTCCTGCAGGGGGTTGCCCGAGCTCGCCGCCAGCACGTACATGATGAACGATGCCGCGACGAGGATGAGGATCGAGACCGCGATGCGTCTCAGGATGAAGCCGACCAAGATTCGCCTAACTCTGTCGTGCGTGCCGGGTGGCGATCGCCGTCGAACGCCGGGAGGCCCGGGCAAGCCTAACCGCTGGAGCCCGCCCGCCATGACGGATGCGGGCGGGAGCGGGCAGAGAGCGGGGCGTCGGAGTGGATACTCCGACGCCCCGCCTCGAAGGGGGCGCGGTGCGCCCTGCGGACTACTCCGTGAGGGTCCACTCCTGCGCGTTCCAGACGATGCCCGTCTGTCCGCCGAAGTAGGCCAGCCCCTCGACGGAGCCGTTGTCGGCGAAGAGGCCCGGCAGCTGGAACAGCGGGAGGCCGTAGGCGTCCTCCGCGGTCAGCGCGTCGATCTGGATCTTCTTCTCCTCGAGGGCAGCCGGGTCGAGCTCGGTCTGCGTCTCGTCGATCAGCTTGTCCGCCTCGGCGTTGCTGTACTCGTTGTAGTTGCCGCCGCCGCCGGTGCGGAGGATCTGCGGGAGGCCCGCGGATCCGGCGCCGGGCGAGATCCAGCCGAAGATGGAGGCGTCGTAGTCGCCGCCCTCGAGCAGGCTGGACCAGTCGGGCGAGCCCGCGTCCTCGATCTTGAAGCCGGCCTCCTCAGCGGACTGGCGGATCGCGTTGAACGAGTCGACGCGGTTCGGGTTGTCCGTGTTGTAGAGGATGCGGACGGTCGGGGTCGCGCCGTCGAGGAGCTCCTTGGCGCCCTCGATGTCCGGCTCGGCCCACTCGTCGTAGCCGCTCGCCTCGACCGCGGCCTCGTAGTCCGCGTTCTGCGGCACGTAGATCTGCGAGTTGAGCACCTCGGCCTCGGGGTTGATCGGGGTGATGATTGACTCGAGGATCTGCTGGCGCGGGACCGTCTTGAGGAAGGCCTCGCGAACGTCCTTGTCCTTGAACACGTCGCTGCCGAACTTGAGGTCGAGGTGGTCGTAGGAGACCTGGTCGCCCTCGTGGACGGTCGCGTTGGCGCTCTCGAGCGCGGTGAGCGTGTCGGCGCTGGGCTGCGGGTAGATCGCGTTCACCTCGCCGTTCTGGAGGGCCGTGACCTGCGCGTTGGCGTCGCCGATGAACCGGATGATCAGCTTGTCGTACGACGGGGAGAGGTCGCCCTGGTACTCGGGGTTCTTCTCGAGCGTGATGTCGTTCTCCGGGTTGAAGCCCGTGACGACGAAGGGACCGCTGCCCACGAGGAGCGACTCGTCGTCCGGCATCGACGTGACGTCGTAGCCCGTGTTCCAGAAGTCGGCCGCGGCCTTGAGGATCTCGTTGGGCTCACCCGGGTTCTCCGGGTCGCCCTCCGGCGAGTCGAGCAGGTTCTGCGTGAACTCCTCGAGCGTGACGCCGGCCTTCTCCGCCATGACGTGCGCGGGCTTGCCGATGAGGTTCACGAGCTCCCAGTCCACGTACGGCTTGTCGTAGACGAGGGTGAGCGAGAGGTTGTCCTCGCCGATCTCGGGCAGCGCGGTCGTGTCGAGACCCGTCGTGCTGCCGGCGAGGCTGAAGTACTGCGTGCCGGAGGTCGCCTCGCCCGTGGCCGGGTCGAGCGTCGCGTCGTCGTAGTAGCCGGAGCTCTGGGCCCACGCGAAGAGCATGTCGTCGGCCGTGATGGGCTCGCCGTCGGACCAGGTGAGGCCCTCGTTGAGCTTGTACTCGACCGTGAGCGGGTCGTCGCTGAGCTTCTCGTAGGTGCCGAAGCTCTCGTCCTTGAGGATGCTGAAGTCCGCATCGAGGCGCTGGAAGCCGCCGAGCCCGAGACCGCCGCTGACGCCGGTCAGGTAGCCGACCATGCCGTTGGTGTCGAGATTCGCCTGGGGGGTGTCCCCGTTGAACGACGTGAAGGCGTTGGTGGTCGCGACGGTGATGGTGCCGCCGGTGGGGGCCCCCTCATCGCCGCCATCGGTCGTGCAGCCCGCGAGCACGAGCGCCGACGCGCCTGCTGCGATGGCGACCGCCGCCACGCGCCGGAAGCGCGGTGCAGAGATTGGCATTGTTCCTCCTGTGCAAGTTGGCGAGACAGGCAGGACGGTTCGCCCGGCATGCCACGCTGGATACCTTGACCCTAAGTAGAGGGCCAGGGCCCCGGCAAACCCTAGGCGGAAACGTTACGCGGTGGAAACCCGAATGCCGATTCATTGCGTGGCATTGGGATCTGTTGCGCCGTGGTGGCGCGTCCTGCAAGAAAACGCCGTGTGACGTGCACTCACTCCGGCTTGTTGTGCCTCGGGGCGCGTAGCATCGACCCGATGACCCTCTTCATCTACGACGGAGCGTGCGCCGTCTGTCGCGCCACCGTCCGCACCCTGCGACACCGCCTCTCGCGCTTCCCCGAGGCCGTGCCGTACCAGGATCTCGACCTCGACGCCTACGCGCTGAGCCGCGAGGAGGTCGACGGCCGCGTCTGGATCCTCACCCCGTCGCGGCAGATCGCCGGTGTCGGCGCCTGGTCATGGATCCTGCGGGCCCAGCCCGACGCCCGACTGCGCTTCGCGGGGCACCTCCTGCGGACTCCCCCGTTCCGGCAGCTCGCCGAGCTCGCGTACCTCGGCTTCGCCCGCATCCGCCACCGCATCCCCGTCCGGGGCTGAGCGCGTGAGCGGCATCGACGGCGGGCTGCCCGCCTCGCGTCGACGCATCGGGGCCGAGATCCTGCTCGTCCTCGGCGTCTCGCTCGGCGCCTCCGCCGTCTACGCGGTCGTGCAGCTCGCCGACCGGCTCAGCCGCGAGCAGTCGATCTCCTCGCAGACGGCGACGCTCAACCCCTCGCGGAGCGACCGCGAGATCTTCGACCTGCTGTACCAGCTGCTCTCCGTCTTCTTCGACCTCGTGCCCGTCGTGCTCGTGTGCTGGCTGCTCTGGTCGAGCGCCAGACCGCACCTCGGCCGGCTCGGCATCGACCTCGCACGACCCGGGCGGGATGCGCTGTGGGGCGCGGGTCTCGCCCTCGCGATCGGCGTGCCCGGCATCGTCGTCTACCTCGCGGGTCGCGCCGCCGGTGTCGCGGTCGCGGTCGACCCGGCCGGCCTCGACGAGCACTGGTGGACGGCGCCCGTGCTGCTGCTCTCGGCCTTCCGCGCGGGCGCGACGGAGGAGATCATCGTGATCGGGTACCTCTTCGCGCGCCTCGGCGATCTGCGCTGGAATAGCTGGACGATCATCGCGTCGACCGCCGTGCTCCGGGCGACCTACCACCTGTACCAGGGGGTCGGCGCGTTCGCCGGCAACCTGCTCATGGGCCTGCTCTTCGGCTGGCTCTACTCGAGGACGAAGCGCGTCCTGCCCTTCGTCATCGCGCACACGATCATCGACGCGGCGATCTTCATCGGCTACCCCTGGGCCGCCGCCGCCTTCCCCGAGCTCTTCGGCCTCCCCCCGGCCTCCTGAGATCGCAATAGACACGTCTCCTGCTCGACGGACCGCGCTGTTGCGGCGTCCACGGGGCGAGAGACGTGTCTATTGCGAACGGGAGCTAGGCGAAGGCCTCGATGGGCGGGCAGGCGCAGACGAGGTTGCGGTCGCCGTAGGCCTGGTCGATGCGGCGCACCGGCGGCCAGTACTTCGCGCGGACCTGACCCGGCGCCGGGTACACCGCCAGCTCGCGGGAGTAGGGATGCGTCCACTCCCCCGCGATCGCCGACTCGGCGGTGTGCGGCGCGTTCACGAGCGGGTTGTCGCCGGCCGGCCACTCCCCCGCCGCGACGGCGTCCGCCTCCGCCTTGATCGCGATCATCGCGTCGATGAAGCGGTCGAGCTCCGGCAGGTCCTCCGACTCGGTCGGCTCGACCATGAGCGTGCCCGCGACCGGGAACGACATGGTCGGCGCGTGGAAGCCGTGGTCGATGAGCCGCTTCGCGACGTCGTCGACCGTGATCCCGGTCGCCTCCTTGAGGGGGCGGAGGTCGAGGATGCACTCGTGCGCGACGAGGCCGCCCTCGCCCGCGTAGAGCACCGGGAAGTGCTCGCGCAGTCGCGCCGCCACGTAGTTCGCCGCGAGCACCGCCGCGCCCGTCGCCTGCGTGAGCCCCTCGAGGCCCATCATCCGGACGTACGACCACGAGATCGGCAGGATCGACGGCGAGCCGTATGGCGCCGCGCTGACGGGCGCGCCGTCGTGCGACACGCCGCCCGCGTGCTCGGAGGACTGCGCCATCGGGTGGCCGGGCAGGAAGGGCGCGAGGTGCGCCTTCGCCGCGACCGGGCCGACGCCGGGGCCGCCGCCGCCGTGCGGGATGCAGAAGGTCTTGTGCAGGTTGAGGTGCGAGACGTCGCCGCCGAAGTCGCCGAAGCGCGCGTAGCCGAGCAGCGCGTTGAGGTTCGCGCCGTCGACGTAGACCTGCCCGCCCGCCGCGTGGACGGCGTCCGCCACCTCGCGGATCTCGTGCTCGTAGACCCCGTGCGTCGAGGGGTAGGTGACCATGAGCGCCGCGAGCGCGTCCGCGTTCGCGGCGATCTTCGCACGCAGATCGGCCAGGTCGACATCCCCGTCGACGCCCGTCGCGACCACGACGACCCGCATCCCCGCGAGCACCGCGCTCGCCGCGTTCGTGCCGTGCGCGGAGGCGGGGATGAGGCACACCGTGCGCTGCGCGTCCCCGTTCGCGAGGTGGTAGCCGCGGATCGCGAGGAGGCCGGCGAGCTCGCCCTGGCTGCCCGCGTTCGGCTGCAGCGAGACGGTGTCGTAGCCCGTCACCTCGGCGAGCCAGTCCTCGAGCTGGCGGACCAGCGCGAGCGAGCCCTCGACGTCGTCCCGCGGGGCGAAGGGGTGGAGCTCGGCGAACTCGGGCCAGGTCACCGCCGCCATCTCGGTCGCCGCGTTGAGCTTCATGGTGCAGGAGCCGAGCGGGATCATGCCGCGGTCGAGCGCGTAGTCCTTGTCGGCGAGCCACTTCAGGTACCGCATCATGCCGGTCTCGGAGTGGTGCGTGTTGAAGACCGGGTGCTCGAGGAAGGTCGAGGATCGGGTGCCGAGACCGGCGCCCCGGATGGGCTCCGGCGCGTCCGGCTCGTTCCAGCCGAAGACGCCCGCGACGGCGACGAGGTCGGCATCCGTCGTCGTCTCGTCGACCGTGATGCCGACACGGTCGGCGTCGACGAGCCGGAGGAGGTAGCCGCGCTCGCCGGCCTCCGCGACGAGCGCCGCGGCGCGTCCCGGTGCCACGACCTCGAGCGTGTCGAAGAAGTCCTCGCCGCCGAGCTCGCCGCCGGCCGCGATGACCATGGAGCCGAGCTGGATGGCGCGGCGGCGGACCTCGGTCGCGATCCGCGTCAGCCCGCCCGGCCCGTGGTACACGGCGTACATGGACGCCATGACGGCGAGCAGGACCTGCGCCGTGCAGATGTTCGAGGTGGCCTTCTCGCGGCGGATGTGCTGCTCGCGCGTCTGGAGCGAGAGCCGGTAGGCGGGGTGGCCGTCGGCATCCTGCGAGACGCCGACGAGGCGCCCGGGCAGCTGTCGTTCGAGGCCCTTCCGGACGGCCATGAAGCCCGCGTGCGGGCCGCCGAATCCCATGGGCACGCCGAATCGCTGGCTCGTGCCGACCGCGACATCGGCGCCGAGCTCGCCCGGCGGGGTCAGGAGCGTCATCGCGAGCAGGTCGGCCGCGCCGATCGCGACGCCGCCGCCCGCCTTGACCGCCGCGAAGACCGCGCTCGGATCCCAGATGCGGCCCGAGGCGCCCGGATACTGCACGAAGATCCCGAAGGCCTCCGGGAGGGATGCCGCCTCCGCGCCCGCGAGGTCGAGGACCCGGATCTCGATGCCGACCGCCTCGGCGCGCCCCTCGAGGAGCGCGATCGTCTGCGGGAGCGCATCCGCATCCACGAGGAAGACGCGGGAGGCCGCGCCCGAGGCGCGCCGCGCGAGGAGCATCGCCTCGACGACCGCCGTGCCCTCGTCGAGCATGGAGGAGTTCGCGGTGTCGAGGCCGGTGAGCTCCGAGACCATCGTCTGGAAGTTGAGGAGCGCCTCGAGCCGGCCCTGCGAGATCTCCGGCTGGTACGGCGTGTAGGCCGTGTACCAGCTCGGGTTCTCGAGCACGTTCCGCTGGATCACGGCCGGCGTGATCGTGCCGTGGTAGCCGAGCCCGATCATCGAGCGGCGGACGCGGTTGCGGCCCGCGAGCGCGCGCAGCTCCGCGAGCGCCTCCCGCTCGGAGACGGCGGCCGGGATGCCGCTCTGCTCGGCCGCGGCGGCCGCGACCCGGATGCCGGAGGGCACCGCCGCATCCATGAGCTCGTCGATGGTCCCGTAGCCGACGGTCTGCAGCATGTGGAGCTGCTCGACCGAGTCGGTGCCGATGTGGCGGTCGGCGAAGCGCTCCGTCATCAGGCTCCCGTGATCGCGGCGTACTCGTCCGCCGAGAGGAGCTCGGGGAGGGCGGTGAAACGGACCTTGATGAGCCAGGCGCCGTCGAAGGGCTCGGCGTTGACGAGGTCGGGGCTGTCGACGACGGCCTGGTTCACCTCGACGACCTCGCCGTCGATCGGCGCGAAGAGCTCGCCGACCGACTTCGTCGACTCGATCTCGCCGACGACCGCGCCGCCCGAGATCTGCGTGCCGACGGCCGGGAGGTCGACGTAGACGACATCCCCGAGCTGCTGCGCGGCGTAGGCGGTGACGCCGATCGTCGCGACGTCGCCGTCGACGGCGACCCACTCGTGCTCGGCGGTGTACTTGAGGGCGCTGAGGTCGGCCATGTCAGGACTTCTTTCTCGAGTAGAACGGGAGGGCGACGACGGTCGCGGGGATGCGGGTGCCCCGCACGTCGAGGTCGAGGACGGTGCCGGGCTCGCGGTGCGCGGGATCGACGAAGGCCATCGCGACGGGGAAGCCGAGCGTCGGCGACAGCGCCCCGCTCGTGACCTCGCCGACGACCTCCTCGCCCGCGAGCACGGGGTAGCCGGCGCGTGCGGCGCGGCGGCCCTCCGCCCGGAGGCCGACGAGCACGCGGGCGTCGTCGCCGGGGCCCCGCTCGACGGCGGCGCGGCCGGTGAAGTCGGCGGTCTTCGTCTTCGGCGGCGCGATCCGGCCGAGCCCCGCCTGCGCCGGCTGGGTCTCGCGCGAGAGCTCGTGGCCGTAGAGCGGCATCCCCGCCTCCAGACGGAGGGTGTCGCGCGCGGCGAGCCCGCAGGGGACGAGGCCCAGCGGCTCGCCCGCGGCGAGGAGCGCCTGCCAGAGTGCGGCCGCGTGCGCCGTGTCGACCGCGAGCTCGAAGCCGTCCTCGCCCGTGTAGCCGGTGCGCGAGACGAGCACGGCCGAGTCGCGGCCGCCGGAGGAGAAGCGCATGCCCATCACGGCGTAGTACGGCAGCTCCTCGAGGTCGTGCCCCATCGCCCATTCGGGCGCCTGCACGAGCCCCGCCGTCGCCTCGAGGATGCGCTGCGCGGCGGGGCCCTGCACGGCGATGAGCGCGAGGTGGCCCCGGAGGTCGGTGAGCGTCGCCTCGAAGCCCTCGATGCGCGCGGTGAGCGCCTCGACGACGGCGTCGTGATTGCCCGCGTTCGCGACGACGAGGTACTCGCCGGGCGCGTTCTGGGAGACGATGAGGTCGTCGATGATCCCGCCGTCCTCGGCGAGGAGCATCGCGTAGCGGGCGCGGGAGACGGGGATCGCGCTCACGTCGGCGGTGATCGCCGCATCCAGGAACGCCGCCGCGTCCGGCCCGGCGATCATGAGCTGCGCCATGTGCGAGATGTCGAAGAGGCCTGCGGCCTCGCGCACCGCGTGGTGCTCGGCGAGATCGGAGCTGTAGCGGACCGGCATCTGCCAGCCGCCGAAGTCGGTGAAGGACGCTCCGCCTGCGGCGTGCAGGTCGTGGAGCGGTGTGCGGAGCTCGGTCATCGCGGGTCCTGTCCTCGTGATCCCCGGACGACGGCGCCGCCGGGCGTGGACTCCCCCTCTGTACCTGGGCCTGAGAGTTTCGCGCCGGGTGGGCGCTTTCACCGTGGGCGGCCCCCGCCGGCAAGCCGTGGGGACGCTCTTCAGAGTGGCCTCGTCGCTGCGGTACTGGTGACCTGAGAGATTGGCGGGGAGGCTTGCTCCTTCGGTGTCCTCCCGCCTCGGCGGTCGGACTCTCCCGCAGCGCGTGCGGCCGTGTTCGGTTGTGCGGCCAGCGTAGCAAGCCTGTGTTTCGACCGGGTGACATCCGGCGGTTCGGAGGAGGAGGATGTCGGCATGCAGTGCGGAGTCCCGGCATCCACACCCGAGGAGTACCTCGCGGCCCTCGCGGACGAGGATGCCGCGGCACTCGCGGCCGTCCGCCGCGTCATCGAGGCGGCCGCCCCCGGCGCCGTCGGCGTCATCTCCTACGGCATCATCGTGATGAAGCTGGAGGGCCGGGGCCTCGTCGGCCTCTCGAAGGCCGCGCGGCATCTGAGCCTCCACGTCATGAGCGCGCCCGCCGCGGCCGCGCTCGCGGGCGAGCTGGGCAGCGGGCGCCTCGTCGGCGCGACCCTGCAGTTCACCGCCGCGTCCCCGCTCGGGGAGGGCGACATCCGCCGGGTCGTCGCCGTCCGGCAGGGCGAGCTCGCCGCCTCGCGCTAGGAGGTCGCGTAGAGGACCGCGGCGGCGATGACCGGCGCAGCGATGAGGACGCCGAGCCCGAGCCCCACGAGGGAGACGATGCGGTGCCGACGGCCGGCGTCGATCCGGAAGCCGATGACGCTGAAGACCACCCCGAGCACCCAGAGCACGCCGAAGAAGAACACGCCGCCGACGTTGCTGAGGTACTTGGGCGTCTCGTTGAGCGCGATCGCCGCCAGGATCGGGATGCCGCTGAAGAGGGTCCAGACGACCATGGTCGCGGAGGTGAAGAGCGCGCCGATGACGGCCGGCATCTGCACGAGCGGGTTCGTCGGGGCCTCTTCCACGCGGCCGCCGCGGAGGATGACGGGACCGGTCGGCGCGGTCTTCGGGAGCCGGGACCGCTTGACGCGGACCACCGTGACGATCCCGAGGACGACCGCGATCGCGAGGAAGTCGAGCGTCAGGCCGAAGCTCCAGAGCAGCTCCCACCCGGAGCCGCGGCCGAAGCCGACGGAGAGGGCGGAGTTGAGGATCCCGAGCACGAGGAAGAGCGCGGCGATCACGCCGCTGAACCAGGGACCTCGGGACATCGGGACCATTCTCGCGGCGGTGCCTGGATGTCGGCTCAGCGCGGCTCGTGCGGCGGCTGACCGCCGGGGCCGGGACGGTGCTCGTCGTCCTCGCGGTGCTCGCGGACGTACCGCACCGCCTGCCAGATGAGGACCGCGAGGGTCGCGAGCCCCATGAGCGCGAAGGCGATCGCCGCGAGCGGGCCGGCACCGGGCGGGACCGGCACGGGGAAGGCGGGCAGCATCCCGATCACGGCTCGACCGGCCCGCCGGGCTCCCCATCGCCGGCCTCGGCGGCGTCGGCGTCGTCATCCCAGCTGAACGCGATCTGCTCGACCGCGGCCGTCGTCGCCTCGGCGGTGCGCTCGAGGAGCTCCTGGACGCTCGTGCTGCCGAGCAGGCGCACCTGGTCGAGCTGGCCCAGCGGCGCGATCGCGGCGAGCTGCCAGGCCGCCGCGACGGGCTCGTCGGCGATCGGGATGTCGGGCGCGAAGGGCAGCTCTCGGTACTCGCTCGCGACCGCGAGCGCCGCGCGCACCGTCCGCTCGGTCGCGACGAGCAGCTCGCGGTGCGCCTCGTCCCACGCGAGCGGGCCGAGCTCGCGCACCACGGCACGCGGGTAGGGGTCGTCCACCAGCCAGTCCACGACCTCCACGCGGCGCGTGCCGACGCCGAGCAGCGCGACGAAGCCCTCGCCCGTCTCGAGCTCGCTGATCCGGGCGACCGTGCCGACGCCGAATCGCGCATCCCCGCCCCCGACCTCGCGGCCGCGCTCGATGAGCACGACGCCGAACTCGGGCGGGTCGAGCGGGAGCACCTCGGCGAGCATCGCGAGGTAGCGCTCCTCGAAGACGCGCACCGCGAGCGGCATCGACGGGAACAGGACCGCGCCGAGCGGGAACATCGCGATCGGCTCGGTCATGCCTCCACGCTATCGAAGAGGGGGGTCAGCCGCTCAGCGCTTCTCGCAGGCGATGCCGTCCTTGTCGCGGTCGGACTTCGAGTTGAGCTTGTAGGTCGCCGAGTCGACCGTGAAGTTCGTGACGCGCTTCGTGCTGCCGCGGACCTTGTCCTTCGCGCCCTTCTTGCCGACGCCGTGCGGGTACACCTTGTTGATCGCGGTGCAGTTCGCGTACTTCTTCGGCTTCGGCTTCGCGGCCGTGCGGAGCACCGTCGAGGGACCGGACGAGGAGGCGGCGGCCGCGGCGGGCGCGGAGACCGCCGGCGCGAGCGGCGCGGCGCCCGCGAGCTGCGGGGTCAGGAGCCCCGCGATCACGACGCCGGTCGCGGCGACGACGGTGAGCGAGATGCGGGCGGCACGGTCGGTGCGGATCATGACGCGAGGCTAGATCCGCGCGCCTCCTCGCCGCGTGCCCCAGTCCGGGGCTCCCCAGTCCGGGGCTCCCCCGTCCGGGCGGCACGCTGCGGGCCCGCCCGGACGGGCGGCGGCCGGCGGCGGCGGCGGGCGGTCCCGCTCAGGCGTGCCCGTCGGGCACGGCCTCGTCGCCGTGCGCGTGGGCGGCCTCGTCGCGACGGGCGAGGTCCTCGGCAGCGCGCTCCTCGGTGACGTCGTGCGCGAATCCGCCGGCGTCCTTCTCGACGATGCGACCGCGCTGCTCGACGAGCACCCCGTCGACCTCCATCGTCGTCTCGTGGTCCATGTCGGCCTTGCCGGCGTGCCGGGGGTCCTGCTGCTCCGTCATGCACCGAGTGTGCTCCAGCAGCAGCCGCGGGCCGCCGGATCGGAGCGAACCCCCAGGCGGGGCCGGGAGGCGGTTCAGGTGCCGCGCGGCGGCTCGGCGAGGAGCGCGGCGCGGTCGCGGAGGTAGCCCTCGACCGGTGCGAGCGCGGCGTCGCCGGCGTGCGGCGCCCAGCGCACGAGCACCTCGCCGTCGCGGAGCACGAGCGGACCCGTGCGCTCGGCCGTCGCCGCGGCGAGCGCCGCCTCGTCGAGCGGGATGGGGTCCGCGTCGAAGACGACCGTCTCCCCGAGCGGGAAGCCGGCACGGCGAGCCGCCTGCCGCTGGAGGATCCGCTCCTCCTGCGTCGCCGACTGGATGCTGCGCCGCGGGGTCTCCTCGACCCGGATGATGCGGCCCGTCTCGCGGAGGCCGCCCTCCGCATCCAGGAGCAGGGCGCCGAGCCGCCACACCCGCCCGAGCGCGCGCATCGACGGCCCGCGTGACACGAGCATCACGCGCCGTGGCGGCACCCATTCCGCGAGCTGCTCGTCCCGCGCGGCGATCGAGCGCAGCATCCCCGCGAGCTCGCGGGCGAGCGCCGCCGTCTGCGCGGGGTCCACGTCAGGAGTCGAGCAGGTGCTCGAGGCGGTCCTCGAGGTACTCGCCGAAGGGCATGAGCGTGCCCGCGCCGGCGCCCCACCGCACGACGAGCTCCTCGTCGAGCAGCAGCACCGGGTGCGCGCCCTTGCGGAGCGCCTCCGACTCCCACGGGATCCGGGTGGCGCCGACGTCGACCGTCTCACCCTCGCCGGCACCCGCCCGCCGTGCGGCGGCGCGGAACTCGCGGCGCACCTCCTGCGCGCGGGAGGGCACGCGCGCCCGCTGCGGCTCCCCCACCCGCACGACGCTGCCCGTCGAGAAGAGCTCGCCGTCGGGGGCCAGGAGCAGCTCGCCGAGCCGCCACACGCGGGTGTCGCCGCGGAGGGTCGACTTGCGCGGGATCACCCAGAGCAGCCGGTGCGCGGGCACGTACTCGGCGAGGGTCTCGGTGCGGGCGCCGTTCGCGCGGAGGCGGGCGATCGCGGCATCGACCCGCTGACGACCCTCGATGAGGATGCGGAGGTCGCGGTGCGCCTGCGTGGCCGTGATCGGCTCGGTCGGGGCTCGGTGCCGCCGGGCGCCGACGGCCGCCTCGGATCGGGCGGCGTCCCGCCGCTGCTGCGCCGCATCCACGCCCTCGAGCATCACCACGCTCGCACGGTATCGCGCGGGCCGTCCCCCGCTCGGGGGGCGCGCCGTGCAACGGCGAGCGTGCCGCGCCGCCTCGCGCCGACCGTGCCTCCCGTGCGCCGAGCGAGGCGGCATCCGCACCTCGTTCGGCAGAAACGCGCCTCGCTCGGCGAGGACGCCGGGCGTAGCGTCGGGGCATGGACGCCGAGGAGTGGGTCGCGCGGTACGTGCGGGCCTGGAGGAGCAACGACGCCGACGACATCCGCGGACTCTTCACGGAGGACGCCGAGGTGCGCACCGACCCGTGGAAGCCGCCGACCGTCGGCCACGACGCGATCGTCGCCGAGTGGCTCGGGCGCCGCGACGAGCCCGGCAGCTGGGGCTTCGAGGTGGGGCGCATCGACCGCGCCGGCGATCGGGCCTTCATCGAGGCCGAGACCCGCTACCCCGAGAAGGGGACCGTCTACTCGAACCTGTGGGTCGTCGACCTCGCGCCGGACGGCCGCGCGGTCGCCTTCACGGAGTGGTGGATGGACCAGGCCGACCCGTCCTGATCCGGTCCGCCCACTCGGCGAGCAGGGCGCGCACCCGTTCGGGCTGGTCGAGGTGGATGTTGTGTCCGGCCCGGTCGAGGACCGCCAGCCGGGCGGCCGGGAACATGGAGGCCACCCGCTCCTGATCCTCGAAGCCGACGACGGCGTCCTGGCGTCCCGCGACGATCAGGACGGGTCGCGCGAATCCGCCCCACCCCGCATCGGGCAGCGGAGCGAGTTCGTAGTGCTCGCCGAGGCGGCGCATCGCGCCCTCGTCGGCGGCGCGCACGCCCGGGAGCACGGCGCGGGCGAACCGCTCCCATCCCTCGCGCGACTGCTCGACCGCCATCTCGGCGTACTCGGCGGCATCCTCGGGGTCGAGCGAGGCGAGCAGCTCGGGATCGGCGCGCAGCACGACCGGCGGCGGCAGGGTCCGCCGCGCGCGCACGGCGTCGACCACGGGGACCAGCAGCGCCATCCCCAGGCAACGGCCCGGGTCGCGCGCCACGAGATCCCGCGCCAGCAGTCCGCCCAGCGAGCTGCCCAGCACCGCGTACTCGGCATCTCCGACCAGCTCGGGCAGCGCCGCCGCGAGCCAGTCGGCCAGCTCGGGGAGGCCGCCCGGCTCGCCGAGGGCCGGCGTCCGGCCGAAGCCGGGCAGGTCGACGTGGATGCGCTCCCAACCGCCGAGCTCCTCGAAGAGCTCGTCGAGCTCGAGGTGCACGCGGTGGTCGACCCCGTTCCCGTGGACGAACAGCAGGGGCGTGCCCCGCCCGCGGCGGACGAGGTACGGCTCGGGATCGATCACCGGGCCAGCCTAGGGACGGCGTCCGACAGCGGGGTCGAGCGGTGCGGCGGCGCGGTCGCCTCACCCACTCGCCGAGTGGTGTCGCCGGGGCGCACCGAGATTCAGACGAGATGCTCGAAGACGTCCTCGCCGGGCCGCCACGTCATCCACGCACCGTCGGCGAACCCCATGAGCTCCGCGATCTCCACGACGACCTCCTCGAGGCCCGGGTCGATCACGATCGCCTCGGCGCCGAGCTCGATGCGCAGTCCGACACCGTCAGCCTCCGTCGTCGCCGTGACGGTCGCGGGGATGAGACGTCGGAGGACGTCGGCGTATCCCAGGTCCGATTCTCTCCACTCGCGACCGCCGGACTCCACTCGCGGCCAGACGTAGCAGTTCAGGACGGCCGGACCGCCGTCGATGCCGCCGCCGTCGAACCGGAGCTGCATGTAGTCGACGACGAACTCCACGGAGTACAGCCGAGCTCCCTCGAGCCGCGCGAGGAGTCCTCGGGGGGTGTGCGGAGCGACGCCCTGCCGCCTCACGACGACTCTCGGTCTGCGCCTCCACATGACGCGAGACTATCGGCGACCCCCGGATGCCGGCGAGGGAAGGTCGCGGGAGGTCGCCGTCCGGGATCGCGGCGTGACATGGGCACGGCCGTGACGGACGGGCACCCTCCAGGCATTTGGGCATTCCAGGACGAGCTGATCCAGCCGGGACGGACCTCCATGGGGAGGTCTGCCGGTCCTAGGCGGAGCCGGGCCAGTCGTGCCCTGATTCCGTCGTGCGTGACGACGGAGAGTGGAAGCACCGACTCCGAGAGGAACCTTCCATGACCTACCCCACCGATCGCCCCGCCGTGTGGTTCGTGACCGGCGCATCCCGCGGCCTCGGCCTCAACCTCGTCAAGCACCTTCTCGAGCGCGGTGATCATGTGGCCGCCACGACCCGCTCGGCAGATCGCCTGCTGACCGCGCTCGCCGGCGCAGACACCACGAATCTGCGCGCATTGGAGGTGTCGCTGACGGACGAGGCGCAGGTGGCCCACGCGATCACGGAGGCGACCGAGCGATTCGGCGGGATCGACGTCGTGGTCAACAACGCGGGCTACGGCATCCTCGGGGCCGTCGAGGAGACGAGCACCGAGGACATCCGCGCGATGTTCGAGGTCCAGCTGATCGGCACCTGGAACGTCATCCGATCCGTCCTCCCCCAGATGCGTGCGGCGGGACGCGGGCACATCATCAACCTGTCCTCCATCGTCGGCCTTCTCGCCTTCCCCGGCTGGGGACTGTACAGCGCCGCGAAGTTCGCGGTCGAAGGCCTTTCCGAGGCGCTGGCGAGCGAGGTCGCGGACTTCGGGATCCGTGTCACCGTCGTCGAGCCGGGCTACTTCGACACGGCCTTCCTGACTGACGACTCGCTGGCGCTCACCGAAGCATCCTCGGACGCGTACCCGGCGATTCGCGAGATGATCGCGGCGCATCAGGCGATGCCGGGCACTCAGCCGGGCGACCCGGCCATGGCCGCCGCGGCCTTCGTCGAGATCGCCCGGCGCGAGGGCGGCCCGCTGCATCAGCAGCTCGGTTCGGACTCCTCCGGCCTCGCCGAGACCAAGGTCGACTCGTTGAAGGCGGAGATCCTCGCCGGACGCGACCTCGCGCACAGCACCGACTACGTGCGCTGATCGCATCGGGGGCGGGCCCGTCGGAGCCGACTTCGGCGGGCCCGATCGCCCTCTTGAGAGGATGGCCCGATGAGCAACCCGCGACGCGAGCTCGGCGAGTTCCTGCGCAGCGCTCGCGCGAGGCGCGACCCAGACCAGTCCGGGCTCTTTCCCGACGGCCGCGTCCGCCGCGTGGCGGGGCTTCGACGCGAGGAGGTCGCGCTGCTCGCCGGTGTCTCCACCGACTACTACACACGCCTCGAGCAGGGCCGCGACATCACGCCGTCACCACAGGTGCTCAATGCCCTCGTGCGGGCGCTCGACCTCGACGAGGCCGGTCAGGCGTACCTCCGCACGCTCGCCGACTCGGCACCCGCATCGCACTCCCGCCCCGTGGTGCAGCGCGTCCGTCCCGGCGTCCACCGGCTGCTCGACACGTTCCGCACGCAGCCCGCCCTGATCCTGGGGCGACGGACGGACGTCCTGGCGAGCAACCGCCTCGCTCGGGCACTCTTCACCGACTTCGAGGCGATGCCCGCGAAAGATCGCAACTACGCCCGCTGGATGCTCCTCGACGCCCAGGCTCGCCGGGTGTTCGCCGACTGGGAGGATCAGGCTCGCAACGCCGTCGAGGCCCTCCGCCTGGACGCTGCCGGGAACGCGGCCGATGCGGGTCTTCAGCGGCTCGTCGGCGAACTCACCCTCGAAAGCCCCGAGTTCCGGCACTGGTGGTCGGCGCATCGGGTGCACCAGCGGACGCACGGCACGAAGCACCTGAATCACCCGGTCGTCGGAGAGCTCAGCGTGGAGTTCGAGACCTTCACCCTGCCCGGCGACCCCAGTCAGGTGCTGTACCTCTACACGACCGAGCCGGGGAGCGACTCCGACGAGAGGCTCTCCCTGCTCGCCAGCTGGACACGCAACGTGGCGGACATGGACGACAAGCGCGACGTCGACGCCTGAGAGATCGGCACCCGGGTCGTGCTCCCGGTCGAACAGGTCGCGTCGGCGACGAGAGACTCAGCTCTCGGCCACGGCACTCACTCGAGGTCGATGGCGATCTTGCCGAGGACTCGTTCCCGTTCCGCCTGCTCGTGCGCCGCGACGATGTCTCGGAGGTCGTGCACGCTGTGGACGACCGGCCTGATCGCGCCGCGCGCGGCGAGCTCGGCGACATCGGTGAAGAGCGGTCGATCAGGATGCCCGAGGAACAGCCCGAGCGGACGCGAGCGACGAAGCCGTGACCATTGCAGCGCGGCGAGACTGCGAAGCGGACGTCGCAGGTCGAACGCGATCGTCACCATCCGTCCGTCGGGAGCGAGCAGGCGCCGATACTGTCCGAGCGATGTGCCCCGCGTGTCGAAGATGACGTCGTATTCTCCGAGCTCAGCGGGAGAGGTGGCGTAGTCCAGGACACGGTCGGCCCCCTGCTCTCGGACGAAGCCGAATGCGTCGGGGTGGGCGAGACCGGTGACGCGCGCGCCGAGTGCAGCGCCGATCTGAACCGCGACGCTGCCGACGCCACCGGATGCCCCGCGAACGAGGAGTCGTTCCCCGGAGCGCAGCCGGGCGACATCCCGGAGGGCTGACAGGGCCGTCGTGCCTCCCGCGAGCAGCGCGACCGCCTCCACAGCGGTCAGACCAGCCGGGGCAGTGCTGAATCGGTGCGGCTCGACCGCGATGTACTCGGCGAGCGATCCCTGCATGCCGCGCTCGTCGACGGTGCCCCACACCCGGGTCCCGACGGGCGCGTACTCAGCGTCGGCGCCGGTCTCGACGACCGTGCCGACGAAGTCGATGCCGATGCGCTTCGGGAACTTTCGGCCGGTGACGAACTTCAGGTCCCCGCGTCGCCCCGCGAGCTCACCGCCGTTGACGCTGGATGCCTGCACGCGGATCAGCACGTCGCCGGAACCGGTCCGAGGAGCAGGGACCTCCGCGATGCGCAGCACGTCTGGGCCGCCGTACCGGTCGAACAGCGCGGCTCGCATCGTCGGGTCGGCGTGGTCAGGGTGGTCGGCGCTCGTCATGTCATCGACGCTAGGGTCGAAACGAGAGCAGGCATACGTTTCGACGTCAACCGAGAGCAGATACCGCAGCAGATGTCGCAGATCGAGAATCCGAGCACACCACGTCGCGCAGATCGGACACGCAACCGCGCACGCCTGGTCACGGCAGCGCGAGACGTGCTGCACGAGCAGGGCATCGACGCACCGCTGTCGACGATCGCCCGGCAGGCGGGCCTGTCCGCGGCCACGCTCTACCGGCACTTCCCCGATCGAGGCGCGCTGCTCGCGGCCGTCTACGAACGCGAGCTCGATCACTGTCGCGAGGTCGTGCATCGTGCCGTCGATGGCGACGCCGGCGACGCCGGCGCGAGCCTGTTCCGCGCCGTCCGCGAGTTCGCCGTGATCGAAGCGGAACAGCCCGGGGTCATGACGGCGCTCACGGGGCGACTGGATGTCTCGAGCGAGCTCGCGCAGTTCCGGCGTGAAGCCTTCGCGCGACTTGACGACCTGATTGCGCGTGCTCGTCGGGAGCGCTCGATTCGCGAGGATCTCAGCCTCGACGATATCCGGATCGTCCTCACCAGCATCCGCGCCGTCGTGCACACGACCCCGGCTGACGCGCGAACCCAGGCTCTGCGGGTGGTGGAACTCTTCGAGCGCGGTTGCCGAACCGTGGATCGGCGCCGCCCCTCCTGACGCGCGCATCGCGGCGACGAGCAAGGTGCCGACGACGACGGACTAGTACGCGAGGCGGTGGATTCCGTTGTCTGCCACTCGCCCCGTACGGGCCCGTCTTCCCATCGCTACACGTTGAACCGGAACTCGACGACGTCGCCGTCCTGCATCGTGTAGTCCTTGCCCTCCATGCGCGCCTTGCCGCGCGAGCGGGCCTCGGCGACCGAGCCGGCATCCAGGAGGTCCTCGAAGGAGATGACCTCCGCCTTGATGAAGCCCTTCTCGAAGTCGGTGTGGATGACGCCGGCCGCCTGCGGGGCCTTGGATCCCTTCGGGATGGTCCAGGCGCGCGACTCTTTCGGGCCGGCGGTCAGGTAGGTCTGGAGGCCGAGCGTGTCGAAGCCGACGCGCGCGAGCTGGTCGAGGCCGGACTCGTCCTGGCCGGTGGAGGCGAGGAGCTCGGCGGCGTCCTCGGGGTCGAGGTCGATGAGCTCGGACTCGATCTTCGCGTCGAGGAAGACCGCCTTCGCGGGGGCGACGAGCGCGGCGAGCTCCGCCTTGCGGGCGTCGTCGGTGAGCACGCCCTCGTCGACGTTGAAGACGAAGATGACCGGCTTCGCGGTGAGGAGGCCGAGCTCGCGCAGCAGCCCCAGCTCGACGCCCGTCGCACTCGAGAGCGGGGTGCCGGCCTCGAGCGCGGCGACGGCGGCGTTCGCGGCATCCAGGACGGCCGCATCCAGCTTCTTGCCGCGCACCTCCTTCTCGTAGCGGGCGACCGCCTTCTCGAGCGTCTGGAGGTCGGCGAGCATGAGCTCGGTGTTGATGGTCTCCATGTCGGAGGCCGGGTCGACCTGGCCGTCGACGTGGACCACATCCGCGTCGGCGAAGCCGCGCACGACCTGCGCGATCGCGTCGGCCTCGCGGATGTTCGCCAGGAACTGGTTGCCGAGTCCCTCGCCCTCGCTCGCGCCCTTCACGATGCCGGCGATGTCGACGAAGGACACCGTGGCGGGCACGGTGCGCTCGCTCGAGAACACCCCGGCGAGCTGTCCGAGGCGGGGGTCGGGGAGGTTCACGACGCCGACGTTCGGCTCGATCGTCGCGAAGGGGTAGTTCGCGGCGAGGACCGTGTTCTTGGTCAGTGCGTTGAAGAGGGTCGACTTGCCGACGTTCGGGAGGCCGACGATTCCGATGGTGAGCGCCACGGGGGTCGAGTCTATCCGCGAGCCCGGCGACCGAGCGCCGCGCCCCCGCCCTCCGGGAGGGGATCCCGGCGACATGCCGTGGCCGGCGGAGCGACACGCCGGCCGGCCGCCCAAGACCCTCCCGAAGCGCAGCGCGATCCGATCGAGCGGGCGGCCCGCCGTGTCTCGGCCCGACGCGGCGCGTCAGCGCCCCGGTGTCGGCGGGGCGTGCGACTCTGCACTCGTGCCCCTGGACTTCACCGCGATCGACTTCGAGACCGCCAACGGCTCGAGCGCGAGCGCCTGCAGCGTCGGCCTCGTGAAGGTGCGCGACGGGCAGATCGTGGAGCGCGCGGGGTGGCTGATCCGCCCGCCCGCCGGGCACGACCACTTCGTGGAGTGGAACGTCCGCATCCACGGGATCATGGCGGCCGACGTCGCCGACGCCCCGCTCTGGAGCGAGCAGCTCGGGCGCCTCATGGCCTTCGCCGACGGCGACCTCATGGTCGCCCACAACGCGGGCTTCGACATGGGCGTCATCCGCGGCGCCTGCCAGGCGAGCTACCTGCCGACGCCCGCGATCGGCTACGCCTGCAGCCTGCAGCTCGCCCGCCGCGTCTACCAGCTCGACAGCTACCGCCTCCCCTCGGTCGCGACGGCGGCCGGCTTCGCCGACTTCCGGCACCACGACGCCGTCGCCGATGCCGAGGCCTGCGCCGCGATCATGGTGCACGCGGCCGGGATGCTGGGGGCGGCCGACCTGCCCGCCCTCGCCGAGCTCGCGGGCATCCGCATCAGCCAGGTGCTCGCGGCGCCCGCCCCCGAGGCGACCGTCGCCCCGGTCGTGCCGGCGGCCTTCGCCTGAGCTGCGGCCCGCCGCCCCGGTCGGCATCCGCGCGCGTAGCGTGGGACGGGTGACCTCCTTCACCGCCCCCGACCCGCACCGCAGCCGTCCGGAGCTGCGCGGCACCTTCGGCGCGAGCGCCTCGACCCACTGGCTCGCGACCGCGACCGCGCAGCGGGTGCTCGAGCTCGACGGCACCGCGGTCGACGCCGCCGTGTCGGCCGCCTTCGTGCTCCATGTCGTCGAGCCGCACCTCAACGGCCCGGGCGGCGACCTCACGGCGCTCGTGGCGCCCGCGGGCGGCGAGCCCTTCGTCCTGGCGGGGCAGGGTGCGGCGCCGGCCGGCGCGACGATCGAGCACTACCTCGCCGAGGGCCTCGAGGAGGTGCCGGGTGCGGGTCCGCTCGCGGCGGCGGTGCCGGGCTCGGTCGTCGCCTGGCTCGACCTGCTCGCGACGCACGGCTCCTGGGAGCTCGACCGCATCCTCGCCCCCGCCATCGGGTACGCGCGCGACGGGCACCCGGTGCATGCGAACGTGGTGCGGACGATCGCCTCCGTGCGGCCGCTGTTCGAGGCGCACTGGCCGAGCTCGGCCGAGCTGTGGATGCCGGAGGGCCGCCTCCCCGAGGAGGGCGAGCTCGTGCGCAACCCGGCGTGGGCGGGGGTGCTCGAGCGGCTGCTCGCGGAGGCGGAGGCCGGGGCCGAGGCGGAGGCCGGGGCTGAGTCGGGCGACGTCGACCCGCGCGTGCGCCGCATCCGCGCCGCCATCCGCAGCTGGAGCGAGGGCTTCGTCGCCGACGCGATCGAGCGGGCCGCCGCCGTGCCGGCACGGCATTCGAGCGGGACCGATCACGCGGGGGTCATCCGCGCGGCCGATCTCGCCGCGTTCCGTCCGGCGCGCGAGACGCCGATCGCGCTCGACTTCCGCGGCACGACCGTCCTCAAGGCCGGCCCGTGGACGCAGGGCGCGGTGCTCCTCCAGTCGCTCGGGATGCTCGACGCGCTCGGCCGCGAGCAGGGCGACGAGCTCCTCGACCCCTCGACCGAACTCGGCGCGCACACGGTCGCCGAGGTGCTGAAGCTCGCCTTCGCCGATCGCGACGCCTGGCTCGCCGACCCCGACGGCGCCGAGGTGCCGATCGCCGAGCTGCTGGATGCCGGGTACCTGCGCGAGCGGGCCGCGCTCGTCGGCGACACGGCCTCCCGCGAGTTCCGTCCCGGGCGCCCCGGCGGCCGCGAGCCGTGGATCCCGCCCCTGCGCGAGCCGGGGGCGGAGGGCGCCGGCGACGGGCTCGCGGGGACGGGCGAGCCGACCGTGCGCGCCGACGGCGGCACCCGCGGCGACACCTGCCACCTGGATGTCGTGGATCGGCACGGCACGATCGTCTCGGCGACGCCGTCGGGCGGCTGGCTGCAGTCCTCCCCCGCCATCGCGGAGCTCGGCTTCTGCCTCGGGACGCGCCTGCAGATGACCTGGCTGGACGAGGCCTCCCCGTCGGCGCTGCGGCCGGGCGTGCGCCCGCGCTCCACGCTCTCGCCGACGCTCCTCGCCGAGGGCGGCCGCGTCGTCGAGGCGCTCGGCACCCCCGGCGGCGACCAGCAGGACCAGTGGCAGCTGCTCTACCTGCTGCGGCGGCTCGTCGGCGGCTGGGATCCGCAGCAGGCGATCGACGCGCCCATGCTGCACACGACCTCCCACGTCTCGAGCTTCCAGCCGCGCACCTTCACCCCCGGCGGCCTCGTCGTCGAGTCGCGGATCGGCGAGGAGGTCGCGGCCGGCCTGCGGGATCGCGGTCACCTCGTGACCGTGGCGGGCCCGTGGACGCTCGGCCGGCTCTCGGCCGCGGGCGTCGACCCGCGCCGGGGCTGGTGCTTCGCCGCCTCGAACCCGCGGGGCGCCCAGGGCTACGCGGCCGCGCGCTGAGCCGCCGTGACCGAATCGTGCTCTCGGGTGCATTGGATTCTCGAGGGCCGAGCGGGGATGATGCATCCATGGGGATCGCACGTCTCGGCGCCGCCGCGCTCGTCCTGCTCGCACTCACCTCGTGCCAGTCGGCCGCGCCCGAACCCACCAGCTCACCGACGACCGTGCCCGAGGCGCCGTCCCCATCCCCGACGCCGGAGGGCTCCGGCATCGCGACGATCGTCCTCGCCGCCGACGGGCTCGACCTGCTCGACGACGGGGGCTCGACGGTCGAGGAGCTGGGCTGGTTCGACGACTCGGCGACGACGATCGCGACCCTGACGGACGCCTTCGGCGAGGAGCCCGCGGAGTTCGACTACGAGGGGAACATCGAGTCCGCGCCCGGGGTCGACTACACCTGGGGCGATGACGCCTTCGTGCTGCGCGTGCAGGACTTCGAGGCGGAGGCGCCGCTCACGAGCAACCAGACCGTCATCGTGAAGGCCGCCGCGGTCGGCGAGGTCGCGATCGAGGGCCCCGAGGGCGTGGCGGTCGGCGACCCCGCCTCGGACGCCGCCTCGGCCCCGGCCTGGGGCGAGCCCTTCGAGGGCGACGACGGCCACACGGTGCAGTGGGTGAAGCTCGACACCGTGAGCCCCGGCGACGGTCCCGAGGAGAACTACACGACGGGGATCATCGACCTCGACGACGACGTGGTCGTGCAGCTCCAGGCGCCCGCCGCGAACTACGGGGTCTGAGCCGGCCGGGTCCGCGCGCGCCGCGACGCCGATGTCGGCGGCCCGCCGCATCATGGCCGCATGGATCTCCTCCTCCCGCTGCTCCTCGGCCTCCTCCTCGGCGCCCTCCTCGGTGCGGCGGGGGTCGTGCTGCTCCGCGGCCGCGGGCGCGGCGAGGAGCGGGATGCGCGCCACGAGCTCGCGGGTCGGCTCGCCGCCGCGGAGGCGCGCGAGGCGGGCCTGCGAGAGCAGCTGGAGTCGGCGCATTTCCAGCACCGCGAGCTCCTCGAGCGCGGCCGGGAGGAGGGCCGGGTGCTCACCGCCCTCGCCCCCGTGCAGGAGTCGCTCCGCGTCATGCAGCGCCAGGTGGCGGAGCTCGAGCATCAGCGGCAGCGGCAGCACGGCGAGCTGAGCGAGCAGCTGCGCGCCGCGAGCGAGTCGGAGGAGCGCCTCCGGGCGACGACGGAGTCGCTCGCCTCGGCGCTGCGCAACAACGCGACGCGCGGCGTCTGGGGCGAGACGCAGCTGCGCAACGTGGTCGAGGCGGCGGGGCTCGCGAACCGCGTCGACTTCCACCTGCAGTCCTCGATCGACTCGGATGCGGGCCGCGGCCGACCGGACATGGTCGTCCGGCTCCCCGGCGGCAAGTCGATCGCGGTCGACGCGAAGGTGCCCTACCGCGCCTACCTCGAGGCCTCGAGCATCCCTGCCACGGCGACCGGCGAGGAGGAGGCGCGGCGACGCGCGCTGCTCGCCTCGCACGCCGCCCAGGTGCGTGCGCACGTCGACGCCCTCTCGCGGAAGACCTACTGGGCGGGGCTCGAGGCGAGCCCCGAGTTCACGGTCGCCTTCATCCCGAGCGAGTCGCTGCTCTCGGCGGCGCTCGAGCAGGAGCCGGCGCTGCTCGACTACGCCTTCGGCAAGCGGATCGCGCTGGCGAGCCCCGTGAACCTCTGGGCGGTGCTCAAGACGGTCGCCTTCACCTGGCAGCAGGATGTCCTCACGGAGGACGCGAAGCGCCTCTTCGACCTCGGGCGCGAGCTCTACTCGCGCATCGGGACGCTCGCCGAGCACGCGGACAAGCTGGGGCGCTCGCTCGAGTCGACGGTGCGCAGCTACAACCAGTTCGCGAGCTCGCTCGAGTCGCGCGTGCTCGTGACGGCGCGCAAGCTCGACGCCCTCGACGAGTCGAGGGTCATCGGCGAGCCCCCGCACGTCGAGGGCCGCCCCCGCCCCCTCACCCAGCCCGAGCTCGCCCCCGACACCCCCGCCGTCGAGGGCCAGGCCGCGAGCTGACGAGGGGCTGCAGGCCCCTGCACCTCCGGCAGCCCCGAGGCGCGAGTCAGCGACGTCACCAGCGTGGCGGCGGGCCGAGTCATCCGGCCCGCTGGCTCGGGTCTGGCGGGCGGCGCGACGGAGGAGCACCGCGGGACGCGGGCCGGCTGACTCGGCCCGCCGCCGCGCACCCCCGAGATCACGAGCCGGACGAGGTCAGATCCCCGCGAGCTGCTCCTCGCCCAGCCACTTCTCCACCAGATGCTCCGCCGAGATCCGCCGGATGGTCCCGGAGCGCGCCCGCAGCACGATCGACTCGGTGCGGATGATGGGTCCCTTCCGCTGCACGCCGGCGACGAGGTTGCCGTCGGTGACGCCGGTGGCGACGAAGAAGGTGTTGTCGCCCTTGACGAGCTCGTCGGCCTCGTAGACGTGGTCGAACCGCAGCCCGGCGTCGAGGCCGCGCTGGCGCTCGTCGTCGTCCTTCGGGGCGAGCCTCGTCTGGATGAGGCCGCCGAGCGCCTTGATGGCGCAGGCCGTGGCGACGCCTTCGGGGCTGCCGCCGATGCCGTAGCAGAGGTCGAGCCGTCCGCTGTAGCTGGCGGCGTCGATGCCGCCGGCGACGTCGCCGTCGAGGAGCAGCCGCGTGCCGGCGCCGGCGTCGCGGATCTGGCGGATGAGGTCGTCGTGGCGCGGCCGGTCGAGGATGCCGACGGAGATCTCGGAGACGTCTTTGCCTTTCGCCTTCGCGATGGCGCGGATGTTCTCGCCGATGGGCTGGCGGATGTCGACGACGCCGACGCCTTCGGGGCCGGCGACGAGCTTCTCCATGTAGAACACGGTGGAGGCGTCGAGCATGGCGCCGCGGTCGGCGGCGGCGATCATGGAGATCGCGTTCCGCCGGCCGGCGGCGGTGAGCGAGGTGCCGTCGATGGGGTCGACGGCGATGTCGCATTCCGGGCCCTGCCCGTTGCCGACGACCTCGCCGTTGTAGAGCATGGGCGCCTGGTCCTTCTCGCCTTCGCCGATGACGACGGTCCCGCGGAAGTTGACGGTGCCGAGGAACTTGCGCATGGCGTCGACGGCGGCGCCGTCGGCGCCGTTCTTGTCGCCGTGGCCGATGAAGGGCGCCGAGCGGATGGCGGCGGCCTCGGTGGCTCGGACGAGCTCGAGCGCGAGGTTGCGGTCGGGGTGCAGGTACAGGGTTCCGGTCTCGTCGCTCACCATGGCGGCATCCTCCAGATCGTCGGGGTCGGTGATCGTCCCGGCTCGCGCGGTCGCGATCGGGTGCGGATGCGCCGTGAGGTGGCGTCGGGCGCGGTCCAAGCCTACTGCGGGAGCGGCAGGCGGAGGGCGTCGAGGACGCGTTCGAGCGTGTCCTCGTCGCCGACGTTGCCGGGCACGACGATGTAGAGGATCTGCCGGCCGGTGTGGTCGTCCATCTGCCAGACGGACACGCCGGGGAGCACCTGGCCGAGCACGAGGGCGCTGCGCGCGCCGATGCCGGTCCGGGCGACCTCGGCGGAGGTGATCCCGCCCTTCGCGACGACGACGTCGACGGCGGGCAGGATGCCGCGCACCGCGGTGGTGAGCGCGGCCATGACGCGCTCGCCGTGGTCGAGGGTGCCGTGGGCGCCGGAGCGCTCGCGGGCGGTCATGAGGAGCGCGAGCGGGCGCGAGCCCAGCTGCTCGACGCCGCCGGCGGCGGCCGCGGCTCCGGCGATGGCCGGATCGGCGAGCGCGGCCTCGGTGTCGACCTCGGCGGGCTCGCCCCAGGCGGCGCGCACGGGCGCGAGCTGTCGGGTGGCGCCGATGGTGTGGGAGCCGCAGACGAGCAGGGTCGGCAGCGGCGAGGGGATGAGGGGGGTGGTCAGGAGGCCGGCGGAGGCGGCGCCGGCGAGCTCGGCCGCGAGGGGCGCGGCGCTGCGCACGACAATCGAGGTGCCGGCCGCGCCCGCCTTGTCGACGGCGGCGGCGATGCGGCGGATGTCGTCCGCGGTCTCGGCGTCGGGCAGCACGACGGCGCCGGCGGGTGCAGCGCGGAGCGCTGCGGCCAGGCCTCCGGCGCGCACGGTGTCGAGGTCGACGGCGACGGCATCCCGGTCGGACTTCTCGGCGACGTAGTCGACGAGCACGCCGCTGCGGAACGGGAAGACGGGGTCGTCGGCGTACTCGCTCTCGTGCGCCGGCAGGTCCTCGCCGTCCACGCGGACGTAGTGCACCCCGCCGCGCGTGGTGCGTCCGCCGTCGGGGAAGGCGGGCACGAAGAGCATGACGGCGTCGGGGTCGGCGTCGAGCAGCACCTCGGTCTCGGCGAAGACGTGGCCGCGCAGGGTCGAGTCGCCGCGGAGCACGAAGCGCACGGGCGACTGGAGCCGGCGTCCGGCTTCGAGCCCCTCCTCGCGGATGCGCCGCACGAGCGCGACGGCGTCGGCCTCGTGGAGTGCGCGGCTGTTCGTCTGCACGTAGACGCTGTCGGCATCCTGCAGCGCCTCGGTCACGAGCTCGGCGTCGTGCTCGAGGAGCACGCGCACCCCGGTCGCGGACTGGGTGCCGGTGGGGTCGTCGTCGAGGACGATCGTCTTCATGGTGCTTCTCCGGGAAGGTGTCGTGAGGTGCTCGGTGCGGGGCGGGCGCTGCGGGCGCCCGCCCCGCCGGCCGGTCAGCCCTTGCGGGCGATCTCGTCCTGTCGGGCGATGACCGCGTCGACCTCGGCGCGCTGCGCGCGGCCCCACGTCTCGCGGGTGAGGAGCGTCGCCACGAGGCCGATGACGCCGACGCCCATGTAGACGAGGGCGACGCCGCCCCAGCCGAGCGCGAGCGCGACGGCCGTGGCGATGAGCGGGATGAAGCCGGAGAGCGAGGCCGAGAACTGGTAGCCGATCGACGCGCCCGAGGATCGGGTGTTGGTCGAGAACAGCTCCGCGAACCACGGGCCCTGGGTCCCCGCGAGCATGTCGTGGATGACCGCCATGCCGAAGATGTAGATGAACACGATGAGGTACGGCAGGCCGGTGTTGGCGAGCAGGAACATCGGGAAGCCGAAGGCGATGATGAGGAGCGTGCCGACGAGGTAGACGGGCTTGCGGCCCACCCGGTCGGTCAGGGCGCCGAACAGGATCGTGGTGGCGACGCCGAGCGCCGCCGCGACGCAGAGGCCGGTGAGGGCGACCGCGCGGTCGGTGATGGGGTCGTCGCCCGAGGTGAGGTACGAGATCATGTACGTCACGATGATGTAGAAGCCGCCCGACTCCGCGAGGCGGAGGCCGATGACGCGGAGGATCGTGCGCCAGTCGTTCTTGATGACCTCCTTGAGCGGGTTCTTGACGACGTTGCCCTGGGTCTTCGTCTCCTCGAACTCGGGGCTCTCGGAGACCTTCGCGCGGATGATGAGGCCGGCGATGATGAGGACCGAGCTCATGAGGAACGGCATGCGCCAGGCGAGCTCGGAGTCGAGGTTGACCGAGAAGAGGAACACGACGTTCGCGAGCAGCACGCCGAGCGGGACGCCGGCCTGCGGGATGCCGGTGTACTTGCCGCGCTTGCGCCACGGGGCGTGCTCGTAGGTCATGAGGATCGCGCCGCCCCACTCCGCGCCGAAGGCGAGGCCCTGGATGATGCGGATGAGCGTGAGCAGCAGCGGCGCCGCGACGCCGATCTGGGCGTAGGTCGGCAGCGCGCCGATGAGGATGGTGGCGGCGCCCATGACGATGAGGGCGCCGACGAGCACCGGCTTGCGGCCGATCTTGTCGCCCAGGTAGCCGCCGATGAGGCCGCCGATGGGGCGGACGGCGAAGCCGATGCCGAAGGTCAGGAAGCCGAGCAGCGCGCCGACGACGGGGTCGTCCTGGTGGAAGAAGACGTCGTTGAAGTAGAGCGCCGCGGCGGTGCCGTAGGCGAGGAAGTCGTAGTTCTCGATGGTCGTGCCGACGCCGGAGCCGATGGCGGTCTTCAGCTTGTCGCGCGATCCGTGCTTGGCGCGCTCGGCGCCCGCGGGGGTGATGGTGGTCATGGTCGGGTCGTATCTCCCTTGATAGTCGGGAGCCCGGTGCGTCCGGCTGCTCCCCCGTGTCGGGGAGCGGCCGGCGGAGCCTCAGCTCGCGCCGGTCGTCGCCTCCCCGGCGACGTGTCCGATCTTGTAGAAGTTCGTGATGTGCTCGTTGACGAGTCGGCCCGCGAGGGCCGCATCCTGCGCGACGATCGCCGCGAGGATCCCGCGGTGCTCGGCTCGCACGATGGTGGCGGTGCGCCGCCAGTCGTCGAGCTCGGCGTACATCTCGATCATCTGGCGGTGGATGGCGACGCGGAGCGAGCCCATGAGGTGGGCCAGCAGCGCGTTGCCGGTCGATTCCGCGATCCGCAGGTGGAAGGCGGCGTCGAGGCGGTTGAACTCCCCGGTCTCGATCCCCTCGGCCTCCATGAGGTCGAGGATCGCGGCGAGCTCGCGGTGGTCGTCGTCACTCGATCGATAGGCGGCCTCCGTGACGGACCAGGCCTCGAGCGCGAGCCGCGTCTCGAGGACGTCGTTCCAGCTGAAGTGCGCCAGCGAGAGCTGCAGCTTGAGCAGGTTGACGAGGCCGGGGCCGGGCGAGTCGAGCAGCAGGGCGCCGCCCTCCGCTCCCCCGCCGCGCCGGATGTCCACGATCCCGAGCGCCTCGAGCACCCGGAGCGATTCCCGCAGCGAGGGCCGCGAGACCCCGAGCAGGGCGGCCAGGTCGCGCTCGCTCGGCAGGTGGTCCCCCGCTTTGAGCCGGCCGTCGAGGATCCGCTCCTCGATCTGCGCCATGACCTGCTCGTAGGTGCGCATCCGCTGCACCGGCTCCCAGCCGCCGTCCGTCACGCCGCGTCAACTCCTCGAGTCGCTCGTCGGCGCGGAAGGTGCGCTCGACTGCTTCCATGGTAGTTTCCCTCGGCTCGGGGCTCGGACGGCGGCGGGCGCTCAGACGGCGGCGTGCTCGGCGCGGAACTCGGCCTCGAGCTCGCGGCGGATGCGGGTGGCGAACTGGGTCTCGTCGACCTCGACGTCGTCCCACGAGACCGTGCGGTCCTTGGGGACGTCGCGGATGAGCTTCGCGCCGTGCGCGAGGCCGAGCGGGAGGGCGTTGCCGGCGAGCGAGGTGGCGGCGGGGGCGAGCTTGCCGAAGACGGTGTAGCCGCCCTCGCCGTCGAGGGTCTCGCCGGCCTTGAGGTCCTTCTTCGCGGTCGTCACGACATCCCCCCGGAAGCCCGTGGGGGCGCCGGTGGCCTCGCCCCGGAGGACGGCGGCCGCGATCGAGACCCCGAGCTCGAGGCCGATCATGTGGTACGGCCGGTAGAGCTCGCCGTAGCGGCCCGAGGGGTCGGTCTGGACGCCGTACTCGGCGAAGCACTGGACCGCGTAGTCGGTCTTGGCCTCGAAGGTGACGTAGACGCCCCAGCGGAGGTCGCGGAAGACGTCGGTGCCGTCGCGGTTGAGCGAGGAGACGATCTCGACCGTGCCGGAGCGCGAGAGGGTGCCGCCGGCGCTCTTCGGGATGATGAGGGTCGAGAGGTCGTCGACGCCGGAGGGCGTGAAGTTGAGGCCCTCGTCCTGCGGGATGAGGCCGGTGCCGTTCGCGACGGCCGCCATCTCGATCGCCGACTTCGTGCCGTCGAGGAAGGAGTTGAACATCTTCGGGTTGTAGTCGCCCGAGGCGAGCTGCTCGTCGCTGAAGCCGTAGTAGTTCCACACGGTGTCGGGCGTCGAGTAGTTGTACTCGGGCAGGTACTTGGTGCCCTTGCCGGCGGCGACGGGCTCGAAGCCGACGGTGCGGCACCAGTCGACGAGCTCGCAGATGAGGGCGGGCTGGTCGCCGTAGGCCATCGTGTAGATGACGCCGGCCGCCTGGGCGCGGCGCTGGAGGAGCGGGCCGACCATGCAGTCGGCCTCGACGTTGACCATGACGACGTGCTTGCCGTTGTCGATCGCGGTGACCGCGTGGTACGTGCCGACGAGCGGGTTGCCGGTGATCTCGAGGATGACCTCGACCGCGGGGTGCGTGAGGAGCTTGTCCGAGCTGTCGATGACGGCGGTGCCGCCGGTGCGGACGGCCTCGTCGAGGTTCGCGGCGGCGTAGCGCTCGGCCGGCCATCCGGTGCGCGCGAGGGCGCCCTTCGCCTTCTGCGTGTCGATGTCGGCGACGCCCACGACGTGGATGTTGTCGCTGTTCACGGCCTGCGTGAGGAACATCGATGCGAACTTGCCGGCGCCGATGACGCCGACCCGGATCGGGCCGGATTCGGCGGTGCGCGCCTGCATGAGCGAGAAGAGATTCATCTCGGATCTACCCCTTTGTAGACGGGCGATCCCGCCTTCGGAACTGAGTGTTCGTTGGTTCGGCTAGATGGTCTGACCATCTGCGTGACAGACATCGTGCGCCGAATCGGATCGAATGTCAAGCCCGCGACGCCGAGGCCTCCGCCAGGCCAGCCCAGCTGGCGACCGCATCCGCGCGCCCCGTCGGATCAATAGACTCAGGGGACGCGGGCTGACCCATCGCGCCCGCGGTCATGCACCGGAGCCGGCACGGCTCCGCCGATGAGAGGACGCCATGCCCGTCGCAACCCCCGATCAGTACGCCGAGATGCTCGACAAGGCGAAGCAGGGCGGCTACGCCTTCCCCGCCATCAACGTGTCCTCCTCGTCGACCATCAACTCCGTGCTGCAGGGCCTCACGGAGGCCGGCTCCGACGGCATCATCCAGGTGACCACCGGCGGCGCCGACTACTTCGCCGGCCAGTCCGTCAAGGCCCGCGCGTCCGGTGCCCTCGCCTTCGCGAGGTTCGCGACCGAGGTCGCCAAGAACTACCCCGTCACGGTCGCGCTGCACACCGATCACTGCCCGAAGGACGCCCTCCCCGGCTTCGTGCTCCCCCTCATCGAGGCGAGCGAGGCGGAGGTCAAGGCCGGCCGGGAGCCGATCTTCCAGTCGCACATGTGGGACGGCTCGGCCGTGCCGCTGTCGGAGAACCTCGAGATCGCGAAGGACCTCCTCCCCCGCATGAAGGCGATCCGCGCGATCCTCGAGGTCGAGATCGGCGTCGTCGGCGGCGAGGAGGACGGCGTCGCGCACGAGGGCTCGAACGAGGCCCTCTACACGACCATCGGGGATGTCACGGAGGCCGTCGAGGCCCTCGGGCTCGGCGAGCAGGGCCGCTACATCGCGGCGCTCACCTTCGGCAACGTGCACGGGGTCTACAAGCCGGGCGGCGTCAAGCTCCGCCCCGAGCTCCTCGGCGAGATCCAGGCCGGCATCCAGGCGAAGTACGGCACGGGCGAGAAGCCGCTCGACCTCGTCTTCCACGGCGGCTCGGGGTCGACCGACGAGGAGATCGCGCTCGCCGTCGCGAACGGCGTCATCAAGATGAACATCGACACCGACACGCAGTACGCGTACAGCCGCTCCATCGCCGACACCGTGCTCAAGAACTACGACGGGTTCCTCAAGATCGACGGCGAGGTCGGCAACAAGAAGACCTACGACCCGCGCGCCTGGGGGAAGGTCGCCGAGACCGCGATGGCACAGCGCGTGGTCGCGTCGACCCGCCAGCTCGGCTCGCACGGCCACTCCATCTCGGCCTGATCCGATCTGCCCGTCGAGGAGCGCGCGACGCAGGAGCCCGCGTCTCGCGACGCGTCCGGCTCCGCCGCGCGCTCCTCGACCGGCGAGCGGCTCAGGCGCTCGGGCCCGAGGGGAACTCGAACGACACCCTGAGGAACTGCTCGTCGTCCCAGACGAGGCCGTCCGCCGTGGTGCGCAGCGTCAGCAGGTAGGGGGCGAGGTGCATGATCCGCCTCCCCTCCGGCAGCTCCACGTCGAGGCTCACGCCGACCGCCGTCGAGCCGTCCGGCCGGGTGCGGAGCTCGACGAGCAGTGAGGTCGGGTCGATCCCCGGCGTCCCGAGGATCGCGCGCACGAGGCCGCGGAGCGCCGTCCGCTGGGAGGCGCGCATGCGATCCGCCCGGCCGTCGGGATCGATGACCGCGATGTGGGTCTCGGCCGCGATCGTCTCGAGCCAGCTGCGGTTCGCCTGCGCGACGAGGTCATCGCGCACCCGGCGCGCGAGCTGACCCGCGAGCGCGCGGTCCGCATCCTGGATCTCGCCTCGCTCGATGAGCTCCTCGAGGAACGGCACCGCCCGCGCCGTGAGCTGCGCGAGGCGGATGCGCTCGAGGCGCTCGGCCTCGTCGTCCCGCACGACGTCGGTCGAGACGACCAGCTGCGAGCGCCGCTCGAGCAGCACCCGCATCCGCCCGACCACGTGGTGCGAGAACACGCCCGTCACGCAGATGCCGGCGAGGAGCGGGAAGGCGATGATCACGACCGTCGCGATCGGCCCCCAGTCGGTCACGGTGTCCGCGACGATCGCCCAGCAGATCGGCACGGTGACGAGGGTCGTCGCGCCGCCGAGCAGCACGATCTCGCGCGTCGAGAGGTACGGCCCCAGTGCGCCGAGCGTCAGCGCGACCCCGAACGGCGCCCACCACAGCTGCACCTGGAAGCCCTCCTGGCCGGCGTAGCCGATGGCCGAGAGGACGAAGCCGAGGGAGGCCGTGGCGAGCGCGGCAGCGCCCATGACGCCGTCGAAGGCGCGCTGCTGGGGTCGCGTCATGAACTGCACGAACAGGGTCGCGGAGGTCATGAGCACGAGGGCGGCCGCCTGCCAGACGAGCCGTGTGCCGCTCGTCGTGAGCAGGCCCGCCGCGAGCCCCCAGCTGAAGACCACCCCGGTCAGCACGAGCGGGAGGTTCGGCCCGGTGAACCAGCTCAGCGGGTCGATGCGCTGCGCCGAGAGCGCGAGGGCGCGCTCACCGGGCGGCATCGTCGCCCCGCTCCGCCTCGGCATCCCGCGCGGTCGGCCCGCCCGCCTGCTGCGGCCCGTCGCGCTCCGGGTCGAGCCCCGGCACGAGCTCGGCGTCGAGCGGGTCGCGATGGCGCGATGGCTCGTGGGCGACGACCGTCTCGAGGATCGGCGCCGTCATGACGATCGAGGTGCCCTCCCCGGGCGTCGACCAGATGGAGACGCGGCCGCCGACGCCCTCGATGCGCTCGACGATCGAGCTCCGGACGCCGAGCCGGTCCTCGGGCACGCCGCGCGGGTCGAATCCACGCCCCTGGTCGATGACCATGACCGTCAGCCGGTCGTCCTCGTAGGCGATGACGATCTGCGCGACGTCCGCGCCGGAGTGCCGCAGCGCGTTCTCGAGCGCGGCGCGCAGGGCGCCGAGCACGGCCTCCATGACGCCGTCCTCGAGCCGGTAGATGCCCGATCCCGAGCCGGTCACCTGCACGGAGAGGCCGCGCCACTGGAAGTCGCTCACCATCCGCATGATGCGGTTGCGGATCTCGGCCCCCTGGTGGTCGGCGGGCACGACCGCGTCGGCGGTGCTGAGCCACTCGGCGCTCGTGAGCGTGTCGAGGTCCTCGCGCAGCCGCTGCCGGGCGGCCTCGTCGAGCCGATCCGGGCCGTTCATGATGATGGACAGGTCGTTGAGGAGCGTGTCGTGCACCGCGGCCGTCGTGCGCCGCGCGAGGTCCTCGCCGTGCTGCAGCCGCTGCGTCTCCGCCTCGAGCTCGTCGAAGTTCGGCACGCGCCGCCGCTGCACCCGCTGCACGGCCGCGAAGGTCAGGTACGCGACGAGGCCCAGCCCCAGCACCACCTGCGGCCCCAGGCCCGGCGAGAACTCCCTCCCGTGGATGAGCGCCGTGATCGCGTGCACGCTGATGGCGACACCCGAGCCGACGAGCAGCCACCCGATCCCCGCGATCGTCGAGGTCGAGGTGATGCCGACGAGCACGAGCGCGACGAGGGGCCGGTTGAGCATGAAGGTGTGCACGTCGTGCGCCTCCGGGATGCTGTTCATCACCTCGAGCTGGAAGCCGACCGCGACCGCGCCGCCGGCGAGGAGGTAGAAGACGACGGCGAGCGGCCGCGCCCACCAGGCCGCGAAGCCGAGGAGGCCGAGCTGCAGGAGGAGGAGCGTGACCGGCAGCGGCAGGAAGTCGCCCTGCCCCGCGGCGAGGTAGACCTCGACGACGACGGGGATGTCGAGCACGAGGCTCACGGCGCCGACCGCCCAGCCGATGCGGGAGAGGGATCCCGTGATCACCCCGGCGGCGACATCGCGAGGGAGGACGGCGACCCGCATGCGCATCCCCCCGGTCCTCGCGTGCGCCCCGGGCACGGGTCGCACGCTCGAATGATGCCACCTGCGGGCGGGCGGCGCGACGTGCCGCGCACCCTCAGCCTCAGCCGGCCGGCCGCTCCTGCACGTACTCGAGGTAGGCGGGGTCGCCGAGGAGGAGCGCGCCGAGCGCGACCAGGAGGATCACCGCCGCGAGCACACCGGCCGCGAGCGGGACCCAGAAGGCGGTGCGGCCGCGGCGCAGACGGCGCACGGCCCAGAGCGCGCCGAGGACCGCGAGCACGATCCACGCCGCGAGGACGGCCCAGCCGGTCGCGTCGGCGGCCTGCGTCGCGGACCATGCCGGAATCCCCATGTCGGCGAGGAGGCGGTCGAGCTGGATGCCGAAGTCGGTGAGGAGGGGCGCGTTCGTGACGATCTGGAAGACGCCGAGCGCGATGAGGAAGACGGTCGCGGGGCGATCCCAGCGGCGCGGCCCGGATGCGGCGCGGGCCCGGTCGCCGGCGGCGGCCCCGGCGGGCACGGGTGCCGCGACCCGAGCGGGGTCGGCGCGCTCCTCGGGCGCGGGGATGCGGCTCGCGGGGTCCGGCGGCGGCGGATCGCCGCGCAGGGCGGCCACCTCCTCGGGCGTCGCGTACTCGCCGTACCGCGGCCGGGGCCGCGCCCCGGGCGCCCGCTCCTCGCTCACCGCTCGCGCCGCCCGCCGAGGCCGCGCGCGTCGGCGTCGCCGGTGGGCGCCGTCCTGAGCTCCTTGGGAAGCGAGAACATGAGGTCCTCGTGCGCCGTGCGCACCTCCTCGACCTCGCCGTAGCCGGCATCCGCGAGGTCCTGCAGCACCTCGGCCACGAGCACCTCGGGCACGCTCGCGCCGCTCGTCACGCCGACCGTCTCGACGCCGTCGAGCCACGACTGGCGGATCTCGTCGGCGTAGTCGACGCGGTAGGCGGCCTTCGCGCCGTACTCGAGCGCGACCTCGACGAGGCGCACGCTGTTCGAGGAGTTCGCGGAGCCGACGACGATCACGAGATCGGCGTCCTTCGCGACCTTCTTGATGGCGACCTGGCGGTTCTGGGTCGCGTAGCAGATGTCGTCGCTCGGCGGGTCCTGGAGGTTCGGGAAGCGCTCGCGGAGGCGGCGCACGGTCTCCATCGTCTCGTCGACCGACAGCGTGGTCTGCGAGATCCAGACGAGGTTGTCGGGGTCGCGCACGACGATCGAGTCGACGTCCTCCGGGCTGTTCACGAGCGTGGTGCGCTCGGGCGCGTGGCCCATCGTGCCCTCGACCTCCTCGTGGCCGGCGTGGCCGATGAGGAGGATCTCCATGTCCTGCTTCGCGAAGCGGACGGCCTCGCGGTGGACCTTCGTCACGAGCGGGCAGGTCGCGTCGATCGCGTGGAGCTCGCGCTCGGCCGCCGAGGCGACGACGGCGGGGCTCACGCCGTGCGCGCTGAAGACGATGTGCGAGCCGAGCGGCACCTCGTCGGTCTCGTCGACGAAGATCGCCCCGCGCTGCTCGAGCTCGGAGACGACGTGCACGTTGTGGACGATCTGCTTGCGGACGTAGACGGGGGCGCCGTAGTGCTCGAGCGCCTTCTCGACCGCGACGACCGCGCGGTCGACGCCGGCGCAGTAGCCGCGGGGCGCGGCGAGGAGGACCCGCTTGGAGCCCGCGACGGGCTCGTCGCGGAGGCGCTCGCGCCGCTGGGGCGTCCGCGGGGTCTCGAGGGCCACGCCGAGGGCCCCGTTCGTGATCGTCATAGCGTGATCGATCCTACGCGGGCCGCCTGTGGAGCAGCCGGGCCGGGGTCGGCGGCATCCCGTAGCCTGTCCGGCATGAGCGAGCAGGCGGACGCGGCGGCCCCGACCCCGGAGTCCCCGTGGCCGGTCGGCACCCTCTCGCAGAAGATCCGCGGCTACATCGACCGGCTCGGCTCGGTCTGGGTCGAGGGCGAGCTCGCCCAGTGGAACGTCCGCGGCGCGAACGTCTACGGCAAGCTCAAGGACCTCGAGCAGGACGCGACGGTCTCCATCAGCCTGTGGTCGAGCGTGCGCTCGAGGCTCACGGAGGAGTTCGCGCAGGGCGACCGCGTCGTCGCCCTCGTGAAGCCCGACTACTGGGTCAAGGGCGGCACGCTCACGATGCAGGTGCACGACCTCCGGCACGTCGGCCTCGGCGACCTCCTCGAGCGCCTCGAGCGGCTGCGGCGCAAGCTCCAGGAGGAGGGGCTCTTCGACCCGGAGCGCAAGCGCCCCCTCCCCTTCCTCCCCGGCGTCGTCGGGCTCGTCACGGGCCGCGACTCCGACGCCGAGAAGGACGTGCTGCGGAACGCGCAGCTGCGCTGGCCCGGCGTCCGCTTCCGCGTCCGCTACGCGGCCGTCCAGGGCGATCGGGCAGCGACGGAGGTCGCGGCCGGCATCCGCGAGCTGGATGCCGACCCCGAGGTCGAGGTCATCATCGTCGCCCGTGGCGGCGGCGACTTCCAGAACCTGCTCCCCTTCAGCGACGAGGAGCTGCTGCGCACCGCGGCCGCCGCGCGCACGCCCATCGTGAGCGCCATCGGCCACGAGGCCGACCGCCCCCTCCTCGACGAGGTCGCCGACCTCCGCGCCTCGACCCCGACGGATGCCGCGAAGCGCGTCGTGCCCGACGTCGCCGACGAGCTCGCCCGCGTGCAGCAGGCGCGCGCCCGCATCGGGCTGCGGGTCACGGGACTCGTCGCGCAGGAGATCGACCGGCTCGGCCAGCTCCGCTCGCGCCCCGTGCTGGCGGAGCCGGGCACGCTCGTCGAGCGCCGCGCCGAGGAGGTCGTGCGCTGGGTGGAGCGCGGCTCGACCCTCGTCGACCACCAGCTCGAGCGCGCGGGCGCCCGCGTCGCCGAGCTCGCGAGCGGCCTCCGGGCCCTCTCGCCGCAGCGCACCCTCGACCGCGGCTACGCGATCGCCCAGCTGCCGGACGGCCGGGCGCTCCGCAGCGCGGCGGATGCGCCGGCGGGCACGACCCTCCTCCTCACCCTCGCCGACGGCGGGCTCTCCACGAGCGTCGAGGGCCCCGCCGAGACGATCGCCGGTCGCGGCTAGACTCGTGGCCGTGTCCGACTCCCCCCAGACCGACGTCGCATCCCTGAGCTACGAGGCCGCCCGCGACGAGCTCGTCCAGGTCGTCCAGCGGCTCGAGCAGGGCGCCGCGACGCTCGAGGAGTCGATCTCGCTCTGGGAGCGCGGGGAGGCGCTCGCGCAGCGCTGCGAGGAGTGGCTGCTCGGCGCCAAGGAGCGACTCGATCGTGCGCGCGCCGCGGCGACGGCGACCGGCGCCGAGGGCGCCGACCGCTCGTGAGCGGCGAGCGCGGCCCGCGCATCGTCGCGGAGCTCGGCCGCCCCGAGACCCCGCAGGAGACGGCCGACCGCAAGGCCGCGGCGAGCGCGAAGCGGCGCGCGAACCAGACGGCGCTCAACCTCGTCATCGCGCTCGTCGCCTCCCTCGCGATCGTCGCGTTCCTGATCCTCGTGGTCGTGCGACCGGATCCCGCCCCGCGCGAGAGCGTCGACTTCGCACGGATCGGCGCGAGCGCGCAGGACGACGCCGGCGGCCGGCTCGTGATCCCCGAGCTGCCCGCGGGCTGGAGCTCGAACCGGGCCGAGTACCGGGCCGTGGGCGACGTCCCCTCCTGGCGCATCGGCCTCCTGACGCCGCGCGTCGAGGGCCAGACGGGCTACATCGGCTTCGTGCAGGGCCTCGAGGGCAACGCGAGCTGGGTCTCGACCGAGCTGCGGGGCGCGATCCCGAGCGGCACCGTCGAGCTCGGCGGCGCGAGCTGGACGGTGTACGACCAGCGCGAGGCGAGGGATGCGGGCAACCGCGCGTACGCGCTGGTCAGCGAGCTCGGCGGGTCCACCTTCGTGCTCGCGGGGACGGCGGGCGATGCCGAGTTCGCGGCGCTCGCCGAGGCGGTCGCCGCGGGCGCCGCCCAGATCGAGGATGCCGGGCAGCCCGGCGAGGAGGAGGCGCCGTGAGCGCGGACAGCACCGCGGCCGAGGGCCGGACGACGCCGGCGCAGGCCTGGCACGAGATGGCGCGCGGCAACGCCCGCTTCGTCGCGAGCGAGCCGAGCCACCCCCGCCAGGACGTCGAGCGCCGCGCCGAGACCGAGGGCTCGCAGGCGCCGCACGCCGCGCTCTTCGGCTGCGCCGACTCCCGCCTCGCGGCCGAGATCATCTTCGACAAGGGCCTCGGCGACCTGTTCGTCGTCCGCAACGCGGGCCAGGTCATCTCCGACTCGGTCGTCGGCTCGCTCGAGTACGCCGTCGCCGTCCTCGACGTCCCGCTCATCGTCGTGCTCGGCCACGACTCCTGCGGCGCCGTCCGCGCCGCGATCGAGCAGGAGATGCCCGAGGCCGCGCCCCTCCCGCCGCACATCGCCCAGCTCATCGCGCCCATCCGCCCCGCGGTGCGCCGCGTGCGCGTCACGGGCGACTGGCTGACGGAGCCCGACGCGACCGTCGTCGGCCGCGAGCACCTGCGCGACACCGTCGGGGAGCTCCTGCAGTCGAGCGAGCTCATCAGCGACGCGGTCGCGGCGGGCACCCTCGCGATCGTCGGCGCGAACTACCGGCTGCGCGAGGGCCGGGTCGTGCCGGATGTCGTGATCGGCGCCGTCGACGCCGCCGACCTCCCCTGATCCACCCGGAACGCGCGAGACCCACGACACACCGCACGCACGAGAGACACGAGAGACAAGGGGCGCAACACGTGAGCACCGAGACCGAGTACCGCATCGAGCACGACACGATGGGCGAGGTGCGGGTGCCCGCATCCGCGCTCTACCGCGCGCAGACGCAGCGCGCCGTCGAGAACTTCCCGATCTCGGGCACGGGTCTCGAGTCCGCGCAGATCGTCGCCCTCGCGCGCATCAAGCGCGCCGCGGCGATCGTGAACGCCCGGATCGGGATCCTCGACGCCGGCATCTCGGACGCGATCGTCGCCGCGGCCGACGAGATCATCGGCGGGGAGCACCACGAGCACTTCCCCGTCGACACCTACCAGACGGGCTCGGGCACGAGCTCGAACATGAACATGAACGAGGTGCTCGCGACGCTCGCGACGGACAAGCTCGGGGCGGACGTCCACCCGAACGACCACGTCAACATGTCGCAGTCCTCGAACGACGTGTTCCCGACCTCCGTCCACGTCGCCGTGACGGCGGCCCTCATCCACGACCTGGAGCCCGCGCTCGAGCACCTCGCGAGCGCGCTCGAGGCGAAGGCCGAGCTCTGGAAGGACGCCGTCAAGGCGGGTCGCACCCACCTCATGGATGCGACCCCCGTGACACTCGGGCAGGAGTTCGGCGGCTATGCGCGCCAGATCCGCCTCGGCGTCGAGCGCGTCCGCACCGCGCTCCCCCGCGTCGCGGAGGTCCCGCTCGGGGGCACCGCGACCGGCACCGGCATCAACACGCCGAAGGGCTTCCCGCAGCAGGTCATCGCGGAGCTCGCGAGCGACTCCGGCCTCCCCGTGACGGAGGCGCTCGACCACTTCGAGGCGCAGGGCGCGCGCGACGGCCTCGTCGACGCCTCGGGCGCGCTCCGCGTCATCGCCGTCTCGCTCACGAAGATCTGCAACGACCTCCGCTGGATGGGCTCCGGCCCCAACACGGGTCTCGGCGAGCTCGCGATCCCCGACCTCCAGCCCGGCTCCTCGATCATGCCCGGCAAGGTCAACCCGGTCGTCCCGGAGGCCGTGCTCATGGTCGCGGCGCGCGTCATCGGCAACGACGCGACGATCGCCTGGGCGGGCGCCTCGGGCTCCTTCGAGCTCAACGTCGCGATCCCCGTCATGGGCACCTCGCTCCTCGAGTCGATCCGCCTCCTCGCGAACTCGAGCCGCGTGCTCGCCGACAAGACGGTCGCCGGGCTCGAGGCGAACCTCGACCGCGCCCGCGCGCTCGCCGAGTCCTCGCCCTCGATCGTCACCCCGCTCAACAAGCTCATCGGCTACGAGGCGGCGGCGAAGATCGCGAAGCACTCCGTCGCGAACGGGCTCACCGTGCGCGAGGCGGTCGTCGATCTCGGCTTCGTCGAGCGCGGCGAGGTGACCGAGGCGCAGCTCGACACCGCCCTCGACGTCCTCTCGATGACCCACCCGGGCTGATCGTGCCACGGGGTCGTCGCATCCTCGCCGCCGTCCTCATCGGGGCCGGTGCGATCGCCTACGGGCTCTCGCCGATCGACGTCATCCCCGAGCTCCTGACGGGGCCCATCGGGCTCCTCGACGACGCGGGCGTGCTCATCGGCGCCGCCTACGGGATCTGGCGCCTGCTCTCGGGCGGTCGCGGCGCCCCGGGGCGCCCGGGCGGGCCGGCGGCTCCGGGCGGTCCGGCCCCCCGGCCCTGATCAGGCGGAGGTCGGTGCCGGGCGCGGCATCACCGGGCCCGGCGTGAGCGCGAGCCACAGGGCAGGGATGCCGGTCGCGGCGCCGAGCAGCGCGAGGACGAGCCCCGTCGGCGCGGCATCGCCGCCATCGGTCATGAAGGTGTCCGCGAGCCCCATGCCCATCGTGAAGCCCGCCATCCAGACGCCGAACGCGGTCGCCGAGAGCGCGCCGAGCCCCGCGATCGCCGCCCGTCTCGGCGAGCGGGAGGCGCGGAGCCGCCGCAGCGGCAGCGTGCTCGTGGCGAGGATCGCGAGCACGGAGAGCACCGCGCCGGCGGCCCAGAGCCCGGGCGCGAGGGGCGCGCCGAGCTCGCCGGCGGCCTCCAGCCGTGCGTAGATCGCCTCGAGCGGGAGGCCGGGCACCTTCGCGAGCGGGTTCCACACGAAGACGTGGAGCAGCCCGAGCGCGGTCGTCCCGAGCACGGCGAGCGCCCCGCCGAGGGCGACGAGCGCCGTCGCGATCGGGCGCTCCGCCTCCGCCGCCGCACGCGGGCGGAGCGCGAGCACGACCGCGAGCGGCACGCCGACCGCCGAGCCGAGCACGAGCATCGCGACGAGGAGCACGGGGCCGATGACGAGGAGGCCGACGGCGCCGAGGACGAGGCACAGCGCGACGGCGAGCATCGCCGAGCGACCCGAGCCGGGGAGCACGAGCACGATCGCGGAGGCCAGGAAGCCCAGACCGGCGATGCCGGCCGCGAGGGCGAGCGCGGTCGCCGCCCCCTCCGCCGCGGCCAGCCACGGCATCCCCTCGCTGCGGCCGGCGGCGAGGAAGCACAGCATGGCGACGAGGAGCCCGCTGCCGACGAGCGCGGCGCCCCACCGGCCTCGGCGGAGGGCGAGCGAGCGGACGTCGAGGCCGCTCGCCCGGGGGTCGGCGCGGTCGATGGACACCGCGGTGGCGAGGGCGCCGAGGAGGACCTCGGCGGGGCGGCGGCCGAGCTCCGCGGCGCCGGCGGCATCGGCGGCCCACTCTTCGCGATACCGCTCGCGGACACCGGCGGGCATGGTCGCGGCGAGGATCCGCAGCAGTCGGGCGATCACGCGGTGGCTTCCGTCGCGCGCGCCCCGCGGGCGGCCGATCGGGCGCGACTCGTGAGCTCGGCGGCCGCGACGGCGCCGTCGGCGGTGAGCCGGTAGAGCCGGCGCCGGGGGCCGCTGCGCCCGGGCTCGTCCTCCCATCGGGATTCGAGCCAGCCGAGCCGCTCGAGCCGCTCGAGGATCGGATACACGCTGCCGGCGGGCCGCCCGCTGCGCTTGACGACGAGGAGCCCCCACACGGGTGCGGGCTCGGCGAGGAGCGCGTCGAGGGCGTCGAGGGTCGCGGGCGTCACACGGGCGAGCGGCTGCATGCGCTTACTCTAGCTATATAGAGATAGCGGGTCCACTCCGACCGCCCCCGCCCAGCCGAGCAGCAGCGCGGGCCCGAAGGGCTGCCGCTCGCGACGGCGCCCCGCGAGGAGCGCCGGCACGGCCGCGAGACCGCCGATGAGCACGGCCAGCATGGGCGTCGCGATCGCCGCGGTCGCGGTCGGCGAGGCGAGCCCCAGACCGAGCACGAGCTTCGCGTCGCCCATGCCGATCCCGCCCGTCGCCGCGAGCGCGGCGAGCACGCCCGCGACGAGGAGCGCGGGGACGAGCACGCCGACTCGCGCGCCCGCCGCCGCATCGAGCGCGAGACCGGCGACGCCGAGGGCCGCGAGCGGCGCCGTCACCGAGTTCGGGATGCGATGCTGCCGCAGATCCGTCCAGACGAGCCGCGCGCCGGCGAGCGCGAGGAGCGCGGCCGGCGCGAGCCACCAGCCGCCCGCGGGCTCCGCGAGGTGTCGGAGCGCGACGAGCGCCACGAGAAGCGCCGCGATCCCCGCCTCGATCCGCGCCCCCGGCGACTCGACGTCGGGCGGCAGCGGCGACGCGAGCGCCGGATCAGCGCGACGCGCTCCGAGACGGCTCCTCGCGGCGGTCGGCATCGTGCCACGGTAGCGAGCGCGCCGCTGTCGCGAGCGGGTTCTCCACATCCCGGATCCGGCCCTCGACGAGGTGGATGCGATGATCGGCGTCGCGCGCCGCCCGGCGGTCGTGGGTCGCGAGCACGACCGCCGCCCCCTCCCCCGCCGCCTCGCGGAGCACGCGCCCGAGGACCTCCCGGGATGCGGCATCCAGCCCCGCGTCGGGTTCGTCGAGCAGCAGCAGGCGGGCGCGGCGGACGAGCGCCTGGCCGAGGAGCGCGCGCTGGCGCTGGCCGCCGGAGAGCTCGCCGAGCCGACGCCGACGGAGCTCGCCGAGGCCGAGGCGGTCGATCGCCTGGGCGACGGCGGCGCGGTCGGCGCGCCGGAGCGGGCGCCAGAGCCCGAGGGCGGCCCAGCGGCCCATCGCGACGACGTCCTCCACGGTGAGGGGGAGCCGGTCGTCCGCCTCGCTCCGCTGCACGACGAGCGCCGTGGGCGGCGGTGAGCCGGCGGCCCACTCGAGCGAGCCCGTCGATGGGCGCGCGATCCCGGCGAGGAGCTCGAGCAGGGTCGACTTGCCGGCGCCGTTGCCGCCGAGCACCGCGACGACCCCGTGGGCGGGCAGCTCGACGTCGATCCGGTCGAGGGCGCGGGTGCTCCCGCGGAGGACGGCGACCCCGCGGAGCCGGACGAGGGTGGACATCCGGACACTCTATACGAAATGATAACCGTTCTCGTTTGGCTACCATGATCGTCGTGGACCATCTCCTCGAGCCGCTCCAGACGGCCTTCCTCCAGCGAGCGCTCCTCGGCGGCATCCTCACGGCCGCGCTCTGCGGCGTCGTCGGCACCTGGGTCGTCATCCGCGGCATGGCCTTCCTCGGCGAGGCGCTCGCGCACGGGATGCTGCCCGGCATCGCGATCGCCCTCCTCCTCGGCGCGCCGCCGGTGCTCGGCGCCGCCCTCAGCGCGAGCGCCATGAGCCTCGCCGTCGGCGCCCTCACCCGCCGACGCCGCCTCGCCGCCGACACGAGCATCGGCCTCGTCTTCGCGGGCATGCTCGCGGCGGGCGTCGCGATCGCCTCGGCGTCGCGGAGCTTCGCGGGCGACATCACCGCGATCCTCTTCGGCGACATCCTCGCGATCCGAGGCGAGGAGCTGGCCCTCCTCGCGGGCGGTCTCGCACTCGCGATCCTCGTCGCCGCGCTCGGCCGCCGCCCCTTCGCCCTCCTCGCGCTCGACGAGCGCATCGCCCACACGATGGGGATGCGGCCCCGGGTCGCGGAGATCGCGCTCACCGGGCTCGTGACCCTCGCCGTGGTCGTCGCCTACCAGGCGGTGGGCGCGCTCCTCGTCGTCGCGCTCCTCCTCGCGCCGGCCGTCGCGGCGGGCGCCTGGACGCGGCGGGTGCCGACGACGATGCTCCTCGCGGCCGCGCTCGGCTCGCTCGCGGTCCTGCTCGGGCTGCTCGCCTCCTGGCACCTCGGCACGGCGGGCGGCGCCTCGATCGCGCTCGCAGCGGTGCTCGTCGCGGGAGCCTCGCACGGTGTCCGGGCCGCGCTGGCGCGTCTGCGCGGCCGGTCGGCCGGGCCGCCGGCCGAGCCCGAGGACGATCCCGGCCACGACGACCGCATCCACCATCCCGACCACGACGACCACCCGATCCCCACCACCGAGAGGACCGCATGACCCCGCGCCCCGACCGGCCCCGCCTCCCCCGGGGCGCCACGACATCGCTCACCGCCCTGATCGCGGCATCCCTGCTCCTCGCAGGCTGCGCCGCCCCGACCTCCCCCGTCACGGACGGGCCGACCGGCGACGACGATCACGGGCACGTGGAGGGCGCCGCCGAGCTCGACGAGCCGCACCCCGCGCTCCTCGTGCTCGGCGAGGACGGCGCCCTCGAGCTCCTCGACCTCCTCGACGAGTCGCGGGTCGACCTCGGCACGACCGCCGCGCCCGAGGCGACGTGGACGGACGGCCGATTCGCCGCCTCCCTCGCCCCGGGTCGCGTCGCGCTCGTCGACAGCGGCCGGTGGACGCGCCCCCACGGCGACCACTCGCACTACTACGAGGCGCCGCCGCGGCTCCTCGAGGCGGTGACCGCCTCGGAGGCGGCGGCCGAGACCGAGCCGCCCCGCCTGCAGTCGAGCGAGGGGCGCACGAGCGTGCTGTTCCCGGGCTCCGGCGAGCTCGTCGTGCTCGATCGCGAGTCCCTCGGACAGGGCGAGATCGCCGAGCTCACGCGCGCGGTGCATCCCGGATCGAGCGCCGCGATCCCCGTCGGGGAGGCCGTCCTCCTCGGGGATGCGGGGGCGGGGCGCGCGCGGCTCCTCGACGACGACGGCGAGGAGCTCGCCTCCGAGGCGTGCCCGGACCCCGCAGGCGCACGGCTCACCCGCGTCGGCGCCGTCCTGGGCTGCGCCGACGGCGCCGTGCTCGCGGTGAGCGGATCGGACGGCGTCGAGCTCGAGCGCATCCCGTTCGGCGAGGCGGGGGCCGGTGATCCGCCACCCGCGGCCACCGCCTTCGCCTCCCGCCTCGACCGCCCCGCGACGGCGGGCGTCGCGGGCGACCGCGGCGCCTGGGTGCTCGACTCCCGGGCGCGCACGTGGTCGCTCGTGGAGACCGAGCGGCCGCTCGCGCTCGTCGCGGCGATCGACGACGACGAGGACCGCGTGGTCGCGATCGACCGGACGGGCCGGCTGCTCGTGCTCGACCCGGCATCCGGCGACACCGTCTCGGCGAGCGAGCCGCTCGCCGACGCCGCGGGACTCGAGGGCGCCGCGCTCACGGTCGACGCCGATCGCGCCTATCTCGCGCTGCCGCACGCGGGCCGGGTGCTCGAGCTCGACTACCGCGACGGCGGCACGGTGGCGCGCGAGTTCGAGGTGCCGCGCGGCGCCGTGGCGCTGGAGACGGGCCGATGAGGCGCGCGCTCCGCTCCGGAGGCGCGCGGGCCGGCGCCGCGGCGCTCGCGCTCGCGCTCTCGGCGAGCGCCCTCGCCGGGTGCGCGGCGCTCGGCGGCGACGACGGCCGCCCGCTCGTGGTCGTGACGACCGACATCCTCGGCGACGTCGTCGCGGGCGTCGTCGGCGAGGAGGCGGAGGTCGTGACCCTCATGCCGCCCGGCTCGGATCCGCACGCCTTCCAGCCGTCGGCCCGGGAGGCGGCCCGCGTCGCCGATGCCGATCTCATGGTCGCGAGCGGGCTCGGGCTCGAGGAGGGCGCCTGGCAGCTGGTCGAGTCGGCGGAGGCGGACGGCGTGCCGGTGCTCGTCGCCGGCGAGCTCGTGCCGACGCTCGAGGTCGCGGACGTCGACGGCGAGACCTCGCTCGACCCGCACTTCTGGAACGATCCCGCGCGCATGCGGCTCGTCGTCGACGGGATCGAGGCGGCGCTGCTCGAGCACGTGCCGGGGATCGACGGGGATGCCGTCGCGGCCTCCGCGGACGGCTCGCGCGCCGAGCTCGCGGAGGTCGACGCGGAGCTCGAGGCGGCCTTCGCCGCGATCCCGGCGGAGCGTCGACGGCTCGTGACCGACCACCACGTGCTCGGCTACCTCGCGGATCGCTACGGCTTCGAGGTCGTCGGGGCGATCGTGCCCGGCGGCACGACGCTCGCCTCGCCGAGCGCCGCGGACCTCCGCGGCCTCGCGACGACGATCCGGGAGGCCGGCGTGCCGGCGATCTTCGTGCAGGCCTCCCAGCCGGATCGACTCGCCCGGGTGCTCGCCGAGGAGGCCGGCGTCGAGGTCGCGGTGGTGCCGCTCCACGCGGAGACCCTGTCGGCGCAGGGCGAGGCCTCGAGCTATCTCGGCCTCCTGCGGGCGAACGCGGAGCTCATCGCGACCGCGCTCTCGGCGTGATTTTGTATTGAGAATGGTTATCAATAGGATGCTCGACATGAGACGACACCGCATCATCACGGCCGCCGGGGCACTCGCCGCCGCCGGCCTCCTCCTCAGCGGCTGCGCGACGAGCGCCGCCCCCGACGCCGCCCCCGACGAGACCGACGGGCAGGCCGCCGGAGCGCGCATCGCCGTCACCTACGAGGGCGGCATCGCCGTCCTCGACGCCGCCACCCTCGAGCAGGTCGCCGAGCTGCCCATCGAGGGCTTCACCCGCGTCAACCCCGTCGGCGACGGGCGCCACGTCATGGTCACGACCGCCGAGGGCTTCCAGCTGCTCGACACGGCGGCCGGCACCACGGGCGAGCCCGAGCTGACCGAGCTCGTGATCCCCGCGGACGCCGCCGGCCACGTGGTCCCCCACGCCGGCACGACCGTGCTCTTCGACGACGCGACCGGCGACGCCACCCTCTTCGACACGGATGCCTTCCTCGGCTCGCACGAGGCCCCCGAGTCCGAGGTGGTCGAGTCCGAGGACGCGCACCACGGCGTCGCCCTGCAGCTCGAGGACGGCACCCTCCTCACGACGATCGGCGACAGCGAGTCGCGCAGCGGCGTCCGCGCGCTCGGGGCCGGCCGGAAGGAGATCACCCGGAACGAGGAGTGCCCCGGCGTCCACGGCGAGGGCACGGCGGCCGGCGAGGTCGCCGTCTTCGGCTGCGAGGACGGCGTGCTCGTCTACGCGGCGGGCGCGTTCGAGAAGCTCGCCGCCCCCGACGAGTTCGGCCGCATCGGCAACCAGTTCACGACGCACGACTCGCCCGTCGCGCTCGGCGACTACAACGACGACCCCGACGCCGAGGGCTACGTGCTCTCGTCGTTCTCGCTCATCGACACCGCGGCGGGCGAGCTGAGCGTGCACGAGGCGCCGGCCGGATACACCTTCCGCGACCTCGCGCGCGGCCCGCACGACGAGGCGCTGCTCCTCGGCACCGACGGCGCCCTCCACGTCATCGACCCGGCGACGGGCGAGACCACCGCCTCCTTCCCGCTCATCGACGCGTGGGAGGGCCCCGCCGAGTGGCAGGACGCGCACCCGGCGCTCAAGGTCTGGGAGCACAGCGCGCTCGTGACCGACCCCGCCTCGGACCGCCTCCTCGCGGTGGACGTCGACTCGGGCGAGATCACCGCGACGGCGCAGCTCGCCGCGGCGCCCGTCGAGCTCGCGGTCGCCGGCTAGTCCCCCTTCGACGCCCCCGGGTCGCGACGACGTCCCCTGCCCGAGCAGGCGGGATCGTCGCGACCCGGGGGAATCGTGCGTCTACGCCAGCTCGTTCCCCTCCAGCAGCTCCGTCACGAGCGCCGCCACCGCCGAGCGCTCGGAGCGCGTCAGCGTGATGTGCGCGAACAGCGGGTGGCCCTTCAGCGTCTCGATGACGCTCGCGACGCCGTCGTGGCGCCCCACCCGGAGGTTGTCGCGCTGCGCGACGTCGTGCGTGAGCACGACCCGCGAGTTCTGCCCGATGCGCGAGAGCACCGTGAGCAGGACGTTCCGCTCGAGCGACTGCGCCTCGTCCACGATCACGAAGGCGTCGTGCAGCGAGCGGCCGCGGATGTGGGTGAGGGGCAGGACCTCGAGCATCCCCCGCTCCGTGACCTCCTCGAGCACGTTGTCGCTCACGAGGGCGCCGAGCGTGTCGAAGACCGCCTGCCCCCACGGGTTCATCTTCTCGTCCTTGTCGCCGGGCAGGTAGCCGAGCTCCTGCCCGCCGACCGCGTAGAGCGGGCGGAAGACCATGATCTTGCGGTGCTGCTGCTTCTCCAGCACCGCCTCCAGCCCCGCGCACAGGGCGAGGGCGCTCTTGCCGGTGCCGGCGCGCCCGCCGAGCGACACGATCCCGATCTCCGGGTCGAGGAGGAGGTCGATCGCGAGCCGCTGCTCGGCGCTGCGGCCGTGCAGGCCGAAGACGTCGCGGTCGCCGCGCACCAGCCTGAAGCGGCCGCGCGCGCTGACGCGCCCGAGCGCCGAGCCGCGCTCCGAGGTGATGACGAGGCTCGTGTTGATCGGCAGATCCTGCACCCGGCGCGAGGAGCCCTCCTCGGCGTCGTAGAGCGCCGCCATCTCCTCGGCCGAGAGCGGCAGCTCGGCCATGCCGGTGTAGCCGGAGTCGACGGCGAGCTCGGCGCGGTACTCCTCGGCCTGGAGGCCGATCGAGGCCGCCTTGACGCGCAGCGGCAGATCCTTCGACACGACCGTCACGGCGAGCCCCTCGTTCGCGAGGTTCATCGCGACGGCGAGGATGCGGGAGTCGTTGTCGTTCAGCTGCAGCCCCGAGGGCAGCACCGACATGTTCGAGTGGTTGAGCTCGACGCGCAGCGTGCCGCCCGCCTCCCCCACCTGGATCGGGAAGTCGAGGCGCTCATGCTCGACGCGCAGCTCGTCGAGGAGCCGCAGCGCCTGGCGCGCGAAGTAGCCGATCTCCGGGTCGTGCCGCTTCGCCTCGAGCTCGGTCACCACGACGACGGGCAGCACGACGGCATGCTCCGCGAAGCGGTAGACGGCTCTCGGATCGCTCAGCAGGACGGACGTGTCGAGCACGTAGGTCCGCTCCTGCTGGGCGGCGCCCGACGCCGCGGCGGCGTCCGGCTTCCGGCGGGTGGTGGAGCTCGACTGGGGCTGGTCGATTGCGGGCACTGCCACTCCTCGCCCGGATGCGAGGCGCATCCGGCTCTCAAATGGCGGAACGGCCGAAGTGCTCCACGGAGGCGAACTTGTGTGGCCGCTCCGATCAGACGCCATGCCTGATGGGTCTGAACCTACGCTCGGGTTCCGACACGGCTCGCCGCGACACGCGCGGGCATGTGACGATCTGGTGAACTGCGGTCAGCTCGTCGCCCAGGACAGCAGCGCGGCCCGGAGCATCGCGAGGGTCTCCGTGTCCGTCGAGGCGTGCGCGGACAGCCGCGCCGTCCCCGCGCGCACGGTCGCGCTGACGCCGTGGTTGACGAGGGATGCGGCGAGCGCCGTCAGCCGCTCGGGTTCCGGCTCGAGGACGACGATGCCCGCGCGCTCGTGCTCGGCCCGCGGCGAGACCACCGGCAGCGCGAACTCGTCGGCGAGGTCGATGATCTCGGAGACCCGCTCCGCGATCCGCCCGTTGACGGCCGCCACCCCGACCTCGGCGAGCTGCTCGAGGGCGCCGGCGAGCCGCGCCTGCGCGAGGGGGTCGGGGTTCGAGACCTGGAACGCGGCCGCGCTGCGCGAGGGCTCGGGGACCCCGTCCATGGGCGTGCCCTCGACATCCGTGCCGTTGATGCCCGACCAGACCGGGGTGAGGTGCTCGAGCGCGCGCTCGCCGAGCGCGAGGAAGCCCGTGCCCCAGCCGGCCCGCACCCACTTCTGGCCGCCCGCCGCGACGACGTCCGCGACCTCCCAGGGGGCGTCGACGACGCCGAAGCCCTGCATCGCGTCGACGATGAGGAGCCGGTCGCCGATGACCTGGCGGATGCCCTCGAGGTCGGCGAGGTAGCCGGTGCGGAAGTCGACGAGACTCACCCCGACCGCGACGACCGAGGGCGTGAGCTGCTCGCGGATGTCGCCCGGCGTCACGCGCCCGTGCTCGGTACGCAGCCAGACCGGCTGGACGGCGCCGAGCGCGGCGCGGGCGCGCTCGGCGGCGAAGGGGAGGCTCGGGAACTCGGCCGGCGAGATGAGCACCCCGCCCGTCAGCCCGAAGACGGCGTGCATGAGGCCCTGCGTGGTGTTCGGCTGGAACACGATCTGCGAGGCGTCGAAGCCGGTGAGCGCCGAGACCGCCCGGAGGACGCGGGGCCGCTGCTCGAAGAGCGCGCCCGCCGCGCCGGGACGCGCGTGCTCGAGCACGTGGGTGAGGCTCGCCAGCTCGCCCGCGACGGCCGTGCCCGTCGGCCCGAAGGCCGCGAAGTCGAGGAAGCCGGGCTCCTCGGAGAAGGAGGCCGCGTAGTCGTCGATCCCCGTCATTGGCCAAACCGCCGATGCCGCTTCGCGTAGTCGCGGAGCGCGCGCAGGAAGTCGACCTCGCGGAGGTCGGGCCCGAGCGCCTCCACGAAGTAGAACTCGCTGTGCGCGCTCTGCCAGAGCATGAAGTCGCTGAGGCGCTGCTCGCCCGAGGTGCGGATGATGAGGTCCGGGTCGGGCTGCCCCTGGGTGTAGAGGTGCTCGCCCACCATCTCGGGCGTCAGGTACTCGGCGAGATCGACGATCGTCCCGCCGCGCTCGCCGTGCGCGCGCACGATGCTGCGCATCGCATCCGTGATCTCCCGGCGTCCCCCGTAACCGACCGCGAGGTTCACGTGCAGGCCGCGGTTGCGGGCGGTGCGCGCCTCGGCCGCGCGGAGCACCTGCACGAGCGCATCCGGGAGCCCGTCGGCGGCGCCCACGTGCTGGATGCGCCAGTCGGCCGCGCGTGAGAGGTCGTCGGCGAGGTCGGCGATGATCTCGACGAGCTCGCGCAGCTCCTCCTCGGGGCGCGCACCGAGGTTGTCGGTCGAGAGCAGGTAGAGCGTCACGACGCCGATGCCGGCGTCGTCGCACCAGCCGAGGAACTCGCGCATCTTCTCGGCGCCCGCCCGATGCCCGTGCGCGGCCGTCTCCAGCGCCCGCTCGCGCGCCCATCGGCGGTTGCCGTCGATGATCATCGCCACGTGCGCGGGATGCGCGCGCCCCTGCAGCTGCCGACGGAGTCGCGCCTGGTAGAGGCCGTAGAGGAGGCCGCCGCCACCTCGCCTGCTCCGCTCGCGCACATCGCTACGGTAGTCCACCGCGGCTCCCAGCGGACCCGCCCGTGCGCGGGCCTATCATCGGGGCATGCCCCGCCGGACGAGACACGACGCCCCCGCTGCAGCCGAGCGCGCCGCGGCCGACCCCTCGGGCGATCTCCCCAACATCCCGCTCCTCCACGACGAGCTCACGCACGGCCAGGTGGAGCTCAAGCCGACCTGGCGCGGCTGGATCCACGCGGTCACCTTCCCCCTCGCGATCGCGGCGGGCGTCGTGCTCATCGTCCTCGCCGACGGCGGCCCCGCGAAGGCGGCCTCGGCGATCTTCATGGCCTCCTCGCTGCTGCTCTTCGGCGTCTCGGCGACCTACCACCGCTTCAACTGGAGCCCGAGGGTCAAGGCGATCTTCCGCCGGATCGACCACTCCAACATCTTCCTGCTGATCGCCGGCACCTACACGCCGCTCGCGGTGTGCGCGCTCCCGGTCGACAAGGCGACGCTGCTGCTCGCGATGGTGTGGGGCGGAGCGCTGCTCGGCATCGGCTTCCGCATCTTCTGGCTCTCGGCGCCGCGCTGGCTCTACGTCGCGCTCTACATCCTGCTCGGCTGGGCGGCGATGCTCTACATCGTCGACCTGTTCCAGGCGAACGTGGCGACCATGGTCCTCGTGGTCGCGGGCGGCCTGTCGTACACGGTGGGCGCCGTGTTCTACGGCCTCAAGCGGCCGAACCCCGTGCCGGGCGTCTTCGGCTTCCACGAGATCTTCCACTCGTGCACCGTGATCGCGTTCCTCGCGCAGTGGACCGGGATCCTGCTCATCGCGCTCGACCCGGTCGCGGTCTAGCGGGCGCCGGGCTGCTCGGGCTCGGCGGGATCCGTCGTCGGCGCGTCCGACGCGGGCGTCGCGCCCTCGGCCTCCGCGGCCTCGCGCTCGGCGCGCTCCGCATCGAGCTGCTCGCGGATCTGCGCGCGGTAGGTGAGGCGGCGCACGCGGCGCACCATGTCGATGATGAGCAGGACCGCCGCGATCGCGATGCCGGCCGTCGCGATGAAGCCCCAGACGCCCGGGAAGACGAGCTCGTCGGGCACGCCCGACGGCGGCACGAGCGGATCGGGGGTGGCGGCGGCGAGCCAGTGGAGCACGGGTGCCTCTCGGTCGAGAGCGAATAGCCTGGAGCCAGTTTAGACGCCGCACCACCACCTCAGATCCGGACGCCACGTGACCCAGCCCGCCGCCCACGACCTCGATGCCCGCTACGGGCGCACCCCCGGCCGCCGCCGTCGCCGCACCGTGCTCGCGATCGTCGCGGGCACCGCCGCCGTGGCCCTGTCGGTCGCCTGGGTGGTCTGGGTCGGGCTCTTCGGCGCGGACTCCAGCCTCGAGGTCCGCGACCTCGGCTACACGCAGCTGGAGGGGGAGGTGACGGTGCGCTGGGAGCTCACCGCCGAGCCCGGCAGGACGGCATCCTGCGCGGTCGAGGCGCTCAACGCGACGCACGCGATCGTCGGCTGGCGCATCGTCGACATCCCCGCCTCGGAGGCCCGCACGAGGCCCTTCCGCGAGACGATCCGGGTCACCGAGCCCGCCGTCACCGGATTGATCTCCGAATGCTGGCTGACCTAGACTGGGCGATCACCTCGCACCACCTGACCCGGAGACCGGCCGATCCTGGCCGGTCTTGATCTTTGAGGAGGACATCATGTCCGACGCCCCCACCACCTGGCTGACCCAGGAGTCGTACGACCGTCTCGCCGCCGAGCTCGAGGAGCTCAGCGGGCCGGCGCGCGCCGACATCGCGAAGAAGATCGAGATCGCGCGCGAGGAGGGCGACCTCAAGGAGAACGGCGGGTACCACGCTGCGAAGGACGAGCAGGGCAAGATCGAGGCCCGCATCCGATCGCTCACCGCGCTCCTGCGCAGCGCCGTCGTCGGCGAGGCGCCCGAGAGCCACGGCGTGGTCGAGGTCGGCACCGTCGTCACCGCGAAGATCGCGGGCGACGATACCCGCTTCCTGCTCGGCAGCCGCGAGATCGCGGACGACAGCTCGGACCTCGACGTCTACCCGGCCACGAGCCCGCTCGGCCAGGCGATCCTCGACCTCAAGATCGGCGACACGACGAGCTACGCGGCCCCCAGCGGCAAGGAGATCGCCGTCGAGATCGTCGACGTGCAGACCTACACCGGCTGAGGTCGCCCACGGCTCGTCGAGGGGCGCGCGCTACTCCAGGTCGACGCGCGGCTGGTAGCCGGCCCCGCGCAGGACCTCGAGCACGTGCTCGGCGTGCTCCGAGCCGCGCGTCTCCATGTGGATCTCGATCTGCACCTGGCTGATGTGCAGACCCACCCCGTGGCGCGTGTGCAGCACCTCGACGACGTTGGCGTTCGCCTCGGCGATGAGGTCGGCGATGCGCGCGAGCTGCCCCGGCCGGTCGGGCAGCGGGATCGTCACCTTGAGATAGCGCGAGGAGGCCGAGAGGCCGCGGCTGATGACGCGCTCCATGACCATGGGGTCGATGTTCGCGCCCGAGAGGATCACGACGGTCGGACCCTGCGGCTGCACGGCGCCCGTGAGCAGCGCCGCGACGCCGACCGCGCCGGCCGGCTCGACGACGAGCTTCGCGCGCTCGAGGAGCACGAGGATCGCGCGGGCCGTGTCGTCCTCGTCGACCGTCACGACCTCGTCGACGGCGCGGCGGATGATCTCGAAGTTGAGGGCGCCCGGCTTCCCGACCGCGATGCCGTCGGAGAGCGTCGAGGTGATCGGCGTCAGCGTCGGCTCGCCGGCCGCGAGCGAGGGCGGGTAGGCCGCCGCGTTCGCCGCCTGCACGCCCGTGACCCGCACGCGCCGGCCGAGTTCGGCCTCCAGCCACTCCACCGCGACCGCGACGCCCGAGGCGAGGCCGCCTCCCCCGACGGGGACGACGATGTGCTCGACATCCGGCGCCTGCTCGAGGATCTCGAGCCCCAGCGTCGCCTGGCCGGTGACGATGTCGTGATGGTCGAAGGGCGGCACGATGACGGCGCCGGTGCGCTCGGCGAAGTCGCGGGCGGCCTGGAGCGTCTCGTCGACGATCGCGCCGTGCAGGACGACCTCGGCGCCGTAGCCGCGCGTGGCCTGCAGCTTCGGGAGCGCGACGCCGAGCGGCATGAAGATGGTCGCGCTGATCCCGAGCTCGCGCGCCGCGAGCGCGACGCCCTGCGCGTGGTTGCCGGCGGAGGCCGCGACGACGCCGCGCGCGCGCTGCTCGGCGCTGAGCTGCGCGATGAAGTTGTAGGCGCCGCGGATCTTGTACGAGCCGGTGCGCTGGAGGCTCTCGGCCTTGAGGAGCACCTGGTGCCCCGCGAGCCCCGAGAGGAAGCGCGAGGAGAGCATGGGCGTGACCTCGATGACCTCGGCGACGCGCTCGCGCGCCTCCTCGATCTCGGCCAGCGTGGGGCCGGCGGCGGTCGTGAATTCAGCGGACACGTCAGGTCACGTCCTCGGCACTCGGGTGGGGATTGGACCTCCATTCTCCCCTGGCGATGTACCCGACGACGACATTGAGCACCGCGACCACGGGCACCGCGAAGAACGCGCCCGGGATCCCCGCGATGAAGCCCCCGGCGGCGACCGCGAGGACCACCGCGAGGGGGTGGATCTTCACGGCGGTGCCCATGACGAGCGGCTGCAGCACGTGCCCCTCGATCTGCTGCACGAGGATCACGATGCCGAGCATGATGAGCGCCGGGATGGGCCCGAAGTAGACGAGCGCGACGAACACGGCGAGCGCCCCGGTGAGGACCGCGCCGACGACGGGGATGAAGGCGCCCAGGAAGACGGCGACGGCGATCGGGATGACGAGCGGGAACCCGCCGAAGAAGAGGCCCAGGATCCACGCGCCCAGGCCGATGCCGACGGCATCCACGAAGGCGACGAAGATCTGCACCTTCACGAAGGTCGTGAGGGTCGCCCAGCCGGCCTCCCCGCCGCCGATCACCGCGCGCTGCGCGCGCCGCGGGAAGAGCCGGGTCACCCAGCGGAAGATCCGGCGGCCGTCGAGGAGCAGGAAGAGGGTCGAGAAGAGCACGAGCAGGATGCCGGCGAGCACGTGCCCGGCGGTCGAGCCGACGTCGAGCGCCCCCGTGACGAGGGCGGAGGTGTCGGCCTGCACGGCCTTCACGAGCTCCGCGACGTACTCGTTGATGTCCTGCTCGGTGAGGTGGAGGGGCGAGTCGAGCAGGAGGGCCTTGAGGTCGTCGTAGCGCTCGATCGACTTCGCCTGCAGGGCGGGAGCGCCCGAGCGCACCTGCTGCACCACCAGGGTGATGAGGCCGGCGACCACCGCGATGACCCCGAGCTCGGTCACCGCGACGGCGAGCCCGCGCGGCCAGCGGTGCCGCTGCAGCCAGTTGCAGAAGGGCACGAGGAGCGCCGAGAGCACCACCGCGATGAGGAAGGGGATGACGATGAGCCGCAGCTGCACGATGAGGAAGCCGAGGAGGGCGATGAGCCCGGCGACGACGAGCAGCCGCCACGACCAGGCCGCGGCGATGCGCATGCCCGGCGGGACGCCGTCGGACACCCGGTTGTCGGTCGCCGCGCGAGCGCGGTCCTCGCGGGATCGGAACACCATCCGCCAAGCCTAGGCCGACCAGCTCCCCCGCGGTCGCCGGAACGGGCGGCGCCCAGCTGATCCGCCGCCGACGGTGTCGGCGGGCGGCGCTAGGGTCGGGGCGATGGTGGAGAAGCTCTCGCTGGCCCGCGCCCGCCGCCTCGCGCTCGGGGCGCAGGGCTTCGCGCGGCCGCGCCCCGCCTCCGTCGGCACCCGCCAGCTCGCCCTCGGGATCGACCGCCTCCGCCTCCTCCAGCTCGACAGCGTCAACGTCTTCGAGCGCAGCCACTACCTGCCGCTGCTCGCGCGCCTCGGCCCCTACGACACGGCGGCACTCGACGCCCTCACCTTCGAGCGCACCGGCAGCCGCGCCCGCTACTTCGAGTTCTGGGGCCACGAGGCGGCGCTCATGCCGCTCGAGCTCCTGCCCGAGATGCGCTGGAAGATGCAGCGGCTCCGCGAGCGCGACGACGCCCGCGATCAGCTCTGGGCCCGCGATCCCGCCAATGCGCGGATGATGCAGTGGGTCCGCGCGCACATCGCCGAGCACGGGCCGATGGCGGCGAGCGAGATCGAGCACGAGGAGAACCGCCGGACGGGCCCGTGGTGGGGCTGGTCGGATGTGAAGATGGCGCTCGAGGTCCTGTTCCGCTGGGGCGAGCTCGTCTCCGCCGGCCGCCGCCGCTTCGAGCGCCGCTACGGCCTCCCCGAGCAGGTGCTGCCTGCGGGGGCGTTCGACGCGCCCGTCCCGAGCGCCGAGGACGCGACCCGCTCGCTCGTCCGCCAGGCGGTCGTCGCGCACGGGGTCGGCACCGTCGGCCACCTCGCCGACTACTTCCGCCTCCGAATCGACCGCACGACGCAGGCCCTCCAGGAGCTCGTCGAGGAGGGCGCCGTGCTGCCGGTGCAGGTCGAGGGCTGGGCCCGGCCCGCCTTCATGGATGCCGGGGCCGTGATCCCGCGCCGGATCGAGACCGCGGCGCTCCTCTCGCCCTTCGACCCGGTCGTCTGGGAGCGGGATCGCGCGCTGAGGCTCTTCGGCTTCCACTACCGGATCGAGATCTACACGCCGCCACCCAAGCGGGTCTTCGGCTACTACACGCTGCCGGTGCTCGTCGACGATCGCGTCGTCGGGCGGATCGATCTCAAGCGGGACCGGAAGGCGGGCGCGCTGCGCGTGCAGTCGGCGTGGTGGGAGCACGCGGTGCCGCCCGGGCTCGAGGAGCGCGTCGCGCCCGCGTTGCGCGAGGCGGCCGCCTGGCAGGGGCTCGACGACATCCGCGTCTTCGACTGGGGCACCGCCGCCGCCGACCTCGCCCGGGCGCTCGGCGTGCCGCTCGAGCCGAGCGATGCCCCGACGGCCGGCGACCGCTCGGCGGCGATGGATGTGCTCGAGGGGCGCGTCACGGCCCCGCCGACCGGCGCCGCCCGGCTCTGAGCCGTTCAGCGCAGAAGCGGCTAGAAGCGGTCGAGGCTGCCGCGGAGGCGGGCGACGCGATCCTCGATGGGCGGATGCGTCGAGAACAGTCGGGCCATGAAGCCGGGCTTGTTCGGGTCGCTGATCCAGAGGTGCGACATCGAGGTGTTCGTGCGCGTCACGGGGCGGCCATACGTCTGCAGCTTGAGCAGCGCGCTCGCGAGCGCCTCGGGGTGCCGTGTCGTCAGGGCGCCCGTGGCATCCGCGAGGTACTCGCGCTGGCGCGAGACGGCCGCCTGCACGGCGCCCGCGACGAGCGGCGCGACGAGGGCGGCCACGACGCCGATCACGAGGAACACGATCATGAGCGGGCCGGCGTTGCTGTTGTTCGAGCGCCCCCGCCCGCCGAAGACCAGGAAGCGGAGGAAGAAGTCGGCGATGAGGCCGATCGCGACGACGAGACCGAAGACGATGAGCGAGACCCGGATGTCGTAGTTCTTGACGTGGCCGAGCTCGTGGGCCATGACGCCCTCGAGCTCCGCATCGTCCATGAGCTCGAGGAGGCCGGTCGTCGCGGCGACGACCGCGTGCTCCGGGTCCCGACCGGTCGCGAAGGCGTTGGGCGCGGGATCCGCGATGACGTAGACCTTCGGCATCGGCATGCCCTCGGTGATCGCGAGGTTCTCGACGATCCGATACAGCCGGGGGTGGTCCTGCTTCTGCACCTCGTGCGCGTGCGCCATCGAGAGCGTCTGGCGGGTCGCCATGAAGTACTGGAACACCGCGTAGCCGATCGCGATCACGAAGACGATGACCGTGATCGACCAGTCCTGGTAGACGAGGCTGAAGATCGAGGCGAGCCCCGCCATGAGGACGACGAACAGCACGATGATGAGCACCGTGTTGCGCTTGTTGCGCGCGATCGCGCTGTACATCCCCGGCCCGCGTCAGGTCAGAACTGGACGCGCGGCGGCTCGGCGATCGCCGCCGGCTCGTCGACCTCGAAGAAGTCGCGCTCGGTGAAGCCGAGCTGACGGGCGAAGAGCGTGTTCGGGAAGATCTTGATCTTGGTGTTCAGCTCGCGGACGCCGCCGTTGTAGAAGCGGCGCGAGGCCTGGATCTTGTCCTCGGTGTCGACGAGCTCGCCCTGCAGCGCGAGGAAGTTCTGGTTCGCCTGCAGCTGCGGGTACGCCTCGGCGACCGCGAAGATCGACTTCAGCGCCTGCTGCATGTGGTTCTCGGCGGCGGAGGCCTCGGCGGGGGTGCCCGCGTTCACGGTCTCCGCGCGCGCCTGCGTCACGTTCTCGAAGACCTGCTTCTCGTGCGCCGCATAGCCCTTGACCGTGTCGATGAGGTTCGGGATGAGGTCGGCGCGGCGCTTGAGCTGCACCGTGATGTCGCTCCAGGCCTCGTCGACGCGGACGTTGAGCGTCACGAGCGAGTTGTAGGTGGCCCAGAGGTAGATGCCGACGATGACGGCGAGCACCACGACGATGCCGACGACGATGAGGATCTCCATGCCTGAATCATACTCGCGCCCCGCTGGGAGCGTCCCGCCGACCCGGACGCAGGCCCGGGGTGGGAGGATTCCGGGGTGACCCGCGCGACCGACGCCATCGAGACCCTGACCGAGCTGCTCCCCGACTGGCCGCAGCCCGGCATCCTGTTCCGCGACCTCTCCCCCGTGTTCGCCGACGCCGAGGCGCTCCGCGCGGTCGCCGAGGCGCTCGTGGCGGACTTCGGCGAGGTCGAGGCGATCGTCGGCATCGAGGCGCGCGGCTTCGTGCTCGCGACCGCGGCCGCCGTCGCGACCGGGCATGGCACGGTCCTCATCCGCAAGGGGGGCAAGACCCCGCCGCCCGTCATCAGCCGCGACTACGGGCTCGAGTACGGCGAGGCGAGCCTCGAGCTCGCGCCGGCGCGCATCCGGCCGGGGATGCGGGTCGTGGTCGTCGACGACGTCCTCGCGACGGGCGGGACGCTCGCGGCCGGCCTCGAGCTGCTGCGGGAGGCCGGGGCCGAGATCGTCGGCATCGGCGTCGCGATCGAGCTCGTCGCGCTCGAGGGCCGGGCGAAGCTCGGCGAGGTGCCGATCACGGCCCTGCAGCAGGTCTGAGCGCGCGCGGCGCGGCGACCGCCGGGCACGGCGGCAGCGCTCAGGGGCCGAGCACGCGCTCGAGCTCCGAGTTCGCGAAGCGCCGCTCGGGGTCGAGCCGGTCGCGCACGGCGACCGCCTCGTCGAAGCGCGGGTAGCGCGCCCGGAGCGAGGCCGCATCCTCCCAGTGGAGCTTGCCCCAGTGCGGGCGCCCGTCGAAGGCGCGGAGCACCGCGCCGGCCTCGCGCAGCACCTCCTCGAAGTGCTCGCCCCAGTAGCGGTGCACCGCGATGTAGCCGCTCTCGCGGCCCGAGGCGGTCGAGAGCCACAGCCGGTCGGCAGCCGCGACGCGCACCTCGACGGGGAAGGAGAGCCGCCAGCCGCGCCGCTCGACGAGCGCCCGCAGCTCGGCCACGGCCTCGGGCACCGCTGCGCGCGGCACCGCCATCTCGAGCTCGCGGAAGCGCACCCGCCGCGGGCTCGTGAACACCTCGTGGGAGCGGTCGACGAGGTCGCGGCTGCCGTAGACGCGGGTCGCGAGGCGGTTCACCGCCGGGATCGTCGCCGGCAGCGCACGGCCCAGCGCCGACTTCAGCGCGAGCGCGCCGTTCGCGAGGAGCTGCTCCTCCGCGAAGGCGGCGAGGCGTCCCTCGGGGCGCCGCACCGCATCCCCGGGGAGGCGCGTGTTCGTGCGCACCATGGCGGTGTCGGTGTGCGGCCACCAGTAGAACTCCACGTGGTCCTCCTGCTCCGTCCGCTCGCGGAAGGACTCGAGCACGCCGCCGAGCGGCTCCGGGCCCTCGACGGCGTGGAGGAGGAAGGCGGGCACGCACTGGATCTCGAGCTCGACGAGGATGCCGAGCGCGCCGAGCCCGAGCGCGACGAGCGGGAGCAGCTCGGCGTTCTCGTCCGGCCCGACCTCGAGCAGCGCGCCGTCGGCGAGCACGAGCGTCGCCGACGTGACCTGCGTCGCGAGTCCCCCGAAGCGGAGCCCGGTGCCGTGCGTGCCCGTGCTCGTCGCGCCCGCGAGGCTCTGCCGGTCGATGTCGCCGAGGTTCGCCATCGCGAGGCCGTACGGCTCGAGGAGCGCGGGGATGCGGTGGAGGCGCGTCCCCGCCCGGAAGCGCACCCGACCGGTGGCGGCATCCGCGTGCACGAGCCCGGAGAGCTCGTCGAGGGAGAGGAGCACGCCGTCGGTCGCGGCGAGCCCGCTGAAGCTGTGGCCCGCGCCGACCGCCTTGATGCGGAGGCCGCGCGAGGCGGCGCCGCGCACCGCCGCCTGGACCTCCTCGACCGCGCGCGGGCGGAGCACGGCGGCGGGGCGGGACACGACGTTGCCGGCCCAGTTCCGCCAGGTCGCGCCGCCGGCCGCGCCGCCGGGTGCCCGCCGCGTCACAGGAACGCCCGCCCTTCGCCCCGGTAGCTCGGCACCTCGCCGACGAGCGCGCCGTCCCGGACGAGCACGAAGGCGGCGACGTGCTCCGAGAGCTCACCGGCTTTCGTGTGCCGGAACCAGACTCGGTCGCCGACCACGAGATCCCGCGCCGCGGCGCCCCGCAGCGGGGTCTGCACCTCGCCCGCGCCCTCGCGGGGCAGCATCCGGAGCCCCTCCGGCCAGACGGGGCGCGGGAGGCGGTCGTCGCCCGCGGGACCGGACGCGATCCAGCCGCCGCCCAGCACGGTCGCGATGTCGGCGGTCGGCCGCCGCACGACCGGGAGCGCGAAGGCGGCGGCGGGCGCCGGCTGGAAGCCGCGGTAGGTGTCGAAGAGGTGCGGGCCGAGGAGGCCGGAGCCGGCCGCGAGCTCGGTGACGCTCGGATCCGCCGCCGTCGACTCGAGCGAGCCCGTGCCGCCGCCGTTCACGAACTCGAGGTCGGCGAGCTCGCGCAGCCGCGCCACCGCCTCCCCGCGCCGCTCGCGGAGCTCGCCCGCCGAAGCGCGCTGCATCGCGCGGATCGGCGCCGCGCCCAGGCCGCCGGCATCCCCGACGCCCGCGATCTGCGCCTCGTAGGCCATGAGGCCGACGAGCTCGAAGCCGGGCCGGCGGACGATCTCGCGGGCGAGTGCCAGGAGCGACGCCGGCTCGTGCAGCGGCGAGCGCCGGACCCCGACATGCCCGAGCACGGGCGAGCGGTAGGAGGCGTCGAGCTCGAGCGCGACCCGGATCGGCGCCCGCCGCGCCGGCGGCGCGACGGCATCCACGAGGTCGAGCTGGGCGGCGTCGTCGATCATGATCGTCACGCGCGCGGCGAGCCGCGCCTCGGCCGCGAGGCGCGCGATCGCCGCGCGGTCGGCGCTCGGGTAGCCGACCACGACATCCTCGGCCGACTCCGCGAGCCAGAGCGCCTCCGGCAGCGTGTACGCGAGGATGCCGCGGAAGCCCGGCAGGGCGAGGACCGCATCGACGACCGCCCGGGAGCGCACCGACTTCGAGGCGACGCGGATCGGCACGCCGCCCGCGCGCCGGAGGAGATCGTGCGCGTTCCAGGCGAGGGCGTCGAGCTCGACCGCGGCGAGCGGGGGATCGAGCTCGGCGGTCGCGGCGGTGAGGCGCGGCCACCAGGTCTCGGGATGGCGCCACGGCTCGGGCGCGCCCGGAGCGGGCGCCGGGAGCGGGATGGCGCTCACGCCCGCGGCTCCGCGTGCGCCGCGATCGCCGCCGCTGCGAGGTCGAGCAGCCGCTCCGCCGCCTCGTCGTCGCGGGTCGCGAGCCAGGCGAGCGTCACGCCGTCGGTCAGCGCGATCACGAGGCGGGCCAGCTCCTCGGCGGGGATCCGCCAGACGACGCCCGCGTCCTCGGCGGCGGCGGTGATGAGGGCCTCCGCGGTCTCGTGGTACCGGCGGTACTGCAGTGCCGGGAGGTCGCGGAGCCCGGGCTCGCGGAGCGCGTACTGGGTGAGCTCGAACATGGCCTGCTCGCGCACGGGGTCGGCGCGCACCAGGTCGAGGAACCCCGCGAGCGCCCCGCGGACGAGCTCGAGGGGCTCGGCGGCGGCCGCACGCGGGCGCGCGGCGGGCAGCCCGGCGAGCGCCGCCCCGCGCTCGCGCTGCACGACCTGCTCGACGAGCGCCCGGAGCAGCTCGTCACGCGAGGCGAAGACGTAGTGGAGGCTCGCGAGCGACATGCCCGCCTCCTGAACGACGGCGCGCGTCGTGACGCCCTGGATGCCGTCGCGCAGGAACACGGCGAGCGCCGCCCGGGTGAGCTCCTCCCGGCGCTCGGCCGGTGCGATCCTCGCCATGGGCTCCCCCTCCTCGGCCGCCGCGGGCAGCTCCCGCCGCGCGAAGTGGGTCGACTGTCCCACATTCGCGACCTCGCGACAAGGGCGCGGGTGTTTGACATGCCGGCGGGCGGAGGTTCCAATGGAGGCACGGTGCCAGCGCGTGCGGAAGAGGCGATTCGCCCCCGGGACCGTCGTCCGGGGGGCACCTCGTCGCGCCCGCGGACGCGCGCCGCCCGCGGCGTGGGACGTCTCGGGCCGGGCTCCGGCGCAGCCCTGCTCGCCCTCCTCCTCGCCCTGGGCGGGGCCCTCCTGCCGGTCGCGCCCGCATCCGCCGCCGCCCTCGCGGTGACCTCGCACCGTGACGACCAGTTCGTCGCCGGGCCCGCCGTGCCGCTCGCCGGCACCGGGGCGGAGGGCGCCCGCATCGAGATCCGCGGCAGCGGGGTCGAGACCTGCTCCACCACCGTCCGGGGCGGCACCTGGGCCTGCCGGCTGCAGCTGCCGAACGGACGCACCGTGCTCACCGTCTCGCAGCTCGAGACCGTCTCGCAGCCGGGCGACGCGAGCGCCGCGCCCGAGCCGACCCCCGCGCCCGCCCCCGTCGAGCTCCGCATCGCGCTCCGCGTGCTCGGCGCGCCCGCCTTCGACCGCCCTGGCGAGATCCTCACATCCGGGATCGTCACCGGCACCGCCGTCCCGCACGCGGGCGTGCGCGTGACGCTGCGGCCCGAGCGCGGCGGCGCGGCCGTCACCGAGTCCTGCCCGCCCGCCGAGGCCGACGGCGCCTGGACGTGCCCGCTCTCCGTGCCCGCCGGCGCCTACCGTGCGACCGTCGTCCAGTACGCGCCCGACGATCCCTCGGAGGCGAGCCCGCCGAGTGCCGAGGTCCGCATCGTCGTCGACCGCGAGCCGCCCGCGGCGCCCGTCATCACCTCCCCCGCTGAGGGCGCGGAGCTCGCCGTCGCCGGTGCCGCCTTCGCCGGCACCGGCGAGCGCGCGGCGACCCTCGACGTCTTCGCCAGCGGTCAGCGCCTGTGCACCGCCGAGGTGCGCGCCGACCTCAGCTGGCGCTGCGAGGCGCTCACGATCGCCGCCGGACGCTACGTCGTGCAGGCGATCCAGCGGGATGCCGCCGGCAACATCTCGAATCCGAGCAGGGTCCTGCGGCTCGTGTTCCGCGCCGACTCGAGCCCGAAGCCCTCCCCCGAGGAGACGCCCGACGGCGATGACGACGGCGACAGCCAGGACCCGGGATCCGGCGAGGGCTCGCCCGGACGCGGCTCCGGCGACGGAGGCGACGGCGGCGACTCCGGCGACGGCGCGGACACGGCGGCTCCCGGCTCCGGCGCACCGCACGGCTGGACGAGCCGCTGGTCGGAGCCGTCCGGCTTCGGCAGCGCCCTCCCCGCCGTCGCGACCGCCCTGCGCGACCCCGCGTCGATCGCGGGACTTCTGCTCGCCGCCCTCTTCGTCGGGCTCGTCGCGCTGCCCCTCCGGCTGCTCGCCGGCGCGCTGCGCGGGCGAGAGCCGATGCGGCTTCCCGCCCTCTTCGGCCGGAACCAGCCGCGCGCCGTGACCGGGCTCGGCTCGCCCGCGGACGGCGTCGCGGGCGCGCACGCCGTCGTCGCGGCGTCCGGCGGCGTCGCGACGGGCGGCTCGGGCGGCTCGGGCGGCGCCGGCGTCTCCGGCTCGACGCGACGCGGGCTGCTCCTCGCCGCGCTCGCCGCCGCGGGCGTCACGACGATGCTCGCCGCGGGCCTCCACGGCGACGCCCGGGATGTCCGGCTGCTCACCGCCGTCGGCGCCGCGCTCGTCATGCTCAACGGCCTCGGCATCCTGCTCCCGGCGGTCCTCGCGGGGCGCGCGCTCGGCGAGCCGGTGCGGATGCGCCTCGTGCCGGGGTTCCTGCTCGCGGCGGCCGCTGCCGCGGTGCTCAGCCGGCTCGTCGGGATCTCGCCGCCCGTCCTGATCGGCGTCGTCGCGGGCGCCGCGCTCGTCGCGGGCACGCCGCGCTCGCGCGCGATCGTCCAGCTCGCGCAGATCGCCGGGACCACGATCCTCGCGCTCGCCGCCTGGCTCGCGCACGACGCCGCGGCATCCGTCGGCGGCTCGGTCGGACTGCTGCTCGGCGAGACCTTCGCGGCCGTGTGCATCGCCGGCTTCGGCTCCGCGGTGCTGCTCGCCCTGCCGGTCGCGGGGCTGCCGGGTCGCGCCCTCTTCGCCTGGTCGCCGCTCGCATGGTCGCTCGTCGCGGTGCCGGTCGTCGCCCTCGCGGGCGTGGTGCTCACGACGGCCGTCGGATTTCCGGTGCTGCTGCTCGTCGTGGCGGCGGCCGTCACCGCCGCCGTGAGCATCGGGACCTGGGCGTGGGTGCACTTCGTCGAGCCGGCGCTCGTCGCGCGGACGCCCGATCGGGTCGACTGACGCCCTCCGCCGCGCGCGCTCGCCCTCGCACCGCCGCGGTGCGAGGCGCGAGGGATCGGCGTACACTCGCCCGGGTGACCCTCCACCAGCTCTCGATGCCCGCGCGGCGTCAGGAGGTCGTCGGCGCCCCTCGCGCCGACCGCAGGTAGTCCGCTCTCCCGCGGCCCGCACGAGCCCGAGCTCGACGCCCGCCGCGGACCGCATCCGCGCGCCCGGCAGCGTGCCCGTCCGGCACCGTGCCCGCCGCGGCATCCGATACCGACCCGTCGGCATCCCGCCGACCGTCACGAGAGCAGCCACACCATGATCAGCTTCACCGACGCGCAGCTCCGCGCGTCCTTCGTCAACACCTCCCTCAAGGAGCGCAAGGCCATCCGGCTCCCCGAGCCCGGCGAGACGCGCTGGGACCGCCTCGACTACCTCGGCTGGCGCGACCCCAAGCGGCCCGAGCTGGGCTTCGTCGTCGTCGAGCTCGACGGCGCGGCGCTCGGCATCCAGCTCCGACAGGCGGAGGCCGCGCCGATCGCGCGGGCGCAGTGCTCCTGGTGCGAGGACGTGCAGCTGCCGAACGACGTCGTCTTCTTCGGCGCGCGGCTCGCCGGCGCTGCGGGGCGCAAGGGCGACACGATCGGCACGCTCATCTGCGCGGGCTTCGAGTGCTCGGCGAACGTCCGCCGGCTGCCGCCGCTCGCCTACGAGGGCTTCGACCGGGAGGCCGCCCGCGACCGCCGCATCGAGGCGCTCGGCGAGCACGCGCGCCGCTTCGCGCGGAACGTGCTCCGCGGCGAGGCGCGATAGGCGGCCGCGGCGCCGCGGAGACGCCGTGCCCTCGCCGGGATTCGAACCCGGACTGAGCCGATTTTAAGTCGGCTGCCTCTGCCGATTGGGCTACGAGGGCGCGGCACCAGTATCCCGCGCCCGCCGCCCGCCGCCCCCTCCCCTCGCCCCCGCATCCGCTCATCCCCTCTTCCCCTCATCCCCTCTTCCCCTCTTCCGAAATGCAGGACGAATCGCGCGGAGGCACCGACTTCACGGGGCACACCCGGGCGTCAGGGCGGGCGGGTCCTGCATTTCGGAAGGGAAGGGGCGGGGGCGGCGCGGCGGGACGACGCGAGCCTCCCCTTCCACTCATCCGCTCATCCCCTCTTCCGACCTTCCGAAATGCAGGACGAATCGCGCGGAGGCACCGACTTCACGGGGCACACCCGGGCGTCAGCGCCGGCGCATCCTGCATTTCGGAAGGGGGAGCGGAGGTGAGGGCGGGACGACGCGAGCCCCCGGCCGGTGGCCGGGGGCTCGCGAGGCGTGCACTGCGCGCTACGACTTGGGGCGCGACGCGAAGGTCTCGAAGGCGAGGCGCGGGGTGTCGCGCGCCGGGATGCCGACCGGGTCGCGGCGGAGCAGGACGTTGAGGATCCAGACGCCGAAGACGCGGATCTTGCGCTCCCACATGGGCATCGCGAGGCCGTGGTAGCCGCGGTGCATGACCCACGCGGGGAAGCCCTTGACCGCGAGCTTGCCCTTCTGGAATACGCCGATGCCGATGCCGAGCCCGGCGACCGCGCCCAGGTTCTTGTGGAAGTACTCGCGGGGCTCCTCGCCGCGGAGCTCCGCCACGAGGTTCTTGGCCATGAGCTTGCCCATGCGGACCGCGTGCTGCGCGTTCGGCACCGCGAAGCCGCCGACGCCGCCGCCCGAGAGGTCGGGGGTCGCCGCGACATCGCCGCATCCCCACGCGTCCGCGACGACGCCCTCGTCGTCGACGACGCGCAGCGTCGGCTCGACGCGGAGGCGGCCGCGCTCCTCCGTGGGGAGGTCGGTGTTGCGGAGGACGGGGTTGGCCATGACGCCGGCCGTCCAGATGATGAGGTCGGACTCGAAGCTCTCGCCGGTCGACAGCTGGATCTTCCCGTCGACGGCGCTCTGGAGCTGCGTGTCGAGGTGGACGGTCGCCTGGCGCTGGGCGAGGTTCTTGAGCACCCAGTGGCTCGTCGGGAGCGACACCTCGGGCATGATGCGGCCCATCGCCTCGATGAGGTGGAAGTGCGTGTCGTCGACCGTGAGGGTCGGGTAGGAGGCGACGAGCGAGCTCGCGAAGCTGCGGAGCTCGGCGAAGACCTCGATGCCGGCGAAGCCGCCGCCGACGACGACGACCGTCAGGAGGCGGTCGCGCTCGGGCCCGGCGGGGAGGTTCGACGCGAGGTCGAAGTTGCGGGTGAGGCGGTCGCGGATCGCGGTCGCCTCCTCGATCGTCTTGAGTCCGATGGCCTCGTCCGCGACGCCCGGGATCGGGAAGGTGCGGGAGACGGCACCCGCCGTCATGACGATGGTGTCGTACGACTCCTGCCACGGCTCGCCGACCTCGGGCGTGATGGTCGCGACCTTGGCGGCGTGCTCGACCCCGGTGACCTTCGCCGTGATGACGCGGGTCTTCTTGAGGTGGCGACGGTGGTGGACCACCGCGTGCCGCGGCTCGATGGAGCCGGCCGCGACCTCGGGGAGGAAGGGCTGGTAGGTCATGTACGGCAGCGGGTCGACCATGGTGACCTGGGCCTCGCCGCGGCGGAGCTGCTTCTCGAGCTTGAGGGCGGTGTAGTAGCCGGCGTAGCCGCCGCCGACGATCAGGATCTTGCGCACGTTCGGGGGTCTCCTCAGAACAAAAGTCGGGACCAGGCTACCGCGCGCGGCGACCCGCCAGGTACCAGCGCCGGGCGAGGGCCGCTCCGGCCGCGAGGACGCCGACGAGGCCGAGCAGGACGAGCGCGGGCGGCCCGGCGAGTCGGAGGTCCTGCACGGTCGGGAGCAGCACCCCGAGCGGCGACCACGGCGGCCCCGGCTGCTCGGGCGCGACGGGCAGGATCCCGGACGGGACGTCCTCCCCCGTCGTCGTCTCCGCACGGCGGTAGAGGCGCACCCATTCGGCGAGGTCCCCCATGGGGTTCGCGCGCACGGCGGGCACCTCGTCCCGCACGGCCGCCCCCGCATCCACGAGACCGTGGCCGTAGGTGAAGTCGGGGCCTGCCGGTCCCGCATCGCGCGCCGTCGAGATGACGCGCTGGATCACGTTGGCGGCATCGAGGTCGGGGTGCGCGGCGCGGACGAGGGCCACGATCCCCGCGACGATCGGGGTGGCGCCGCTCGTGCCGTCCCAGAGGGCGTAGCCGCCGTCGGGGAGCGCGCCGACGAGGTTCTCGCTCGGCGCCGAGACGCCGATCGTGATGCCCTGCGAGGAGGCGTCGAAGCTCGCGGCACCGGACTCGTCGACGCCCCCGACCGTCAGCACGCCCGGCATGGTCGCAGGCGCGCCCACCTCGACGGTGCCCGATCCCCGGTTGCCGGCCGCCGCGACCACCACGACGTCGTGCTCGGCGGCGTAGAGGAAGGCCTCGTCCCAGCTCACCGGCCAGTCGCGCGTGTTGCGGGTCAGCGACATGTTGATGACGTCGGCGTCGTGGTCGACCGCCCACCGGACCGCCTCCGCGATCTGGGTGTCGGAGTCCGCATCCCCCTCGCCGAAGCCGATCGAGATGGCGAGCAGCTCCGCCTCGGGCGCCGAGCCGATGATGCCCGCGTCGCCCGGCTGTCCGCGGCCGGCCGCGAGCGAGCCGACCATGGTGCCGTGCTCGGCGCCCTCGGAGCCCACGGGGCGCTGCCCGTCCGACGCGCCGAGGCCCGAGAAGTCCGCGCCGTCGACGACCGCGCCGCGGAGGTCGGGATGCGAGCCGGCGACCCCGGTGTCGATGATCGCGATGCGGACCCCGGCCCCGCGGGTCGTCTGCCACGCCTCCCGGATGCCGTACTCGCCGAGCCAGTACTCGCGGTCGCGGACCTGGTCGGCGCTCGCGGAGGCGGCCGGGAGGAGGGTCGCGGCGAGCACGGCGGCGAGGCCGCCCCCGAGGAGGGCGAGGCGTCGCCGAGGGCTCACGGCGCGGCGCCCGGCTCGGCGCAGCGGCACTGCTCGGGCGACCAGTCGGCGCGCGCGAGCGCGAGGTCGCCGATGGGGTTGACGCCCGGCCCCGCGGCGAGCGCGTGGCCGATGAGGGCGTGCAGGCACTTCACGCGGGTCGGCATGCCGCCCGCGGAGATGCCGGCGATCTCCTCGACCTCGCCGTACTGCGCCCGATCGGCGAGGTAGGCCTCGTGCGCAGCGAGGTAGGCGGCCGCGGTGTCGTCGTCCTCCAGCAGCGCCGCGAGCTCGGGCATCACCCCGGAGGCCTCGAGGCGGGATGCCGAGGCCGTCGCGGCGGGGTGCGACAGGTAGTAGAGGGTCGGGAAGGGGGTGCCGCCCGAGAGCCGCGGCGCCGTCGCGACGACGGTCGGGTTGCCGCAGGCGCACCGCGCCGCGATGCCGAGGACGTCGCGCACGGGTCGTCCCAGCTGCTCGGTGAGGACGCGGAGGTCGGCCTCCGAGGGCGGGGCGAAGGGCGGGGTGGTCACGGGGTCTGCCCCTTCTGGACGGGCGAGGCGAGCTCGTCCGGCTCGGCGTCCGTGAGGCCCGCCGTGTAGAGCGACCCGACGAGGGCGCGCATCCAGTCGACGCGGGTCGCCTGGATCTTGTCGCTGATCTCGGGCTCCTCGAGCGAGGCCTCGTCGTCGCCGGAGCCGATCACGAGGTAGCTGACATCGCCGGGGAACACGTAGTACAGGCGGTCGCGCGCCTGCGCCTCGATGTAGGCGGGGTCGCTCCAGCGGTCGACCTGCGCCTGGAGCTCGCCGACCTCCGCCTCGGCCGCCTCGACATCGGCGCGGAGCTGGGCGATGCGCTGCTGCTGCTCGACGAGCGTCTTGAGGCTCGGTGCGAGGACGACGAGCGCGGTGACGATGAGGAGGAGCGCGGAGAGCGCGAAGCCCGAGAGGCGGAACTCGCGGAGCCAGGCCATCGGGCGGCTCTCGGCCGCCATCGCGACGGGCACCCGCTCCGTCCGCTCCCGCTTCGCCACCCGACGATGCTACGGGAGGCGGCTCCGGAAACGCCGAGGTCCCGGGGCGCGCCGCTCAGCAGCGCGCGCCCGGACCTCGGAGCGGCGGATCGGCCCGGAGGCGGGTCCGCCCATGGGAGGATCAGCCCTTGAAGCGCGGGAACGCCGAGCGGCCCGCGTACACGGCGGCATCGCCGAGGAGCTCCTCGATGCGGAGCAGCTGGTTGTACTTCGCGACGCGCTCCGAGCGCGCGGGCGCGCCCGTCTTGATCTGGCCGCAGTCGGTCGCGACGGCGAGGTCGGCGATCGTCGTGTCCTCGGTCTCGCCCGAGCGGTGCGACAGGATCGCGGTGTAGCCGGCGCGGTGCGCCATCGACACGGCGTCGAGCGTCTCGGTGAGCGTGCCGATCTGGTTGACCTTCACGAGGATCGAGTTGCCGACGCGCTTCTCGATGCCGTCCGCGAGGCGGCTCGGGTTCGTGACGAAGAGGTCGTCGCCGACGATCTGCGTCTTCTGGCCGAGCGAGGCGGTGAGCGCCTCGTAGCCGGCCCAGTCGTCCTCGGCCAGCGGGTCCTCGATCGAGACGAGAGGGTAGTCGGCGACGAGCGACTCGTAGTACGCCGTCAGCTCGGCGGCCGAGAGCTCCTGGCCCTCGTACGTGTAGACGCCGTCCTGGAAGAACTCGGTGGAGGCGACGTCCATGCCGAGCGCGATCTGCTCGCCGAGCGTGTAGCCCGCCTTCTCGATGGAGGCGACGATGAAGTCGAGCGCCTCGCGGCCGGTCTGCAGGTCGGGGGCGAAGCCGCCCTCGTCGCCGAGGCCGGTCGCGTGGCCGGCCTTCTTGAGCTCGCTCTTGAGCGCGTGGTACACCTCGGCGCCCCAGCGGAGCGCCTCGGAGAAGGTGGGGGCGCCGATCGGCAGGATCATGAACTCCTGCACGTCGATGCCGTTGTCGGCGTGCGCGCCGCCGTTGATGATGTTCATCATCGGGACGGGCAGGGTGTGGGCGTTGGGGCCGCCCACGTAGCGGAAGAGCTCGAGGTCGGCCGACTCGGCGGCCGCCTTCGCGACGGCGAGCGAGACGCCCAGGATGGCGTTGGCGCCGACCTTCGACTTGTTGTCGGTGCCGTCGACGTCCTTGAGGGTCGCGTCGACGAGGCGCTGGTCGTCGGCCTCGAGGCCCTCGATGGCCGGGCCGAGCTCGTCCTCGACGGCGGCGACGGCCTTGCGGACGCCCTTGCCGAGGTAGCGGTCCTGGTCGCCGTCGCGGAGCTCGTAGGCCTCGAAGGCGCCGGTCGAGGCACCCGAGGGGACGGCGGCGCGGGAGACGGTGCCGTCCTCGAGGAGGACCTCGACCTCGACGGTCGGGTTGCCTCGGGAGTCGAGGATCTCGCGGGCCTGGACGGCCTCGATTGCAGACACGGTGTGTGCTCCTTGTCAGAGGGGGTGTGGTGGTTCGTCGCACAGCCTACTCGCGCGTCATGACGCGCCGAGCGGGCGGAGCTCAGTAGTGGTATCGCGCCTGGAGGATCGTGACCGACTCCGCATCCGCGATGTAGACGAGCCGGTTGACGTCGTCGATCCGCCGCGACCACGCTCCCGCGAGCGCGTGCTTGAGCGGCTCCGGCTTGCCGATCCCCTCGAAGGGATCGCCGCGGCGGACATCCGCGATGAGCAGGTTGATCCGCTTGAGGGTCTTCCGATCCTGCCCCTGCCAGTGGAGGTAGTCCTCCCAGGCCTCGTCGACCCAGACGAGTCGGCGCGTCATCCCTCGATCGGCTCGCGCTCGGTGCCCGCGCCGGCCCGTGCGCTGTCGAGCGCGCGCAGCAGTCGACGTGCGTTGGCGGGCGATCGGAGCAGATGAGCGGTCTCGATGAGCGCGTCGTACTCGTCCTTCGACATGATGACCGCGGCACCGCGCTTCGACGTGATCTCGACCTCGATGTGGTCGAGGTTGACGCGCTCGATGAGGCCGAAGAGATCGGCTCGGGCCTCGCTCGCGGTGATGGCCATCATTCCTCCAAAGTTGTACGAGAAATCGTACCACTCATGACGCGCCGAGCGGGCGGAGCTCCAGGGTCTCGGGGGTCGTCTCGGCGCTCGCGAAGGCGAAGCGCGTGAAGCCCTCCGCGGCGAGCTGGTCGAGCAGCGGCTTCGTGTTCTTCGTGCGGCGGGCGAGCCGCACGCGGGCGCCCTGCGCGAGCAGCGAGGCCTTGAGCACGGCGAGGGATGCCGGGGCGGCGTCGGCGTCGTGGACGATCGCCACGGCATCCTGCGCCTCGCCCTCCCGGAGTGCGACGAGGTCGACGAGCCGCTCGAAGCCGAGCGAGAAGCCGGCGGCGGGGACGTCCTGGCCGAGGAAGCGGCCGATCATGCCGTCGTAGCGGCCGCCGCCGCCGAGCGAGTAGCCGACCGACGGGTGCGCGACCTCGAAGATGGGGCCGGTGTAGTAGCCCATGCCGCGCACGAGGAAGGGGTCGAACTCGAGCAGGCTCGCGCCGTCCGGGAGCGGCTCGGCGCCGGCCGCGAGGCGCGCGGCGTCGACCGCCTCGCCGATCGCGGCGAGCTCCGCGACGACCCGGTCGTCGGCGCCCCCGGGCAGCCCGCGGCGGATCTGCCGCTCGCCGAAGGCGACATATTCCATCGTCTGCGGGCGGCGCAGGAAGTTCTCGAGCTGGTTCACGGCCGCCGCCGTCGCGCCGCGCTCCCGCAGCTCCGCGACGACGCCGGCGGCCTGGATCTTGTCGAGCTTGTCGATCGTGATGAGCACGCTGTCGTGCTCGTCCTCCGCGAAGCCGAACCCGCGCAGCATCCCGACCAGCAGGCGGCGGTCGTTGATGCGGATGCGGGCATCCGAGAGCCCGAGCGCGTCGAGCGCGTCGAGGGTCGCCGCGAGCAGCTCGACCTCGGCGAGCGGGCCGGCCTCCCCCATGATGTCGATGTCGCACTGCATGAACTGCCGGTAGCGGCCCTTCTGGGGGCGCTCCGCGCGCCACACGGGCGCGATCTGGATGGCGCGGAACACCGTCGGGAGCTCGGCCCGGTGGCTCGCATAGAAGCGCGCCAGCGGCACCGTCAGGTCGAAGCGGAGCCCGAGGTCGGCGAGGTCGAGCGCCTGCTCGGCCGACTGCAGGTCCTCCCGGGAGAGACCGCGCTTGAGGACCCCGAAGGCGAGCTTCTCGTTGTCGCCGCCGAGACCGGCGTGGAGGCGGGACGCGTCCTCCATGACGGGCGTCTCGATCTCGTCGAAGCCGTGCGCGCGGTAGACCCCGCGGATGACGCCGAGCACGTGCTCGCGCCGGGTCTTCTCGGCGGGGAGGAAGTCGCGCATCCCGCGCGGCGGGTTCACCTGGTTGACCACGGCGGCCATTCTTCCAGGCTCAGGAGCGGGTGCGGCGCCCCAGCGTGTCGGCGGTCGCCGGCTCCAGCTCGACCGGGCCCGGCCGCTCGGCGCGCACGAGCGCGATGCCGACGAGGATGAGGGCGCCGCCCGCGAGCTGCAGCGGCGCGAGCACCTGCCCCAGCAGCAGCCACGCGACGACGACCGCGAAGACGACCTCGAGCAGGCCGACGAAGCTCGCGAGGCGCGATCCGAGGCGGGCGGTGGCCGCGATCCCGCTCGCGTAGGCGAGCGAGGTGCCGATGAGGGCGACGACGAGCAGCGGCACCAGGAACGAGACCTGCGCGCCGAGCAGCGTCACCTCGCCGAGGTGCCAGGCGAGGGGCAGGATGCCGACGGCGCCGAGCAGGGCGAGCACGAGCCCGCCGAGGAGCAGCCCCGAGGCGGCGAGCGCGACCGGCGGCACGCCGCCGTCGGGCATGGCGCCGAGCAGGAAGTAGGCCGCGAGCCCCACCGCGGCGACGCCCGCGAAGGCGAGGCCCAGGAGGTCGAGCGCACCGCCGCCCGGGCCGATCACGAGCGCGAGCCCGCCGATCGCCGCGACCGACCCGGCGAGGACGACGAGCGCGGGCCGGCGCCGCGTGCGCACCCAGGCGAGGGCGACGAGCAGCACGGGCGCGAGGTACTCGATGAGGAGCGCCGTGCCGATCGGGATGCGGTCGATCGCCGCGAAGTAGGCGAGCTGGGTGAGCGCGATCGGCACGAGGCCGAAGGCGAGCACCCGCCGCCAGGCGCGGGCGAGTCGCCGCCAGCGGCCGCGGAGGGCGACGGCGGCCGGGATCGCGAGGGCGAGGCCCGCGACGAGCACCCGTGCCGTGACGGCGGCGGCCGGCGTCCAGCCGGTCTCGAGCAGCGGCGCGACGAAGGCGCCCGAGACCGCGAAGGCGAGGGTCGACACGAGGGCGAGCACGAGGCCCGCCGCCGTCCGGCTCCCGCCCGCGCTCATGCCGTCCGCATCCGATCCGCGCCGCCCTCGTGCGTGCGCTCCTCGTGCGCCCGCTCCTCGTGCGCCCGCTCCTCGTGCGTGCCCTCGAGCGCTGCCGCCTCCTCGACCGCGGCGTCCGCGATCACGTCGACCGGGACCATGATCTCGATCGGCACCGTCATCGGCATCGCGACCGACTCCGGCTCGGCGAGCGACTCGGCGGGGACCGGCGTCGGGAGCGCCGTCGGGAAGGACATGAGGTCGATGGGCGCCGTCGCGAGCGGCACCGCGAGCGTGACGGGCACCTCGACCGCGGACTCGTCGTCGACGAGCGACGAGGAGGACACGGTCGCGAGCCCGCCGTCGACTGCCACGACCGGGATCGGCATGGTCGCGATGACGACCGGCTGCACGCGCTCGAGCTTCACGACGACGACACCCGCGACGACGAGCACCGTGCCGAGGATCTGGACCTGCTCGATCGCCTGCCCGAGCAGCAGCCAGGCGGCGAGGGTCGCGAAGACGACCTCGAGGAGGCCGAAGAAGCTCGCGGCGCGCGAGCCGAGGAGGCCGGCCGTCGTGATGCCGCAGACATAGGAGAACGCGGTCGAGACGAGCACGAGCAGCGCGAGCGGGAGGATCCACGGCACCTGGGCGCCGCCGAGCTCCACCTCGACGAGCCGCACCCGGATCGGCAGCGCCCCGAGCGCGCCGGCGAGCCCGATCACGAGCGCACCGAGCGCGAAGCCGGAGCCGGCGAGCGCGACCGGCGGCACCTCGTCGCCGGGGACCGCCGAGAGCACGAAGTAGACGGCGACGCCGATCATCGCGAGCGCCGAGAAGCCGACCCCGACGAGGTCGAGCGAGCCGCCGAGGCCCGAGGGGCCGATGACAAGCGCGAGGCCCGCGACCGCGAGGCCGGAGCCCGCGAGCACGACCCGCGCCGGCGCGCGGCGGCTGCGCGCCCAGACCACGACGATGAGGAGCACGGGCGCGAGGTACTGCACGAGCAGCGCCGTGCCGACCGGGATGCGCTCGATCGAGGCGTAGAAGGCGAGCTGCGTGCCCGCGACCGCGAGGACCGCGTAGGCGAGGATGCGGCGGCGGGCCCGCCAGAGGACGACCCAGCGCCCGCGCATGGCGAGGGCCGCCGGCCCCGCGAGCACGAGGGCCGCGAGCGACACGCGGACGAGCGCGACGCCCCCCGGCGTCCATCCCGCGGCAAGCAGCGGGCTCGCGAACGCGCCCCCGAGGCCGAAGGCGAGCGCGGAGGCGACGGCGAGGGGGACCCCGAGCGCGGCACGGCGCGGGGTACCCTGTGCGGACATCATGGGCGGCAGTTCCTGTCAGAGGCTAGATTGGATGACGGTCATGACGCTAACGGTCGAGAGCATCAGGGGTCAAGTGAATGTTTGCCAATGACACGAATGAGTCGCTGGGTTTCGTCGCGAACCTCGTGAACACCGTCCCCGCGGCCTCCGCCAGCGGCGAGGACGAGCTCTCGCTCGTCCCCCAGCTGCACGCGATCCTCGACGAGAACCGCTTCTCCGGGCGACGCGACCGCACGCGCGCCGAGCTCGAGGAGGTCGTCGAGGTGCGCGACCGCCTCGCCCGCTACTGGGAGCTCGAGGAGGCCGCCGCGGTCGCCGAGATCAACGAGGTCCTGAGCGCGGCGAACGCCGTCCCCCAGCTCGTCGACCACGACGACATCGGCTGGCACCTGCACGCGACCGCCGACGACGCCCCGCTCGCCCAGCGCATCCTCGTCGAGGCGGCGATGGCCCTCAGCGAGGTCGTGCGCGCGGGCGGGCTCGACCGGCTCCGCCGCTGCGAGGCCGACGACTGCGGCGGCGTGCTCGTCGACACCACCCGCAACCACTCCAAGCGCTACTGCAGCGTGCGCTGCTCGAACCGCATGAACGCGGCCGCCTTCCGCGAGCGCGCGGCCGAGACGGCGGCGATCGAGCTGCCGGCGCGATGACGCGCGTGGAAGGTCATTCGCGAGGCTGACTCGCATCGGCGCCGCCGACGGCTAGCCTCGCGACATGACCCAGCACTCGCCGGGCGTCGAGGTGACCGGCGCGGCCCGGTCCTTCGGCCCCGTCCACGCCGTCCGCGACGTGTCGCTGCGCGCCGAGCCGGGGCGTGTGACCGCGCTCATCGGGCCCAACGGCTCCGGCAAGACGACGCTCCTGCTCATGCTCGCCTCCCTCCTCGCCCCCGACCGCGGTCAGATCCGCATCGAGGGCGCCGACCCCGTCGCCGACCCGCGAGCGGTCCGCCGGGTCATGGGCTGGATGCCGGACGTGCTCGGATCCTGGGCCTCCCTGAGCGTCCGCACCTCCCTCGAGCTCACCGGCCGCCTCTACGGGCTCGACCGCGCCGCCGCCCGGGCCAGGGCGCTCGAGCTCGTGCAGCTCGTCGACCTCGTGCCGCTCGCCGAGCAGCCCAGCCGGGTGCTCTCGCGCGGGCAGAAGCAGCGGCTCAGCCTCGCCCGCGCGCTCGTCCACGACCCGCGCGTGCTGCTCCTCGACGAGCCGGCATCCGGCCTCGACCCGGCTGCCCGGCACGCGCTGCGCACCCTCATGCGCCGCCTCGCCGACGAGGGGCGCACCATCATCGTCTCGAGCCACGTCCTCGCCGAGCTCGACGAGATGGCCGACGACGCCGTCTTCATGGAGGCGGGCGTCACCGTGAGCGCGGAGCGCATCGCCGCCGCGAAGACGGTGCGCCGCGAATGGCGCGTCCGATCGCGCCAGCCGGAGGCGCTCCGCGGGGCGCTCGAGGCGGCGGGCGTCGCCGCGCCGGACGTCCGCGACGACGGCCCCGGCCTCCTCGTCTCCGTCGCCGGCGACGAGGGCGCGAGCGAGCTGCTCGCCTCGCTCGTGCGCGCCGGCGTCCCGGTCGTCGCCTTCGCGCCCGCGGTCGGCGACCTCGAGCACACCTTCCTCGATCTCTCCACCCGGCGAGAGGGGGCCGGCTCATGAGCGCCTGGCTCGCCGGATTCGGCGCCATCGTCTCCCTCGAGCTGCGGCAGCGCGTCCGCGGCGTCGCCTGGTACATCCTGCTCGGGGTGTTCTTCGTGCTCGTCGGCGTCGTCACGCTCGTGCTCGCGGCATCCCTCGGCACCTGGGCGGAGGAGGCCGGCGGCGGCATCTACTCCGCCGTCGTCTACTTCGTCCTCCTCCTCGCGACGCTCGTGAGCCCCGCCCTCAGCGGCAACGCCGTCAACGGCGACCGGGACGCGGGCACGCTCGCGACGACGCAGGTCACGCTCGTCTCGACGACGCAGCTCGTGCTCGGCAAGCTCGCCGCCTCCTGGGTCTCCTCGGTCGCGTTCCTCGTGGTCGCGATCCCGTTCCTCCTCGTCGCCTCCGCCTTCGGCGGGGTCCGCGCGGACACGGTGCTCGTCTCGATCCTCGTGCTGCTCATCGAGATGGGCGTCGTGAGCGCGCTCGGCGTCGGACTCAGCGGGCTGCTCCGCCGCCCGCTGTTCTCGATCGTCGTCACCTACCTCGCGGTGGCGCTGCTCAGCGTCGGCTCGCTGATCGGCTTCGGGCTCGCGGGCCTCGCCATCCAGACGAGCTACACCTACCGGTACGAGACCTCCGACTACACGGGCATCGACGAGATGAGCGACGAGGAGCCCGCCTGCATCGTCGAGGAGCAGGAGTCCACCGTGCCCCGCTACGACATGGTGTGGTGGATGCTCGCGGCGAACCCCTACGTCGTGCTCGCGGATGCCGTGCCGACGCACTACGACGGCTACGACTCCCCCGACGACCTGTTCGGCTACATCAAGCTCGGGGTGCGCTCGCTGCAGACCCCGCTGTTCGAGACGGCGCCCGAGGACGTGGACTGCGATCTCGACACCTACCGCCAGGGGCCGAGCGGCCGCGAGGTCATCGAGGGCAGCGTGCCGAGCTGGTTCGTCGGGCTCGGCATCCACGTGCTCATGGGCGCGGCGGCCATCGGCGGCGCGATCGCGGTGACGCGGACGCCCTCGAGGCGCCTCGCGGCCGGCAGCCGGGTGGCCTAGCGGGCCGCCGCCTCGGCGGCCCGCACCTCCTCGCGGAGCTCTCGGATCGCGCCGCGGAGCGCCCGCTCCGCATCCATGCCGTTCGACCGCGCACCCTGCACGAGGGCGAGCAGCTCGCGGCCGAGCGTCGCCTCGTCGGCCGCGGTGCCGACCTTCGGCTCGACCTCGACGCCTGCCTTCGCGGCGCGGCCGAGGGTCTTGTCGGCGAGCGCGAGCGCCGGCATGCCGGCGGGGATGCCGTCGAGCACGCTCGTGCGCTCCGGCTTCTGCTCGGCCTTCCACCGCTCCCAGTTGGCGGCGACCGCGTCGGCCGTGTCGGCGACGACGGCGCCGTCGCCGAAGACGTGCGGGTGGCGGCCGATCATCTTCTCGCGCGAGTGCCGGGCGACGTCCTCGATCGTGAAGCGGCCGGCCTCCTCGGCGATGTCGGCGTGGAAGAGCACCTGATACAGCACGTCGCCGAGCTCCTCGACGAGCTCCCCGTCGCCGCCCTCCTCGATCGCCTCGGTGAGCTCGCCGGCCTCCTCGGTGAGGTACTGCACGAGGCTCGCGTGCGTCTGCTCGCGATCCCAGGCGCAGCCGCCGGGCGCGCGGAGGTGCGCGAGCGTGGCGATGAGCTCGTCGAGCTCGGGATGCGGGTGCGGGGCGGGGCGGGGCGCGCTCATGCCCCCATCCTGCCGCGCGCCGGCGCAGGACTCGGAGGATCCGCCGGATCCGAGTCGTTTCCGCCGCGCGAGACCCGATCTTCCGAGTCCCGGTCCGCGCCGCTAGCTTGAGCAGATGGAGGCCGACCCGCTGATCGCGCGACTGCGCACCGCCGGCAGCGTCTACGCCGAGGCGGAGGCCGCGCTGCTGCGCGGAGACGCCCTCGACGAGGTCGAGCTCGAGGAGTGGACGGCCCGGCGCGTGGCGGGCGAGCCGCTGGAGGTCATCGTCGGCTGGGCGGCGTTCCGCGGGCTCCGGCTCCGGGTCGCGCCCGGCGTCTTCGTGCCCCGGGCCCGCACGGGCGCCGTCGTCGAGCGCGCGGTGGCCCTGCTGCCGGAGGGCTCTCGCGAGGTCGTCGTCGACCTCTGCTGCGGGGTGGGTGCGATCGGCGCCGCCGTCCAGGCCGAGCGTCCGGAGGTCGAGCTCATCTGCGCCGACATCGATCCGACGGCCCTCGAGTGCGCGCGGGAGAACGCGCCGGGCGCGATCGTCGTCGAGGGCGACCTCTTCGAGGCGCTGCCGACCGGCATCCTCGGCCGGGTCAGCGTGCTCGCGGCGAACGCGCCGTACGTGCCGAGCGACGACATCCCGCTCATGCCGCGCGAGGCGCGGCTCCACGAGCACCGGGTCGCCCTCGACGGCGGCGTCGACGGCCTGGCGGTGCATCGCCGGATCCTCCAGGGCGCGGCCACCTGGCTCGCGCCTGGCGGGCACGTGCTCATCGAGACGAGCCGCGGCCAGGCGGATGAGCTGCTCGCCGCCGCGGAGGCCGCGGGCCTGCGCGCGCGGATCACGCGGGACGAGGAGCTCGACGGCACGGTGATGATCGCCCGGCTTCCGTGACGGAGGATGGTCTGGTGACCTCCGCTCTCGTCGCGCTGCTGCTCGTCGTCCTCGCCGTGCTCGTGTGGCGCGCGGTGACGCGCGAGCGCCGCGACTACGCGCGGTTCAAGCGGCTGCGCACGACGCTCGCCCGGCAGCGCGTGTACCGGCGGTGGCTCACCGAGTCGATGGCGCTCATGGGCGGGCTCTCGGCGGCGATCCTCCTCGCGGCGTGGCCGTTCGTGCCGCAGGCGCTGCGCGAGGCGCGCGAGCCGACCTGGATCGCGTGGCCGGTCGCGCAGCTCGGCACGCCTCCCGGGGTCGCGGTCGCCGCCGGCCTCGGCATCCTGGTCCTCGCCGCGCTCGTCGTGCCGGTGCTCGCGCTCCGCGGGAAGGTCGACGAGATCCCCGCCGTCGGCGATGTCGGCGCGCTCCTCCCCCGCACCCGCGGCGAGCTGCGCTGGGGCGCCGCCCTGGGTGCGAACGCGGGCGTCGTCGAGGAGCTGCTGTTCCGGCTCGCGCTGCCCGCACTCCTCTTCGGCGTGCTCGGCGACGGCCTCCTCGCCTTCGGCATCGCGGCGGTCCTCTTCGGCCTGCTGCACCTCTACCAGGGCTGGACGGGGGTCCTCGCGACGACGGCGCTCGGGCTCGTCATGACGCTCGTCTACGTCGTCACCGGCTCGATCCTGTGGCCGATCCTGCTCCACGCGGCGATCGACCTCCGGTCGCTCGTGCTCATCCCCGTCGCACTGGGAGGCGTCTGGCGTGAGCGCTGACCCCGGGCCCGAGCCCGGATGCGGGTCCCTCAGGCCAGGCGGTGCCGCCCGATCGGGACGACCATCGGCGTGCGCGAGACCGGGTCCTCGAGGATGCGGGAGTCGAGCCCGAAGACCTCGCGCACGGTGTCGGCGGTGATGATGTCGCCCGGCGCCCCCTGCGCGTGCACGCGGCCCTCGCTGATGACGACGAGCTCGTCGGCGTAGCGCGCCGCGAGGTTGAGGTCGTGGAGGACCATGACGACCGTCGTGCCGCGCTCGTGGTTGAGCTCGGCGAGGAGGTCGAGCACCTCGACCTGGTGCGCGACGTCGAGGAAGGTGGTCGGTTCGTCGAGGAGCAGGATGTCGGTCTGCTGGGCGAGCGCCATCGCGATCCAGACGCGCTGCCGCTGCCCGCCGGAGAGCTCGTCGACGCTGCGGTCGGCGAGCTCGGTCGTGCCGGTCGCCTCGAGCGCGGCGGCGACGGCGTCGTAGTCCTCGGCGCTCCAGCGGGCGAGCAGCTTCTGGTGCGGGGTGCGGCCGCGGCCGACGAGGTCGGCGACGGCGATGCCCTCGGGCGCGACGGGGCTCTGCGGCAGGAGTCCGAGGACCCGCGCGATCTCCTTCGAGTGGCCGCCGTGGATCGCCGCCCCGTCGAGGAGGACCTCGCCCGTCTTCGGCGCGATGAGGCGCGCGAGGGCGCGCAGCAGCGTCGACTTGCCGCAGCCGTTCGGGCCGACGATCGCGGTGACGCGGCCGGGCGCGACCCGCAGGTCGAGCGCGTCGGCGACCGTCCGGTCGCCGTAGGCGAGCGTGACCCGCTGCGCCTCGAGCGTGTGGTGTTCGGTCACAGGGAGCCTCCGGAGCGGTTGGTCCTGATGAGGAGGTAGATGAGGTACGGCGCCCCGAGGATGCCGGTGATGACGCCGACCGGATAGCGCTCGAAGGCGAACTGCCCGATCAGGTCGGAGAGCATGACGAGGGCGGCCCCCACGAGCCCCGCGGGGACGAGCAGCGAGGCGCCGGGGCCGACGAGGCGCGCGGCGATGGGGCCCGCCATGAAGGCGACGAAGGCGACCGGGCCGCTCGCCGCGGTCGCGAAGGCGAGCAGCATGACGGCGGCGAGGATGAGCGTGAAGCGGGTGAGGCGCACGCGCACGCCGAGGGCGGCCGCGGAGTCGTCGCCCAGGCGCAGCGTGTCGAGGTCCTTGGAGCGCAGCACGAGGACCGGGACGAGCACGAGGCTCGCGAGCGCGAGCGGCCACACGCGATCCCAGCTCGCGTTGTTGACGCTGCCGATGAGCCACTGCATGGCCGTCTGCATGTCCCAGGCGGCGGCCCGCGAGAGCACGTAGGAGACGATGCTGTCGAGCACGGCCGCGATCCCGATGCCCATGAGGATGAGGCGGGCGCCCGCGAAGCCGCCCCGGTTCGAGAGCGCGAAGAGCAGGAGGGCCGTGAGCAGGGCCGCCGCGAGCGCCATGAGGGAGACGATCGTCTCGCTCACGCCGAGGATGATGATGCCGACGACGGCGGCGGCGCTCGCCCCCCAGGTGACGCCGATGATGTCGGGCGAGGCGAGCGGGTTGCGGAGCATCGTCTGGAAGGTGACGCCCGCCATCCCGAACGCGAGGCCGGTGAGCAGCGCCTGCGTGACGCGAGGGAGCCGGAGCTCGCCGACCGTGAACGAGGCGCCCGGCACCGTCTCGCCGAGGATGACGCGGATCACCTTGTCGAGCCCGTAGAAGGTGTTGCCGACCATGAGGGTCACGAGGTAGGTCGCGACGACGATCGCCGCGATGACGACCGTGACGACGAGTCGGCGCCGCTGTCGCGCGCGGCGACCGGCCATGATCTCGGCGCCCGTGACGGCGGGGCGGGCGGTGGTCGCGGTCACAGCTCGCGCACCTTCTGCCGGCGGACCACCCAGATGAAGAAGGGCGCCCCGATGACGGCCGTGATGATCCCGACCTCGATCTCCTCGGGGCGCGCGACGACCCGGCCGACGATGTCCGAGAGGAGCAGGAGGCCGGCGCCGACGAGCGCCGAGAAGGGCAGCAGCCAGCGGTGGTCGGTGCCGATGAGGAGGCGGCAGAGGTGCGGGACGACGAGGCCGACGAAGCCGATGGGGCCGGCGATCGCGGTCGCGGCGCCGCAGAGGATGATGGCGCCGACGGAGGCGAGGAGGCGCGTGCGGCCGACGTGCTCGCCGAGTCCGGCGGCGAGGTCGTCGCCGAGGGCGAGGGAGTTCATGCCGCGCGCCGTCGCGAGGCAGATGAGCGCGCCGAGGGCGAGGGCCGGGACGACGGTGCCCATGCGCTCCCACTGGGCGCCGCCGACGCCGCCGATCTGCCAGGCGCGGAAGAGGGTCATGATGTCGACGCGCGGCAGCAGGATCGCGCTGACGAGGGAGCTCAGGGCCGCGGAGGTGGCGGCGCCCGCGAGGGCGAGCTTGAGGGGCGTCGCGCCGCCGCGCCCGAGCGAGCCGACGCCGTAGACGAAGACGGCGGCGGCGGCCGCGCCGACGATGGCGACGACCATGAAGGCGTAGGGGTTCGACATCCCGAAGAAGGCGATGCCGACGATGACCGCGAAGGCGGCGCCGCTCGAGACGCCGAGGATGCCGGGGTCGGCGAGCGGGTTGCGGGTGACGGCCTGCATGGTCGCGCCGGAGAGCGCGAGGGCGGCGCCAACGAGCAGCGCGAGCACGGTGCGCGGGATGCGGCGGGTGACGGCCGCCTCGGAGATGCCGCTCGTGTCGCCGGTGAGCGCGGCGGCGATCTCGGCGAGCGAGACCTCGCGGACCCCGAAGGAGACCGAGAGGACGAAGAGCACGACGATGGCGCCCGCTCCGGCGAGGAGCCAGGCCAGGCGGACCGCCGCCGGACGCCGCAGTGGTGCGGCGTCCGGCGGGGTCAGCGTCGTGACGGTGTCGCTCACCCCGCGTTCGCGGCGTCGGCGAGGATCTTGAAGTAGTCCGTCAGGCCCCACGGGATGGAGAGCGGGCCGGGGTTCGCGGAGGCGGCGAGCGGCGTGGCGTCCGGCAGGATCGCGATGCGGCCCTCGGCGATCGCGGGGATCTTGGAGAGGAGCGGGTCGGCCTGCATCTGCTCGACGAGGTCGCCCTCGGGGTCGCCGTAGGTGACGAACACGTCGACGTCCTCGAACTTCTCCGCCTCCTCCGACGAGATCGAGAGGTAGAACTCGGTCGTGTCGGCGTCGTCCGCGATGAGGGAGGGCTGCGGGAGGCCGGCGGCCGCGAGGAAGCCGGGGCGCGTGTCGGCGAGCGTGTAGTAGCCGATCTGGCTGAAGTCGCTCGGGTCCATGAAGGCGAACAGCGCCTTGGTGTCCTCCAGGCCCGGGTTCGCCTCGAGCGCCTCCGTCGTCTGCGCCTCGAGGTCCTCGATGAGCGCCTGCCCCTCGGCCTCGAGGCCGAGCGCCTTGGAGTTGAGCTCGATCATCTGGTCCACCGTCGTGCCCCAGGCGATCTCGGGGTAGGCGACGGTCGGGGCGATCTTCGAGAGCGTGTCGTACTCCTCCTCGGTGAGGCCGGAGTAGGAGGCGAGGATCACATCGGGCTGGGTGTCGGCGATCGCCTCGAAGTCGATGCCGTCGCCGCCGTCGAAGAGCACGGGCTCCTCGCCGCCGAGCTCCGCGAGCGCGTCCTCGACCCAGGGGAGGATGCCGTTGCCGTCGTCGTCGCCCCAGGTCGCCTTCTCCATGCCCACCGGCACGACGCCGAGGGCGAGCGGGACCTCGTGGTTCGCCCACGCGACGGTGGCGACGCGCTCGGGCTTCGCCTCGATCGTGGTCTCGCCGTAGACGTGCTCGATCGTGACGGGGAAGGCCGCGTCGTCGCCGCCGTCGCCGGCGCCGGTCTCGGCCGGGCCGCTGGAGCAGGCCGCGAGGCCGGTGGCGAGCGTCGCCGCGGCGAGCACGGCGAGGGTTCGGGTGATGCGCAAGGAAGGTCCCTTTCAGACTGTGGGAGGGGAACAAGAGGTAAGCCTACCCTAATCTCGATGCCCCGCACCCTGCGTTCCGCGCCCCGATGTCATCCCCGCATGACACCCTCGATCCATGCCCTCCCCCGAGCATCCCGACGCCGCACCCGCCGCTGACACCGCCCCCGACACCCGCACCGCCGCCCTCGCCGCCCTCCGGGCGCTGACCGGCCGCGATGATGCCGAGTTCCACGACGGCCAGTTCGAGGCGATCGGCGCCCTCGTCGACGAGCACCGCCGAGCCCTCGTCGTGCAGCGCACCGGCTGGGGCAAGTCGGCCGTCTACTTCGTCGCGACCCGCCTCCTCCGCGACCGGGGCGCGGGCCCGACGATCCTCGTGTCGCCGCTGCTCGCGCTCATGCGCGATCAGGTCGCGGCGGCCGCGCGCGTCGGGGTCCGCGCGGTCTCGATCGACTCGACCAACCAGCACGAGTGGTCGAGCATCCTCTCCTCGCTCGCGGCCGACGAGATCGACGTGCTCCTCGTCTCCCCCGAGCGCCTCAACAACCCGGCCTTCCGCGACGAGCAGCTGCCCGAGCTCGTCTCGCGCACGGGGCTCGTCGTGATCGACGAGGCGCACTGCATCTCCGACTGGGGCCATGACTTCCGCCCCGACTACCGCCGCCTCCGCGAGCTCGTCGCGCAGCTGCCCGGGTCCGTGCCCGTGCTCGCGACGACCGCGACGGCGAACGCCCGCGTCGTGGAGGATGTGGCCGAGCAGCTCGGCGGCTCCTCGCGCGTGCTCACGATCCGCGGCCCGCTCGCGCGCGCCTCCCTCCGACTGGGCGTGCTCCGCCTCCCCGATCAGGCGACACGGCTCGGCTGGCTGCTCGCGCATCTCGCAGAGCTCCCCGGCAGCGGCATCATCTACACGCTCACGGTCTCGGCCGCGGAGGACACGGCGAGGATGCTGCGCGAGGCCGGCCACGAGGTCCTCGCCTACACGGGCCAGACCGATCAGGAGGAGCGCCTCCTCGCCGAGCGGGCGTTGAAGGAGAACCGCGTGAAGGCGCTCGTCGCGACGAGCGCGCTCGGCATGGGCTTCGACAAGCCGGACCTCGGCTTCGTCGTGCACCTCGGGGCGCCGTCCTCGCCGGTGGCGTACTACCAGCAGGTCGGGCGCGCGGGCCGCGCGACGGCCTCGGCGGATGTCCTGCTGCTGCCCGGGCAGGAGGACGAGGCGATCTGGGAGTACTTCGCGACGGTCTCGATGCCGACCCGCTCGCGAGCCGACGCCGTGCTCGGTGCGCTCTCGCGCGAGCAGCCGACGTCGACGCCTGCCCTCGAGGCGCTCGTCGACGTGCGCCGCTCGCGCCTCGAGCTCCTGCTCAAGGTGCTGGATGTGGATGGCGCGGTCCAGCGGGTCCGCGGCGGCTGGCTCGCGACGGGCGAGCCCTGGGAGTACGACGAGGAGCGCTACACGCGCATCGCCGCCGCCCGGAAGGCGGAGCAGCAGCACATGCTCGACTACGAGCAGACGAGCGGCTGCCGCATGGAGTTCCTGCAGCGCACCCTCGACGACGAGACCGCCGCGCCCTGCGGTCGCTGCGACCGCTGCGCGGGCGCCTGGTTCTCGTCGGACGTGTCCTCGGCCGCGTCGTCGGGTGCGCGCACCGCGCTCGACCGCGTCGGCGTCGTCATCGAGGCGCGCAAGCAGTGGCCGACCGGCGCCGACTCCCGCGGCCTGCCCGTGCGCGGCCGCATCGCGCCGAGCAAGCAGGCCCACGACGGCCGGGCGGTCGCCCGCCTCACCGATCTCGGCTGGGGCGGCGCCCTCCGCACGCTCTTCGCGCCGGGCACGCCCGACGCGCCGGTCCCCCAGCCGTTGCTGGGCGCCTGTGTCGAGGTGCTCACGCAGTGGGACTGGGCGGAGCGACCCGCCGCGATCGTCGCAATGCCGTCCACCTCGCACCCGCAGCTCGTCTCGTCGCTCGCGACGGGCCTGTCGCAGATCGGCCGGATGCCGTTCCTCGGCGCGCTGGACCTCGTCGCGCCCCCGGCCGGCGGCCCCGGCGGCCCGAGCGTCGCCCGGCTCGCCGCCGTCTGGCCGGCCTTCGCGGTCGGCCCCGCGCTCGCCGCCGACCTCGCCTCCCTCGACGGCCCCGTGCTCCTCGTGGACGACCTCGCCGACTCGCGCTGGACCCTCACGGTCGCGGCGCGACTGCTGCGCGAGGCGGGGGCGGATGCGGTGCTGCCGTTCACGCTGGGGGTGGCGGGGTGACGCAGGCGCGCCGGACGGGCTCGGCGTAGCCTGTCGCCATGTCGTGGGCATCGACGCCCGGCTCCCGGCGCTCGATGCAGGGCAACCGCCGCCGGGACACCAAGCCGGAGCTGGAGGTGCGCCGTCTCCTGCACGCCGCCGGCCTCCGCTACCGAGTCGACTATCGCCTCGCCCCACCCCTGCGCGTCCGCGGCGACATCGTCTTCACCCGCGCGAAGCTCGTCGTCTTCATCGACGGCTGCTTCTGGCACGGCTGCCCCGAGCACCGCACCATCCCGAAGCGCAACGCCGACTACTGGGGGCCGAAGCTCGCCCGCAACATCGAGCGCGACCGCGAGACGGATGCGGCGCTCGAGGCACTGGGGTGGACCGTGCTCCGGTTCTGGGAGCACGAGCGACCGAACGAGGCTTCTAGTCGAGTTCGCGAGACCTTCCGCCAGCGCAGCCGGCCGCCCGAGGCGAATGGTCCGACCGTGACGCGCATCTGACAAGATCGGCAAGGTCTCCGACTCGATCGAGCCCAGGCCGTCGTCGCCGGCGACTCGACCATCTACTCAGGCAGGAGTCGTCGCCTGAAAGGTCTCAGCGAGAAGAGCACGTAGGTCAGCGTCCGACAACGCGCCCAGATCAGTCACCCGGAGCTCGAACTGCAGAGCCTTGAAACCCTCGCGTACGACATCACGTCGATTGGCTCGCCGACCGACAGCGAAGATTTGCTCACTGACGAGGCGCGCGAGCTGATGGTCCGCCGACAGATTCCGATCGATGAGCCCGACGAGGTCGTCTTCGAATATCGGCAGATCGGGCTCGTCGAGGAGCGGTCCGAGCACCCACGAGCGCAGGTAGAGACGGTGGAATACATTCCGCCGCCCCGCCGCGAACCTCGCGCGTGCCAGGAGGCCATCTCGGTCGGGGGGAAACCGTCTGACTGCGACATCAGGGAGGACCATGATCGTCAGGTAGGGCCAGATATCAGGGTGGGCCGCCTGTCCTCGTCCTTCCACCTCGAACCAGCTGTTGAGCGCTCGGCCCGCCGAGGCATCCAGCTCTCGCAACTCATCCGCACGGGTTCCGCTCCGCAGACTCGCGATCGATTCGAGCACGTGGTTGCGCAGCTCACGCAGACGGGCGCCGGAGACAGGGTTCCCCTCCGCTGGAAACTGAGCGTCGGCGTGGATCTCTCCGCTGTCGGCAGGCTCCAGGGGGAGGCCGAGACGCAATCGCTCTTCTAGACCCTCGATACCTCGGACAACCGAGTCGGCGTCGAGCCTGGGATACAGAACGCTCATGCGCCCCTCCTCTCGAACGATCCCAGAACCTCGCGCGATCGGGCGAGAAGGCCAGTCGGATCGTCGCACGCGAGGTTCCTTGCCGTCTCGACCGTGAGGCCCAGGCTGTCCGCGATGCTGAACCCGAGCGCCGCCATCGAATCGACCTTCGACTCGGCAACCCTCTCGAGCTCGCGGAGCGGCGTCGCGACCGAGCCCAGAAAGTGCAGGACCGCGAGGTGGATATCGGCTCCGATCGCCAGATAGGTGTCATCACCTGCGCCGCCGTCCACGATGTCATCGCTGACGCGCAGATCGGTGTTGACGAAGAGCCGTACCGCCGACGTGATGCGCGACTCGACAGCGGCATCGTTCCGGACCTCGACGGCCCACGGCACTCGCCTTCGTCCGGTGGCCTCGAACGACAACGCGGATGTCGGGAAGCCCCCGCCGTCGCGTTCAAGTCGCACGACGGTGGATTCGGGCGCCTGCCAGAGGCGAGCACCTCGATGAATCGACCGCGTCGAGTCGCGGCTCCCTGTCCGCCCGTCGCCGACGACGCTCCAATCGACCACCAGCTCGACGGCGATGTCGTCGCCGTCCAGACCGACGTCGACGGACGCCCGCCAGGCGCCGTCGACCCAGTGGAACTGGGCTTGCTCGCGTCTGCTCACCTTGGCAGCCGCACAGGTCATGGTCCCGACCAGCCAGACTGGCTCCCCCTCCGGCATGAAGGATTCGCTCCAGAACGTCGTGGCGAGAGCAGCTGATGCCCGGACCATCACGCCCTGGCCAGGCGACCAGCTCTCCGCCACCGACTCGAAGTCGACACGAGGCGCAACCATGCTGACGTCGACCTCGACGGCCGTCCTCGATGGCGTCGCGTACGGGCGGGTCTCGACCGCGGTCACGCGATCGCCTCCGCATCGAGCTCGACACGAAGGGCACGACGCGGCACGCCCGTGAACTCGAGCGCGACTGAGACCCCGACGGGTACGGTCGCGCCGCTCTGATCCCAGCTCTCGGCGCCGTGCCAGACCGCGTCGAGCCGACCTGCCGGGACCGGTTCCCTCGCGCCATCATCGCCGATCGCGTGCACATCGACCCGGATCGCGGCTCTGGTTCCCTCTCCACGCACGACGAAATCGAGGATCTGCCGCTGACCGCCGTCGTCGAAGGTGCCGAGGAACCGCGGCGGTTGAGCATCGACGCTCACAAGCGCTCCGCGCCCTGTCGCACGTCGACGCCCGGGTCCGGTCCGCTCCGGGGCCCGTTCGTCGTTCTCCACGCGAGTCGGCATCATCATCCTGAACCGTTTCGACAGCTGCGAGGTCCGCAGCGTGAGGGCCTCGCCCCGTTCGGCGGCTACGACGGGTCGAAGCTCACCCTCGATCGCCGAGATGATGCGCCGCTTGGTGTGCTTGATGATCAGGCCGTCCTCTCCGGCGGCGCTGGGAACCCAGGCATCGTGGGCAGGCGGCTCGGTTCTGGCATATGCGGCGTCGAAGTCATCGGCGGACTTGTACACCGCGAACCAGTCGACGCCCTCGAGTTCCGTCGCCGTCACCCACTCCTCGTTGCTGACGATCAGTTCCGTCTGCCCGCGCATGAGTGCGATTCGACCGGGGCCAGAGCTCGACGCCGGGTCGAGATCATCGTTCGGGATCTGCGAGCCGAGGGCTTGAATGCGCCTGACGATCGCGACGTGTCCGAGCTGGGAGCCATGACGAACGATCGGGATGACATCGATCGGAAGCAGGTCAGGGGTGTGCATCGTGACCTGCGGCTCCTGGCGTGCGCCTCGAATCGCGTTGAGCGCCGCACCCCACATCTGCAGCGCGCCGGGACGCTCATCGATCAGCGGGATATCTCGAGTTGCGACACGGAGCTGGATCTCCATCGGAGAGGAGCCTGCTCCCGGTGCGCCGATGAGCTTCGGCCACAAGTGCCTGCGAATGGCGCTTCGAGCTGAGGTCTCGAACGCCCGCTCCGGGCTCAGGGCTTCAGCTCCCTCATCATCAGCAGGAGCGCCTGCGACGAGAGGAGCGAGGATGAGGATGGAGGTACCGGTCTCCTCTGCGCCGAACCCCCGTTCGAACAAGCGCGCACCGAGGCTCCTTGCGTCTTCGCCGACGAGCGGGAGGATCATCTCTCCCTCCACACGTCCCCACCAATGTCTCCCGGTGTACTGCACACCGTCCTGGGCGTAGGCGTCTCTGAACGCGGATGCGATGAGACGGTCTTCGATCAGACCATCGGCGTTCACACAACGCGTCCAGAACACCAGAGTCCCGATGGCGCTGTAGGCATACGCCGCCGTCTTCCCGAATCCGTACGTGCCTCCGCCCTTGCCATCATCCCGAGGCACTCCGAGCTTCAGGATCAGATCCTGGTAGTTACGGGGAACGTCGTCCGAAGCCCAGTCGAGCGTCACCGGTCCGTCGAGACCGCATGTCCCCCGATCGAAGATCTCGACCGCTCGGTCATACAGGGTGCTGTCGACGTCCGGGCGACCGGGTCCGATCAGCAGATCTCGCAGCGTATCCCGGGTCGTCGAGTCGAGCGAGCGCAGGCTGAGCCCGTACGCAGGCCGGCCGCCCTCGATCGCGGCATCCCAGCTGTTCTGAGCAGTCTCGCGGATCAGGATCTCCAGAGGCGAGAGCTCCGTCCTGCCGAGGAGTCGCTCTCCGCTCGAGGAATCCATGTCCCCCGGTGCGAACCTCTTCGGAAACCACTGCATGAGCGCGGGGCGGGGATCGGTCACAGGTTCTCCAGGAGCGCGGGGAGGTTCTCGATGTCGATCCGGTCCGGGCAGGCATCGAGCAGGAGGGCATAACGGATCCGAGATACAGCATGGAGCGAGTCCGCACCGAGACGGGAAGCCCGGAGGCCAGGGAACCGCTCCGTGACCTCGTAGAGCCGCTCCTCCGCGACCAGAAATCTCAGGTTGTCATCGACCACGATAGGGGCGGCATCAGACGAGCGGGAGAGCATCGCATCGAGGGCGATACCGAGATCCCCGAGGCGGCGCATGATGTCCTTTATCGAGTCCCCGGCCGCATTCTCCTCGAGCCGGAACGCCAAAAGGTGCAGAGATCCGCCCGCCGGCGGATCCAGCTGGTACGCGCCATGCACCTCGGCGACCGGCGAGTCGACTCCCGTGTACGACTTGACCTCGATCGCATTGTCGAGGAAGAAGTCGTGTCGATAGCCGTCCTTGCCGCGCCACGCGCGGAGCGCACGGTCCGGATCCGATGCGGCTAGGCGCTCGAGTACGACGAGCTCCCCGAAGAGCCCGACGAGCTGAGACCGCGAAGTTCCGAGCTGCTCTCGCTCGAGCGCCTCCCGCCACGCGCTGATCACTCGCACGAGCTCGTCGATACAGGCAGCCCCAGACTCCTCGACGCGATTCAGCATCTCGCCGATCAGGGAGAGGAAGGTCGGGTTGAGCGCAGGGTCTACGCTGACAACGCTCAGGTACGTCGCGCCGCCATTCCCGTCGCGAAACCATGTCGCGGGGAGCACGCGCCCGACCGGCGGCGTGAAGCGCTCGCGCCCCTCAGGCAACCGGACCATCAAGTGGATGAGACCGGAGTGGTCTCTGGCGAGGCGGGCCTCGTGCAGATCCCGATCTGGGCCGATCGCGGCGACCGCGGCCTCCCCGATCATCACGTCCCGCTCGTCGATCAGCTCGAACGCGTGCGCGACCCGAGCGTAACCGGCGCCGGCCATCACGCTTCGGTCCGGGTGTAGTCGCCTTCGGTGTCTGCAAAGCCCAGCGACTCCTCGGCCGCGTCGCGCTCCCGGTCTGCATCGCCGTCGAACGCGACGTCGACGGCGACGAACTCGCCATCGTCTTCGCCCTCCGCGTGAGGGAAGACGACTCCGATTCCGATCGGGTGGGCATCCGCGGACATCGTCGTCCTCGTCTTCGAGTTGCTGTCCTCCGGAATGGAGTCCTTGTCGACCACGTAGATCAGGAGGACACCCCGATCCGGAGCGATCATCCGCCGAACCGCGCGCACCGTCTCCATCTTGCGGGTATCGACGTGGTCGAGGAGCCCGTCGGCATCCGCGAGCACCCCGGCTCTACGCCGGATCTTGAGGTCGAGCACGGAGTCTGCCCCCGACATCAGCGCTCTGACGTTCACGATGTCGGAATCCTGGGGCGGCGCCTCGGGAAGACGATCGACACTCCAGTATCGGTTGTCCAGCGGGGCGCGATTGACGACGTTCACGCTGAGGCCCGGCGCGATCTCGGTGCGAGGACGTCGCGATGGACCGGAGACGAGCAGGAGATCCCAACTCGCTTCCTCCCCGTGGCGCGACAGCCAGTCCCTCATGGCCTCCGGCTGGAGCCAGGGGTCGGACGAGGCAACCCAATATCGGCTCAGGAAGTCGATGACGTCACCGCCCGCAAGACCTTGAAACAGCAGGTGGCCCGAGTCGGCGCCGCTTCGAAGCGGATCGCCGATTTGCTGAGCTCGTTCGGCCAGCGCTCGTACCGCGACTCGCGCCCGTTCTGCGCCGATCGCAGACCTGTCGAGGTAGATCGTCTGACGCCGAGTGCCTCCGAGTCCGGCCTGGACGATCGCCGCGTTCGCCATCTTGCCGGGGGCCGTGATCTGCAGGCGCCCCGGGTGGTTGCGGATCCTGATCGCCAGATCGCGAGGAGTCTTGAGCTCCCGTTCGAGTTGCGCCACCTCGCCTCGCAGCTCCGATTCGACTCGAGCGAGGTGCGAGTAGTCCTCGAGGAGTCCCGGACCAACCCAGACGCGGACGAGGTCGCGGTATCGCGGACGGAATCCGAACCACCTCCCCATCTGCAAGAGGGTGTCGTAGGTGCTGGACGTGCGAAGAAAATACGACACGACCAGCCCCTCGAGCGTCAGACCTCGCGAGAGGGTGCCGCCGCCGATCGCGATCACGAACTGCGGGGAGCCGTCTGGATAGGCGAGGCGATCGTCTGACTGCCCGTTGTCGATCTTGATGGTCAACCTGCCGAGCAGCCCCGTTGCCGCCGCCCACACGACTGCCCATTCCGGCGCTTCCTCGCCGCCGTCCAGAGTCGATGCTCGACCGTACTCGCGTTCGAACACTTGCTGGAAGGCAGCCTCCTCCTCGTCTCCGCTGAGGGCAAGCCCCTGGGTGAACTCGAGGACGACGTCCTTCAGCAGCTGGTGTGCGCCGACCCGATGGGAGGTGTGCAGCAGCATCGACGAGTGCGAGGGGGCGCCGACACGCAGCTCTCGAACCGCTGTCGCGAGCACGAACCACCTGATCGCCTCGGCCAGTGACGGCGTGATGATCGGCTCGAACTTCGAGATGTCTCGTCCCGTCGGCGCGAGCACGTCCGCCTCGGCAGCCGGGACATCGCGAGCCAGCGAGTGGATGCCCTCGTCGCCGTCTGCATCCGCGTCCTGCACGACATTGAAGAAGCGGTCGGCCCCCATATACTCGGCTGGCTTCGGAAGCACCATCGCGAAGTCGTCGGGGTAGAGGTCATCCGGGTCCGAAGGGTTGATGAAGATGTTCGCGAACGGCGTGGCCGTGTACGCGACGTACGTGCCGGTGGGAACAGCCTTCCAGATGTCCCGCACCCGCTGATTGATCGTCGACACCAGGTCGCGGCCGCCCTGCGTGTTCGGAGTCGCCTGATCGGACTCGTCATCGACGATGAGCACTCCGCGGTTCCGGAGGGTCTCTTCCGGAATCGACTTGAGAAACGCGGTGACATTCGCGAGTCGCGCCTCATGCTTCTTGACGATCATGACCGCGACCATCGAGTTGTTCGCCATGAACCCGACGCCGTTCGATGCCGAGATATCGCTGTCGCGACCCGTGAGGAGCGACCACGCGACACCGTGCTTGTCGTGTGCGTCATTGAGGTTGAGGTCCGATTCCAGCCGCAGCTGCGTCTGCGCTCGCAGATTGGTGTACATCCCCGCAAGCACGATCACGATCCGGTAGCCGGCGTCGACTGCCTTCGCGATCAACCCCGCGTAGTTCGCAGTCTTCCCCGACTGCACATATCCGATGACGAGGCCCTTCCGGCGCTCGCCCGGCACCAGCGGATTCGCCGCCCTCGACAAGATGCGGGTCGTCGAGAGATCGATGTCTTCGACAGCCTCCGCAGGCAGGCGGGACTCGAGCACCCGCCGATAGGCCGGCCACTCGCCGACCGCGGTGCGTGGACCGCTGTACCAGGTGGCGAAGCCGCCGTCCTTTTTGATCATGTTCCCGAGAGAGATCACGTGGACAAGGTCCCGCTGCTCGATGAGGTACCTGTCCAACGCAGCTCCGAAGCCGTCGAACATGCGCTCGATGAGCTGGCGTGCCTCGATCTCTGCCGACTCAGAGGGGCGGCCGGTCTGCCCCGCGAGTATCCCCTCGTAGGCGCGCAGCCCGATTAGAAACTGTTCAGGCGACAGGCCGGTCTGCGTCACTGAGCTCCCCATTCGACGATGTGTCCGAGGCCGCGACCCCACTCGAAAGCCTCGTCAGATGCCACGGCGACATTGAGAAGACCTTACTGATCGCCTCTGTCATCGCGGCGCGGACGAGCGGCGACGTGCCCCAGACTGGGGGCGACGCTCGGGTACGCCTCCCCCCGGATCGACTTGAAGAGCGCGGTGAACACCGCTTCGGCACCTCTCACCGGGACCGCCATGCCGACCTGCTTCCGCACGCTGTCGCGAGAGCCGATGAACTCGTAGTCATCGGGGAAAGTCTGCAAACGTGCCTTCTCGCGGCTGGTCAGCGCTCGGGACTCGTTCCAGTGGTACATATGGGTGCCGCCGCCACCCGAGCCCGTCACCGTGTAGGCCGGCTGGTCGGGGTGGAGTCGCTTGTAGATCTGGCTGATCGTCGCGCCGCGGACGTTGAGCTTGAGCCGCTCAGGCAGGTCGACTGCGTTGAAGGCGTTCTCGCCGGGGCGGATGTAGTTGAGACGCTCGACGACGCGATCGGATTGGCGCGTGTACTCATGGTTCAGCATCCCGCGATGCATAGGCGGCTCCATCAGAGCGTGCCGCGCGGACACCGGTATCCCCTCATAGATCGAGGGCGCGGGAACGCGGAACTCGTACTGCTGGTCGCCTCGGATTCCCACGATCATGATCCGACGCCGACGTTGCGGAACTCCATATTCATCGAAGCTGTACAGGTGCGGGTATAAGTCGTATCCGTGCTCGCCGGCCGCCGCGAGCTCCCCCAGGATCTGGGTGAACGCTCGCCCCTCGTTCGCACTCTGCAACCCGGAGACGTTCTCTGCGACGAACCATTCGGGCTCGTGGGCCTCAAGCACGCGGACTCCGAAGGAGTAGAGGGGTCCGTACTCCCCATCCAGACCTCGCCACTCGCCGACACTCGAGAAGTCGTTACACGGGAACCCGAATGCGAAGCCGTCGATACCTTCGAGGGCCTCGATCTCGAGCTCTCGCACATTGCCGTGGATCACCGTCTCGGTCGTCGCCCCGTAGCGCTCCATGTTGAGGAGGTAGGTCGCGCAGGTATCGCGGTCGTAGTCGTTCGCCCACTTGTGCACAAGGTCGACGCCCGTGGACGCGGCGGCATCATGGGCCCCCTTCGCCATGCCTCCTGGGCCGCAGAAGAGCTCTCCGAACCGGAAGGTGCGGTCAGTCATTGCGGTTTCCTCCATCGAGCACGGACAGCAGCCTAGCGCCAGTTCTGCTTGCCTTGCTTCGAACGCTAGTTCGAGCATGCGACAACGCCGACCGCACTCGACGACGAGGACGACGGGGTACGCGGGCCCTCTACCTTCACGCAGCCTCGTCCTTCACCGGAAACACCGCATCCAGCAGCCCCGCACCCACTCCACGAGCTCCGCACCCGCCGTCTCCCCCGACGGCAGCGGCACCGACAGGGCCGAGGCCTGCGCGAAGATGCGCGCTCCCGGGTAGAGCCGCTGGAGGCGCACCTGCAGCGAGTCGGGGAGGTCCGCGGGCACGATGCGCAGGTTGGAGCCCACGCGTCGAGGGGGTCGTCGCAGACGGGACGAGGTCACCCGCTGACCTGCCGCGTGTCTGGGGATGGGGCACCGAGCCCCGCGAGGAATGCGAGCTTCTCGGCCGCGTCGCTGTCGGGCTCGGGGTAGTAGACGACCAGGATCACCTCGGCGAGGCGGAGCTTCTCTCGGTGCAGCCGCATCTCTCCGACGATCGGATGGCTGACGGTCGCGCTCCCTCCTTCGAGCGGACGCACATCATGCCGTGCCCAGAGCTGCCGGAATCGCGCACTGGCGAGGGAGAGCTCACCGACGATCTCGACCACTCGCGCGTCGTCGACGTCATCGCCGAGCGAGCGTCGGAACGACGCGACGGAATCGGCGAGCGAGCCGGCCCAATCCTGCTGGAACGCGCGCTCTTCCGGGTTGAGGAAGAGATCGAGGATGCGGTTGCGTCCGCGGACGAGTCGCGGTGAGAACGCGTGCGCGAGCGAGTTCTCAGCGAGGATGTCGAAATAGGGCGTCTCGATGAATGCCGGCGCGTGCAGCACCTCCAGCAGCTGATGCACCCGCGGCGGGATCCGGAATTGCCGGCGCCGACGTGCCGGATGCGGCCGTGAGGCGCGCAGGCCCATCAGGTACTCCGTCTCGACCTCGTCGAGCTGCAGCACGCGCGCGAGGGCGGCCAGCACCTGCGTGGAGGGGTTCGCGTCACGGCCGCGTTCGAGCCGCAAGTAGTAGTCGCCGCTGATGCCGGCCAGCATCGCGACCTCTTCGCGGCGCAGTCCGCTCACACGGCGTCCCGCCGTCGAGGGGAGGCCGACCTGGTCCGGCGTCACCACATCACGACGGGCGCGCAGGTACTCCCCGAGCCGGTTGCCGCGAGTGTCGTCGTCCACACGCCCACGCTAGCCGCGGCGCCCACCCGCTGGGGGTGCCCTGCGGGACCCCTGGTCGGGCGGGGCACTTCCCGATCGCCCCCGCGCCGCGAAGACTTCCGACCAGCAAACATCGTCGAAGGAGTGTCACACAGATGGATATCAGCAACCGAACGGCCTTGATCGTGGGCGGGACGTCCGGCATCGGATACGGGCTCGCGCAGCGGCTCTCGCACGCGGGCAGCACCGTCGTCGTCGGCGGGCGCGGTGTGCACGACGTCACCGATCTCGACACCGTCCGCATCGACGTCAGCGACCAGGCGTCCGTGCTCCGCGCACGCGACGAGGTGCTCGAACGCCACCCCGACCTCGACATGGTGGTCACGATGTCGGGCATCATGCTCGTCGAAGACCTCCGCGACCCCGCCCACTCCGCGCAGGCCGAGACCACGATCCAGACCAACCTCCTCGGCACGATCCGCGTGATCGACGCGTTCACGCCCCACCTCGTGGCGCGCGGCTCCGCCGACATCATGACGGTGACCTCGGGGATCGGATTCCTCCCCTTCCCGCTCATGCCCACCTACGGGGCGTCGAAAGCGGGCGTGCACGCCTACACGGAGGCGCTGCGTGCGCAGCTCGCGGGCACCGGCGTCCAGGTGACGGAGCTGATTCCCCCAGCCGTCGCGAACGCCGGCCAGGAGAAGCTCAACCCCGCCGCCCTTCCGCTGGGCGACTTCCTCGACGAGGTCCTGTCGCTGCTCACGACGAACCCGACACCGCAGGAGATCGTCGTCGAGGCCGCCAAGCGACTGCGGTGGGCTGAGCGCGACGGCACCTACACCGCTCTCCTCGAACAGCGCAGCCAGGCCTTGAACACCCTCCCCGGACGCTGAGCCCCCGAGGAGCCGCGAGACGGCGCCCGCCCAGGACGGGCGCACCGGAGACGGGTCGCCTCGCTCGGCGACTCATCCGTCGACGGAGAGCTCTCCCCCTGCCGCATCGATGAGATCGAGTCCGAGAAGCTCGACCGGTGTGCCCGCGCCGGCTCGCGCGCGGTGATCGAGGATGCGATGCGCGCTCTCGCTCAGGATCTCGGCCGTGAAGTCGAAGGCATCGCCGGCTTTCAGCCAGGCCGTTCGAACGCTGCCGTCGGCCCACTCGACCCGTGCGCGGCCCCAGGTGTGGGAGCGTGGCATGGGACGGGCCGCGGCGCGGACCTTGGCCAACTGCCCTGCGGCGAGTCGACGGAGCGGCCCGATGGAGAGCAGCCATCGGGCGAGCGGGAGGAACGCCCGCACGGCGGCGGCGGTCGGGACTTCCGTGGATGCGGCGATCACCTCTCGGGCCCTGCTCACGCGCTGCGCCGTGATGAGGTCCCCCGATCCCCACGCGCCCGTCGAGACGTGTGAGCCGTCGGGCAGCGGGACGCGCTCGGAGTGCGACCCCATCCCGGTCCGGACCGTGTGCCCACCGGTCACACGGCGCGCGCGATCGGCGAAGGCGTCGACGATGGTCCCGGCCAAGGCGTCGCCCATCACGCTCGCGGGCATCGCCAGGGACGCCATCCCGTCCACCCTCACCGTCTGGGGAACCGGGCGACCGGCGCAGAGCGTCGTGAGGGGGCCCTCGGTGCCGACCACCCCGAAGCCGGCTCCGGTGATCAGCGTGCGGCCGGCGTCCACCGCGCGATCGTGCAGCGCGAGGATGGCGGCGGCGGCCACCGCGTCGTTGGCGAGGTCGGCATAGGAGCTGCCGGGGAGGCAGGCCTCGGCGATCGGACCGGCCGTCTCGGCGAACGGACCCACGGTGTTGACGACCACTGCGGGTTGCGCGGCGCGGATCAGTCGAGCCATCGCCGGCACATCGGCCGCGACGATCGTCCGTGCTGCTCCGCTCTCGTGTGCGAGCGCGTCGAGTCGTGCGGCATCCCGGCCGACGAGCACCACGCGGACGCCGCGGTCGGCGAGCGAGCGTGCGACCCGGCTCCCCGTGCGTCCCGTCGCTCCGAGAACCCATACCTCGCCGTGTTCCGTCATGTCGTGCCCTCTCCGTGTGATGACATTGCGTGACATCAGCATAGGGCAATCAATGACACTGCGTGTCATCACGTACCATGGACCCCATGCCACGATGGGAGCCCGACGCGACGAGCCGGTTGACGACGGCGGCGTTGGAGCTGTTCGAGGAACACGGGTTCGCGGCGACCACCGTGCCTCAGATCGCTGATCGCGCCGGGCTGACGACCAGGACGTTCTTCCGGCACTTCGCCGACAAGCGAGAGGTCCTCTTCGCCGACGCCGCCGACCTGACGTGGCTGGGCCCGACACTCGATCGGGTCTCGGACGACACGCCTCCGATCGACCTGGTCGGCGAGCTGGTCAATCGGGTCGCGGAGGCGCAGTTCTCGGGGCGCCGGGACCACGTCGCCCGAGTCCGAGCGATCGTGGCCGCCGACGCGTCACTGCGGGAGCGCAGCCACACCAAACGCCATCTGCTCACCGAGCAGCTGGCGACGGCGCTCGGCGACCGCGGCCGCGACACGCGCTCGGCCCGCCTGATCGCCGAGCTCGCAGCCACCGTCCTCGAGCTCGCCATCGAGCAGTGGCTCAGCACCCCCGCCACGGGCCGCGAGCATCGCGCATTGGCGACGCACATCCAGGACGCGCTCGACGCGCACACGATGCTGTTCGCACCGAGCTAGGCACCGCCGGCGGCGTCCTTCACCGGGAACACCGCATCCAGCAGCCCGCGCACCCACTCGACGAGCTCCGCATCCGCCGTCTCCCCCGACGGCAGCGGCACCGACAGGGCCGAGGCCTGCGCGAAGATGCGGGCCCCCGGGTAGAGCCGCTGGAGGCGCACCTGCAGCGAGTCGGGGATGTCGGCGGGCGCGATGCGCAGGTTGGAGCCCATCGCGACGACGTCCGACAGCCCCGACTTCACGGCGCGACGGCGCAGGCGGGAGACCTCGATGAGCAGCGCGACCTGCGCGGGCGGGGCGCCGTAGCGGTCGGTCAGCTCCTCGACGACCCGGTCCAGCGCGTCGTCGTCCGAGGCCGGCGCCGACGCGGTCGACAGCTTCTGATACGCCTCGAGGCGCAGCCGCTCCGACTCGATGTAGGTCTCGGGGATGTGGGCGTCGACCGGCAGCTCGAGGCGGAGCTCCGTCTGGCCCTCCGCGACGTCGCCGCGGAACGCCGACACGGCCTCCCCGATCATCCGCAGGTAGAGGTCGAAGCCGACGCCCGCGATGTGGCCCGACTGCTCGCCGCCGAGCAGGTTGCCGGCGCCGCGGATCTCGAGGTCCTTGAGCGCGATCTGCATGCCGCCGCCGAGCTCGTTGTTCGCGGCGATGGTCTCCAGGCGGTCCGCGGCGGTCTCGGTGAGGGGCTTCGACTCGTCGTACAGGAAGTAGGCGTAGGCGCGCTCGCGGCCGCGGCCGACACGCCCGCGGATCTGGTGCAGCTGCGAGAGGCCGTACTTGTCGGCCTTGTCGATGATGAGGGTGTTCGCGTTCGCGATGTCGATGCCGGTCTCGATGATCGTCGTCGACACGAGCACGTCGAACTTGCGCTCCCAGAAGTCGACGATGACCTGCTCGAGCGCGCCCTCGCTCATCTTGCCGTGGGCGACCGCGACGCGCGCCTCCGGCACGAGCTCGGCGATCTGGGCCGCGACCCGGTTGATCGACGACACCCGGTTGTGCACGTAGAAGACCTGCCCCTCGCGCAGCAGCTCGCGGCGGATCGCCGCGCCCACCTGCTTGTCGCTGTACGGGCCGACGTAGGTGAGGATCGGGTGCCGATCCTCGGGCGGCGTCGCGAGCGTCGACATCTCGCGGATGCCGGTGACCGCCATCTCGAGGGTCCTGGGGATCGGCGTCGCCGACATCGCGAGGATGTCGACGTTCGTCTTCATCTTCTTCAGCGCGTCCTTGTGCTCGACGCCGAAGCGCTGCTCCTCGTCGATGATGACGAGCCCCAGCTCCTTGAAGCGCACGCTCTCCGAGAGGAGCCGGTGGGTGCCGATCACGACATCCACCTCGCCCCGCTCGAGGCCGTCGATCGTCTCCTTCGACTCCTTCTCGGTCTGGAATCGGGACAGCGCGCGCAGGTGCACGGGGAACCCCGCGAAGCGCTCCTGGAAGGTCTCGAGGTGCTGGCGCACGAGCAGTGTCGTCGGCACGAGCATCGCGACCTGCTTGCCGTCCTGCACCGCCTTGAAGGCCGCGCGGATCGCGATCTCGGTCTTCCCGTAGCCGACGTCGCCCGAGATGAGGCGGTCCATGGGGATCTCGCGCTCCATGTCGGCCTTGACCTCGTCGATGGTCTGCAGCTGGTCGGGCGTCTCGACGTAGGGGAACGCCTCCTCGAGCTCGCGCTGCCACGGGGTGTCGCGCGCGAAGGCGTGGCCCTTCGAGGCCATGCGGGCGCTGTAGAGCTTGACGAGCTCGACCGCGATGTCGCGGACCGCCTTGCGCGCCTTGCCCTTCGCGGCCGCCCAGTCGGATCCGCCCATCCTCGACAGCGCGGGCGCCTCCCCGCCGACGTAGCGGGTGAGGAGGTCGAGCTGATCGGTCGGCACGAACAGCCGGTCGCCGGCCTGCCCCCGCTTCGACGCCGCGTACTCGAGCACCAGGTACTCGCGCTGCACCTTCGTGTTCGTGACGCTCGAGCCGAGCGGGCCGCGGGGGCTGCGCTGGCCGGAGGCGACCTCGCGCTGCACGAGCTCGACGAACTTCCCGATGCCGTGCGTCTGGTGCACGACGAAGTCGCCGGGCTTCAGCGCCAGCGGGTCGACGACGTTCTTGCGGCGGCTCGCGAGCTTCTTCGGGGCGCGCGAGTCGATGCCGGCGGCCCGCCCGTAGAACTCGGCCTCGCTGAGCAGCGCCAGCTTGAGCTCCGGGATCTCGAAGCCCGCGTCGACCGTGCCGCGGACGAGGGATGCGAGCCCCGGCTCCGGCGCCGCATCCAGCGTGTCGAGGATCCGGGCCCCGACCTCGCGCTCGCCCAGCACATCTCGGGCGCGCTCGAGCAGCCCCGCCCCGGGCGCGACGACCACGATCGACCAGCCCGCGCGCGCCCGCTCGGCGACATGGCCGACCGCGCCCTCGGCGGAGCCCGCGAAGCTCGGCACGGCATCCGCCTCGATGCGCACGACATCCTCATCCCCCGCGTCGAAGGGGCTCAGCGTCCACCAGGCGCGAGCGCCCGCCGCCGAGTGCAGCTGCTGCACGGTGAGGAAGCCGCCCGTCGCGGCCGCATCCGAGCCGAGGAGCGCTGACTGGTCGATGGGGGCGGAGGCGCCGGCGGTCGCCGCACTCCACGCCGCCTGGAGGAACTCCGTGTTCGTCTCGACGAGGTGCATCGCGCGCGTCGCGACGCGCTCGGGGCCGAGGATCGCGACCGCCGCATCCCGCGGCAGGTAGTCGGTGATCGGCACGAGCCGCCCCGCGAGCGCGGCCGTCAGCGACTCCATGCCCTCGACGGGGATGCCCTCGGCGAGCTTCGCGAGCATCTGCGACAGGTTCGGGAACTCGTGCTGCATCTCGGCGGCGCGCGCCCGCACCTCGGGGGTGAGCAGCAGCTCGCGGCTCGGGCCGAGCACGACGCGCTCCAGCTCGTCGGGCAGCGAGCGCTGGTCGGCGACCGAGAACTCGCGCAGCTGCTCCAGCTCGTCGCCGAAGAAGTCGACGCGCACCGGATGCTCCGCCTCGGGCGGGAACACGTCGAGGATGCCGCCGCGCACCGCGAACTCGCCGCGGCGGGTGACCATGTCGACGCGGGCATAGGCGAGATCCACGAGCCGGAGCGCGAGCGCCGCCAGATCGTTGCCGCGGGAGCCGCGGACGAGCTCGATCGGCTCGAGCTCGGCGAGCCCCGGCGCGAGCGGCTGGAGCGCGGCGCGCACGCTCGCGACGACGACGAGGTGCCCGTCGCGCTCAGCATCCCAGGTGCGGATCGCGCGGAGCGTGCGCAGGCGCGTCCCCACCGTCTCGGCGCTGGGGCTCAGGCGCTCGTGCGGGAGGGTCTCCCACGCCGGCATCGCGAGCACGGTCGCGTCGGGCAGGTAGCACGCGAGGCTCGCGCGAAGGCTGTCGGCCTCGCGGCTCGTCGCCGTCACGGCGAGGAGCGGGGATGCGGTGCCGCGCTGCGCGAGCAGGCCCGCCAGGAGCGGGACCCGCATGCCGTCGACGAGCGAGAAGTCGGCGTCGCCGTCAGCCTCGCGGACGGCGACGGAGAGCGCGCGGGCGCGCGACAGGGCCGGAATCAGTGACGCGAGACTCACTTGGAACAGCCTACGCGGCTCCCCCGACATCCACGGCGGCAGCGGGCCTCCTCGACGAGGGGTGCGCGCAGCTCAGCGTCGCGCGAGGAGCCCGTCCACCGCGATGATCGCGAGGCCCGTGACGCCGGCGTGCCCGCCGAGCGACGACCGCTCGATGACGAGGCCGCTCGTCGCGAGCGGGGAGGCGCGCTGATGCACCCGCTCGCGGATGCCGGACATGATGACCTCGCCGCATTCGGCGAGCTGGCCCGAGAGCGCGACGGTGTTCGGGTTGAGCACGCTCACCAGGCTCGCGATCGCATCCCCGATCACGCGGCCGGCGGCGCGCACGAGCCGCAGCGCCTCGAGGTCGCCCTGGGCGACGAGCCGCGCGACGTCCGAGACGTGCGCGACCTCGATCCCCGCCTCCTCGAGGTCGCGCATGATCGCCCAGCCGCCGCCGTAGGCCTCGACGCAGCCGACGTTGCCGCAGCGGCACTGCCGGGCGTCCGCAGCATCCCCGGCCTGCGTCGCGCGGGTGTGGCCGATGTCGCCGGCGGCGCCGCGGTCGCCGCGGATGATGGCGCCGTTGGAGACGAGGCCGGCGCCGATGCCGGTGCCCAGCTTGACGGCGATGAGGTCGCCGACCCCGCGGGAGCGCGCCTCGGCGACGGAGCGCGCGTTCGCGTCGTTCTCGACGACGATCGGCACCCCGTACCGCGCGCCGAGCCAGCCGGCGATGTCGAAGCCGTCCCAGCCGGTCATGATCGGCGGCTTGACGACGCGGCCCGCGGCGAACTCCACGGGACCCGGGACGGCGATCGCGACCGACCAGAGCTCGCCGTCGACGGGGAGCCGGGCGAACGCCTCCTGGACGAGGCCGAGGACCCGCTCGGGCCCATCCCACACGGCGACCTGGACGGCGTCGTCGGCCAGGACGCGGCCGGCGAGATCGCACACGGCGGCGACGAAGCCGGAGGCGCCGATGTCGACGACGAGGATGCGCGCACGGCCGGGCACGAGATCGAAGCGGGTGGATGGCCGGCCGCCGGTGGACTCGGCGCCGCCGACGCCCTCGATGAGGCCTGCGCGCTCGAGCGCCGAGAGCCGCTGGTTGACGGTCGAGCGGGAGAGGCCGGAGCGCTGCATCACCTCGGCGCGGGTGAGCGCGCCGTGGGCGCGGAAGAGCGCGAGCACGTCGTGGGCGTCGGTTCCGCCGAGAGGGTCGAGCATGGTCTCCGCTCCTTCCGCACGTAACGTATCGCAGCCGACGAAAGAACTCCCACTTCTGACTTGACACTAATCAAAAGTCCTCGTAGCTTCGCTCGCACAGGATCATCCTCGACGCGGCGAGGAGCGCGACGCCGCACTGCCCCGTCCGACCCCCGAGAGCACAGCATCATGACGACGAGCCGGCTCGGCATCCACGCCCTCGTCTTTGCGGGCGGCACCACGCCGGCCGAGGTCGAGCGCATCGTCGCCGAGACGGCGAACGCGGGCTACGACCTCGTCGAGCTCTCGCTGCATGATGAGGCGAACCTCGATGTCGACCTCGCCCGCACGGCCGTCGAGGCGGCCGGCCTGGAGGTCGTCGCCTCGCGCGGGCTCGCGTTCGACGCCGACGTCTCCTCGGACGACACCGCGACCGTCGCACGGGGAGCCGCCCTGCTGCACTCCTCGCTCGAGACCACCCGCCGTCTCGGCGGCACGCACCTCACGGGGGCCCTCTACTCGGCGCTCGGGAAGTACGGCCGCCCGCTCTCGACCGCGGGCCGCGCGAACGCCGTCGCCACGATCCGGGACCTCGCCGCCGAGGCGGCCCCGCTCGGGATCACCCTCGGCCTCGAGGTCTGCAACCGCTACGAGACGAACGTCGTCAACACGGCCGCCGACGCCCTCCGCCTCGCCGACGACATCGGCCATGACAACGTGCGCATCCACCTCGACACCTTCCACATGAACATCGAGGAGGACGACCTCGTGCGCCCCGTGCACCTCGTCGGCGACCGACTCGGCTACGTCCACGTCGGCGAGAGCCACCGCGGGTTCCTCGGCTCCGGGCACCTCGACTTCGCGGCCTTCTTCCGCGCCCTCGCCGACATCTCGTACACCGGCCCGATCACGTTCGAGTCGTTCTCCTCGGCGGTCGTCTCGCCGACCCTCTCGAACGACCTCGCGATCTGGCGCGACCTCTGGAGCGACGGCCCCGAGCTCGCCGCCCACGCGCACGCCTTCCTCTCGACCCGTCTGGAGCGTCTCGATGTCGACTGACCACCCATCCGCGCACCCGGCGGCGCTCGGCGAGCTCGCCGAGCGGGTGCTCGCGCTCGCACCGCGCGAGCCCGGCGGCCGCGTGCTCCTCGGGATCGCGGGCAGCCCCGGCGCCGGCAAGACGACGCTCGCGCTCGCGCTCGTCGAGGAGCTGAACCGCCGGACGGGCGGCGCCGCCGTGCACCTGCCCATGGACGGCTACCATCTCGCGAACTCGACGCTCGACCGCCTCGGCCTCCGCGACCGGAAGGGCGCGATCGAGACCTTCGACGGCTGGGGCTTCCGCGCCCTCCTCGACCGGGTGCGCGCCGAGACGGGGCACACCGTGTACGCGCCGAGCTTCCACCGGCGCGTCGACGAGGGCGTCGCAGGCGAGATCGCGATCGCGCCCGCGGCCCGCATCGTCGTGGTCGAGGGCAACTACCTGCTCGTCGACGCCGAGCCGTGGGACGGCATCCTCGATCGCCTCGACGAGGCCTGGTACGCGGTCACCGACGGCGAGGAGCGCGAGCGGCGCCTCGTCGACCGCCACACCCGCCACGGGCGGAGCGAGGAGGCGGCCACGGCCTGGGCGCGGGAGGTCGACGGCGCGAACGCGGTCGGCATCGAGGCCTCGCGCGAGCGCGCCGCGCTGCTCGTCTCCGGCGCCACCTGGCGCCCGCTCGCCCCCTAGCGCTCAGCGCGGGGCGTGCCAGCGCTGCTGCGCGGCGACGATGCCCTGGGCGGCGAGCTGCTCGGTCGCGTCGGCCGCATCCTCGAGGAGCACGGGCAGGCTCTCGCGCTCGGCGCCAGAGAAGGGCTTCAACACGAAATCGGCCGGATCCTGTCGCCCCGGGGGCCGTCCGATGCCGATCCGCACGCGCGCGAAGTCGTTCGAGCCCATCCTCGCGATGATGTCGCGGAGGCCGTTGTGCCCGCCGTGCCCGCCGCCCTGCTTGAGCCGCACGGTGTCGAAGGGCAGGTCGAGCTCGTCGTGCAGCACGACGAGGCGCGACGCGTCGAGCGAGTAGAAGCGCGCGAGCTGGGCGACCGGTCCGCCGGAGAGGTTCATGAAGCTGCCGGGCTTCGCCAGCACGAGCTTCGGACCTCCGGGCACCGGCCGCCCCTCGGCGACGAGCGCGCCCGCCTTGTGGGTCTTGAACCCGGCGCCCAGGTGCGCGGCGATGCGGTCGAGGGCCATCTGGCCCACGTTGTGACGATGCGCGGCGTAGCCGGGCCCGGGATTCCCGAGCCCGACCACGAGCCACGTGTCGTCGGCCATGCCGTGGGCTTAGTTGTCGCCCTCGTCCGAGGCGGGGGCGTCCTCGGCGGACTCGTCGCTCTCGACGACGTCGCCCTCGGCCTCCTCGCCCTCGGTCTCCTCCGACTCGCCGAGGTCGACGGCCTGCGGGGCCGTGACGTTGACGATGAGGGTCTCCGGGTCGGCGATGAGCGTCGTGCCCTTGGGGAGCTCGACCTCGGAGGCGAGGATCTGCGTGCCCTCCTCGAGGCCCTCGACCGAGACGCTGAACGACTCGGGGATGTGGGTGGCCTCGGCCTCGACCGTGATGGTCGCGGTGTCGACGGTGTAGATCGCGTCGCCGGCGGGCTCGCCCGTGACGTGCACGGGGACGTCGACGGTGACCTTCTCGCCCTTGCGGACGACGATGAGGTCGAGGTGCTCGATGATCTGGCGCACCGGGTCCTTCTGGACGTCCTTGACGAGCGCGAGCTGGCTCTTGCCGGCGATGTCGAGGTCGAGGACCGCGTTCGCCTTGCGGATGATGAGCATGACCTCGTGGCCCGGGAGGGTCACGTGCTGCGGCTCGGTGCCGTGGCCGTAGATGACGGCGGGGATCTTGTTGTCGGCGCGGATGCGGCGGGCGGCGCCCTTGCCGAACTCGGTGCGCAGTTCCGCCTTGAGGGTGTTCTCGTCAGCCATGGCTGCTCTCCTTGCGGGGCGTCGGCCCCATCGATTGTGCGATTGATCTACTCGAACGCCGGACAGCGTGAGGAATGGCACGGGAAGCGGGTGCTTCTGGTGGGACTTCGCTCACCGCGTCGATCACGGAACCTCCGGCGCGGTTGCGCCGTGGATCCCTCGCCGAGGTACGGTCCAGGAGTCTACACGCCGGACCGGGGCTCGTCGGCGTGCGGGACGGGGCCCGTGAGCGGCTCGGTGCGCGCGGGGCTCGCGGGCCGCGGCTCCTCGTGGACGATCTCGACGGGCTCGATGGGCGGCGTCTCCTCGCGCTCCTCCTCGCGCGCCCGGCGGCGGGCGGCGCGCACCTCGGCCGACTTGCTCGCGGCGGCGGAGGCGGCGATGACCACGCCGAGGAGCAGCAGCTGACCCGCGACGGCGAGCGTCGCGAAGGACTGCAGGAGCACTGGCGGCACGGCCAGGTCGATGCCCGCGCGGTAGACCGATCCCGGCATCGCGAGGGTGGCGATGGAGGCGGCGACGGCGACGAGGCCGACGATGCTCGCGCCGAGCGCGCTGAGGCGGGTGGATGCGGCGACGAGCGCGAGCGCGCCGAGGCCGGCGAGCACGGTGAGGATGGCCACGGGGTCGAAAGCGGAGCTCAGCGACTCCACGAGCTGCCGGTACAGCTCGCCGCCGCCCGAGAGCAGCAGCGTGATGCCGGCGAGCCCGATCGGGACGACGAGGATCGCGAGGAGCCGCCCGGAGGCGGAGGTCGCGCCCGTGCCCCGCCGGCGGGCGCGCGCCGCCCATCCGGTGATGAGGAACACGACGCCGGTCGCGAGGAAGATGCCGGTCGGCAGGGCGAAGGCGACGCCGAAGCCGAGGTCGCGGCTGAGCGGCAGGAGCGCCTCGATGACCGCCCGCTCCAGCCCGATGGCGATGGGCGGCGCGAGCATGAGCGCGCCGACGACGACGTGCACGGCGCCGAGCACGAGGAGCCCCGAGCTCGAGACGACGGCGGTGAGGACCGCGAGCCCGACGAGCAGCGCGCCGAGGACGATGCCGAGCACCGGGAGGACGGCGTCGGGATGCGTCGTCCCGAAGCGGGCGAGGATCGCGGAGGCGGCACTGCCGGAGCTCCATAGCACGGCATGGCCCGCGACGGACAGCACGATCGCGAGGATCGCGGCGAGGATGCGGCCGAATGTCGTCACGGGTCGATCCTACCGGCGGGGGTCCCCCATCCCGGGGGCACGAGTGCGTGCCCGAGAGACATGTCTCCTGCGCGGCGGACGCCGATGCGACCGCGTCTGCGCCGCCGCAGACATGTCTCTCGCAGAGGAGGAGGTCAGTAGAACTCGACCGTGTCGACCAGGTTGCGGAGGGGGCGGCCGTCGAGCAGGCGGCTCGCGTTGTCGGCGAAGAGCTCGGCGATGCGGCGCGGCTCGTGCGGGCTGATCGCCGCCGTGTGGGGCGCGATCACGACCTGCTCGAGACCCCAGAGCGGGCTCTCCGCGGGCAGCGGCTCCACCTCGGTGACATCCAGCGTCGCCGAGCCGACCTGCCCGCGCTCGATGGCCTCCACGAGCGCCGCCTCGTCGATCGTCGTGCCGCGGCCGACGTTGACGACCGCGATGCCCGGCTTGGCCTTCGCGAGCACCTCGCGGTTCAGCATGTGCCTCGTCGCATCCGTCGCGGGGAGCGCGAGGACCACCGCGTCGCACCCGGCGAGCACCTCGCCCAGCCGCTCGACCGGCTCGATGCGCGCGACATCCGCCTCCACCTCGCGGCGGTGCACGCCGATCACCTCGACCCCGAGGCCGGAGAGGAGGGATGCCGTGCGCCGGCCGATGCCGCCGAGGCCGACGACCGCGACCCGCGACTCGGTGAGCGAGACCATGGGCTCGCGGTGCGCCCACTCGCGCCGGCCCTGCGCCTCGCGCAGGCGCGGCAGGTGCTTGAAGCCCGCGAGGACCCCGAGCAGCGCGAACTCCGAGAGCGGCTGCGCGTGCACGCCGGCCGAGGTCGTGAAGGCGACGCGCTCGAGCGCCGCCTCGTCGAGCCGCGCGGCGCGCACCTGCGCCCCGCCGCCCGCCGGGATGGTGTGCACCCAGCGCAGCGCCGGGTTGCGGCCGATCGCCGCGGCGAGCGCCCTCCCGGACTGGTCGGGCACGCCGAAGAGGGCCTCCCCGCCGTCGAGGTAGGCCTCGTACTCGGCCTGCTGCGCGTCGTCGCGCTCGGGCCGCACCATCCAGTCGGCGGAGGCCGGCGCCATGAGCTCCGGGCGGTGCGCGATCTCGAGGCGCGGCTCGCGCTCGGCGATGAGCGCGACGAGCTCCTCCTCGAGCGGCGTCGCGATGACGACCCGGAGCCGCGCCGCCATCAGAGCACGCCCTTCGCGGCATCCCCGGCGGGCAGCGCGCTCATGCGGGTGACGACGACGGGCGAGGCGAGGAGGCCGTCGATGTCGCGGTTCAGCAGCGCGATCGCCTCCCCCGCGGCGTGCGCGGCGAGGTCCTCGGCGCTCGTCCAGCGCTCGATCATCGTGATCGTGCCGTCCTCGGCGTCGTGGATGGCGTAGAGCTCGCAGCCCGGCTCCGCGTGCACGGCGGCGATGCCCGGCCCCATCGCCTCGATCAGCCGCTCCTTCGCGCCGGGGGCGGGGTGGAAGACGGCGGTGACGATGACGGGCGACGACATGCGGGGGCTCCTTGCGGTGATCGGGGGTTCCGCGTCCGAGCCTATTGCGACGCCGCGAGCGGCTCGGCGAGGCGGCGGGCCGCCGCCTCCGCGACCTCCGCGACGGGCGGGGAGACGTCGACCACGACCGCCCGCTCCTCGGGCGACGGCCGCTCGAGGGTCGCGAGCTGGGAGGCGAGGAGCGCCGCCGGCATGAAGTGAGCGCGTCGCGCGCCGATGCGCTCCGCGAGGAGCTCGGGCGGGCCGTCGAGCAGCACGAAGCGGACCCCCGGCGCCCCGGCGCGCAGCCGGTCCCGGTAGGCGCGACGCAGCGCCGAGCAGGCGACCACGATCGGCTCGCCGCCGAGCCGCGCGGCGACCGCATCCAGCCAGGGCGCGCGGTCCTCGTCGTCGAGCGGCGTGCCGGCGGCCATCTTCGCGACGTTCGCGGCCGGATGCAGTGAGTCGGCATCCAGGAACGCGAGACCCAGGCGCTCGGCCAGCGCGGCGCCCACCGCCGACTTGCCGGACCCGGCGACGCCCATGACGACGATCGGCTCGGAGTGCGGCATGACCCCACGCTACCGGGGGCGGACCCGAGGCCGCGGAACGCACTAGCCTGGACTCGGCGCCGTGGCGCCGGAACACCCCCAGACTGAAGAAGGACGTGGCGCGAAGTGGCCGAGAGCACTGCTGTGGCGAACATCGGAGTGGTCGGACTGGCGGTGATGGGCTCCAACCTCGCCCGCAACCTCGCCAGCCGCGAGGGCAACACGGTGGCGATCCTCAACCGCTCGCACGAGAAGACCGACGCGCTCGTCGCCGAGCACCCCGAGGCGGAGTTCGTCGCGACCCGCGGCTACGAGGAGTTCGCGGCCGCCCTCCAGACGCCCCGCACCGCGATCATCATGGTCAAGGCCGGCGGCCCGACCGACGCCGTCATCGACGAGCTGGTGAAGGTCTTCGAGCCGGGCGACATCATCGTCGACGGCGGCAACGCGCTCTTCACCGACACCATCCGCCGCGAGAAGGCGGTCCGCGAGACCGGCATCAACTTCGTCGGCGCCGGCATCTCCGGCGGCGAGGAGGGGGCCCTCACGGGCCCCTCGATCATGCCCGGCGGCTCGGACGAGTCGTGGGTGACCCTCGGCCCGATCCTCACGTCGATCGCCGCGGTCGCGGAGGGCGAGCCCTGCGTGACCCACGTCGGCCACGACGGCGCCGGCCACTTCGTCAAGATGATCCACAACGGCATCGAGTACGCCGACATGCAGCTCATCGCCGAGGCCTACGACCTCATCCGCCGCGGCACAGGCAAGAGCCCGGCCGAGATCGCCGACATCTTCGCCGAGTGGAACCGCGGCGAGCTCGAGTCGTACCTCATCGAGATCACCGCCGAGGTGCTCCGCCAGGTCGACGCCGAGACCGGGCAGCCGCTCGTCGACGTCATCCTCGACCAGGCCGGCGCGAAGGGCACCGGCGCCTGGACGGTGAAGTCGGCGCTGGATCTCGGCATCCCCGTCTCCGGCATCGCGGAGGCCGTCTTCGCCCGCTCGCTCTCCTCGAAGCCCGCGCAGCGCGCCGCCGCCGCCGACCTCCCCGGCCCCTCGGCCGCGTGGCAGGTGCAGGATGCCGACGCCTTCGTCGAGGACGTCCGCCTCGCGCTCTACGCCTCGAAGATCATCGCCTACTCGCAGGGCTTCGACGAGATCATCGCGGGCGCCGAGGAGTACGGCTGGGACATCCAGAAGGGCGAGATCGCGAAGATCTGGCGCGGCGGCTGCATCATCCGCGCCCGCTTCCTCAACCGCATCACGGACGCCTACGCCGAGAACCCGGAGCTCGTCGCGCTGCTCACGGCGCCGTTCTTCCGCGAGGTGCTCGTCGAGGGCCAGGAGGCCTGGCGCCGCGTGGTCGCCGGGGCCGCCGCCTCCGGCATCCCCGCCCCCGCGTTCTCCTCCTCGCTGTCGTACTACGACGGGCTCCGCGCCGACCGCCTGCCGGCCGCGCTCGTGCAGGGTCAGCGCGACTTCTTCGGCGCGCACACCTACAAGCGCGTCGACCGGGACGGCACCTTCCACACGCTGTGGTCGGGCGACCGCAGCGAGATCAGCGCGGTCGACACCCACTGATGGCCCTCGACGAGGCGCTCGCGCGACGCGAGGCGGGGCTGCTCGCCGAGCTCGTCGCGGCGCGCCTCGTCCCCGTCGTCGTCCTCGACGAGGCGGATGCGGCACCCGCCCTGGGCGACGCCCTCACGGCGGGCGGCCTCCGGGCGGCCGAGATCACCCTCCGCACCCCGGCCGGGGTCGGGGCGATCGCGGCGCTCGCCGGGCGGGAGGGCCTCCTCCTCGGCGCCGGCACGGTCCTCACCCCGGAGGACGTCGACCGGGTCGCGGATGCGGGCGCCCGCTTCGTCGTGAGCCCCGGCCTCGACCGCGAGGTCGTCGAGCGAACACGCGAGCGCGGCCTGCTGCCGCTGCCGGGCGTCGCCACCGCGACCGAGGTGCAGCAGGCGCTGCGGCTCGGACTGCAGGCCGTGAAGCTGTTTCCCGCCGACCGCCTGGGCGGGCTCGACACGGTGCGCGCCCTCGCGGCGCCCTTCCCCGAGCTGCTCTTCATGCCGAGCGGCGGCGTCTCGCCCGAGAACGCCGTCGAGTACCTCGCCCACCCCGCGATCGCCGCCATCAGCGGCAGCTGGATGGTGCCGAGGGATGCGCTGCGCGAGGGCGACTGGCGCCTGGTCGAGCGCCTCTCGGCCGCCGCGTGGGAGCTCGTCGGGGGCGACGAGCTGGGGCGCGCGACGCGCTGAGGCCCGCGGCCGGTCGGCCGCACGGCGGCCGATCGACGCCGTCCGGCCGAGCGCGCCGCCGGGTGCGAGACTGGATGCCATGACGAGCGGCGAGGGCGAGCACCCGGAGCTCGCCGGCTACGAGCCCGGCGACGGGCGCCCGCTCCGGCATCCCGCCGTCATCCACATCATGCGCGTCGTCGTGGTGCTCGCGATCGCGGGGCTCATCCTGCCGATGGTCTCCAGCAGCATCTCGACGAACATCTCGACCGCCAATGCGGCCTGCCGGATCGTGGTCGCGCAGGAGGCGCCGGATCGCGCCCCGGACGTGCGGTTCGAGCTGTTCCAGCCGGACGGCCCCGGCTGGTACTGCTACGCGGTCGGCTTCGGCGACGATGAGACGCTCGTGCGCTGGCTCGGGCTCATCCCCGAGATCCAGGTGCGGCCGGCCGGCGGCGTCGACGTCTGAGCGGGTGCGGCACTGCCTCACGGTCTCGTGCGGAGGGCGGTCTCAGCCGATCAACGCACCACACCCGGGATGATGCGCATGATCGGCGAGGCGGCACGTGGGCTCGGCGTTGACACTGGAGCCGCAGGACGCGATCCGGGATAGATGGAGACCTGGCGAGCCGGCACGGCCGATCGTCCGCGCCTTCCGCTGCGGTGCCACGGCTGTCGGACCGCACCTCGCCCTGACCGGTGGCATCAGAGCTTCGCCTCGGCGGCGTGCTGCTCTGCGGCTCTCGCTCGTCGAGCGGGGGCAGTCGGGTCGTGACCGGGTCGTCACGCCGGCGGTCGGGTGATGTTCGCGATCTTCCCTTCGACGATCGCGAGCACCGACTCGAGTTCGCGCAGCTGCGCGCGCACCCGCTGCGCGTGGTTTTGGAGCAGTCGGAGTTGAATGGCGGCAGCATCCCGCGCATCTCGTCCCGCTTCGGCGTACCGCCGGATCTCGGGCAGCGGCATTCCTGCGGAACGCAGTTTCGCGCCGATTGTCAACCACTCGATCTGCGCGTCGGTGAATCGGCGACGTCCTCCTGAGTCGCGGTCGATCGGACCGAGGAAGAGCCCCTCTCGCTCGTAGAAGCGGAGGGTGTGCGTCGGGAGCCCGGTGCGTTCACTGGCTTCACCGATGGTGTACGTCGTCTTCGTGGTGGTGCTCACACCCTCACCGTACCGCTTGACTTGAAGTCGACTTCAACTCCTACCGTTCGAGATGAAACGAAGGAGACTGCCATGCAGACATGGTTCATCACCGGCACATCGTCCGGATTCGGACGTGGACTCACGGAGCGGCTGCTCGCGCGCGGCGATCGGGTTGCCGCTGCGGTGCGTCGCCTCGAGAGCATGGATGAGTTGCGCGAGACCGCGGGCGATCGACTGAGGGTGTACGCGCTCGACGTCACCGACGGCGCCCGCGTCGACAGCGTCGTCGATCAGGCATTCGCCGACTTCGGCAGGATCGACGTGGTCGTCAACAACGCCGGCTACGGGCTGTTCGGGGCGATCGAAGAGGCGAGCCGTGATCAGATCGCGCAGGTGATCGCGACCAACCTCACCGCGTCGATCGACGTCGCGCGGGCAGCCCTTCCTCGCCTGCGGGCGCAGGGCGGGGGCCGCATCATGCAGGTCTCGTCCGCGGGAGGCCAGACGGCCTACCCCGGCTTCGGGATCTATCACGCCGCGAAGTGGGGCATCGAAGGGTTCTGCGAAGCACTCGCGGCGGAGGTCGCCCCCTTCGGCATCGCCGTCACGATCGTGGAGCCGGGCATGACCCCGACGGGGTTCTCTGCCGCCAAAGACATGACGCAGGCGACGCCTGCGTACAGCCAGGGGCAGTTCGGCGCGGGGCGAGCGCTGATGGCCGCCGGAGAACTCGCCGGACCGAACGACGCGGCCAAGATCGTCTCGGCGATGATCGATCTTGTCGACTCGGGCCGTACGCCGCTCCGACTGCCGCTCGGTGTCGACACCTATCGCGATGTCCACGCTGCGTACACGCGTCGTATGCACGAGCTGGAGGCGTCGAAGGATCTGGCGGAGTCCGTCGCGGCGACCGGAGCAGGAACAGCGCCATGAACAAGGCGTTCCAGACCGCCAACCTGCTCGTGGCCGCCGGGGTCGCGACGGCGATGATCCTGGAGATCGTTCTCCTCGCGACGAACCGCATCGACGCACTGTTCACCGCCCCGACGGAATTCGTCCCCTTCGGCACGCGACTGGTCGAGATGTTCAGCTTCTTGACGACGCTGTCGAACCTGCTCGCGGGGATCGTGGCGACGCTCCTCGCGATCCGTCCCGAGCGAGCGGGGCGCGTATGGCGCGTGATCCGACTCGACGCGTTGGTGAGCATCGTCGCCATCGGTTTGGCATTCCAGATCCTGTTCGCACCACATCTCACGCTCACGGGTGCGCCGCTCGTGTTGACCCTGCTCTACCACGTCGTCAACCCCCTCCTGGCGTTACTGACCTGGCTGCTGCTCGACCGCAGACGTCAATGGTCATTCCGTGATGTGGCGCTGTCCCTCATCTGGCCAGCTCTCTACCTGGCGGCGATCTTCACACGCGGGGTGTTCGTGCACTGGTACCCCTACGCCCTCGCGGACGTCGACACCCTGGGTGGTCGGGCGTACCTCAACGGCCTCGGCGTGATCGTGCTGTTCTTCGTGCTCGGCTCCCTGGCATTCCTCGTCGACCGTCGAGTCCCCTCGCGTCGGTCGCCAGACAAGGAGGTGCAGCCATGAACAAGACCGCGATCATCACCGGAACGACCTCCGGGGACTTCGGGCGACGGCCCGAACGCGACTCAAGCCGCGCCGCGAGCAGCGAAGCGCTCGCCCCGTGTCGGGCTGCGCGATCCGGCGTGTCGCCGCAGAGCTCACCCGACGAGGCTGCGTACGAGCGAAGGAGAAGATCGCGTCACGCGCGCCGGAGGACAGCGCGCGTCAGGCCGCGCCGTCGAACATCGAGGTGACCGAGCCGTCGTCGAAGACCTCGTGGATCGCGCGGGCGAGCAGCGGCGCGATCGGCAGGACCTCGAGCCGGTCCCAGCGCTTCTCCGCCGGGATCGGGAGCGTGTCGGTCACGACGACCGAGTCGATGAACTCCGACTGCAGGAGCTGCGTCGCGGGGTCGGAGAAGACCGCGTGCGTCGCGGCCACGACGACGCCGGTCGCCCCGGCGGCCTTCAGCGCCTCGGCGGCCTTCACGATCGTGCGGCCCGTGTCGATGAGGTCGTCGACGAGCAAGCAGGTGCGGCCCGAGACGTCGCCGACGATCTCGTGGACGCTGACCTGGTTCGGCACGAGCGGGTCGCGGCGCTTGTGGATGATCGCGAGCGGGGCGCCGAGCTTGTCGCTCCAGATGTCGGCGACGCGCACTCGGCCCATGTCGGGGCTGACGACCGTCAGCGTCGAGGGGTCGAGCTTCGCCTGGAAGTGCTCGAGCAGCACCGGCATCGCGAAGAGGTGGTCGACGGGGCCGTCGAAGAAGCCCTGGATCTGGGCCGCGTGGAGGTCGACGCTCATGATGCGGTCGGCGCCGGCCGCCTTGAAGAGGTCGGCGACGAGGCGGGCCGAGATCGGCTCGCGGCCGCGGCCCTTCTTGTCCTGGCGGGAGTACGGGTAGAAGGGCACGACCGCGGTGATGCGCTTCGCGCTCGCCCGCTTCGCCGCATCCACCATGATGAGCTGCTCCATGAGCCACTCGTTGAGCGGCGCCGAGTGCGACTGC